>NZ_JBBOVH010000001.1:1290000-2256554 GCF_038006465.1 Thermoactinomyces sp. FSL K6-2592
CGGATATGAAGTTAATCGCATCGTGGGAACTTATGACTTAGCCCTTGCGTTGCGAAAGGCACAAAAACAAGCAGAAGCTCTCGGGTATGGTTTGCTGTTGTGGGACGGCTATCGGCCCCAAAGGGCGGTGGAATGCTTTTTACGTTGGTCCGAACTACCGGAAGACAATCTTACCAAAGAAAGATATTATCCGAATATCGAGCGATCCGAATTAATCACAAAGGGATATGTTGCGCCATTATCAAGCCACAGCCGTGGAAGTGCAATTGATCTTACGCTTTATCGGTTGGATACCGGTGAACTTGTCCCCATGGGAAGCAGTTTCGATTTTATGGATGAACGCTCACATCACACCTCAAAAAAAATTTCAAGCAATGAAGCGAAAAACCGCCGGTTGTTACGTTCAATCATGGAAAACAGCGGATTTGAAGCTTACGAATATGAATGGTGGCACTACGTATTAAGAAACGAACCTTACCCTGATACGTATTTTGATTTCCCCATTGTCGGGAACCATCAAAAAGAGGACTAAATTGGGGTTCATCAATGAAATTCCGGTTGCGCAAGGGTTTTTTACATCCTTGATGTGTTTTTGCAAACAATGGATTTCTGATTTTATATCCATTGTCTTACTTTAAGATATACGTCTAATCGTATATGAATTAAAATATAGTGGGACAATAACAGATAAATGAATTTCAACATAGTCATCAGCCGGGGTTTCAGTAAACAGGAAAATCAAACTGTTTATATGTGTTGAGAGGAGAATGGGTTGGTAACTGTGAGTGATAAAATACTTGTTGTGGATGATGAACGTGAAATTGCTGATTTGGTTGAGTTATACCTGAAAAATGAGAATTATACCGTTTTCAAATGCTACACTGCCAAATTGAAATGTATCGATGAGACTGACCTGGATCTTGCCATATTGGACATCATGCTTCCTGGCACAAGCGGCCTTGAAATCTGCCAAAAAATCAGGGACAATCACAATTACCCCATTATCCTGCTGACCGCAAAAGATGCGGAAGTGGACAAGGTGACGGGTCTTACGATCGGTGCAGACGATTATATCACAAAGCCCTTTCGCCCGCTTGAGTTAATTGCACGCGTCAAAGCGCAGTTGCGCCGATACAAAAAATACAATGGAGTAACAGAGCAAAAAGAAAATGTTATAGTTCATGCCGGCATTGTCATGAATATAGACACGCATGAGTGCTTTTTGAACGAGAAACCGTTATCCCTCACCCCTACTGAGTTTTCAATCCAGCGCATTCTTTGTGAAAACAAAGGAAAGGTGGTTAGTTCTGAGCAGTTGTTTCATGAGATATGGGGAGACGAATACTTCAGCAAGAGCAGCAATACCATCACCGTGCATATCCGGCATTTGCGCAAAAAAATGAATGACTCCATTGATAATCCGAAATATATCAAAACCGTATGGGGAGTTGGTTATAAAATTTGAGTGAGAAAAATAACGATTATTACAAATTAAAACGCAAACTATTCCTGTATATCCTTGTAATTGTGATCGCTGCAATTGTATTTGTTTTTTATTTGCGTGAACTCATGCGGTGGAGAACCGGGGAGTGGATCGTACGTTTTTTGGAAAACAGTTTTTACTTAGAGCGTCAGGACGCGATGTTAATATATCAATATACCATACGGAACAATATTACCATCATTATGTATGTGACGATTGCTGTTACGGTTCTGATTCTGTGCCGTATCATGCTGTCGAAATTCGCGAAATACTTCAACGAGATAAATAACGGCATTGATATACTTATCCAAAAAGAGGATAAACAAATTGAACTTTCTCCGGAAATGGAGTTTTTGGAACAGAAACTGAACACATTAAAACTGACACTGGAAAAGCGGGAGCAGGAGGCGAAGCTTGCCGAACAAAGGAAAAATGACTTTGTCATGTACTTGGCACATGATATTAAAACTCCCCTGACATCCATTATCGGTTATTTGAGCCTGCTTGATGAGGCGTCAGACATGCCGGCAGAGCAACAGGAAAAGTATATTCGTATTACATTGGACAAAGCCATTCACCTCGAACGGTTAATCGACGAGTTTTTTGAGATCACGCGATATAATCTCCAAACGATTAAACTTGAAAAAAAGCACATTGACCTGTACTACATGCTGGTGCAAATAACCGATGAATTTTACCCCCAGCTGGCCGTGAATGGAAAACAGGTTGTTATTCATGCTCCGGACGATTTGACGGTATACGCCGATCCCGATAAACTTGCCAGGGTCTTTAACAACATTTTGAAAAACGCCGTGGCATACAGTGAGGACAACAGCGTCATTGACATTACCGCGGGTCGATGCGGGGATATGGTTTCGATCGAGTTTAAAAATGCCGGGAGTATTCCTAAAAGTAAACTGGATGCCATATTTGACAAATTCTATCGGATTGATGACGCCCGCTCCTCCGGCAAAGGGGGAGCGGGACTTGGATTGGCGATTGCAAAAGAAATCGTGACTTTACACGGCGGGCGCCTTTATGCAGACAGTGATAAAACACATACTTCATTTACGGTGGAGCTCCCCGCCATGCCAAGGCAGACTTAAGAAAACATTAAGGAAATTCCCGTGTTTTCTTAAGAAATGATCAACGAAACATTAAAAAAACGACTCGTTCCTTCAGGTAGACTTCATACTGAGGGTACGAGATTTTTTTTGAATCAAAAAATGGTTTTATCGGTTGAAAATCACAGCATTTTTGATCGTTCTGAGGAAAACAAAAGAAAAATACGAATCAGGAGGAGAAACATTGGGAAGTAAAAAGTTTACATTCGGATTATTCACTGTTTATGTATTTGTGCTTGTGTGGTTGGTTCTTTTTAAATTACAGTTTTCTCTTGATTATATAGAAAGAGTGCGGGTCATTAATTTGATTCCGTTTCATCAGTCTCTTTTTTCTGAGGTATATAGCAATATAAGAATTTTTATACCCTTGGGTATTTATATTTGCATGTTGAAAAGTGAGTGGGCTTTTTCGAAAAAAGTGTCAGCCATCGTTGGTTTTACTTTGTCATTTGAAATCATTCAATTTGTTTTGGCGATTGGAAGAAGTGATTTGACGGATATCTTGGCCAATACGCTCGGGGGTGTCATCGGTATTGGAATTTATCAGCTGATATTCAAGCTTCTCAAACACAGAACAAATATTTTTATAAATTTGTTTTCCTTGTGTGTAACATCCTTTGTTATGTATTTCATTATCTTTATATTCAAAAGGCCCATCTAGCTCTCATAAAGCCTGAAAAAGATGCCAAATCAGGTGCCTTTCTCAGGCTTTTTTCATTTCTTCCATTAAATATCTGTTATCCAAAACTCCATCGTTCCTTTTTTGGTATAAATCCATCTTGTTTTCCCGTTTTTTTTTACCGGCAAAAATACAAATGGATCCGTCTGGTTCCGTCAGCTGAAAGGAAAACAGACAATGGGAGAACGATAAAGAGGAAAAAGCGGTGAATCATCCGGTGGGTGCAAAGCATTTTAAAAACAAAAATTCCACTGGAAGATGATTGCCTGCGCTCGGTGAAGATCCGGAGGGTTTAAAATATAAATAAAGTGGTGGGAATATGAAAAAATTTTACGATCCCCCGGATGAAGTTGATAGAGTAAACCATCATGCAGGATTTGTGTTTTCTCAGGAAATACTCTGTGAACGAACATCCTGCTATTTTTGGTTAAAAACAAAATCGTGGTTATGTTTTTAAAATTATACTAATATAACCGTAAATTTTTTAATTTATCATTAAAAACCTGTTTAAAAGATCGATTTTAGGGAAATAAATAACGAAGCAAGATTGGAGGGGAAGTTTTGAACTACCAAATTGAAGTGAAAAATCTCACGAAGATCTTTGGCAAATCAACGAAGAAAGCTTTGAAAATGCTGAAGGAAGGAAAAGGAAAAGAAGAAATTTTCAAGGCGACCGGAGCCACGGTGGGTGTGAACCAAGCAAACTTCGCCGTGGAAAGCGGAGAAATTTTCGTGATCATGGGATTGTCCGGAAGCGGAAAATCGACGCTTCTCCGGATGTTGAACCGTCTGGTTGAACCGACCTCGGGGCAGGTTTTTATCGACAATGAAAACATTGTCGAAATGAATGCGGAGCAATTGCGGGAACTGCGGCGGAAAAAAATCAGCATGGTCTTTCAGAAATTCGCTTTGTTTCCCCATCGCACAGTGATTGAAAATGTTGAGTTCGGGTTGGAGATTCAAGGGATTTCTGCCGCCGAACGAAGAGCGAAAGCCATGGAAAGCCTGAAGTTGGTCGGTTTGGAAAGCTGGGCTGACAGTTATCCCAACCAATTGAGCGGCGGAATGCAACAACGGGTCGGGTTGGCCAGGGCGCTGGCGAACGATCCGGAGATTTTGCTGATGGACGAAGCTTTCAGTGCACTGGATCCCTTGATTCGCAAAGAGATGCAGGAAGAGCTTGTCGATCTGCAACGGTCGATGAATAAAACCGTCATATTTATCACACATGATTTGGATGAAGCGTTGCGCATCGGAGACCGGATCGTGTTGATGCGCCATGGGGAAATTGTGCAAATCGGGACGCCTGAAGAGATCTTGACCAATCCTGCCGATGCCTATGTGGAACGGTTTGTGGAAGATGTCAACCTGGGGAAAGTCCTGACCGCCGAAACGGTGATGCGCAAGGCGGAAACCATCGTTCTCGGAAAAGATGGAATCCGTGTGGCAGGAAAGAAAATGCGGGACAAAGGCATTCCCACGTTGGTGGTGGTTGACCGCAAGCGTTATTTAAAAGGGATGGTCACCGCCGATCAGGTAAAAGAAGCCTTCAAAAAAGAAAAGAAAGTAGAAGATATTTTGGTGAAAGATGTTGTGAAAGTAAAAAAAGACACTCCTTTGCAATCGATTGTATCCGAAATGGGACAACAAGCGGATTCCACCATCCCAGCCGTTGTTGTTGATGACGAGGATCGTGTGCTGGGGATTGTGGGGCGTGGTGCCGTCTGGGCGGCACTTACCGGGCAAGGAGGGGATAGCGAATGAATTTGCCGAAACTCCCTCTTGCCGACTGGGTCGATGCGTTGATTAAATGGATGCAAGAATATTTTGCGCCCTTATTTCATTTTATTCAAGGCATTATTACACCGATCACCGATTTCTTTGAACGGGTTCTATCGGTCACGCCACCATTGGTGACCATCTTGTTGCTGACCTTACTGGTGTGGTTGTTAAGCCGGCTGAGGATTGCCGTCTTTGCACTGGTGGGCTTTTTGCTGATCTATGATCTGGGATTATGGGAAACCAGCGTGGAAACCCTCGCTCTGGTCTTGACATCGACGCTGATTTCGATCATCATCGGAATCCCGCTCGGATTATGGGCCGGGCGAAGTGACCGGGTCAAACAAATTGTCACCCCGGTGCTCGATTTCATGCAGACGATGCCGGCATTTGTTTATTTGATTCCTGCGGTCTTTTTCTTTGCCTTGGGGGCTGTGCCTGCGGTGATTGCTTCGGTGGTGTTTGCCATGCCGCCGACCATCCGCATGACCAGTCTGGGATTGCGCCAGGTGTCCAAAGAGTTGAAAGAAGCGGCCAATGCTTTTGGCTCCACTTCTTGGCAACGCTTGGTCAAAGTGGAGATTCCGCTCGCGAAACCGACTATCCTGGCCGGAATCAACCAAACCATCATGCTTTCCTTATCCATGGTGGTCATCAGTTCCATGATTGGAGCCGGAGGGCTTGGTGAGATCGTGCTTGAATCGATCTCCCGGTTGCAAGTCGGTTTGGGATTTGAAGCCGGGCTGGCGATTGTCATCATCGCGATTGTGTTGGACCGGATGACGCAAAATCTGGGAAAAACAAAAACAGCTCCTTCCGGTGGAAACGGGAAGAAAAAATTCCCGGTCCGCAAATGGATGTCTGTTGTGGCGATCCTAGTGTTTTTGGGCATGGTGATTGCCGCATATGCTGATTTCGGAGGCGGCAAAGAGAAAGTGACATTGGCATACGTCAGTTGGGAATCGGAAATCGCCAGCACCAATGTCGTGAAAAAAGTCCTGGAGAAACAAGGATTTGAAGTTGATCTGGTGGAAACCCAGGCAACCCCGATGTGGCAGGGCGTGGCCCAGGGAGATGTGGATGCTCATGTGGCGGGTTGGTTCCCGGTGACATCCAAAGTGATTGCTGACCAATTCAAAGGGCAATATGTGGATCTGGGCCCCAATTTGGAAGGAGCGCGGGTCGGACTGGTGGTTCCTTCGTATGTCAAAGCCAATTCAATTACAGAGCTGAATCAATATAAAGATCAATTCAAAGGAAGGATTGTCGGAATCGACCCCGGGGCTTCCATGATGCAAACAACGGAAAAAGTGATTGATGAATACGGATTGGATTTTCAATTGATCAATGGTTCGGATGCCACCATGTCCGCTGAATTGTCCAAAGCCATTCAGAAAAAGGAATGGATTGTGGTGACCGGATGGCAGCCTCACTGGAAATTTGCCGATTTCGACCTGAAGTTTTTGGAAGACCCGAAAAAAATGTTTGGCGGGGAAGAAGCCATCCACACGATCGTCCGGAAAGGCTTGAAAGAAGACAAGCCGGAGGTGTACCGGATCCTCGATCGTTTCCATTGGACGAAAGAAGATATGGAAGAAGTGATGTCCGATATCCACAATGGCATGAGCCCTGACAAAGCAGCAGAAAAATGGGTCGAAAATCATCCGGACAAAGTCAAAGAGTGGACACAGGGAGAATGAGGCACAAAGTGAGAGAAGAAAACTCTTCTCTCACTTTTTTTTAAGGTGTTGCATTTTCTTCAGCGCGCATTTTCTTTTCATATGCTTTGAAGAACGGATAGTAAATGAATCCGGACAGCAAAATATTGACAAAAACCAGGAGAATGGCCCGCCAATCTCCCCCGGTGGCCACATAAGCGCCAAACGGGGCGGGAAGGGTCCACGGAGCCAATATGGAAATGCGTTGGATCCAGTCCAAGGAGAAAGCGAGATAAGTGGTGACGGTACAGGCAACCGGTGCGAGAATGGCCGGAATCACAAGGAGGGGATTCATGACGATGGGTACGCCGAAAATGACCGGTTCGTTGATGTTAAACAAGCTGGGGACAATGGAAAAACGGCCGACTTGCCTCAGGTAAGAAGATTTGGAAAATAAGAGCAACAAACAGAGTGAGAGCGTGGTTCCCGAACCACCGATCCAGACAAACCATTGATAAAACGGTTCCACGATCATGTTGGGCAACGGCTGTCCGGATGCCGCCGCGGCCGCATTTTCATCCAACAGCGCAAACCAGATGGGTTGCAAAACGGTTCCCACCACCGCCACCCCGTGGATCCCGGCACACCACAGCAGCATGATGAAAACAACCGGAATCACGGCGCCCAAGAACGTGTTCCCTGCAAAATAAACCAAGGGCGAAAAGAGTTTGAGCAACACATTGTGCAAGTCGATTTCCAGCCAGACGCGAATGATCCACATTAGCAAAATAATGCATGCCGCCGGAATCAATGCTTCAAATGACCGGGACACGGAGGAAGGAACGGATTCGTGCATCTTGATGGAGAAACCTGATTTTTTCAACCAGTGCATGGTTTCCACGGCGATGAACATGGCGATGATCGACATGAACAATCCGGAGCCGCCCATTTTGCTGACGGGAAGCAACCATCCCAGTGCTTCGTTTTCCGGAAGGAGATGATCCAGGTTAACGGGAAGGGTCGCCATGATAAACGTGGCGGCACTGAGCAATCCGCCGGTGATTCCATCCAGATCGTAAGAACGGGCCAGGCTGTACCCCATGCTGAACGAGGCATACAACGCCATCAACCCCAAAGTCAGCCGGTAAGGAATCAAAATGTCTTCCGCGTAAGGTTTGACCATGGCTTCGAGCGAAGGAACGGGAGGTGAGGCAATGATTAAAAAGAGGGAACCGATGATGATGAGAGGAAGCGTTGCGATAATTCCGTCGCGAATGGCCCTTAAATGACGCAATTCCGAGAGTTTGGCGAAAGGAGGCATCCATTTTGTTTCAATCCAGTTTAAAAACCGCTCCATGGCCGTCCTCCTTTTGAAAAAGGATGATATCCAAATGGTTATAAATATTATAACATATATATATCAGAATATTTTTTCTTTTTTGTTTTTAAAACTGTCGTGGCTTGTCTTTTCGGAAAAGGAGGTGGTTGCTTTCATTGATATGAGCGGCGGGGTCCGGGTTGGCGGCCTTGGCAGACAAGATGATATGAAATAATTTGTAAAATATATGAATAGACTTTTTTTATCAATTCTAGTAGATTAAAGGTAAATAAAGCGATGAACTGGAAAAAAGAGGTTATTTTGTGTTGTTAAAAAGGAGAGGATTCGGGATGAAAGTGTTGATTGTGTGTGCAGGAGGCATGTCCAGCGCGATTGTTTTGAAAGCAATTCAGTTGGAAGCTGAAAAACAAGGGCTGCCACTCACCTTGAAAGCGATCGGTGCCCATGAACTGGAAAATGAATTGCCCGATTATGACATGGCACTGGTTGCCCCGCAAATCCGCCACCGGTTTGTTTCCCTTTCTGATATCGGAAAAAAGCTCAATAAAAAGGTGCAACTCATCCCTTCCACGGGATATACGCCGATGGGAGCCCCGAGTGTGATCGAAATGATAAAAAAGGAGTTATCGTAAATTGGAACAAGAAATTTTTGAAATCATATTGCACGCCGGAAACGCGCGCGGACTTGCTTTTGAGTCGTTGGAAGCGGCAGAAGATTTTGATTTTGAAAGAGCGGAGCAGTTGATTCAAGAAGCGGATAATGAGTTGGCGGTTGCGCATCAATTGCAAACAAAGCTGATCCAGGCGGAACTGAATGGAACCCTGAAGGAAAAAACGTTATTATTGATTCATGCACAGGATCATTTGATGACGGCGATGAGTGAGCAAAAATTGATTGAACGGATGATCCGGATCATCAAAAAGCTGAAAGCATGAAAAGGTGGGGAAATCATTGAAACGATTGGGGATCTCTTTATATCCCGGGCGCACCACGTTTGAGAAGGACCGGGCTTATTTGGAAACAGCAGCAAAATACGGATTTTCCCGGGTGTTTACGTGTTTCATTTCACTGAATGAGCAAGACGGTGCCAAGCGGGAACAATTGAAACAAACGATTGCGTATGCAAAACAGCTGGGAATGGAAGTTTATATCGATGTCAATCCGCGCGTTTTTTCCAACCTCGGGGTCCGGGCGGATGATTTGTCTTTATTTCATGACTGGGGGGTTGCCGGAATCCGGCTGGATCTGGGCTTTTCTGGGCAAGAAGAGGCCATGATGACTTACAATCCTTACGGCATCAAGATCGAGATCAACATGAGCCAGGGAACCCGTTCCATCGACCAGATTCTCAGTTACCAACCCAACAAAGAGCAACTGACCGGTTGCCACAACTTTTATCCTCACCGGTATACCGGGTTGTCCTATGATCATTTCGCCCGGACCAGTTCCGCTTTTAAAGCCTTGGGGATTCAAACGGCTGCCTTTGTCAGTTCACAAAGTGCCACCCTGGGGCCGAGAGAGATCGCGGAAGGATTGTGTACCTTGGAAATGCACCGGGAACTGCCAATCGAAATTCAGGCCAAACACTTCTTTATGACCGGGTGGATTGATGACGTGATCATCGGCAATGCCTATGCGTCGGAAGAAGAGTTGAAAAAGCTCAGCCAAATTACTCCGGAAATTCCGGCGTTTACGGTGAACATGTCTGAAGATGCCACGCCTTTGGAGAAAAAAATTGTGTTTGAGGAATCCCATGTATACCGGGGCGATGTTTCCGAATTCATGATCCGTTCCACTGGGAGTCGCGTAAAATATAAACAAGCTTCTTTTCCCCCGCATAACACCCAGGAAATCCGCCGGGGGGATGTTTTGATTGACAACGATCATTACGGCCAATACAAAGGAGAACTGCAAATTGCCTTAAAACCGATGAAAAATGACGGCCGGACCAATGTGGTGGGCCGGATTGAAGAACAAGAATTGTTTTTGCTGGATTATTTGAAACCTTGGAGCCCGTTTCGGTTTGAGCGTTCCTGAGGAATAATTCGAAACAAGAAGGTGTCAAGCATGGAGCATTTCAACAATCAGAAAATATTGCCAGCAGCCAATAATATCAAGGAATTTGAAAAGCTGATGGAAACAGACTTTGAATATGTCATTCTGTTAAACAGCCACATTGCTCAGCTGACAGCTTTAATGAAATTGGCACGGCGCCATCAAAAGAAAGTGCTGTTGCATGTTGATCTGGTTCAGGGGTTGAGAAGTGATGAATACGGTGCGGAATATCTGTGCCAAAAAGTCAAACCGGCCGGATTGATCTCCACGCGGACGCCGGTGATCCAAATGGCCAAAAAAAGATCGTTGATTGCGATTCAACGCATTTTTCTGTTGGATTCGCATGCTTTAAACACCAGCTACCGGCTGATTCAATCGTTCCAGCCGGATTACATTGAAGTCTTGCCCGGAATCATCCCCCATATCATCCGGGAAATTTCCGACAATACCAACGTACCGATTCTGGCCGGGGGCTTGATCCGGACCGTGGAGGAAGCCCGGGAAGCATTACAGGCCGGAGCCGTTGCGATCACGACCTCTGAACAGAAGATATGGAATAAAATTAATTAAAAAGAAATTGATTTATAAAAAACATTAATTTATAATAAGTATGAAATCGTTTTCGCGAATAAAAAGTTAATCAGGCATACCAGTGATGAGACAGGGAGAATCACGACGTCCTTTTTTCTAACGGTTGTGGAAAAAGGTTCTTAGTGATTCTTTTTGTTTTTTTTGGGCATCTCGGGGAAAGGAGCGTATGGATTGGATGACACCGTTTACGGCTGAACTCATTGGAACCATGATCCTGATTGTTTTTGGAGGCGGTGTGTGCGCCGGAGTCAATTTGAAGAAGACATTTTCCCATGACTCCGGTTGGATTGTCATTGTGTTTGGATGGGGTTTTGCGGTGATGTTGGGTGCCTATGTGGCAGGGGACATCAGCGGTGCCCATTTGAATCCGGCATTGACCATCGGTCTGGCAGTGGCCGGCAAGTTCCTTTGGAGCCAGGTACTGTCCTATATCGCTGCTCAGATGATCGGTGCCTTTTTGGGAGCGGTGATTGTCTGGCTTTTCTATTATCCGCATTGGGAACAAACGGAGGACCCCGCCGCAAAGTTGTCTGTTTTTTCCACTGCCCCGGCCGTTCCGAATTTCTTTTTTAATTTGATTAGTGAGATGATTGGGACATTTTTCTTGGTTTTTATTTTGCTGGTCATGGGCGCAGAAGGAATGGCGTTTGCTGACGGGTTAAAAAACCTGATTGTCGGCTTTTTGATTGTGGCGATCGGAATCTCACTCGGAGGGGCCACGGGTTATGCGATTAACCCGGCTCGTGATTTTGGCCCCCGTCTGGCCCATTTTCTTTTGCCGATTCCCGGAAAAGGGGATTCCAATTGGGGATATGCGTGGGTGCCGGTAGTCGGACCGGTGATTGGCGGAATCGTTGCCGCATGGGCTTATCAGATTCTCTTTTAGAGATTAAATGAGGTGATTGGAAAGTGACGAAAAAATATGTATTGGCGATCGATCAGGGAACAACCAGTTCCCGGGCAATTTTGTTTGACCGGCAGGGCAAAATGGTTCACATGGCCCAAAAAGAATTCCAACAATATTTTCCTCATCCCGGGTGGGTGGAACATGACGCCATGGAGATTTGGAGTTCGGTCCAAAGTGTGATTGCCGAACTGTTGGCGAAATCATCCGTGTCCGCTTCTGATATTGCTGCCATTGGCATCACCAATCAGCGGGAAACGACGGTGGTCTGGGACAAAAAAACAGGAAACCCGGTCTATCCGGCGATCGTTTGGCAATCGAGGCAAACGGCCTCCATCTGCGAAGAATTGAATCAAAAAGGATATACCGACTTATTCCGGAAGAAAACCGGTCTTCTCATTGATCCTTATTTTTCCGGGACCAAGGTCAAGTGGATTTTGGATCATGTCAAAGGGGCGCGGGAAAAAGCGGAAAGAGGAGACTTGCTGTTTGGCACCATTGACACGTGGCTGGTCTGGAAGTTGTCAGGCGGACGGGCGCATGTGACGGACTATTCCAATGCTTCCCGGACATTGATGTATAATATTTATGATTTAAAATGGGATCCGGATTTGCTCTCCATTTTGGACATTCCGGGGAAGATGCTGCCGGAAGTGCGTTCCTCTTCGGAAGTGTATACGGTGACGGAAAAATCCTTGTTCTTTGGAGAGGAAGTGCCTGTATCCGGTATTGCCGGGGATCAACAGGCCGCCCTTTTCGGACAGGCGTGTTTTGAACCGGGAATGGCCAAAAACACTTATGGAACCGGTTGCTTCATGTTGATGCACACGGGGGAAAATGCTGTGCCCTCCAAGCACGGGCTGCTGACCACGATTGCCTGGGGTTTGGACGGCAAAGTGGAGTATGCGCTGGAGGGAAGTATTTTTGTTTCCGGATCCGCCATCCAATGGTTGCGGGACGGATTAAAGCTGATCGATGAAGCCGGAGAAAGTGAAGCCATGGCCAATGAAGTGGATTCGACCGGAGGCGTTTATGTGGTTCCGGCATTTGTGGGGTTGGGAACGCCTTACTGGGATTCCGATGCCCGGGGGGCTGTCTTCGGACTGACAAGGGGAACCACCCGGGCGCATTTTGTCAGGGCCACGCTGGAGTCGTTGGCTTACCAAACCAAAGATGTGCTCAATGTCATGGAGGAAGATTCGCAAATCCGGCTGAAAAAACTTCGTGTGGACGGCGGGGCTTCCGTTAATAACTTTTTGATGCAGTTCCAAAGCGATTTGTTGGATGTTCCTGTCGAAAGACCGCTTGTCCTTGAAACCACGGCCTTGGGAGCGGCTTACCTGGCGGGCCTTTCTGTCGGCTTTTGGAAAAGCAAAAAGGAAATTGCTGAAAATTGGGTGATCGATCGTGCGTTCCAATCCAATATGGATGACAAAACCCGGACCCGGTGGTATAATAATTGGAGAAAAGCGGTTGAAGCAACCCGTGCATTTAAAACAGCGGATTAATTTGGATATAAGTTAATAGACGGATGAGATCTGGAGAACAGCCTTGAAACTCCTTTGCCGTATCGGGCACAGGGGTTTTTACGGCTGTTATTTTTTTAAAAGGAGGAAATAACCGTGAGCGGAGCTTTTTCTGTGTTGAACCGGGAACAAAAAATCAAGGATGTCCTTTCCCGGGAAATAGACCTTTTGGTGATTGGCGGGGGGATTACCGGCGCGGGCATTGCGTTGGATGCAAAGACTCGCGGTTTAAACACTGTCTTGATCGAGATGCAGGATTTTGCGGCAGGGACGTCGAGCCGTTCCACCAAATTGGTGCACGGAGGATTGCGGTATTTAAAACAATTGGAAGTCCGTTTGGTGAAGGAAGTGGGGAGAGAGCGGGCGATTGTTTATGAGAATGGCCCGCATGTGACCCGGCCCGAATGGATGTTGTTGCCGGTCATCAAAGGCGGGACGTACGGAAAATTGGCCAGTTCCATTGGGATTTGGCTCTACGATTATCTGGCAGGGGTGAAAAAGAGTGAGCGCCGGCAGATGTTGAACCGGGAAGAAACGCTTGAAAAAGAACCCTTGTTGCGAAAAGAAGGATTAAAGGGAAGCGCTTATTATGTGGAGTACCGGACTGATGATGCGCGCCTGACATTGGAAGTTTTGAAAAAAGCCGTCGAATACGGGGTGGATGCTTTCAATTACATGAAAGCCGAGAAATTGCTGTATCAAGACGGAAAGTTGGTTGGCGTTCAAGTGCGGGATTTGTTGAATGGGGAAATTTATCAAATTTACGCTAAAAAAATTGTCAATGCAACCGGGCCGTGGTGCGATGAAATTCGTGAAAAAGACGGGTCCAAAAAAGGGAAAACCTTGCATTGGACCAAAGGTGTTCACTTGGTGGTGAATCAGGGACGGTTCCCGTTGCGGCAAGCCGTTTACTTTGACACCCCGGACGGGAGAATGGTTTTTGCCATTCCACGGGACGGGAAAACATACATTGGCACGACGGACACGAATTATTCCGGCGATTTGGCTCACCCGCGGGTGACGGAAGAAGACAGGGATTATCTGTTGAATGCAGCCAACTTTATGTTTCCCGACATCCGTCTGACAAAAGATGATGTCGAATCCAGTTGGGCGGGGATCCGTCCGCTGATTCATGAAGAAGGAAAGTCTCCTTCTGAGATTTCGCGAAAGGATGAGATTTTTCGTTCCCCGTCCGGATTGATTACCATTGCGGGCGGGAAGTTGACTGGTTACCGGAAAATGGCGGAAAGAACCGTTGATTTGGTGGCGAAGGAATTGACGGAAGAAGCGGGTTATCAGTTGAAACCCTGCCATACCGACCGCATCCGCATTTCCGGAGGGGATGTCGGTGGTTCCGATCAATGGCAAGGCTTTTTGGAATCGAAGAAAAAGGCCGGGGAAGCGATCGGTTTATCTGCTCAGGCGGCAGAAGAACTTGTTCAACGTTATGGCAGCAACGTGGATCAGGTTTATTGTTATGTGGAGGAAGGAAAAGAGGCGGCTTCCCGATACCAATTGGCTCCGGAAGTTTACGGGATGCTCAAATACGGGATTTTGGAAGAGTCTGTGGCGACTCCTGCCGATTTTTTCATTCGCAGGACCGGCAGTTTGTTGTTCCAAATTGACTGGGTGCATCAATGGAAAGAATCCGTGCTTCAAATGATGAAAGATGAGTTTGGCTGGACGGAGGATGAAGTGAAGAAATATCACGATCAATTGCAAAAAGAATTGGAGGCGGCCACCACAGCGGTTGAAAGGGAATAAGGGCGAGGCTTCCGGATTTCTTTTTCCTTTTCGGGCGAAGCAGGAGATTGCTTCGCCCGTGATTTCAATGGGTTCGAATAGTTTTATTTAGAACGGAAACTTTTTTATTTTTTTGTTGACAAAACCCCATCAAGGTGTTAGGATAGTATCTGTCGCCGCAAGAGAGCGGCACAAACAAAGTGAAATGAAGTGTTCCTTGAAAACTGAAGAGTGAAGACATGACTCGTTAATTCTTGAGAGTTCACATCAAACTTTTTTGGAGAGTTTGATCCTGGCTCAGGATGAACGCTGGCGGCGTGCCTAATACATGCAAGTCGAGCGGGAGAATCATCCTTCGGGATGAGGATCCAGCGGCGAACGGGTGAGTAACACGTGGGCAACCTGCCCGCAAGACCGGGATAACTCCGGGAAACCGGGGCTAATACCGGATAGTCCTTTTCCCCGCATGGGGAAAAGGGGAAAGGCGGCTTCGGCTGTCACTTGCGGATGGGCCCGCGGCGCATTAGCTGGTTGGTGAGGTAACGGCTCACCAAGGCGACGATGCGTAGCCGACCTGAGAGGGTGATCGGCCACACTGGGACTGAGACACGGCCCAGACTCCTACGGGAGGCAGCAGTAGGGAATTTTCCGCAATGGGCGAAAGCCTGACGGAGCAACGCCGCGTGAGTGAGGACGGCCTTCGGGTTGTAAAACTCTGTTCTTGAGGAAGAATTCCTTCCAGGCGAACAGCCTGGAAGGTTGACGGTACTCAAGGAGAAAGCCCCGGCTAACTACGTGCCAGCAGCCGCGGTAATACGTAGGGGGCGAGCGTTATCCGGAATTATTGGGCGTAAAGCGCGCGCAGGCGGCTGATTAAGTCAGGTGTGAAAGGCTGCGGCTCAACCGCAGAGCGGCACCTGAAACTGGTCAGCTTGAGTGCAGGAGAGGGGAGCGGAATTCCCGGTGTAGCGGTGGAATGCGTAGAGATCGGGAGGAACACCAGTGGCGAAGGCGGCTCTCTGGCCTGTAACTGACGCTGAGGCGCGAAAGCGTGGGGAGCAAACAGGATTAGATACCCTGGTAGTCCACGCCGTAAACGATGAGTGCTAGGTGTTGGGGGGCTACGCCCCTCAGTGCCGAAGGTAACCCATTAAGCACTCCGCCTGGGGAGTACGGCCGCAAGGCTGAAACTCAAAGGAATTGACGGGGGCCCGCACAAGCGGTGGAGCATGTGGTTTAATTCGAAGCAACGCGAAGAACCTTACCAGGGCTTGACATCCCGCTGACCCCTCCAGAGATGGAGGTTTCCTTCGGGACAGCGGTGACAGGTGGTGCATGGTTGTCGTCAGCTCGTGTCGTGAGATGTTGGGTTCAGTCCCGCAACGAGCGCAACCCTTGTCGTTAGTTGCCAGCATTTCGGATGGGCACTCTAACGAGACAGCCGGTGAAAGCCGGAGGAAGGTGGGGATGACGTCAAATCATCATGCCCCTTATGTCCTGGGCTACACACGTGCTACAATGGCTGGTACAAAGGGCAGCGAACCCGCGAGGGGGAGCCAATCCCAAAAAGCCAGTCTCAGTTCGGATCGCAGGCTGCAACTCGCCTGCGTGAAGCCGGAATCGCTAGTAATCGCGGATCAGCATGCCGCGGTGAATACGTTCCCGGGCCTTGTACACACCGCCCGTCACACCACGAGAGTTTGCAACACCCGAAGTCGGTGAGGCAACCTTTTAGGAGCCAGCCGCCGAAGGTGGGGCAGATGATTGGGGTGAAGTCGTAACAAGGTATCCCTACCGGAAGGTGGGGATGGATCACCTCCTTTCTAAGGAGCTCATTTCGAGCAAAAATGTTTCAAAGAGTCATGTCTCACACTCTTTAGTTTTCAGGGAATACTGGAAAAATCCCCGCAGACCACGGTCTGCGGGGATTTTTGTTTGCGACGGTTGCATTTTGAAACAAAAAAGGGAAGATACCCCCTGAAACGGGGTATGCTAAAATGAAAAGATGCCGGGAAAATGATTGGAAGATGAGGTGTTTCAAATGGTCAGGAGGGCAAGAAGAGAAAGAAAAGAACAAGAAGAACAGAAAAAAAAGTTATCCCCGCGTCAATATCACGTCACTCAGGAAAATGGAACCGAACCTCCTTTTCAAAATGAATACTGGGATCATGAAGAAGAAGGAATCTATGTGGATGTGGTTTCGGGTGAACCGCTTTTCAGTTCATTGGACAAATTTGATGCCGGATGCGGTTGGCCCAGTTTTACCAAGCCGATTCACGAAGATCAGATTGTGGAAAAGGAAGATTACAGCCACAACATGATCCGTACCGAAGTGAGGAGCCGGGAAGGAGACTCTCATTTGGGGCATGTGTTTAATGACGGGCCGCTGCCGACAGGGCTCCGCTATTGCATCAACTCGGCGGCTTTAAGGTTTATCCCGAAAAAAGATTTGGAAAAAGAAGGTTATGGGGAATATCTGTCCCTGTTTGATAAAAAGGATTCATGACAAAGAGAAAAGCGTTTGCCGGGTCGGCAAACGCTTTTTTTATGGCAGGCATTAAGATTGGGCCAGAAGTTTTTCCAATTCATCCAGTTTCTCCTCAAAAACGTTCAGGGCTTGCTGAATCGGTTCCGGTGAAGTCATGTCGACGCCGGCTTTTTTCAATACTTCAATGGGATAGTCGGAACTTCCGGCTTTCAAGAAGGAAAGATAACGGGAGACGGCCGGTTTTCCTTCGCGCAGAATTTGTCCGGACAATGCCGCCGCGGCACTGAATCCTGTCGCATATTGGTAAACATAATAGTTGTAATAGAAGTGGGGGATGCGTGCCCATTCCAAACCGATTTCCGGATCGCTTATCATGTCGTTGCCGTGATACTTTTTGTTCAAATCATAGTACAACGAGGTGAGCAGTTCCGGTGTCAGCGCTTCTTTTGCCTGTGCTTTTTGATGAATGAGATGTTCAAATTCGGCAAACATGGTTTGGCGGAAAACCGTTGCCCGGAACCCGTCGAGATAATGGTTCAAGAGATACAGACGCTTTTGTTTGTCGTCGGTTTGTTTGAGCAAATAATCATTGAGCAAGGCTTCATTGCAAGTCGATGCCACTTCCGCAACAAAAATGGAATAGTTGCCATAGACAAACGGTTGGTTTCTGTTGGTGTAATAACTGTGGAGGGAGTGCCCCAGTTCATGTACCAGTGTGAACAAGCTGTCAATGCTGTCCTGCCAGTTCATCAGGATGTAGGGGGCCGTTCCGTAAGCTCCTGAAGAATAGGCGCCGCTTCGTTTTCCTTTGTTCTCATAAACATCGATCCACCGATTGTCAAAAGCCTCTTTCAGGATGGATACATATTCCTTGCCCATGACACTTAACGCATCGAGCACAATTTTTTGTGCATCCGGGTAGGAAATTTTAAAAGAAGATTCTTCCACCAACGGGGTGTAAATGTCGTACATGTGCATTTCTTCCAAGCCCAGTGCTTTTTTGCGGATGCGCATATACCGGTGCAGCAAGGGCAAATTTTGGTTGACGGTATCCACCAATTGATCATAGACGGTTTCAGGTATGCTGTTCCGGCTTAAAGCGGCATGCCGTGCCGAATCATAGCCGCGGACTTCTGCATAAAAATTATTTTTCTTGATGGCCCCGCTTAAGGTGCTGGCAAAAGTGTTTTTATATTTGTCGTATGTGGAGTATACGGCATGAAACGCGTCTTTTCTGACGCGGCGGTCCGGGCTTTCCATCAATTTCGTGTACCGGCCGTGTGTCACTTTGACTTCTTCCCCGTTTTCATCCCGGATCGAGGGAAACTCCATGTCTGCATTGTTCAGCATGCCGAAGGTGTTGGCGGAGGCCCCCAGGACTTCACCGGCTTGGGCTAGGAGTTTTTCTTCTTTTTCCGATAAAACATAGGGACGCTTTTTGTTCAACTCTTCCAGAGCGTGTTTGTATACCTGCAATTCTTCGTTTTCTTCCAAAAAACGCGTGATTTTCTCTTCGGGGATGGAAAGGATCTCCGGAGTGATGAAGGACAAGGCTCCGGAAACTTCCGTATACAAACTTTTTGCGCGGTCATTGAGGGCTTGATAAAAGGATTGGGTGGTGTCCTGATCAAACCGCATATGCGCATATGTATAAAGTTTGTCAAGTTTGTAGAGCAATTGATCCTGGAATTTCAGCGCTTTTAACAAATCCTCAGCAGACCGTCCGAGCTTCCCTTTGAACCGGCTGATCTCAGGGATCATTTGTTTGATGTTTTGATATTCTTCTTCCCATTTCTCATCGTTTTCAAAAATATCTTCAAGACGCCATTTATATTCATCCGGAATTTCTGAGCGAAGAGGAAGTTTGGATGAGGATTGGGTCATGATTATACCTCCTTAATCAGTTCTGTATTCTCCATTATACTACTCGGCCGGGGAAATCAGAAACCATTCCTTTTATTGGGTTATGTATAATTTTTTTATTAATTTGCATAATATTGGGGTGATCATCATGAAAGGGGGGTACAAGAAGTGAGCAATCTGGAGCGTTTCAGAAGCCGGAGAAATCTTCATAACCCGGTACATCCTTTGTCACAAATCCATTCGGAAATCAACCGCACATTTGAACGTTTTTTTGAAAATCCGATCTGGAATGAGTCGATGCCAAAAATGCCCGCCATCAACATGAAAGAGGAAGGGAACCAGTATGTCATCGAGGCGGAAATGCCCGGCCTCAGGGATGAAGATGTTGAAATAGAGGTGCACGGCGGACAATTAACGATCAAAGGGGAACGGAAACAAGAATCGAAAAAAGAAGGAGAGCACATGTATATTGAAGAGAGGAGTTATGGTTCGTTTTACCGGACCGTCACCCTTCCGCAGGATGCCAACTTGGATCATATCACAGCCGATTATGAAAACGGGCTTCTCATAATCACGATTCCGAAGGATCCGGAAAAAGAACCGAAGAGAATTAAAATCAACCGGAAACCTTCTTCATGATCGTGCGGGAAAAATGAAAAAAACCAACGGGGCCGTATGGGACACGGCCCTTTTTTTTGGAAAGAAGCCGGCACCGGGTTCCTCCTAATTTTTCCCGGATGGAGATGTGAGTAATCAGAGAAGGATGATCGCATACTATCACCAAATCCATTTCAATTTCAGGAAGGTGTAAGGATTATGCAAAATGTTGAAAACATGGAAAACGTTCTTTCCTACATTCATTCCGAGCTGAACCGCATTGAAACGATGGCGGGTACATTGGCCACAATTGAACAGGACCATTACCGGAAGCTGACGAATTTCGATCATCGCAAATTGGTGGATATTGCGGTCGAAGAACAGAATGCCGCCCGTCAGTTGGGAACGGTCAAGCAAATGTGCTTGTCGATGGCGCAAAAAATTGAAGAACTTCAAAATTCGTTGGGGCAGGGTGAAGCCAAGGAGCGTGTCCATCGTGCTGAAGTTCATTGAAAGGATGATCCGGTCCGCCATTGACCGGTCTGTCGATCAAGCGTTGACCAGGATGATCCGGGACCAATATACCGAGAATTTGTTTGAAATGGTGCCGGCCTCGAAAAAGGTGGGGGTGACCAACCTCATGGAAATCACCATGAGGGCCAATCAGGGCACACCCATCTCCCGACCCTTGGGAACCCCTGTTCCTATGTCCCCGTGGGAAAAAATCTTGTTCAATCCGGTTCACCTGTTCCGCTTTCCCACTCCGGAAAACGTCGGAATCAACACTTCGGTCACGATTGGACAGCGGGCCAAAAAACCATTGACGATTTCCATTCCGATCATGATTGCAGGCATGTCCTTCGGCGGTGCATTAAGCAAAAAAACCAAAATTGCCCTCGCCAAAGCTGCCACCAAGGTGGGGACTGCGACCAATTCGGGGGAAGCGGGGCTCATGAAAGAGGAAAGGGAAGCGGCCGGTTTGTTTATCGGACAGTATAACCGGGGCGGATGGATGAACGATCCGAAAAAGTACAAAGCCTTGGATGCGATCGAGATTCAACTGGGGCAGGGGGCCCAAGGATCCGCTTCGCAGCGGACGGCCGCCCATAACATCGGCGAGGACTTCAGGGAAGTTTATGAGTTGCAACCCGGGGAAGATGCGGTGATCCATTCTCGGCTGCCCGGGGTCAATGGCAAGGAAGAGTTTGTCCAACTGGTCCGCAGACTGAAAGAGGAAACCGGGGTGCCGGTGGGACTGAAAATTGCTGCGACGCATCATCTTGAAAAAGAGTTGCAAATCGCCGTGGAAGCCGGAGTGGATTTTGTCACCGTTGACGGAGCCGAAGGCGGAACGCACGGGGGTGCACCCACTTTGCAGGATGATGTCGGATTGCCCACCCTCTTTGCCATTACAAGAGCATCCGAATTTCTTGCCCGAAAAAAGGTGAAACAGGATATTCAACTGATTGCCACAGGAGGATTGGTCACTCCCGGACGAATGCTGAAAGCCATCGCCTTGGGAGCCGATTGTGTGTATATCGGAACGGCGGCCTTGATGGCCTTGGCCAGCGAACAAATGGTCAAATCCGTACCCTTTGAACCTCCCACCAGCTTGTTGGTTTATTCGGGGAAAATGACCGACCAATTGGATGTGGACCAGGCGGCCATGAGTCTGGTCCGTTATTTGAATGCTTGCGTGCGGGAAATGGAGCTCGTTTTGATATCGCTTGGAAAAACGGCTGTTGCCGATTTGACCAAATCGGATTTATGTACCATGGATCCTTTTATTGCCAAAGCAACGGGCATTGAGTTGGGCTATGTTGCCCCCGAAGACCAATCCCGCTTTTTTGAAGAAACCAACCCCTTGTTTTCCGTTCCACGGGACCGGGAGTTTGAAACCGGGCCGTTTGTCAGCCATTGAGAGATAAAAAATGCATCCCGGGGATACCGGCTTTTTCTGCCCCGGTCCCCGGGAAGAGGGACAAAAGCGGTTCGTTAAGGAAAAAGGAGCCGGCAAAGGCAATTGCTTCTTTTTTGGTGATTGTGTTATAATCACTTTGGCTATACTTATTGTAGATACATCTTGCGAGTGCAAAGAGTGGGTGGAAGCCCACTCTTTGCGTTTTGTTGCAGGTGTTTGAATTAGCCAAATAAGGAGGGTTGGTTTTGAGCCGACAAATTACAGAAGCCGTACAACAACTTGCCCGGCCGATTGTGGAAAAAGAAGGTTTGGAACTGGTCGATATCGAGTATAAAAAAGAAGGGCCAAATTGGTTTTTGCGCATTTTCATCGACCGGGAAGACGGGGGAGTTGATTTGGATGATTGCACCCGGATCAGTGAGATAGTGGGGGAAAAGCTGGACGAAGAAGACCCGGTGCCAGGGGCGTATATTCTGGAAGTGTCATCACCGGGTGCGGAAAGGCCGCTGACCAAGGAGAAGGATTTCCAAAAAGCTGTCGGTAAAAATGTATATATTACCACGTACGAACCCATTGAAGGCCAAAAAGTGTTTGAAGGGGTTTTGCACCAATTTGACGGTACCACCCTTACGGTCCATGAGAAGAAGAAGACATTTGAGATTCCACTCGAGAAGGTGGCCAAAGCACGATTAAGCGTCGTTTTTTAACGCGAAGGGAGGATTAGGCCGATGAATGCCGAGTTCATCGAGGCCCTTGATCAATTAGAAAAAGAAAAAGGGATCAGTAAAGATATTTTGATTGAAGCGATTGAAGCTGCATTGATATCTGGATATAAGCGCAACTTTCATTCTGCACAAAACGTACGGGTAGATGTGAACAGACAGACCGGACAGGTGCGTGTGTTTGCCCGCAAAACCGTCGTGGATGAAGTCGTCGACTCCCGCTTGGAAATTTCATTGGATGCGGCCCGGGAAATCGACCCCAATTATCAATTGGACGATATTGTGGAGATCGAAGTCACGCCGGCAGACTTTGGCCGGATTGCGGCTCAAACAGCGAAGCAGGTGGTGACGCAACGGATCCGGGAAGCGGAACGGTCAGCCATTTACGAAGATTTTGTTGACCGGGAAGAAGACATTGTCACCGGAATTGTGCAAAGAGCCGACAACCGTTACTATTACGTGGACCTTGGCCGGGTGGAAGCCTTGCTGCCCCACAATGAAGTCATCGCCGGAGAGCGGTTCAGCCACGGGGATCGCGTGAAGGTTTACATTACCCGGGTGGAAAAATCGACGAAAGGTCCGCAGATTTTCTTGTCCCGCACCCATCCCGGACTGTTGAAAAGGTTGTTTGAGTTGGAAGTTCCCGAAATTTATGATGGCGTTGTGGAAATTAAATCGATTGCCCGTGAAGCGGGTCAACGTTCCAAAATTGCCGTGGCTTCGCACAATCCGGATGTGGATCCGGTCGGAGCCTGTGTGGGTCACCGCGGATCCCGCGTGCAAACGGTGGTCAATGAACTGCGCGGTGAAAAAATCGATATCGTCCGTTGGTCTGACCGCATGGATGAATTGATTGCCAATGCGCTCAGCCCGTCCAAAGTGATTTCCGTCACCATTTATGAAGAAGAAAAAATGGCCCGGGTGATTGTTCCCGATCACCAATTGTCTCTGGCGATCGGAAAAGAAGGACAAAACGCACGGCTGGCTGCAAAGCTCACCAATTGGAAGATTGACATCAAAAGCGAATCGGAAGCCGAAGAATTGGAAGAAGAAGCTGAAGATGAAATTTTGGATGAAGTCGAAATTCCGGATGAAGATGCTTTATTCAATACCGATGGCAGTGAAGGGACCGAATAATTTCTTCCAAGGGGAGGGTTTTTGGCATAAGATGAAACGGCGAAAGGTACCGATGCGAAAATGTGTGGCATCACAAGAAATGTTTCCGAAAAAGGAACTGATCCGGATCGTGAGAACGCCGGAAAACGAACTGGTCATCGACCCGACCGGAAAGAAATCCGGGCGCGGAGCGTATTTGTGCGCAAAGATGGAATACATTGATTTGGCACAAAAAAAGAAAGCATTGGATCGCGCCCTCAAAGTGCAAGTTCCAACCGAATTGTATGATCAACTTCGTGATTATGTAAGAGAGCATCAGGGGAATGAATAAGTTTTTGCAACTGCTGGGGCTTGCGATGAGGGCCGGAAAAGTCGTTTCCGGAGAAGAATTGGTGATCCGGGAAATTCGCTCGGGAAAAGCGCAGTTGGTGATTCTGGCCGAAGATGCAAAAAAAAACACGGAAAAAAAGGTCAGTGACAAATGTGATTCTTACAACGTTCCTTTGTTGCGATACGGTGCCCGAAAAGAGTTGGGAAATGCGATTGGAAAAGAGACACGCGTGGTCATTGCAATCACGGACCGGGGGTTTGCCCGGTCATTCATGAAGCTCGGCAGTAAGTAACGGGGGTGAATGGATTTGGCGAAAATGCGTGTATATGAATACGCGAAAAAAGTGAATAAGAGTAGTAAAGAAATATTGCACAGTCTGAAAGACTTAGGCATTCAAGTGAATAACCATATGAGTGTGTTGGATGAAGGAATGATACAAAAATTGGATCAACGTTTAAATCAACAAGAAAAATCTGCAAAAATACAAGATCGTCCGAAAAGCGAAGAAAACAAGAAAGCGACGTCCAACGGAAATCATCGGAATAAACAAGAATCTTCCGCTCACAACAAAAAGCGTGCCTCTTCCGGATCAAACCGCAACAGGGGCGCCCGCGGGCAGGAAGAGCGGAAAGCAAACCATGAGACAAGCCAGCAGGATAAGCGCCAACGCAAAGGAAAGAAAGGAAAGGCCTTCCAGAAAGGAAAAGACGGCGCCCGCCGGGACAATGTGAACCGGAAAGGAAAAGGCCGTCAAAAAGGCGAGAAAAAGAAAGAGGCCAAAGAAAAACAAGCTCCGGTACTGCCAAAGGAAATCACCGTTTCCGGTCCCATGACCGTTGGGGATTTTGCCAAGCTGTTGCGCAGGGAATCTTCCGCTGTCATTAAAAAGCTGATCACGCTTGGAATCATGGCCACCATCAATCAGGAAATTGATGTGGAAACGATGACCATCTTGGCAGAAGAATTTGACGTTACCATCCATGTCAAAGAAGAAGTGGATGAAAGCAACTTTGAAGAGATCGAAGAAACGGACGCACCGGAGGATTTGGTTGAACGCCCGCCGGTGGTTACGATCATGGGACACGTGGACCATGGAAAAACCACGCTGCTTGACAAAATCCGCCAAAGTAAAATCACGGAAGAAGAAGCCGGAGGAATCACACAACACATCGGTGCTTATCAGATCGAAGCCAATGACAAAAAAATCACCTTTTTGGATACGCCGGGGCATGCTGCATTCACCACCATGCGTGCGCGGGGAGCCCAAGTGACGGATATCACGATTTTGGTGGTCGCCGCCGATGACGGCGTCATGCCGCAAACGGTCGAAGCCATCAACCATGCCAAAGCAGCCGATGTCCCGATTATTGTTGCCGTCAACAAGATGGATAAACCCGAGGCAAATCCGGACCGGGTGAAACAACAATTGACCGAATACGGATTGGTTCCGGAAGAATGGGGCGGGGACACCATTTTTGTCCCGGTATCGGCCTTGACAGGAGACGGCATTGACGAATTGCTGGAAATGATTCTGTTGGTGGCCGAAGTTCAGGAACTGAAAGCCAATCCGGATAAACGCGCCCGCGGGGTGGTCATTGAGGCGGAACTGGACAAAGGCCGCGGAGCTGTTGCCACCGTGCTGGTGCAAAACGGTACGCTGCATGTCGGAGATCCGGTGGTGGCCGGAAATTACTTTGGTAAAATTCGTGCCATGATCAACGATCAAGGGCGTCGTGTCAAAACGGCACCGCCATCGACACCGGTCGAAATTCTGGGGCTTTCTGATGTGCCGAATGCCGGCGATGCGTTCATGGTGTTTGAGGATGAGAAAAAAGCGCGTTCCATCGCCGAGAAACGCCAGACGAAACAAAAAGAACAAGAACGCGGAGCCCATTCCCGTGTATCGCTGGATGATTTGTTCAAACAAATTAAAGAAGGCGAAGTCAAAGAATTAAATGTTATTATTAAAGCAGACGTCCATGGTTCTGCAGAAGCCATGAAACACTCGCTTGAAAAAATTGATGTCGAAGGCGCACGCGTAAAAATCATCCATGCGGCTGTCGGAGCCATCACGGAATCGGACATCATTTTGGCTTCTGCCTCAAATGCCATTGTGATCGGGTTTAATGTCCGTCCCGAACCCAATGCCCGGGAGATGGCCAAACAGGAGAAAGTGGACATCCGCTTACACCGGGTCATTTATAAAGCGATTGAGGAAATCGAAGCGGCCATGAAAGGTCTTTTGGATCCCGAATATGAAGAGGTCATGGCAGGCATTGCAGAAGTTCGCCAAATCTTTAAAGTCTCCCGGATCGGAACCATTGCCGGTTGTTATGTCATCGAAGGGAAAGTGGTTCGTGACGGAAAAGCCCGGGTGATTCGTGACGGTGTCGTGATCCATGAAGGTGAAATTGACACGCTGAAACGTTACAAAGATGATGCCAAAGAAGTGGCACAAGGGTATGAATGCGGGATTACCTTGCAAAACTATAATGACATCAAAGAAGGAGACCAAATCGAAGTTTACACCATCCAGGAAGTGGAGCGGAAGTAACGTGCACATCGGTGTACTGGAGTTTAAGGGGCGGGTGATCGCCTCTTTCTCCCTCAAAGACAAACGCAGGGTGATTCAAAGCGTCCAGGCAAAAATCAGGAACCGGTTTAACCTTTCCATTGCAGAAGTGGCGGATCAAGACGATCGTCAGTTTGTTTCGCTTGCAGTCGTGGGGGTCGGAAGCAACCGGATGGTGGTGGAAAAAGAACTGGAACAAGCCCTTCGGCTGCTTGAACAAACGGATGGTTTGGAGATCATTGCGGCAGATATCACATTTTAGGTTGACGAGGAGGTTTGATCCGTGGCACGGATACGTAACAGTCGTGTGGGTGAACAGATCAAAAAGGAATTAAGCCAACTTATCCAGCAAGAGTTAAAAGATCCCCGTATCGGATTTGTGACGGTGACTGGTGTCGAAATGAGCGGAGATCTGCAAATTGCCAAAGTTTACATCAGCGTGATGGGAAGCAAGGAGCAAAAACAAGAAACTTTGACCGGACTGGAAAAAGCCAAAGGTTACCTTCGTTCTGAAATCGGGCATCGTGTTTCGTTGCGTCATGTTCCCGAACTCATTTTTTCGATTGATCAATCCCTTGATTACAGTGAAAACATTGAACGTCTGCTGCGGGATGTTCATGCACGGGAGAATGAGAAACAATGAGCCGTTTTGATGAGCTGCTTGCTTTTTTGGAAAAGGCCGACCGGATTTTGGTGGTATCTCATCTTCACCCGGATGGGGATGCGATCAGTTCCACTTTGGCGATGGGATATATGTTAAAACAATCCGGCAAGCAAGTGACGATGGTCAACGAAGACCCGGTTCCCCGGAAATTTTCTTTTCTGCCCGGAGTGGAAGAGATTCAGCCGGCGGAACAGGTTTCCGGCTCCTTCCAATATGTGATTGCTTTGGATTGCGCCGACAAAGAGCGGATGGGCGCCTGCCGTTTCCTGATCCGGGATGATGCGGTGATCGTCAACCTGGACCATCATGCGACCAATGACCGGTTTGGGGATATCAACATTGTGGTTCCGGAAGCGGCGGCAACCGTGGAAATTATTTTTGATTGGGCGGAAGAAAACAACTTCCCCATTTGCGAACCACTGGCGGCATGCCTTTACACCGGTTTGTTGACCGACACGGGGGGATTCCGCTATTCCAATACTTCCCCGAAAGTGTTGAGACAAGCCGCCAAGTTGGTGGAGACCGGCATCGAAGCGCATAAGATTGCCGACCGGGCTTTGGAAACCGTAACCATGGAGCAGTTAAAATTGCTGCAAGGGGCTTTGTCCACCTTGCAGAAATCAGACGACGGACTCATTGCATGGATGTTTTTAAGCAAAGAGGAAATGGAAAAAGCGGCGAATTCGTACGAAGCTTTGGATGGCATCGTCAATTATGCGCGAAATATTTACGGGGTGGATGTCGGCATTTTGTACCGGGAAGAGGATGACGGAACCATCAAAGTCAGTTTCCGTTCCAGAGAACAGGTTGATGTGGGCCGGGTGGCCAAGGAATTTGGCGGAGGCGGCCATGCCCGTGCGGCGGGATGCAGCATGCCCGGGACACTCCGCGAAGTTCACGAGCGCGTTTTCAAAGCAGTTCAGTCCAGGTTGAAGCAGGGGTGTGAAGTTTAAATGGGGTGCCATGGGATTTTGCCCGTTTTTAAACCAAAAAACTATACATCCCATGATATTGTCGCCATCGTCCGCCGCTTGACAAAGCAAAAAAAGGCTGGTCATACAGGCACGCTGGATCCGGAAGTGGAAGGCGTGCTGCCTGTTTGTCTGGGACAAGCCACCCGGTTGGTGGAATATTTGCAGGACCGCCCCAAGCGTTATCAAGGAACCTTGAAATTGGGGATTGCCACCGAAACGGAAGATCAGACCGGCGCCGTCATTGCAGAGGCCGAACGGGTGGAACCGGTGGAGCCGGCACAAGTGGAGGAGGTTTTCTCCCGGTTTGTCGGGGAGATTACGCAGGTTCCACCCATGTATTCGGCCGTGAAAGTGAACGGACGCCGTTTATATGAGTGGGCCCGCGAAGGAAAGGAGATCGACCGGCCGAAAAGGAAGGTCCACATTTATGAATTAAAATGGACGGGGATGACGCCGGGGGAATATCCGGAAATTCATTTTGAAGTTCTTTGTTCCAAAGGGACTTATATCCGCACCTTGTGTGTGGACATCGGAAAAGCTTTGGGGTATCCGGCGCATATGGCTTCTCTGGTGCGGGTGCAAAGTGGCCCGTTTCACCTGGAAGATTGTTACACGTTGGATGAGTTGAAGCAAATCGGGGAGCAAGATGCTTGGGAAAATCATGTCACCCGGTTGGATGAGGGGATTTCGTTCATGCCCGGCATGATGGTGAATCATGAAGATCTTCAAAAAGTTTATGATGGTTGGAAAATAGAGATTCCTGTTGATGATCAATTGTTCAATGAGAATCAACTGGTTCGTGTGTATACGGACACCGGTGTTTTTTGCGCTGTATACCGGGTGATTGAAAAGGGCTTGGCGAAACCAGAAAAAGTATTTCGGGATGTGGAGTAGATGGAAACGATACATTTAACCTATCCGATGATCGATCAACCAACCGATCAGGAACCGATTGCACTGGCGATTGGTTTTTTTGACGGTGTCCATTTGGGGCATCAAGCCGTGATCCGAAAGGCGATGGATTTGGCCTGGGAACTGAAGGCGGTTCCGGCGGTCATGACTTTTGATCCGCATCCACGGGAAGTGTTGGGGCAAGAGGCGATTCACCGTTATCTGACCCCGTATCCCGACAAGTTGGAGCAGTTTGCCCGTTTGGGGGTCAGGAAAGTTTATGTTGTCCGGTTTGACCGGAATTTCGCTTCTTTGTCAAAAGAAGAATTTGTCACCGACATATTATTGCCGCTTGGTGTCAAAGGCGTGGTGACAGGGTACAATTTTACGTTTGGACACAAAGCGGAGGGGAAAGCAGAAGACCTGACCGAATTGGGAAAAGGGCATTTCGTCACCGAAATCGTCTCTTTGATCCAACAGGATCAGGGAGTGATCAGCAGCACCAGGTTGCGGCGGGCGTTGGCCGAAGGGGATGTCAAAACCGCCCGGGACATCCTGGGGCGCCCGTATTCGCTGCAAGGAGAGGTGGTCCGGGGAGATCAGCGGGGGCGGTTGATGGGGTTTCCCACAGCCAATCTGGACCTGAAGGCTCCGTATTTTGTTCCCGCCCGAGGCGTCTATGTGGTCAAAGCAACCATTGATGAGGTTTCTTCCTATGGCATCATGAATATCGGAGTGCGTCCCACTTTTAAAAGCGATCAACCGAGTGAAAGGTTGGAAGTGCACCTGCTCGGGCAATCCGGCAACTATTACGGCAAGAAATGCAAAGTGGAGTTTTATCATTTCTTGCGCGAAGAGAAAAAGTTTCCGAGCGTGGAGGCGTTAATTCAGCAGATTGAAAAAGACCGGCAAGAAGCAGAGCGTTGGTTGAAGTTATTTGCACAATAAGGCTTGTTGTACTCATCTTTTTCTTATGGTATACTGATTCGGTAACAACCCTGGCTCGGATCACCGATGCCTCGACGGTGTTCTGGGTTATGGGCGATTGAGCAAAAGGAGGATTTTTCGATGGCATTAACCAATGAACGCAAAAGAGAAATCATCAATGAATTTAAAACACACGATAATGACACGGGTTCCCCCGAAGTGCAAATCGCGATTTTGACTCATCGGATCAATGAGTTAAACGAGCACTTAAAAGATCATAAAAAAGATCATCATTCTCGCCGTGGTCTTTTGAAAATGGTTGGTCAACGCCGGAACTTGTTGAACTACTTGAAGAAGAAAGACATTGTTCGTTATCGTGAACTGATCAAAAAACTCGGATTGCGTCGATAAGAAAAGCGGGGCGGCATGCCCCGCTTTTTTATCATCTCATCTTTTAAAAGAGAAGTGGAAGGAACATACTGTAAATGTGGAGAAGTATGCTATATTTGTGTTTTTGAGAGGAGGAAATGATTGAAGATGGAACCTCAAACATTTGAGACAGATCTGGCTGGACGAAAATTAAAGCTGGAAATCGGAAAATATGCCAATCAAGCCAATGGTGCGGTGATGGTGAGATATGGAGACACTTCGGTGCTGGCTACCGCGGTTGCATCCAAGGAGCCGAAAGACACGGACTTTTTTCCGTTGACGGTAAATTATGAAGAACGTTTGTATGCGGTTGGGAAAATCCCGGGAGGCTTTATCAAGCGTGAAGGCCGCCCGAGCGACAAAGCCATTTTGGCTTCCAGGCTCATTGACCGCCCCATTCGCCCGCTGTTTGATGAAGGGTTTCGCAATGAAGTGCAAGTGGTGACCACTGTCATGTCGGTGGATCAGGATTGCTCTTCGGAAATTGCCGCCATGATCGGCGCATCCGTGGCACTTTCCATTTCGGACATTCCTTTCAAAGGACCCATCGGAGGCGTGGTGGTTGGCCGGGTTGATGGTCAATTGGTCATTAATCCGACGGTGGAACAAATGGAAAAATCCGATCTGCATCTGGTGGTGGCTGGTACGAAACACGGGGTGAACATGGTGGAAGCGGGTTCGGATGAAGTGCCGGAAGAAACGATGCTGGAAGCGATTTTGTTTGGCCACGAAGTGATCAAGGAGCTGGTGGCTTTTCAGGAACAGATCGTGGAAAAAGTGGGACTGCCCAAAATGGAGCCCGAATTGCATCAGGTCGATCCCGGACTGGAAAAACGCGTGCGGGAACTTGCTACCGATTCTTTGATCCAAGCCGTTCAGGTCATTGACAAACAAGAGCGCCAGGATGCGATCGATCAGGTGAAGGAAGAAGTCTTGGCACAGATGGCCGGGGAACTGACGGAAGAAGAATGGGTCGAGCAAGAAAAAGACATGAATACCGTCTTGGATCAAATCGTGAAAGAAGAAGTGCGCCGGTTGATATTGGAAGAGGGCAAACGTCCGGATGGACGGGCTGTCGATGAAATCCGCCCGCTTTCCAGCGAAATTGATGTCCTGCCGCGGACACACGGTTCCGGATTGTTCCGACGCGGACAAACCCAGGTGTTAAGCGTTTGTACGTTGGGGGCACTCGGCGATGTGCAAATCCTGGATGGTTTGGATTTGGAGGAATCCAAACGCTTTATGCACCACTATAATTTCCCTCCGTTCAGCGTCGGTGAAGCAAGACCGATCCGGTCACCGGGACGCCGGGAAATCGGACACGGGGCTTTGGGGGAAAGAGCACTCGAACCGGTGATTCCTTCCGAAGATGTTTTCCCGTACACCATCCGGTTGGTCTCCGAAGTGCTTGAGTCCAACGGTTCCACTTCGCAAGCAAGTATTTGCGCGTCGACGCTTGCCTTGATGAATGCGGGGGTTCCGATCAAAGCACCCGTTGCAGGCATCGCGATGGGACTGGTCAAAGAAGAGGATAATGTTGTCGTGTTAACCGATATCCAAGGCATGGAAGACCATCTTGGAGATATGGATTTTAAAGTGGCCGGTACACGAAAAGGAGTTACCGCCCTTCAAATGGATATCAAAATCGAAGACATTGACCGGAACATTCTCCAAAGAGCATTGGAACAAGCGCGGAAAGCCAGAATGGTGATCCTGGACAACATGGAAGCCACCATCAAGGAACCGCGAAAACAATTGTCCCCATATGCTCCGAAGATTACCACCTTACGGATTCATCCGGATAAAATCCGTGATGTGATCGGACCGAGCGGACGAGTCATCAATAAAATCATCGAAGAAACCGGAGTCAAAATCGATATCGAACAAGATGGCCGCATTTTCATCGCTTCTCCGGAAACGGAACAAAACGAACGGGCGAAAAAAATCATCGAAGATTTGGTTCGTGAAGTGGTGGTTGGCGAAACGTATCTCGGAACGGTCAAACGGATTGAAAAATACGGAGCATTTGTGGAAATCATTCCGGGCAAAGAAGGACTTGTTCATATCTCTCAACTGGATTTAAACCGGGTCGGAAAAGTCAGCGACGTGGTGAAAGTCGGAGACTCGATCATGGTAAAAGTGACGGAGATTGATGACCAAGGACGGATTAATTTGTCCCGCAAAGCTGTGTTAAAAGATGAAGCAGCGAAGAAAAAAGAAAAAATTTAAAGGAAGAGGCAAAGGAAAAGAGTCAGAGCGAATCTGCCTCTTTTTTATATTTATACGACGGTCATAGGGAGTTGTCCGGGAGCATATGGTAGGAAGGAAAGGAGGCGGCAAACTTTGTTTCCCGTTCGTATGGCGACACTGTTCTTATCGGTTTGTTTTATTGTTTTGCTGGTCCAACTTCCCACCATTGAAGCTTATGTGACGGCCGTGAAGAGCGGAGCGGAGGTGTCGGTGATCTCTTCCGGCTTCAAGACAGACTCCCCGATTGTCGAAAAGATCAAAAAAGAGGCGCCCAAACATCAGATTGCCCCCATCGATGCACGGCTGGATCCGGTTTGGAAAGCCATTCCGGGGCTGAACGGGCGAAAAGTCGACCTGGAAGCAACGATCGAAAGCACACTCAAGCAAAAAGACAAGCACCGGATTCATTGGGTGTATCAGGAAATTCCCCCGAAAATACAACTGGAAGATCTGGGACAGGCACCGGTTTACCGGGGGAACGAAAAAAAACCGGCGGCCGCGCTGATGGTGAATGTGGCTTGGGGAACGGAATACATACCGGAAATGCTCAAGATTTTCAAACAGGAAAAGGTGAAAGCGACCTTTTTTTTGGATGGTTCCTGGCTGAAAAAGAATCCCGAAATGGCCAGGCAGTTGGTGAAAGAAGGGCATGAAGTGGGAAATCATGCTTATTCCCATCCTTTGATGAGCCGGATCGGCACCGGGCAAATCGAAGCCGAGATCGGAAAGACGGAGTCTTTAATCCAAGAAACCTTACAGGTCAAAAGCAGGTGGTTTGCCCCGCCGGCCGGCGATTTTGACAACCGCGTATTAAAAATAGCCGAACAATTTCAAATGAAAACCATATTATGGACATTGGATACCGTCGATTGGAAAAAGTCCGTTTCGCCGGAGATGATGGTGAACAAGGTGGAAAAAGGGATTGCACCCGGCACCTTGTTGTTGACTCATCCGACGGACCGGACGGTCAAAGCGTTGCCGGGGATGATCCGTGCAGGGAAAAACAAGGGCTTGAAGTGGATGACGGTCAGCGAAATGCTCTCTTCAAAACGAGTGGATTCCATTGAGCAATGATTTATGATTTGATATAGTAGTGTTGCTTTTTTGTAGTTTATCAGAGAATTAAGGAGGATCTTATTTGATCGTTAAACATACGCTGGAGAATGGTGTTCGGTTGGTTGCTGAAAAAATCCCCCACGTCCGTTCAGTCGCTTTGGGGATTTGGGTGGGAACCGGTTCTGAAAATGAATCGCTTGCCAATAACGGGATTTCCCATTTTATCGAACACATGATGTTTAAAGGAACCAAAACGCGCACCGCGAAACAGGTTGCGGAATCCTTTGACGCAATCGGCGGACACGTGAATGCCTTCACCTCCAAAGAAATCACTTGTTATTATGCCAAAGTGCTGGACGAACATTTTTTAACGGCACTGGATGTATTATCGGATATGTTTTTTGAATCGGTGTTTGATGAAGGCGAGATCGAAAAAGAGAAAAAAGTGGTCTTGGAGGAAATTTACATGGTGGAAGACACGCCGGATGACCTGGTTCATGACATGCTTTCCGAAGTGTCGTCAGGCGGCCACCCCTTGGGATACCCTGTATTGGGCAATGCCGAAACCGTGACCGGTTTCCGCCGTGAGGATTTGTTCCGCTATAAAAATCAATTTTATGTCCCTTCCAATGTCGTGATTGCCATTGCCGGCAATTTGCCGGATGATTACAAGGAAAGGGTCGAGGAAGCTTTTTCCGGCCATCAGGGCGAGATGCCGGTACGAAGCAGGGAGGTTCCGGTTTTTACGCCGGATGTCAAAGTGAAACAAAAAGAAACCGAACAAACCCATTTATGTTTCGGATTGCCGGGACTGGCCGTCGGTGATGAAGATTTTTACACATTGGTTTTGTTGAATAATGTGCTTGGCGGCAACATGAGCTCCCGTTTGTTCCAGGAAATCCGCGAAGAGCGCGGGCTTGCCTATTCGGTGTTTTCTTATCATTCCGCCCATCGTGACACCGGCCTTTTTGCCATCTATGCCGGAACGAAACACGGGCAGGAGAATGAAGTGGTTGAATACATTTATCAAATTTTGGATGATCTCAAAACCAAAGGATTGACGACGGACGAATTGCACAAAGCCAAAGAACAATTGAAAGGGAGCTTAATGCTTGGACTGGAAAGCACCAACAACCGCATGAGCCGGTTGGGGCGCAATGAATTGTTGTTAAATCGTCAGTTCACTTTGGATGAAATCATCGAAAAGGTGGATAGAATCACTTTGGATGGCGTGAATCGTCTGGCGCGGAAAATTTTTTCATCACCCATGTCGTTGGCGCTGATTTCGCCAGACGGAAAAATCCCTTCCAGTTTTAGGAGGAACTCCATTGCATAATGTCAAAGTTTTTCACATGCCAGGAAACGAAGATCTGCCTCTTCCAGTGAAAATGTCGACGGGTTCCAGTGGTTTTGACCTCCATGCCGCAGTGATGGATCCAGTGGAAATCAAACCGGGCCGGTGGAAGTTGATTCCTTCCGGAATTGCCTTGTCGATGCCGGCAGGGCTGGAGGCCCAAGTGCGTCCGAGAAGCGGTCTTGCTTTAAAACACGGAATCACCGTGCTCAACACACCAGGGACAATCGATGCAGATTACCGTGGAGAAATCGGGGTGATTTTGCTGAACCTGGGGGAACGGCCTTTTCGGGTTGAGCGGGGAGACCGTATTGCACAGTTGGTGTTTATGCAAGTCCCTGCGGTTTCCCTCAAAGTTACGGATTCGTTGGATGAAACGGAACGTGGGTCTGGAGGCTTTGGTCATACGGGTAAATAGGAGAGGTGATCTTCATGTCCGAGCGGCATCGGATCAGAAGGTTACAGGAGGAAATGGAACATCTCCGCAAGGAATTGTACCAATTGGTGAACGGTGAACCCGAACGATTGATGGATGCCCGTGTTTTGCCTTTATCCGAGCAATTGGATGTACTGATTTTGGAAATGCAAAGGATCCGATTGGAACATCGTTAAATAAAGAGGATGAACGCCAAATCCGAAAGTCCGGCAAAGCCTGCCGGGCTTTTTGTTTTTTATAAAAGTGTTGACTGAATCATATGGATAAAGGGAGAGAAAAAATGGAACGTCGGGGGGGAAGGATGTTGCGCTGGAGTGAACTGGCAGAAAAGGAATGCATCGATTTGGTGGGAGGAGAACGGTTGGGGGATTTGTTGCATGCAGACATGTCGTTTGATCCGCAAACCGGAAAAATCCATGCCATCTTGTTACCGACGGAATCTTCCTGGTTTAAAAAGAAGCACAGGTTTATGGAATTGACGTGGAGCATGATCCGGAAAGTCGGGCCGGAAATGTTGATCGTGGATTCGTTGGACCGGAAATCTTCCAAAAAACAATTTTGACAGAAGGGAACCGAATTTCATTTTTTTTCATATGATGCAAACAGATGTTGATCATGGTAAGGATTCTTCCGGGGAAAGGAGTGAAGAAAATGCTGACAGGCAAACATGTTGTCTTCCTCGGTGGAGATGCACGGCAATTAGAGGTGATTAAAAGCTGTACAGAGATGGGAGCCCGGGTTTCATTGGTCGGATTTGACAATTTGCAAAGTCCGGTCAGCGGGGCTTCGTTAAAGGAGCTTTCGTCTGATTTGTTAGAGACGGCGGATGTTTTGGTGCTCCCGATCATTGGGACCGATGAAAAAGGGCAAATCAGCAGTGTTTTTACGTCCAAAAAATTGTTTCTGACCCCGGAGTTGTTTCAATCTCTTCCAAAACATTGCCTCGTTTTTGCCGGGATGGCCAAGGAGTATTTGCGAAAGTTGTGCCGGGATTTCGGGCTTCAACTTATTGAACTCTTAAACCGGGACGATGTGGCGATTTACAACTCCATCCCGACAGTGGAAGGTGCGCTGATGATGGCCATCCAACACACCGACATCACCATTCACGGTTCCGAAAGCATTGTGCTGGGCATGGGAAGATGCGGATTGTCGCTGGCCCGTGTGCTTCATGCGATTGGAGCCCGGGTGAAAGTCGGGGTGAGAAGTTCCGAGCATAAAGCCCGCGCATTTGAAATGGGGATTCAGGCGTTTGATACATCCGAATTAAAAGACCATGTGAAAAATGCGGATTTGATTTTTAACACCGTTCCGTCCTTGATCATTGATTCAACCGTTTTAGCCAACGTGCCTCATGATGTGGTCATCATTGATCTGGCATCCAAACCGGGAGGCGTGGATTATCCGTTCGCTGAAAAAAGAGGAATCAAAGCCATCTTGGCACCCAGTCTGCCGGGAATCGTGGCTCCGAAAACAGCCGGACAAATTTTGGCGGAGACCATCACCCGGATCATGAAAAATGAGTTATTCAGGGAGGGAACCGTTCAGTGAATTTTCAAAACTTGACGATCGGCTTCGGCATGACGGCATCCCACTGTACGCATGATGAAGTGCTCCCGCAAATGAAAAGATTGGTGGAACTGGGGGCAAACGTGATTCCGGTGATTTCCCATACGGTGGCGACGGTGGACAGCCGGTTCGGCACCGCGGAAGATTGGAAGAAAAAAATTAAAGAAATCACCGGTCGGACCCCGTTGATGACCATACCGGAAGTGGAACCGTTCGGTCCTGAAAAAAGTTTGGATTGTTATGTGATTGCTCCCTGCACCGGCAATTCCCTGGCGAAACTTGCCAATGCATTGACAGACAGCCCGGTTTTGATGGCGGCAAAAGCGCAAATGCGCAATCACCGGCCGGTGGTGGTGGCCATTTCCACGAACGACGCACTCGGCTTAAATGCCGTCAACCTGGCAAAATTGCTGGCAGCCAAAGACATTTATTTTGTTCCGTTTGGCCAAGATGCTCCCGAAAAAAAACCCAAGTCCATGGTCGCACGAATGGAATTGATCCCGGAAACCTGTCTTGCCGCCATCGAAGGGAAACAGTTGCAACCATTAATAGTTGAAAAATACCGCGACTTGACTTCATAATAGAAAAGAGCTCGGATAGATGATTCATTCGTCCCCCGTTGATGAGATACAGGGGGCTCACTTCATATGGGAGGGGACTTCATGAGTGCAAAGAAATATCATGTCGCAGTGGTAGGAGCAACCGGAGCTGTCGGGCAAGAAATATTGAACACCCTCGATGCAAGAAATTTTCCTGTCGAAGAATTGCGCTTGCTTTCTTCCAAACGTTCCGCAGGCAAAAAAATCACATTCCGCGGTCGGGAAATCACGGTTCAGGAAGCAGTGCCGGAAGCATTTGAAGGCGTCGATTTCGCTTTATTCAGCGCCGGCGGCAGTGTGAGCAAGGCATTGGCAAAAGAAGCGGTGAAACGCGGGGCGGTTGTTGTGGATAATACCAACGCCTTTCGAATGGATCCGGAAGTCCCGTTGGTGGTTCCGGAAGTGAATCCGGAAGCGTTGGATCAGCATAAAGGAATTATTGCTAATCCCAACTGTTCCACCATTCAAATGGTTGTTGCATTAAAACCGTTGGCGGATCGGTACGGAATTGAAAGAATCATTGTCTCGACATACCAAGCCGTCTCCGGTGCGGGATGGAAAGCGATCAACGAATTGGAAGAACAGACGAAAGCCGCGATGGCCGGTGAAGAAGTCCAAAAAAATGTTCTTCCCGTGGGCAAACTTGACAAACATTATCAGCAAGCGTTCAATGTGATTCCGCAAGTGGATGTGGCGGAAGAAAACGGATTTACACTTGAAGAAATGAAAATGGTGCGCGAAACGAAAAAAATCTTCGCGGATGATTCCATCGGCGTGACCGCCACTTGTGTACGGGTCCCGGTTGTACGGGGGCACAGTGAATCGGTTTATGTGGAATTAAAATCGGATTATGATCTTGATGAAGTCCGAACCCTCTTAAATGATGCACCGGGTGTGGTGGTGCAGGATGCGATTGAGGAGCAGATTTATCCCATGCCGTTGGATGCATCCGGCCGGACGGAAGTGTTTGTCGGACGTCTCCGTCGCGATTTGACCCATCCGCGCGCGCTCAATATGTGGGTGGTTTCGGATAATCTTTTGAAAGGAGCCGCAACCAACACGGTTCAAATTGCAGAAACTTTGATTGAAAGAGAATGATCATAAAGAGAAGGGATAGGCATGAGCATTATTGTACAGAAGTTCGGAGGAACCTCCGTGGCAACCGCTGAACGGCGTCAACGTGTCCTTCGTCATATTTCCAACGAGCTGGAGAAAGGAAACAAACTGGTTGTCGTTGTTTCAGCGATGGGAAGAAAAGGGGAACCATACGCAACCGATACATTGCTCGGTTTGATTGATCAATATGATCAGCAGATCCTTCCCCGTGAAAAAGATTTGTTGTTAAGCTGTGGAGAGATCATCTCTGCAGCTACCCTGTCCAGCATGCTGACCCAGGCAGGGATCCGGAGCTGTGTATTGACCGGTGGACAAGCGGGGATCATTACGAACGATCAGCATACCAATGCCCAGATTATCACCGTCAATCCCAAACGCATTTTGCATGAACTGGAAAACAACCGGGTCGTTGTCGTGGCCGGTTTCCAAGGGCAAACAACCGATGGGGAAATCACCACATTGGGACGCGGCGGCAGCGATACCACCGCAACGGCGTTGGGAGCGGCTCTTGATGCCGAATATGTAGATATTTTTACAGATGTAGAAGGGATTATGACGGCTGATCCAAGAATTGTCGAGGATGCCGCCCAATTGGAGCAGGTCACCTATGTTGAAATGTGCAATCTCGCTTTTCAAGGAGCCAAGGTGATTCATCCCCGGGCCGTGGAGATTGCCATGCAAAACAGCACCCCGATTCGGATCCGTTCGACCATGTCAGATCATCCGGGAACGTTGGTGACACACCGGAGCGAAATTGACCGGTTGGTTCGGGAAGTGCGGGAAAACACCATCATCGGGGTGACCCAGATGCCCAATGTGACTCAGGTGAAAATCCGGCTGAGACAAGGGCAATACCATACACAGTTGAAAGTTTTCAAAGCGATGGCGGATCATGGGATCAGTGTCGATTTTATCAGCGTCAACCCGAGCGAAATTGCCTATACGGTTTATGATGATCTGGCGGATCAGGCGGAACAAATATTATATGATCTGGGACTGGAACCGGAATTATCCAGAGGTTGCAGCAAGGTATCCGTTGTCGGTGCAGGCATCGCCGGCGTTCCGGGCGTGATGGCCAAAATTTCGGAAGCACTGACGGAAGAGGATATTCAAGTGTTGCAATCAGCGGATTCCCATACGACCATTTGGGTGCTGGTCCATGGAAAAGACATGGAGAAAGCTGTGCGTGCTTTGCATAAAAAATTTCATCTGAATAAACTCTACTGTTCATAAAGGAGGGAAGTGAGGATGTTGTTTGGCCGATTAATCACGGCGCTGTTTACGCCGTTTACCGAAAAAAACGAGATTGATTGGCCCTGTTTGGAAGCCAATATCGAGCGTTTGATCGAGGACGGGAATGATTCAATTGTTGTTTCCGGAACGACCGGAGAGTCTCCCACCCTGACCCTCTCCGAAAAGCTGGAATTATATCGTTTTGCCAAAGAAAAAGCAAACGGCCGGATCAAAGTGATCGCAGGGACCGGAAGCAATAACACCCTGCAAAGCCTGGAATTGACCAAGAAAGCGGAGGAAATCGGCGTCGACGGGGTGATGCTGGTCGCCCCCTATTACAACAAACCGTCGCAGGAAGGGTTGTATCAGCATTTCAAAACGATTGCCGAATCGACTTCACTGCCGGTGATGCTGTACAATGTCCCCGGACGCACCAGTGTCAATATGACGGCTGAAACCATGGCCCGGCTCGCTCAATTGGATAATGTGGTCGCTATCAAAGAGGCAAGCGGGGATCTCAATCAAATCGGGCGGCTGATTTCGGCGGTTCCCGGCGATGTGGCGGTATACAGCGGAGATGACGGGCTCACTTTGCCGATTTTGTCAATTGGCGGAGCCGGGGTTGTCAGTGTGGCCAGCCACCTGGTCAGCCGGGAAATGAAAGAAATGATGGAAGCTTTCTTCTCGGGGGATGTGAAGAAAGCGCAAAGCTTGCACATTCGTCTGCTTCCTGTCTTCCACGGCGTGTTTTTGACGACGAGCCCGGCACCATTGAAATATGCGATGTCGCAAAAAGGCTGGTCGAAACCTTACGTGCGCCTTCCGATTGTGGAATTGTCGGAAGAAGAAAAAAGGAAAACGGATGAATGGTTGAAAGAACTGTGACGGGAACGGACCTGCCTGTGAAAAAACAGGCAGGTTTTTTGTTTGTCATTGACTTTTTTCAACAAAAGATCCGGTTGCATATCCATTTTTTCATCGTATATAATAAGGGACAAGTGGTAATTGTGCGGTTTCAGTTAAAGACAACAGAATATAGGAGGTAAACAGTTTGACAAAAAACCAGCGAGGCAAATTATCCATTTTTGCACTCGGTGGGTTGGATGAAATCGGAAAAAACATGTATGTGGTGCAGTATGAGAACGACATTGTTGTGATTGATGCGGGCTTGATGTTCCCGGAAGAGGAAATGCTGGGAATCGATATCGTGATACCTGACATCACATACTTGGTTGAGAATAAGGATAAAGTACGCGGGATTCTTTTGACGCATGGTCATGAGGACCATATCGGCGGGTTGCCGTATATTTTGCGTCAGCTCAATGTTCCCGTCTACGCCACGAAATTGACGATGGGACTGGTTGAGCATAAATTGCGCGAGGCTCATCTGTTAAATGACACGAGACGGTACATCATCAACGGTAAATCGGAAATCAAACTGGGTTCTACACTGAAAGCGACCTTTTTTTATACAAATCACAGTATTCCTGATTCCGTCGGTATTTGCATTCATACACCGGAAGGAGCCGTTGTTCACACGGGAGATTTTAAATTTGACATGACCCCGGTGAATGGACACGCTGCGGATATCCATAAAATGGCTGAGATTGGAAGAAAAGGGGTATTGTGTTTATTATCTGACAGCACCAATGCGGAGCGCAGCGGATTTACCGGATCGGAAAGTTCGGTCGGTGAAGGGATTAACGAAGTTTTCCGTAAAGCAAAGCAACGGGTGATTGTAGCTACTTTTGCGTCCAATATTCACCGCATCCAGCAAGTGGTGAACGCATGCCATATGTACGGTCGAAAGCTGGCTGTGGTGGGACGCAGCATGGTCAATGTGGTCAATATTGCATCGGAGTTGGGGTATTTGCATGTGCCCTCTGATTTGATCATTGACCTGGATGAGATCAATCGTTTGCCTGCCAATCGGGTGGCGGTGATTTCCACAGGAAGTCAGGGGGAATCGATGTCAGCGCTGACACGCATGGCGAACGCATCTCATCGCAAAGTGGAAATTTTACCCGGTGATACCGTGATCATTGCCGCCACACCCATTCCGGGCAACGAAAAATTGATCGGCCGCACCGTCGATCAATTATTCCGGATTGGGGCGGATGTTGTGTATAGCACGACTTCGCATGTACACGTCTCGGGGCATGGGTCTCAGGAAGACCTGAAGCTCATGCTGAATTTGATGAAACCCAAATACTTTATTCCGATTCATGGTGAGTATCGTATGTTGCGTGCTCACGCCCAACTTGCCGAATCTGTAGGAGTAAGCCCGGAAAACATTTTTATCTGTGACAACGGAGATATGGTTGAAATTTCAGGTGGTCGTGCCCGATACGGGCCCAAGGTTCAGACCGGGAAAGTATTGGTTGACGGTTTGGGCGTTGGTGATGTTGGCAATATTGTATTAAGAGACCGCAAATTACTATCTCAGGACGGAATTTTGGTCGTGGTGCTGACCTTAAGCAAAGAAAACGGCACCATCGTATCAGGGCCGGATATCATTTCGCGAGGCTTTGTTTATGTTCGGGAATCCGAACAGTTATTGGATGAAGCGAACCGGATTGTGGCATTGACCATGGAAAAATGCATGAGAGAACATGTCAGCGAATGGGCTTCGCTCAAAACGAGCATCCGGGATGCATTAAGCAAATTTCTGTTTGAGCGGACCCGTCGTCGTCCGATGATTTTGCCAATTATCATGGAAGTTTAACCGGAGCTAAACCGCACAGAAAACCGCAGCTTTTGAATTTTCAAGGCTGCGGTTTTTTTATCATGTGAAAGAGAAACCGTCTGGTCGAAGTTCATTTATTGTGGATGGGGCGGCAAGCCTTTTTGAAAAATAAACGGGTTGAAAGAAGGGGACGAATGAAATTTGTTTTGATATTCGGGCCGCAGGCCGTCGGCAAAATGACAGTCGGTCAAGAGCTGGAAAAAATCACAAAACTGAAGCTTTTTCATAATCATATGACACTGGAGTTGCTTTATCCGTTTTTTGGCTTTGGTCCTGAAACATGGAGATTATCGGACCGGTTTCGCCAAGAGATCTTTGAAGCGGCGTTGGAAAGTGATTTATACGGAATCATTTTCACGTATGTCTGGGCGTTTGATCAACAAAGAGACTGGGATTATGTTGATCACATTTGTTCCATTTTCGAATCCAAGGGCGGGATTGTTTATTTTGTGGAACTGGAAGCGGATCTTAGTAAGGCTTGAACGGAAGAAAACGCCCCACAGACTTGAACAGAAACCGTCGAAAAAAAATATAACCCAATCGGAACTTGATTTAAAACAGACTGCTGAAAAACATCGTCTGAACTCTCTGAAAGGAGAGATCAGAAAGAAAAACTACATTAGAATAAACAATCCAAATTTGGAAGCTGAAAAAGTCGCCAAAATGATTAAAGACAAGTTTCGGTTATGAGCATGATGCAGCTTTCTTTTCAAAGTATATTTTTATCGGGAGATGATCCCAAAAAGCATCCCGGTTTTCTTATGCAAAAACCGGGATGCTGAAGCCGGTTATTAGCCGATTATTCTTTGATATGGATAAAATTGTCAATCCGGTCGACCGGAACTTGGCGTGTTCCGTAGCCGTGACGGATGTCCCAGTTATACTCTTCGACCGTTACCGTTTTCTGGTCGCTGCTCACTTCGGCGACAAAGGCCACATGGTTGAGGTTTCCTTTGTTCCATTGGGCAACGGCTCCGACTTTTGGAGTACGGGTCACTTTGTAACCGATCTGTCTTGCGTTTTCATCCCAATGCCTGCCGTCTCCCCAATGTCCTTTTTTCCCGTTGGGACCGGTCATGTCATTGGTGAACGGAATCCCGAGATTGTTATTGATGCGCCAAGCGACAAAGGAGACGCATTCCCTGTAATAAAAACCCCATGGGTCCACATCGCCGGGATTGTTGTTCTTAAAAGGGTAATCATCGATCATTTCGTGCTTGGGTTCCGGTTCCGTGTCGGGATCGGGTTCCGGTTCCGGGGAAGGTGCGGGTTCTTTGTCTGAATTTCCTTTTTTGAATTGGAAGCTGATATTGACAGATCCTGAACCGGAGGCGATCAGTTCAACGTGCCAGTCTTTGTCGTCTTCCGGGGATTGTGGCGGGTTGGGCGGTTCTTCCGGCGGGGGGTTGTCCGATCCTTTTTTGCTTTTCAGTGCTTTGAGCGATTTGGCTCTATCCATATCCACGTCCCCCATGATTCCCGAAACACTCCCTTTGTCCGTATACTGCCAGCAGGTGATTTCTTCCCAGCCGCCTGTTGAGGGCAACTTTGGATTGTCCACTCTCCAATGCGCCAACCATAACGGCATGTCCTTCAAACGGTTGTTAAAGCCGTTAAACCGGTTGATATAATCGGGGAAAGTATATAACAGAACTTGTTCGCCCGTTTCTTTTTTGACATGCTCAGCGAAGGCAAGCACCCAATCGGCGATTTCGTCCGCTGTCATATCGGTGTTTTTTTCTTCCAGGTCGAGAACAGGCATGAGATCCAGTTGGTGTTGTTTCAGTTTATCAACAAAGTTCTGCGCTTCTTTCTCTGCTTTTCCTCTTAACAACTTGGCGTAATGATAAGCACCCGCTTGGATTCCTGCGGCCTGCGCCCCTTTTACATTATTGGAGAATTGTGAATCGGTGAATGTTTCTCCCTCGGAGGCTTTGATGAAAGCGAATTGAATGTTTTGAGGATCTTCTTTGACTTTCTGCCAATCAATGACCGATTGATGATGGGAAACATCAATCCCGGTGACACTGCCAAATTGATCAGACATGCCATCCACCCCTTAAAGATGATGATCAAAGTCCCCCGGGTTCCGGTTGAAAAACGGTTTTGGATGTGGCGGTTGAACCCCCCTTTTTTCATATTCCACATTTAATTATACCAAAAATAGAGAAAATTCTATATATTTTTATATTCGTTCGGCGCCGGAATATGGGGAATTTTGTTTGGAAGTGCCGGCCGATGCGATCTTTAATCATTAAAAATTGGTGAACTTATTCAAACGGATTATGTAAAAGGGATGAGATTTGATATAATATCCATCAATTCTTGTGATTGATGTTCGATTGGGAGGGTAAAAATTGCTGCAAGAACCAGATTTGATGAACTCACTCGTCATACCAGTGGCTGTTGAATTGTTGATTTTCATTATCAAGGCATTGGTGGTGACACTGTTTGCCGGTTTCTTTGTAAAACGATACCTGGCACCGCTGGTAAGAAAGGATCAAAAACCGGCTGAGCCGCGTGTTCCGGCCGGTGAAGACAAGGAAAGCAATGAAGAAGAAGTGTATGACAAAAAAGAAAGCTGATTAACGGAGTGAATAAAAAACCGTATCCTGTTCAAGGATAACGGTTTTTTTATTTTGCGCGGCTAAGAAAAAACGGCTTTTTGCTATGAACCGGCGGATGTCACTTTCAAGCCGACGATTCCGGTCAGAATCAGGAACAAAAAAAATAAACGCATCCAGTCATGGGGTTCATCAAACAAAAAGATCCCCATCACTGCCGTGCCCAAAGCGCCGATCCCTGTCCAGACCGCATAGGCGGTGCCGATGGGCAGAGCTTTGAGGGCGAGGGACAAAAAATAAAAACTGAAGATCATTCCCGCAATGGTGACAAGGGATGGAAACCACCGGGTGAATCCTTGAGTGTATTTAAGTCCGATGGCCCATACCACTTCAAAGATTCCGGCGATGATCAAATAAGCCCATGCCATGGAATCTCCTCCTCCCGTCAAAACGGAATGTCTGGATTCATACTCAATTAGTATAACAATTTTCAAATCAAAAGCAATCTCTTTCGATATCCGGAGTGCAATGAGAAATTTGTATGAATCAGGAAGGAGAATTCAAAGTGATGGAAAAGAATTAGTATGATATTTCATAATTCCCAAATGCTGTATATTTAAAAATATAAGTATACCATTTTTTTAAAGGATACATACCTCGGTATTATAAGTGAAATACCTGCATCTTATCCTAAAAAAACATTTTTTATTAATATAATTTTATATTATATTTTGTAATTTCATGATTGTCTCATTGACAAGAGGTGGATGTTTGGATAAAATGAGTTTTGCCTTTTTAAAATAATTGAAATAGATTATAAGTTTTATATAAATTGGAGGTTAATCATGACAAAGGCAAATGTTAAGGAACGATGGAGTGAGCACAGGAAGTATTATGATGAATGGTTAAGCGGCTATGACGGGGGCGTGTTCATTCCCGCCAGGAAAACATGGGCCGGCAAAGAAAACATGAGGGACAAGACCGAAGCAACGGAGCATTATGAAATCAGACTGAGCCGGTCCGTCACGGAAAGTTTTTATGCGTTATCCAGAAGGTATCAAGGGGCTTTGTCTTCGTTGCTTCAAGGGGTATGGGGCAGTTTGTTGTTGAGATACAGCGGAGAGAAAGAAGTTTTGTTTGCATTTGCCGACCATTCCGGAAAGAAGGTTTCTGCTTGCGATCCGGAAATCCGATTGCTCCGTGTCAAAGATGATTTTCAAACCTTTCACCAGCTCTTTCAACATTTATCTGAAACGAATGTCCATTCTGATTTTTATTTATTTCCGCTTTCCAAGTTTCATGAAGCGACGGGGATGGAAGAAAAAGCCTTGGACCATCTGGTGGTGGTCGCTGACCGTTCCTATTCCAAGCACGATTTTGAATACCAAAAATGGATCAAAAAATATAAAAGCCACGTTTATGAAATCAAAAAGCATTCGCCCTGGCTTGGATTGATTGTCACCTTTATTCCTGCCAAATACCTGACCATCCGGATATCATATGATCCGAACCGGTATGATGGCGGGTTGGTCCAAGCGACCGGTCATCATCTGAAACAAATCATTGAAAGTGTCACCAGCCAGCCCCGTTTGGAAATTTCCAAGCTGCAAATTGTAACGGCACAAGAAAAGAAATTGTTGAAAAAGTTTAATGAAACAACCCGGGCGTTTCCGGACGGCCAAACGGTACACTGGCTGATTGAGCAGAGGGTCATGAAGTCGCCGAACCGGACCGCCGTTGAATTCAAAGGGGTCAGCCTGACTTATCAGGAGTTGAACAGGCGTGCGGATCTGTTGGCGATGGCATTAAGGGATCACGGGATTGAAAAAGGGGATATTGTGGCCATCATGGTCCCGCCTTCTTTGGAAATGATCGTGGGGGTTTTGGGGATTTTGAAAACCGGAGCCGCTTATTTGCCGGTGGACCCCAATTATCCCCCGGAGCGGGTTTCGTATATGTTAAGCGACAGCCATGCCAAAATGTTACTGTCTTTGAAAACGGCGTCCGGCGATTTGGCGGCGGATGTCCCGGTATTTGATTTGGCGGGAATGGATTGGAGTGTAACCAGGGAAGTGCGCCCCTTGCCATCGACGGTCCGGCCCGATGATTTGGCTTATGTGATTTATACATCGGGTTCCACTGGAAAACCCAAAGGTGTGATGATCGAACATTCTTCCTTGGTTAACTTGGTTTATTGGCATAATCAACAATTTCACATCACCGAAAAAGACCGGTGCACCAAATATGCCGGTTTTGGATTTGATGCTTCCGTGTGGGAGATTTTCCCGCCGTTGGTGGCCGGGGCGACGTTATATGTCATTGAAGAGGAATTGCGTTACGACATCCGGCAGCTCAATGATTTTATGCAGGAAAAAGGCGTAACGGTAAGTTTTCTGCCGACGCAGGTGGCAGAGCAATTTATGGAGCTCAAAAACCATTGCTTAAAAACCCTGCTGGTCGGTGGAGACCGGCTGCAAAAAGTGGTTCCGCAAACGTATCAAATCGTGAATAACTACGGGCCGACGGAAAACACCGTTGTCACCACCAGCGGGACCGTCCGTCACGGCGAACCGGTCATGATTGGAAAACCCATTGCCAATCACCGTGTTTATGTCTTGGATCAAAATCACGAGTTGCAACCGATTGGCGTCCCCGGGGAGTTATGCATCAGCGGGGCCGGTTTGGCACGCGGTTATTTGAACCGGGACGACCTGACATGGGAAAAGTTTGTCCCCAATCCCCATGAACCTGGTGAAATCATGTACAAAACCGGCGATTTGGTCCGTTGGCTTCCGGACGGGAGGCTCGAGTTTTTGGGGCGGTTGGATGATCAGGTGAAGATCCGTGGATTCAGGATTGAGCTGGGGGAAATCACACAACGCCTCATGGAATATCCTTTGATTCAAGATGCATTGGTCTTGGTGCAAAAGGATGAATACGGCGAAAATCGGCTGGTCGGCTATTTCACGGCGCGGGAAGGATGGGAGGAAGAAGACATCCGCAAACACTTGGCGCAGGAATTGCCCGACTTCATGATTCCATCCCATCTGATTCATTTGGAAGCTTTTCCGCTGACTCCCAACGGAAAAGTGGATAAAACAGCCTTGCCGTTGCCGGAAGCGGAGGTCGCCGCCACCCGGGAGATGGTGAAAACCACCGATGAGACTGAACAAACGTTGATCCGGCTTTGGAGAGAGATTTTGCACGTGGAGCCCGGAACCGGGGACCATTTCTTCCATTTGGGAGGGGATTCCCTCAAGTTAATGCGCCTGGTGTCAAGAATCCGGGAAGAGTTTCAGATTCAGCTTTCGATTCAGGCTTTGTTTGAAAATCCGGTTTTACGGGAAATGGCCGTTCAAATCCGGAAAGCGGAAGGGAGAATCCCGGATGAATGGGAGGGGGCAGAGGAAAAAGAGTATTATCCGGTGTCTTCCGTCCAAAAACGCTTGTATGCAGTGGAACAGATGGAAAACATCGGCACCACTTACCACACACCGGTGCTGTTGGAATGGAAGGGAAATGTTGACACAAAGCGGTTAAAATCGGCGGTGGAACAATTGGTTCAGCGGCATGAGGCGTTGCGGACTTCTTTTCACTGGGTGGATGAAGAACTGGTGCAGAAAGTTCATGCCGAAGCAGAGATAACGTGGGAGATGTTCCACGCGGATTCGGAGGAAGAAGTCAAACGGATTGCCGCAGATTTTATCAGGCCGTTCGACTTGGGACAAGCTCCTTTGCTTCGTGCTGCCCTGATTCATGCCAAAGAGAGCTGTTACCTGTTGTTGGATATGCACCACATCGTTTCGGACGGAATCTCGGTGGAAGAAATCTTGTACCGTGAACTGGGTGCGCTGTATCAAGGACAGGAGCTTCCGCCGCTTTCCAAACAATACAAGGATTATGCCTTGTGGCAACAACAATGGCTAGGTTCGGAAGAGTGCCTTCGCCGCAAAGAGTATTGGCTCAAGCAGCTGGAAGGAGAGATTCCGGTCCTTGAATTGCCGGCCGATTATCCGAGGTCCCCGGTTCAGGAGTTTGCCGGAGATAAAGTTTCTTTTGAAGTGAAACCGGCATTGGTGGAACGCCTGAAGCAAATCGGGCAAAGAGAAAATGCCACCTTGTTTATGATGCTGTTTTCGGCATACAAGGTGTTGATTTCCAAACTGTCAGGACAAGAAGACATCATTGTCGGAATCCCGGTGGCCGGACGTGCAAAATCCTGGATGGAACCGGTTTTCGGAATGTTTGTCAATACCTTGCCGCTTCGTTCACAGCCCAAAAAGGAACTTTCTTTTGCCGGTTACATGCAACAAGTCAGAACCCGGGTGCTGGGAGCTTATGAAAACGGCGATTATCCGTTGGAAGAAATCATCGGGGCGTTGCAATTGGAGCGGGACCGGAGCCGCAATCCGCTCTTTGACACCGCGTTTGTTTTGCAAAACATGGAGGAAGCCGCCGTCCGGATTCCCGGAGCGGACGTGAAAAGTGTGCCGTTGCCCTGGAAACAATCGATGTTTGACATGACATGGGAAGCAAAGGAAGAAGCTGACACCGTCCGCTTTCATGTGGAGTATTGCACGCGTCTTTTTGAACGGAAAACGATTCAACGATATATCCGATCCTTTTTATACATTTTGGAACAAATCGCCAAGGATCCGGGGCAGTGCCTAGCAGACGTGGAATTGCTCCCGCCGGAAGACCGCCATCAGCTTGTCACCGAATTTAATCGGACGGATGCTCCTTATCCCGGAACGAAGACCATTCAGCAGTTGTTTGAGGAGCAAGTGCTGAAAACGCCGGATCGGCCGGCGGTCAAAATGGGCGATCAAGTCCTGACTTATCAAGCGTTGAATGCAGAAGCCAACCGGATGGCCCGTTGGTTGCGGAAACAAGGGGTCACCAGGGGAAGTGTCGTCGGTTTGATGGTGAACCGTTCCCCCTTGATGATGGTCAGCCTGTTGGCGATTGTAAAGGCGGGAGGAACTTATTTGCCGATTGATCCCGAATATCCGGATGAGCGGATCCGGTTTATGCTGGAAGACAGTCAGGCATCCATGTTGTTGGTGGAACCCGGGATTTCCGCTCCCGTTTCTTATCAAGGGACGGTGGCCGGATTGTCTCCGGACGTTTGGAAAGATGAGGATCCCGGAAATTTGCCGAATATCAACGCCCCGGAAGACGTCCTGTATATCATCTACACTTCCGGTTCCACGGGTACGCCCAAAGGCATCGAAACCATGCACTATAACGTGATCCGGACCATGTTTAATAACGGATATATCGAAATGGATCCTTCGGATCGCGTGTTGCAATTGTCCAATTATGCTTTCGACGGATCGACTTTTGACATTTACATTTCGTTGTTGCACGGAGCGCAACTCACCTTGGTCTCCACAGAAGCTTTATTGGATTTGAATCAATTATCCCGGCTGATCCGGGAAGAACAAATCACGGTCACTTTTATCACGACGGCGTTGTTTAACACCCTGGTTGACTTGGATTTGGAATGTTTGCGAAACGTCCGGAAAATTTTGTTTGGCGGGGAAAAAGTCTCCTTTTCCCATGTGAAAAGAGCGGTGGAGTTTTTGGGTGAGGACCGCGTTGTTCATGTGTACGGGCCGACAGAAACCACCGTGTTCGCTACCTATTGTCCGGTTGGGTTCAAGCATATCGAGCGGGGAATTATTCCGATCGGGAAACCTCTCCATAACACCCGGCTTTATGTGCTGAATTCCGAGAACCAATTGCAGCCGGTCGGGGTGCCCGGCGAACTGTGCATCAGCGGAGACGGGGTGGCCAAAGGATATTTGAACCGCCCCGAACTGACGGAAGAGCGGTTTGTACGGGAGCCTTTCGCACCGTACGGGCGCATGTACAAAACCGGCGATTTGGTGCGTTGGTTGCCGGATGGCACGATTGAGTATTTGGACCGTTTGGATGATCAGGTCAAAATCCGGGGACATCGCATTGAATTGGGCGAGATCCAACGGAAGTTGCTGGAGGAAGAAGCGGTCCGGGAAGCCTTTGTGATGATGGACCGGGATGAAAAAGGGCAATCTTACTTATGCGCTTATTGCGTGGCCGAAGGTGAAATCGATGTTTCCAAACTGCGGCAAAACTTGCAGAAAAAACTGCCGGATTACATGGTGCCCGGATATTTTGTCCAAATGGATTCGCTGCCGTTAAATGCCAATGGGAAAGTCGACAAACGCGCATTGCCAAAACCGGATTTGCGCAAGGCAGTTTCGGCCGGATATGTGGAGCCTTCAACGGAAACCGAAGCCTTGTTGGCCGAAGTGTGGAAGGAAGTTTTGGGGGCCGAACGGGTCGGAATCCATGACAATTTCTTTGAGCTGGGCGGTGATTCAATCAAGGCGATCCGGATTGCGGCCCGGTTGAACCAGCAGCAAATGAAACTGGAAACCAAGCAGTTGTTCCGTCATCCCACGATCGCGGAACTCGCTCCTTCTATCCGGCGCGGTGTCTCCCGGATGGAGGAAGAGGAAGTGGTTTCCGGCGACGTCCGGTTGACTCCGATTCAAAAATGGTTCTTCTCCCTTCAATCCGAGGAGCCGCACCACTTTAACCAAGCCATGATGCTCTTCTCCGGTGAAGGATGGAACCCGGCTTGGGTCGGTCAGGCATTCCAGGGGTTGGTCCGGCATCATGATGCGCTCCGGATGACGTATGATTTCACAAACGGTGAAATTAAACAGACGAATCAACCCTTGGAACATCAGGCGTTTACCTTGGATGTATTCGATTTGACCGGATCGGAACCGGCAAACATCGAAGCATATGCGAACAAGCTGCAGAAGGGGATCGATCTAAAAAACGGCCCGCTGGTCCGGTTGGGGGTTTTTCACACCCGTGAAGGGGATTACTTGCTGATGGTGATTCATCATTTGGTGGTGGACGGCGTCTCCTGGCGCATTCTGTTGGAAGATTTCCAAACGGCTTATGATCTGGCATCCAAACATGAGGAGATCCGGTTGCCCCAAAAAACCAGTTCCTTTAAAACTTGGGCAAAACAACTCTTTCAATTTGCAAACAGTAAAAAGATGTTGAAAGAAAAAAGTTATTGGAAGCGGGTTTGTTCACAAACCGTGCCGGCTTTGCCCAAAGATGAGGAATGGACCGGGGAAAAACTCCATCGGGACATGCGGGAGATCGAATTGGAGCTGGATGAAGAGCTCACCAGGAAACTGCTGACCCAAGCACATCAGGCTTATCACACGGAAATGAACGACCTGTTGTTGACCGGACTTGCGTTGGCTGTTCATGAATGGACGGGACAATCGAAAGTGGCGCTTCATCTGGAAGGACATGGCCGGGAAGAATTGTTTGACGGTGTGGATTTAAACCGGACAGTGGGTTGGTTTACCACCATGTATCCCGTTGTTTTCGAGCTGAATGAGACGGAGTTGTCCCGTGTGATTCCAAGCGTCAAGGAAACGTTGCGCCATGTTCCGGAAAAGGGAATCGGTTACGGAATCCTGCGTTATCTGACCTCTTTGGACCACAAACAAGACTTGTCCTTTGCGCTCGAACCGGAGATCAGCTTTAACTATCTCGGGCAGTTTGAAAAAGAAGGATTGGGATTTGGCTCCATATCCACTGGAGACTGGTTCAGCCCGCTGACGCCGGAACCGCATGTGCTTACGTTTAACAGTATGGTGGCAGACGGCAAATTCAAAGTCCGGGTGGGATACAATCACCGTTTCTTCCGCAGGGAAACCATTGAGACGGTGGGACGCCGCTTTTTGGAACATTTGACCCGGTGTGTCCGTCACTGTTTAAAGCAAGCTGAACCGGTTCGCACACCAAGTGATTTCAGCGCCAGGGATCTGTCGATTCGTGAACTGGAACAGATTTGTTCGGTGTTGGATCCGAAGAACATTCATGATATTTATCCGCTCTCTTCTTTGCAAAAAGGGATTTTGTTTCATGCGATCCAAACACGGATCCAATATTTTGAGCAGTTTTACATCGATTTGGACGGAGAAGTGGACTTTGCCGCTTTTGAAAAGAGCTTGGATGATTTGGTTCAAAAGCATGATGTGTTGCGAACGGTTTTCTTGTACCAAAAATTGAATCAACCGTTCCAGACCGTGTTGAAAGAGGTTGAAGTTCCGTTCCGGTTTGTGGATTTAAGCCATCAATCCAAAGAGGAACAAGAAGCTTTCTTAACCCGGTTTAAACGGGAGGACCGGAAAAAAGGGTTTGCCACCTTGCATGAGCCGTTGATCCGCTTTGCGTTGTTCAAATTGGGCGATCGACGTTACCACTTTGTGTGGAGTTTTCACCACATCTTGTTTGACGGCTGGTGCATCGGCCTGTTGTTGGAAGATTGGCTGGACATGTACCGGGCGCGGATGAAGCATGCCACGCTCAAAGTGGAAAAAATGGCTCCTTACCGGGATTATATCCGGTGGCTGGAAGAACAAGACCATGAAGAAGCCAAAGCGTTCTGGAGAGATTATTTGCACGGTTATGAACAGACAGCCAGCGTTTTGAGCAAAGGCATCGGGAGGAAGACCGATTTTGAACTGGAAAAGAAAGAGGTCAGTTTCCGCCTTCCCCGCCATTTGAGCGACCGGTTGTCGATGTTGGCGCAAAAATATCATGTGACACCGAGTACGTTCTTCCAGGCGATCTGGGGAGTGTTGTTGCAGAAATACAACAATACGGATGATGTTGTGTTCGGAACCGTGGTATCCGGAAGGCCGTCGGACCTGCCGCAAGTGGAAAAAATGGTCGGGCTGTTTATCAATACGGTCCCGGTGCGGATCCGCCGGCAGGAAAACGAACCGTTCTCCGAATTGTTGGTGCGGACCCAACGCGAAATTCTGGAGGCGGAAAAAGCCCATTATGCGTCGTTGGCGGAGATTCAGGCCAACACCCCATTGTTTAATCAGCTGTTCGATCACATTATGGCCTTTGAAAACTATCCGCTGGACATGGAGGCTTTAAAAAGCAAAGAGAAAGATCTCGGATTTTCCATCGCCGGTTTGGATGCGTTTGAACAGGACAGCTATGGGTTGGGATTGATCATTTACCCCGGGGACGAATGGTTGATCAAGCTGAAGTATGATACGGAAGTGTATACAGAGTCCGACATGCAGCATGTGATTTTGCATCTGCAAACCTTGATGGAACAAATCATGGAGAATCCGGAAACGCCTTTGGACCGGTTGGAAATTGTCTCGGAAAAAGAGAAACAGCAATTGCTTGTGGACTTTAACCGCACAAAGACGGACTATCCGAAACAAGCCGTGATTCAGCAGTTGTTCGAACAACAGGTGAATAAAACCCCCGATCACCCGGCGCTGGTTTACAAAGAAGAAGTCTGGACTTACAAAAAGTTGAATGAACAAGCCAACCAACTGGCGAGAAATCTCCGCAACAAAGGAATCGGCCGCGAACAGATTGTCGGGATCATGATGAACCGGTCGCCGGAGTTGATCGTCTCCATTTTGGCGGTATTAAAAGCCGGTGGCGCATATCTCCCCGTGGATCCGGATTATCCGGCCGGGCGAATTCAGTATATGTTGGAGGACAGCCAGGCCAAATTGTTGTTGGTGCAGCCGGGATTGCAAGTGCCGGCCGGTTACCGGGGGAATGTTTTGGTGATCAGCCCGTCACTGATGAGGGGAGACGCCTCCGATTTGCCGGTCATCAACCAGCCGGGCGATCTGGCTTACATGATCTATACCTCCGGCTCGACGGGAAAACCCAAAGGGGTGATGATTGAGCACCGCAACCTTTGCAATCTGGTGCAAATTGCCCAACCTTACGAGATCCGTGAGCACAGCCGTGTTTTACAGTTTGCATCCATCAGTTTTGATGCATCGGTTGCCGAAATCTTCCCCACCTTAACCGTCGGGGCGACCCTGTATCTGGAAGAAAAAATGGTGCTCTTGAATGACCTGGTGAAATATTTGAAAGAAAAAAGGATCAGCAATGTGACATTGCCGCCGTCGGTATTGCAGTCCGTCCCGCATGAAGAATTGCCGGATCTGGAAACGATCATCAGTGCAGGCGAAGCATGCAGCCCGGGGGTGGCTGGTAAATGGGGAGCCGGCCGCACATTTATCAATGCCTACGGGCCGACGGAAGCGACGGTATGCACGACCTACGCCAAGCTTGACGATTCTTCGGATAAAACACCGATTGGAAAGCCTTTTTTCAATCAGCAGGTGTACATTGTCAACAAAGACCATCAACTGCAGCCGGTCGGGGTTCCCGGTGAACTTTGCATCAGCGGGGAAGGGCTGGCCAGAGGTTACTGGAACCGTCCGGAGTTAACTGCGGAAAAGTTTGTGGAAAATCCGTTTGTCCCCGGGACGAAAATGTATAAGACGGGGGACATGGCAAGGTGGCTGGCGGATGGAAACATCGAGTATCTGGGCCGGTTTGATGAACAGGTGAAAATTCGCGGACACCGGGTGGAACTGGGCGAAATTACAGACCGGTTGCTGAAACACCCGAGTGTGGAGAAAGCCGCGGTGGTGGCGCAGACCAATGAAAACGGGACGTCGTATTTGTGTGCTTACTTCACGGCCAAGGATTCCTGGTCGGTTCCGGAATTGCGCCGGTATATGATGGAAGAGTTGCCTGAGTACATGGTTCCTGCGTTTTTTGTGGAACTGGAACAACTCCCGCTGACCCCCAATGGAAAAATTGACAAGAAAGCGTTGCCCAAACCGGACGGGATGGTTCAAACCGGTAAGAAACACACTTCACCCACCAATGAAGCGGAGAAAAAGCTGGTTCAAATCTGGAAAGAAGTGCTCGGTTTGGAAAGGATCGGGATTCATGATGACTTCTTTGAACTGGGCGGGGATTCGATCAAAGCCATTCAGATTGTATCCCGGTTGCATCAATGGGATTACAAACTGAAAATCAACGACCTGTTCGACCATCCCACCATTTATGAACTGGCACCGTATGTACAAACGGTCGAATCGGCGGATGATGAGGGGATCGTCGAGGGGGAAGTCCCGCTGACCCCGATCCAGCATTGGTTCTTCGAGCAGGAGTTTATGAATGCCCATCATTGGAATCAATCGATGATGCTTTATCATCCGGATGGCTGGCAAAAAGACCGGGTGCATCAAGCTTTCTCCAAGCTGGTGGAACATCATGACGCGCTGAGAATGCGCTTTGAGCAGGATGGCGAAAAATGGGTGCAGATCAACCGGGGTTTGGCAGAAGGGGAGTCTTTCAACCTTTATGAATTTGATTTGCGGCATGTCAACGATCCGGAATCGCACATTAAGTCCATGGCCAATGAATTGCAGCGGAACCATGATTTCAACCAGGGCAAATTGATCCAATTGGGATTGTTTAAAACCTGCCAAGGGGATCATTTGTTGATCATTCTTCACCATTTGCTGGTGGACGGTGTGTCGTGGCGTATTCTGCTGGAGGATTTTGCAACCGCCTATCAACAGGTTTCCGCAAACCAGGAGGTTGTTTTGCCCAAGAAAACCACATCTTTTAAAAAATGGAGCAAAAAGTTAACCGACTATGCCGATTCACCACAAGCCTTGTCCGAACTGAATTATTGGAAGCAGGTGGAAAATACGGATGTTCCGGCCCTGCCGAGGGATTTCACCCTGCCGACAGAGCGGCGCCTCATGGATCACGCCACCATCAAAGTGGAACTGACCGAAGAAGAAACGAAACAATTGCTTACCGAAGTGCACCATGCATACCATACCGAAATCAATGACCTGTTGTTGACCGCACTGGTCTTGGCTGTCCGCAAGTGGACGGGGCAGGAACGGGTGGCCGTCAATCTGGAAGGGCACGGCCGGGAAGAGATTGTGCAAGATGTGGATTTAAGCCGCACCATCGGTTGGTTTACGACGGCGTTTCCGGTTGTTTTTGATCTGGATACAGACCATGAAGGGGATGCCATCAAGCAGGTGAAAGAGCAATTGCGGAAGATTCCCAATAAAGGAATTGGTTACGGGATTTTGAAATACCTGACTTCCCCCGTAAAAAAAGAAGGGATGACCTGGAACCTGAAACCGGAGATCAGTTTCAACTATTTGGGGCAGTTCGATCAGGAAAATGAAGACCAAGGGTTCCAAATTTCCCCGATGCCGACGGGCGATGAGTTCAGTCCGTTGTCGACCAGCCCTTATCTGCTGAATATTTACGGTAGAGTGATGGATCAACGATTGGAGATGAACTTCCAGTATCATCAGCATGTTTACCGTTTCGAAACCGTGGCCCGTTTGGCGGAAGAGTTTGTTCGTCAGTTGCGCCGGCTCATCGGGCATTGCGTATCCAAAGAAGAAGAAGAATGGACCCCCAGTGACTTTAGTTCCAAAGATTTGACGTTTGAGGAGCTGGAGGATATTTCCGACTTGCTTTCCGATTTGTAAACGCCATGCCAAGAGTCCTTGCACGAAGGGCTCTTGGCTTAACATCCTTGTCTGACTATTGGAGGAGATCGGTTATGGATAAAAAACAGGTGGACATCTATTCTTTGTCTCCCATGCAAGAGGCCATGCTGTTTCACTCGTTATATGACCAGGGGAATTCTTATTTCAAACAATTGTTGATCCAGGTGGAGGGGGATTTTGATCCCGGACTGTTTGAAAAGAGTTTAAATGTTTTGATTGAACGATATGACATTTTCCGGACTGTGTTTATTTATAAAAAGCTGAAAAAACCACGTCAGGTGGTTTTGCAAGAGCGCGAAGCAAAGATTCAGTATCAGGATTTTTCCCATCTTCCGGAAGATGAGCGGAATCAAAAGGTTGAAGCATGGATCCGAAAAGATCAAACCAAACCGTTTGATTTGTCCAAAGATTTGTTATTGCGTGTTTCCGTGTTGAAAACAGGGTCCCAACAGTATCAAATCGTGTTCAGCAGCCACCACATCCTTTTGGACGGATGGTGCATGGGGATCGTGTTTGAAGATTTGTTCGAAATTTATGGGAAGCTGAAAAATCACGAGCCCGTTCCCCACAAAAAAGTGACGCAATATCGTGAATTGATCCGTTGGCTGGAAAAGCAGGATCCCAAAGAAACAGAACAATATTGGAAACAGTATTTGGCCGGGTATGAAGGACATGCCAAAATTCCGGGAGCGAAGACCGCCCGCGGCGATGATTACAAGTTGGAGGAAGTCCGTTGTTCACTGGATGAAACGTTGACCAGGCAATTCAATCAATTTGCCCGTGAACATCATCTCACCCTGAACAATGTATTCCAAACAATCTGGGGATTGATGTTGCAACGGTACAATCACACGGACGATGTGGTGTTCGGTTCCGTGGTCTCCGGAAGGAACAAAGACATTCCCCGGATCCAGGAGATCGTCGGTTTGTTCATCAACACCATTCCCGTGCGGGTCAAAGCAAGTGGCGATGACCGTTTTACAGACCTGGCCAAACAAGTTCAACAAGCGGCGCTGGCCTCGGAGCCGTATGATTATGCTTCGTTGACCGATATTCAGAAAGCGGCGCAATGCGGCGATTCATTGGTTGACCATATTGTTGTGTTTGAAAATTATGTGTTTGATTCGAATATTTTCCATAAATACCGGCATCAATTGGGGTTTGTCGTGACGGATGCCAAGAGCACGTTTGAAAAAACCAACTATGACTTTAATGTGATTGTGGTGCCCTGTGAGAAATTCACCATTTTGTTTCAATACAACGGACATGTTTACCAAAGAGAAGACGTGGAATCCTGTTTCCGCCACTTTGAACGGATTGTCCGCCAAGTCATTGGAAATCCGGATTGCCGCTTGAAAGACATTGAACTGGTTTCCCCTTCGGAAAAGCAGCAGTGGTTTGCATGGAATCAAACGGATGCGGATTATCCGCGCGATAAAACCGTTCAGGAGATTTTTGAAGAACAGGCGGAAAAATCCCCGCAGCAAATCGCCTTGAAATTCCGGGGAAATACGATGACTTACAAAGAGTTGAATGAACAAGCCAATCAGCTGGCGAGAGTGTTGAGGAAACAAGGCGTCCGGCGCGGGGACATTGTCGGATTGATGACGGAACGCTCCTTTGAAATGATGATCGGCATGCTGGCGGCCGTCAAAGCCGGTGGGGCTTATATGCCGATTGATCCGGAATATCCCGCTGGACGGAAGGAATTTATGCTGGAAGATGCCGGTGCTCCGGTTCTCATGGTGCAGCCGGGACTGAAAGTGCCTGCCGGTTATAAAGGGCGAGTGGTTGAACTGGCTCCCGGCGAATGGGCGGGGGAGGAAAAAAGCAACCCGGAGAATGTCAATCAGCCGGATGATCTTCTTTACGTCATGTATACTTCCGGATCGACCGGCAAGCCCAAAGGCATTTTGACCATGCATTACAATGTGATGCGGACGGTCATCAACAACGGGTACATACAGGTGCATGCCGGGGACCGGCTGTTGCAGTTGTCAAACTATTGTTTTGACGGATCCACGTTTGATATCTACAATGCCTTGTTGAACGGAGCGACGCTGGTTTTGGTGCCCAAAGAGGCTTCCAAAGACTTTGCGGAGCTGACCAAATTGATCCGAGAGGAAGAGATTACCGTCACCTTTATGACCACTTCCCTGTTTAACACGGTTGTGGATTTGGATCTTGATTGTTTAAAGAGCTTGCGCAAAATTGTCTTTGGCGGGGAAAAGGCTTCGGTCAAACATGTTCAAAAGGCAGTGCAAGCACTGGGCGGAAACCGACTGATCAACGGGTACGGACCGACGGAAACCACGGTTTTTGCCGCGACTTATTCCATTGATCCGTCAGTGTTGGCCACCCATCGTGTACCGATTGGAAAGCCGCTGAACAACACCAAGCTGTATGTGTTGGACCCATGGGGAAATCTTCAACCGCCCGGCATTCCCGGTGAACTTTGCGTCAGTGGCGACGGAGTGGCCAAAGCGTATTTAAACCGTCCCGAATTAAATGAAACCCGCTTTGTTCCGGATCCGTTCCATCCCGGTCAACGCATGTACCGCACCGGGGATTTGGTTCGCCTGTTGCCGGATGGCCATTTGGAATATTTGGAGCGGATGGATAATCAGGTGAAAATCCGGGGACACCGCATTGAGACCGGTGAAGTGGAAAAGAGGTTGTTTGCCCATCCCGATGTGCTGAATGCGGTGGTTTTGGCCGATAAAGATCAGAACGGGCATTCCTATTTGTGTGCTTATGTTGTGTTGAAAAAGGATGTTTCACCTTCTGCATTGCGTGAGCACATGACCAAAGCGTTGCCGGAATACATGATCCCCGATTACTTTGTAAAATTGGATCAACTTCCGTTTACGCCCAATGGAAAAGTGGACTTGCGGGCGCTTCCCAAACCGGCCGAAGCGTTGGAGAACAAAAGGGATTATGTTGCCCCCACGAACCCCGTGGAAGAAAAGCTGGTAAAAGTCTGGCAGGAAGTTTTGGATGCGGACCAAGTCGGGATTCATGACAACTTCTTTGACCTGGGGGGACACTCCCTGAAAGCGATGATGCTTTCTTCGCGGGTGAGCAAGGAATTGAATGCAGACTTGCCGCTAAGAGAGATTTTTGCCCGGCCGACGGTGCAGCAACAAGCGGCCTTTTTGCAGAATAAGGGCAAAAAAGAATACACCGGGATTGCCCCGGCACCGGAGATGAAGGATTATCCGGTGACTTCCGCGCAGAAGCGCTTATATATGGTCAGCCAACTGGAAGGAAGCGGCACCAGTTACAATATGCCTTATGTATTCCGGATTCACGGCGATTTGTCCGTTCCCGGTTTAAAGAGCGTCTTGCAATCTTTGGTGGACCGGCATGAATCGTTGAGAACGTCTTTCCACATGATTAACGGGGAATTAAGGCAGAAAATTCATCCCGATGCCCGATTGGTCGTCGAGCAGTACCAAGCCGGCGGGAAACGGCAAGAAAAACGTGTCATTCAAGAATTTATCCGCCCGTTTGATTTGCAAAAGGCGCCGTTGATGCGTGCCGGGGTGTTGGAACGTACGGACACCCGCGAGAAGTATCTGTTATTGGATTTTCATCATATCGTGGCTGATGGTGTTTCGATCCGGCAATGGTTTTCCGATTTTTCGCGGCGGATGCAAGGCGAAGAGTTGCCTTCGCTTCCATTGCAATACAAGGATTATGCTTATTGGCAACAACATGAGAAACAAAAAGACCGTTGGAAAAAACATGAGGAGTACTGGTTGAATGAACTTTCCGGCGAGTTGCCCGTTTTGCAATTGCCGACCGACTTTCCGCGCCCGAAAGTTCAGCGTTTTGACGGGGATCAGCTTCCTTTTGAAATGGATGCGGGATTGTCGGATCAATTAAGGCAGCTGGCCGATGAGCAGAATGCAACGATGTATATGGTGTTGTTTGCCGCTTATCATGTCCTGCTCTCCAAGTACGCGGGGCAAGAGGATTTGATTGTCGGGTCCCCCATCGCCGGAAGGCCGCATGCGGACCTGGAGACCATGGTGGGCATGTTTGCCAACACGCTGGCGGTCCGAACCCGGCCGACACCGGATGTATCGTTTGCCCGGTTTCTCGCGCAATTGAAAGAACAAATCCTGGAGATGGCAGAGCATCAGGATTATCCCTTTGAAGAACTGGTGGAAAAATTGGGGGCAGAACGGGATTTAAGCCGGAATCCTCTTTTTGACACCATGTTTTCTTTGCAAAAGAATGAATTGCCGGCCCTTCAGTTCCGGGATTTTTCGCTGGAACTGGTTGAATGGGATTGGAAAAAATCCAAGTTTGATATGAGCTGGATCCTGATTGAAGATGAGAAAATCAAAGGGATCGTGGAATTTGCCACGCATCTGTTCAAGCCGGAAACGGTAAAAAGAATGGTTCGCCATTATCTTCATATTTTGAAGCAAATCACGGAGAATCCGGACCTTCGCCTGTCTGACATCAAATTGATCACGCCGGATGAAGAGCATCAGGTGTTAAACAATTTCAATGCGTATCGTCTGGAGTATCCGCGGGGAAGAACGATTCCGTCCTGGTTTGAAGAACGGGTGGAAAAGCAACCGGACCGGGTGGCGGTGGTTTGCGGCGAAGAACGGTGGACTTATGAAGAGTTAAACCGGCAGGCCAACCGCCTGGCCCATGCATTGAGGAAGAAAGGGATCGGCCGCGAGCAACTGGTCGGCATCCTGATGTCCCCGTCCAAAGAGATGATGGCGGCGGTTCTCGGTGTCTTGAAAGCAGGGGCGGCGTACGTTCCGATCGACCCGCAATATCCGGCGGACCGGATCCAATATATGTTGAAAGACAGCGGGGCTTCCCTGCTTCTTACGGATCGTCCGGCCGTTCCCGGCAGTTCCGGCGTGGAAGTTTGGGATATGAAAACCAAAGATTTCCGGGGCGAATCCGATGACAACCCCGCACCGGTGAACAAAGAACGGGATTTGGCCTACGTGATCTATACGTCCGGTTCCACCGGAAAACCCAAAGGCGTGATGGTGGAACACGCCTCCCTGATCAATTTGTGCGAGTGGCATATCCGTGAATTTCAGGTGACACCGGAAGATAAGAGCATCAAATACGCAGGGGTCGGATTTGATGCCTCGGTATGGGAGATTTTCCCGACTTGGATGGCGGGAGCGTCGCTTCACATCATTGAAGAGGCCATGCGTTATGATCTGGAGGCACTGAACCGGTACATGGAGGAACAAGGGATCACGGTTGCTTTTCTGCCGACGCCGGTGGCGGAGCAATTTATGCAGCTGGAAAACCGCAGCCTGAGAGTGTTGCTGACCGGAGGGGACCGGTTGGGCCGGGTGTTGCCGCAGAACTACACGGTGGTCAACAATTACGGTCCGACGGAGAACACGGTGGTGACGACGAGCACCCCGGTGCGTCCGGATGAACCCGTCACGATTGGAAAACCGGTGGCCAATAACCAAGTGTATGTGTTGAATGAACATCAGCAATTGCAGCCAATCGGCGTGCCGGGCGAGCTGTGCGTCAGCGGGGAAAGTCTGGCCCGGGGATATTTGAACCGGCCGGAGCTGACGGCGGAGAAGTTTGTGCCCAACCCTTACGTGCCGGGGCAAAAGATGTACCGGACCGGAGACCTGGTGCGGTGGCTGCCGGACGGGCGCTTGGAGTTTCTGGGGCGGATGGATGAACAGGTGAAAATCCGCGGTTACCGCATTGAGCCCGGGGAAATCGCCAACCGTTTGTTGGAGCATGCTTCCGTCCGGGAGGCCTTTGTCACCGTGCAGCTGAATCCTTCTCAAGAACCGGAGTTATGCGCATATTTCGCAGCGTCGTCTCCTTGTTCCGCGGAAGAATTACGGGAGCATTTAAGTTTGAAATTGCCTGACTATATGGTTCCGGTTCACTTTATCGAAATGGAGAAACTCCCCTTGACCCGAAACGGCAAAGTGGACAAAAAAGCATTGCCGTTGCCGGAAGCCGACACAACCCGAAGCAAGGATGACGCACCGGCCACTCCCGCCGAGGAGCAGTTGATCGAAATCTTGAAGGAGATTCTCCATACCGAACAAATCGGAGTCCATGACAGCTTCTTTGAAAAAGGCGGCAACTCCCTCAAAGGGATGATGTTGTCGGCGCAAGTCCACAAGAGGATGCATACGGAACTGCCTTTGCGGGAGATTTTTGCCCGTCCCGTGGTCAAGGAGATGGCCGCATACATCGAAAATCAAAAAACGGCTGAACATGTCACCATCGCTCCGGCACCCAAACAAGCTTATTATCCGGTTTCATCCGCACAGAAACGGTTGTATGTGGTCGGGCAACTGGAAGGAATGGGCACCGGTTACAACATGCCCCATGCCTTTTCCATCCGAGGAAATTTGCCGGTTTCCCGTCTCGAAGAAGCATTCCGGGCACTGGTGGAACGGCACGAATCCTTGCGTACTTCGTTTCATCTCATTGATGGCGAATTGATGCAAAAAATTCACACCGATGTGGAGGTCCGGGTGGAGTGTTATCAAGCCCAAGACCGTCCGGATGTGAAACAAAAAATTCAACAGTTCATCCGTCCGTTTGATTTGGAGAAAGCTCCGTTGATCCGGGTCGGAATGATCGAACATGCCAAGGAAGAAGAACAGATCTTGGTCATCGACATGCATCACATCATTTCCGACGGTGTCTCGATGAACATCCTGTTTCAGGATTTGATGAAATGCCTGCAGGGAGAAACGTTGCCGCCGGTGTCCCTGCAATACAAGGATTATGCCGTCTGGCAACAAAAGGAAAAACAAAAGGATACATGGAAAAAACACGAGCAGTATTGGATGAATGAACTTTCCGGCGAACTTCCGTTTCTGGATTTGCCCACGGATTACCCGCGACCTTCCGTACAACGGTTTGACGGGGACCATATGACTTTCGAAATCGAGCACCGATTAACCCGGAAATTGAAACGGCTTGTGGATGAGAAAAAAGCGACTCCGTATATGGCACTCTTGGCCGCGTACAATTTGCTGTTGGCGAAATACACCGGCAAAAACGACATCATTGTCGGCTCGCCGATTGCCGGAAGATCGTATGCCGGTTTGGAGTCCATGGTGGGGATGTTTGCCAATACGCTTGTGGTTCGCAACCGGATTGATTTGCAACTTCCGTTCACAGTCTTTTTGGAACAGGTGAAGGAACGCGTCCTGCAAATGTATGAGCATCAGGATTATCCGTTTGAGGAATTGGTGGAAAAGTTGGATACCCAGCGCGATTTGAGCCGCAATCCCCTTTTTGACACCATGTTTGCCATGCAGAATATCGACATGCCGGTTTTTAAACTGCAAGGATTGAAAATTCGCCAAGGGGAGATTGAATGGAAAAAATCGAAATTTGATTTGAGCTGGATGATGGCGGAAGATGAGGAAACATTCAAAGGGGTTGTCGAATACAGCACTTGCCTGTTCAAGCCCGGGACCATCCGGCGTATGATTGGCCACTTTGTTCATATTCTCGAACAGATTGTGGATGATCCCGGAATTCGGCTGTGCGAGATTGAGCTTCCCACGTTGGAAGAGAAATGGGAGATATTGCAAACCTTTAACCAAACCCGTCTGGAGTATCCGCGGGGAAGAACGATTCCGTCCTGGTTTGAAGAACGGGTGGAAAAGCAACCGGACCGGGTGGCGGTGGTTTGCGGCGAAGAACGATGGACTTATGAAGAGTTGAACCGGCAGGCCAACCGCCTGGCCCATGCGCTGAGGAAGAAAGGGATCGGCCGCGAGCAACTGGTCGGCATCCTGATGTCCCCGTCCAAAGAGATGATGGCGGCGGTTCTCGGTGTCTTGAAAGCAGGGGCGGCGTACGTTCCGATTGATCCGCAATATCCGGCGGACCGGATCCAATATATGTTGAAAGACAGCGGGGCTTCCCTGCTTCTTACGGATCGTCCGGCCGTTCCCGGCAGTTCCGGCGTGGAAGTTTGGGATATGAAAACCAAAGATTTCCGGGGCGAATCCGATGACAACCCCGCACCGGTGAACAAAGAACGGGATTTGGCCTACGTGATCTATACGTCCGGTTCCACCGGAAAACCCAAAGGCGTGATGGTGGAACACGCCTCCCTGATCAATTTGTGCGAGTGGCATATCCGTGAATTTCAGGTGACACCGGAAGATAAGAGCATCAAATACGCAGGGGTCGGATTTGATGCCTCGGTATGGGAGATTTTCCCGACTTGGATGGCGGGAGCGTCGCTTCACATCATTGAAGAGGCCATGCGTTATGATCTGGAGGCACTGAACCGGTACATGGAGGAACAAGGGATCACGGTTGCTTTTCTGCCGACGCCGGTGGCGGAGCAATTTATGCAGCTGGAAAACCGCAGCCTGAGAGTGTTGCTGACCGGAGGGGACCGGTTGGGCCGGGTGTTGCCGCAGAACTACACGGTGGTCAACAATTACGGTCCGACGGAGAACACGGTGGTGACGACGAGCACCCCGGTGCGTCCGGATGAACCCGTCACGATTGGAAAACCGGTGGCCAATAACCAAGTGTATGTGTTGAATGAACATCAGCAATTGCAGCCAATCGGCGTGCCGGGCGAGCTGTGCGTCAGCGGGGAAAGTCTGGCCCGGGGATATTTGAACCGGCCGGAGCTGACGGCGGAGAAGTTTGTGCCCAACCCTTACGTGCCGGGGCAAAAGATGTACCGGACCGGAGACCTGGTGCGGTGGCTGCCGGACGGGCGCTTGGAGTTTCTGGGGCGGATGGATGAACAGGTGAAAATCCGCGGTTACCGCATTGAGCCCGGGGAAGTGGCCGACAAGTTGTTAAGTTACCCGACCGTGAAAGAAGCCGTGGTGGTGGCGCAAACCGACGAACAAAATCAGTTGCATTTGTGTGCATATTTCACGGCATCGGAGTCCTGTTCCATTCCTGCATTGCGGCAGTACCTGGGGAAAGAATTGCCTGATTACATGATTCCGGCTTACTTCATGCAGATGGAGCAACTGCCGTTGAATGCCAACGGTAAAGTGGACAAAAACATGCTTCCCAAACCCAAACAGATGCAAACCGGCGTGGAATATGCGGCGCCCCGCAATGAAAAGGAACGCATCCTGGCGGAGCTGTGGCAGGAAATTTTGCATCTGGACCGGGTGGGGATCCATGATCAGTTTTTTGAGCTTGGTGGCGATTCCATCAAAGCGATGCAAATTGCTTCCCGCTTGAAACCGTACCGGCTGAAAATGAGATTGAAAGATTTGTTCCAACATCCGACCATTGAAGAATTGGCACCGCATGTTTTCCCCATCGATGAAGACCGGGAAGATGAAGTGGTGACGGGGGAAGTTGCGCTGACCCCGATTCAGCGTTGGATGTTTGAGCAGACGGATTATCCGGATCAATGGAACATGGCCATTGTCCTGTACCGGAAACAAGGATGGGATGCCGACGTGTTAAAACCGGTTTTCCATGCATTGGTGACCCATCACGACGCCTTGAGGATGTCGTTTAAGCGGGAAGATCACCAGGTGAAGGCATGGAACCGGGATGTGGAAGGGGAATTTTTCTCCATCCACGAGTTTGATGTCAACAGCGAAGACCTTTCGGAAGTGATGAAAAGAGAAGCCAACCGTTTGCATCAATCGCTTCGCATCCATGGCGGGCCGTTGATCCGCCTGGGGATTTTCCATACCGGCGAAGGGGATTACTTGCTGATCATTATCCACCATTTGGTGATGGATGCCGTTTCCTGGAGGGTGCTGTCCGAAGATCTCCATACTGCGTACCGGCGACAATTGGACGGGGAACCCTTGGCTTTGCCGCAAAAAACGACTTCGTTTCAATCATGGAGCCATCAATTGCAAGAGTTTGCGAACAGTCCGGCGTTGCTTGCTGAAATTCCGTATTGGAAAGCGACCGACCGCCTCCAGGTTCCAAAACTTCCGGTCGATAAAAAAGAAACGTCGGATTATGCCAATCAGCATATCGGCATCGTTTGGGGACGCCTCCCGAAAGAGGAAACCGGTGACTTGTTGTCCGGGGCGCATCGCGCTTACCAGACGGAGATGAATGATTTGTTGTTGTCGGGCTTGGTGATGACCTTGAACAGTTGGACCCATGGCAAGGTGGCGGTCCAATTGGAAGGGCACGGCCGGGAGGAAGTGATTGACGGGGTGGATTTGACCAGGACCGTCGGATGGTTTACATCTATGTATCCGGTCGTGTTTGAACAAGATTCCAAAAATCCGGCCGAAGTCATTCCGTATGTGAAAGAAGTCTTGCGGCGGGTTCCCAATAAAGGAATCGGATACGGGATTCTCAAATATTTAACCCGTCCCGAAAACAAACAAGATCTTTCGTTCCGGCTCAAACCTGAGATCAACTTCAACTATCAAGGGGAGTTTGTCCGGGATGTGGAGAAGGAGGACATCCAAATCGTGTCCCTGCCGGTGGGAGAAGGGGTTCATCCCCTGGCTCAGTGGCCGTATAAACTGGATTTCAGTTTGTTTGTTGAAAACGGGGAACTGGTCACGCTGATTCGCTACCACCAAACGCTGTATCATCGGGAGACGATTGAACAACTGAAAAACCTCTATCTCCATCATCTGAAAAGAATTGTGGACTTTTGCCGGGAAGAAGTCTTGGTGAAATAAAGAAAATACATCCTGTCTGGGTGTCCAGGCAGGATGTATTGTCATTTACAGAGCCGGAGTTGGCGTCGGTTCGGCAAAATCGTTGCCATATTTTTGGTCGATAAATTCGCGGATTTTTTGATCAGACGTTCCGGATTTTTTCATTTGTATGGATTCTTTGGCAATCTCCAGACAAACCCCGCAAGTGGTGGCATGGGAATCCCATGTGATTTGGTCTTTGGATTGTTGGTGGATAAAGCAATCAAGATTATTGCGATGCCCCACACTTTGTCCGCATCCGCAGAAACACGGGATCCGGGCCAGCAAATCACGGTGTTTGGAGACTTCTTGATAAGTTTGAGCCACCTCCGCGGGATGATCCCGCAAAAAAGAGGGTAATTCATGGGGCGCGGTGGTCTCACGGACATCTCCCGTTACATGGGAGGATTCACCGGGACCGGCCTCCTGATGCGGATCCGGCTGGCAACCGGCTGTAAATGACAAGCCAAACAGAAACAGAAAGACGGAAAAAAATCGAATCGTTTTTTGATGCATGATCATATGCCCCCCCTTTTTCCCCACTCATCATAGCAGAAAAAAATGATTTGGTGTGGAGAAGGGGAAATCCGTTTCAAAAAGATAAAAAAAGAGACCGTGTAAACGGTCTCATAGATCCGGGGAACAAAATGATAAAACCACTTGATTGAGATAGCTTGCGTAAGCCAGAGTGGCTATCTCATTTATTATTATAAAGCAATTTGTGAGTTTTTGTTAAGGAAATAAAAGGGAGAAAAAACTTTATTTGGGTGACTTATTCCGTTTTTTAAGTGTTTTATTTTTTTAGATATAATGAAGTGTGAAAAACCATTCTTTACCCGATGGATTATCTGAATGATCCGGCTTGAAAAAGTGGCGATTTTTGCAAAAGGGAGATGAGAGAAAGTTGAAAAAATTGATCAATCATCCTGATGAGGTAGTGGATGAAATGTTGGAGGGCATGGTGGCCGCGTATCCAAAGAGATTGTCCAGGATTCCGGATTATTCCGTCATCGTCCGCAATGAAGCGCCTGTTCAAGGAAAAGTGGGGTTGGTCAGCGGCGGCGGTTCCGGGCATGAACCGGCTCATGCCGGGTATGTGGGAAAAGGCATGCTGGATGCCGCCGTGCTTGGCGAGGTGTTTACCTCCCCCGCGCCCGATCAGATCTTAAGAGCGATCCAGGCAGCCGACGGAGGCAAGGGTGTCTTGTTGATCATCAAAAATTATGCCGGGGACGTCATGAATTTTGAGATGGCGGCAGATATGGCGATAATGGGAGGAATCCCCGTGAAATGCGTGGTGGTCAACGATGATGTGGCCGTTGATGATCCGTCCCGGAGAAGGGGAATTGCCGGAACGGTTTTCGTCCATAAAATTGCCGGAGCTTGGGCCGAAGCGGGGGCGGGTTTGGAGGAGGTTCACCGGATTGCGGAAAAAACCGTGCGAAATATGCGGAGCATGGGAGTGGCTTTAACCGCCTGCACGGTGCCAGCCGTCGGAAAGCCAGGCTTTGAGATCCAAGAGGATGAAATGGAAATCGGAATGGGGATTCATGGGGAACCCGGCATCCAAAGAACGGATCACTTGTCCGCAGATGAAACTGCTGGTGTGTTGTTGGATGCCATTTTTAAGGATTTGCCACTCCAAAAAGGGGACGAGGTTGCGGTCATGTTGAATGGTTTGGGGGCCACGCCGCTGATGGAGTTGTATATTTTGAACAGGAAAGTATCGGAATATTTACAAGATAAGGGGATCCGTGTGTTCTCCACCAGTGTCGGCGAATACATGACTTCGTTGGAGATGGCCGGTTGTTCACTCACCCTCTTGAAACTGGATGATGAATTAAAAAAAGGATTGAAAGAACCATCCGACACCGTATCATGGGTTCAAGCCGAAGGAGGAAGATAAGATGGAATGGACGGTTTTGCAGGTGAAGCATTGGTTATCGGATTTAAGCCGGATCATGCAAGAAAAAAAGGAAGAGCTTTCCCGGTATGATCAGGCGATTGGAGACGGGGATCACGGTGTGAATATGGCTCGCGGCTTTAAGGAAGTGGAGAAGGTCCTGGCGCAAGAACATGATCCTCACGATATCGGGTGGTGGTTCCAAACGGTTTCCCGGATTCTGTTAAGCAAAGTGGGCGGGGCATCCGGCCCGTTGTACGGCACTGTTTTTCTGAAAATGGCTTCGGTTTGCAAAGGAAAAAGCGTGTTGACGCATGAAGAATGGGTAACGGCTTTTTCCGAGGCTCGTCAGGGATTAAAAATGAGAGGAAAAGCGGAGCCCGGCGACAAGACCATGTTGGATGTCTGGGAACCCGTTGTCCGGTACATGGAACAGGCGAAAGAGCAAATCTCCTGGCAAATGGTCAAAGACATTGCCGAACAATCCATGATCGACACCCGGGCGATGGTGGCAAAGAAAGGGCGTGCTTCTTACCTTGGGGAACGCTCGAGAGGTCACTTGGATCCGGGGGCGGTGTCTTCTTATTACTTCTTTTGGACATGGGCAGAACAACCTTGGAAGGGGGACGGACAATGAGCTGTGTCGGATTGGTGCTGGTCTCGCACAGTGAAAAGCTTGTTGAAGGATTGGCGGAATTTCTCTCGCAAATACAAAAAGGCGTACCGGTCGCCATTGCCGGCGGAACGGATGATGGAGAGCTGGGAACCAGCCCGTTTAAGATCAAAGAAGCCATCGAACGCGTTTATTCAGATTGCGGCGTTTTGGTTTTATTTGATATCGGAAGTGCGGCTATGTCCGTCGAAATGGCCATCGAGATGTTGGGGGACGAAAAGAAGATACGCGTGGCGGACGCGCCGTTGGTGGAAGGTGCCTATGCCGCCGCCGTGGAAGCTTCGGTCCGAAGCGATTTGGATAAAGTGGCGGCATCGGCGCAAAAAGCAAGAAATTGGCGCAAATAGGAACATAAAATTCTCCCGGGTTCCTCACAATAAAAAAAGAGAGATGCGCATACTAACTCGTAGTCCATACAAAAGGAGTGAACCCGGTGAAAGAGGATCGAAATGTCCGACCCGATACAGAATCGAATGAAAAAAAGAAGAATGCTGCCGCCCAGATGATCCAGCAGTTGGGGCAAACCAATGTGCCTCAACTGGAAAGCAATATTTTTTGTTTGAGCATCATCGGGCAAATCGAAGGCCATCTGGTGATGCCTCCCCAAAATAAAACGACGAAATATGAACATGTGATTCCGCAGATCGTCGCGGTGGAACAAAACCCGAAGATTGAAGGAATGGTGATTGTTTTAAATACCGTGGGCGGTGATGTGGAAGCCGGTTTGGCCATTGCGGAAATGATTGCGACGATGCGAAAGCCGACGGTTTCGATTGTTCTCGGGGGAGGCCACAGCATCGGGGTTCCCATTGCGGTTGCGGCGGATAAATCCTTCATAGCCGAAACAGCCACCATGACGATTCATCCGGTCCGTCTGAGCGGATTGGTCATCGGCGTGCCCCAAACCTTTGAATATATGGAAAAAATGCAAGATCGGGTGATTCATTTCATTTCCACCCATTCGAACATCACGGAAGAAAAGATCCGTGAGCTCATGTTCCAGACCGGGGATCTGGCCCGGGACATTGGAACCAATGTGATTGGAAAAGATGCGGTGAAATACGGATTGATTGATGAAGTGGGCGGCATTTCCGAAGCGCTTGCCGAATTGAACAAAATGGTGGAGGCCAACAAGCAAAAGGAGATTTTGCAATGATTTACTATTCCACGATCCCGATCGAAATGGCTTTTTACCGCCCGGATGAGTTGAAGCTGAAACAAATTCAAGTGGATGGCGTGAAGATGATTGTCCATGAAGGAGAGGAAGGAGAAGCGACCATTGTCCAAGTGCTGAGCGGAGATCCCGGTCATTTTTTGGATCCTCGTTTTCAGCCGGGAAACACCATCAAAAACGTTCCGACCGTGACAGAGTAAACTGCCGGCCATTGCCGGCAGTTTTTTTGGAGCCGGAAGAAGAACAAAAAGAAAAAATCTTTAAAATCCGGTAGGAGACTTTATGTTGTTTTGGGAAATAAATATCGATAAGATAATACCGACTGGTTATCATTTCCATTATTTACTTTCGGAACGGATGGGTTGAAAAGGTGGTTTCAATGACAAAAAAGAGAAATAAGAAAAAACAGTCGATTGGAACAAAAAAAGAAATTTTGTTTGAGATTTACGGCATTGTCTTATTGGCGTTGTCTTTGGTGACGATTGCCAGTTATGGAGCCATTGGCAGAAATTTGACGTATCTGGCCCGTTTTGTGGTGGGGACATGGGATTTTATCATTCCGCTTTTGGGAATGGGATTGTCCGTGTATGTGATGGCGCATCACCGGTGGCCGGATCATTGGTCGTCGAGGTGGACGGGAGTCGCTTTGGTGTTCATGGCGCTGATCACTTTTAATCATTACTTGACCTTTCACACCATTCAAACGGACAAGGGAATCATTGATCAGACATGGTACATGTTGTTGGAGGAAAGAAATTCAGCGGTTCCACTGGATGTCGGCAGCGGGATGCTGGGGGCTTTTTCCTATGCTTTGCTCCATTTTTTATTCGATGACACTGGCGCTTTGATTGTGCTGGCTGCCGTCGTGTGTTGCGGTTTTTTGCTGATCGCCGACTTTTCATTTACCAAAGCTGCGCTGATCTCTAAGGCCGTTTACAAAAAAGCAAAACAGAAGGGAAAAGATTGCCTGATCGATTGGATCAGGCAATATGACCGCCGCCGGAAGCGGCCATCGAAGCAAAGACGTGTGCAGAAAAAAACCGTCCCTGATGTGGAAGTGAGCAAAGAGCCCATCGATCCGGTGGTTTATGACTTTGAAGATGTGGCTTACCAAGACAGCCGGGAGCAACCGGAGGACGGGGAAAAGCCGGTCCATGAACAAATGAAATTGAAATTGCAGCCGTCGGAGCCGGATAGGAAACGACCGAAACAACCCGAACAGGAAGAAGGTTCCGACGAGCCGATTGAAGTCCATTTTCAATCGCAACAAAAGATGGATCACTATGTATTGCCACCGGCCACCTTGTTGAATCCGACAAAGAAAAGGCAGGGCCGGGAGCAGGAAAACGTCCATGAAAAAGCAAAAACGCTGCAGGACAAACTGGAAAGCTTCGGAGTCAAAGCAACGGTGGGGGAAATCCACCGGGGACCGGCTGTCACCCGTTATGAAATCCGTCCGGAAAAAGGGGTGAAAGTGAGCCGGATTGTCAACCTGGCGGATGACATTGCCCTGGCGCTGGCGGCCAAGGATATCCGGATTGAAGCCCCGATCCCGGGAAAATCGGCGGTCGGGATCGAAATCCCCAATTCCAAAGTCGCGCTGGTGGGGTTAAGAGATGTATTGGAGAGTGCGGAATATTTGGGATCGCAATCCAAGTTGAGCATTGCCCTGGGGCGTGATGTGTACGGCAAACCCATTGTGGATAATCTGGCCAAGATGCCGCATCTGCTGGTGGCGGGTGCAACCGGATCGGGAAAAAGCGTTTGCATCAACGGGATCATTGTCAGCCTGCTGTACAAAGCGCGTCCGGACGAAGTGAAATTGATGATGATTGATCCCAAAATGGTTGAATTGAATGTATACAACGGAATTCCCCATTTATTGATTCCGGTTGTCACGGAGCCGCGCAAAGCGGCCATGGCATTGAAAAAAGTGGTGGCGGAAATGGAAAAGCGCTATGAATTGTTTGCCAAGCACGGGGCCCGCGACATCGAACGCTTCAATCAATTGGTGAAAGAAAAGGGATTGGAAGATACAGACCCTCTCCCTTACATTGTTGTCATTGTGGATGAGTTGGCGGATTTGATGATGGTCGCCCCGGCCGATGTGGAAGATGCGATTTGCCGGCTGGCGCAGATGGCCAGGGCTGCCGGGATTCATTTGATCATCGCCACTCAGCGTCCATCGGTCGATGTGATTACCGGCGTGATCAAGTCCAATATCCCGACCCGGATTGCTTTTGCCGTTTCATCTCAGGCCGATTCCCGCACCATCCTGGACATGGGGGGAGCCGAGAAATTGCTCGGACGCGGGGATATGTTGTATCTGCCGACGGGAGCATCCAAACCGACCCGGATCCAAGGGGCTTTCCTTTCGGATGAAGAAGTGGAGCGGGTGGTGAAATTTGTCAAGGAACAACAAGAACCGGATTACCAGGAAGAAATGATTCCCCAATCCCCTGACAAAAATAAATCATCCGTCGACGACGAATTGTTTCCGCAAGCGAAAAAACTGGTCATTGAAGCGCAAACAGCCTCTGTGTCTTTGTTGCAGCGCCGGTTGCGGATCGGTTACACCAGGGCGGCCCGCCTGATTGACATGCTGGAGGCCAAAGGGATTGTCGGCCCTTATGAAGGGAGCAAGCCCCGCGAAGTGTTGGTTTCATCCTTTGACAATGAAACCGGGGAGAGAAAAAAAGAAGCTGTGAAGTAGTCGCGAAGAGGGAAGCCGCCGAGTTTTCAAAGAAAAGAATTTTTTTGCCGGGCAGACGATCATAATAAATGGTGAACATTTCTAACCGGTGCCGTATTCGTCTATAATAGGGGTAATTGACTTGATGAAAAAAGAGGTGAATACTTTGGGTTTTGTTCAGTTTGAAACAGGCTCGATCGGGAATATCCGTGTCCATGTTTGTAACAGCGAAAAGTTTAAAACCACGACGCTGATGGCATTTATTCAACAGGAGTTGTCCCCGGAAACCGTAACCAAAACCGCATTGCTCCCTCAAGTGTTGCAGAGGGGGACACAGTCCCATCCGACCACCCTTTCCTTCCGTCAGAAATTGGATGAGTTGTATGGGGCCATTTTGTTCGGGGATGTATTCAAGCGGGGAGAACGGCATATCATGCAATTTGGCATGGAACTGGCCAATGAACAATATCTCAAGGAATCCCCTTCCCTGCTTGCGGAAGGAATCCGGTTTTTCAGCGAGGTGTTATTAAAACCGGCGCTGGAAAATCAAGCATTCAAGCCGTCCTATGTGGAAGCGGAAAAGAAAAATTTAAAACAGAAAATTGAAAGCTTAAAAGACGATAAAATCCGCTATGCTTCCCATCGCCTGATTGAGGCCATGTGTCAGGGAGAGCCGTATGCGTTGTTTAACCATGGACGTCTCGAAGACTTGCCAAACATTGACCCGCCATCGTTGTATACATATTATCAAGAGGTCTTGTCCGATTGCCCGGTGGATTTTTATTGCGTGGGCAATGTATCGGTGGACGAAGTGCTGAAATTGCTTGAAAAAGAATTTTCGTCCATTGCGGACAAAACGCGGAAAACGGTACAGACAAAAACGGCTTCCCTTCCGGTGAAGGAAGAACGGATCGTGACCGAACGGATGAATGTCAAACAAGGGAAATTGAACATCGGTTGCCGGACCCAAACCACAATAAAAGATCCGGATTATCCGGCGCTCATGATGTATAACGGCATCCTGGGCGGCTTCCCGCATTCCAAGCTGTTCAGGAATGTGCGCGAAAAAGCGAGCCTCGCTTACTATTGTTCTTCCCGCTTGGAAAGTCATAAAGGCCTGTTGCTCATTCAATCCGGAATTGAAATCGCCAACTATGAGCAAGCGGTTCAAATCATCAAAGAGCAGTTGGAGGAAATCCGGCAAGGAAACATCAGCGATCAGGAACTGAAGCAGTCCAAGGCGACGTTGTCCAACCAGCTGCGTTCTCAAATGGACCGGTCTTATGAGATGATCCATTTCCATTACCAATCCGTTTTGAACGGAAAAGATTTGCCGCTGGAAAAATTATTGGAGCAAGTGAATGCGGTGCAAAAGGAAGACGTGCAAAAAATAGCGGAGAAAATCCGGTTGGATGTGATTTATTTCTTACGGGACCGGGGAGGGAATGAACATGCAAAAAGTGGAGTTTGATCAAATTCAAGAATCTCTGTTCTTTGAAGAGCTTCCCAACGGCTTGAGTGTTTATGTCCTGCCGAAAAAGAATTTCTTTAAAACGTATGCCACGTTTACAACCAAATACGGATCCATTGACAACACCTTCCGGGTAAAGGGGAAAGAAAAGCATGAGGTTCCCGACGGAATTGCGCATTTCTTGGAACACAAAATGTTTGAGCAGGCATCGGGGGAAGACGTGTTCCAGGAGTTTTCGCGGCAGGGGGCTTCGGCCAATGCGTTTACCAGCTTTACCCGGACGGCCTATTTGTTTTCCAGCACGGGCCAGGTGGAAAAAAACCTGACAACCTTGCTTGATTTTGTGCAATCGCCGTATTTCACGGAGCAAAATGTGGAGAAAGAAAAAGGGATCATCGGACAGGAAATCCGGATGTACGATGACAACCCGGACTGGCGTGCTTATTTTGGCTTGTTTGAAGCCATGTATCACCATCACCCCGTTAAGATTGACATCGCCGGAACCGTGGAGTCCATATCGAAGATTACCAAAGACTTGTTGTACACTTGCTATGAAACTTTTTACCATCCGAACAACATGGTCCTGTTCATTGTCGGGCCGGTGGATCCGGAAGCCATCATCCAATTGGTGAAAGAAAACCAAAAGAACAAGTCTTTCCCGGATCAGCCGGAGATTGAACGCTTTTTCCCGGATGAGCCAGAGGAGGTGGCCGAAGCCTTCAAGGAAATCGAGTTGAGTGTCGGGATTTCCAAATGCATGTTTGGATTTAAAGAAAAAGCGGACAAGGTGAACGTAAAGGGAAACGAGTTTCTCAAACAAGAAATGGCCACCCAGATCGCTTTGGAAGCATTGCTCGGCCCGGCTTCCAACTTGTATCAATCCCTGTATGACGACGGATTGATTGATGACGGGTTCGGGACGGATTATACCCTGGACAGGGGATTCGGGTTGTCCATCATCGGAGGGGATACGCCGGATCCCGATCAGTTGCTTGAGCGGATCAAAAAGGAATTGCCACCCTTGATTGAAAAGGGATTGGACCAGGAAACTTTTGAACGGATTCGCAAAAAGAAGATCGGTGCGAATTTGCGCTATTTGAATTCTCCGGAATGGATTGCCAACCAATTTACCGGTTACCGGTTTCATGATGCCGATTTATTTAATCTGGTTCCGTGTTTGGAGGCTTTGACGTTAGAAGAGGTGAACCGCCGCATGCAGGAACACATGCAGTGGGACCGGTTTGCCGTTTCCATCGTGCGGCCGTCCCAAGATTAAAGTTACAAATCATAACCGTGAAAGCGTCCTTTTTCAAAAGGGCGCTTTTGTTTGAAAGGATGGAAAACATGCAAGCGTTAAAAGGAAAAACCGCCTGGATCATTGGAGGCAGCGGGGGAATCGGGCGGGACATTTGCATCGAACTGGCCGGATTGGGTGCAAACATTGCCGCCGGTTATCATTCCCGGCGGGAGGAAGTGCAAAAAGTTGTCATGGAATGCAAAGAAAAAGGGGTTCCGGCTTTTGCCTTTCCGGTGGATTTAAGGACCCGTTCTTCTGTCGATGAGGCTTACCGGCAAATTTGCATGTATTTGTCTCCGCCGGATATCGTGATTCATGCGGCGGGTACGTCCAAATGGGGATTGATTCAGGATTTTTCGGATCATGACTATGAATTGCTGATGGATGTTCATGTGCGGGGTGCTTTTTATCTGGCACAAATCGCGCTTCCCCGCATGATCCGCAAAAAAGATGGACGGATTATTTTGGTCTCTTCCATATGGGGGCAGACCGGCGGTGCGGGGGAAGTGTTGTATTCCGCCGCCAAGGGAGCGCAAATCAGCATGGCCAAGGCCCTGGCGAAAGAAGTGGCGCCAAGCGGCATTACGGTGAATGCTATTGCGCCCGGAGCCATTGACACTCCTTTGTTGGATCGGCAATTGACCGGGGAAGAGAAGCATTCGTTGGCGGAGGACATTCCGGCCGGCCGTTTGGGAAGTCCGGAGGAAGTGGCATCGCTGGCCGCTTTTTTATGTCTTCCCCAAGCTTCCTATATCACCGGGCAAGTCTTTGCTGTTAATGGCGGTTGGTATACATAAAATGAAATCATTCGATTCATATTAGAAGTAGATCCATGTATCAGATAAAAGGAGGAAAAAGAAATGTCTGTTTTAGACAATTTTCAGGACTGGAAAGAGTTTTTGCATAACCGTGTGGACCAAGCCCGCCAGCTGGGGATGAGTGACCAGGATATCAAAGAATTGGCCCATCAACTCGGGGATTATCTGGCCAAGGATGTGGATCCGCAAAACACCCAGGAACGTGTTTTAAAAGATCTTTGGAGTGTGGCGGATGAAAACGAGCAACAAACGATCGCCAATTTAATGTTCAAAATGGTGAACGATGGAAACAGATGAATGTTTGTTTTTATTTTAAAACACCCAAAAACGGGTGTTTTATTTTTTTGATAAATTCAATTCTCAATGTAATACTTTTTTGGCACTTTGCGGTTATGCTATACTAATTAACATATTAATCTTTTGAGTTTGGCGTTTGAAACGGGAGAGGGTGGGGTGCTTTCATGGATCACCAGGAATGGTATCTGGAATATCAGATTCATAAAAATCGCCCTGGTTTAATGGGGGATTTGGCATCCATATTGGGAATGCTTGGCATCAATATCGTCACGATTAACGGGGTGGAGAAAAACCGGCGGGGTTTACTGCTCCGTTCTGATGATAAAGAAAAGATTGAGGCGTTAAGGGGAATTTTGACAAGAGTTGATAACATCACCATTACGGCTTTGCGCCCTCCTCAACTGGTGGACCGGATGGCGGTCAGACACGGCCGTTACCTGGAACGGTGTGTGGCCGATGAAAGAACGTATCGATTCACAAGGGAAGAGCTGGGGCTTTTGGTGGATTTCATGGCACATCTTTTTAAAAAAGAAGGGGCTCAGTTAATCGGTATCCGGGGCATGCCCAGAGTCGGGAAAACGGAGTCCGTGGTGGCTGCCAGTGTTTGTGCCAATAAGCGCTGGACATTTGTTTCGTCCACATTGTTAAAACAGACGGTCCGCAGCCAATTGGCCCAGGATGAACTTTCAGGCCAAAACGTGTATATTATTGACGGGATCGTTTCCACGCTCCGCTCGACCGAACGCCATGACATGCTGGTTCGGGAAATTTTGCGTATGGACGCAACCAAAGTAATTGAACATCCGGATGTGTTTATCAGGGAAACAGAGTATACATTGGATGATTTTGATTATATCATTGAACTCCGGAATCATCCGGATGAAGTGATTTCGTATGATCGATTGGATGAATATCATGGATTTTAAACGTGGCAAAAGCTTTGCTGCAAGGGGAGGGATCAAAAATGTCGGGGATTGGAGACTATTTGAAACAGGTGCGGCAGCAACGGGGGTATTCTCTGGAAGAAGTAAACAGAATTACGAATATTCACATAAAATATTTGCATGCGCTTGAAAATGACCGTTTTGATCTGCTGCCAAGCCCTTTTTATGCCAAGGCTTTTTTGAGAACTTACGCGAAAAGCCTCGGCGTGGATACGAAACCATTGTTGGACCATTTTGACAAGTTGATGAAAATGCGTCCCAATCAGGAACAGTCCAAAGCCGTCACGCCCCCCAAACCGGCATCCCGGACAAAAATGTTGCCGAAATCAAGCGGGAATTTTCTTCCTCCGAAAGGACAAGCGCAAAGTCCGAGACCAAGCGGGGTGTTGAGCGGGAGTCCGTTCCGCCAGCCAAACAACCCGGAGCCTGAACCGGCCAAAAAATCTTTGTCTTCCGCGCCGAATCCCGGATTGAATTTTCGTCCCGCAAACCAGCAGAATCAGCTTCCGCCGGTTCCGGAAGTAACGAAATCCCCGGAACCACCGGTTGAGCCGCAACCAATGAAACACCCGGAACCGTCAACCCAAACACCCGTACCTCAAACGACGCTGTCTCTGCCTCCGCTTGAAGCCACGCAACAGCATCTGTTAACACCGCGCCGGGTTGCCATGGAATTGAAAAAACAACAAATGAAAGAGAAAAAAGAAAATGTCAAAAAGAAAAAACATACGATGATTGCCATGGTTGTCGGTGCTTTGTTATTGTTAAGCGGAGGAGTGTATGTTTATCTCCATGGTCATCAGACTTCCCAGCCCGAAAAACGCAATGCAGCGGAATATCCTGCCGGAAACGGGCAAATGGTGGATGTCAATGCCGCTTCGCAAAATTTGCCCACTTTGGAGGAAGGGGAAGAATCCTCGGATCCTTATGCCGGACAAGAGTATTTGATCAAAAATGTCGATAAATTAAATGTTGTGTTAAAAGGGAGAAGTGGGGAATCAACGGTTTTGTATGCCCCTACTCCGAAGGATCAGCCCAAAAAATTGACATTGCGTGTGGGGCAAGAAGTCACACTGGATACAGCCGGAAAAAACTATGTTTGGTTCCGATTGGGAACGCCATCTAATGTAGAAATCCTTGTGAATGATCAACAAATTAATACAGATGCGCAAGATGCTGAAAAAAGTTATGTGGTGAAAGTTCAGTAAGCCGTGAAGTTAGTTGGGGGAGGGTGCTTCGTTGTCCGTGGAAATCGGGAGGAGACTGAGAAGGGCGCGTGAGGCGTCGGGCTTGACTTTGGAAGAAGTGGAGAGACGGACCAGAATTTCCAAAAGGGATTTGTTGGCGATGGAACAGGGGCGGTTTCATTTTCACCCCAATCCCGCGTTTGTTCGTTCCTGTGTCCGGGCATATGCAACGGTTGTGGGAGAAAATCCGCAACCGATGTTAAATTTGTTGCAACAGGCACAAGAAAGGACGACGCGCAGGGAACCAACAGTCCGAAGAAATCTTCCGGACGGGCAGGGAAATGGTAGAGAGCTGTCCCGGTCCCGCCGCCGGTCAAACGGATACGGACGTTCTCAATCCCATAAGAAACCGGATTATCCTCAGCAGGATCATCCCCCTCAAAGGCAGGTTTACCGACGATCGGAGAGAGAGGGGATGGAGACGGAATCCGGGGAAGGTGTATACAGCCGCCGGAGCCGCCGGCAGGCTTCCAAAAAGAAAACGTCCGTTTTTGGTAAAATCTACTCGTATTTTTTATTATCGGGTGCAATTTTATTGGTGATTGCAACCATATGTTTTTTATGGTTCCGATGGAGCAATGCCTGATCGGAGAGGCGGTTTCCCGGTTTGGACAGGCCGGGGGACGCCGGTTTTTAAATATAAGAATATACTGAATTTTAACGAGGGGTTTTTCACCGGAAAAATTGACGGTTTTTAAAAAAAGTTTTAATTTCGGACGGCAACAAGAGGGACTGTAGAAGAAGGCGTTTTTGACACATTTCGGAGACCATGGTATGCTTGAAACAAATTGTTGTTTCTATACAGCGCCGTCAAGATCATTGTTTTTTTATATATATTTACAACAACTCTCAGGCTCTTTTTTGTTTATGGGATGTTGTTTCAAAGAAAAAGAATAGATTTTGATTTCGGTAAAGAGTATGATAGAAGACGGTGTTTCAACTAACGATAAAAATGTTTACAACCAATCGAAAAGTGCTGGGAAAACAGCAAACACCATGAAAAAACCGATAATTTAACGGGTTGCTGAGCAGCATGTCTTTTGTTGTCAAAAGCGTATTGTTCAAACAGCCTTTCAGGAGGTGGCTGGGGTGTCTGTCGAAATTGGCTCATATCTTCGACAAGCCCGAGAAGCGATTGGAATGTCCCTCGAAGAACTGCAAGAAAAAACAAGGATCCAAAAATCATTTTTAATTGCGATCGAAAATGGTGAATTCGATAAATTGCCGAGCCCTTTTTATGTGCGGACATATCTGCGTTCTTATGCCAATTGTGTAAAAATCGAACCGCATCATATTTTGCGTCAATACCGAAAGATGGAACAAGCGGAGAGATTAACCGGGGTACATAAAGCGGTCAATCCGAATGATTTTAATCAAAATCAGCAGACGCAAAAGTTACCGCCGCTTGAAAAATACCAGCAAACGGGCAAAATGCCTGCCGTCAATCCAAGTCCATCAACGCAAAACACAATGCGCATGAGAACGTTGCCGATGAATAACCAGACCAAGGGACGGATCGATGCCCAAACGGCGCTGACGGCTTCCAAGACCATGCCCAACCGGGTGAGCGATCAGGTGAAAGCGCGCCGGGACATGGGTTATCAGCAAGCGGGCATTCTGAATAAGGATAAAGATCAGACGGCTCAGGGAAACGTTGGCGGAATCAATCCGAAAAAAGAATTGTATCCGACGGTTTCACGGAAAAACCAGCACGGACAAACCAGACCGAACCAAAGTTTGTTGCTTTCAAACACCGGGACGGTGCCGCGTGTGTCCGGGCCGTTGAACCGGGTTTCGGATCAGGCAACCCGAAATTCCGGACCGGTGCCCCGGGTTACGGGTGCGATGAAAAAGCTGGATTTAAACAATGTCCCGATTCCATCGGTTTTGCCGGACGACTTGGAAAACGGATCTCAGAAAAAAGAAGGGGAGCGTCAACTGTTGAGTCGCGTTGAACGCTTAAGTCGCAGTGCGTCCAAAAGCCGGAAATCTTTCAAAATATCCGGTTTGAAGCTTAAAAGCCCCATTGCGATGGCGGTTGCCGGTTTAATCTTGTGTGTCCCCCTGGGATGGGCGATTTTGTCGTTTACAGGGGATGATTCCCAACCGGATTCCAACCCGGCTTCACAAACCGCCAATGACCAAACGCTTGAGATTCCGCCTGAGAAAAAAGGAAAACTGCAATTGGCGCAGCAGGATGTGAATGTGGTGCACTATCGTCTCCAGGATACCGATCAAATCGTGGTGATGGTTCATGCTGCCGGTGGAAAATCGCGGGTTGAGCTCAGAACCGATCTTCCTTCCGAGGGCGGAAGTGATCATTTGATTAAAGATGTGACGTTGCCCAAGGACGAAAAATGGAGCTACAAATATACATATGAAGGCAATCGGGACTTTTATGTCGGATTGAGCGCTCCGGAAGATGCGATTGTTTACGTCAACGGACAAGTTGTGAAATCGGCACGGTATATTCACGTCCGCAGAGTCGATTGATTTTTTTTTTGGAAGCAAGTGCTTGCACGGCACTTGCTTTTTTGACGTTCATATTCTTCTGGGCTATACTGTAAAAGTTAGAATTGAACAGAACAATCAACGGGAGGGACACGGCAGATGTCCAAGCCTTTTGAAGAATTAAAAAAGGCCAGGGAACAGAAGCAGCTGAGTTTGGAAGAAGCAGCGGAAAAAACCCGGATTGATGAAAAATATCTTGCAGCTTTGGAAAATGCTGAATTTTCCGGGCTTCCGGATCCTCTTTATGTGAGGGGTTTTATCCGCAGGTATTCGAAACTGTTGGGAATCGATGCAAAGCCGATGTTGGATGCATATAAAAAGTGGGAACAAGAAGAGCGTCCCGAAGAGTCCCGGCCGGTCACCACGCTTCCGTCCCGAAGCAGCCGGACACAAGAATCATCCGAACCGAAAAAGAAATGGATTGCCAAGTGGCCGAACGCTCTCTTGGTTTCTTCCATCGCCGTTTTATTGATCGCAGCCGGTGTGGTTACATGGCTGGTTCTGGATCAAGACTCATCCGACGCAGAAACGGTTCAGCTGGAGGAACCGCAAACGGAAACGGCGGATCCGGAGGCCAAACCGGAACCCAAAGAACGTCCGCAGGTGGAATTGATTCAACCGGCTGAAAAAGGAGAACAAGGCGATGTGTACGGTGTTTCAAAAGCCGAAAAAGTGACGGTGAAAGTGGTGGCGGACAAATCAACTGAAATCCAGATCCGTTCGGGGGGACCCACGGGGAAAGTGATTGCTTCCAAAGCATTGTCCCCGAACCAGGCGGAAGAATTTTCCGACCCGGAGTGGATTTCTTTGCGGGTCGATCATCCCCATTATGTTAAACTCTATGTCAACGGGGTTTATATTGACACCTCTTCACAGCAGCAAGTTTCATTGTACCAATTCAAAAAGAAAGAAAGCACGGATGATGAATAAAAGCGGTTCAGCAGAGAGGATCCCTCTTCCTCTCTGCTTTTTTTGACACGCGTCAGATGCTTGGTTTATACTTACGAAAGAATTAAACGAGGAAGGTATGGGTTTAATATTAAAGGATGGATGCGTTTATACTAGAAAAATAAAGTTGATTGACAAAAGACGAAAAACGGCTTTACAAGATGGTGCCAACCAGGGCATCTTCAAAAGCGACGGCATTCCCTTCTTGGAAAATGCGAAACGCCGGAAATGAATGGTGCGGTGTTTCCGCTGCTCCCGTGCGTGCGGGGCTTTGAAAATCCTCTTCCTAAATTCATGATGATTGTGTGAATGCGGATGAAATTTTTACATCAAAATGGTTATTGCCAGGGAGGTTGGATAGGATGAACCTGGCCAACAAGATTACATTGGCTCGTATTTTTTTAGTCCCCATTGTGATGATCTTTTTGTTGTTTCGCTTTGACATCGGAGAAATCCATGTGGGAGCGGCGAAGTTGACCGCGGGCGAATTGATCGCCACGTTTATTTTTATTTTGGCTGCCGTTACGGACGGGGTGGACGGATACATAGCAAGACGGAAAAAAATGGTGACCAATTTGGGGAAATTTCTTGATCCGTTGGCTGATAAACTGTTGGTGACAACAGCCTTGATCTCATTGGTGGAGTTGCAACGACTGGAGGCGTGGATGGCCATTGTGATCATCAGCCGGGAATTTGCCGTGACCGGCCTCCGGATGATTGCGGTCACCGAAGGCCATGTGATTGCAGCCAGTCCATTGGGAAAACTGAAGACCATCATACAAATTGTGGCGATTGTTTCATTGATGCTCAACAATGTTCCGTTCTCAACCATTTCATTTCCGTTTTCCATGATCGCCACCTGGCTGGCCGTGATCATCACGGTCATTTCCGGAGTGGATTACTTTTACAAAAACCGCAAGATCGTTTCATTGACCAATACACAGTAGTGTCGTCCGGGATTTGGCTAAAGAGAAAGGAAAGATAAAATGCAATCAGAAATCATTACGGTTGGTTCTGAGTTGTTGGCGGGAGAAACGGTGGATTTGCATTCTTCTTATTTGTCCCGGGAACTCCATTCATTGGGGATTGATGTTCAATTTCACACATCGGTCGGGGATGATGCACAAAAGCTGCATGACGTGATTTCACTCGCACGCACGCGATCGCAGTTGATTTTCCTCTGTGGCGGGCTGGGGCCCACCATGGATGACTTGACCAAAGAAACCGTTTCGGAAGTGACGGGGGTTCCGTTGGTTGAGGATCCGGAGGTGAAACGCCGTCTGGAGAAGTATTTTGAAGGACGGATGAAGGTGGTCCCCGCAAATAATTACAAGCAGACTTATGTTTTTTCCGGCGGTGTTGTTTTCCAAAACCATCATGGAACGGCTCCCGGTTTGGCTCTGCAGGTGGACGGGATCACTTATGTTCTGTTGCCGGGTCCTCCGGGGGAATTGGTGCCGATGTTTGAAGAGCAGGTGCGTCCTTTCCTCATGCGCGAAGTGATTCAGGAGGGGCAGGTGATTCTTGCGGAATCCCTTTCTTTTTTTGGATTGGGCGAATCGCTTTTGGAGGAGAAGATTGCCGATTTGATCCGGCAACAGGATAATCCCGTTTTGGCCACCTATGCCAAAGAATCGGGGGTTGTTTTGAGAATCACGGCTTGGGCGCCGGGCGAAGCGGAGGCACGTCAGCTGATTGACCGGCAAAAAGCGAAAGTTTTAACCCGGATCGGGGAATATTGTTACAGCGAACAGGGTGAGACGCTGGAAGAAGTGGTGGTGGCCGGGTTGATTCGCCATCAGAAAACAGTGGCGGTGGCGGAAAGTTGCACCGGCGGAAAACTGGCTCATCTTTTGACTTCCGTGTCGGGAAGCAGCCGGGCGTTTAAAGGCGGATGGGTGACCTATACCAATGAAGTCAAAGAAAAAATCGCCTCGGTGCCGGCGGAATGTTTGAATCAATATGGTGCAATCAGTGCACAAACGGCAGAAATCATGGCCCAAAACACGTTGGAGCGTTTTGATTCGGATTTCGCACTCGGGGTCACAGGGGTCGCCGGGCCGGATCCGGCGGAAGCAAAACCGGTGGGAACGGTATTTATCGGATTGGCCGAAAAAGGACAGCCGGTGCGGGTTTATCAGTTCGCTTTGAAAGGATCGCGCAGGCGTATACAACTGTTGGCGGCGAATTATGCCTTATTTGTTCTTGAGCAATGTTTAAAGAAAGGTGAAACAACAAGATGAATCGTTTTGATCAGTTTCAATTAAGCAATGAAATATTAAACGGAATACACGATATCGGATTTGAAGAACCTTCTCCGATACAAGCGGAGTGTATTCCGGCCGTGCTCCGGGGGGAAGATGTGATCGGGCAGGCGCAGACCGGAACCGGAAAAACCGCGGCGTTCGGCATTCCCATTTTGGAGCGGGTGAATCCGAAACAGCCGCATGTCCAAAGCATCATTTTGGCCCCGACCCGTGAGTTGGCGATTCAAGTGTCGGAAGAATTGCGGAAAATCGGGCGCAAAAAACGGGTGAAAACATTGCCGGTGTATGGCGGGCAATCGATCGGGCGCCAAATCAAGGCGCTGCAACAAGGGGTTCATGTGGTGATCGGGACTCCCGGCCGGCTGTTGGACCATTTGAGACGCGGCACGATCGATCCTTCCCATGTTGAAACCGTGGTGTTGGATGAAGCGGATGAAATGCTGGACATGGGATTTATTGATGACATTGAGCAAGTGTTCCGCTTCATGCCGAAACATCATCAATTGTTGCTTTTTTCGGCCACCATGCCTTCGGCCATTCGCCAATTGGCGAAAAAGTACATGCGCAAGCCGAAGTATATCACCGTCAACCGGGGCGAAGTGACGGTGCCGGTGATCCGCCAGATTTATTATCGCGTGTTGGACAGTTACAAGGTGGATGCCCTGTGCCGGATTCTTGACAGTGAAGAAGTGGATTTGGCGATTATTTTTTGCCGTACGAAAAAAGGCGTGGATGAATTGACGGATTCCTTGCAGGGACGAGGCTATCTGGCCGGCGGACTGCACGGGGATCTGGCCCAGCAACAGCGGGATCGCGTGATGCAATCCTTCCGCAGCGGGGAAATTGAACTTTTGGTGGCAACCGATGTGGCCGCCCGCGGCATTGATGTGGGGAGTGTTTCCCATGTGATCAATTACGACATCCCTCAAGACGTGGAAAGTTACGTGCACCGGATTGGAAGAACGGGCAGAGCCGGACGCAAAGGGGTGGCTCTCACGCTGGTCACCCCCAGGGAAATGAAACAGCTTCGCACGATTGAACAGGAAACGGGCACCAAATTGAAGGCCCGGGAACTGCCCACGTTGGAGGAGGTCGCGGCGAAGCAGCAAGAAAGCTGGATAGCGCAGATTGAAAATACCATCCGTTCCGATGTGGACATGACATTGTTTGAGGAAATGACCGGGGAATTGTCGAAGAAATTTTCCATGGAAAAAGTGGTGGCGGCTTCGTTGTATCTCGCTTTTTCCGACCGGTTTGTCAAGAGCATTGACAACACTTACCATTTCGGGGAAACGGGGGCATCGCCAGGAATGGTCCGCTTTTTTATCAATGTGGGGCGAAATGCCAACCTGCATCCGCAGGAGTTGGCCAAAGCGATTTCGGAGAATGCGGGGATCAGCTTGAGGCAAGTGGGGAAAATCAACATCTACGACCGCTTTTCTTTTGTGGAGGTTCCAGAGGATGTTGCGCCTTTTGTTTATGAGGCGTTCCGGCAATCCAAAATCAACGGTTCCCGGGTCAATATGGAGCCGGCCCGTCCCCGCAACCGTTCATAAAGGGCAAAAAACCCAAAAGAGCTCTTACTTTGTGGATCAACCACAAAGTAAGAGCTCTTTTTTCAGTCGGGAATGCCCAAAGCGATTTTGGCATATCGGGACATCCGGCTTTTGTCCCACGGGGGGTTCCAAACGATTTCCACGTCCACTTTATTGACGCCTTCCACATTTTTCAACGCTTGTTCCACTTCCTGCTGGATGATGCCGGCCAAAGGGCAACCCATGGCTGTCAACGTCATGGTGACCTTGACATTTCCTTCATCATCGATATCTATGTCATAGACCAGACCCAGATTGACAATGTCAATATTTAACTCCGGGTCATTGACTTGTTCCAGTTGTTCCATGATTTGTTCTTTCATCTGTTCCTTTTGCAATGCGCCTCACTCCTTTTTTGCTTCTACCTATAACGTAACACACTTTTTTTTGCATTACACGAGGATTTCCAAAAAAAGAGTCGAATAAATGTTCGTAAATGATCTTGGCAGATGAAGAAAAACACGATATGATGTTCATATGATTTAATGGGGAAAAAGAGGAGGAACGATACATGTCCGATCGACGACAAGCGTTGGAAATGGCATTGAGACAGATAGAAAAGCAGTTTGGCAAAGGCTCGATCATGAAAATGGGAGACCAGGCCACCCGCCAGGTGGAGACCATTTCAAGCGGCGCGCTGGCCCTTGACATTGCTTTGGGAGTGGGCGGATATCCCCGCGGAAGGATCATTGAAATTTACGGGCCGGAATCTTCCGGGAAAACCACGGTGGCTTTGCACGCCATTGCAGAGGTGCAAAAAAAAGGCGGACAAGCCGCGTTTATTGATGCAGAGCATGCACTTGACCCCGTATATGCCGAAAAACTGGGAGTGAACATTTCGGAGTTGTTGTTGTCACAGCCGGATACCGGGGAGCAAGCGTTGGAAATTGCCGAAGCCCTCGTTCGCAGCGGTGCCGTCGATATCATTGTGGTTGACTCGGTGGCGGCACTGGTGCCCAAAGCGGAAATTGAAGGGGAAATGGGAGACTCTCACGTCGGGTTGCAAGCCCGGTTGATGTCTCAGGCACTGCGCAAGCTTTCCGGAGCGATCAATAAATCCAAAACCATTGCCATCTTTATTAACCAAATCCGTGAAAAAGTGGGCGTCATGTTTGGAAACCCGGAAACGACACCGGGCGGACGCGCACTGAAATTCTACTCCAGTGTACGCCTGGAAGTCCGCCGCGCTGAAACCATCAAGCAAGGAAGCGACATGGTCGGAAACCGCACGAGAATCAAAGTGGTGAAAAACAAAGTGGCACCTCCTTTTAAACAGGCGGATGTCGACATCATGTTCGGAGAGGGCATCTCCAAAGAAGGAAGTGTCTTGGACATCGCTTCGGAACTGGACATTGTCAATAAGAGCGGGGCATGGTATTCCTTCGAAGGAGACCGCTTGGGGCAAGGACGCGAAAATGCCAAACAATTTTTGAAAGAGCATGCGGATGTCTGCCTCAATATCGAAAACCGGATCCGGTCCCATTACAACTTGCCCGTCATTCAGGCAAGTGAACCGGAAGAGGCAAAAGACACAAAAAAGAAGAAAAGTAAAGCGGACAAAACGGAAGAACTTGCTTGAAAACCGGTTCTGAAGAATGGATGAGGCAAGTGGGAGAGAGAAAAAAAATCACCCGGATTGAAAAGCCGTATCTTAACAAGCCGCGATATCATATCTATGTGGATGGAGAGTTTCTCCTCTCCATCCATGAAGATATTTTGGTGAAGTACCGGCTTCACAAAGGCATGGAGCTGGATGAAAGCGAAATTCATGAGTGGCTTGAGGCGGAAGAATACAACAAGGTGAAGCAAAAGGCTTTGCATTATTTATCTTACAAGCCCCGTACAACGCATGAAGTCAAAATGTATTTGGGCCGCAAAGGTTTTGAACGCGAAACCGTCGAACAAGTCATTTTGGAGTTGGAAAAAAGCGGATTTTTAAATGACTTGGAATTTGCCAAAGCCTGGGTGAATGAGCGGCAACATCATAAAGGATACGGAAAAAGGCGTTTGAAACAGGAGCTGTTGAACAAAGGAATGGACCCGGCGGTCGTTGATGAGGCATTGATTCATATCGGGGAGGAAGATGAGCGCCAGTTGGCAATATCCATTGCTGAAAGGCGCTATTTGCGTTTATGCCACGAGTCTTGGCCCCGGATCGAACGCCGCCTGGGCAATTACCTCGTCAGGCAGGGATTTTCCATGGGCGTGGTGTATGAGGTGTTGAATCTTTTCCGGGCCCGTCACGAAGAAGAGAAGGGGAATGGTCCATGAAAATATTGTATATGACCGATACACATATCCGTGGGACATCACCACGAAGCCGTACCGACGATTTCCAGCAGGCGATTCGCGAAAAGATTGAAGAAGTGATTGACATTGCCGAAAGAGAGCGGGTCGATCTGGTCTTGCACGGCGGGGATTTGTTTGACCGCCCCAATCTTTCCCCCGCCATTGTCCGGGAATTCGCCGGGCTGTTTCGCCGTTTTCCGGCCCCCATTTTCGCGGTTGCGGGGAATCATGATATTTACGGACATAATCCCGCAACGGTGGAGCGGACGATGCTGGGGTTGCTCGATGCCTTCGGTGCCATCCGGTTGGTGAACGAAGGGGAACGGATCAAATGGGAGAAAGACGGCATCACCGTTCAGATCAGCGCCCAACCTTTCCATTATGATTTGGACAAACGAAAGCGGCATCTCGATTATACAGTGCCAAATGAATGCGGAGCCGAATATTGCGTGCATATGGTTCACGGTATGTTGGTGGACAGGGCTCTTCCGGACAGCATCCCGCACACGGCGGTTCACGAAGTCTGGAGCGATTCCGTCGATGTTCTGTTGACTGGGCATTATCATGCAGGCTTTCCCGTACAGCACCGGAATGGAAAATATATTGTCAATCCCGGCGCGTTGGCCCGTATCAACAACCACCGGTCGGAAATCAAACGGATGCCCCAAGTCGCCCTTCTGGAATTGAACAAAGAGGGCATCGATGTCCGGCTGGTTCCGCTTCAATGCGCCAAGCGGGGGGAAGAAATTTTGGACCGGTCCTACATTGAAAAAGAAGAATTCCGCGAAAAACAGCTGGGCGAATTCATCCGTGAAGTCAAATCGGTGACCGATTTTCAATCCATCAACATCATGGATATCCTCTTTGAAATGTCCAAGTTGCATGACATCGGGGATGTTGTCACTTTGGAAGCCCAGCGGAGGATTGCGATTGAACAAGAAGCAGAAAGGGAGAGCAACCATTGAATGGTTTTAAAAAGCTCGTGATTGAAAATTTCCAGTCCCATCAGTATACCGAAATTGATTTCACCGACGGGCTCAATGTGTTTGTGGGACCGTCTGACAGCGGGAAAAGCGCGATTTTGCGCGCATTGAAGTGGGTGTTGTTTAACACTCCGCGGGGAACGGATTTTATCCGGACCGGGGCCAAAGAGTGCCGCGTTCGTCTGGTGTTGACGGACGGGACGGCGATCGAGAGAATCCGCAGCCGTTCGGTCAACCGGTATGTGCTCAATACACCGGACGGAAAGGAACAAATCTTTGAAGGATTTGGAAACTCCGTGCCGGAGGAAATCTCCGACGTGCACCGGATCGTTCCGGTTGAGCTGGACCAAAAAGAGTTGCTGTTGAATTTCGGCACACAATTGGAGAGCCCTTTTTTGCTTTTTGAATCGAATCAAAACAAAGCGAAAACCATCGGCCGGATCAGCGGTGCCCATTTAATCGACAAAGCCTTGAAAAAAACGAGCACCGACCGGCTGGCTTTAAGTGGAACGATCCGCCAGCTGGAACAGGAAAAAGAGCGGTTGGATGAAAAATTAAAGCCGTATGAGAACCTGCAGCAGTTGGAAGCCGATTTTCAAGTGGCGGAACGGGCTTTTCTTGACGTGCAAGAAAAAAAGCGTCTGCAAGCGTCTTTGGAAGCAAAACTGGAAAGCTTGATCGAGATACGGCGGGGAAAAGAAGTGTGGCAGGAAAAAGTTGCGGCATTAAAACGGTTGCCGGATGCCGAACAGCAGCTGCTTCACTTGGAGTATCAAAAAGCGATGCTTTCCCGGTTGATTCGTTTAAACGAAAAGTGGATCCGGCTTCAACAGGAAAAAGAGCGCACGCTGGAAACGGTCAAGCAGGGTGAACACATTCCGGAAGCGGAAAGGCGGCTTGCCGGTTTGTCTAGGAGCCAAAAAAGGTTTGAGCAACTGCTCCGGCTCCAAAACAAGCGGAATCAGATCAAAGAGAAAAAAGCCGGGCTTGAAACCTTTGTGCTCAGGCTTAAAAACGTGCCGCAAGGCATGCGGGAGTTAGAGAAACTGGCCGAAAAGCACGAGCGTTTCAAAGTGCTCCAGCCTTTAAAACGACGGAAAGAAAAGAATGCAAGGGAACTTAAGTACTGGCGGCAGGTGCAAAAGCAAAACCAAGAAGCCTTAGAGGTGTTGGAAAAAGTGGTGCCGAACATAGAAGAGAAAGAAGCGCTGATGAAGAAACTGGACGATTTGCACCGAAGCCGGCTGGATTGCCAAAAACGGATTGCCACCGGAAAAAAATACATCCAGGAAAAAGAACAGGAAATTTTGCGTTGCACCCGGGAATGGATCCGGCTGTTAAAAAAGATCGGAAAGTGTCCGACCTGCGGAACGCCCATCGGCCACTCTGTTTTGCAACATATCATGGAAGAGTATCAAGGAGGAATTTCTCGTGCAGCAGCTGGAAGAGAAGATTAAACAACTCAAAGCGCAACTGGAAGATGCCAAAAGCAAATTGACGGTTGCCAAAGCCCGTCTGGAAGATTTGGAAAAGCAGGAAGAGGAGATTGTCAAAGAAGCCAGGGAGCTGGGAGTGGAACCGGAAGATTTGCCCGGGGAGATTGAGCGGCTGGAAAAAGAGATTGAGGAAGGCATTGAAAAGGCATGGAGCTATTTGCCCAAGGAGTTGAGAGAATGAGATGAAAGACACATCACTTGAGGAATTGCAACAGGCTTTGAAAGAAGCAAGAGATGAACTGTTGCGCCGAAAAGCGGAAAAAGAGCTGCATTTGCGTCAGTTGAATGAGACGGAAACCCGGTTGAAAGAAAGCGTGGAGCACCGTGATCTGTTGGACCGGGTGCGTCTTTTGTTCCAACTGTCATCAGACTATGCCCGCCAACAGGCAAAGCAACAATTGGAAACGCTGGTGACCAATGCCTTGAAGTATGTCTTCGGTTCGACGTTTCGTTTTCAAATTGAGCTCTCGGATCATGGCGGAAATCCGACGGCGGAATTTTATGTGGTTTCGAAGTGGGATGAACAGGAAGTGAAAAACCGTCCACAGGATGCCCGCGGCGGCGGTGTCGTCGACATTGTCTCATTGGCGCTCAGGATTGCGCTCATGGAAACGATCAAGCCCCGTGTCCAAGGGCCGATTATTTTGGATGAACCCGGAAAACATGTGAGTGAAGATTATATCGTCCCCATGATTGAGTTTTTAAAATCGGTCGGGGAAACGTTCGGCCGGCAAATCATTCTTGTCACGCACAATACGCATCTGACGGAATCGGCCGATTCGGCCTATTACGTGCGGTTGTCATCCGGTAAGTCGGAAGTGGAGCGCAGCCGGAATCTTGACAACAATACTGTATAAATAATACAATTTAGTTGTATCTTTGCCTTTTTTAACGGTGGAAGATACCTTCTGACGAAGTAAGTTTGGAATAGAAACCTGAAGGAATTTGAAAATGTTTGCTGGTTTTCCAGCCTTGACCTGGTATAGCAAAAAATGAGTGAGGACGAGCGTGAGAAGACCGAGTTCATCGGTCTTATTTTGTAAACAGAAACAGAGGAGGTGAGCGGTGAATCCAATGGTGTTTAACGGATTGGACATCGTTCTGATGTTTGCCTCTCTCGGTGTCGGAATCGGTGCGGGTTATTGGATACGCAAAATGACGGCGGAAGCCCGGATCGGCAGTGCGGAGAAGGAAGCTGCCGAGATTCTGGAAAAGGCGAACAAAGAAGCCGAAGCCAACAAAAAAGAAAAAATCTTTGAAGCCAGGGATGAAATCCATCAATTGCGCACCGAAGCGGAAAAAGAGATTCGTGAGCAGAGGAATGAATTACAGCGGATTGAGCGTCGTCTTGACCAAAAAGAAGAAACACTGGAACGAAAACAATTAAATTTGGAATCGCGTGAGGAAGAACTGGCCAAACGCGAGAAATATATTGATGAACGTCAGCGGGAGATTGACCGGCTATACCAGGAACAGCTCAAAGAGATGGAACGGATTTCCGGACTTACCACGGAAGAAGCGCGTCAGTTGATTCTGGCTAAAGTCGAGAATGAGATGAAACACGAAACGGCTCAAATCATGAAAGAGATGGAACAACAGGCGATTGATGAAGGAGACCGGCGTGCACGGAAAATCTTGTCTTTAGCCATTCAACGTTGCGCGGCGGATCATGTTGCGGAAACGACCGTATCCGTAGTGAATTTACCCAATGATGAGATGAAAGGCCGCATTATCGGGCGTGAAGGCCGGAATATCCGGACGTTGGAAACGTTGACGGGAATTGACCTGATCATTGATGATACGCCGGAAGCCGTGATTTTGTCCGGATTTGACCCCATTCGCCGTGAAGTGGCGCGGGTGGCGTTGGAAAAACTGGTGGCTGACGGAAGGATTCACCCGGCCCGGATTGAAGAGATGGTGGAAAAATCCCGCCGGGATGTGGACGAACGGATTCGTGAATATGGAGAGCAGGCCACCTTTGAAACCGGCGTGCACGGATTGCATCCGGATCTGATTAAGATCATCGGCAGGTTAAAATTCCGTACCAGTTATGGGCAAAACGTTTTGAAGCACTCCATGGAGGTTGCGCATCTGGCTGGTTTGTTGGCCGCGGAATTGGGTGAAGACATTCATCTGGCGAAACGGGCCGGCTTGCTTCATGACATCGGAAAAGCCATTGACCACGAAATCGAGGGTTCCCATGTGGATATTGGCGTCGAATTGGCGAAAAAATATAAAGAACATCCCGTGGTGATCAACAGCATTGCTTCTCATCACGGAGACTGTGAAGCGACGAGTGTGATTGCTGTCTTGGTCAGAGCGGCGGATGCGCTTTCGGCGGCCAGACCCGGAGCCCGGCGGGAAACATTGGAGGCATATATCAAGCGCTTGGAGAAATTGGAAGAGATTTGCGATTCCTTCGACGGCGTGGAAAAATCATATGCAATTCAAGCAGGGCGTGAATGTCGGATCATCGTGAAGCCGGATGAAGTCGATGATGCGGAAGCCGTCCGTTTATCCCGAGAAATTACCAAACAGATCGAAAGTCAATTGGATTACCCCGGCCATATTAAGGTGACGGTGATTCGAGAGACAAGATCGGTCGAATATGCGAAATAAAGTGGCCTTGCGGCCGCTTTATTTTTTCAAGCATCTTAGCGGAGTTGGAGGCTATTTGTACTGATGAGAATTTTAATGATCGGTGATATTGTTGGACAAGTGGGGCGACAAGCGGTCGCCAATTATTTGCCTAAATTAAACCAAATGTACTCGCCCGATGTGATTGTGGCAAACGGGGAAAATGCCGCGGGCAACGGACGGGGAATTCAACGGGACATCCTGAGGGAACTGATGGATCTGGGAATCCATTGTGTCACATTGGGAAATCATGCTTGGGCGCAGTCCGAGGTGTTTGATTTTATCGATGAGGAGCCGTTTTTAATCCGTCCCGCCAATTATCCGCCGGGGACGCCCGGGAAAGGCCATGTTTTACTGACGGTAAAAGGCGTAAAAGTGGTTGTGGTCAATCTGATGGGGAGAGCGTATATGGGACCATTGGATTGTCCGTTCAGAAAAATGGATGAAATTTTGAGCCGGATTTCAGGAACCCCGTATATATTGGTCGATTTTCATGCGGAAACCACGTCGGAAAAACAAGCATTGGCATGTTACCTGGATGGGAAAGTTTCCGCGGTGATCGGGACGCACACGCATGTGCAAACGGCAGATGAACGAATTTTGCCAAAAGGAACGGGTTATTTGACGGATGTGGGGATGGTCGGCCCGTATGACAGCGTGATCGGGATGAAAAAAGAGGAAGTCGTGAAGCGGTTTATCACACAAATGCCTGTTCGCTTTTCTGTTGCAAAAGGAAGAGAACAATTTAATGCTGTATTGATCGATTTGGACAAACAAACCAAAAAAGCCACGAAATTAACGAGGATTCGTATTGATGCGGAGCATCCGCTTATCGGTTGAAATAGAATAAATTTATTTATGATTTTTTACTCCTATCTATGCAAATTGGAAGGAATTTTTACTTGCGAGTCGAATAGGATAGTAGTGGATTCACTCCAACCATCGAGGAGGTACCTACATGGAAGTATTAAAAGTTTCAGCAAAATCTAATCCGAATTCTGTTGCTGGTGCACTCGCCGGAGTCTTGCGTGAACGTGGTCAAGCAGAGATGCAAGCAATTGGCGCAGGGGCGCTGAATCAAGCTGTAAAAGCGGTTGCGATTGCACGAGGATTCGTGGCGCCTAGTGGGATTGATCTGATTTGTATTCCTGCTTTTACCGATATTATGATCGATGGTGAAGAACGGACCGCGATCAAACTGATTGTGGAACCTCGTTAGGGAAATTGGTCGATATATTCAAAAAAACCTGTTTATTTATATAGACAGGTTTTTTTAAATGGAAGGGTGAACAAGATGCAATGGATGGATGGGCATTGCGATGTGTTAAGCAAAATGTGGCGAAATTTGAAAGACCATTCTTTTTATGACCCCCGCTCCCGGTTGGACAGTTCTTATCACCATCTGAAAGAAGCCTTGGTGGCTTTGCAGGTTTTTGCGATATGGGTACCTGATTCGGTACCCAGAGAAAACCGGTTGTCAGTCGCATTGAAACAAGTGGATTTGTTTTATGAACAGATTATCAGGAAAGAAGAAGCGGTTCATTTTGTCGGTTCGAAACAAGCGTTAAAAAAATGTGCCCCGGATCGGATGGGGGCACTGTTGGCGATGGAAGGGGCCGACGCCTTGCATGGAGAACTTGCCTTCCTGCGGCTGTTTTTCCGCCTCGGTGTGCGCCAGTTGGGGTTGACTTGGAACCATGCCAATGAAGTGGCGGACGGCATTGAAGAGGAACGGAACGGAGGATTGACGAACTTCGGAAAAAAAGTGATCACCGAGATGGAAAGGCTGGGCATGATTTTGGATGTTTCCCATTTGTCGGTGCGAGGGTTTTGGGAAGTGATGGAGTCTGATTTGCCGGTGCTTGCTTCTCACTCCAATTGCCGGAAAATCGCCCCTCATCCGCGGAATCTGGAAGATGAACAAATCCAGGCGCTGATCCGAAAAGGCGGATTGATCGGGATCACCTTTGTTCCATCGTTTACATATCCTTGTGAAAAGGAAGCCACCATCGATCATCTTTTGTTACATATCGAACATGTATGCAGCCTGGGAGGCGAACGGAATCTTTGTTTTGGATCGGATTTTGACGGGATCCGTTTGAAAATTAAAAATTTACATAATTACAGGGATATATACTGGTTGAAAGAAGCGCTTTTGCGCCGTTACCCTGAGTCATTGGTGAGGAAATGGGCATGGGAAAATGCCTGTGCTTTTTACTTAAATCATTTACCGTCATAAAGCCGAAAAAAGTTTAGCAAAAATGATCTTTTTTTTACTTAGGTCTTTTTTTGCAACATTAAAAGAAAAATTGGAAAGATAGAGAACTTAAAACGGTTGCTTTTTATACCATACAGGTCTAGAATGATACATGAAAATGCTATCACTCAGCACAAAGTTGGCTTTATTCCTTTCTTTGTGAAGAGTTGATATCTTTCATAGTTATTTTAATATTGTGTAGTGTGTGGCAGTATTAAAGGAGATGAGTTCATTGGTTAAGCAGCTTTCGTGGAAAGTGGGCGGACAACAAGGGGAAGGTATTGACAGTGCAGGAGAGATTTTGTCAACAGCTTTAAATCGAAAAGGGTATTATTTATACGGGTACAGACATTTTTCTTCACGAATTAAAGGTGGTCACTCCAACACCAAGATTCGTATCAGCATAAACCCAATCCGCTCCATTTCCGACGAGCTGGATATACTTGTTGCATTTGACCAAGAATCCATTGACTTGAATGCTCATGAATTGGTTGTGGGCGGGGTCATCTTGGCCGATGCCAAGTTTAATCCAACCGTTCCGGAAGGAGTAAACGCAAACCTTCTTGCGATTCCGTTTACCAAGATTGCCGAAGAAATCGGAATGTCCCAAATGAAAAACATGGTGGCTGTCGGGGCCTCGGCTGCATTGTTGGGCATTCCGGCGGATGCTTTTAAAGAAGTGATTGAAGAAAGGTTCGCACGGAAAGGCCAAAAAGTGGTAGATAGGAATATGGAAGCGATTACAAGAGGGTTCGAGCATGCGGAAGGCGAACTTGGTGATGGAATAACAAGATTTCGCTTGGAACCTTCTGACGGGAAAAAGCGGTTATATATGATCGGAAATGACGCCATTGCACTGGGGGCGATTGCAGCGGGAGCCCGGTTGATGGCTGCATATCCGATTACCCCATCTTCAGAAATCATGGAGTATTTGATCAAAAAACTTCCGAAATTTGGTGGTTCGGTAGTTCAAACAGAAGACGAGCTTGCAGCGATCACCATGGTGATCGGGGCCAACTATGGTGGTGTTCGTGCTCTCACGGCTTCAGCAGGGCCTGGATTGTCACTGATGACCGAAGCGATTGGGCTGGCCGGGATGACCGAAACGCCGGCGGTGATCGTGAACACGCAGCGTGGCGGGCCCAGTACCGGTCTTCCGACCAAACAGGAACAAAGTGACTTATTGTCCATGCTGTTCAGCACCCACGGTGAAATCCCGAAAATTGTCATTGCTCCGAGCACAGCCGAAGAATGCTTCTACGATACCATTCAGGCGTTCAATCTGGCGGAACAGTATCAATGCCCGGTGATTATCCTGTCGGATTTGGCGATGTCGCTCGGGAAACAAACCGTTGAGCCGCTGGAATACGACCGGATTGAAATTAAACGCGGAAAGCTGGTTTCCTGGGATGAAGAGCTTCCGGAGTTGGAGCCTTCCCAATTATTTTTGCGTTATGAACTGACTGAGGATGGCATTTCCAGAAGGGTTCTTCCAGGACAGAAAAACGGGTTGCACCATGTGACCGGAGTGGAGCATGACGAAACCGGACGTCCGTCGGAAAAACCGTTAAACCGCAAAAAAATGATGGAAAAACGGCTCATGAAACTGAAAAACGGCATCGATTTTGACACACCGGTTTACCTGGATGCTCCGCACGATGATGCCGATCTTTTGGTTATCGGATTCAACTCGACCCGCGGCACGATTTCCGAAGCGAAAGAGCGCGCAGAAGCAGAAGGCTTGAAAATCAACCATGCACACATTCGCCAATTGTTGCCGTTCCCGACGGAAATCATCCGGGAGCAAATGAACAGAGCGAAAAAAGTATTGGTTGTTGAAAACAACGCTACAGGACAATTAACCAATGTCATCAAAATGTATGTAGGAATGGCTGAAAAACTGGTTCACTTTGGAAAATATGACGGAAACCCATTCCTACCTTCTGAAATTTATCATCAATGTAAGGAGCTGTTGGTCCATGGCCACGTTTAAAGATTTTCGCAATAAAGTAAAACCCAACTGGTGTCCCGGTTGCGGTGACTTTTCCGTGTTGGCCGCCATGCAGCGCGCTTTCGCCAATACCGGTTTGGAGCCGCATGAAGTAGCCGTTGTTTCAGGGATTGGTTGTTCCGGACGGATCTCCGGATATATTAATGCGTATGGATTTCACGGTGTCCATGGCCGAGCGCTGCCGATTGCACAAGGGTTGAAACTGGCTAACCGCGATTTAACGGTGGTTGCAGCCGGCGGGGATGGAGACGGATTCGCCATCGGGATGTCGCACACCATCCATGCCATTCGCCGGAATGTGGATATCACCTATATTGTCATGGATAACCAGGTATACGGATTAACCAAAGGCCAAACTTCTCCACGAAGCGAAAAAGGATTTAAAACCAAAAGCACGCCGCAAGGTGCCATTGAAGCACCCATTCATCCAATGGAAATGGCGCTGACAGCAGGAGCCGGTTTTGTGGCTCAATCAGTTTCCAGTGACCTGAAACAATTAACCCGTGTGATCGAAGAAGGGATCAAGCATAAAGGATTTTCCTTTATCAATGTTTACAGCCCTTGTGTAACGTACAACAAAATCAACACGTATGACTTTTTCAAACAAAATCTGGTCAGCTTGGATGATGATCCGGATTATGATTCATCCGACCGACAAATGGCCATGCAAAAACTGATGGAACATCAAGGATTGGTCACAGGAATCATCTACCAAAACAAAGAGCAACCCTCCTATGAATCCGTGATCAGAGGCTTTAAAGAAGAGCCGTTGGCAAAACAAGAGCTGAAAATTTCCGAACAAGACTTCGAAGAATTGGTTGCCGAATTTGCATAAAGTAAAAAAGCTGTGCAGACTAATGTCTGTACAGCTTTTTTTGTGGAATGGACGGAGAGAGTTTGTTGTGATAATGGAATGCGAAGGAGGATGCCTGATGAGATGGACGGTGCTTGGTTGCCATTCCCCTTATCCGGCGCCGGGAGGTGGGACTCCCGGTTATCTGTTGGAGGCGGAAGGGAAAAAAATCCTGATTGATTGCGGCAGCGGCATACTGGCCCGGCTGGTCGAACGGATCGCCATCGAAGCGTTGGATGCCGTTTTGTTGTCGCATTTGCATCATGACCATATCGTTGATTTTTTTGTTTTGCAGTACGCGGTCATGACCGCCCGAAAACAAGGGAAAAGGAAACACCCCCTTGCGGTCTGGTCACCGGAGAAACCGGCCGGTTGGTTTGAAAAGTTGCGTTATAAAACAGAGATTGACCGAAACGGGATCCGGGAAGGGATGAAAATTCATTTGGGCGGGCGGTTGACCGTGCAATTTTTCCGCACCGATCATGCCGTCCCTTGTTTTGCCATGCGGATCCATGACGGTAAACGCACCATCTTGTACGGGGCAGACAGTGGCCCGGAGACAGATTGGGAAAAGATGGGGAAAAGCCCTGACCTGTTTGTTTGTGAAGCAAGCTTTTTACATAAAGATTTGCCGGATCAACCAACAGGGCATCTGTCGGCCAGACAAGCCGGGCTTGCTGCCGGCCGGCTCAAGGCCAAGCAGTTGATCTTGACCCATTTGTATCCCGGGTATGATCCGGATCACCTGAAGGAGGAAGCCATGGCGGTGTTTGACGGTGTTTGCCAAACCGCTTATTCCGGCATGACGGTCGATTTGTAGCTTTTGTTTGGGCCGGTCATCCATTATCATGGAGAGACAAGCACGGTTTTGAATCAGCCGATGGAAAGAGGGGAGAGCGTTTGCAGAAACTGAAGGAGTATATTGTCAAAGAGGGATTGGTGCTGTCCGATGACATCTTAAAGGTGGATGCATTTTTGAATCATCAAATCGATCCTTTTTTGATCAGGGAAGTCGGGGAAGAGTTTGCCAGGCGTTTCCAAGATGAATCCGTCACTAAAATTTTAACCATTGAGTCGTCGGGCATTGCGCCGGCTGTCATGACCGGATTGGCATTGCACGTTCCCGTGGTTTTCGCCCGGAAGAAAAAATCGCTGACATTGAAGGATTCCTATTATGAAGCCAAAGTTTTTTCATACACCAAACAAGAGACGACTTCCGTGGTGGTGGCGAAAAAGTTCTTAACCCCAAAGGACCGGGTATTGGTGATTGATGACTTTCTGGCCAATGGACAAGCGGCAGAAGGTTTGATTCAAGTGGTCCGCATGGCAGGGGCCCGGTTGGCCGGATTGGGGGCGGTGATTGAAAAATCTTTTCAGCCCGGCGGCTCCAATCTTCGCAAGCAGGGAATTCGAGTGGAATCGCTGGTGGAAATTGCATCTTTGGCTGATGGAAAAGTTCATTTCAAAGAAAACTGAGGGTCAAGCCGGATTTCTCTTTATGAGGGAGATCCGGCTTGATTGATTGGTGTTTTGAAATAAACAAGTTTGCAACACAAACAATTCGCTAAAATTCATTTTCCCCGGCTGGGAAATTCGCAACAACATGTTATAATGGGGGAGAATCATCCGAGGATCTTTATTGAACACATGTCACTCATCGTGTATAATGAGAAAATTGCAGTATTCGTGTTCAGCCTTCGAAATCATGGATTTATTCATTATAGAAGCAATCTCACCAGAAAGGGTGGATGAAATGGAACGAAAAGAGAAAGATTACAGCCAATATTTTGTTGCACCCGATCTGAAAGCCGCCAAAAGGCGGGGGAAGTCGGGTGTGGAAGTGATACAATTTGATCAGATTCCCGAAAATATGCGTGGGGTCGGCGCAGGAAAGAAATATTTGATTCAAACTTACGGATGCCAAATGAATGTTCATGACAGCGAAACGATCGCCGGAATTCTGGAACAAATGGGCTATGAACGGACAGAACGGGAAGATCGAGCGGATATTATTTTGCTGAATACGTGTGCCATTCGCGAAAATGCAGAAGATAAAGTGTTTGGCGAATTGGGACGCCTCAAACACCTGAAGTTGGAAAACCCGGATTTAATCCTCGGGGTTTGCGGTTGCATGTCCCAGGAAGAAGTGGTCGTCAACCGGATCTTAAAAAGTTATCAGCATGTGGATTTAATCTTTGGCACACACAATATCCACCGTTTGCCGGTCTTGTTGCAAAACGCCTTATTCAGCAAGGAAATGGTTGTGGAAGTATGGTCCAAAGAGGGCGATGTGGTTGAAAACATGCCCAAGAAGCGTGAAGACGGACTGCGTGCCTGGGTCAACATTATGTACGGATGCGACAAATTCTGCACGTACTGTATTGTTCCTTATACACGGGGGAAAGAACGCAGCCGCCGTCCCGAAGACGTGTTAAATGAGATTCGCGAACTGGCGCGCAAAGGCTATCAGGAAGTGACTTTGCTCGGACAAAACGTGAATGCTTACGGAAAAGATTTCACCGATATCAATTACCGGTTTGGCGACTTGATGGATGATGTCCGTAAAATCGGCATTCCGCGTGTCCGGTTTACGACAAGCCACCCGCGCGATTTTGATGACCATCTGATCGAAGTTTTGGCCAAACGCGGAAATCTGGTCGAGCACATTCATCTGCCGGTTCAATCCGGAAGCTCGCAAATTTTGAAATTGATGGCGCGCAAATATACCCGGGAGTCTTACCTTGAATTGGTCCGCAAAATTAAAGAAGCCATCCCGGATGTGGTGTTGACCACGGACATTATTGTGGGATTCCCCGGAGAAACCGAAGAACAATTTGAAGAAACGCTGTCCCTTGTCCGGGAAGTGGAGTTTGATTCGGCGTTTACGTTTATTTACTCACCGCGTGAGGGAACGCCGGCCGCCAAAATGAAAGATGACGTGCCAATGGAAGTGAAAAAAGAACGACTGCAACGTTTGAACGATCTGCAAAACGAAATCAGCCGCCGGAAAAATGAAGCTCTCCGCGGCCAAGTGGTGGAAGTTTTGGTGGAAGGCACAAGCAAGAAAAATCCGGATGTGTTATCGGGACGGACCCGTACCAACAAGCTGGTGAATTTCACGGGACCGAAGCATCTGATCGGGAAATTTGCCCATGTCCGGATCGATGAACCGCAAACCTGGACGTTAAAAGGAGTTTGGGTGGAAGAGGAACCTCTGACGAAAGTGGGAGGGTAAAATGTACACTTCGTTTGAAAACCATCCCGTGTTGGTGCAAGCCCGGCAATTTGCGGACTTGATTTTAAAAAGCGAAGAAATCCAACGGTTTCGTGCCGCGGAAGAGCAGGTGAAAAAAAGCAAGACCGTCCAAAATTATATTGACACCATCAAGCGAAAGCAAAAAGAATTGGTCCATGCCAAGCATTATCAGAAAACCAAATATGCCCGCATCTTGGAAAAAGAACTGGAACAGTTGAATCAGGAACTGGAGAACCTCCCCATCATCCGGGAGTATCAGCAGACGCAAGTGGGTGTGAATGATCTTTTGCAAACCATCCAGCAAGTGATTGGCACCACTGTTTCCAAAAAAGTTTCCGTTGAAACCGGTGGTGAAATCCGGCAGGGATGTGGAAGTGGCGGGCCTTGTGGTTGTTCGCGGTAAAAAAATTTTCCCCCGGGATGATTTCCCGGGGGTTTTTTTGCACCCTAGACAGTTGCCCTGCATACACTTGTTATTGAATGATGCTTGGAGGAGGGAAGTATGGTGTCATATCCAGATAGAGCCATGGAATACCGACAAATTATTACCAAGGCTGTATGCGGAAAAGGACGCAGATTTTTACAGTCCACGCACACAGTGAAGCCGCCGGAAAATATCCATACGATCTTGGGGGCATGGGTGATTAATCATCAGTACGAATGCACAAAAGTAGGAGAAGCCGTGGAAGTCAGCGGCAAGTACGATGTGAATATCTGGTATTCCACCAAAGGGAACACCAAAACCGATGTGATTAAAGAAACCGTTTATTACACCGAGCAAGTCCCGCTGAGCTATTATGACCGCAACACCCGTGACTCCACCGTTACCGTCAGTGCCACGGTGACGCAGGCTCCCAACTGTGTGGAAGCTTCCATCGCTTCACACACGGACGGAATCGCAGATGGCATTGTCGTCCGGGTTGAAAAAGAATTTGCGGTTGAAATGGTTGGGCAAACGAAGATTTGCGTACCGGTCTATCCGTTAGAATATGCAGAAACTGATGAAAAAGATTTGGCGGGAAGCTATGAAGAACATGTGGATGAAGATTCTTTTGATGAACTGGATCCGGATCTGATCATTGATGACCTGGAAGATTGATTAACGGATATTCCTCGGGAACTGCTGGCACCCAGTCAGCAGTTTATTTTTTGTTTTTGGATCCGAAACAACATTTAACCAATTGAGAAGCCGAGACATAATATAGATCATAATGCTCTTGACGGAAAGTGGGATGCACAGAAAGGGGAAAGGTTATGGGAGCCGTCACCCTTCCATATATGGATTTTAACAATCAGCAATCAATCAAAAATCTTTTGATTGAACAACAAGGAAGACTCGCCTCAACCATTCATCTGGAAAAGAGCGGATCGGTGGCCGTGTCTGAGCCGGTTTTGATTTTAAATGATGAAAGACATGTCCAAAGGACAAAAAATCCTTCGGCTTGCCACCGGATCTTAAGGATGCACGGGGTTCCCGTGCATTCCCATCATCATCTGGTCTTGCGGGAGTACATGGTCGCTGTTTTCCAAACCAATGTGTTGGCGGTTTATTGTTCCCGTCAACAGGGGGCTTGGCTGGCGGAGCAAAAGAGGAATTGGAAAAACAGTTTCCGGCGGGTCTCTTTGCAGGATCCGTCGAGGGAAGTGCGGAAAATCAAAGAATGGGCCGTCCGGGCTTTGTATGCGTTGGGATTGGATTACGGACTGGTGCGACTGGCCGTGGGGCCCAACCGGAAATATTTTGTCCGGCAGGTGGTATGTGATCCCAAGTTAAACAAAGAAATGAAACAAAGCTTCGTGAAAGCCGTACAGCAATATGTGAAAGAGTGTGTAAATCTTCCGGCCATTCCTTGGAACCAGGTGGTGCTGGGAGCCGATCCGGAGTTTATCATGGAAGGAAGGTCCGGGGGATTGCTGATGGCATCCCGATATTTCCCAGTGAAAGGGAGGGTCGGGTGCGATGCGATCTGGATGAACCAAAACCGTTCCTTAAAGCCGCTTGTGGAGATCCGGCCGGAGCCGACTCCGGATCCGCGCGCACTGGTCATCAACATCTTTAAAGGGTTGTTGTACGCAGCCAAAAAAACAGGGCGTGCCCCGGCAAAATGGCTGGCCGGCGCATTGCCGCACCATGCTTTCCCGTTGGGAGGGCATATCCACTTTAGCGGTGTTCAACCAAACTTTAAATTGTTGCGGGCTTTGGACAACTATTTGGCGTTATTTTTGGCAATCGTGGAAGATCCGCAGGGGATCGGGCGCCGTCCCAAGTACGGGTTTTTGGGGGATTTTCGATATCAGGACCACGGCGGGTTTGAATACCGGACGTTACCCAGTTGGCTGATTTCCCCCACCCTGACCAAAGGGGTCTTTGTCGTGGCCAAGTTGATTGCCATCCACTACCGGTATTTCAATTATTATCCGCTGGACGAGGAAGACGTCCAAGAAGCGTATTATCAGGGGGATAAAGAGGTGTTGGCCAAGTGGTTGCCCGTGTTGTGGAGCGAATTGAAGAAGTGCCCTTATTATGGGCGGCATAAGGAATATCTGGATAAATTCTACAAATACCTGACTTCGGGATCGACTTGGAATGAATCGCAAGATATTCGAAAAGTGTGGAAACTGCCGCCTTACCAGAAGAAAAAATAATGGAAAAGTGGGACGGTGCCTCGATTCATGTTAAAATATTGCAGTGAAAAATATTGTAACGGAGGCAGAGAACTTTGGCAAAATATACTCCGATGATTCAGCAATACTTGTCGATCAAGGCACAATATCCGGATGCCTTCTTATTTTTTCGTTTAGGCGATTTTTACGAGATGTTTGTGCGCCCATAAGGACTTATAGGGAATCTGCCCTTGGCAAGGCAGTGGGTGAGGGACGCGGAAAACACCCATCATCTACCAACTGATCCGGAGGGGAAACCCGAAGGGGAGTGTAGCATGTTGGTAAAGTCACGAGTCACGAAGCTGCCATCGTGCGACTGAGTGGCGAGATGAAAGGTTGTGAATGAGGATGAAAGCTGGATTGCTTGAATGACAGCCCGAGCCGGTTGATCGTAGCCCATGGCGGAAGGCAGCTGTATACGCCATGCAGCCGTGATGATTCGCAGAAAGACATGGCGGTCATCGGTGCGTCCTGCGGCTGGGCAGCCTCTGTCAGAGGAAAAGGGCGAACGTCACATCCGACATCACAACGTGCCTGTCTCTATAAGTCTAAATGGGGATCACCTGAGTCGGAATGCCTGCCTGTCGGGCTATGGCCGCAAGGGCCTGAATATCCGATATGGTGACGGAGCCCCCGTAGTAGTCTGAGCCGGGGAAAGCCCGGCACACGGCGAAGGGGGGCAGCTTGCTCGGGTTCCATACGACAAAGGAAGAAGCGTGAGGCTTTATGAGAAATCCTGAGTACGTATTGAACAGTCTGGCCGCGAAGTCCGGCGATTCAACCTATTTATTCCAAAGGATTTACCGAAATTTGTATAACCCGCGGTTTTATCAAAAGGCATATCAGGAACTGATCCGCCGGTTCCCTCAGGTAAGACACCGGAAACTCCTTCCCGGACAGCTGGAATCCCTGATGAAGGAATTGAAAAACGAAACCTATCAGCCGGCACCCTTTCCCGGCGCCGGGGAGACGGAACCGCTTCGGGATTGCTTGGTGGCATGGATTGTCCGCATGCTTCTCGAGGCGATCTATGAGGGTTCTTTTTCGGACTTGTCCCATGGTTATCGTTCTCACCGAAGCTGCCATACCGCTTTGTTGCAAGTAAAGAAAAATTTTTCCGGTGTCAAATGGTTGCTGCACGGAAGCCTGCATTCTTTTTTCCCTTCCATTTCTTTTGAAGTGCTGCGTTCCCTTCTGAGAAAAAGGATTGAGGATGAAAAATTCATCCGGCTCATCAACAAGTTTTTGCGGGCAGGATGGTTAGAGGATTGGCAATTCCACCGCACCTGCAGCGGGGCTCCCGTGGGCGGATGGATCAGCCCGGTTTTGGCCAATATTTATTTCCATGCGTTGGACCGGCATGTGGAAACGCTGATCCATGAGTTTTCCAAAGGAAAGAAGCGCAGGAGGAATCCGGCTTACGAGAAGCTTCTTGCCCGTATCAAACAGGTGGAACAAAGAAAAAGGGATGCAGAAAGCGAAGCGGAAAAAGAGAATTTGAACCGGCTGCAACAACAATGGACGGAACGGTTGAAACAAATCCCCCGGGAAGATCCGTGGGATCCGGCTTATAAACGGCTCGTGTATACGCGTTATGCCGGGGAGATCTTATTGGGGGTGATCGGTTCCAAGAAGGAATCCTCAGCCATCGGGGATGAGGTTGTCCGGTTTATAAAACAGGAATTGAATCTTCCTTTTTCCCGCGAAGCACTTATTTTAAAACATGCCAAAAAACATACGCGTTTTCTCGGATACGACATCACCGTCAAAGAACAGTGCAAACTGCTTTTTCCAAAAGATGTCCGGATCAAAAGACTGCATCAATTCGGGGCGGTGAAAGAACAAAACGGCAAGCTGAAGCCGGTACATAAGAAGGAACTGGTTCCTCTTCCCGATGCAAAGATCCTGCGCGTTTATAACCGGGAGATCCGGCGCATGTACCATTATTACCAATTGGCGGAGAATGTCGGCACTTTGTCACGGTATGCCTATTTGCTGAGATACAGCATGTATAAAACATTGGCCATGAAATACAAGTGTTCCGTGCATCAACTCTTGAAGAAGTATATGCATGCGGGGACCTTTCAGGTGCCGGTTGAAACCGGAGACGGGGAAAAAGCGGTTGCCACATTCCATGACGAAGGGTTTAAGCGCAAGGAAGACCCCGTCTTACATAGCGACGTCGACCGGGTGGATGGATCCGGACCGCCGGACCAAGGCCGGATTTGAGCAAGCGGAGAGCCGTATACGCCGAGAGGTGTACGTACGGTTCGGAGAGGGGTTCAGAGAAACCTGCCGTCAGAAGGCGGCAAGGCGCTTTGTTCCTACTCTACTTCGAAGATGCCGAAAAAGCAGCCGAAGAGCTGGAGATTACATTGACCAGCCGGGATGGTGGCAGTGAACGCATTCCCATGTGCGGGGTTCCTTATCATTCGGCTCACACTTATGTGGAAAAATTGATTGATCAGGGATATAAAGTGGCCATCTGTGAGCAGGTGGAAGATCCTTCCGCTGCCAAAGGGGTGGTCAAGCGGGAAGTGGTTCGCGTGATCACGCCCGGGACCATCATGGAAGAAAATATGCTGGTCGACCAGGAAAATAATTTTTTGGTGACGCTGACCGGAAGCGAAAACCAAATGGCATTGGCGGCAGTGGATTTGTCCACGGGAGAGTGCCACATTACGGAGATGAGCGGTTCGCTGGACGCGATTTTGGATGAAATTTCTTCGTATCGGCCGAAAGAAATCGTGTTGGATGAATCCTTGGCAGATCAAGCGGCGGTAAAAGAACAGATTCAATCCCGCTTAAAATGTTTGATCACGCCGCATGGCATGGATGCCGGTTCCGAAAAGAAACTGTCCGAAGAGTTGCCGGCGCAGTTTCCGCAATACCCCGAGCTGTGCGATACCCCGTTTTTGCGAAAAGTGGTCGCCTTGTTATTCTCTTATCTGAAACAAACGCAAAAGCGGGCTCTGCATCATTTGCAGCGGTTGCACCGGTATGACGCCAGGCAGTATATGATGTTGGATGAAGCGGCGAGAAGAAACCTGGAATTGACGGCAACGCTTGGCGAAGGAAAGAAAAAAGGTTCGCTATTGTGGCTGTTGGATCAAACGGCCACCGCAATGGGGAGCCGGTTGTTGAAAAAATGGCTGGACAAGCCGCTTCTGTCACTGGAAGAGATCACCCGGCGCCAAAATATGGTGGAAGCGTTGCTTTCCGACTTTTTGTTGCTGGATGAAGTGCGGGACCGGATGAAACAAGTTTATGATTTGGAGCGGCTGGCGGCGCGCATTTCTTACGGATCGGCCAATGCGCGGGATTTAAACAGTGTGAAAAGATCGCTTTCCATCATTCCCGAACTGAAAGAGAAATTGTTGCAATCCGACTCCCGGCCGCTGAAGGAATTGGCGGAAAAAATGGATGAGTTGGCGGATGTAAAAAGCCTCATCGACGAAGCGTTGGTGGAAGAAGCGCCGGTTTCCGTCAAGGAAGGCGGCATCATCCGCGAAGGCTTCCATGAAGAATTGGACCAATTGCGGAAGATCCAGAAAGACGGGAAAAGCTGGATTGCCGAGCTGGAGCAGAAAGAAAGAGACACGACGGGAATCAAGTCGCTAAAAATCCGTTATAACCGCGTGTTCGGCTATTATATCGAGGTTACCAAGTCCAATCTGCATCTGGTTCCCAAAGATCGGTACCACCGCAAGCAAACGCTTGCCAATTCGGAACGGTATATCACGCCGGAATTAAAAGAACGGGAACAGCTCATCTTAAATGCTTCGGAAAAATCAGTGGAACTGGAATATGAACTGTTTACAAAGGTCCGGGATCAGGTGGCGGACCAGGTTCAACGATTGCAATCTCTGGCCGAACGGGTGGCCGAGTTGGATGTATTGCACGCCTTTGCGCTGATTGCCCAAAAGTATCAATATGTCCGTCCGAAAGTGCATACAGGCAGTCAGCTGAAAATCAAAGCAGGCCGCCATCCGGTCGTCGAAGCCGTTACCAATACGGGGGAATTTGTGGCCAATGATGCGGAGTTGGATCAGGAAGACCGCCAAGTCTTATTGGTGACGGGGCCGAACATGGCCGGAAAAAGCACGTACATGAGACAAGTGGCTTTGATTGTGATTTTAAGCCAGATCGGAAGTTTCGTTCCGGCGGAAGAAGCGGAAATTTCCATTGTGGACCGCGTGTTTACCCGGATCGGGGCGGCGGATGATTTGACCGGCGGGCGGAGCACGTTTATGGTGGAGATGTCTGAAACCTGCCATGCCCTGAAGGAGGCCACCCGGAGGAGCTTGATCCTGCTGGACGAAGTGGGACGAGGAACATCCACTTATGACGGGATGGCTCTCGCGCATGCCATCGTGGAATACATTCATGACCATGTGGGAGCCAAGACGCTGTTTTCCACCCATTATCATGAGTTGACAAAACTGGAGGAATCATTGTCCCGGTTGAAGAATGTGCATGCCCAATGCATTGAGCGGAACGGAAAGGTGGTCTTTTTGCACCGGATTGTCCCGGGAGGGGCGGATCGCAGTTACGGGATTCAGGTGGCCGAGCTGGCCGGGCTGCCGAAAGAAGTGATCACAAGAGCCAAACAGTTGTTGACCGAATTGGAAAACGGCACACCCGCACCTTCAAACACCGGTGCTTCCCCGGATTCGTCGGGGCAGTTGTCCTTGTTCGATCCGTTGGAAATTCAACCGGCAACCAGGGAGACGGCCGCTTCGTCTTTGACCTCCGAAGAACAAGAAGTTTTGGAGGCCGTCCGCAAGTGGGATTTAATGAATAAGACCCCGTTTGAATGCATGCAGTTTTTGCATGAGATCAAACAAAAATTAAATTAAACAATATGGAAAAGGAGGGGAGTGGATCATGGGCAACATTCAAGTGCTGGATGAACATTTGACGAACCAAATTGCCGCGGGAGAAGTGGTGGAACGGCCGGCGTCGGTTGTCAAAGAGTTGGTGGAAAACTCCATCGATGCCGGCGCCACCCGGGTGCAGGTCATGATAGAAGAAGGCGGGATTTCTTTTATTCAGGTGTCGGATAATGGTTCTGGCATGGACCGGGAAGATGCCGTGTTGGCCTTTTCCCGCCATGCCACCAGCAAAATCAAGCGGGAACGGGATCTGTATTCCATCCGGACACTCGGCTTTCGGGGAGAAGCTTTGCCGAGCATTGCTTCGGTTGCCAGAGTGGAATTGGTGACCACGAAGGACCCTTCACAGCTTGCGACCAAAGTGAAAATCGCCGGAGGCGACATCGAAGCGGTGGAGGAAACTTCCCGTTCCAAGGGAACCGATGTGATGGTCCGGGATTTGTTTTATAACACGCCCGCCCGTTTAAAATATTTGAAAACGGTCAATACCGAAGTCAGCCATGTTGCCGATGTTTTGGGAAGGTTGGCCTTTGCCCATCCGGAAATTTCTTTCTCCCTGACCCATAACCGGAGGAAGTTGTTTCAGACCGCGGGAGACGGGAACTTGAAGCATGTACTCCTTTCCATCTACGGGAAACAGGTGGCCGGACAGGCGGTTTCGATCGAAGGAAGCGACATGGACTTCCGGGTTTACGGATGGATCACCAAACCGGAAATCACCCGCTCCAACCGGTCTTATTTGACCATCATCTTAAACGGGCGCTATGTGCGTTCCCTGCCGATCACCCAAGCCATTTTGCGTGCTTACGGCACCTTGTTGCCGACGGGAAGGTTCCCGGTCGGGGTTTTGCATTTGGAGATGGATGCGCAATTGTTGGATGTCAATGTTCACCCTTCCAAGTTGGAAGCAAGGCTCAGCAAGGAAAAAGAATGTTGCCGGCTGGTTGAAGAAACGGTGCGGCAAGCCTTGCAAAAAGAGCGGTTGGTTGCGACACCCAAAGCGGAATCAGCGGTGAAAAAACCGGAGTATAAGCAGGAAACTTTCCAGTGGAACCAAGCGAAAAGACCTGCCGTGAATCCATATCCGTCCGACCGTCCCGATCCGTCATGGAAACTGCGCGAAAGCCCGATGTCGCTGGTCAAGAAAGAGGAGCCGGTCAAGAAAGAGGAAGAGAAGGAAACGGATCCGGTACCGGTCTTTCCGGATCCTTCCCCGTCCCAAAGCAAACCGGAGCCCAAAGATTCAAAATATCAATCCGCCTTGAGCGCATGGTCGGAACAGAATACGCCCCGGGGAGAAGAAAAGGCGACCCTTTCCGCTCCGCCGGTTTCAGAAGAAGCAGCGGCGGAAGAGCCGGAAGCGGAAGCAAACGGGGAAGACCGATTGCCGTTCATGACTCCGTTGGCACAGGTCCACGGCACTTATATCGTGGCGCAATCGGAAGACGGATTTTTTTTGTTGGATCAGCATGCGGCACATGAGCGCATTTATTACGAGATTTATTCCAAAAAGTTGGGGGAAGCAAATCATCACCAGTATTCCCTTTTGATTCCCATGACGATCGAGTGCACGCCGGCCGAAGCCGAAATATTAAACATGCATTTGGATTATCTGAATCAGTGGGGACTGGAAATGGAGCCTTTTGGCGGAACCACGTTTGTGATCCGCGCTTACCCCGCGTGGTTTCCGAAAGAAGATCCCCAGCAATTGATTCACGAGATCATTGACTGGCTGAAAGAAAATGGGAAAGTGGAGACTGCTCAACTGAGGGATGCAACTGCCAAAATGATGTCATGCAAAGCGGCGATCAAAGCCAACCGCTATTTGCTGAAAGAGGAGATGGAAGAATTGTTAAACCAGTTGAGCCGTTGTGAAAATCCGTTTACTTGTCCGCACGGACGGCCCATTTTTGTTCATTTTTCAACTTATGAATTGGAAAAAATGTTTAAAAGGGTGATGTAATTTTGTTTGTCACAACATCTTTTCACCCGGGAGACCAGGAAACAAACGAAGCAAAAGAATTGGCCCGTGCATGGAAGGTGCCGTTCGTCCGGCGCGGGCGCCGGTCTCTTCAAGCGCTTTTCGAGCAGACGGCATCGGATCAGGTGGTCATTGTCAGCAAAGAGGGATGGCGCTATGAAGACAAAAAAGGCCATTCCTTCTTTTTTCATCCCAACATGTCGGCCCTTCGCATCAAACATTTGGCTTCCGGGCAGCCGGACAGCATGGTTTCGGTGGCCGGATTGAAAGAAGGGGATTTTGTCCTGGATTGTACCTTGGGGATGGGGGCGGATTCCATCGTGGCCAGTTATGTGGTCGGGGAAAAAGGCCGGGTTGTGGCGCTGGAGAGTGAGCCGGTCATCGCGGCGATCGCCGGACACGGCCTTCAAACATACCGGACCGGGCGCAAAGCGTTGAATGAAGCGATGCGGAGGGTTGAAATTGTTCAGGCCCGCTATCAGACCTACTTAAAACAATTGGAGGATCAATCCTTTGATGTGGTGATGTTTGACCCGATGTTCCGGGAAACGGTGAAACAGTCGTCAGCCATGCAAATGTTAAAACCCCTGGCCAACCCGGAACCCTTGGATCCGGAGTCGGTGGAAGAAGCCGTGCGGGTGGCCAGGAGGGTTGTTTTGTTAAAAGAGCGGCCAAAAAGCGGGGAGTTTGAACGGCTGGGCTTTACGATTGTTAAAGCTTCATCCAATTACGCCTGGGGTGTGATCCGGAAAGGAGGTCACCGGTGAAGGAAAAGCTTGTTGTCATTGTCGGACCGACGGCGGTCGGAAAAACCGGTTTGAGCGTACGGTTGGCCAAACGGGTTCATGGCGAAATTATTTCCGGCGATTCCATGCAGGTTTACCGGGGGATGGACATCGGGACAGCCAAAATCATGCCGGAGGAGATGGAGGGGGTTCCCCATCATCTCATTGACATTCTCCCGCCGGATCAAAATTTCTCGGTTCAGGAATATCAACAGCTGGCACGGGAAAAAATCAGCGAGATCAACCGGCGCGGGCATCTGCCCATGCTGGTGGGGGGAACCGGTTTGTACATCGAAGCGGTGGTCCATGATTATCTGATGCCCCATGTCAAAGAGGATCCAAAGCTGCGCGAAGAATTGCATGCGTTTGCCCGGCGGGAAGGCAACGAAGCGTTGCACCGGCGGTTGGAAGAAGTGGACCCGGTCCAGGCCAAAAAATTGCATCCCAATGATCTCAGACGTATGATTCGGGCTTTGGAAGTTTATCATGTTACTGGAAAGCCGTTTTCCGAGCTGAAAGGAAAAGGAACTTCGCCTTATGACGTGTTGTGGATCGGGCTGACGATGCCGCGGGAACAATTGTACGAGCGGATCAATCGGCGGGTGGACGAGATGATCCAAAAAGGCCTGGTGGATGAAGTGAAAAAACTGTGGGAGCAAGGATACGGGCTTCATTTGACTTCCATGCAGGCAATCGGGTATAAAGAGATTGTAAGTTATTTGAAAAACGAAATCACTTTGGATGAAGCGATTCATCTCATCAAGCGCGGATCGCGAAAATACGCGAAACGACAGCTCTCCTGGTTTCGGCGTTTAAAAGAAATTCATTGGTTTGATGTGACAAATTCCCAATCTTTTCGAGAAATTGAAGAACTGGTGGCAGGAAAGTTTCCTTTGGCCAGAGAATAAAGTACAATAACGTTAAATGTAAATACATAGGAGGTACGGGTTTTGAAACAAACAATCAATATTCAAGATACATTCCTCAACCAAATCCGTAAAGAATCAGTACCAGTGACCATTTATTTGGTGAACGGGTTTCAATTGCGCGGCGTGATCCGCGGCTTTGACAATTTCACCATTGTGATTGACAGTGACGGCAAGCAACAAATGGTATATAAGCATGCGATCTCCACGTTCACCCCTGCACGTCCCGTTTCTTTGATGCCCGCCAGTGAAGAAAGAGAAAGCTGAGTTGTTCGTTTGACTTGTTTTGCTGCTGACCAAACCGGCCGGCAGCTTTTTTTATTGCCGCAGGTTTGACAGAGTCCGTAAAGGGGCCGGACGGCTCTTGTCACCATCAAACCCTGAAATGCCGTATTCAACGCGATTTTTCACCAAAAAATGGGCGGATGCGTATACTGGGATCAGCGAATAAGGACGAAGAGGTGAAACGATGAGCAGAAGGGTGATGACAGTAAACGCCAAGCATCAGATTCATGTTGTTTTTGACCATCCGGAAAGAAAACCCGCGCTTTCGTCGCGGGTGGAGCCGTTGAAACCGGCTTGTCCGGGCGGTGAACCGGGGCCTTTGCAGGAGTGTTTTGAACAATTGGACCGGCTGGTGGGGATGGATAAGATCAAGGAGTTCATCAAAGAGATTTATGCATGGCTGGAAATCGGGAAACAGAGGAGAGCGGCCGGTTTAAGCGCCGAACAACAAGTGTTGCACATGATTTTTTCCGGGAGTCCGGGGACGGGGAAAACCACGGTTGCACGGATTTTAGGCCGGTTATTAAAGGAAATGGGCGTGCTGTCCAAAGGGCATTTGATCGAAGTGGAACGGGCGGATCTGGTGGGCGAGTATATCGGCCATACGGCGCAAAAAACAAGAGAACATGTGCGAAGGGCGTTGGGCGGTGTTTTGTTTATTGACGAAGCTTATTCGCTCGCGCGGGGCGGGGAAAAAGATTTCGGCAAAGAAGCCGTTGATACGATGGTCAAATCAATGGAAGACTATAAAAATGACTTCATATTAATTTTGGCGGGGTATCCCAATGAAATGGACGCATTTTTGCGTTTGAATCCCGGCCTTCCTTCCCGCTTTCCGATTCATCTTCATTTTCCGGATTTCAAATTGGATGAATTGATGAAGATAGCCGGGCAGATGCTTCAAGAGCGGGAGTATTTCTTATCCCGGCCGGCCAAAGATAAATTGCGAAACCACTTGCAAAAACAACTCCACGTTGCCAAGGCCGGTTTTGGAAATGCCCGGTACGTCCGCAATTTAATTGAAAAATCGATCCGGAATCAAGCGGTGCGCCTGATGAAAAAATCGCATGTGACCAGAGAGGAATTAATGACGTTAAGAAGTGAGGATTTGCGGTTTGACGATATGAAAAACGGTTCATGGTATAATGAAAAAATGCCTTATCAGTATTTGGTATAAGAAAGGGTTGAGTGCGTATTCAGGAGTTGGAAGGAAAAGAGAAAGCGATTTTGGTGGGGTGCGGCACGAAAAAACAGGAATGGTCCTTGCGCTCCACCTTGGAAGAGTTAAAGAGTCTGGCGGAAACGGCGCAAGCGGTTCCCGTCAGCCAGGTGCTTCAATTCAGGGACCGGATTGACCCGGCTTGGTATATCGGGCGGGGAAAAGCAGAAGAAATCGCCCGCATGGTGGAAGAAAACGAAGCGGACCTGGTTATCTTTGACCAGGAGCTTTCCCCTGCGCAGCTTCGAAACCTGGAGGGGTTGATGCCTTGCAAAGTGATTGACCGCACGCAATTAATTTTGGATATTTTTGCGCAGCGGGCCCGGACCAAAGAAGGAAAAATCCAAGTGGAACTGGCGCAGTTGAAATATTTGCTGCCCCGCCTGGCCGGAAAAGGGAAAGAAATGTCCCGTCTGGGCGGCGGCATTGGAACCCGCGGTCCCGGTGAAAAGAAACTGGAAACGGATCGCCGTCACATCCGCCGCCAAATCAGTGTTCTGACCAAACAGCTTGAGGAAATTAAAAAACACCGCCGGTTGCATCAGGAACGCCGGAAAAAGAACGGCATCCCGCAGGTGGCGTTGGTGGGATACACCAATGCCGGAAAATCGACATTGTTAAATCAACTGACGGGTGCGGGCGTGCTGTCCGAAAACCGGTTGTTTGCCACATTGGATCCGACATCCCGCCAGCTTGTGCTTCCCTCTGGCAAGGAAGTGATCCTTACCGATACCGTCGGGTTTATCCGGCAACTGCCGCACCATTTGATCGCCGCTTTCCGCTCGACGTTGGAACAGGTGAAAGAAGCGGACTTGTTGTTGCATGTGGTGGATGCTTCCCACCCGGAAGCAGAAGAGCAGGTGGAGGCCGTGGAGCAGGTGTTGGCTGATCTGAATGCGGCGGACATTCCGGTTTTAATGGTCTGGAACAAAGCGGACCGGCTGGAGCGGGAACTGCCCGAAGGATGGGATCCGGATCACCTTATGATCTCTGCGTTCAACGAACAAGATCTGGACCGGTTGAAAGCACGTGTGGAGCAGGCATTGCAACAAGAGATGATCATCGGTCAGGTGGAAATCCCGGTCATGAGGGGTGACTGGATTTCTCTGTTGCATCATAAAGCGGAAATGATAGAATCAAATACGGACGATTTGATGATGGTCATAAAGTTTCGTCTTTCTCCCGCTGATTTTGAACAGTTGCCCGGGGAGTTGAAAAGCCGGATTCAAATCCAATAAACGAGTAACAGGAATGATGACTGTGTTTGAAACTTTGAAACATGGAGCATGGATTGAAGAAAAAGTCCAAACTGCAGAGAAAAAGATTGAACCGGTGCTTAAAAAGATCGGTCAAAATGCCGATTTCATGCAGTGGAAGGTGCTGGAAGCCTTCCGGGAAATGAAAGTAAGTGAAATTCACCTTCATTCTTCAACCGGTTACGGGTATGATGATCTGGGCAGAGAAACGTTCGAAGCGGTATTTGCACGGGTTTTCGGCGCAGAAAAAGCTTTGGTCCGTCCAAACATCATTTCCGGCACCCATGCCATTGCCGCTTGTTTGTACGGGGTGTTGCGTCCGGGGGATGAGCTGATCTATTTGACGGGCCGTCCTTATGACACGTTGCATCAGGTGATCGGTTCATGCAAAGACGGTTCCGGTTCACTCAGGGATTACGGCATTGAATACCGGGAGATCCCGCTTGCGGAAGGAAACCGGATTGATTGGGCCGCCTTTCGTCAAGCGGTCGGCCCGAAAACCAGGATGGTTGCCATCCAGCGGTCCCGGGGCTATGCCGACCGTCCGTCTTTTTCCATCCGGGAGATTGAAACGATGATCCGGAAAATCCGGGAAATCTGTCCGCAGGCGGTTGTTTTTGTGGACAATTGTTACGGGGAGTTTGTCGAGTCCAAAGAACCGACTGCAGTCGGAGCGGATCTTGTTGCCGGGTCTTTAATCAAAAATCCGGGCGGAGGGATTGCGAAGTCCGGGGGATACATCGCCGGAGCGGAAAAATGGGTGGAAAGAGCCGGATCCCGGCTGGTGGCTCCCGGCATCGGGATCGAAGGGGGAGCAACCCACGGCTATATGCACGATTATTATCAAGGATTGTTTTTGGCTCCACACGTGGTTGCCGAAGCATTGAAAGGAGCTGTTTTTGCCGCGGCATTTCTGGAGGAAGCCGGTTTTCAAACCACACCGGGATGGGAAGAGCCGCGCACGGATATCATTCAGCAAGTGTATCTGGGAACGCCGGAGTTGCTGGTGGCTTTTTGCCAGGGAATTCAATCGGCATCGCCAGTTGATGCGCATATTTTGCCCGTGCCTTCTCTGATGCCGGGCTATGAGGACGAAGTGGTCATGGCGGCCGGAACGTTTGTGCAAGGCGCCAGCATCGAGTTGTCGGCGGACGGGCCCCTCCGTGCACCGTACATTGCTTACATGCAGGGAGGCCTCACCTATTCGCATGTGAAGATCGGTATGGCAAAAGCCATGGATTTCATGTTGGAAACCGGACAGATGCATGGGAAATTGCAGGTGTGAAGGGAGAGCTTGTTATATGGACATGCTTTGGTGGGCAATTATTATTTTGCTCTTTATTCTTGCTTATGTCGGCCTGGTTGCTCCCGCTTTGCCGGATGCCCCGCTGATGATTGCAGGGTTTGCGGTTTATCACTTTTTGATCGATTCCGAACCGTTGGGGTTCGGGTTTTGGATTACCACGTTGATCCTTGCCATCTTGCTGATTCTGGTTGATTATTTTTCCAGCAGTGTGGCGGTGAAAAAATACGGCGGCAACGCGGCTTCCGTCACCGCCGCGATTGTGGGGGTCGTTCTTTTCCCGTTTATCATGGGGCCGGTCGGCGTGATTGTCGGACCTTTTTTGTGTGTGTTTGTACTCGAATTGCTGCTTAAAAAATCTTTTTCCAAAGCACTTTATATCGCCTATGGGACCTTGGTCGGTTTTTTGGGCGGGATTTTGATGAAATTGATTGTCATGACCGGATTGATTATCTGGTTTTTGGTGTTGGTGTTGTTTTGATGAAAAATCGTTCTTCCTCCGGGGAGAACGATTTTTTTATACCCGCCTGAAATGATGTCAGAAAACCTGACATGTATTGACTAAAAAAGCTGACATGAATAAAATAGGATTATGAGGTAACAATCCCGAAAATGAAGGGAGCGTTTCCCATGGATTTTCGTGATGAAAAAAGACGGAACATGCCGCTTTTTTCGATGGGGATCGTGACGAAACTGACGGAGCTGAGTCCGAGACAAATCCGTTATTACGAACAACAAGGCTTGATCCGTCCCCAGAGAACCAAAGGGAACCAACGATTGTTTTCTTTCAATGATGTTGATCGGTTGCTGAAAATCAAGTCCTATCTGGAAAAAGGGGTCAACATCGCGGGAATCCGGGAACTCTTCAGTCAGTCTGAACGGGTTCAGGAAGCGGAGAAAGAAGAGCGTAAGGCAAGAAAAGAGCTGTCGGAAAAAGAATTGAGACGCCTCTTGAAAAGACAGATCATCCAACCCGGGCGTCCCGGGCGGCTTCCGCTTAATTACGGGGAGTTGAGCCGTTTTTTCCGACACTGAACAATTTTTCAGAAGGGAGAACGAACTGTGGCGAAGCATACCAAAGAAGACATTATGCGAATTGTGGAGAAGGAAAATGTCGCTTACATCCGTCTGATTTTTACCGACTTGCAGGGAACCATTAAAAATGTGGAAATTCCACGGAGCCAATTGGAAAAAGCATTGGACAACAAAATGATGTTTGACGGTTCCTCCATTGAAGGGTTTGTGCGAATCGAGGAGTCGGATATGCTGCTTTATCCGGATTTGGATTCATTCGTGATTTACCCGTGGGGAAATGACGTGAACGGCAGCAAAGTGGCCGGGATTATGTGTGATATCTACAATCCCGACGGAACGCCTTTTGAAGGGGATCCCCGCGGTATCTTAAAACGTGTTCTCAAAGAAGCCGAAGAAATGGGATTCACCTCTTTCAACGTGGGAACCGAACCGGAATTTTTCCTGTTCAAAACCGATGAAAACGGAGAGCCCACACTCAATTTAAATGACAAAGGCGGATACTTTGATTTGGCTCCGGTGGATCTCGGGGAAAACTGCCGTCGCGATATCGTGTTGACGCTGGACAAAATGGGCTTTGAGGTTGAAGCTTCCCACCATGAAGTGGCACCCGGGCAGCATGAAATCGACTTCAAATATGCGGATGCGGTGACAACGGCCGATCATATCCAATCATTTAAGCTGGTGGTCAAAAACGTGGCACGCCGCTATGGATTGCATGCGACCTTTATGCCCAAGCCGCTTTATGGTGTCAGCGGTTCCGGTATGCACTGCCATATGTCGCTGTTCCGCGGCAAGGAGAATGTTTTTTATGATCCTTCCGATGAATTGGGCCTGAGTGAAACCGCCCGGCATTTCCTGGCGGGGATTTTAAAGCATGCCCGTGCATTTACAGCGATCACCAACCCGATTGTCAACTCTTACAAACGGCTGGTTCCGGGTTATGAAGCGCCTTGTTACGTCGCATGGTCGCCGAAAAACCGCAGTCCCTTGGTGCGGATTCCTTCTTCCCGCGGGTTGAGCACACGTATTGAGGTTCGTTCCCCCGACCCTGCGGCCAATCCTTACCTGGCTTTGGCGGTGATGTTAAAAGCCGGATTGGACGGAATCAAAAATCAGCTCCCGCTTCCGGAACAAACGGACCGGAACATTTATGTCATGGATGAACAAGAACGGCGTGAAGCCGGCATCGAAGATCTGCCGTCCAGCTTGAAAGAAGCCTTGATTGAATTGCAAAACAATCCGGTCATGGTGGAAGCATTGGGTGAACACGCGCTTTCGCACTTTTTGGAAGCCAAGGAAATTGAATGGGATATGTTCCGGACCAATGTCCATCCTTGGGAACGCGAACAATATATGCATTATTATTGACCGAAAGCCCCCGGTGGAACCCGGGGGCATAACATTTTTTTCTTCATTTTCGGAATAGTATATCGGGGATGTATCCGGAAATGAAGGGAGCGAAACGGTGAATGGCTTTTACGTTGTGTCTGGCAGGGGCACCGGTGACGGCAAAAGCATCTGGAAATCAGGCGGGAGCCCTGGCTTGTACGTTTCAAGGGGCTTGGCTGGAAGATGCCAATTGCACTGCCAACCGGTCCACGGTGTATACCGTTGGAAACGGCGCGCTTCGCACAGCCAGCGGTGCCGGAAATTTCACATGGGCCTATCCGGCTTCCAACAGTTTGGACAGGGCGTTCAGAGTTTGTGTTTACGATGAGGATTATCAGTTGGAAACCCAATGTTCCCCTTGGTGGTGATTTTTTCGTTTTCCGGCACCTGTTCCACCCGCGGGCAGGTGCTTTTTTTGTCGGCTCCTTGCCAAGCGGCGGGGCATAAGATTGTGCTATAATGAAAAAAATTGGAATGAAGCGAGCTGAAAGCCCTTGATCGATCTTCGCAAAATGTTTCATGGAAAAAATCTGACGGAATTGGATAAACAAATTTTGCAATACATCATTGAACATATCGACACCGTCTTGCAAATGGGCGTCCGCAAGGTGGCCAAAGCCAATTACACTTCGCCCGCCACAGTCATCCGTTTGGCCAAAAAGTTGGGTTATACCGGGTTTGTCGATATGTATTACCAGCTTCTGCCGCAAGTGAAAAAGATGGAAGTCCGGCCGGGCGGGAGAATGAAAGACTTTCCGGAAATCCGTCCGCAAGATTTTTTTCAGTTCAACACCATGGACGATATTGAACGGTTTATCGATCGGGTGCTTCATTTGCGGAAAAAATTGATTTTTATTTATGCCACCGGATTTTCTGCGATCGCGGCGGAATATTTGTATAAAAAGCTGTTGGTGTTGGGAAAGAAGACGATTATTGCTAGCGGGACGGACTCCGTCGGGGTGTTTGAAAACAATTTGGAAGACATCGGGGCGTTGGTGGCGATTTCCAAATCCGGCGAAACCCAGCTGGTGATTGATAAACTGAAGGCGGCCAGAGAACATCAAATCTTTACCGTGTCGTTCACCAAAGAAACGGAGAACCGGGCAGCCGAACTTTCGGATCTCAATTTTAAAATCGTGGATAATTATGAGCTGGATGACCGGAATATGTTGCCAAACATCTTTTTTCCCCGGTTGCTGATGCTGTTTGAACTGATTTTCAAAGAGTATTTCGACCGGATGTCACCCAAAGGCGGATGAAACGTGTTTCAACTTGTGAAACACGTTTTTTTCGTTTGTCAAAACATATACAAGAAAGCGCTTTCTCTATAAACTGGAGACAAGTCCGAACCACTGAACTGGAGGTGTCACCATGAAGGCAAAGCTGATGGAAGCCATGCAACGGTTTTCCAAAGCGATGTTTATTCCCGTCCTGATTCTGCCGATTGCGGGGATATTGATCGCACTTGGAAATTTGTTGACCAATCCCAAACTCTTGGAAACCGTTCCTTTGATGAATAACCCGGTGACAACCGGATTTGGCTCCATATTGGCCGGATCCCTGGTTTCCATTCTGGGCAATCTGGGGCTTATTTTCTGTGTGGGAATCACGGTCGGCCTGGCCCGGAAAGAAAAGCCGGTCGCAGGATTCACCGCCTTGCTGGGTTATTTGGTCTTTGTTCACGCGATGAATAAGTTTATGGAATTGAGCGGATTGTTGGTGGAGGCGGAATCGCTGCAAGGAACGGGGCAAACCCTGGTTTTGGGCGTGCAAATTCTGGATATGGGCGTTTTTTTGGGAATCATTCTCGGAATTGTAACCGCTTTTATTCATAACCGGTGGATCGATACGGAATTCAAAAGCGCTTTTCAAATTTACGGCGGATCCCGTTTCGTCTTTATCCTCCTGATTCCGGCGGTGGTGTTGCTGGCCGGGGTCTTGATGTACATCTGGCCTTTTTTCCAAAGCGGGATCAACAGCTTGGGGACGCTGATTCAACGGAGCGGGAGTTTTGGGATCTTTTTGTACGGGGCATTGGAACGCTTGCTCATCCCGACCGGATTGCATCACCTGGTATATACCCCGTTTTTGTACACTTCACTGGGGGGAGTGGCCGAAGTCGGCGGACAAATTTATGAAGGAGCCCGGAACATCTATTATGCGGAGATTGCTCATCCGGGGGTTACCCGGCTTTCGGAGAGCGTGATCTGGGATGCGCGCGGGATTTCCAAGATGTTTGGGTTGATCGGGGCGTGCCTGGCGATGTACCACACGGCCAAACCTGAAAACAAAGCCAAGGCCAAAGCGGTGTTGCTTCCGGCGGCGTTTACTTCCTTCATTGCCGGGGTGACCGAACCGATTGAATTTTCCTTTATGTTTGTCGCGCCGTTGTTGTTTGCGGTGCATGCCGTATTCAGCGGGCTCAGCATGGTGGTTCTCAACCTGCTGGATGTGCGCGCCATCGGGCCCAACGGGATGATTGACTTTTTGCTGTACAACCTGCCGCTGGGTATCCAGAAAACCAGTTGGCCAATGTATGTGTTGGTTGGACTGATGTTCTTTGTCATTTATTACGTGGTTTTCCGTTTCCTGATCGTCAAATTCAATTTTCAAACGATCGGCCGGGAAGAAAAAGGACAAGAAGTCCGGCTCTATTCCAAAAAAGATTACCAGGAGAAAAAGAAACAAACCCAAACCGTAGGACAAGCTTCAAAGGAAACATCCGATGTGGCCGGTGTCATTGTCCGCGCGCTCGGCGGGGCGGAAAACATCCAAGCGGTGACCAATTGTTACACACGTCTCCGGCTGACATTGGTTCATCCGGAAAAGGTGGATGAAACGGTTTTGAAAAATGAAACCGGTGCCAGCGGAGTGATTATTCGCGACCAAAACGTGCAGGTGGTTTACGGATTGCAGGTGACAAACATCCGGAAAGCCGTGGACCGGTATTTGGGACGCGCCGGTCAAGAATGACTCACAGAAAGGAAGAGATGGTGATGAAAAAGTTTTCCATTGTGATTGCAGGCGGAGGAAGCACTTATACACCGGGAATCGTCATGATGCTGTTGGATCATTTGGAAACGTTTCCGATCCGGAAATTGAAATTATACGATAACGATGAAAAGCGGCAACACATGATCGGGGAAGCCTTGAAAATCGTGTTGAACGAACGTGCGCCGGAGATCGAGTACACTTACACCACCGATCCGGAAGAAGCATTCACGGACATCGATTTCTGTTTTGCCCACATCCGGGTCGGGAAATATGAAATGCGCGAGCTGGATGAAAAAATTCCGCTCAAACACGGGGTGGTCGGCCAGGAAACGTGCGGTCCCGGAGGCATTGCTTATGGCATGCGTAGCATCGGACCGATGATTGAATTAATCGATTGGATGGAAAAATACTCCCCGGATGCGTGGATGTTAAACTACTCCAATCCGGCCGCCATCGTGGCCGAAGCCTGCCGGATTCTCCGCCCGAATGCCAAAGTGCTGAACATTTGCGACCTGCCGGTGGGAACCCTCCGGAGAATGTCCCAGATTATCGGCAAAACGCCGAAAGAGTTGGATGTTCGTTATTTCGGGTTGAATCACTTCGGTTGGTGGACCAGCGTCAAAGACAAGGAAGGCAATGAATACCTGCCGCAAATCCGCGAATATGTGAAAGAAAACGGGTATTTGACCCAGATCGAAGTCGATACCCAGCACATGGATCCCAGCTGGCAGGAAACGCATAAAAAAGCGAAAGATTTGTTGGCGGTCGACCCGCGGTTTTTGCCCAACACGTATTTAAAATATTATTTCTATCCCGATGAAGTGGTTGAAAGTTCCAACCCCAAATACACGCGGGCCAATGAAGTGATGGACGGGAGGGAGAAGAAAGTCTTTTCCACCGCCAGAGAAATCATTGAAAAAGGGACGGCGGCAGGAAGTGAATTTGCCATCGGCAGCCATGCAACCTTCATCGTCGATCTGGCCCGGGCCATTGCATTTAACACCCATGAGCGGATGATTATGATTGTCGAAAATAACGGTGCCATTGCCAACTTTGATGATGATGCCATGGTTGAGGTCCCGTGCATTGTCGGCTCCGACGGCCCGGAACCGCTCAGCCAGGGAAAAATTCCCGAATTCCAAAGAGCTTTGATGCTTCAACAAGTTACCGTGGAAAAAATGGTGGTGCAAGCCTACATCGAAGGCAGTTACCAAAAATTGTGGCAGGCTTTGACCCTGTCCAAAACCGTCCCCAGTGCCAAAGTGGCGAAAAAAGTGCTGGATGACCTGATTGAGGCCAACCGGGGATACTGGCCGGAATTAAAATGACGTTTGGCCCGGATTTTGGATCCAAGCCTTTTCAGGCTTGGATGTTTTTTGTTTTGAAACAAACGCTGATGCGAAAGGGATGGCGATTTTCAAAGAGAGAACGGACGGAAGCAACCGAAGCGGCAACGTCCGTTCTCAAAATGCGTTTCAACTTTCTTGACATCGCAAATAAGTTTGCAACACAAACTAAATTCAAGCAGAATGATTGATGACAAGCGGGGGAAGGTGCCGGGGATGAAGAGGCGGAGTTGAGGAAACCGCCGGGGATGTGTATGATAGCATGTATGTACAAACAGGAATGAGAAAGGGGAGGGCCATGGAAAGAAACCGGGCAGAGATCAAAGCGATTGCACTGGACATGGACGGGACGATGTTAAATGTAAACAGTCAGGTGGAGCCGGAATTGGTTGATCTGTTCAGACAACTCAAGCAAAAGGGGATCCGGATTTTTGTCGCGACCGGACGGACCTTTCCCGAAGTCCGGCGGGTTCTTCCGGAACATCTGGAAATCGACGGGGTGGTGACAGCCAACGGGGCGGTGACTTATATCGGGGACCGGATCATTTCCCGCCGCACTTTGGATCCGTCCGTCGTGAGAGAAGCCGTTTTTCAAGCCGGACAAAAGAACATCTATTATGAAGTTCACACGGCAGAAGGCGTCCGTTTTGCTCTGGCAAAAGAGAAAGAGCGGATGATGGAGGAAGTGTTCCGGGAAAAGCCTGACACATTGTTTGCAAATGAATGGCTCTCCCGGAAAGCCGCTTTAAAAGAAAAAATGGTTTGGCTGGATCATTTGGTGGATGAAGATATCGTCAAAATTTATTTTTTCAGCATGGAACCGGAGAATATCCGGAAATGGCGAAATGAATTGGAGCAGATGAAAAATCGCACGCCGTTTACCCTTTTGTCTTCTTCCAAGCATAATTGTGAAATCATGGCTGACCAGGTTTCGAAGGCATACGGGTTGAACTTGGTGTTAAAAGAATATCAACTTGCGCCTGCCCATTTGATGGCCGTTGGCGACAGCGAAAATGACCTCTCGATGTTTGCATTGGCATCCCGTGCGGTGGCCATGCAAAACGCAGCGGATGAAATCAAAGAGAATGCGGATGAAGTGACGGAACTTCCGTATGACGAGAATGGATTATACCATTTTCTGCGAAAAGAATTTTTCGGTTCGTAAGCGCAGAGGGTTGCCGGCAGGAAAAGCTGCCGGCAACTTTTTGTATGTGGAGCTGTTTTTAATGCGGTTTCCGGACAATAAAAAAGGGCGGCTTAAGGGCCGTCCGTTTTTTATGATCATAAACTGCAACGGGGGTTGGAGCCGATTTTAAACACCAGCAGGCTCGCATCCTGAAGCGCTTCAATGTCATGCTTTTCAAAGGGTTTCAAATGCAGCAACGATCCTTCTTTCATATGGTGCCGATTCTCTTCCACACCAAAGAGGACTTCCCCGCTTGCCACATAAACAATCACATCGGTATTGGCATGATGGCGGGGGACGGTTTCCCCGGCTTTGATTTGCAGATTGATCGCCATTCCTTGATCAAAGTCGAGTACTTTGTTGCGAGTGACTCCTTTATCAATCGGTCCTTCTTTTTTGATTTCAACCAAAGACACAGGCGGAGCCTCCTTCTTTCAAAACTTAATTTGAGTATGGCATAGATTCGGGGCATGTGATGTGATATATCTCACAAAAAAGATCACGAGAGTTTGTCTTGCAGGGTTTTCAAGTCCAGAATTTTGATTCCTTTCCGGCTCACATCAATCAAGTTCTCCTTTTTTAACTGGTTTAACACCCGGTTGACGGATTCCCGCGACAATCCCAGCATATTGGCAAAATCCTGGTGGGTTAAAGGCAGGGAAATGAAGATGCTTTTGTCTTTGGAGACGCCGTATTCATCGACGAGCCTCAGCAAAGTCATGACCACTTTGTGATAAACATCGCCGGAAATGACTTCCTGAAGGCGCCTTTGCAGTTGCAAAATTTTAACGGCCATGATTTTCATGACGGATTTGGCGATTTGGGGATTGGCATCCAGCAGGCGGTCAAAGTCATGGATAGGGATCGCCAGGAGTTTGCTGTTTTGGATGGTTTGTGCTGTTCCGGGGTAGGGGGAGTCGTCAAAAAAACCCACGTGAGGAAACATATCTCCTTTTTGGAGGATCGAAATCACTTGTTCGTTTCCTTGATTGTCCACTTTGGTGACTTTAATGACTCCCGACTCGATGAAGTAAACCGTTGTTCTTGGTTGCGCTTCCATAAAAATGGTGGAATGTTTGGGGTATTCCTTCAAGGAGGTGATTTGTGCGATTTTCTCCAGCTCTTCGATGTTCAGGTCCCGGAAGAGAGGCGCCCGTTTCAAGATTTCAACCTTGCGGTTCATAGTTACCGCCTCCAGAAATGAAAATAAATGGTGTTTAATTTCATTCAAAGGGATGCGTTCCCCGTTCGTCAACAACAAAGCGTTTTCGGTTCTGTCAACGTTCTGTGAACACCTGCATTTTTGTGATCCAGATCACATTTTGTTCATATGACAATGTTTATAATGTTTAATAAATCATTTTATATAATTTGTTATATTTTATGTTGTCGGGATGAAGAAAAACACACGACAAGGAAGCATGAATGGTTGCCTAAAATAAAAGGGGATTTTTGCTGGAGGAGGCTTTTTATAAATGCTGGATGCAAAAACGATGGAAATCATTAAAACAACGGCTCCGGTACTGAAAGAAAACAGTGTAGCGATCGGAAAACGGTTTTATGAATTATTGTTCACCCGTCATCCGGAGTTGCTCCATATTTTTAACCACAGTAACCAAAAACGCGGTTTGCAGCAACGTTCCTTGGCGCATTCCGTCTATGTGAGCGGGGAGCATATCGACCGTTTGGAGGACATCCAACCACTCATCATGAAAATCGCCCATAAACACCGGGCGCTCGGGGTCAAACCGGAACAATATACTGTGGTGGGCGAAACGCTGATTGAGGCTGTCAAAGATGTGTTGGGGGACGGAGCGACGGATGAGATTATCCAGGCTTGGGTGAAGGCCTATGATTACATCGCCAATCAATTCATCGGAATCGAACAAAAGTTGTATGAACAAACGGAATCGGAAGAAGGCAATTGGGAAGGTTTCCGGGAATTTGTGGTGGTGAAAAAAGTGAAGGAGAGCGAGGTGATCACCTCCTTCTATTTAAAACCCAAAGACAATAAGCCCCTTGCTTCATTCCGTCCCGGACAGTATCTGACCATCCGGGCAAAGATTCCGGGTGAAAAATACATGCATCACCGCCATTACAGTTTGTCCGATGCTCCCGGAAAGGACACCTACCGGATCAGCGTGAAACGGGAAGATGTCCGGGATGGAAATCCTCCCGGCGTGGTTTCCACCTGGTTGCATGAACAGGTGCAGGAAGGGGATGTGCTTGAATTCAGTTCGCCGGCTGGTGATTTTGTTTTGGATACCGAATCCACGAACCCGGTCGTGTTGATCAGCGGAGGTGTCGGGTTCACTCCCCTCATGAGCATGTTGAACACCTTGGTGGAAAAACAGCCGGACCGGGATGTAACCTGCATTCATGCGGCCATAAACGGCAAACACCATGCAATGAAAGAGCATGTGGCCCGTTTGGCGGCAACTTGTGATCGGCTGAAATCTTATGTGATTTATGAATCGCCGACCGAAGAGGACCGAGCGGAAAAATCCTTTGACAAAGAGGGATGGATTGACAAAAAGTGGCTGGAGTCCGTGGTGGACCATACCGGTGCCGATTTTTATTTGTGCGGCCCGGTTCCGTTTATGGAAGTTGTTTATTCGGCGCTCCGAGAGATGAATGTGGATGAAAGCCGCATTCATTATGAAGCTTTTCGCCCGCTTGACACCATGGATGCCGGTTCATGACGGGAAAATGAAAACCACCCGATACGGGTGGTTTTTTTGTTTGCAGAGCTTATAAGCCGTGGCAAAGAAAAGAAATTGACAAAGTGTCAAACATTTTGTCGCCATTTTGTGAACGACATCCGTTATGTGATGTGAATCACAAAAGCGGCGCAACGCCCCGTTTAAAGTGAAGGTGTAACAAAAAAATGAAATACAGGCAGGAGGAATTCATACCAGAGACACAAGGACATGAATCATTTTTATGAACCCTTCATTTGTGATGTTTGTCACAAAATCTGGAGAATTGGACTCATCAGCCAGTGACATTCCAAGTGTTATGGGAGGGAGAATTGTTGAAGAAATTGCGGGCATCCAACAGACTGAGAAAGCTTTTGCCGGTACCGGGATTTGTTCTCATTTTATTGCTGACAGGATGCGATGACCGTTATGTCATGTTTAATCCGTCCGGACCGGTCGCCATGACTCTGTATGATCTGATCAAGTTGTCCGTTCTCATGCTGTCTTTGATTGTGATCCCGGTGATGCTGTTCTTCTTCTATGTGGTTTACCGGTATCGGGACAAACCGGGGAATAAAGCTTCCTACCGTCCGGAGTGGGATGACAGCAAAATCATGGAGATCATCTGGTGGACCATTCCGGTGGTGATTGTCGCCATCTTGAGTGTGGCAACGGTTCGGGACACATATGGATTGACGAAAAAACCTTCACCGAACAAGCCGATCACCATTGAAGTGGTTTCATTGGACTGGAAATGGCTTTTCTTGTATCCGGAACAAAACATTGCCACGGTGAACCATGCACCCGTTCCGGCAGGGGTTCCGGTTCAATTTGTGCTCACTTCAGATGCCCCCATGAACTCCTTCTGGGTTCCGGAATTGGGCGGGCAATTGTACACCATGCCGGGAATGGAGATGCCGCTTTGGTTGCAAGCCGACAAACCCGGTGTGTATGAAGGAAAAGGAGCCAACTTTACCGGAAAAGGCTTTGCCCACATGAATTTTGAAGTGATTGCCAAACCGCAGGCGGAATTCGATGCATGGGCAGAAAGCGTGAAGAAATCCGCACCTGCTTTCACAGGAGAAAAATATGATCAATTGAAACAGCCGGGTTTGGCAAAAGAGCAGTCGTACTCGTCTTATCCGCCCAAACTTTACAAACAAATCGTGGATAAAAACGGAGGAATCTATTGGGACAAACATGATATGGACGTTCGCCATGAACCTGTTCATGAATAACGGAAAGGTGGGATCCAACAGTGATTCAGCAAATCGTTGATTACCTGAAAAACGCCCACCCCATGATTCAAATGTCAGCGGTTGCTTCCTTGGTTGTTCTGCTCGGGATCATCTTTGTGCTGACATATTTTAAAAAGTGGGGCTGGTTGTGGCGCGAATGGCTGACCACGGTGGACCATAAAAAAATCGGGGTGATGTATCTGATCTGCGCCCTGATCATGTTGTTCCGCGGTGGCGTGGATGCGCTGTTGATGCGGATTCAGCTGGCGGCGCCCAATATGCACTTTCTCGATCCGCAACATTATAACGAAATTTTTTCCACACACGGAACGATCATGATCTTGTTTGTGGCCATGCCGATGATCTTTGCCATGATGAACATTGCGGTTCCCCTTCAAATCGGGGCACGCGATGTCGCATTTCCTTTCTTGAACGCACTCAGTTTCTGGTTGTTTTTCTTCGGTGCGATGCTGTTTAATCTTTCCTTTATTCTGGGCGGTGCGCCGGACGCCGGATGGGTGGCTTATCCGCCGTTATCCGAAGTGGATTTCAGTCCGGGCCCCGGAATCAACTACTACCTGATGTCGCTCCAGATCTCAGGAATCGGAAGCATTGCAACCGGTGTCAACTTTATCGTCACGATCCTGAAAATGCGGGCACCCGGCATGACCTTGATGAAAATGCCACTGTTTCCCTGGTCGGTTCTCGGGTCTTGCATCATCATTATTTTCGCTTTCCCGGCCTTGACCGTGGCTTTGGCGCTTCTCGGGTTGGACCGGATTTTTGATACCCATTTCTTTACGATGGATGGCGGCGGGAACCCGATGATGTATATCAACCTGTTCTGGATTTGGGGTCACCCGGAAGTATACATTGCCATCCTGCCGGTTTACGGAATTTTGTCGGAAGTGATCAGCACCTTCAGCAAGAAACGCATTTTTGGTTACAAATCGATGGTGATGTCGCTGATGCTTATCAGCGTGATCAGTTACTTCGTCTGGGCACACCATTACTTTGTGATGGGGGCCGGCCCCGGAGTCAACAGTTTCTTTGCCGTCGCTTCCATGGCGGTCGGAATTCCGACGGGTGTGAAGGTGTTTAACTGGCTGTTTACGATGTTCAGAGGACGCATCCGGCTGACCCTGCCGATGATGTGGGCACTTGCTTTCATTCCTTGCTTTGTCGTGGGCGGGGCAACCGGAATCATGCTGGCGATGGCACCGGCGGATTATCAGTTCCACAACAGTTATTTCCTCATTGCCCACTTCCATCAAGTCTTGATCGGAGGAGCCGTCTTCGGACTGTTGGCCGGAATGTATTACTGGTGGCCGAAAGTGTTTGGCTTCAAATTAAACGAGAAGCTTGGAAAATGGGGGTTCTGGTTCTTTAACATCGGCTTTTATGTCTGCTTCATGCCGCAATACGCTTTGGGATTCATGGGCATGACCCGGCGCGTGTACACTTACCCGGCTGAATCGGGTTGGGGAGATCTCAACTTTGTCTCCACCATCGGTGCCTTTATGATGGGAGCCGGTTTCTTGTTCATCGGTGCTCAAATTGTCTACAGCTTGTTCCATAAAGAGTTGGACACAACCGGAGATCCGTGGGACGGCCGCACCCTCGAATGGTCGATTCCTTCCCCTGCACCGCATTACAACTTTGCCCAAATCCCGGAAGTGGGCAGTTTTGACGCCTGGTGGGAGAAAAAACGGGGCAACCGGGACAGTTTGAAAACCGGTTCAAAACTCAAACCGATCCACATGCCGAAAAATACGCCCATTCCGTTCCTCATGTCGATCGCCTTCTTTATCGGCGGATTCGGATTGGTGTTCAGTCAATTCACCATTGCGGTCATCGGGTTGATCGGGATCATTGCATGTATGTTGTGGCGCTCGTTGGAAAAGGATGAGGGTTATTTCATTCCCGTCGATGAAATCAAAAAAGCGACTGCCAAGGGGGTGTCGTAAATGGGAGCGACGGAACAACAAGCTGTTTTGGATCACCAAGCGCATGACCATGAACATCACGAGGATCAAGACCGTTATGTTCTGGGCTTTTGGGTGTTCCTTGCGTCGGATTTGGTGCTATTTGCCAGCATCATCGCCACTTATTTTGTCTTGCGTACGCATACCGACGGGGGCCCGTCCGCGGCCGAACTGTTTGAAATTCCGCTGTTCACGCTGGAAACCATCCTGCTTTTGACCAGCAGTTTCACCTGTGGTTTGGCGATGCACGCGATGAAAAACCACCGGTTGAATGCCATGATCGGGTGGATCGCCGCCACGATCGCCTTGGGATTGGCGTTTGTCGGGATTGAGGCCAGTGAGTTTGTCAAATACGCTGCCGAAGGGGCCACCATGCAGCGGAGCGCGTTTTTGTCCGGATTTTATACACTGCTTGGAACCCACGGACTTCACGTATGTCTGGGCATGGGTTGGCTTGCCTCTGTGATGGTTCAGCTGAAGCGCCAATCCATCAATCCGGCCACGGCAAGGAAATTCACAAACGCGGGACTCTACTGGCACTTCTTGGATGTGGTGTGGATCCTGATCTTCACGCTGGTTTATCTGGTGGGGGTGATTGAATGAAAAAAACAAGCAGTTTCCCCTGGTCTCATGTGATCGGATTTATCGGATCGATCGTGCTCACGTTTTTGGCCATCGGGGTTGCCGTCCGTTCCCCGCTTTCCATGGTTGGGACCTTGACGGTCTTGCTGGTGTTGGCCGCCTTGCAAATTTTGATTCAGTTGGTTTTCTTTATGCACATCAATGAAAAAAAAGGGCCGGCTTATCATACCATCGCCATTTCGCTGGGATTTGTGTTTACGTTTGCCGTGATAGCCGGATCCATTTGGGTGATGACCTTCAGTTACTTTTAATAAGGGGTGAGGAAAATGCCGGCTCCATCGGTTCATGCGGTTTCATCAGACACCCGGTTGCTTCCTGCGGTGATCAATAAGGTCAAGGCGTATGTGGCCTTGACCAAACCGCGGATTGTACTCCTGATGGTTTTTTCGGCGCTTTGTTCCGCCATCGTTGCCGAGGGGGGATGGCCGGAGGTTTGGACCTTGGTTCATATGTCGGTCGGTTTGGCGTTGTGTGCCGCGGGGGCATCCGCTTTTAACATGTGGTACGACCGTGACATGGATCAACTGATGGAACGCACCATTCAACGTCCGCTTCCCACCGGGCGGATCCGTCCGCAATCCGCGCTTTGGTTCGGATTGGGTCTGGGATTGTTGTCCCTGATTTGGTTGGCCGTTTTCGTCAACGGGCTTTCCGCACTCTTGGCGCTGGCCGGCTACTTGTATTACACCGTGATCTACACGGTGTGGTTGAAACGGAGAACACCGCTCAACATTGTCATCGGGGGCGGAGCCGGCGCTCTTCCCCCGATGGTGGGATGCGCTGCGGTGACGGGGGAAATCGGTTGGACAGCCGTGTGGTTGTTTGCCATAATCTTCGTTTGGACGCCGCCTCATTTCTGGCCGCTGGCCATGGTGAGAAATGAGGAGTATCGCTTGGCGCACGTTCCCATGATGCCGGCAGTCCGGGGTTTTCGTGTCACAAAACGGCAATGTTTGGTTTATACGGTGCTTCTTTTGCCTGTTTCTTTGGGATTGGCGATGACCGGAGCGGTTGGTGGTTTTTATCTGGTCACGGCCGTCTTTGCCGGGTTGGCTTTTTTGGCGGCTCAGATCTTGATGTGGCGTGAACCGGATGACGAGATCCTGTGGGCGAGACGGGCTTTTCGGGCTTCATTGGCTTATTTGACGGTTTTGTTTGCTGCCATGGCCATGGATGTATTGATATAAAATTTCTCCTTTTTTTCTAAGAAGGGAGGGAGAGGATGCAAACGGCAACCATTTTCCGCCATCGGAAAAAACTTTATCCGTTGGCGCTCATCACGCTGATCGGGTTGTTTTTGGTCAATCTCATCGGTTTTGTCGACACCAAGACAGGGTCCACTTTTGGTTGTGGCGAAGAATGGCCCCTCTGTAACGGGGAATGGATTCCAAGCGAATGGGATAAGCATGTTGCCATTGAATACACCCACCGGGTGAGTGTCCTGGTTGACATGATCCTCTTAATCGTGTTGACCGTCCTCTCCTGGACACGATACCGGGACCGGAAAGCGATGCGAATCATTATCGGCATTTGTTTTTCGGGATTTATCGGGGAGTCGGTATTGGGCGCGTTGACGGTTCTTTTTGACAACCCGCCGTGGGTGTTGGCTTTTCATATGGGGATGGCTCTCACTTCGGTGGTGGGATTGTTTTTGTGGACGGGATGGTTGTACCGAAACGAGGTGGACCCGTCACGCCACCAAAAGGAAGCGGATCCGGCCGGGATGAAAAAGCTGGGACAATGGGCCTGGTTCGCGGTGATATATTTCTTCTTCGTGGTGTACTTCGGGGCGTATGTCTCATTTACCGGTTCCGGTTCTTTCTTTCAAGGATGGCCGGTGCCGACGGAACCTTATGAAATCGCCCGGCATGCGCTGGTGATTGACTGGGTTCACCGCCTTTCAGGTTTTGTCCTTCTTTTGATGATCCTCCGGCTGAGCGTGTTGGCTTACCGGATGCGTCAGGAAAGAAAGGATTTGTGGGGCATCTGCCGGGCCATGTTAATCCTGATCGTCTTGCAGTTTTTAAGTGGCGGTTTGTTGATTTACACCGGACTGAGCCTGGCGGCCTTCCTGCTTCATGTTACCTTTCCCAGCCTGATCATTTGCCTGTTGAGTTGGCTGGCTTTTAAAACCGTGCCACAGAGAAGAAACAGACTATGAAAGATTGACAAGAGTAAGGCCACCTTATCATGGTGGCCTGTTTTTTATTTGGGGAAAATTATCTTTCTCTTTCCATCGCATCCCGCTTGGTCCGGTGAACCGTGCCGAACGGATGCTCCGGCGGGGCGTAAATGCTGTAGAGTTTCAAAGGCTGATATCCCGTATTGATAATGTTGTGCCATGTGCCGGCCGGAACCATGATGGCATCATCTTCAAATACGGCTCTTTGGAAATTTAACCGGTCTCTTTGCGGTCCCATTTGCACCCAGCCCTGGCCTTCTTCAATGCGCAAGAACTGGTCTACATTGCGGTGGACTTCCAGGCCGATATCTTCCCCGGGGTTAATGCTCATCAAAGTCACCTGCAAATGATCTCCCGTCCAGATGGCCGTGCGAAACGTTTGGTTTTGTTCAGCCGCTTGTTCGATATTGATGACAAAAGGTTTTTTTCCCTGATCTTCGAACCGGACCCTGTTGGGGTTGGATGGATCAGGCATTTGAGCATAATAAGGATACGGATAAGGAGGATACATGTAGTGATACACATTGCTCATCCCTTTCAAAGGTATTCATGCTTTTTTCAAAGGTGATTTCACATTATACATATGGGGATCCGTGGGCAGATGTTCCGTGTTTTTGAAATCAAAGAGTGAACACAAAAGAAAAAGACCTCGTGATGTGAGGTCTTTTTTGTCAAAATGTTTCAAATTAAATACAAAATGATTAAAATGATAAGCAAAACACTATCCAGGATACTAGCCAAAATATAGGCCGATTTGGGTTCCCAATTCAACTTTTTTCCAAAAGTGATAGCCCCGAATAGGAAGATCGATGACAGTACGGCGTAGATCAAAATTAAATATAGGATTTCTATCTTTATCCCTCCGTTTCTTTTACAGATTGGATCAGCAATGAAACCAGTTCCCAAAGAGTTATTCGTAAAAGGATCGGATTTTTTTGTCAAAATATTTTCTGTTTGGGAAGAAAACCATTTTGTTCATTTTTTTGGGAGGGACTTTCGGGATGTTTATGGTGCATGGTTTACTGACTTGTTTGTTTTTCTTTTGCTAAACTGAAAGTGGCAGAATTTGCGATTGTTCACGGAACAGGGTTGTATTCATTATTTACAAAAAATACGGAATAGAAAAAATGCGGTTCGGCAATAGTCCGATTTAATCACAGGTTTGGGAGGCGGAAAGATGAAAGTGGATTTTGGCCTGACTGCCGGCGATTACCGAAAGTACCGGGCGGGTTATCCGGATGAATTATATGACCGTCTTAAAAAGTACGGAGTGGGTCTCAAGGGACAATCCGTGCTGGATCTCGGGACCGGAACCGGGTATCTCGCCCGGAAATTTGCCAAGCAAGGGGCCCGGGTAACCGGAATAGACATTTCCAAAGAGCTGATCAAAGAAGCCCGGGAGCTGGATGAACAAGAAGGGGTCCATTCCCGATATGTGATCGCCCGGGCAGAGGCGTTGCCCTTTTCGGATTCCGAATTTGATGTGGTGACCGCCGGGCAGTGCTGGCACTGGTTTCAAGCGGATCAAGTGTTAAAAGAAGTGCGCCGTGTTTTGCGCTCGCACGGAAAACTGGCGATCATCCACCTGGATTGGCTGCCGCTGAAAGGAAATATTGTGGAAAAAACGGAAAAGCTCATCTTGTCGTATAATCCGGATTGGCAAGGGGCCGGGGGAACGGGGGTTTATCCGGCGTGGTTCACGCAAGTGGCGATCGGCGGATTTTCCGGTATCGAGTCTTTCACGTTTGATCTTATGATTCCATACAGCCAAGAGGCGTGGCGGGGGCGGATCCGGGCAAGCGCAGGGGTGGGGGCCAGTCTCCCGCCGGATGCAATCGCCAGGTTTGACCATGAGTTCAAAGAGTTCCTGGAAAAGAATTATGAGGAGACGCTTAAGATACCACATCGCGTTTTTTGTTTGGTTTGCACACCGAAGGAGGAACCATGATGGTTTGCATGGGAAGAAGAGCTTTCCTGTGGGGAAGCTCTTTTTTGTTTTGTGATCTTATTCACAAAGAGAAATCGTTTTTTTGGCTAAGATGAAGCTGGAAGGGATGTGATGGGATGAAGGCATGGGCAAAACCAAGGGATTACAACGTGAATCCGTTTATTGTGATATGGGAAGTCACCCGGGCTTGTGCGTTGAAATGTTTGCATTGCCGCGCGGAGGCCCAGTACCGCCGGGATCCGAGAGAGCTCTCGTTTGAAGAGGGAAAACATTTAATTGATGAGATTGCGATGATGGATTCGCCTTTGTTGGTCTTTACGGGCGGCGATCCATTTATGCGCCCGGATTTGTTTGAATTGGCCATATATGCCATTGAAGAAAAGAACTTACCCGTTTCCATCACCCCCAGCGCCACCCCCAGGGTGACCCGCCGGGCGGTGGAAAAAGCCAAAGAAGCCAAATTGTCCCGCTGGGCCTTCAGCCTGGATGGTTCATGTGCCGAGATCCATGATTTTTTCCGGGGAACCAAAGGATCTTATGATTTGACCATGAGAGGAATTCAATATCTGAAAGAATTGGGGATTCCGCTTCAAATCAATACCACTGTTTCCAAATACAATCTGGAAGATTTGCCGGAGATTGCGGACACAGTCAAAGAGATGGAAGCGGTGTTATGGAGTGTCTTCTTCCTGGTCCCCACCGGGAGGGGATTAAAAAAAGACATGATTTCCCCCGAGGAGCATGAATCGGTGATGAAATGGCTGTACGAGCTCAAAAAAACGATGCCTTGTGATATCAAAGTGACGGAAGCGCCGCACCATCGCCGTGTCTTTTTACAGGAGTCCCGGCGACAGCAGGAAACGGGCGTTTCACAAGCAGGCAAACGAAAAGATGTTTTGGGAAGAGCGCCGAAAGCCGTGAATGACGGAGACGGATTTGTGTTTATCAGTCATATCGGCGAAGTGTATCCCAGCGGTTTTTTGCCGGTGGTTTGCGGAAATGTCCGGTGGGAACCGTTGTGGAAAATTTACCGCGAGTCGCCCGTCATGCAAAACTTGCGGGATAAATCGAAGCTGAAAGGTAAATGCGGGGTTTGTGAATTCAAGGAGATTTGCGGAGGGTCCAGGTCACGGGCTTATGCGTTGACCGGGGATTATCTGGAGAGCGATCCCTCCTGCAGTTACATTCCGGCAGCGTTTCGGCCGGAAACATGAAAAAACCAAAGAAAAAGGGACTTCCAAGGTCGGAAGTCCCTTTCTTTTTTACCGGGTTACCCGGATGATTCCTTTGGCGCCTTTGGAAGCTTGCCGGAGCTGATGGCTGATGAAAGGATAGTTTCCTTCTTTCGTGACGGTTAGTTCGATCACGGCGCCCGCGCTCGGCGAAAGTTGCACGGTTTGCAGACCATGTAGCCGGTTGCGGGGATTTCCGTCCAAATAGACAGTATCCAGGGTGGTGCCGATCACATGGAAGGAAGAAACTTCATTCGGCCCGGCGTTGAGCACATACAACCGGATCCGTTCGCCGGCTTTTGCATGGAGCGGTTGTTCTTTCAAAGCATAATCGTTGCCGTTGAACACATTGTATTCCGGCATTCCGTTGGTCATGGCACCAAGGTCATTTTCTTTATACCATTCGCTTTGGACGATGACATATTCGCGGTCGATCGTTGCATCGGTCGGATAGCCGTTTTTGGGTTCAACGATGATCATGCCGAACATTCCGTTGGCAACGTGTTGCAGGACCGGGTCGGTTCCGCAGTGGTACATGAAGACGCCGGGGGTATCGGCGGAATAGGCGAAGGTGTTTTGCTGACGGGGCATCACGTTTGCAAATTTTTTGTCGGGGGCGGCATGGACGGCATGAAAGTCCATCGAATGCGGCAGGTTCGGATCTTTGTTTTTTAAGGTGAAGAAAAGTGTGTCCCCTTCTTTGACCCGGATCACCGGGCCGGGAACCGTGCCGTTAAAAGTCCAGGCGTTGTAATTCACGCCTTTGGAGATCTCGACGTCCGTCACTTGTGCGGTCATTTCAATACGGACTGTTTTCCCGTCCCGGGTGATTTTCGGCGGGATCGGCGATGCGTTCTCCCGTTGCACGGCAGGTTCGGTTTTCTCCGGGGGTGTTTCCGGTTCTTCTTTTGGCACAATGGAACAACCGGACAGGACAAGCGATGAAATCACAAGAACAGAGAGAAAGTTTATAGCTTTCATTGATGATCACCACGTATTCTTTGGTCGTGTCAAATCCTGCAAATGTGCATCATTTCACAAATAAGTCGTTGAGACTGCCGGGATTCCCGGATTTTTGGCGGGATGTTTCTTTTGGTGCCCCGGGAGGGGCGGGCGGCGTTTGCCGGAAGACAAACGCTGCAGTGATGTGTTGATGAAGGGCGGGTCAAAAGCCAAGCCATTCTCTTCCTTCCGGGGAAATTTTCTCCGGTGTCCACGGGGGATCCCAAACCACGTCCACTTCCACGCTTTCCACGGACGGCAATGAACTTAATGCGGCTTTTACCCCGTTGACGATGGTGTCATGAAGCGGGCATCCGGGGGTGGTCAGGGTCATCTCGATGAAAATATGGCCGTTTTTGATGTCCATTCGGTAAATCAGCCCGAGATCCACCACATTGACGCCCAACTCGGGATCATAAACTTCTTTCAGTCTTTCGATGACGGTTTCACGGGTTAAACACATGCTTTTTCCTCCTTTGACCTGAAAGTGAAGACGTTGCCGATGGTGGAGATGGCATACAGGCTGGAAAGCGAAAACAGAAGGAATCCGGCTTGAAAAAGAAAGGTGGATGATGTGACAATCCCGGGCACCGTTCCCAAAAAGGCAAAGCCCACAACATAAAGTGCCCGTTTCAATTTCTTCTCCTGAATCATTTCAGAAAGAAGCGGGACTTTGTTCTTTCCGACCTGGTTGCCGTATTGAAAGGTCCACCATAAAAAAGGCACGATTTTTGACAAATAACCGATGATCGTCAGGTAGACCCATCCCCATAAACCGATCCAGACGGTCAGGATGAAAAAGGACGGTTGGGAAACGAAAAAGGAACCAACGGCAAACCCAAGAAGACAGAGCGCCGTCAATAAATTGACTCTCAAGGTGAAATGAATGCCGGCTCCCGGATTTTTCTTGATCCCGGCTTGGCGGATCTGGTGCAATGCGTAAACGTAAAGGCAAAAAGCCACGGCCAAGAGCATGATGGAAAACCGGCTCCACGGTCCAATCCCCGTCAGGTTGCTTAAAGCCCCGCCGGCCACGGCCAGATTGAAGAGAATGAATGTCCGATTTTGCCATTGGACCGGATGGTTGTGAGAGATGGAAAACATCGGCAACAGTTTATAACTGAAACCGATAATCAGATTGCCGAACCACCCGGCAACTCCGAGCCAGATATGGGTGTAAAGAAGCTGGTCATGGCTTACGCCCAACTTCCCAAGGGTAAAATCAAAACCCATGAACATGCCGCTTGAAGCGGTCAAGATCAGGCAAACCAGCGCACTTCCCGCATGAAGGGTGACCGGATTCCATTGCCCGGCCCGAAGCAGCGTGATGCCGATGTTGAGAACAAAAAGCAATATGGCCAGAAACAGGAGCGTGCAAAAAACGGCAATCCAGCGGGGGTTAAAAAAGAAAAAGCCGAAGATCAAGCCGGTATGGCCGACCAGATAAAATACATAATGGAGTCCCCCCATTCTTTGGCTGAAGAGTGATTGGTTGAGAACCACCGGAACCAGTTGGTACACCGCTCCCATGGCAATCATGGATGCCCACCCCAGGACGAAGAGATGCGTCAATCCCCATCCGTACGGGGAGCGGGGTGCCGTCACATGAATGTCAGACTGGAACAAAACCGCTGTGATGAAAAACGCGGTCATTTCCAAGATCCCCGTAATGATAAAGCACAGCGGGATTTTCAGTGATGACGAATCGGCATGGATCTTCATCCCTTTCACTTCCTGTCCGTCCGGGGCTTGAAAATGGTAACCTCTGCGGAACCATCCTCTTTTTGTTCCACTTCACAGGTGAAGCCGAGCCGGTCCAACTCTTCCAACAGATACACGGGAACCCGGTCGTTGTGAATGATCACTTGATCACCGGGTGCGGCTTTTTCCAATTGATTCAGGGTCCGGACCATCGGTTCCGGAGGTTGAAGTCCCCGGTTGTCCAAGCGGTAAACCTGAGGTTCAATGTTTTCCCCGGTTTGGGGCCGCGGTTCCGCCTTTTCCTCGATCGTTTTCCCGTTTTTCTTATAAAAAAGACAAGTCCAGTGATCCGGGGCCAGCTTGGTGGCATCACACCGAAAACCTTTCATTTTTAACATCCGGATTAATGGAACGGGTTTGAAGGTTGTATGCAAAAGCAACTGTTCTTCCTCTTTCAATGAGGCCACAGCGCCCATGATTTTTTGAAAAGGCTCAGTTTTTTTCCTTAAGTCCTCACGGACATCCAATTCCACGACGGGTTGATTCGGTTGTTTCATCAGTGAATCCCTCCTTTGGTTCCCACTATATAGAAGGACGGTCCGGGAGGTTGTGACCAAAATCACATCAAAATCCGGGTTTTGTTTTTCCGGGGAAAAGTGGGAAATATCACAGAAATTCCGGAAGAAGCGGACTAAAATAAATGCGGAATCCGATCAATAAAAGGAGGGTAAAGCATTGGAACATTCCTTTGCGGCAACCGTCGATGCAAGAGAATATGAACCGAAGGACAAGCACCGGATTATTTTTGAAACCTTTGACGGGTTACAGCCCGGACAAGCGATGTTGTTATACAACGACCACGATCCGAAACCACTCTATTATCAGTTTCAAATGGAAAGGCCGGAGACTTTCGGGTGGGAGTATTTGGAGGAAGGCCCGGAGGTCTGGCGTGTGGCGATCAGCAAAAAAGGTTGACATTTCATATTTCCATCCTTCTTGATGATGTGCCAAAGGGGATCACTGCTTGAAGCGTGATCCCCTTTCAAGCGGATGTCACCCCGCTTTTAAAAATAATCACGGCTCCGGTCGCATAAAGAACGAGGATCAGTGCCGTCAACAGCAGTTGAACCGGTACGAGGTTAAATCCGCTGATTTCCACCAAGTAATTAAAAAAATCATACAAGTCGGGCGTGATTTCGATGAAGGCAATGGTATACAAGGCCAGAGCGGCATTTTTGGCAAATTTCTTTTGCGCTTCCTCTTTGCGCTGTTCAGCCCGGCGCATTTCTTCATTGGAGAGAAGTTCAATCCATGAATCGAGTTTTTCGCTCAACGCTTCCAACAATTGATGGATACGGCTTGTCTCGCTTAATCCGTCGACCATGGGTTTAAACCGCTCGGGCAAACGGGATTCGTCCGTATATTGGATGATCAGAGGGATATCATCGATTTCCACTTTTAAATTGATGCATTGATCGATGGACAAATTCAGTTGTTTGAATTCATCTTTTTCAATAGGCAGCCATTGATCCAGGCAATACAAGTAGAACCAGTAATGTTGCAAATTCAATTCAATCAATTCATAAATCTCTTTGTCTGAATCATCAAATTCTCCAAAGATGATGACGGCGGCCCAACTCATAAAAATCATGAGCTGCTTCCGGTCATCGTAGTCCACGGGTGTCGAGTGGATGTTTTCCAGGTATTCCAACACTTTCTCTTTTTTTGCATTCATTTTTGAAAGTTCATTGGAATCATCATAACCGATTAAATCCGGTTTTAAAATGGCGGGAATCCCTTTTTGCAAAAAGCGGGGCAGACGGTCAAAGCGGGAGGTGTCCACATTGCCTTGAAGCGGGCTGAAAAAAACCATGGTCATGACGTAAGAAAGTCCGTTGTATTCCCAACCCGAGGAAGCGCTGGGTCGAAGCTCTTTCTTGTGTTTTCTTACCAACTCCCTCAACTCTTTGGTAATGACATAGATGACGGGAGAAATGTCATGGGTCCAATTGAGAATTTTTTGGTGGGATTTTTTCCTTTTTTCCAGATACCTCGCGGCAAAGGTCATGTTTCCGATGTAAATTTGCGGTTTGGAATAGTATTTAAACAGCCCGATTCCGGTTTGAAAAATATATAAAAATAATTGATCGGTGATTTTGGTGCAGATACATTTTTCATACAAAATCACTTTTTCCCTTTTCGTCAACGGGGATACTTGAAAATTTTTGGACAGATAAGCGCTGATTTCTTCGAATAATTCCGGGGAAAGCCGGGCGCCGAGATCAAACGGGATGTATCGGACCGGTTCTGACAAAATTTGATAGAAAGTCAAGTCCGCTCCCCCTTTCATTTAGTTATAAAAATAAACAAAAATTGCATAATATTACCTTTGTTTATTAATTATAAATAGAATTATATAAAAGATTCAACGGATGATTTTAAAATAAAACAACATGACACAGAAAAATCCCTGCTGCATGTAGAAACAGCAGGGAGACGGGGTGGTTATACATCTTTTGTTTTCTCAGCATAAGGAAGGCGTTTTCCCGTCAGGGACCATCCGGTTTTCAGCCCCAGGACAAACCAGCCGAGGACAAGTGCACCGATGGCAAAGAGGGTGTCTCCGATGGTCCGGAGCCAGACAAAGGTGTGAATGATCCCCTGCGACATGAATTGGGCGGAACGGGCGTACCAGGTTCCGTGTTCGACGCTGGCCCATGTTTGCATCAGGCCGATGGGGAGCAGGCTTAAAAGAACCATGAGCGCCAGTCCAATGTTGATGGTCCAAAACGAGAACGACAACGCTTTGGTCTTCCAAATCGATGGTTGGGTCAAACCGCGCAAACAGAAGAGCATCAATCCGATCACGAGCATGCCGTACACACCGAACAAAGCGGTATGCCCGTGTACGGAGGTGGTGTTCAAACCTTGCATGTAATAAAGGGCGATCGGGGGATTGATAAAAAACCCGAACAATCCGGCACCGGTCAGGTTCCAGAAAGCAACGGCAATGAAGTAGTATATGGGCCATCGATAGGCTTGCACCCAGGGGCGGACCCGGGTGAGGGTTAAATTTTGATACGCTTCAAACCCGATCAGCACGAGCGGAACGACCTCAAGGGCACTGAAGGTTGCACCCAACGCCAAAACCCCGATCGGCGTTCCGCTGAAATACAGGTGGTGGAATGTGCCGATAATCCCGCCGAACAAGAAAACAATGGTAGAAAATAAAACGGAAGCGGTTGCGGTGGCTGTTCTCAAAAGTCCCATGCGAGTGAACAGGAAGGCGATGACAACGGTCGCAAACACTTCAAAAAATCCTTCCACCCACAGATGGACCACCCACCAGCGCCAGTATTCGGCGATGGCCAAATGCGTGTGTTGACCCCACATCAGGGCGGGGATGTAAAACAAGGGAATGGCGGTGGATGCAATCATGAACAAAATGAGCAAATGTCTGTCGTTTTGTTTCTTTTTCAGTGCCGGCCAAATTGCCCGCAACATCAAAAACAACCAAAGGAAAAGTCCGATGGTCAAAAATAACTGCCAAAACCTTCCCAGATCGGTATACTCATATCCCTGATGACCGAACCAGAAGTTGGACTTCAGCCCGAACCGTTCTTGAACAGCATACCACTGTCCGGCCATTGAGCCGATGACAATGATCACTAAGCAGACAAATAAAATGTTGACTAACAGACGTTGGTGTTTCGGTTCACGGCCGGAGACCGCCGGGGCCACAAACAAGCCGGTGGCGATCCAAGCCGTGGCAATCCAGAAGATGGCCAGTTGGGTATGCCATGTGCGGGTGATGGAATAGGGAATCCATTCGGCAATGGGAATCCCGTAAAAACCGCTTCCTTCAATCTGGTAATGCGCGGTGACGGCTCCCAACGCCACTTGAATCACCCATAATATACCGACCACCCAGAAATATTTCAGCGTTGCTTTCATGGATGGAGTGGGAGACAAGGCAAGCAAAGGATCTTTCTCGGGAAAATGATCTTCCGATCCAATTTCATCGTGTTGTTGCGTGGCATAATACCAAGCCAGAGCGCCTACGCCGGCCAGCAACAGGACGAAGCTGATCACCGATCAGAGTACCATTTCCCCGGTGGGATGATTGCCGATGAGGGGTTCATGCGGCCAGTTATTGGTGTAAGTAATGTCACTTCCCGGACGGTTCGTCGCACATGCCCAGGTTGACCAGAATAAAAAGGCGTTTAAGGATTTCATCCGCCCGGGATTTTTGACGGTCCCTTCGGGAATGGCATATTTTTCGCGCAAATCATCCAGTTTCGGATCGCTGCCAAACAATGATGAATAGTGCCGGCTGATGTGGGAAACCGCCTCGGCGCGCAAAGGGGAAATGACGAGATTGCCGGTTTCCGGTTGATAGGTGTTGGTTCTGATTTCTTTTTTCAATCGGGCTTGAAGCATGGCTTTTTTCTCATCGTCCAGTTGCTGATACGGTTTTTTGAATTGATCCGCGGCATATCGGTTTAACATCCACACGGCTTCCCGGTGCAGCCAATCCGCATTCCAATCCGGGGCCACATAAGCGCCGTGTCCCCAGATGGTTCCCAATTCCTGGCCGCCGATGGATTGCCAAACGTTTTGCCCTTCTTTGATATCTTTTTCGGTGAATAAAACCTTGCCGGTTGTGGTCACGACCTTTTTGGGAACCGGGGGCATGGTTTGATAAATTCTTCCCCCGTAATATCCCAAAATGGCGAATGAAATCAGAATCACCAGTCCAAGACCGGTCCAAAGCCGGGAATATCGCATGTCAAAATCCTCCTGATCCGTTTTTAAGCTGGTACTATTTTTTGGAAACCAAGCATTTTTATTCAAAAACAAAAGAAGAAAAAGAACGGAAGGGAAGACAGAATCTGGACATTTTATGAAGAAAATCGGGAAACGCTTGGCAAAAAAATATATTGTGATATCATTAACAATGTGCAGAGGCAAACACTCTTTCGCTATGTTTTCATCAGGAAAATATTGGGATGGATGTTCAGGGAATATATAATCTGTTATTGCCGTTTTACTTATGTGAAAGAGTTGGTTTGGGTAAAAACTTAGTAAAGAGGTTTGCAGTATTGAACCATAAAGAGGTAGATAAATATGGGTCAAATGAATGATGTCTTTTTGAGAGCTTGTCGGAAAGAGGACACCCCTTATGTTCCTGTCTGGTATATGCGCCAAGCAGGAAGGTATCAGCCGGAGTACCGGGAAATCCGCCGGAAATATTCTTTTTTTGAGATGAGCGAAAATCCCGAGGTTTGTGCGAAAGTAACCTCGCTTCCGGTCGAACAGCTGGGCGTGGATGCCGCCATTTTGTTCGCGGATATTATGACGCCGCTGAAACATATCGGGGTGGAAGTTGCCATTCAACCGGGAACCGGTCCCGTGATTTCCAACCCGGTCCGGGGGGAAGAGGAGATCGGCCGTTTGGGAGAGCTGGATCCAAAGACGCATGTGCCTTACATTTTAGAAGCGGTTCAGATTTTAAATGAGCAGCTTTCCGTTCCTTTGATCGGTTTTGCCGGTGCGCCGTTTACGCTTGCCAGTTACATGGTGGAAGGCGGACCTTCCAAAAATTATCACAAAACGAAAGCATTGATGTATTCGGCACCTTCTGCTTGGGATCAGTTGATGGCGAAACTCGGCGACATGACCGTGAATTACCTGAAAGGACAAATTGAAGCAGGTGCCCATGCCGTACAAGTGTTTGACTCCTGGGTCGGTGCCTTGAACCAACAGGACTACCAAACCTATGTGGCTCCGGTCATGGAGCGGATCTTCCGCAAATTAAAGGAAGAAACTGATGTTCCCGTCATCTATTTCGGAGTCGGAGCCGGTCATCTCTTGGAGGCATGGAATCAACTGCCGGTGGATGTGATCGGTCTGGATTGGCGGACGCCGATCCGTTTTGCGAGGGAACAAGGGGTCGAAAAAGCTTTGCAAGGAAATCTTGACCCGTCGATTCTCATGGGCCCTTGGGAATTGATCGAAGAAAGGATCAAAGAAATTTTAGACCAGGGAATGAAACAGCCGGGCTATATTTTCAATTTGGGCCACGGTGTGTTTCCGGATGTTCGCGTGGAAACGCTTCAAAAATTGACTGAATTTGTCCATCAATATACAAGAAGGTGATGACCATCGCTAAAAAAACCGGTTTGCTCGTCATGGCGTACGGAACTCCGAGAAGTCCTGAGGAAATAGAACCTTATTACACCCACATCCGCCACGGCAGGAAGCCGCCGGCCGAACTGCTGGAAGACCTGAAACAACGTTATGAAATGATTGGCGGGGTGTCCCCGCTGGCACGCATTACGGAAGAACAAATGAAAGCTTTGGAAGAGGAGTTAAATTCCAGGTCTACGGACCGGACTTTTCAAGCGTACTTGGGATTAAAACACACGTACCCGTTCATTGAAGAGGCGGTCCGGAAAATGAAAGAGGATCAGATTGAGGAAGCGGTCAGCATTGTGTTGGCGCCACACTATTCCACCCTCAGCATTCAAACTTACAACGACCGCGCAAACCAGGAAGCCGAAAAACTGGGCGGCCCGAAGATCAAAACGGTGGACAGTTGGCATGACCATCCGGGATTTATCCGTTTATGGGCAAAACGGGTTCAAGAAACTTTGTCGTCCATCCCGGAAGAAGAGCGTGACCAAACGGTGGTGATTTTCACGGCGCACAGCCTGCCGGAGAAGATTCTTAAAACGGGGGATCCCTATCCGGAACAATTGGCGGAAACCGCCAAGCTGATTGCCGAAGAAGCGAAAATTCCACACTATGCGGTGGGCTGGCAAAGCGCGGGCCGGACGCCGGAGCCTTGGCTGGGACCGGATGTGCTGGATTTGACCCGGGAATTGTACGAACAAAAAGGATATCGTTCGTTTGTCTATTGCCCGGTCGGCTTTGTGGCGGATCATTTGGAAGTGCTTTATGACAACGATATTGAGTGCAAACAATTGACGGATGAGTTAAACGCCAACTATTACCGTCCGCCGATGCCCAATGTCGATCCGGAATTTATCCGTTGCCTTGCCGATGTGGTGGAGAAGCGCCTGACCACTTGAGGAGGAGATTTGTCATGAACGTGCAAACACCACATGTCGTCATAGCCGGAGCAGGGATGACCGGTTTGTCCGCGGCTTATTATTTACAAAAAACATTAAAAGAGAAGGGGCAAAAGTGGCAAATCACTTTGTTGGAAGCTTCCGGCCGTCTGGGCGGAAAAGTGAAAACGTTGGTCCGGGACGGCTTTGTCATGGAGCAGGGGCCCGACTCCTTTTTGGAGCGAAAGAAAAGCGCGTTCGAATTGGTCAAAGATTTGGGGCTCGAAGATCAATTGGTCCGGAATCAAACCGGACAAGCATATATCTTGCACAAGGATGAGTTGTTGCCGATTCCGGAAGGGGCAGTGATGGGAGTCCCGACCCGGATCATGCCGTTTGCCCTCACTCCTTTGGTGTCCCCGGCCGGCAAAGTCCGTGCCGCGGCCGACCTGGTTCTTCCCCGTTCCAATGTGGCGGAAGGAGCTGACCGGTCCGTGGGGTCGTTTTTCCGCCACCGCCTGGGAAGCGAAGTGGTGGACCGGATCATCGAACCTCTGCTATCGGGGATTTATGCAGGCGACATTGACCAGATGAGCTTGATGTCCACCTTCCCGCAATATGCTGAGATGGAGAAAAAATACCGCAGCATGATCCTGGGAATGAAATCGATGCGTCCGCCGAAAGCCAAATCCGACAAACCCAAAGGCGCGTTTCTCACGTTGAAAAACGGGCTTCAATCCATGGTCGAAGAATTGGAAGCACAATTGCAGGAAGTCCGGGTGATCAAAGGAGAACAATTGAAGCGGGTGGAAAAACAGGAGCAAAAGTACCGGTTGTATTTGGAGCAAGGAGAGCCCTTGGAAGCGGATGCGGTGATTTTGGCATTGCCGCATGAAGTGAACCGGGAAATGTTGGGGCAAGCTGATTTTTTGAAGCCGCTGAATGACCGGCCCACTTCAGTGGCGACGGTGCTGCTGGCTTTTTCGGAGGAAGAAGCCCCCAAAACCAAAGAAGGAACCGGCTTTTTGATTCCGCGTGTCGAGCCTTACACCATCACCGCCTGCACGTGGACGCACAAAAAGTGGCCGCACACCACCCCGCCGGGCAAAGCGTTGCTTCGTTGTTATGTGGGGCGTGCCGGCGATGAAGAGATCGTGTACAAGTCGGATGAGGAAATTGTTGAGGTGGTTCTCTCCGATCTGAAACGGATCACCGCCTTTCACGGAGAGCCCGAGTTCACTCATGTGACACGTTGGAAGAAGGCCATGCCGCAATTTGTCGTCGGTTTTCCGGATTGGTTGAAGCAATTAAAGGAACAGATGTCCATCCATTATCCGGGCATTTTCATGGCAGGATCCAGTTATGGTGCATCCGGGATTCCCGATTGCATCAGCCACGGAAAAAAAGCCGTCCGAGATGTGATAGAATATTTATCAGCTTGATCAGATGAGGAGTGAAAAAAGATGGCGCAAGCAGTGGAAACGTATGAAGGCTGGTATGCTTTTCATGATTTTCGCTCAATCGACTGGAATCAATGGAGATCACTCAGTGCCGGCGAAAGAGAAGAAGCGGTGCGCGAGCTGAAGGAAATCCTGAAGCAATATGAATCCGTTGAAGAAAATAAACAAGGAAGCTTTGCCTTATTTGCCATTTCCGGTACCAAAGCGGATTTGTTGTTTGTTCATTTCCGTCCCACGTTGGAAGAATTGACCGAAGTCAAAAATCAATTTAACAAAACGCGTTTTGCGGGAGTCACCACCACCCCTTATTCTTATATTTCCGTTGTGGAACTCGGCGCTTACACCATTCCGCCCCATGTCGATCCGGAAACGGATCCGTCGGTGCAAAGACGCTTAAAACCGATGATGCCCAAATCCGGTTATGTCTGCTTCTATCCGATGAACAAAAAAAGAGACGGGGAAGACAACTGGTACATGCTCTCCATGGAAGACCGGAGAGAAATGATGAAAAGCCACGGCATGATCGGCCGTTCTTATGCCGGGAAAGTGCGGCAAATCATTACCGGTTCGGTCGGTTTCGATGATTGGGAATGGGGTGTCACCTTATTCGGCGAAGACCCGTTGCAATTCAAAAAGCTTGTCTACGAAATGCGTTTTGACGAAGCGAGCGCACGTTTCGGTGAATTTGGCCCGTTTTACGTGGGAAATTACTTGACACAGGAAGATTTGAACGCTTTGCTGTTGGAAGGTTTAAACGGATAAACCCGACCCGCTTGATCTTGTTATAAGGATGATGGACAAAGAGGTCCGTCATCCTTTTTTTGATGATGAAATGACTTCGGCCGCAATGGGTGGTTATGATAGAATAAAAAAGAATTTCTCTAAAAGGTGGTACGGATGAAGAAAGCAGACAAGTCCGCCTCCTGAATTTACACCCGATAAAAATTCAGGAGGCGGATTCAATGAACTTTCATAAAGTGAATTGGAATGAATGGGAAAGAAAAGAAACATTTCATCATTTTTTGAACCAACAAACGACATTCAGCATGACCACGGAAATAGATATCACTGCTTTGTATGCAAGGATCAAACAAAAGGGATTTAAATTTTACCCTGTGTTTCTTTACGTGGTGACCCGCGTGGTCAATTCACATCCTGCTTTCCGAATGGGTTACAACCATAAGCGGGAATTTGGCTGTTGGGATCAATTACATCCGCTGTACACGATTTTCGACCGGGAGTCGGAAATGTTTTCGGGCATTTGGACAATGGCAGAAGGAGATTTCAAAGCATTTTACCGTTTATACCTGACTGATGTGGAGCGATATGGCGGTTCGGGAAAATTGTTTCCCAAAACACCGATCCCGGAAAACGCTTTTTCTGTTTCGATGATTCCATGGACTTCCTTTACAGGGTTTAACTTGAATATCCATAATCAGCGGGATTATCTTCTGCCGATTGTCACGGCGGGAAAATGGATTCGTCACGGCCGTTCCATCCGCTTGCCGGTGGCATTGCAAGTTCATCATGCGGTATGTGATGGATATCATGCGGGGATGTTTATGAACGCCGTTCAGGAATGGGCGGATCATCCGGAGGAATGGCTTTGATCTTTTCCAAAAAAGGCCGGCTGTACTTTTCACAGCCGGTTTTTTTCGTCCTGAATTCCGGGCACACAGAAGAGTTTTACAGAGGGGGATTTTCCACGCCCAAACGGATCCAATCTTCTTTGGGCGGACCATAGACGCCAAAAGGTTTTAATCCGGCTTGCCGGATCAGAACCGTCAATTGGCCGCGATGATGGATTGTGTGTTTGATGAGTCCCATTAAAATTTGGGCATTGGTCTCTTCTCTTCCGAAAGCGGTTTGCACTTCTTTTAATGTCTCGTCATTCCACTGCTGCAAAATGGCTCTGGCGGCATTGGCGCTTACGTTTTTAAAGGTTTCGGCGATTTTTTTGGCTGATGCCGGAACTTGATCGGCATTTTCCACCGGATCGATTTTCAAGCCGAATTCAGCCAAATATTCCGGGATGCAGGTGGTTAAATGCCACGCGATTCTCCCCAGTGTGCGACCTCCGGGATAAACTTGTTGTTTTAAGGAGGCATCAGTCAGCCCATCCAACACGTTTTGTGTCAAGACGGCTTCTCTGTTCCATTCTTTGATGAAGTCTGAAACGGTTACGTACATCCAATCATTCCTCCATTGTTGATTGACTGCTGTTATTATTTATCTGCCAACCATGATATATTATGATGGTGACAACCCTTGTCACCGTTCCACAGAATTTGGAGGTTTTCATGTCCAAGGCGAGAAGATTGAATGAAATGATCATGATGGTGAACCGGAAAAAAAGATTTACCGTCCGGGAACTGGCACAGGAATTCGGGGTTTCCAAACGGACCATTTTGCGGGATTTGCAAGAGTTGAGTGCGATGGGGGTGCCGTTGTACTCCGAGACCGGGCCGAACGGAGGGTATCGGGTCTTAAAGGAGAGAGTGCTTCCTCCCATTGCTTTTACCGGGGAAGAAGTGATGGCCGTCTTTTTTGCCATTCACGCATTGAGGCATTATCTCTCACTTCCTTTTGATGTGGAGTATGAATCCGTCATCAAGAAGTTTTATTTAAATCTCTCCGGAGACCTGCGGGACACCATTGACAATCTGAAAGACCGGATGGACTTTGTCACTGTCCATCAACAAGAAGAGATCCCTTTTTTGAAACCACTGCTGAAAGCCGCGGTTCAACAGGAAGTGTTAAACATCCGGTATCAAACGGGTGAAAAAAACAGCTGTCGGAAAATTCAACCGATCGGGGTTTATGCAAGAGACGGAAAATGGTATTGCCCGGCTTATTGCTTTTTGAGAAAAGATTACCGGGTTTTCCGGTGTGACCGGAATCAATCGGTGGAACATGACGAAAACACAAAGCCGGTCGATTTATCGGGTGTCCGTTTGAAAAATCGTTTTTCGCTGATGAACCGGAAGCGGGAAATGATGGAAATGGTTGTGGAGCTCACCCAAGACGGAACAGAAAAATTTCAACCGGTTCAGTGGCCGGATCTGTCGTTGGAAAAACGGGAAGATGGCTCAGGTTTGATCACCGGAAGAATAGCCAAAGACGATCTCCCTTTTTTCGCAGACTATTTTCTTAAATACGGCGAGCATGCTTTGGTCAAGAAGCCGCTTGCCTTAAAAAAGCTTCTGAAAGAAAGATTGGCAAAAGCCCTTGAACAATACCGCCCGCTTTAGGTTCTTGCGGGCGTTGACGCCTGAGAGGACGGATGCAGCGAAGGGCACGTTGTGTGGAAAGAAGGGGTGCTTGCTCTCACATTGACTCCTTAAAATAAGCGGATGTATAATAAAATTCAATGTGATTCTTATCGGATGGAGGGTACACAGGTGTTGACGACAATTAAAGAAATAGCCGGCCATGTGGGAAAAGAAGTCAAATTGGGCGGATGGCTTTACAATAAACGTTCGAGCGGAAAAATCCAATTTTTGCAGCTTCGGGACGGAACCGGATTCATTCAGGGGGTTCTGGTCAAAAGTCAAGTGGCTCCGGAAGTGTGGGACGCTGCCAAACAATTGACACAAGAAAGCTCATTGTACATATGGGGAACCGTACGGGAAGATGAACGGGCACCCGGCGGTTTTGAGTTGGATGTGACCAACCTCGAAGTGATTCAGGTGGCGGAAGAATATCCGATTGCGAAAAAGGAACACGGGGTGGATTTTTTGTTGGACCATCGCCATTTATGGATCCGTTCCCCCCGGCAACGTGCCATTTTGACCATTCGGGCCGAAATCATCAAAGCCTTGCAACAATACTTGAATGATGAAGGCTTTACATTGGTGGATCCACCGGTTTTGACGCCGTCTTCCTGCGAAGGAACCACCAACCTGTTTCACACCAAGTATTTCGATGAAGACGCCTACTTGACGCAAAGCGGCCAGTTGTACATGGAAGCCGCCGCGATGACGTTGCGAAAAGTTTATTCATTCGGCCCGACGTTCCGTGCGGAAAAATCCAAAACCAGACGCCATCTGATTGAATTTTGGATGATCGAGCCGGAAATGGCCTTTGTGGAACATGAAGAAAGCCTGAAAATCCAAGAGAATATGGTTGCCCATGTTGTCCGGCATGTGTTGGACAACTGCGAAGCGGAATTAAAAACATTGGGCCGGGATATCAGCCGCCTGGAAAAAGTAACGGCTCCGTTCCCGCGCATCACTTATGATGAAGCCGTGGAACTTCTTCACAAAGAAGGATTTTCCGATTTTGAATGGGGGGAAGACTTCGGGGCGCCCCATGAAACCAAAATCGCCGAAAGCTTTGAGAAACCGGTCTTTATCACACATTATCCGACAGAGATCAAGGCTTTCTATATGAAGCCCGATCCGAACCGGCCGGAAGTGGTTTTGTGTGCGGATTTGATTGCTCCCGAAGGCTATGGGGAAATCATTGGCGGAAGCCAGCGGATTGATGATCCGGAACTGATGCGCCAACGCTACGAAGAACATAATTTGCCGAAAGAAGCTTATCAGTGGTATATGGATTTGAGAAAATACGGTAGCGTCCCCCATTCCGGATTCGGCTTGGGATTGGAAAGAACGGTGGCCTGGATTTGCGGATTGGATCATGTCCGGGAAACCATCCCGTTCCCGCGGATGCTCAATCGGTTATATCCATAGAAAAGGATAAAGCATCGGTTTTTTCTGACCGGTGCTTTTATCCATTTTTCAAGTCTGTTTCACCAAAGTGGATCATGGTATAGTGGAGGATAAGAGAGGTGTGAAAGAGCATGGACCGGAAGGAAACGGTGCAAGCGGCAATGGTTCATCTCCTGAAACAAGGATTCGTGTCTTTGCCCGTTCTTTTGTTTACGGAGTATAAACGGCTCGGATTGACGGAAACCGAAGCCATGTTGCTGATTCATCTTTATATTTTTCAAGAAAAAGAAAACAAGACGTTCCCGACCGTGGCAGAATTGGAAGAGCGCATGAGCCTCAGCCAACATCAAATCGTGGACTTGATTCAGCGCCTGTTACATGGCGGATTTATAAGGATTGAAGAAGGTCACGAACACGGGATCCGGAGTGAAAGTTACGAGTTGACCCCGCTTTTTCAACAATTGGTCTCATCGTATCTGGATCATAAACAGAAGAAACCGGAATCGGACGGTGAAACATATCAGCAAATATTCCGCGTGTTTGAACTGGAATTCGGACGGGCCCTGTCTCCGATGGAATGCCAGATGTTGTCCCAATGGATTGATGAGGACGGCTATTCAAAGGAGATCATCGAAGCCGCTCTCCGGGAAGCCGTTTTTTGCGGGAAAGTGAATTTTCGTTATATTGACCGGATTTTGCTGGAATGGCATAAAAACAATGTGCGCACGGCGGATGAGGCGGCCGAGTATTCTCGCAAATTCAGGCAAAAAGGAAGCTTATACCAGACCAATGTGAAGGAAAAACCGGTTCTGAGCGAAAATGGTTTTTCTTTTTACAACTGGGTGAATCAAGAGTAGCGGAAGAAACCTTCTTCCGTTCTTTTTTTGCCCGGATGGCGAAATGGAATTTTATATGTAATTAATTTATATTGAAATAATATTTCACATCAGATATAATGAAAGCGCATTCAAGGAAGTCTTGATTTGGAGGGTATAACATGGAAGAAGAGCTGAGTCGTCTGACGACCGAGTCCCGAAATGAACGAAGCAAACAGATTGACAAAATGGATACGATAGAGATTTTAAGACTGATCAATGCTGAAGATCAAAAAGTTGCTCAAGCCGTCAAGGAGGTGATTCCGGACATTCAGGTGGCGGTGGAGTATGTTTGCAATTCTTTTTCCCGCGGAGGGCGTCTGATTTACATGGGAGCCGGAACCAGCGGACGGTTGGGGGTTCTCGATGCCGTTGAGTGCCCGCCCACCTTCAGCACGTCTCCGGAACAGGTTGTCGGTTTGATGGCGGGGGGCGAAAAAGCCTTTGTGAAAGCCGTTGAAGGGGCGGAAGATAACGAAAAACTGGGGGAAGAAGATTTAAAGGCGATTGGCTTGACGGAAAAGGACACAGTCATCGGCATCGCCGCCAGCGGAAGAACCCCGTATGTGATTGGAGCGCTCCGGTATGCGCGAAGCATCGGAGCCCACACGGTGGCCCTTTCCAGCAATTCCGGTGCACGTATCAGCCAGGTAGCTGGTCATGCCATTGAAGTCATTGTGGGTCCCGAGGTGTTGACGGGTTCGACCCGGATGAAAGCAGGAACGGCCCACAAAATGATTTTAAACATGATTTCCACCACTGCGATGATACGCATGGGAAAAGTGTACGAAAATCTGATGGTGGATGTCAAAATCAGCAATTACAAATTGCAGAAACGGGCCGTCAACATCATCCGCACCATTACCGGCTTGTCTGACCGGGAAGCGGAAGACTTGCTCCGGCGTGCCCAAAATGAAGTGAAAACGGCCATTGTGATGGATTTGTCTGAAACCGGCTACGAAGAAGCCAAAAGATTGCTTGAAAAGTCCAGAGGGCATGTCCGCAAAGCGATTGCGCTCGGGATTCGGTCCCGTTAACAGGAGGGGAGGAGGGTGTCTGCAGGAGGACTTCATCGTTTGCGTTTGATGTTGGATCAATTGACGGTTGCCGAGCGGAAAATCGCCGAATATATTTTGGCTCATCCACAGGAAGCGGTTCACGAGACAGCGGCCGGATTGGGGAAACGGACGGGCACAAGCGGAGCGACGGTGGTCCGTTTATGCAAGTCCCTGCAATTAAACGGATTTCAAGATTTAAAAATGCGAATCGCCGGCGATCTGGCCAAGCCCGAAGAGAGCGGCTACCGGGATATCAGGCCCGAAGAGCCGGCCGGGTTGATTTTGCAAAAGATGACCAGTAACAGTGTGCAAAGTTTGCGCGACACGGCCGAGGTTCTTGACTTGAAAGAGTTGGAAAGAGCGGTGGATGCTTTATTAAAGGCAAACCAAGTCCACTTTTTCGGAGTGGGGGCTTCCCACATCATCGCTTTGGATGCCAGGCAAAAGTGGCTTCGAATCAACAAAGGGGTGACTGCTTTCTCCGACTTGCATCTGGTTGCCACCCAAATTGCCAATGCCCGGCCCGAGGATGTGGTGTTTGCCATTTCATATTCGGGGGAGACCCCGGAAGTTGTGAGGATTTTGCGCTTGGCCAAAGAGTATGGAGTCAAAACCATCAGCTTGACCAAATATGGTTCGTCCACTGTGGCCGATCTTTCAGAAATCCGCTTGCATATCGCTCCTTCCGGTGAAGCCGTTTTTCGCAGCGGGGCGACTTCCTCCCGGATTGCGCAACTTCATGTGATTGATATTTTGTTTTTGGCGATGGCCGGAAAAGAGTATGATCAAACGGTTCGTTTGTTGGATAAAACCCGGAAAGCCACCCGGCGGCTGAAGGAAATTTAACCCAGGAAGGAGAATTGGGATGGGAAAAGACAACAGCGTGCTTGCGCAAGAGATTTTGCAGCATTTGGGGGGAGCCTCCAATATCGCTTCTTACACCCACTGCATGACGCGGCTTCGCGTCAAACCCAAAAATGAAAGCCTTGTCAATAAAGAGGCATTGAAGGAAATCGAAGGCGTCATCGGTGTGGTGGAGGAAGAAACGCTGCAAATTATATTGGGGCCCGGCAAAGTGGCCAAGGTATACGAGGAATTCAAAATATTAATGAAAAACACGGGCGAATGGGATTTAAACGAACAAGCGAAGCAAAAAAGGGAAGAAATCAAGGAGAAAAACAAAACGCCGTTTAAGCTGTTTTTAAGAAGAATCGCCAACATTTTCATCCCCTTGATTCCGGCTCTGGTGGCTTCAGGGCTCATTACGGGGGTTACGAAAAGTGTGGTGCAGGCCGGTTGGATTGCGGAAACTTCCATGATCGCAACCGTCTTGACCGTGATGGGATCCGGCCTGTTTTCATTCCTGGGGATTTTGGTCGGGTTAAATGCCGCCAAAGAGTTCGGAGGTTCCCCGGCTTTGGGCGCGTTAGCCGGCATTTTGGTGATCAACCCCGAAATTGCAAACATCAGTTTGTTCGGAGAAGAATTGGTGCCGGGGCGCGGCGGTCTGATCGGTGTCATGTTTGCGGCCATTTTTATCGCTTTTTTGGAACAACGGATCCGCCGCCTCGTCCCGCAAGCGCTGGATATCATTGTTACACCGACACTGGCCTTGCTGATTACCGGAATCATCACCTATGTGGTCTTTATGCCGATTGGCGGTATGATTTCCGACGGAATTACCAAAGGCTTGCTGGCCATCTTGGATACCGGCGGAGTGATTGCCGGATTTGTGTTGGGAGCCACCTTCCTCCCGTTGGTGGTTACCGGTTTACACCAAGGCTTGACACCGGTTCATCTGGAACTGATCCAATCCATCGGCAACGACCCGTTGCTCCCCATTCTGGCCATGGGAGGCGCGGGGCAAGTCGGGGCGGCCTTTGCCATCTATGTGAAAACAAAGAAGAAAAGGTTGAAAAGGGCAATTGGCGGGGCTCTTCCGGCCGGCTTGCTCGGCATCGGGGAACCGCTTATTTTCGGGGTGACCTTGCCTTTGGGAAGGCCCTTTTTGACAGCATGTCTGGGAGCAGGCGTGGGCGGAGCTTTTCAAGCCGTGTTTAAAGTGGCCACCATTGCCATCGGGGTTTCCGGCCTGCCGCTCACCTTTTTGGTGCTGCCCGGCCAAATCCTTTTGTATATAACCGGATTGGTATTATCTTATGCGGCAGGGTTTTTGTTCACCTATTGGTTTGGTTTCCGCGATGAAATGGCCGGCGGATTTGAATGATCCCGTCAAAAATACAGCTCCGAAGCGGGCTGTATTTTTTCTTGCCATCGGTTGCTGTATAGATTGCATCTTCCTTTCGGATACTAAACAGGACAATCAAGAATTTGCGGAGGAAGATTTCAAATGAGCTGGTATTTGGTTGTGGTCAAAACTTTTTTTACGGTTGTGGTCCTTTTGGTGCTTACGAGATTGATCGGAAAAAGACAAGTTTCCCAACTTTCCCTGTTTGAATACATCACGGGTATCACCTTGGGAAGCATCGCGGCATATATTCCGTTGGAATCGGAACCGAACTCATGGTATTTGGGGGCGCTTTCCCTGTTGGTGTGGTTGATCATGGCACTCGGCATCGAATATTTGGGGATCAAAAGCCAAAAAATAAGAAAGTGGATTGTCGGGACGGAAACGGTGTTGATCAAACAGGGAAAGGTGTTGGAGGAAAATTTAAAGAAAGAGCGGATGACGGCGATTGAATTGATGAGCAAATTGCGGGCGAAAAATATTTTCAACTTGTCGGAAGTGGAGTTTGCCATCATTGAGCCGGACGGATCGGTCAATGTGATGCTGAAAAAAGAGCATCAACCGCTTACGGCCAACATGCTTCATCTTCCTGTGGATCATGAACGGAAACCCGAAATGGTCGTTATCGACGGCCGGATTGAAAAAGAAGTGTTGTCGAGCATCGGGAAAAACGAAAAATGGTTATTGAAAGAACTGGAAAAACAAGGGTTGAAATTGGAAGATGTGTTTTTGGCCCAGGTGGATTCGTCCGGAAAATTGTGGACCGACCTTTATCAAGACCGGTCTTCTTCCCGTCCCCGGCCCCACTGGCGGGCAAACCTCATACAGGCATTGGAAAAATGTGAAGCCGAGTTAAAAAAGTCGGGACAATTGGCCGGGGATCCGGATGAGAAACAAATGTACCTGAACACCGCCCGCAATCTCAAGGAGATCACCAAAGACATCCAGTCCCGTTTCTTATCGCCATCATGAGAATCATTGCATTTTCTGTTGGATTTCTATTATTATTTTTACAGGCCCATTTATAAAAAAAGAGGTGCAAACCATTGGAACAATTTACATTTTATAACCCAACCCAAGTGTTCTTTGGCAAAGGCACTTTGTCAGCGATCAAAGAACAAATCCCCCGTTACGGCAAAAAAGTATTGTTGGTTTACGGGGGCGGAAGCATTAAAAGAAACGGGATCTATGATCAGATCATGAAATATTTGCAAGAGATCGGGGCAGAAGTCCTGGAATTGTCCGGGGTAGAACCCAATCCGCGCCTGTCCACGGTACATAAAGGCGTGGAATTGTGCAAGAAAGAAAAGGTGGACTTTTTATTGGCGGCCGGTGGCGGCAGTGTGATTGACGCCACCAAAGCCATTTCTGCTGGAGCCAAATTTGACGGGGATGTGTGGGACATCATCACCAAAAAAGCCGTTCCCAAAGATGCCCTGCCGTTTGGAACGGTTTTGACCTTGTCGGCGACCGGTTCGGAAATGAACAGCGGTTCGGTGATCACCAATTGGGAAACCCAGGAAAAGCTCGGCTGGGGACATCCGTTGGTCTTTCCGAAGTTTTCGGTTCTCGATCCGGTTCATACCTTTACGGTTCCCAAAGATCAAACCGTTTACGGAATTGTGGACATGATGTCCCATGCGCTGGAACATTATTTCAGTCCTGCCCCCAACGTTCCTTACAACGAACGAATGGTGGAAGGATTGCTGTCAACGGTTATCGAGACGGCACCCAAGCTGCTTGAGGACCTGGAAAATTATGAAGCCAGAGAGACGATCATGTTTTGTGGAATGATGGCATTAAACGGAGTCGTAAACCAGGGGATGCGAGGCGATTGGGGAACGCATGGAATCGAGCATGCTGTTTCCGCCGTTTATGATATCCCGCATGGCGGAGGTTTGGCAATTTTATTCCCCAACTGGATCCGGTATAATCTGGATGTGACCGAAGCCAAAATGAAGCAATTGGCGATTCGTGTGTTCGGTGTGGATCCCGAAGGAAAATCGGACCGTGAAATCGCTGAAGAAGGAATTGACCGGCTGCGGGAATTCTGGAGTTCCATCGGAGCCCCCAGCCGTCTGGCTGATTACGGAATCGATGATTCCAAACTGGAACTGATGGCAGAAAAAGCGGTGGCTCACGGTTCGTTGGGGCGGATGAAAAAATTAACCAAAGAAGATGTTTATGAGATTTATAAAATGTCATTATAAGGGCAAAGGCCGGACAAAACCGGCCTTTGTCAAAGCATGTTTTGTAAGCGCTTTAGCACAGGGAGTGTGATTTTAAGTTTTGCTAAAAAATGGTTTGTTGACAGCTGGGAATAAAAGTTTTTATAATGCATTGTACTGTTAAATTATAATCTATAAATAATAAATATACTGAAAATGCACAGAAGAAAAAAAGTTTGCCTGTGCATTTCAAAATACGGCAATGGTTGCAACAGAACAAAAAGGAGACATCTTCAATGCTTAAGAACACCAAATTACTCACAATCGGTTTGATGTTGTTTTCATTATTTTTTGGCGCCGGAAATTTAATTTTTCCGCCGTTGTTGGGACAAGGGGCTGGAGACCAGTTCTTCACGGCGATGCTTGGTTTTGCGGTCACAGGAATCGGCCTTCCATTGTTGGCCGTGATCGCAGTCGGTTTGTCTGACGGCGGTCTGCAAGCGATCGGAAGCCGCGTCCATCCGGTTTTTGGCCTGATTTTAAGTTTGGTTGTATATTTGTCCATTGGTCCTTTCTTTGGAATTCCCCGGACCGGAACGGTTTCTTTTGAAATGGGCTTGTCTTTCCTGCCGGATGCCATCCGGGAAGCGGTATGGGCTTTGCCTGTTTTTACAATTATTTATTTTCTGATTACATTGTTGATCAGTTTGAACCCTTCCAAAGTCATTGATCGTGTCGGAAAGATCCTGACCCCGGTCTTGTTGACATTGATTGTCGTGCTCTTTCTCCAAAGCTTGTTTCACCCGGTTGGAGATTTGGGAACCCCGACGGATGTTTATGCGCAATTTCCTTTTTTCCAGGGGTTTCTTGACGGCTACTTAACCTTGGATGCGCTGAGTGCATTGGTGTTTGGGGGAATGGTGGTGGCAGCCATTCGCGATGACGGAATCACTGACCGGAAGAAGGTGGCCGCCACGACATTGAAAGCCGGTTTGATAGCGGTTACTTGTCTGGCTTTTGTGTATTTTTCACTGGCTTATATGGGAGCCACCAGCCAGCAGTTGGGGATGATGGATAACGGTGGTGAAATTTTAACGGCGATTGCTTTTGAACTTTTTGGCCCATACGGTTCCGTCCTCCTGGGGGTCGTTGTTTTGCTCGCTTGTTTGACGACTTCGGCCGGGCTTTCGACATCCTGTGCGCAATTTTTAAACCGGGTTTTCCCAAAACTTTCCTATAAAAAATGGTTGTTGGTTGTAACCGTATTCAGTGCCTTTGTTGCCAATGTCGGATTAACCCAGTTGATTGCGATTTCCGTGCCGGTTCTCAGCATGATTTATCCGGCGGTGATCGTCTTGATCTTATTGTCTTTCCTGCACTCATTCTTTCATGGTTATCGTGCGGTGTATGCCGGAGGAATTGCAGGCGCCTTAATTATCAGTGTTTTGGATACGCTTACCGGTACATTCGGATTCGATTTTTCATGGCTTGTGGTTTTTCCGCTTTATGACCAGGGAATCGGCTGGCTGGTGCCGGCTGTGATCGGAAGCTTGCTGGGATATGTCATTGGAAAAGCATCCGAAAAAAAAGCTGCCCTTACGTAAGGAAAGGGCGGCTTTTTGCCGTTACAGCCTTTTTAATTGCTTGACGAGCTTTTCGAAATGGAGGGAACGGGAGGCTTTAAAATAGATGACTGCATTTTTCGGGGTTTTTGCCAAGTGGTGCAATGCTTGCCGGAAATCTTTACAAATCAGTACCCTTTTGCGGCTCATTCCATTGGCGATGGCAGATTGGGCAATGATTGCCCCGCGTTTGCCCAAGGTGATGAGTTGCGTCAACCCCAAGCGCGCCGCATATTTCCCTGATTGCATGTGAGCTTGATGCGAATATTCCCCGAGCTCCAGCATGTCGCCTAATACGGCAATCTTGGGGCGGGATCCGCTGACATTTTTCAGGACGTCCAATCCGGCTTTCAGTGCTGTGGGATTGGCGTTCCAAGCATCATTGATCAGGATGCGCCCGGATTTTGTGCGAATGAATTCCAAGCGCATTTTCGGCGCTTTAAAGGTGGCGAGCCCTTTTTGAATTTCCGGAATCGTGGCTCCATAAGCCCAGGCAACCCCGATGGCGGTCAGGGCGTTATAAACATTGTGTGTGCCGAAGACAGGGATCCGGACGGGGAACTGGCGTCCCTGAAGCACGGCGTCAAAGACCATCCCGTTTCGGGTGTAACGGATGTTTTTCCCCCGGATGTGGGCCGGATTGCGGATGCCGAAGGTAAGGATTTTTCCCTGGAATCGGTTGGTTTTCAGTTTTCTTGACCGCGGGTCGTCCGCATTTAAGATCAAGGTTCCGTTTTTGCGGACACCATCCACCATTTCCTGTTTGGCTTTTACGATGAGATGAAGTCCGCCCAAGCTGCCCGCATGCGCTTCTCCGACATTGGTGACGGCACCGATCTCGGGCCGGACGATTTGGCATTGTTTGCGGATGTTATTGAGCGATTTCATTCCCATTTCCAAGAGGAGCAATTTTTCTTTGCCGGTTAACCGGGTCAGATATGTTGGCAAAAAAGAAAAAGTGTTCAGGTTGCGGTGGGTTTTCACCATCGGTGCACGATATTTCAAAATGGAAGCCACCATTTCGGTCGTGGTCGTTTTGCCCGCACTTCCCGTGATGCCGATCACTCTGGCCGGGCATTGTTTCCAGTTCCAAAGACCGGCTTTAAAAAAAGCCTGATAAGCATCTTTCACCCGGATGATCGAAGTGCCCGGCGGGATTCCCCGGGCAAAAAGGTGAGCGGGGAGCACGACGGCGAGCGGGCGGATCCGTTGAATGGCCGGCAGTTGCTTTTCGTGCCACCGGATTTTGCGGGTGTAAAAGTACACTTGGTGCGGTTTCAATTGTTTTGGATTTCCAAAATTGAGGGACTGGACGATTTTTGACGGGGAACCTGCAGTCAATCTTCCGCCCATGATTTGGGCCAGTTTGTTTAATTGGATTGCTTTCATGTATATATCCTCCCATGGCGAGACGATCTCATGGATCCATGTGTGATTATCCTATTCAGGAGGCAATAAACCGGCTTGGATGAAAGCCCATAAAAAGAAACCGGTCATTTTTGCCGCATATTTTGAGGACAAAAAAAGCAGCGCCTTTTCATGGCACTGCTTTTTGAAGATAAGTTATTCATTGGTGGAGACGACAGGCTTTTTGCTCATCTTCACCCGGGTGTCGCCCATGAACAGAATGGCTATGGCTGCCAGCACGATGGGGATCAAAGCCAGGGCAAAGATATGGGTGATCGATGAAGACATGGCGTCCACGATTTTATCCAGAATGAAATCGGGAATCGCGGCGCGGGCACCAGGCTCAAAGAGCCCTTGCGGGTCGTTGAGGTCAAAGGATGGCCCGTGTCCTCCCTGCATCCCGCCAAAATCCAATTGATCGGTAAAAAAGCGGTTTTGCAGGGAGCCGAATAAGGTGATCCCGATGGTCATGCCAAGAGAGCGGAAGAATGAATTGGTTGAATTTGCCGAACCGCGGTGTTTGGCATCCATGTTGTGCACTGATGCAATGGGCAACAACGAAAAAGAAAATCCGACCCCAAATCCGGCGATGACCATGTAGATGGTGACCAGCCAACGTGCCGTTTCGGGCGTCATGGTACTGAGCAAGGTCATTCCGGCGGCATAAGCAATGATCGAGAGGATCATCAGATTACGATAACTGGTCTTGGTTTGGAAGATGCCGCCGATCGCGCTTCCGACGACCGACCCGAGCATCATCGGAGTCAGGATCAGTCCCGCATTGGTGGCGGACCCGCCGTACACCGCTTGCACAAAGATCGGGATATATACGGTCAACACGACAAAAGTGGCGCCATATAAGAAAACGGTGATTTGGCTGGCGGCAAATAACCGGCGCTTAAACATCCAGAAGGAAATAATCGGTTCTTTTGCTTTGGTTTCAACGTACAAGAACGCAAGAAAAAAGACCGCAAAGATGACAAATAAACTGATGATGGGAAGTGAATTCCAAGCATACTCTTTGCCTCCCAGTTCGAGGGCAAACATGAGGCTGACGACGGCAGTCACCAGGGTGACGGCTCCCCACCAGTCGATTGCTTGTTTTTCATGCTTATTCGACTCTTTGTAAGCCGTGAGAATCAGAACAAGGGAAATGATCCCGATGGGTAAATTGACATAAAAAATCCAATGCCAGCTGATGTAATCGGTAATATAAGCACCGAGCAGGGGACCGGCGACACTGGATGAACCAAAAACCGCCCCGAGCAATCCGGTCATTTTCCCTCTTTGTTCCGGTGGAAAGATGTCAAAAACAATGGTAAAGGCAATGGGCATCAAGGCTCCGCCGCCGATTCCCTGGATGGCCCGGTAAATGCTTAACTGGACAATGCTTTGTGCGGTTCCGCAAAGTGCCGAACCGATCAAGAAGATGGTAAGACCGAAGGTAAAGAAACGTTTTCGCCCGTACATGTCCGACAGTTTTCCGAAGATGGGCATTCCGGCCATATATGTGACCATGTAGGCGGAGGTGACCCAAACGAATTGGTCCAATCCCCCCAATTCCCCGACGATCGTCCCCATGGCTGTCGCAACAATGGTATTGTCCATGGCCGACATGAAGATCGCCAGCAATAAAGATGCGACGACAAGTTGAAAGTTGCTTTTTTTTGGGTCCATGATGTTCCTCCTTTGTTGTGGATCACAACAACATTATAATCCCAACCGGTTATTTAATATAAGTAATATTTAACATACGAAATAATGATGAAAATTTCTGTCAAAAACAAAGGTTTTGCGTCGGACAGATTGGTTTTATTAAAAATAAAAAGGTTACCAACTATTTTTAACAGATGGTAACCTTTTTATAATAATTATGACAATTCTAAATTATGTATTTACACAGCCGGGGGCTCGCCGCAACAAAGTTTGTGGGACCGCATATTTTCACCTCACTTGATCTTTTTCTATTACTTTATTTGCGATGTATATTTAAAATCCTGCTAATCTGATAAATTTTTTAAGCTGATTTCTCCGCGGATTCGCAAAATCGCTTCAGTCAGACCGTGGTAGGATGCGGATTTTTCGTTGAGCAATTCCGATAACCCGCACTTTTCCGCGCATTTTTTGCAGACTTTGACCCCGTCTTCAAAAAGCCCCTCGGGATCTTCAACGATGCGTATATGTAAACGGTGTGTTTTTTTGTAACAAAGAGAGCAGTTGTCCATCACTTCAGTCAGATGGGGTTGAGGAGCATAATTTAATAATTTTTGCAAAATCTTTTCTTCTTTATCCGCAATGGATTGGATTTTTGCTTTCCATTGTGAATTCACGGTCCATCTCCCTTCTTGAATCAGAAATCTTCATTCAAAATTCTATCGCTTTCGTCACTATTATACAACCGATTTTAACCAAATTTTTTAAAAAAACCGGGTTCTTTACCCGGCGAGATATTTGGTGTTTTTAAATTTATTTTTGAGATGTTTTTTCTTTAATATTTTTGGCAGGGTCCGCTTTCAAAAAAATCTCTTCATCGGCCGGCGCCGGTGGCATCGGATGTTCATTCATGATGACAATGACATCATGTCGGAGAATGTTTTTATGAAGGCGAAAGAATGCATGAGAAAAGAAAACGGAGGGATATTATAGACAGGGTGATTCAAATGAAAAAAATTTTTATTGTGATGTTTTCTGCACTGATTGCGTTGACGGGATGTGCCAAAAACCAAGGAAGTCCGGAGCATGATGCCACTCCCCGGCAAGTGGTGGACCAAAACGGTCAGCCCGGGAATGAGCCCATTTCAAGCCGGGGAAGGGTCTTGCCGGATGAAAGAGGAGAAAATGAGCTGAATCTGAAAGGAAAAACCAAACGCATCGAAAGTATTGGCTTTTTGGAAGCCACTTCCCCGGATCAGGCGGTGGAGGATGCATTGGAAGCGGTCCGCGATTTAACCTACGTAGCCTTTTTCAGCTACCAGGTTCGACCGGATGGGAGTTTAATCCCCCTGAAGGATGAAAAACCGCTTCGGGCCATTCAAAACAAGGCCGTTCCGATGCTGGTGCTGACCAATTTTGCTGACGGAAATTTCCAACCCGATTTGGCTCATCAAATTTTTACAAACCGGCAATCCCTCAACCGGTTGATGAATCAAGTCGAACAGGTGATGAAGGAAAAAGGGTACAAGGCGATCAACATCGATTTTGAACACATTTACGAAAAAGATCGTGAGCTGTACCACGGTTTTTTGGAAACCTTTATACCCCGGATGAAAAAACACGGATATGTGGTATCGACTGCCTTGGCTCCCAAAAGCAGTGACGAACAGGCCGGAGCTTGGCATGGGGCGCATGATTATGCGTTTCACGGGAAGATTGCCGACTTTGTGATCTTAATGACGTATGAGTGGGGATGGACCGGAGGACCTCCGATGGCTGTGGCTCCACTTCCCCAGGTTCGGAAAGTGGTGGATTATGCTGTCCAAAAAATTCCCCCGGAAAAAATTGTGATGGGAGCACCGCTCTACGGTTATGACTGGACGCTCCCCTATAAAAAAGGAGGCCCCCCGGCGAAACGGATTGCTCCGCATGAAGCCGAAACATTTGCCAAAAAACGAGGGTTGAAGGTGGAGTATAACAACCGGGATGAAGCTCCTTACTTTTACTACCGGGATGAACAAGGGAAAAAGCATGTGATTTGGTATGAAAATGAACAAAGCATGCAGGCGAAGTATAATCTGATTAAAGAATACGGTCTCCGGGGTGTCAGCTATTGGGTGTTGGGTGAAGATTTCCCGGAGAACTGGAAGCTTCTGCGCCAAAATTTCAAGATCAACAAATACTGATGTGAACGCTCCGTGAAAGCAGCCTGGATGGGAAATCCGGGCTGCTTGTTGCTTCCCGGGAGTTTGAAAATTTGTCAAAGGGATGGTTCCTTGACAAGAATCAGATCTGACAAAATGGAAGGAAAATGGAGCTACCGGTTGCATACGGTGGGGGGGTATCCTATAATAAAGATGTAAGAAGATGTAAAAAAACTTCGTTACAGCAGGAGGAAAAGATAAAATGAAGGAACAAATTCGCGTTGCCGGAATGTCCTGTGAGCATTGCGTCAAATCGATCGAGGAAGCATTAAAACAAATCGGGGTTGCAGCCAAAGTTGATTTGTCCAAAGGAATGGTCGATGTGGATTTTGATGAACAGACGGCCGATTTGGACAAAATCAAACAAACCATTGAAGATCAGGGATATGATGTCCTTTCATAAATTGCATCACAGCAGGAGGCGTTTTCGTTGTCCAGTGAACTCAGCTCGATTCGGTTGCCGGTGGAAGGGATGTCTTGTGCGGCTTGTGCCAACCGGATCGAAAAACGTCTTTCAAAGTTAAATGGTGTTGAATCGGTCCATGTACACTTGGGCATGGACGAAGCCCATATCGTTTATGACCCGAAGCAAGTCCGGTTGCCGGAGATGGAGAAGATCATCCAAGATCTCGGCTACCGCGTTCCCAAAGAAGAAGTGGATATGGAGATTACCGGGATGACCTGTGCGGCTTGTGCCAGCCGGATTGAAAAAGTGTTGAACCGGATCCCGGAAGTTGCCAATGCTTCCGTCAACCTGGCAACTGAATCGGCGCGGGTCGCTTATTACCCGGGGACCTTGGCCGTATCCGACGTGGTGCAACGGGTGGAGCGGCTGGGGTACGGGGCAAAGCCGAAAAGTGCGGAGTCAGGGAAACGGAAAGAGGAAGAATGGGAGAAAAAAAGAGTCCGGTTTTTTGCGGCTTTGGCATTTTCCCTTCCGTTTCTGTGGACCATGGCCGCCCATTTCTCTTTTTTTCATTGGATCCCGGTTCCGTCTGTTCTCATGAAACCTTGGGTTCAATGGGCTTTGGCCACACCGGTGCAACTTGTGATCGGGGCTCCGTTTTACCGGGGGGCATGGAAGGCACTGCGCAATCGCAGCGCCAATATGGATGTGCTGGTGGCACTCGGCACCTCGGCGGCCTATTTTTACAGTTTGTATGTGATGTTGACCCAACCGGCTTCCCGCGTTCATGAGCAGGGATTGTACTTTGAAACCAGTGCCGTTTTAATCACACTCATTTTGCTTGGCAAATTGCTGGAATCCCGGGCAAAAGGAAAAGCCTCGGATGCCATTTCCAAATTGATGCAGTTGAAAGCCAAAAAAGCATTGGTCCTAAAAGACGGCAAGGAGGTATCTGTCCCGGTGGAAGAAGTCCGGCCGGGGGATTTGATTCTTGTGAAGCCGGGCGAGCAGATCCCGGTGGACGGAGAGGTGGTCAAGGGCCGGTCATCCGTCGATGAATCCATGTTGACCGGTGAAAGCATCCCGGTGGAAAAACAGGCGGGTGACCCGGTGATCGGCGCCACCATCAACGGGCAAGGCCGGCTTCTTTTCCGGGCAACCAAAGTCGGGGAAGAGACGGCGCTGGCACAAATTATCCGGGTGGTTCAGGAAGCGCAAGGCTCCAAGGCGCCGATCCAACGGATTGCAGACCGGATTTCGGGGGTTTTTGTTCCCGTTGTTTTGGGAATCAGCGTGCTTACGTTTATGCTTTGGTTTTTCGGTCTGGAGCCGGGGCAATTTCAGGGCGCCTTGGAGAAAGCGATGGCCGTGTTGGTGATAGCCTGTCCTTGTGCCTTGGGGCTGGCCACGCCCGTTTCGATTATGGCCGGTTCCGGCCGGGCTGCGGAATGGGGCATTTTGTTTAAAGGCGGCGAACATTTGGAAAAGGCGCAGCAAATCACGATGGTTTTGTTTGATAAAACCGGAACGATCACCCACGGGAAACCCGAATTGACCGATATCATCATCTTTCATCCGGAAGACAGGGAAAACGTTTTGCGCCGGGCCGGTTCGGCGGAAAAAAATTCCGAGCACCCGTTGGCGCAGGCCATTGTGAACGGGATTGCGAAAGAAGGAGTGACATTGCAAGATCCCGACTCCTTTGAAGCATTACCCGGCCACGGGGTCAAAGCCGTGCTGGACGGACAGGAAGTTTTGCTGGGAACCCGCCGGTTGATGGCACAAAACGGAATTCAAACGGATTCAATTGAGGAGGAATTGGTCCGGCTCGAAAAACAAGGGAAAACAGCCGTGATCATCGCAATAGACCAAAAATGCGCCGGGATTTTGGCCGTTGCCGACACGGTGAAAGAAACTTCCCGCACAGCGATCCAAAAGTTGAAACAAATGGGGCTAAAAGTGGGGATGATCACGGGAGATAATGAACGGACGGCCCGTGCCATCGCCAAACAGGTCGGCATTGAGGATGTTTCGGCCGAAGTGTTGCCGGAAGGAAAGGCCGAAGTGGTTTATCAGTGGCAGAGACAAGGGGAAAAAGTGGTGATGGTCGGGGACGGAATCAATGATGCGCCGGCTCTCGCGGCGGCCGATCTGGGCATTGCAATGGGAAACGGAACCGATGTCGCGATGGAAACCGCAGATGTCACCTTGATGCGCGGGAATCTTGAGCAGGTGGCCGATGCGCTTTGGATGAGCCGGAAAACCATGGCCAATATCAAACAAAATCTGTTCTGGGCTTTGGCGTACAACAGCTTGGGAATTCCCGTCGCCGCGGCCGGATTTCTGGCTCCCTGGCTTGCAGGGGCGGCGATGGCTTTCAGTTCGGTCTCCGTGGTGTTGAATGCCCTCCGGTTGCAACGGGTCAAATCTTTGTCATAAGTTGTCCAGTCCATCGGAAAGATGGGCTGTTTTTTTATGAATTAATTTGGTGAATTTTCATTTTTTATATTATGATTGAAATAGATTCTATTAACAAAAAATAATAATGCAGCTGTTTGGAGGGGTTTAAATGGAAGAAAAAACCGTTGTCCTGACCATACAAGACGGCGTCGGCCTGATCCGGCTGAACCGTCCCCAAGTGTATAATGCCATCAACCGACAATTGGCCGAAGAATTGACAGCAACTTTGCAAAAGGTAAACGAAGATCCGAAAGTACGGGCCGTGGTTTTGACCGGGGAAGGAAAAGCGTTTTGCTCGGGACAAGATTTGAATGACCAGTCGGCCATTGTCACCAAGGGGGATGAAATTTCACTGGGCGAGAGTGTGCGTTCCCGTTATAATCCTTTGATTCAAGCCATCATGGATCTGAAAAAACCCGTTATTGCCGCGGTAAATGGCGTGGCGGCCGGGGCCGGTTGCAGTTTGGCGCTGGCTTGCGACCTGCGTGTGATCACTCCCCGTACCTGTTTTGTCGAAGCATTTGTCAGGATTGGATTGGCACCCGACAGCGGTTCCAGCTACTTTTTGCCCCGGTTGGTCGGGCTGGGAAGGGCATTGGAGATCGCGATGACCGGACGGGATGTGGAAGCGGAAGAAGCCGTCCGGATCGGGTTGGCCAACCAATTGGCGGAGGAAGACAAATTGCTGGATGAGGCGATGGCACTGGCCAAGCAGTTGGCGCAAGGCCCCACGGTGGCCATCGGATTAACGAAAAAAGCGATTTACCGCGGGATGGAAACGACGATCGAAGAAGCGCTGGAATATGAAGCTGTGGTTCAGGAACAAGCCGGGAAAACCAAAGACTTCCTGGAAGGCATACAAGCTTTCGCCGAAAAAAGAAAACCGAATTATCGCGGAGAATAGCATCTTTTTCAAACAAAAGCCGGTTTTGTTGATAAATCGGCTTTTTGTGTTTACCATCTAAAGAACGGTTAAAGACTTTGGCACCACTTTGACCGTGATGGGGGTTTCATCCAGAATTTCGCCATCCACATGGGCCAGACAAGAGCCTTGCGGCGTGATGGTGAATTCTTTGCCGCGGTGAAAAATCACGGATTTGTGCCGGGTGTGTTTGCCGGAATAAGCCGTCGGGAACAGGCGGAGAAACTCAAAGGAGCTGAGGTTTTGAATGCAACAGAGATCCAGCAGGCCATCATTTTTTTCCGCTTGGGGGCATATTTTGATTCCGCCGGCAAAGTTCGGGATGTTTGATACCGCAATCAGCCAGACATGTTCGTAATCATAGCGCACACCATCCACGGTCAGGGTGACGGGCTGCGGGGTGTACGAACGGAAGACTTTCAAAGCCTCCAGGCCGTAAGTCAAGCGCCCGAACCACTGCTTTTCCCATCTTTTCAGGCGAACCGCATTGGCCACTTTGGCATCAAATCCCGCGCCGCCGAAGCTGATCAGGCAACGGTTGTTCATTTTGGCGGTGTCCACTTGGTAGGTTTGGTGCCGCAAAATTCGTTTTAATGCAAATTCCGGATCCAGGGGGATCTGATGCCCCAAGGCAAAATCATTTCCGGTTCCTGCCGGGATATAACCCATGGGGATATGGGTCCCGATGAGCCCGCTTCCCACTTCATTTACGGTGCCGTCCCCACCGACGGCGACAACGGCTTTGACCGGGTGATGTTGTTTGATGTCATTGACAATCCGGGTGGCATCTCCCGCTTCTTGTGTGAAGACTGCCTGGTACTCCACCCCCAGTTCATTTAATCTGCGATGGATATAAGACCATACTGTTTTCCCCCGTCCATTGCCGGCCAGTTGGTTGACCACGAAAAAATACATGGTGGCACTCCCCCTTAAAATTCAGATATGGAATGAGATGGTCTTTTGTGCGGGTTTTGGTCCAGTTGCCGGTAAATCCGCCGGGTGGCCCAAAAATAAAGGGAGGGAAACCATTTGCGCAATTGAAGCGCCCATTTTAACTTTCCGGGAATCACCACGGTTTTGGGGCGCTTCATTATTTTTAAGGCACAACGGGCGACTTCCTCAGCCTCCAACATTTGGCCGGCGATCAGGGGAGGAAAATGGCGGCGGGGATCTTCTCCCCTGAAAAAAGGCGTCATGACCGGTCCAGGGCAAAGAACCCCCACCTGAATCACCGGTGCGTACTCCAATTTCAGAGCTTCGGAAAAGCCGATCAAGGCAAATTTGCTTGCACAATATCCGGCGAGGTTTGGAATGCCGGTCAATCCGGCCAGAGAAGCGATGTTGATGATTCGTCCGTGGCCGGCGCGCAGCATGTGCGGCAAGACGTGACGAACCATGCGGACGGCGCCCAAATAATTGGTTTCCATCATCCCCCGGTAGTCATCCGGCGAAACATCCAAAAATCCGCCAAAACACCCATAGCCGGCGTTATTGATCAACACGTCAATGCGGCCGTAAGTTTGGATGATTTCCTCCACGACCTGTTTGACTTCCGCTTCTTTAGTGATGTCACAGGAATAATAAGATCCCCGGTTGAGTTCGCGATGGATTTCTTTTAGACGGGAGGATCTCCTTCCGAGCAGAATCGGGACATATCCCTGGTCCGGCAACTTTCGGGCAATGGCTTCTCCGATTCCGCTGGTTGCGCCGGTCACCAGAACAACGGGGTTTTTCATTCCATTTCCTCCTTTTAACTCATCGGAACCTGCGGAATGATTTTGCCTTCAATCCGTTCAAAAATATCGTCAATGTCTCTTCCGGTAATGGTCAAGCCGTGGTTTTTCAACCCGATCACGGCCCGGGAAGGATCTTCTGCTTCCCGGATCAAGCCGGCAACCGCTTCGGCCAGCTGTACGGTTCCGCATGGATAATTGATTTCCGTGGAAGGGACTCCTTCCATCCAGGCGTGAATATGCACAATGGCTCCGACTTCAGGGTGCTCGTTATAAATCATCCAATGCTCGATGGCATCGACCGAAACGCGGTTGGGCTTGATATTGGAAGGAACGCTCAATTCCATGGCCGACTGGTCTTCATCATACCCTTTCACCAGCAAAATATCCTTTCCGATCCGGCTCAGGTTTCCTTTGTTGACGCCGCTGGCGCTCATCCAGAATTCATTTTTGTCCCGCCGGGCACTCAAGTTGCCGTAACTGAGCCCGCCGATGCCGTATAAACGCTTGATATGGCGGAATTCTCTGGGAGGCAATAATTCCTGGATCGGAAACGGCGCGGGAAGCAGATTCATTTCATCCAGTTTTTTGCCCGCACGGGAGATGCTTTCGCTGGTTTCATCCCCTTCCCACAGGTCTTCGGGAAGATCGGGGTGAAAAATATTGTTGATGACCAGACGGGAAGTGGCCAAAGGACGCAAGCGTTCGAAAACTTCTTGGAAATATTGGTCATCCTCTTCGGGACGGGAGACGGCATAACATCCCTGTTCCAGGGTGATGAAATGCGTGGACGACACGGGACGGGAACGATCAATGAAAATCATCAGGTTTCCCAGTGAACGGATCAAGATCGGATAACCGGTTTTCAGGATATTGGACACGGGCTCATCAACCTCGGTGATGGACACGACAAACGTTCCGTTTCCTTTGCGGCGAAAAGGTTTCGGACGGTTTGGATCCACGAAATTCAACACCAGTTGAAGTTGCGGAAAATCGGTCGGCACCCGTTGAAAACCGTGTTTTTCCATCTCTTGTTGGATGCCTTCGGCAAAGCGTTTTAAATCCGGTGTTCTTTCATAATCTCCAAACAATGCGAAGTGAATCATTGTGCTAAAACCCTCCTTTGATACAAGACCTAGTTTCCCGAAGGATTTGGAAAAATATACATCTTGGCGCCGGGTCTTTCCGGGGATTGATTCAGAAAGTTGAACCGCAGGACCGGAAAAAATGGTATGTTAAATTTCGAGGATTCCTTACTGGGGAGGATTGTTTATGCATACCATCCGAAATATTTATTGCATCGGCAGAAACTACCGGTTGCACGCGAAAGAGTTGGGCAATGAAGTGCCGGAGGCCCCGTTGGTTTTTTTAAAGCCGACCCATTCACTGGCCAAAGCGGACGGAAGGGTTCTTTCGCTTCCGGGAACCAAAGGGGAAGTGCATTATGAAGCGGAGTGGGTTTTAAGGATTTCCCGCCCGGTTGCGTCAGGGACACCCGTGGATGAAGTGGTGAGCCACATGGGGCTCGGCATCGATTTTACCTTGCGGGATGTACAGAGTGGGTTAAAGAAAAAAGGGCATCCCTGGCTTCCAGCGAAAGGGTTTCCTAATGCAGCGGTGTTGACGGATTTGAAACCGTTCCCGGGGCTTGCAGCATGCGCATCGAAATCGTTTTCGTTGTTTAAAAATCAAGAAAGAGTGCAAAAGGGAACCATTGATGACATGGTTTTTTCCCCGCAACAATTGGTGGATTACTGCGCGGCACACTTTGGGCTGGGCGAAGGAGACATTATTTTTACCGGTACGCCGGCTGGTGTGGGGAAGGTGGAGAATAACGATCATTTCAGGCTGGATTGGGAAAACGAACCATGGGGAGAATGCCAAATCCGGTTGAAATAAAAAGGAAACCGCCTTGCTCCAAGGCGGTTTTTTCAACGTGAAAACAAGTCAGTTTCCGTTTTTTTGCAGCCACTTTTGTTCAGCCCGTGCAAAGTTGGCGGGGCCGTCATGCTCCAAGGCATCATAAACGAATTCATACGCATGGGAATCAAAGGCGATGCCGAGGTGAGCCGCCAGATCAGCCGGCACTTGATCCTGAATCGTAATATTGGACACCTGTTCTTCGGGGCCATCCAAAAAGGCGGAGGTGTAGGGAACGACAATTTCATCGTATTTGGTGCTGATCACGGTGTACGAAACATCTCCCGGGGTTTCATCGCCGGCGTTTAAATCATTCAGGAAGTCAGAGCCGGCTTTTTGTTGATCGCATGCCGTGCACCCCAAAAGTCCCGGAAGAATCATAATGGGTTCAATGCCGAGAACCCCGATGGTCCCGTGGTTGGATGGAGCCAGTCCAATCAGGTCTTCGACTTTTTCCGCACCGCCAAGGTATTTGATGTAGTAGCGCGGCATCATGCCTCCCTGGCTGTGCCCGACAATGGAAACTTTCTCCGCGCCGGTTTGCTTCAACACCTGATCGACAAACGCTTTCAATTCTATCGCAGATTTTTCAATCGGTCCGGTACTGAAGCCGAGATGGGTGATGCCGTAGTTTAAAGCATACACGCAATAACCTTTCTTCGCCAAAAGGGGTGACAGTTTGCTCCAGTTAAATGCCATGCTTTCAAAAGTGCCCGGCACCAAGATGACCGGATAAGGATGTTCCTCGCTCGGCTTGCAATCGGGAAGATTGGCGCCGGGAGGTGACAAAGCGGCTTCGCGCAGGATGTCTTCATCCGTTTGGGCATGGGCGGATGAGATCCCAAAGAGACAAGGAGCCAACGCTAACGATGAAATAATGAATATTCTGAAAATAAATCGGAAGGCAGACATCGTCTCTCCCCCTTCTGTGGATTGTTAATACTTATCTATATTAAATTTTATCTCACTGAAACAAATCAGGGAAGGGGAGAGAGATAAAAAATCAGATTATTCAATCATTTTTTGCGGCATGGTTCCTTGGAAGATTGGAACCATTTCATTTTCGGGGCGATTCACCGGGAACGGGGACAAAGTCGAAGATTTCTCCGCTTTTAAAGGTGTTTGCCAACTGGCGGAGCCAGGCATAATACCGTTTGGCATTGGACAGTTTTTCAAGGTCTTGTTCCGCTTGTTTTTTCTCTTCATCTTTGACCCCGGAATCATGAAGCAGTTTTGTCAGCTTTTCTTCACTGGCACGAAGCGCTTTCTCATTCAGCTCAATTTCTGTTTCCCACAGGTGGACGAAAAACTCGATAAAAGACCGGAACTGGTCTTGTTCGGCCTGGTACAAATCTTTCCGGACGCCTTTGATCCATTTTTTTTGCACCAGTTTTAAACGGGATAATTCCCGTACCCCCGTACTCATGCTTGTTTTGCTCATGCCGGTGCGCTGGCGCATTTCATCCAGTGTCATCGGTTCCTGATGGAAAAACATGATGCCGAACAGCCGGCCCATGGAGGGACTGAGTCCGTACATCCGCATCGTTTCAGCCAATGATTCGATGTAATCGCTTCTTGCCTCTTCCAATTGATCCATCGCACATTCCTCCAATCGCTTGCGTGTCCTTTTGTTTAATCCAATTATCCGAAGCAGGTGCCCACATCTTAAACATAAGGAATGATTTTGTCAAACAAAAGGGATGGTTGCGGAAGAAAAAAATTCATGTTAACGTAATTTATATACAGTTTGTACAGAAAAAAATGTACAAAAGGAAATTGATGGTTAAAGGGGGAGGGGAAATGTTCAAGCGCATGTTCATCGGCGGAAAGTGGACCGAAGCCGTCACGGGGGGAGTGCGGTCCATTTTCAATCCGTTTAACCAGGAAGTGATCGGAGAAGTGCCGGAAGGCGGGCGCGAAGATGCGAAAAGAGCCATCCAAGCCGCCCGTCAGGCGTTTGATAAAGGAAGCTGGCCGGATACGCCGGCTGCTGAACGGGGAGAGAAGTTGTTCCGGCTGGCGGAGGAGATACAAAGGAACAAACCGGAACTGGCCCGGTTGGAAACGTTGAATACCGGAAAGACACTGACGGAAAGTGAGGCAGATATGGACGATATCGCCAACGTGTTCCGGTATTACGCGGGGCTGGCGGATAAGGACGGGGGAGAAATGCTGTTTCCTCCGGCCAAGCATGCCGAAAGCAAAGTGGTTCGTGAACCGGTCGGCGTTTGCGGAATGATCACCCCTTGGAATTATCCGTTGCTGCAGGCGGCTTGGAAGCTGGCTCCGGCTTTGGCTGCCGGTTGCACGATGGTGTTGAAACCGAGTGAACTGACTCCGCTGACCACGTTGAAGTTGGCGGAATTGATCGAAAAGGCGGGCATTCCTGAAGGTGTGGTAAACATCGTGACCGGACCGGGGGAAACCGTGGGGGCCGAACTGTCCGAATCGCCGGACGTGGACCTGATTTCGTTTACCGGCGGAATCGAAACCGGCAGAGCCATCATGCAAGCTGCCGCAAGCAATATGAAGAAAATCACTTTGGAATTGGGAGGAAAAAACCCGAACATCGTTTTTGCCGACAGCGACTTTGAGGCGGCGGTGGATTATGCGCTGAACGCGGTCTTTTTCCATGCCGGACAGGTGTGCTCGGCCGGGGCCCGGCTGCTGATCGAAGAAACGTGGCATGATGCCTTTGTCGGGGAACTGGTGAAAAGAGCCAAGCAAATCCGGTTGGGCAACGGGTTGGATCCAAAAACACAAATGGGACCGCTCATTTCAGCCGAACACCGGGCCAAAGTGGAGAAATATATCGGGATCGGGCAAAAGGAAGGAGCCGTTTTGTTAACAGGCGGAAAACGGCCTGCATCAAAGGAACTGGCCGGCGGCTTTTTTGTGGAACCGACGGTGTTTGACCATTGCACAAGTTCCATGCGCATTGTACAGGATGAAGTCTTCGGCCCGGTTTTGACGGTGGAAACTTTCCGTACGGAAGAAGAGGCGGTGGCTTTGGCCAATGACACCCGTTACGGGTTGGCCGGGGCGGTGTGGACCGGCGATATGAACCGGGCGGAAAGAGTGAGCCGGGCATTAAGGATGGGAACGGTTTGGATCAATGATTTTCATCCGTACTTCCCGCAAGCGCCCTGGGGTGGATATAAACAGTCGGGAATCGGAAGGGAACTGGGGAAAACGGGATTGGAAGAATATACGGAACAAAAGCATATTTACAAAAATTTGCAACCTGCCCCCATGCGTTGGTTCGGATAAAAAAGACAGGAGGGAAGCACCATGCTGCGAACGGAACAAATGTTGGAGAAGAAAGAGTTTGTCATGCCCACCAAAGTGATTTCGGGCATCGGCGTCTTAAAGCACGTGGGAGAGGAAGCGAAGGCGTTGGGCATCCGGAAAGCGATGATCGTCACCGACCAAGGTCTTTACCGGAATGGACTGATCCAACCAGTTGCCGAACGGTTCAAACAAGCCGGCATTGATGTTCATGTGTTTCATGAAATCGCGGGTGAACCGGACACCTGTTTAATCGCATTGGGAGCGAAAACGTTTCAGGAGCAAAAATGTGACGGATTGGTTGCGGTGGGCGGCGGAAGTTCCATGGATACCGCCAAAGCGATCGGAGTGGAAGCCGTTCACGGAGAACCGGTGATCCGGTTTGAAGCTTCGGAACGGGGCAAGCCACTGGAAAAACGGATCCCGCCGCTGGTGACCATCCCGACCACGGCCGGCACCGGAAGTGAGGTCACGCAATGGGCCGTGATCAAAGACCCCGAACGGCAAATTAAATTTAATGTGGGAGGACCTTTGATCCCTGCCCATCTTGCGGTGATTGATCCGGAACTGCACCTGACGATGCCCAAAACGATTACGGCGGCCACCGGGATTGATGCCTTATCCCATGCCATCGAGTGTTACACCATGAATCAATCGCAACCGTTGACGGACGCAGTGGCATTGATGGCCATTGAGTATGTGGCCAAATACATTCGCCGGGCATATGCCAACGGTCACGACATCGAGGCGCGTTATCACATGGCCCAAGCGGCGATGTTGGCGGGCCTTTCGTATGGAAGTGATTCAGCGGGAGCGGCCCACGCGATGGCCCAAACATTGGGAGGCATGGTGCCGGTCATGCATGGACAATGTGTTTCGGCCATCCTTCCGGCCGTGATGGAATATAACTGGATGGGAGCTCCGCAGAAATTTGCCCGGATCGCCCAAGCGATGGGGGTTGATATCCGGGGCATGAGCACCGGGGAGGCGGCAAAGGCCGCGGTGAAAGAAGTGAATCGTCTTGTCCGTGATTTAAACATTCCGTCTCTTCAAGAACAAGGGGCAGATCCCGGACAAATCGACCGCTATGCCGAAGCGGCACTGGAAGACCCGCAAACCTTCGGCAACCCGCGTGATTTGGATCTGGATGCTTACCGCTGGATTTACCGTCGCGCGTTCGGGTTGGAAAAATCCGTTTTATAAATCAAATACACCCCTGGTGATTCGTTACCAGGGGTGTTTGTTATTTTTAAATCGATCTGGAGAGGACATATTCCACGACGGAGATAATCTCCTTTTTTTGCTGTTCGTCCAACACCCTCCCTTTCCACAGAGCTGTTTCGTTTTCGGAGGACAAGATTTGCCAGATGTCGCATGGGTTGCTGTCCCCGTTTGTGTTTTTCTGTAACAAGTCTTCATACCCGCTGGCCCGCATCAAATCTTCAAAGGGGTATTGGTATGCATCGGCCAATTTTTTCAAGACATGGGCCGAAGGTTTGATCGGTTTGCCTGTGGCGCGGCGGATGCCAAGTTCCAAATCCCGGATGTAGGTGTGGGAAAGTCCGGTTTTTTCCGAAACATCACGCAATGTTCTTTTGCCGCGGAGTTTTTTCAGTAAAATCCCCAATTCGCTGTGCATGGTTGAATTCGTTTCCTTTCTGAACAGGGAATATTCCACTTTCATTATAAGGGAAACCGGGCTTGAAAATAAAAACTGATGGCCGCTGAAACCGTGAAGAAGGGATCAGATTGGGGAGTGGGAGAGGGAAAGGGCATGATCCTGAAGTGCAGAATGAAAAAAAGGGGCTTAAAGGGCGGTAAATCCCTTGCCGGACACCCAAGGTTACAAAAGTTTGGTTTTGTAACGGTATAAATCAGAAGCAAAAAACGCGAAAACCCTTGATTTATCTATGGTTTTGGCGTTTTTTCATTTACGCAGGGCATGGGAGGGGGTCTTTTGTAAACTCGGTACAACAAAACATCACCTGAAAAAACGGCCTTCTTATTTTGGTTTTAAGGGTGGTTTATTTTCACATCCATCCAATGAGTCGAAAAAGGGGGATGAGCGCTGTATGACCCCTTGGAGTCCGTCTCATGTGTTTGTCAATGATTTCCACGAAAAAACCGGACAAATGCGTCCGGTTTTTTCAGAAAATATTATTCTTTGCTCACGGTTTCCAACGCCATGATGATCATGTCGTTAAAAGTGGTTTGCCGTTCTTCGGCGGTGGTTTCCTCTCCGGTGAAGATGTGGTCGCTGACTGTTAAAATCGAGAGGGCTTGCGCCTGGTGTTTGGCAGCCAGGGTGTAAAGGGCGGTGGTTTCCATCTCGACGGCCAGAACGCCGTGTTCTCCCAGTTTTTTCACCATATCCATGTTGTCCCGGTAGAAGACATCGGACGTCAAAATATTTCCGACGCGAACGGATAACCCTCTTTCCACCCCGGTGTCATACGCTTTTTTGAGCAATTCAAAATCGGCGCACGGGGCGAAATCAAAACCAGGGAAAGTTTGCCGGTTCATGTTGGAATCCGTGCAGGATGTCATGGCGATAATCACATCACGGACCCGGATGTCTTTTTGGATTCCGCCGCAGGTTCCGACGCGGATCAATTGCTTGACGCCGTATTCCCGGATCAGCTCATTGACATAAATGGAAATGGAAGGCACCCCCATGCCGGTTCCTTGTACCGAGACGCGGGTTCCTTTGTATGTACCGGTAAAGCCGAGCATGCCGCGAACCTCGTTGTAACAGGTGACATCTTCCAGGAACGTTTCCGCAATATATTTGGCACGAAGGGGATCGCCGGGCAAAAGGATTTTTTCGGCAATCTCTCCTTGTTTGGCTCCAATGTGAACACTCATGTTGACACCGTTTCCGTCAATTCCGGACCGGTGTTCACCTCCTTTATTCTCGATCTAAATATAACTATAACAGGAGAAAGAGGCATTTGAAAGAAAAAGGACTTGTGAATTGCATACAGATTTAATATATAAACAAGTTTGCTTTGCAAACAAAATAAAACCACAAAAGCGATCCGTGCCCCAGACGAAATCTTTTTTCAATCAAAGGATGGCATCCGGCCGGTTGATATAAAATGATAATATGGGAATGAACCTTTTTTTAGCGATGCAGTTTTTGGAGGGGTACAGATGAACGAAGTGATCAAAACGATAATGAACCATCGCTCCATTCGTCGATATGAAGACCGTCCTTTGACGGAAGAACAAATCCGGACCATTGTGGAAGCGGCCCAATCTGCTTCGACGTCCAGTTATATCCAAGCATACACGATCATTGGCGTTAAAGATCCGGCCAAAAAGAAAAAGCTGGCGGAGTTGGCGGGAAACCAACCTTATGTGGAGAAAAACGGCCATTTGCTGATTTTCTGCGCGGATTTGCACCGGCATGATTTAATCGCGGAGATGGAAGAGGCCGATTTGACCACCAGTCTGGAAAGCACCGAGAAATTCATGGTGGCCGTGGTCGATGCGGCACTGGCGGCCCAAAACGCAGCCATCGCCGCGGAGTCGATGGGCTTGGGCATTTGTTACATCGGAGGGCTTCGCAACAACCTGGAAGAGGTGACGAAGCTGCTCAACACCCCCCGGCGGGTTTTGCCGCTTTTTGGCATGACGATTGGTTATCCTTTGCACGAATCATCGAAAAAACCCCGTTTGCCCTTGGAACACGTTTATCATGAAGAAGAATATGAGCAGGATGAACAGCGCTTGAAAGAACAACTGAAAGAATACAACGAAACGGTCCAATCCTACTATATCGAGCGCACCGGCGGAAAACGGGAGGACACCTGGACGGGACAAATGGCGCAAATGCTCTCCCACCCGCGAAGAATGTACATGAAAGAATTCGTGGAGAAAAAAGGCTTTAACAAACAATAACGGTGAAGACCAAAATGGCTTGAGTGCATGGAGGGTGCTCAAGTCATTTTGGTTTCATCGCTGAACAACAACCGGGCCATGTAATATTCATCCGCATACCGGTCCTGGATAAACAAGGATTTTTTTCGCATCCCTTCGATTTGGAACCCCATTTTTTTATAAAAGTAGACGGCTTTCAGATTGGGACGCAGGATGGAGATTTCCAACCGCTTAATATCTTGTTCCCGGGCCCACTGAATGGCTTTTTCCAGCAACCGGGTGCCCACCCGTTGGTTTTGGTACTTTTTCAAAACCCCTGTCTCCGGACGCGCGGTATGCCGGTTGTGCGGATCATCTCCACGCCGGATGGCAACATGGCCCGTCAACTTTCCGTCCGTTTCCGCTACGAAAACGTGCCGGTTGCCGTCGCTGATCTTGCCCGGGTCCGCATCGCCGCAAGGAAACAAAAGGTACGGACTTTCCTCATTCAATTGGTTCAACAGCCGAAGGTAAGCCTCATGATCCTCCGGGCAAATTTCGCGTATCTGCAAGCGCCTCCCCCCCTCTTAAGCACAGATCCTTGTCTCCCAACCATCATATGATCGTCTTACCCGGTTAATTCGAGTCTGTGGTGAAACCTATTTCCATTTTGAGTTGGTGACTGGTTGGACGATGATCCTTTGTGGCCGGCAGGGGAGCTGTTGCAGGAAAACCAGCCGGAATTGAGTTAATAACGGTTTGAAATTTTTCAGGTGGGTTAAGGCTGATTATCAGGTGGAGGTTTATTCCGATTGTGTCAATGCAGCAATGCATGCTTCCCGTATTTCCCACACTTTTCTCCAGTCCTTAATGGGTACACTCGGGGATGTCACCCAGTGTTTCAAATAATCTTGATGAAACCGGTTTTTTCCTCCCCGATTCCTTCGGGTGTAATCTCTTTTTCAACCAAAAATGATAGGGGGGTCCCATTTGTTTGACCGGTCAGACGCGTGAAATCCAAATACTGTCCCTCAAACCGCAAATAACAATTTGCTTCCGGGAGCTCCTTAAGGCCGTAACGTTCCAACACCTTGCCGACACCGGGGGTGTTGTCCTCATTCATCAAATAAATGCCGATCATCAACCGGACGGGCATGTTGTTTTCCTCCGCCAAGATGGCCAACAGCGCGTGCTTCATACTACAGGTCCCTTTCCCCTCGCGCAAGACCGATCGCGCATCTGCCCGGTTGGCATTTCGCCCGTAAGGCAACGCCTGCAAATAACAGGCGGCTTTTTGGAACGTTTGAACACCCAAAGACTGAAACGCTTGGGACATTTCTCCTGCCGGTTGCAGACAAAAATCCAAACGTTGTTTAGCTATTCATTTCCTCACCCTCACAAATAAGATCCATTTGATTTAATCATACTTTTTCGATATTCATTCTAAAAAGTTCCTTGAATAAAAATATTCTCGTTAACCTGATAGGGATAAATTGGAACGAAGTGATCTAAATCATCGCTTGATCCGGAAATGCGAGGATTGTCCGTTTTCCGTTTGTTGATTTTCTGTGCAGGGGCATTGTCATGAATTGATCAGGGAGATGAGAGGGGGAAGAGATTTGACCGCCAGTCTGGAAAGCACCGGGGAATTTTTGGCAACCGTAGCAAAGAATCCTGAACGTGGTTTTGAATTTAACATACCGTCCGATCTTTAGTCTCTGAGATGGGTCAGTTTCTCTTAAGGTGCAACAATGAGTAAAGCAAATGGACATTAAAAAAGGAGCCGTTTGCGGCTCTTTTTTAGTTAAGAGGTTCCACAATGGATGCAATTAAACAGATTCGTTCGTTCCCGTTCCTAAAAGGGGACGTGGGTTTCAATTCCACAATGGATACAATCAAACCCCTTGCGTAAACACCAGTTATATCAAGCACTTTAAGTGTATCAAAAATCAAGATTTGCAGCAAACCACCGGTTGTGTCCGGCAAAGTTTCATGCGGAGGGCGATTGATGTTTAAAGAAGCTGCCAGACGAACGGGCAGCTTCTTTAAAATCAAAGGTTTGATATGTTCTGCTGTCTCAGCCGGATAAAAACTTTCCGCCACACCACCCATGAAGCAGCTCCCAGGATCACTGAGGTGAGAATGCTTCCTTCAATCCCGAAAGGGCCGCCGTGGAACCATTCGGGGCCGTGTGTCGTCGCGTGAAGAAGCGGGAAGGACAGGCTTTGTCCGCTCACAGCCAATCCGAAAACCGAGCCTTGTGCCCAGTTCCAAACAGAGTGAATGGCGCAAATTCCCCACAGGCTTCCTTCGTTTAAAACGTGACCGACGGCAAACAAGCCGAACAGACTGATGTTCAAGAAAGAAATCACGTTGATCCCGTCATTTAACAAATGCATGGCGGCAAAGAACAGAAAGGAGGTGCCCACCGCAATCCAGAATGGTGCGCGCATGGCCATGACAGGGAACAACCAACCGCGGACCACGATTTCTTCCGTTGCGCCCTGGATGATGAAGGTGATCATGGAAAGCAGTAAAATGAGAAGCGCGGGGAGATGGATTTTCGTGATCTCAAAGGTCAGAGAGCCGGTGATCCAAAGGAGGAACACAGGGGCGGAAATGAGCAAAAAACCCCACATCCACCCGGTTATGTACTTTTTAAAAGCCCTCTCTTTCGTAAAGCCGATGCTGGAGACCGGCCGTTTCTCCACCAACCGGACCCAGGCGAAAGTGAACAGTGCGGTTCCGCTGAAGGAAACGATCAGTTCCAAATGAAACCAAACACTTTGCATCAGCGGGGAAACAGGGGGCGGAAACAAAATGAGAAAGAAGATCCCGAGCCCACCGAAAAAAAGGAAAGAAAAGGCGATGACCGGGGCCAAAACCGGATGAATTTTTCTTTCGCCGGTTGCGGCCAGTTTTAACAGGGTAAACGTTTGGAAGTTCATAATCGGTCCTTTCGAAAAGTAAAATTTTCAATATAATCTATCATATATGAAAACGACAACAAAAACCATCGGTGATCCTTTTTCTGTCTAATCGGTCAAAAAAAGTGTATACTAGTAGGGGATAGAAGAGAAGATTTTTTCTGACAACTGGGGGACTATCAGTGTTTAAAAAACAAAAGACGAGTTTGTATTCCAAAACGTTGATGGATATTACATCCTTGATCGTGGAGGCGGCTGAGCTGTTTCGCGAAAATGTGGAAAACCTTGAACAACGGGAGCAATATGGAGAGAGAATCAAACGCCTCGAGTCCAAAGGGGATGAATTTGTCCAGCTTTTGATTTCCCAATTGAACAAAGAATACTTCCCGCCGATGGACCGGGAAGATATTTTCCAATTGGTGGCCAAACTGGATGATATTTTGGATGGCATTGAGGCTTGTGCCGAACGTTCGTTGTATATCGAGAAGACAACACCGCAGCTGATCCGGTTTGCGGATATTTTGGTGCAAACGGCCAAAATTTTGCAGGAAGCATTCACCTCATTAAACGACCGCCGGTTCGAAGCGCTTCATAAGGCGACCATTGAAGTCAATTCCTTGGAAAGTGAAGCGGATCAATTGTTGCGGGACAGTCTGAGCGAATTGTTTTTTGATCCGAAAGATGTGGTCTTGCTGATCAAAATGAAGGATATCTATGAGCGGCTGGAAAAAACAACCGATGACGCCGAAGACATTGCGGATGTTTTTGAAAGCATGATCATTAAATACGAATAAGGAACGGATAAAAAAACACCGGCTTTACGGCCGGTGTTTTTTATATAAACAGGCGGACAATTTGGGTGATGGTGAAGGTGACGGCAACCGCGATGGCGGTGGGAATCAGTGCGGCCAGGAGAGACCATTTGACGCTTTTGGTTTCTTTATAAATGGTGAACAAAGTGGTCCCGCACGGATAATGAAGCAGGGAAAAAAGCATCATATTGAGTGCCGTCAGCCATGTCCATCCGTGGTCGAGCAGGATTTGTTTCAGATCGGCCAACTGATCAACTTCCACCATGGAGCCGGTTGCTAAATAACCCATGAGCAGGATGGGAAGAACCACTTCATTTGCCGGCAATCCGAGGATAAAGGCGAGCAAAATGAAACCATCCAGTCCCAGCGCATGTGCAAACGGGTCCAACAAGCGGGCGGCATGTTCCAGAATGCTGGCCGAACCCATATCGATATTGGCCAGGATCCAGGTGATCAAGCTGGCCGGTGCGGCGATGATGACGGCCCGTTTTAACACAAACAAGGATTTATCCATGGTGGCCCGGTAAATGGTGTTCCAAAATTTCGGCCGCCTGAACGGCGGGAGTTCCAACGTGTAATGTGTGGGAACCCCGCGAAGTGCGGTTTTGGACAAGGTCCATGACACAAAGAGCGTGACGACAATGCCGAACAAAACCAGTCCCATCACCACGGCGGCGGTGACCATGGTGCCGATGCCGGAGCTGAAACCGGCTGCCATGAATAGTGATGCCAAAAGGATCAGAAGGGGCCACCGGCCATTGCAGGGAACAAAATTGTTGGTCAAAATGGCCAGCAAACGTTCCCTCGGGGATTCAATGATCCGGGTGGAAACGATGGCCGCTGCATTGCATCCAAATCCCATGGCCATGGTGAGGGCTTGCTTGCCGTGGCCGCCGGATTTTTGGAAGACCCGGTCCATATTGAAAGCCACTCTGGGCAGAAATCCGAAGTTCTCCAACAGTGCAAACACAGGAAAGAAGATGGCCATCGGCGGCAACATGACGCTCACCACCCAAGTGGTTCCCCGATAAAGCCCGAACACCAAAAGATCATGAAGCCAAACGGGGGAGCCCAAAGCCTGAAGGACTTGGGAAAGAACCGGTTCCCCCGCGCCGAACAGACGGGCCAGGGCTTGGGAGGGAAGATTCGCTCCCCAGATGGTCATATAAATAATCAAGCCCAAGATGGCCAGCATGATCGGAAATCCCCAAGTCCGGGAAGTCAAAATCCGATCCAGTCTGGCGTGGGAGGGGGGGATCCGGTGTTGCCGGGTGTAGCGAACGCTTTCCTCGCACAGTTGATGTGAGTTTTGATAAATCCGGCTGACAATCTCGTCGCGGATATTTTCGCTTCGTAAGGATTTGCTCTGTTCCATCAAATGATCCAATTCGCCCAGAGGAAATGCGGATGAATTTGCCATGATCCTTTCCTCCTTTTGTTTAGCCGTGAGCACGGGTGGCGCGGGCAGGTGGCTGTTTTCGGGCAAATTTTTGTTTTAACACCCGAAGCAAAGACTCATCGCCCTCCAACAAGCGCAAAGCGAGCCAGCGGGCGGGGAGGGAGTCGCCGAATATTTCTTTGATTTTCGGTTCGATGCGTTGGATATGTCTTTCAATATTCTCGCTGTACTCAATCCGGTAAGGTCGGGTGATGATTTGTCCGCTTACCATCTTGTGCAAGGTGTCAAGCAACCGGGTGATGCCTTCACCGTTGCGGGCGGACATTTTGACCACCGGAATGCCCAGTTTGGACGCGATTTTTTGGTCATCGATGACAATGCCTTGCTTGGAAGCCTCGTCGATCAGGTTAATGCACAAAATGACCCGTTCGGTCATCTCCAAAACTTGCAAGGCCAAATTCATGTTCCGCTCTAATGAAGTGGCATCGACGACGACCATGGTCACATCGGGTTGTTCGAAAATGATATAATCGCGGGCCACTTCTTCATCGGCGGAGTTTGAGAACAGGGAATATGTTCCGGGCAAATCGATCAAGCGATAGTCGTTTCCTTTATGGTGAAAGGTTCCTTCGGCAAGTGACACGGTTTTTCCCGGCCAATTTCCGGTATGCTGGTTGAGTCCGGTCAGGGCATTAAAAAGAGTGCTTTTTCCCGTGTTTGGATTTCCGGCCAGTGCAATCCGGTATTCACTCATTGGTTTCATCTCCCAATTTTTCACCCCATATTTTTTGGCTCTCTTCTTTTCGGAGTGCGATGGTGGATTGGCTCACCCGATAGGCGACCGGATCGCCCAAAGGACTTTGATACAACACTTCGACCAACGCCCCCGGAATGAAGCCGAGATCCAGCAGTCTGCGCCGGAGGACGCCTTCCACACGGATTTCCCGGATGCGGAAACGATCCCCCGGCTTTGTATCAAAAAGAGTATGATGATTCATTTTTTCACACCTGCTCTTTTTTTCTATTGAGACAAATTTGTTGGTTTAGGGCAACATTTAATTTAAAGAAAATCAATTATACTATATAAAGTATATATAACTGTAGATATAAAATCAATATGGTTTTGCAAGATATGTATCGTCTTTCACGCCGTTTGTCAGGAGGTTTGCGTTTGGTGCGATTCGAGTGATACCATTTTATGTGGTATGATGACAATGTGTGTCACATCCCTTTCACTTTTGTGAAGATTATCCATAAGGGATTTCATGGTAAGATAAAATACGGAAACAGGCTCTTGTTCAGAATGGAGGGATTCCGTGTCTGCGTCACAAATTTTATTCCAAATCTTTTCGTATCCCAGCAATTGGAACTATCAATTGAATCTGCTTTTCATCCTGATTGCGGTGGTTTATTTGTTGATCACTGGTCCCTTGCGGCATCGGTTTAAAGATGCAACTGAGGTGAAAGGATCGAAGAAAGCGGTGTTTCTGACCGGCTTGATTGTTTATTATTTTGCCGTGGGAAGCCCGCTGGCCCTTTTGACGCATGAGTTATTTACCATGCATATGCTGCAAATGGCTTTGATGTTTTTTGTGGTTTCACCTCTTTTGTTGATCGGGATTCCGGTTTATTTATATCGTGCTGTTTTTCGCATCAAGCCGTTGAAAGCGGTGTTTTCGTTTTTGTCCCGTCCGTTGTTGACGGTGTTCCTTTTTAACGGTTTGTTGTCGTTGTACCATGTGCCGGCGGTTTTTGATACGATCATGAACAGCGAGGCGTTGCACGTGATCTCGCACACGCTCCTGATGGTTGCGTCCCTTTTCATGTGGTGGTCGATTGTATCGCCGGTGCCGGAAATGGATACCTTAAGAGACAGGCATTTAATCAAAATTGCGTTGATTCTCGGGGGGACGGTCTTGATCACTCCGGCTTGTGCACTGATTATTTTCACGGATACGGTTTTATTTGAAAGATTTCAAGAGACCTCCCAAATGCTGCCGCTGTTTGCTCCGCTGATCGACCAGCAATTGGGCGGGGTCATCATGAAAATCATCCAGGAGATTTCCTTTATGGCGGCCATCGGCACCGTTTTGGCCGGCTGGTTTAAAAGCGAACGGAAAAAAGACCAGGAAGATTTGATGCAAATTGAAAAGGAGCGGCAACTCAGATTCTCCGAAAATCAAGTGTGAAGGTGTGAAACATGAAGAAGATCCGAATTGCAGGTTTGATCGCGGGAAGTGCCATCTTGCTGGCTGCCTGCGGATCAAACGGAATTGGGCCCAATCAAAGCGGACAAGTGACGGAAGGGCCGGAAAAAGTGTATATGCAGCACTGCGCCAATTGTCACGGTGAACAATTGCAAGGAGGGTACGGCCCGGCACTCAAAGAAGCGGGAAAAAAATATTCTGAAGCTGAAATCTTGACCATTATTCAAAAGGGAAAAGGAAGCATGCCTTCGCAAGGCTTTATCAATGAAGAAGACCAAAAACAGCTGGCCAAGTGGCTGTCGGAGCAATAGGGACAACGTGTCTTTCATCAACCTGTCAGGGGTTGATGTTTTTTTATGCGCAGATGGAAGCCGGATGAATATAATGGTACGGAATGACAAGAAAGAGCAAAGGTCGATCGCAATGGAAGAAAAAAAGAATTCCTTGTTGATCCGGTTTCCCTCTTCGATTCCTTCCGCATACATGGCGCAGTTTCCGGCCGGACAAGGGATCCCGGCAGCCGACAGTCGGGAAGCATGGTCCTTGATCAGCCGGGAGCCGGAGTGGACGAAGGTGGAATTGGTGAATCCCCCGGCGGCGGTGTTAAAGCGGTTGCTGGAGGAAGGCCGGAATCCTCAAAACATCGTCTTGTATTATGATCATTTGCCCCAAGCGGAAGAGGGAACGTTTCTCCGTTCTTTCCATGTCCGGGTTCCGTCGCTTTGTTTTTATTATTTCTTCCGGCAACGGGAGGTGGACGTGGAGCTGATTCATCCACAGCCGGTTGAACCGCTGAAAGGCTCCGGGGACGGGGAAGAGGCCCCAAAAGACTTGAAGATGAAAAACAAAGTATGCTTGTGGATCGATGACCGGTTGGTTGCCCCGCGTTATCGCAAAGGATTGGCGCTGACGGTTTTGAAAGTGCTCAAGCAGTCGGATGATCTTGAAGTGATTTGGGCCGGGCCGCACCGGGAGGATTTTGATCAGCGGATCCGGGTGGTTCCTCCGGAAGAAGCAGACCGGAAACATCTTTGGCTGGCGGCAGATATCGTGGTGACATTGAGCCCGGTTGCCCAGTCGATGGCCCCGCTTCATGTCCGGTGTTTGGCGAATCAAAAAGCGGTGATCACGGATGACCGGGGGGATCATGGGGAGTGGGTGAATCATGCATTGACCGGCTTCTTATTGAGTCAAAAAGGAATGTTTCCGGAGTTGCGCAGGTATTTGCTGCGGTTGTTGCATCAGCGGGATATGCTGATGCGCTTTCAGCAAAACGGACCGCTTATGGTTGAAAAGGTGCTGAAGAAAAGATGAAACCCGAAGTCAGTTTGATCATTCCCCACCAAAACGATTGGAAACGCATGCGGGTTTGTCTGGAAGGGATTTTGGCGTATACCCATGCGGAATATGAAGTGATCATCGTGGATCATGCCCCGGGGAAGATCCCGGAAAAATTCCTGCAACGCCCTCCGTTTACGGTCATTCAACATCAACCGGATTTGGGGCGGGCCGCTTCACTCAACTTGGGAATGGAAAGGGCGAGGGGAGAGTACATTGTCTGGCTGAGCCCTTATGCCGTTCCTTCACACCGTTGGTTGGCACAGCTGCTTGCCGTTTTCAAAGCGAGGGAGTGGACGGGGATGGCGGGGCCAGTTACCAATCGCGGAAATGCCAAGCAAAAATTAAGCATTCCCTTTAAAACCATCTCCAAAATTCACCGGTTTTCCAACCAATTTAACCACAGCAATCCCACGAGGTGGAAAGAGACCGAGGTGTTGTCGGGATTTTGTGTGTTGTTCCCGCGGAGGCTGGTTGATGAAATCGGATGGCTGGATGAACGGTTTGGAGATGGTATCCACGCGGAGGCGGATTATTGCCGGCGGGTGCGGAGAGCGGGGTATTCTTTGATCATCGCCGCCGATACGTATGTTCATCAGCTGGCAAAAAAACCGTTGAGCAAAGAAGAAGTGCGGGATCAGATCAAAATCCGCAAACAAAACCAGAAATATTATGAGTACAAGTGGTTTTATTTACAAGATCACAATGGAGGCCAATCAACGCTTCATCCGTAAAATACAAACCTTGGCTGGTTTGTATTTTTTTTATCGGGTTATATATATTTCGGGGTTTGCAATCAGCCGGAAAATGGCTGCTGGACAGGCTGTGTCGAAAGGGGGATCGGGGGATGATTGGTGTTTTCATGGTCGTGATCGTGTTATTGGGCGGAATTCTTTATCTTTTCCTGAGTCCGAAGGTTCCGTCCATCAGTCCGGATGATTTGAAGAAGGTCATGGAAAACAACCATAACATATTAATCATTGATGTCCGCGAAAAACGGGAATATGAGTCCGGACACATCCCCGGAGCAGTCCATGTTCCGTTGCGCCAGCTGGAACGTCTCAAAAAAGAGGCAGATCAACAAGAAAACGGCGGGGGAGTGTATATCTACTGCCGCTGCGGTTCCCGCAGTGCGATTGCCGTGCGTGAATTACGGAAGCTCGGGTGCCGGAATGTGTACCTGCTCCGGGGCGGGCTCATAAATTGGAACGGTCCGGTCCAAAAAGCTGAGGAAAAAACAGATGAATAAAGGGGCGAGTCTGCGGGAGGGGTGTATGATGGAGGAAGACACAGTCCGATATTCCGTGATTTCAGCCAGGCAGACTTTGATATTGGCGTGGTGAATTGATGTGGATTGCGGAGGGATGCATTGCAGTTATTTAAAACTTGTTTGTAACACAAACTATCTGTTGAAACAAAATTTTTATTGAAACATTTACCGGTCGTTTGTGAGGTTTTAAAAACACTGGTTAAATTGAAAAACCTCTGGTTGTGAAAACCAGAGGTTGATATTCTAAAGAATCGTTTACCACCAGGAGCTGCATTGATATGATGTATCACTGAGGATACATACGCGGAAGCGGCGGTTCGGGTCGCTGGATGCCGGATATGCCCAAGTGGTAATGGTGGATGTTCCGGAAGTGATATAATCATACGTGCCAATGGTTTGTCCGCCATCAAAGCTGACATCAAAGAAAAGGGTATAGCCGGGGCTGGAAGTCGTGAGCCTTCCCCAACCGTATTGTTGTCCGTTGTAGTAGCCCACTCTTAATTCCGCATTACTGATGGTGCGGACGGTTGACCGGTTTGTCGTGCAATCAGGGTCCGAAAGCCAGCCATTGTAAATTTCACACGCTTGCGCTCCAACGTCTGCCGCATGCGATACTGCCGGCACTCCCAAAAATCCCATCACCGCCACCATGGCAATCGCAAACAGTCGTTTCAATCCAAACGCCCCCCGTTAAATTATACTGAAAATTCAAAACACACTTATAATTATAATCTTTATCGGATGGATTGTATAGCATAATTTTCAAATTTCTGAAAAAATGTCAAAAAAGGTTGCATCAGCCGCCATATTAAAAGAGCGTCTGTTTACTTCAACGCGGTTGGATTTTCCGGACCATGTCATTGAACCGGAAGCGAAATCGATTATACTATACAAAGATGTAAAGATTTTCTAAGGAGGATATGATCATGAATCATTTAATGAATGGCAAAAATGTTGTCATCATGGGGGTGGCGAACCAAAGGAGTTTGGCGTGGGGGGTTACCAAATCCCTGCAAGCCGCGGGGGCTAATTTGATCTTTACATACCGGAAAGAACGTTCTTATCAAAAGCTGACTTCTCTGTTGTCAGAGGCTGGAATCGATCCTTTGCTCATTGTTCCGTGTGATGTTTCCGACGATGCCAGTATTGAAAACGCCTTTTCCGAAATCGAACAAAAAGTCGGGACAATCCACGGCTTGGTTCACTCGATTGCATTTGCCGACAAGGATGAGTTGTGCGGGGAGTATGTGGAAACTTCCCGTGACGGGTACCTGATGGCGCAAGAGATGAGCGCATATTCACTGGTTGCAGTGGCCCGGGAAGCAAAAAAACTCATGAGTGACGGTGGGAGCATTGTGACGCAGTCCTATCTCGGGGCCGAGCGGGTCGTGAAAAACTATAACGTGATGGGCGTTGCCAAAGCGGCATTGGAAGCCAGCGTAAGGTACTTGGCAGAGGATCTGGGGAAATATAACATCCGGGTGAATGCCGTATCCTCGGGGCCGATTCGGACCCTTTCCGCAAAAGGCGTTTCCGGTTTCAACGACCTGATGGGGATCATTGCCGAAAAAGCGCCGCTGAGAAGAAACGTGGATCAAAGCGAAGTCGGGGATGCCACATTATTTTTCTTAAGCCCCTTGTCCAGAGGGATTACCGGGGAAGTGCTCCATGTCGATGCGGGTTATCATATCATCGGGGTATAGACGGATTTGCGGTTAAAAGTTAACCGTGTCATATCAATTAAAACCAGTTTGCGATGCAAACAACATAAAAATACCCAAATCTTCTTTTATAAGAAGAAAACCTACAAACCGGCTGTCCATCGGCACAGGAAAGCCGGTTTGTTTTTTGGAAAAAAGATTAACCGGCAGAGACTCCTCCGTCGACGATCAGGATGTGTCCCGTTACATAGCCGGCTTCGTCGGAGCACAACCAAGTTACGGATCGGGCGATGTCATCCGGGTCACCGATCCGGTGGAGGGGGATTTTGGATTCATATTGGCTTGGGGTGAATCCTGTTTGCTTGAAGACTTGTTCCAGCATCGGGGTGCGAACCGCTCCCGGGCAGATGGCGTTGATCCGGATGTTGGATTGGGCATATTCCAAGGCGGCAGATTTGGTTAAACTGATCACTCCGCTTTTGCTTGCCGAATAAACGGCTGCGTTCGGATGGCCATCCAATCCGTTGATGGAAGAGATGTTTACAATGGTTCCGGATCCTTGTTTTCGCATCTGGCGGATCTGATGTTTCATGCAAAGCCAGATTCCCTTCAGATTGATTGCCATGGTGCGGTCAAAATCTTTTTCCGTGGTGTCGGCCAGAGGTGCCAATTTCCCGCCGGTACCCGCCGCATTGCATGCGAAGTCCAAGCGCCCGAAGCGCTCCATGGTTGTTTGGATCATTTTCCGGACTTGCTTGTCTTGCGAAACGTCGGCTTGAACCGCAAGGGATTCTCCGCCCAAACCCCTGATCATTTCTTGTGTTTCCTCAATGTTCTCTTTCGTCCGCCCGACGACCACGACTTTTGCGCCTTTTTTGGCAAAAGCCAGGGAGGTGGCTCTTCCGATTCCCGACCCCCCGCCGGTCACCATGGCCACTTTTCCGGCAAATGGTTTCATCTGTTCATCCCCTTGAAAAAACAAATGATTAGCAATTATAAAAATCGTTATACTGATTGTATCTTATCATGTATGAAAAAACCTGAATGAAAAAAGTACCCTTTTTGGATCCAGGAAAAAGAGCAAAACTGCCTCATACTCATTCACAGGAAAGAGAGGGGACGGATTTGGTGAAAGACGATTGGCATAATCCGGAGTTTGCGCTTTACTGGGATCAAACCGCTTTGGCAGAAAACCCGACCCGGAAGGAACAGATGGATCTGCTCATCTTTCTGCTTGAGCAAAAACTTTCTTAAACGCAACCCTTCTGGATCTGGGGATCGGATCGGGACTGATCGAGGAGAAATTGTTGGCCCGGAGGCCGGATATCACGGTTATCGGAATCGATGCTTCCAAAGCGATGCTGGACTTGGCCCGACCACGGTTGGATCCGGCGCGTTGCCAATTGATTCAGCATGATATGGGCGACACCGATACACTTGCCGTTCCAATGGTGCAAGCAGTCATAAGCGTTCAGATGCTTCACCAACTGCCGCATGACAAACAAAAGGCAGTGTACCGCTTCGTCCATCAACATCTTGAGCCAGGGGGGGCTGTTCCTGATCATGGACCGCATCCAATTGCCGGATGAGGCTTTGCATCCCGACTGCGCGGACATGTGGGACTGGCTTGAACGGAAAACGGATTATCCCGGCGGAACAACGGGGGAGGAATTTCTTGATAAATTCCAACACAAACATGATCACCCGGCAGGATTGGAAGAGCATCTTCGTTGGCTGCGTGAGTCCGGATTTACCGGTGCCTGTTTGCATTTAGCTTTAAATCGCGCCTTGTGGGTCAGGGTGAAAGTGTGAGAAAAGCATTGGAGAAGGAAGGACGAAGTTCCGCATGGATTGCAGAGAAGGCATCACAGACGAACGGTTACCGAATCGTTTTGGCCTCAGACAGAAAATCATGAAGAAACCATCGGATTAATTCCAAACAAGTTTGTAACACAAATAAACCAAAACGCTTTTCTTTCTGCAATCTGCAAGTTAAATGCTCACGCAACCGATCAAGTCGGACAATCCCATGATATATGAAAAGCAATGAACATCTTGCCGGGAAAATTGACTGTTCACCTGACAATGAAACGCCCGCCATGTAAAAAAGGACTTGGGAAAGTATCCAAGTCCTTTAAAAATGCCTAAAGAATAAGTAACACAGAATTCATGATCTACGACCCGCTCTGCCAGAAGGAAAAAGATATGGAAAGAAAGATATGGAAAGAATGAATGTAAATACGAAAGTTATGGCGATTGCAGGTCCTGTAATGGAAGAAGTTGAGCAAATGGAAAAACAATTCAGGCAGGTTACCAGATGAAGAAGAGAGTTAAAAAAAGAAAGGCAAAATAGAAGTTCAATTCACTTTATGAAATAAAAAAACACACCAAAAGAACCCAATAAAGCTTTATTGGGTTCTTTTTGAATAATTAAAAACGCTTTATTTCATTAATCGGGATTACAATGATTTTTCTATATTCTAACTCATAATACAAATAAGCCAACATTTCCTCGGGAAATTCAATATCCTTTTCATATAACATATATTCAATATAGGTTTCAGCCCATTCATGATGATCTTCAAAAAGCTCCCGTACTCTATTTTTAAACAATTCATCCATTTTATCTTTTTCATAACGAGGCTTCGGAACGCCTTGCCAACTAAGAAGGTCATACCCAAAATGCTCGACTAAACCCATATTTATTGACCGATTATAGACATTCTCCAAAAATAACCGATCATGGATGCCGACTTTTCGAATAAAAAATTGTTTTGCCTCTTGTGAGCTATTCGCTTCTACAATAAAGCATTGATTGTGTATTGTGTTTTGATTGACTTGTTCCCCTTCTATAACCAGATAAGAAGCCATCAAATTCACTCCTCAACAGAATTTAAATAAAATCTGAAAATGATAATTACATTTTATACAATGATATAATGAGAGTATATCCGAAATGCCAATAAGAAGCGATAAGAATGCCTAGAGTCAAACCAAGACCAGAATGGATCGAACTGGAGTTAAAAGAAGAAGGAAAGCCAGTCCGCAGAAATATCTCTTGCTGACTATCTTGGTGTATCGAAGCGATGATCAGCTTCGATATGGTCCTAATATAATTGATCGGTACTTGGCTGCAACGGATAAAGGTGGAACGTCCAAGCGCCAGGACAAAAACCTTTTTGGGACTTATCTCGAACTTTCCCCTTTGTTTATTTTCAGCCATTTTTCCAGTTCCATATTGGGGAATTCATCTGCGGTATCGATTTGAAGCGGAGAAATTAGTTCTAAAAGATTTCCATCAGGATCTTTAAAATAGACAGCTGCATGTGCGTGAGGAACGTTTGACAATACAAGAGGTTGTCTATCGGGTGAAAATTCAAAGAAAGGACTCACTTCAACCCCAATCGATTGTAACCATTCTTTTGCTTTTTTAATGTCCTCTACATAAAAGGCAATATGACGTAAAGAAACATGATAAGGCGTATGAACTTGTTCACATTGCCATAACCCTAACCAACTCTTGCTTTTTTGAATCCAAAAAAAAGCTAAATTTTCACTACGGTGAGCCAATTCAAGACCTAAGTTTTTATAAAACTCAATTGAACGATCTAAATCACTGACAGGCAAATGGGCTTCATATAATCCTTGAATCATTTTGTCCCCTCCCTCAATATCCGGAATAGCCGAAGGTAATAAAAATCAGAAAAATGAGGTTACTCAATCGATAACATATTTACTCACCCAGTCTTATGATATTCTAATACCCCCTTAAATATATTTTATAAACATATTTATTTATTAAATATAAAAATAAAAGAGAGCAACGCTGTCTTCCATCCCACGATTCAAACACTTCCCGGGGAATTCAGGATTGGTTCGATTGTCCAAGCGCCGGGACAAAAAACGTTTATCAGTAGGGATCCCAAGCAAATTTTAAAACATATCACAATACAAGATGAAATAAAGAATTTTGCTTTGAAAAGGAGGTGGGCATTGCGACCGAGGTTTGAATTTTTCATCTGCTTTGAAAAGGGCCCGGACCTGGGATAAAGTCTCTTGGACCTTCCAAAGTAGCAAAATTTTCTTTGGTCAAAAGAAGAAAGTCCGGTTATCCGTCGAAATCTCTTGAAATTCAAGAGCCAATGCGGTTCAAAAGTACCCGGAATTTTTGAAGATGAATCTAATCCAAACTGGATTCAATGAACCTTTAGATATTATCATCGCTGAAAACCCTTGACAAAAACTAACAAAACCCTGCTGATGGCAGGTTTTTTTAATGGAACACATGTCAATGGCGGATACTTCTGGGAGATCAAGCACGACCCGGAGTTTGAGGGGTATAAACCGTTTGACAGTTGATCAGTTTGCGGAAGCCCGGATGGAAGAGTTTTATAATGCGTTACGTGCTTTAGTTGTTCCCGAAGAAATGATATCCCATCGCATACGCGTCGTTTCTTGGAGACCGGGCGTGAATGGTTACTAGTTTCCCGAACTCCTACATTTAAGCGGTGGGGTGTTACTGCAGAACAAATTAAAGAATTGCGGTCTCCTATAAGCGAGGTAAGATTTGTTAATCCAAGAGGACAACATGGTAAAAGAGGATCTACGACGGCTCATAATGAATTAATAGAAATCATTGATACCTCTCCGGATTTCGATACATTTAAGAGACGTCTTCAAAATTGGGCAAATTACCGGCTTGAAGGTGGAGCTGAAGCTTTACCAGAAGGTCTTAGGCCATAATCTTTAGGAGGAGAGCAAGTATGCAGAAAGAAGGATTTGTGTCATTGTTTATTGGCAACATGAGTTCATCTGAGGAACTGGATCAGTATGTTTTAAAAGAGTATACAGAAGACGGAGATGCCATACCTTCTCAGTTCGAAAAGGACTTTGGCATAGATTACTACGATGAGGATTTTAGAGAGGTTGAATTTTATAAAGAACCATTGGATGACTTACGTAATCTCCTTGAGGGATTTTCTTATGATGAGGAAATAGTTTGGAAGTTTATAGATCTTTGTGGTGTTTATTTAGATCATAAAGTAAACTCTGTGATTTTACTTTATAATTTTCAGTATACCGGTACGATAAAGAGGGCGAATCAGTTTCAATTTTTGGGTGCAGTACAATATAAATCGTAATCAAATAATGAGATCTGGCTTCATGCTTAGATCTCATTATTTTAGGATACTTATGGGTTCGTTTCCGCTATATTTGGCGTAATATATGAGGAGGATTTCTCCCTTTAATCGTCCCGATTGCACAGAAGCAATTGAGAAAAAAGACTTTTAGATGATTTCCAAAGCCGATACAATGAAGTCTTTCATGACTTCCAAAGCTGATATTCTGAAATCATCAAACCCTTTCCCATGGTCATTTTTGGCTGTGGGATTCTTTATTTTGTTAAAGCACAGTTCATTTCACAGTTCAAACCACAGTTACACAGACAACATTATAAATAACTATAAAAAGAAAAATATAAATAATTAAGACTAAAAAACAAAATGTTTTTTAGTCTTGAATCAAGGTTTATTTAACAAGTCTTTTTATAAGAAATCAATCACGAAGAGAAAAGGGTTAAAATAAAAATTCTTCATTCATTCAACTTTTTTGCTGTGAGAATCTTCAAGTCAAAAAATATATAAGTCAAAGTTTCGCCAGCGAAGAGGTGGCCGCCACCTGCACGAACGTGACACAATGGCATTTTCGTTCACTGTGAAAGTGGCGTGCCAGGAGATTGACTAAAGAAAAAGGAGGTTATCGTATGAAAAAATTAGACGAGAGACAAAGCCGGTTCATTGAATCCAGTTTGGAATAAAAAAAGACCGTCCGATATGGACGGTCTTTTTTTATGCATGCAAAAATACATGCTGATCCAATATTAAAGTTCCCGGGTATTTTTCATAACCACTCGACATTTGAATTTCAAGAGGTTTCGGTGGTTATCTGGACTTTCCTCTTTTGAAAAGTAACGTAAGATTTTTTGTTACTTATTAAATCTAGCCAATCCGTTCCATCATTCTGACGGAACCTTGTTTGGTTTCTCCTTTTGTTTATGATCATCACGGTGGGAACAGGTTCCTGGGTTCATGCCCTTGTTCATGCTGACGGGGGTTTTGATGTTCCTGAAATCAATGATGATTTTAATCAATTTGAGCAAAAGACTCCGGTTCAGAAGGAACAACCCGTTCAGCCTCCACCAGTTAAGGAAGAGAAAGGATTTTTCGATTCTGTTACCGAATCATTGTCAAAGGCAGGAGATTGGTTCGGGGACAAAATTTCCGGAGCATGGGAATGGACCAAGGTAAAAAGCGTCTGCCTTTTGGGATTGGTTTACTGAAATTTGCTCCAAAATAGCAGAAGTCGTAATTGATACACTGTCTGCAGTTTGGGACTGGATCGTCAAATTTAAGGAATACATAGCGTTTGCCGGTGTCCTGATTTTGGGCATTGTCTTGTGCATCTTTGCCACACCGTTAGGGATTGCCGTACTCAGTGGTATGGCTTTGTCATTTGTGATCAGTATGGCCCTGAATGGTTGGGAAATTAACAAAATGACCTTCTTGGAAGCAGCCATTGGCGGCCTCTTGGGATTGATCGGAGGAGACATCACTGCAGGAGCTTCCCGGGGATTGGCGAGTGGCATCGGGCAAAAACTGATCATGGGTGCCAAAAATTCCAAATTCTTGGGTCCTGTTCTTCGCGGAGGACAGAAACTGGTTTCCAAGATGCCTGCTCCCATTCAAAAAATGTTTACCAAAGGCGGATTCATCGGAGCAGCCGAGGGTGCTGGAACCAGTGTGGCGGACGATATCCTGCATGGGCGGAAGATCAATTGGAAAAATGCCGTTTTGGCAGGTTTTTTCGGAGCCGGTTCTGTCGTAGTGGTTCATTTTGCCCAGCCAGCGGTCAATAAAGCCGTCGCATCAATGGAACCGGTTTTGGCCAAAACCCCGATTGTCAAAAATCTTTTCACCAAAGTTGACGATTGCATTGCTGCTCGGCAAACCGGAGGATATCATGCCTTCTTCCTGGTGGTTAAACCCGGATGTGTTGATACAGGCATAACAGACCTACTAAAAAGTGATTTGAAAAAATGGAGAGAAACAGTAGGTACTGATTTAAATACGATTGCTGTCGCCAGAACGGATATTGAAGGTTTGGAAAATAAAGTGTTTGAAGGTGCTTCTACACGAGTTATAGAAGCAGCACCACCAGCAGCTGGATTAGAGCCTTTGGATCCGAATAGAAAAATAAAAGCACCATATGATGAAAACAATCCTTTCCTTAAACAATACACCAATCATGCTGAAGAAATGATTGTTAATAAGTTTGCTGACGCTGTTGATGATTTATATCCAAACCTCCTCGATGTAAAAGGTAAACTATATTTACATCAATCTAATCCAAAAGGTATGTGGAGCATGTAAAGCAGGGTTTGGAAAAAGCTCTAAAAGACAAGGGGTTTTATACCAACTTAGTAAGTGGTATCCAAATCTTGAGATCATTGTATCATCTGAAGTTAAAGAGGGGCAAAAAGTAACTAAGAGTCATTTTTTTATAGTAAAAGATGGTAAACAATATGATTATCCGGAAGATAGGAGGAAATAGAGTATGAGATGGTATGAAAAGGTAAACATAGATGCGAAAGCAGCATATTTTTTAGCGTTATCAGACAAAATAATAGATAAACTTACTCCTTATGAGAATTGGTATTCAATTGCGAGAAGTACCCTTGATTTGTGTTGGGAATGGGTCGAGGATAAGAAGGTGGATGAAGATGATATTTATATGAAAGTTAACGATGAAGATGAAGGGTTCTTTATGGTTGGTTTGGCTGAAATCGATCCTTTTCAAGGAAATTCACAGGCGGAATCTGCTTATTGGTGTATCTTTGGTGCTGTAAGTTATGTCATATGGCTGGGTCATATCTTGAACAACAAGGAAAATGAACTTCCACAAGAGCTTGAAAGTTTAGATGATGAATTCAATGAACAGCGTTTCATGGAAGAAATAAGAAAAGTAGAAGGATACCGAGAAGAATGGTCCGAGTACTTAAAGCAATACCTGTTGGAAAACTATCCGGCAGGCAGTGATAGGAAAATTAAGAGAGAAGAATTGTTGAGATTGATTGCATAAAAAAATGATTAAGTGGAAACATTTCCGCTATATTTGGCGTAATATATGAAGGGGATTTTCCCCTTTTAATCGTCCCAATTGTTCAGAAGCAATTGAGTAAAAGACTTTTTGATGATTTCCAAAGCCGATACACTGAAGTCTTTCACGACTTCCAAAGCCGATACTCTGAAATCATCAAACCCTTTCCCATGACCATTTTTGGCTGTGGGATTCTTTATTTTGTTAAAGCACAGTTCATTTCACAGTTCAAACCACAGTTACACAGACAACATTATAAATAAATAACTATAAAAAGAAAAATATAAATAATTCCAGCTTAAAAAAACAAAACGTTTTTGTTTATTTATCAAGAGTTTTATAAGAAATCAATCACAGAGAGAAAAGAGTTAAAATAAAAATTCTTCATTCATTCAACTTTTCTGCTGTGAGAATCTTCAATTCAAAAAATATCAGTCAGAGTTTCGCCAGCAAAGAAGGCGGCCACCTGTACGAAGTTGACACAATGGCATTTTCGTTCACTGTGAAAGTGGCGTGCTGGGAGATTGACTAAAGAAAAAGGAGGTTATCGTATGAAAAAATTAGACGAGAGACAAAGCCGGTTCATTGAATCCAGTTTGGAATAAAAAAAGACCGTCCGATATGGACGGTCTTTTTTATGCATGCAAAAATACATGCTGATCCAATATTAAAGTTCCCGGGTATTTTTCATAACCACTCGACATTTGAATTTCAAGAGGATTCGGTGGTTATCTGGACTTTCCTCTTTTGAAAAGTAACGTAAGATTTTTTGTTACTTATTAAATCTGGCCAATCCGTTCCATTATCTCCACATGCCAGGACAATAATTAAAAGCCCTCTCCATATCCGGAGAGGGCTTTTTGTTTCAATCCTCTAGAAGAGGTGTAACCATTTTGACAGCATGCGTCTGAAACCCTTGACACGCTTGAGGTTCAATATCGTTTTTCGAGCACCTTCGTTTTTTAAAGAGCATTTTATGTATCAAGTCAAAACGAAGGTGGCTTTTTCCTTTATTTCATACGGGTTTCAGCTTTTACGAGCAACCCCGGGGATTTTTGACATATCAAGGCGCTCGATAAATCCTTGTATGAACATCAAAAATATCAACTAATTTCAGTCTACAAAAAAATAAAATTCTTGTAAACCTTCAGTTCTAATATTAAAGCCCTCTCCGGGAAATGGAGAGGGCTGTTTTTGTAATCCTCTAGGTTCATGCTGACATTTCTTTTTGTTTATCCTTGCGGAAGATTCCCATTAATCCTGCAATTACAAGGAACATGGTTGCTAATACATAGAATATCGAGATGCTAATTATTCCGCCGATCCCTGAAATCAGCATCAAAGTGCCGCCGATCTTTGGATTGATCTTTACTACAATTGCTCCTACGATTGCCAAGATGGAAAAAAGGAAAGCTCCCCAACCTAACCCGGTTACCTCCGATGTACCGCCTGAAACAGCCTCATCCACAGCTCCAAAAAAGATAGCAAACAGTGCACCGCCAAAACCGAAAATCCCACCGATAAGCCCCAGGACAAATTCTGTTGTCCGGCTCATTGTCTATCCTCCTTATTGCACTTTGATTTCAAACTCAACCTTGTTGGTGTTCATAAAATCGGATGACATCACTTCGCCTAAATCCATTTTGATTTCTTTGGCTGACTTGGGGTCCAGATGGTCATTATTATTGATCAAGAAAGTTAGAACGCCATTTTGTTTGACACCGCCAGCAATCTTGCCGTCAACCGAATCACCCATAAACATGTTGGCGTTTAATTGCTTATCGCCGACAACGATTTTCCCTTCTTGATGAGGCCGGGCATGTGACCGAAACCCCTGACACGCTTGAGGGTTAACACCGTTTTTCGGCACCTTCTTTGAGTTTGGAATGGGTAGACAGCACAAGTAACCTAAGGGATTGATGAACTGTTTGTTACGTATTATCTATATACAGGTCTTCGAGAAATTGTTTAAATGTATTCCTTACCACTACAACAGCTTCCGGATTAAATTTATTTTCACGGAAAAGATCCTGTGCTGCATGATTTGAGTCTACCCAAACAATAATAGGGTCATTTTCGTTATTGGCTGGGTAAAAGAAACAATACTGATTGATGAATCAAAAGCGAACGGAATGAGTTTGCCTTTGCTTTGAATTGATTCATCCTCATCCAATCTGACGTCATATTCTTCAATCATTTGGTCTGGCAAATAAAACCCATCCAGTTGAAGGGGATATGGGTAACCTTTTGCCTTTATGTATATTTCTCCTTCAAGATTTTCCGGCAAATCATATTGGCTGTAGAATCTTACAAAGTCTGGTGGCAATTTTATTCCACAATGTTCTTCTACTTCAGCCAATTCATCATCAGCAGGTTTCTCAGTTTCCTCTAATATCCGAAATTCAATCATATTTGTTTTTACCTCATTTTTTAAATGTCCAAAATTCCAAGAATGTCATCTTTCTTTATTTATTCAAGGCTTACACGTAATCAATGACCCGACACAGCCAAATCATATGATGGCGATCTTTTCCCCAGTAATCTTTGGCGATGTGATAAGGCTTGCCAAATTTCCTTAACCACTTTTTTTGTGCATGCATGTAACCGCTGTCCAAACAAAATTGTTCAATTCCGAATTGATGAAGCCGTTGCATCATGGAATGAATCAAAGCGGACGCCACGCCTTTTCCTTGAAAGCCGGGCAATACATAAAGACTGCCAAGTTCCCCGATGGACTCCAGCTTGCCACGGGTCAATTTTTTGATTTCACTTCCGCAAGGCCCGAAAGAAATCGTTCCGATCAGGCGGCCGTTCATTTTGGCAACCAGAAAGGAAATACCCGGGTTGGCATTCTCCAGTGAAGAGGTGAGCAGTTTCTTTTTGGAATCAATCTCAAAGGCCATATCATTGGTTAAATCTCCAAGGCCTTCTTTTTCAAAAGCGTCAATGATTGAGGCTTCAAACACGTCAAACGCTGCTTGGGTATCTTCTTTTGCCAGTTTGGCAATGGATAAATGATTCATCATATTGATTGTCCTTTCATGGAGAAGTAGGTGGGTTAAGACATCAAGTGGATTCAGTTGGATTGAAGCGGGGTTCTTGGAATTATTCGAATACTATGATACTGGTTTTATCTTATAAATGACGCTGAATGCCTTCAATGGTTTATTTGATAAATTTTTGCCTGCAGGTTGGAAGAAGGGGGAGATGATTAATTACAGCCGGCACTGGGGGCAATGGATTCAAGATAAAAACCATTATTTAATAAAAACAAGTTTGTAAAACAAACTAAATCAATAAAATACAAAGGACATAAAGCACACTTAGAGAAGTATATTTTGTTCGCATCAAGTTAAACAAAGGAATAAATCATCTTAAACAAGGAAAAGGGAGGAAACCCCGATGAAAATTGTTGTGATGAGCTTGTTGGTGAAAGACCAGGACAAAGCACTTCGGTTTTATACCGAAAAACTGGGGTTTATAAAAAAGGAGGATATCCAAGCCGGTGAATACCGATGGTTGACACTGGTCTCCCCGGAGAATCCGGATGGCACAAAATTGTTGCTGGAACCTGCCCATCATCCGGCCGGCAAGGAATACCAAGAGAAATTATATGCTGACGGGCTCCCGGCCGTTCAGTTTGGGGTCGCAGATGTTCATCAGGAGTATGAGCGTTTAAAAGAGAAAGGTGTGAAATTTACCATGGAGCCGACCAACATCGATGGAATCTCCCTGGCAGTATTTGATGATACATGCGGGAACCTGATCCAGATTGTCCAAAGTTGAAGGGGGCTTTTTGGTTATTTGTATTGCTTTCTAAGAGGTATTCGATCCAAACAGATTTATCACATTTACCAAAGGGCAGTAAGAACCACATGGATTCCAGAAATGTCAATGATAAAACACCATTATATACCCAAACCAGTTTGTAACACAAACACTCATCAACAATAAACATAAAAAACAAAAAACTATCACATACAAACAGCCTTGTCAAAAGGTTTGTATAAAAAGGACTTGGAATGCCCAAGTCCTTTTTATATGACATTGGAGTGCAAAACAAACTTGCCGAGCCGGTATTGCACAAGTCAATGAATGCCGCATAAGAAAGAGATGATCCCGATAACAAGCCCGGTAACGGAAATTCCCAGTTGCTCGTAAGCCCATCCGGATACAATATAGGATAATTGCATCACTCCGCCATAGGTTGCCATATGCAGAGAGAAGACACGGCCGCGAACGGCTTCGGTTGTATTCATTTGCAGCATGTATGTATCAAGCGGGATGATGATGCCGGAAAACAGCCGCATCAAGTAAAGCATGAAGATTCCCGTGAGCAGCGTATTGGTATGTGCAGAAAAGCGAAAAAAACGGCTTGGAAGAGATACGAAGCCCCGTACCACACAATCCCCCGGCGATATTGATGATTCACGAATTTCTTGACAAGATACGCCCCGGTCAAAACGCCCAATCCGTCAACGGCATACAGGATGCCGATCCCCAACCCCTGCATTTGATAAACATTGTTACCGAGCAAAGGGATCAATATGTAATATCCTCCGCCGGCAAAACCCCAACTGATGCCGATGAGGATGATGGCCCTGGCGACTTGATTGCGGGAGGCTTCATGAACCCCTTTTTTGAGTGATTTGAAATACGAATCAGAGTGTGAAGGAGAGACGGATTCGGACCATTTCATCTGAAAAATGCAAAAAGCGGACCAGAAATAAGAGATTGCATTGATGACAAAACAAACCAAAGGGTTGAAAGCTGTGGATACAATTCCGCCCAAAACCGCTCCCAGAATCCCGATCATGCTGTCCGTTGCGGAGGAAAATGAATTGGCTTCCGCCAAGTCTTTTCTGGCCACCACCGAAGGAATGGCTGCTTGGCGGGAAGGGTTAAAAAAAGCACTCAGGCATCCGATCAAAAAAGAACCGGCATACAAGATCCAAACTTGCTTGAAAAGAAAGGCAAACATAAAAGAGGATACTATCAGGCCACGCGCCAAATCCGAGAGAATCATGATTTTTTTCTTGGAAACATGATTTTTTTCTTGGAAAAATGATCAATCACGGGACCGGTGAACACCCCCAAAAGGGCAGAAGGCAGGGCGCGGCACATCAAAAGAATACCGACCGACAAGGCGGAATCAGACAAAAAAAAGAACGGTTTGTGCCAGCGCGACCTGATTAAACCAATCCCCCAAGACGCTTCCTGTTTGTCCCAACCACAGAAAACGGTAATTGCGGTTTCTGGATATGAGTCTTTTTTTCATCGGTGATCCATCGGTGATCCTCCTGTTGTGCGCAGGTTTATCTGCTTGAAGATGTTGTGATTTAAAGCACCGGCTCCTCGTTAGCGATAACCGGGGAACCGGTACCTGGAAGATTTAAAAATCGAGTTTCAATTGTTCGTATTTTAAAAAAGGTGGTGGCGCCATGGACGAGTTTAACGATTCCAACAAATATGGATCGGACAACACATTCTCTGCTGAAACCTCAAGCCAACGGGAAGATGGGAGACGGGGACTTTGTGCTTCATCAATGATTCCGATATAAAGAAGGGCTTTTCCGTCTTCGTCATGCAGGGAAAGATGGGAGGTGCGGTCACGGAAGCGTTGATCCCATTTGATCTGATAAACCGGGTTTAAGGGAATGGGATGCGGAGGTTGGAAGAAGAAACTGATTTGAATGGGAGTGGTGTTTTTTTGTGCCAACCATTGCTGAAAAACATGGCGGAGAGCCCATTTCGCCAAGGTGACCTGTGAATGGTACAGCAAACATTCGCTGTCTTTCATGTGATGATGGGAGAAATGTGTTTTTCTGCGGTTGCTTTTCCTTAATTTCAGCGGTTCTCTACACTCCGGACACCGGTATTTTTGAAAAGAGTCGGCATCCCGGGGGGCAATGAGTGTTTTGCCGTCGGGCGAAAGTCCACATGGGACCAACCCGTATAACTGACGAAACTTCGCTGGGATTCCGGAAGCCAAGCAGACAACCCCCGTTCCATTCGAATTAAAATTTTTATCTCCTAACAATATTATAAATATTTTATCCAAATAAAACTATTGTTTTCAGAGCTGTTTTTATCGGAATACAGACGTTGAACCATAAACTCCCTGGATGACTCCGCAAGCCAGGCGTTTTCCGGCATTTCCCGAAGGTTGGGAGCGGAAGTCATCCGGGTTTTGATGGATCATGACCGATTTTCCGATCACTTGGGATGGACGGAAGCGGTTGGTGAAAAAGCTCATCCGTGCATACCCGTTATTTGAAAAAAGAACGGGGAAATCGCCGGGATGATTGCCATGAGGTTGGTTGTCCGGATTCCAATGATTACCGGCCGCTTGAAACGGATCGCCAGGATTTCCAACGGCACAGCTGCCGTTTTCATGGAGATGGAATCCAAACGGACCAACGGGTTGCCGGCCGTTTCCTCCCGGTTGATAGGGAGGCAGTCCGCTCACTTCAATAAACACTTCGGTGCCGCCCGGCACTTCTGTAAACGTCACATAACCTCTGAGTTCCGGTGCAAGCGGACCTCCTTGGATCCAAGCATAAGCTTGATAATTGGGTTGATTGGCCAAATAACCGCCAACAGGGTAATGAGCAAGGTACATGTCATGCCACCTCCGGATGAAAAAAGAAGTTTCTTTTTATTCTATGAAGGGATTTCTGGATATCGACCCATTTTGCCGCCCATTTTTGCAGGTTGATACTTTACCGGTTTCCGGGCGTCATTTGTTGTCTTGGATAGTTCCAAGACGATCGCTTTGGACAATATGAAGGAGTGACGGTCTTCTTTTGGATGTTCCCGAAGAAAATCGACATATCAAATATCTTGATATGAACAGCGACGGCCGGGGAAAGTGGTGACAGGAATGAAGCCATTTGATCCATTCCTAGCCAATCTGTTCCATTATGCCGGGACAATAAAAAAGCCTTCTCCAGTCATGGAGAGGCTTTTTTCTATGGGTAAAAGTATGCGAGTTACGATAAAAAAGCACCGGAAATTGTACTACATTTACGATAGCGCTGTAGAAAAGATATTAAAGTTCATACAGACTTTCCAATAATTCATTAAACGATTCTTTTATAAAGGTTACAACGTAGTCCGGATCATCTTCATAATGAGCTTCCCAGTTAATAAGCACAATTGCGGGGGATTCAGTGGATTCCCGATAATCAAAACAATACCATTTATTCTGTCCATCCAATGCGAAAGGGACAAATCCTTCAGGAAGAGTCGGATCTGAGTTTTCGTCCAAGTACATATGTCTATAGGCTCCGATTACATGGCAAAAATCCTCTTCTTCTCCGTCTTCTTTTGAAACAGATAACAATTGATCAAATGGGTAAGGTTCCCCATCAACATCAATGCATACTCCTGGAACACTTCCGTGATAAACCTTCGCCAATTCTACATAATCTCCAGGCAACTTTTTACCAACAAAATCCTCAATATGTTGAATATCTTCGGTTGCTTTACAGCTTCCCATTTAATCATCTTTTTTACTCCTTTCTGTTTTTCCTGAATACAATACTTCGCTTGTATGATGATTCCTTTTACGATGCCACGCATAACTTCCGATTGGATGGGGTGTTGGATTCCGGGTAACGGATTGACAAAAGTCCGTTGGTAACCTATTATACTTATTAAAAGTAAGTTAATTACACAAATGTATGAAAGGAGAGGGGAAATAATCATTTTCATCAACCATAGCAAAGAAAGAATAGAAGAATCGGAAAGGCTGTGAACCATGATTCAAATTTATCCTGCCGAAAACCGTTTTGTGTCTGATCACGGTTGGTTGAAAAGTTATTTCAGCTTTTCATTTGCTGAATATTTTGACCCCGGGAATATGCACTTTGGGCCTATGCGTGTGCTCAATGATGACACCGTCCAACCGGGGACGGGATTTGGCATGCATCCCCACAAGGAAATGGAGATTGTCTCCATTGTGTTGAAAGGGCAATTAAGGCATGAGGACAGTGCCGGCCACATGGAAACATTATCTTTTGGTGAAGTGCAACGCATGAGTGCCGGTACGGGAATTATTCATTCCGAGATGAATCCGTCAGAAACGGAAGAAGTGAATTTCCTGCAGATGTGGTTTTTGCCGGAAACCAGCGGGCTTCAACCTTCCTATGAACAGATATCTTTTGACCCGGAAAACATGAAAAACCGTTTGTTGCCGGTGGTATCCAAGCATCCTGCATCGGATCAGACGGCATCGATTCATCAGGATATGACGATTTATCTTTCCAAACTGGAAGCCGGCAAATCCCTTACGTTTGAGCAGAAAGAAAACCGCCGGATCTTTTTCTTTGTGATCGAAGGCGATGTCCTTCTCAACGGGGATCATGTGTTAAAGCGCCGGGACTCGGCAAGAATAACAGATGTATCTTCGTTAACGGCGGAGACCGATAAAGGTTGTTTTGTGGTGTTGATTGATCTTCCTTAACCGGGTGAATTTCCGGTGAGGATCAACCATGACCAACAGGAGGCATGAGCATGGAAAATGTGAAATTGGCGATCATTTATTACAGCTCGACCGGCACCAACTACAAGATGGCTCAAATCGCTGCGGAAACAGCGAAAAAAGAAGGAGCCGAGGTCCGTCTGTTGAGGGTACAGGAATTGGCACCGGAAGAAGCCATTGCATCCAATCCGGCGTGGAAAGCCCATTATGAAGCCACCAAAGATGTTCCGGTTGCAACGCCGGATGACATTGTTTGGGCGGATGCGATTATTTTCTGTACCCCCACCCGCTTTGGCATTGTTTCGTCCCAAATGAAACAATTCCTGGATACGACGGGAGGCATCTGGGCCCAAGGAAAAACGGTCAACAAAGTGGTCAGTGCGATGACTTCGGCCAATAACCCAAACGGGGGGCAAGAAGAGACGGTTTTGTCCCTGTACACAACGATGTACCATTGGGGAGCGATTGTCGTCGCACCGGGATATACCGATCCTTCCATCCCGGCATCCGGCGGCAACCCGTATGGCACTTCCGTGACCATTGACAATAACGGCAACTGGAAAGATGATGCGGAAAAAGCGGTTCAACATCAAACCCGGCGCGTTCTCACCGTGGCGGGCTGGATCAAAAAAGGGCAAAGCCAAAGCTGATTTTATGGCTTATCAGAAAAAGCACCGGATTTCGATCACCGGTGCTTTTTCATATTATAATGGAAGGGATGGAACATCTTGAGGAAGCAAGGAGAGTCTTTACAGTGAAAACAAGGGAAACCGCCCGTATTGTGTTACTCAACGAACAAGACCGGATTCTGCTGTTTAAGATGAAAGACCCTTCCGTCACCAGCAAAGAAAATCCGGCCGGAGAGCCGGTCTGGTTTCCACCAGGAGGCGGGGTGGAAGAAAATGAGTCTTATCTGGAAGCGGCCAAACGGGAGCTGTGGGAAGAAACCGGATTGGCGGACGGTGTGAATTGGGGGCCGTTGGTATGGATCCGGGATATTCATCTGTTTGTCCATCAAAAGGAAACCCGTTTTATTGAATATTATTATGTGGCACGGGTGCAGGGAAAACAGATTTCGACGGATCATTTTACAGAGGTGGAGAAAGAGACTTACCAAGCCCACCATTGGTGGAGTGTGGATGAAATCATGAACACCCAGGAACTGATTTTCCCCAAGCAGTTGGGGCAAAGATTGATTCTGCTTTTAAAAGGGGAGTATCCTGCCGAACCCATTGCCATTGAATAACCGAATCCATAAGTAGGAAAGGGGATCCCGCCGATGAACGACTATGTTTTGTTTTTTGATGAAGTGGATGTTTCCCGCATTCAACAAGTCGGGGGAAAAGGAGCCAATCTGGGGGAACTCTGTAAAGCCGGTTTTCCGGTGCCGGAGGGATTTTGCATCACCACCCGCGCGTATCTGGACTTTATTCAGTCCGGCCGGGAGATGGATTCGCTTTTGGATGAACTGAACTGCCTGAACCCGGATGATTTGGACGGCCTGCGGGAGATGGGCCGGCGCATTCGCGACCATCTCACCCGGCTTGAGATTCCGGGTGAAATAAAAAATGCGGTCACCAAAGCTTGGGAATCCACCGGAAAACAATATCCATATGCCGTCCGTTCCAGCGCGACCGCGGAAGATTTGCCGACCGCTTCGTTTGCCGGTCAACAGGATACATATTTGAACATCAAGGGAGAGGAAGCGTTGCTCGGGCATATCCGAAAATGCTGGGCCTCTTTGTTTACGGACCGCACCATTTCTTACCGGATCAAAAACGGATTTGATCACCGTCAGGTTTATTTATCGGTGGTGGTGCAACGGATGGTGGATCCGGAAGTTTCCGGAATCCTGTTTACGGCTGATCCGTTAAGCGGGAACCGGAACGTCGTTTCCATCGATGCGAGCTTTGGTCTGGGGGAAGCGCTTGTCTCCGGCATGGTGTCGGCCGACCTGTATAAAGTAAGAGAAGGGCGGATTCTGGAAAAAAACATCCGAAACAAAGAAATCGCCATCTACTCCTTGCCGGAAGGCGGAACCGTGAAGAAAACCCTCACGCCCGAACAACAGGCTCGGCCGGCTTTGACGGATCACCAAATCCTTCAACTGTCGGAAATCGGCAAAAAGATTGAAAAGCATTTCGGGACTCCGCAAGACATTGAATTTTGCGTGGAAAAAGGGAAGATCTATGTCGTGCAAAGCCGTCCAATCACATCGTTGTATCCGTTGCCGGATCTTCCCCAAAAGCCGTTGCAAGTCATGTTTTCATTCGGACACGTGCAAATGATGACCGATGCCATGAAACCGATGGGAATTTCTGTTTTGCGCTCCATTTTCCCGAAAAACTTCCTGGTGGAAGCCGGCAACCGCCTTTTTGTGAATCCCACGGAACTTTTGCGCACAAAGCCGGGAAGAAAGCTCTTTCCCAAAGCGATGGAAAATGTTTTTGATCAAACGTTGAGCAATGCCATCCGCGAGGTGATCCAGCGCCCGGAATTTCTTGATGTCCCGGCCAAACGGGGATTGCTCCGGTCCAACCGCCGCTTTATCCTGACGGTGGTGAAAGAGATTTGGAAAAACCTTTGGGTGCGCGATCCCGAACTGGCCCGCCGCAAAGCAGAACGTTTCATTGAACAAAAATGGAGTGAAATCAACCAAAGCTTTCAGCGGGCAAGCGGAGACAACCGGCTGGAAACCATCCGATATGAATTGAACCATTTGGGAAAAGATGTGCTTAAAAACTTGTTTTCATACGTTATCTGTTATCCGCTTTCCTATCTGCTCTTGAAACAGTCCATCGGGGACACCCGGGATCTGTATGAAATCAACAAATCGCTGTCCGGAAATGTCACCAGCCAAATGGGATTGGAAATCGGTGATTTGGCAGACATCGTCCGGGAGTTTCCGGCATTGCAAAATTATCTGGAGCAAGCAGAGGACAAAACGTTTTATGACGGATTGGATCGGGTGGAAGGGGGAGCGAAATTTAAAGAAGCATTTCTTAAGTTCATGGAAAAATACGGCCATCGCTGCCCTGGAGAAATCGATCTCACCAAGCCGCGCTGGCGGGAAGCGCCGACACAGTTGGTTCCGGCCATCCTGGGACACATGCGCAGTGTCAAGCCCGGGGAACACCGGCAAAAATTTGCACAAGGAGAAAAGGAAGCGAATGAAGCCATCGGGCGGATCTTAAAACAGGCAGGCTCCAACAGGCTGAAGAGAAAATGGCTGAAGCGGCTGATCACTGTCTGCCGCAACGCCGGCGGTCTTCGGGAGCACCCGAAATATTTCCTCACACGCCTGTTGGATGAGTGTAAAAAAGCGATTCTTTCAGAAGCGGAACAGCTGGTGGCAAAAGGGGTTTTCGAGAAAAAAGACGACGTGTTTTTCCTTACGATGGATGAATTGATCTTGCTTTTGCAAGGAACCTTCCGGCAAGATGTGAAAAAGCTGATCAATGAGCGGAAGGAAGCTTATGAACGGCATCAAACGTTAATGCCCCCGCAAGTGATGACCAGTGAAGGGGAATGCATCACCGGATCCCGCGCAACGGAAAACCTTCCGGAAGGCGCTTTGGCGGGCGTTCCGGCATCCGCCGGAGTGGCGGAAGGGATTGCCCGGGTAGTGTTCAAACCGGAAGAGGCCCGGCTGCATGAAGGGGAAATTCTTGTCGCCCCGCACACCGATCCCGGTTGGACGCCGTTATTTCAGTCGGCCAAGGCCGTTGTGACCGAAGTGGGCGGCCTGATGACCCACGGCTCGGTGGTGGCCCGGGAATACGGCATTCCGGCAGTGGTGGGTGTTGATCAGGCGACAAAACGGATTCAAGACGGACAAAAAATCCGTGTGGACGGAAACCAAGGGATCGTGGAAATTTTGGATGACGCATCCTGAAGGGAAAACGGGGTCCAAACCGGACCCCGTTTTTTTCATTCCGGGGATTTCCATGCGAACCAACGGCCATGTCCCTCCGTTTTGGCCAAAACCTCATGTTTTTTTCTCCCATTACTATATGTCTCCAAATGAAGAACATCCCGGTCCTCCATATTGTTGTATAAATGAAAAATGGTTTGGGTTCTCCACAACTCCCCGATCTGATCCCTCAGCTTTTGCTTCGTTTGATCCGGCATTTGGTTGGCGACATGGGTGTGAAAGATGCAGAGGGCTGTATCTTCCGGTACCTGACGGGCTAACCTGGGAAGCATTTCAACCCCGTCGCCTTCAATCAGTCGGAGGGGGTGTTTTTTTAATTGCTGTGCGGCTTTTTCAAAAAGTCTGACCCGTTTTTGGTGTTCCGGCCAGATGAGGGATCGCATCCATAAAAAATCTTCTTGATCCGTTAAATCCATGATATTTAAGTCGACGCCCGCCCGGAAAGCGACAGGGGGACTGTCCGGGAGCAAGAAGGGTTGCCGGGTTCCCCGGATTTCCGATTCAATCCGGAGGGGAGAAGACGGATGCCCGTAAGTTTGACTTCCTCCATATGAATAACGGTAATGATCCCATAACAGTTGCAATCCAGCACTGGTTCCGATTTCAATCAGGGAAAGGGGCTTTTTCACCCGGTTGTAAATCAAGCAAAAGGCGGGATAAAGATAAGCACAACGCCCGGTTTCATTGGTTTGCACCCTTTTTTCCCGGAGAACGGGGATAATTTCGTCCTTGAACATAAGGCAAAAGTCGCGAAAGGCAGGAAAGGCCTCGTCTGCTTCCCGCGGGGATTTCACCAGATCCGGATAGTAATTTTTCAGGGGATGGTCTTTCCCTTTTAACAACAGATAATGGACCGCCCCGAACAGGAGATTGGGAACGGGTTGTCCACGCCGGGCATGGGATGCCAAAGCGAGAAGTTCATCGTCTTGGGCGATTTTTAATGACAACTGTTGATAGAGCGGACTGGAGAGGTGACATTCTATCAAGGCAAAATTCCGAAACAAAACAGATAACGCTTCTCTTTTCATTTCCGTGCGCACCTTCTTTCGCAAAAAATCATCTTGAAAATAAAGGGAATCTGCCAAGTGTTTCCTAATACTATAAAGGGGTTCCGATTTATTCCATGGAAAAGGCAGGGGACAGAATGAAAAACCGAGAGACGATTCCGGGGCATTTGCTCTATGATATCTACAACGACGGAGATCTGAATGTTCATTATTTTATGGAACCTTATGAAGAGTGGAAACAAATCTGGCGGAAAGTCCCGGTGGAGGTGACGGACTGCCTGACAACCCTGGGTTTGAAATACCGGCATAACTTGCATGTGATGAGTCAGAAGGAAAAGGAGATTTTATCTGATATAAAGAAATATTTCCCTGAGGTGTGGAACTATTTACATCCAAACGGGGAATTCAGCCGGTATCTTTGGGATTATGCCAAGTCGGCTTTTTGGTGCCGGTTGCAATTTAAAAAACAAGGCATTTCCGAAGAAGAGGAAGTCCTTCAGGAATCCGCGTTTTAATCCCCGCAAACGTTTTACACCGATATGATATCAAACAAAAAGAAAGGAAGCGCCATGGTTACGATTCATCCATTGAGCAGGTGCACGTGGGAACAAACGTTGCAATTGTGGAACGAAGCCTTTGCGGATTACTTTGTGAACATGAATTTCACTTTTGACCGGTTAATGAACAGGATGGTCCGGGAAAAAATTTCGCCGGCCCATTCCCTGGTGGCTTGGGCCGATGGCCGGCCGGTCGGTTTTGTGTTCACGGCTATCGGGGAGATCAAAGGAAAAAAAGTCGCTTGGAACGGAGGGACCGCCGTTCTTCCCGGATGGAGACGAAAAGGAGTTGGGAGCCGGCTGATGGAAGCATTGGTGGAGATGTATCAACGGGAACATGTGCAACTGGCAACACTGGAAGCGATCGCCGAAAACAAGCCGGCCATCCGGTTATATCAGCAATACGGGTATGACATCGATGATTCCTTGTTCATTTACCAGACAGAAAACTTCAGCCGGAAACAACCAGCGGCTCCCGGATACAACATCCGCAGCGCCCATCCGGCAACCGTTGCCGCTTTTTCTTTTTATCCCGATCCGGCTCCGTGGCAAACCCATTGGTTTCAAGGAGATGAAGCATGGATCATTTCCGATTCTTCCGGAAAGGAAGCCGGATATGCGTTGGTGAGGCGGACAACCGATGACCTAGGACGAGTGCAAGATTTGACTTTGTTGCAATTGGAGACAGCCCCGGAGCATCCTGAAGCGGAAGAACTGGCCCGTCAGTTGTTGCGACATGTGATGGCTTCCGCGGAAGCATCCCGATACCAGTTTTTATACTGCCCCGCAAAGAAGAAAATGGTGACGGGCTTGCTGGAGGAGGAAGGATTTCACATGTTTTTGAATAACGTCCATATGGTGAAGAAAATAGCAGCAGATTGATATCTCATTAACAAGTTAACTTGGTGAGACGACCATTTGACTCTCAGACAGACGGAAAAATGTGTGGGAAATATCCGATCGCCAAACCCCTTGTAAATCAAGGGGTTTCGGCATTTTATCTTTATATAGTTACAAAAGAATTGTTTTGTAACCCTGTAGAAGGCATAAATAGAGTGGATCAAGAGGGAGGAGAAGGAAACCTGCGGCTGTTTCGCGCCATAAATATTCTTGTTAATCAGAACAAACAAAATATTCGGGAGATAAGCAGCCGGATGGAGAAAAATACATTCCAATAAATGGAATCAAAAATTTCGTTTCAGAAAAAAACGGCCTTCTGATTTTCGATTTAAGGGCGGTTTATTTCATTTGGAGATAAACGGGTCGAAAAGAGGGTCAAAAGGCTGTAAGAGGCCTTAGAATCGCTCTCTTTATGTTGGGATTTTAAGGAAGAAAAAACCCTCTGAAAAACAGAGGGGAAGCGGCCGGAGGAATCCGTTTCTTAACTTTTGTTCCATTTTTTAGTCACCTCGCGGATGCGATCCAGTTGTTCCCAATAATTACGAAGCGCAGCCCGGCCTTCATGTGTGATTCGTATGGTGGTGTGCGGGATTTTTTTGCGTACGAATTGTTTTTGAATTTGGATATATTCGGCCTTTTCCAATTTGGATAAATGAGAAGAAAGGTTTCCTTTTGTCAAGCCGGTCAATTCTTGCAAAAACAAAAATTCAGCCATCGTACAGGCGTCCAGCGCACTCATAATGGCAAGGCGGGCCGGTTCATGGATTAATTTATTCAGTTTTGCCATTTCCTTAAAGGGCATCAATGGAACCACACTCCATATGTATGATTAACTAGTTTGCATTATAAACTACAAACCAATATTTGAAAAGAAAGACGCCTGTGATGATAAAGCCACCGGCGCCTCTGTATTTCAAGAGCAATATTCATGTAATTGATTTTTGGAGATCATCAAGGTGATCAAGTCGTGAAATTCTTCTCTGATGATTAATTCCAAATTGGCCGGACCGTAATTTGAATAAGGCAATCCGAACACATGCGTGAAGTCTGAAAAAGGCTTGAGTCATGGACTCAAGCCTTTGATTCCCACAGTTCCTGCTCGCGGTCAAACAAATGTTTTTCCATTCTGGTTTCGATGTCAAACACCATGACCGGCCGGTCTTTTTCTGCAAAGGGCAACCACGTATCGGGGAGATGGTTACCGTTCGGATCCCCTGTCCGCGCAAAAGCAATCCATGCTTCATGCATTTGCCGGGAAATTTGCTCCCGCTTCGGATGTGTGCCAGTAAAAACATCGGCTCCCGGCTGATGCAGGTTGTGAAAAACAAAGGGGATTTCCAGTGCGTGACATGCTTTTAACCGGCCGTCAAAGAGCGGGGTTTCGTAATCAAAACGGTAAACCCAAACCTTCCCGCCTTGCCTGATTTGGGCGTCAGCCGTTTTTAACATGCCCCGGGTAAAGATGTGGTAGGTCATGGCACGCAACAGCTTTTGCCATTCCGGTTGCGATGGATCGCCGGAAGATAAGTAATATGGAAAGACTTTTTCCGGAACCGGCCCGATTTCCTGTTCGATCCGGTCCATCAGTTCTTCTTTTCCTGCTGTTGTCCAAGAAGGATCGGTCAGTGTAAATAAATTGTATTCATCTTTGGTAACCCCGATGATGATCGGGATGTCGCCGGCTGCTCCGTTATCCAACGCTTTAATCGGATGGGTTTTCAAAACGGTTCCGTCCACAACAGGACCAAAAATCATTCCCGGATGCGCGGATTGTGCGGCTTCAAGAAGTTCACCGGCCGGGATGGATAACAACCGGTCGCGATCTCCTTTGCGAATGCCGGCTTTCGTAAGAATGCGATCGGCGATGTCCAAAGCGGTCTGAGGGGAACGGAGCAAAATGGCACCCGAACCGCTTTGCAAGATTGCCCGTTGAAACAGCCCTTTGGTTTCCGGGAGGGAAAGCAGAACCCCGACACTTCCGGCTCCGGCCGATTCGCCAAAGATGGTGATTTGTTCCGGGTCGCCGCCAAAAGCGGAAATGTTTTCTTTCACCCAACGCAGCGCAGCCACTTGATCCAAAATTCCCAAGTTGCCCGATGCTGCAAATTCGTCACCGAACCAATCCCCCAAGTGCAAAAATCCAAACACGTTCAACCGGTAATTGATCGTGACAACCACCACATCTCCGTTTTTGGCAAACTCCGCCCCGTCATACCAGGGGGAAGAGCCGGACCCGAACTGATAGGCGCCGCCATGGATCCAGAAGAGAACGGGCCGCTTTTTTCCGTCGGCCGCAGGCGACCAGATATTCAGATAAAGCCCGTCTTCACTCACCGGGTGATCCGCTTCCCCAAGCACGGTGCTGAAGGTGGTGCCGGACGGCTGCATCACCATGGAACGGAATCGGGTGGCATCCCAAACACCATCCCATTTCTCCAGTGGTTCCGGCTTTTGAAAGCGGCGTTTTCCCACCGGGGGTTTCGCATAAGGAACCCCTTTCCAAAAACAAACCTCTCCGTCTGTCCCGCCTTGCACTTTTCCCAAACGGGTTTCCACCAAAGTATTCATTTGAATCACTCTTTTTAATTTATTTTAATTTTCATTTAAATCGTAAATGATTAAGGAGAGGTTGTCAAATTCAAGTGTTTTGAGGTTCCCTTGATGCGACCTGTTGCACCGGATCCCAGATATCCATGCAGCGATCACAAGATCCAGCCGGACCATTCTGTCTGTGAACCGGCGGTTGAAGATTTAAAACACACAGGAAAGATCCAGCATGAATGTGTTTTATCATCCGTATGGCGACACGTATAAGATGTTGAACCAGTTGTCCGTTTGAAATCTGTTCCTCTTTATTTTTCGTGCTGAATTTTGTTTGGGATGTTGTTATTCACACCTTATTGACACTGAGAGACAAGCCCGTTAACCTGAACGATATTCCAACAAAAAAAGGAGGAAGAGGGATTAGTGAAAGGGAAGGATGTCATCGGCTTTCTCATTCCTTTTGCCATCGTGCTCATCATTGTGCGGGCCGCGAACTTTTTTGGTTTTTGGAAGGTTGTGTCCATCATCTTAGGAGCCATTATTCTCGTATCAGGAGCCATCTTTCTGTTGTTCCTGATCCTTAAATTGCTGGTTTGGATTCAAAAAAAACGCTTGGCAAAGCAAAGAAGGGATGAATCCCAGACGTCATGAAAAGGCAAAGAGACTCAGGCAACATGCGGACCTGAGTCTCCCGGATTCATTTACAACTTCACGGCGATGTTCTTTGTTAACTGGCGCAATAAGGTGAGAAAGAGGACAATGACCGCCACAGAACTCAATACATTCAGCCCAAGCGAATATTTTTCGCTCCATTCCAGTGCTGAAACAGAAAGAAGGAAAAAGGCAATAAATCCGATTCCGGCGATCCAGTGGAACCGGTAAAAACCGACTGCGATCAGGTAGCCTGCCAAGTAATAGAAAAAGATATTAAGCAGATATTGAATCACCAGCCACCCGTTTCCGTTCAAAAACTCGTCAGACAGCAAATGGGACAGCTGGAACATCTCCAAAATCCCGTATTCCAAATAAGTGAGAATCACGGCGAAGAAAGCGATCGTAACCGTCAGCCCGAGCGCGGCAATCATCGAACCGGCCCAAAAATCTCTCCGGGTGACTCCCTGTCCGACATAATAAGACAGGAATCCGTTGACGGAAATAATTGCGATTATGATCATATAAACCTTTGCCGATGGAAAAAGATGCACCAAAATCCCTTTCACCGCGGTATCATCACCGATTGTAAAATAACTGGAATAAAGATGTACGATGTGGATAACCAACGCAAAAACCAGATACCAAACCGTCCATTTCATTTGTTCCAAGTACATGTCTTTGGCCACTTTAGGAAATACGGCTGTTGGTTTCATATGCATCCTCCTTGCCTGTTAAATGAATAAACAGATCTTGCAGGGAGCAGGTCCCGGTTTCCAATCCTTGTTTTTCGGCTTCCAACCGGAGAACTTCATGGAAATCCCCGAACACAATCACCGATTTTGTATTTCCGAGCTGCTCTTCATTCAAAATCTTCCGGCCTTTGGTAAATTCATCAACCGTCTTGGCATCCCCCGTGACAGTGAGCCCCTTGGAAATCAAGGTTTCATAGTCTTCGTGCAGCAACAGTTTGCCCCGATCGAGAATCAGCACTTCTTCAAACAAATAATCCATTTCAGACACCAAGTGGGTGGATAAAATCATGATCCGGGGATGTTTGGCTTGGTCTTTCAACAATTCTTTATAAAACAATTCCCGGGTCGGAGCATCCATGCCCAGATAAGCCTCGTCGAAAATGGTGACGGGCGCCCGGCTGGCCAGTCCGATGGTCACATTCATCGCCGATTTCATCCCTCTTGAAAGTTTCCTGACTTCTTTGTTTAAAGGAAGTTGGAATTTCTCAACCAGCCGGAGTGCATAATCCATATCAAAGAACGGGCGGAACTTGGCTGCATTCTGAATGAAGGTGGAAACTTTTTTCCGCTCTTCCTTGTAATCTTTTTCGTAAACCAACGCAACATGAGGCATGATATTCGGGTTTTCAAACGGCGGTTCCCCACCAATCCGGATCGATCCTTCCGTCGGAAGACGAAAAGACGACAAGAGAGAAAGGAGGGAGGTTTTTCCGGCTCCGTTCCGGCCGAGCAAACCATAAATCTTTCCGCTTTCCAATCGGAAGGAAACATTTTTGAGCGCCTCAAAGTCTTTGTATCTCAACGATACATTGTCAAATTCCACTTTATAATTCATTCTTCATCCCTTCCCTTTCTTTTTTGATCAGTGCAAACACTTCACTTTCCGTAATCCCCAGTTTGTGGGCTTCTTGCACCAAAGGGACGACAAATTCATCCACAAAAGCCTTTTTTCGTTTTTGGATCAGTTTTTCTCTGGCCCCCTTGGCCACAAACATGCCGATGCCCCTTTTTTTATAAAGAATTCCTTCCTCAACCAGTTGATTGACGCCTTTGGAGACCGTGGCGTGATTGATCTTATAAAAGTTGACCAGTTGCGTGGTGGAAGGAGCTTGTTCGTCTTCCTTCAGCTGTTCGTTGACAATCATGTCCTCGATTTTTTCCCGGATTTGCAGGAAGATCGGTTTGCGGCTGTCCAGCTTCCGGCTCAATTCGTATCACCACCTTTACTTCCATACTAACCTCGTTAAACAGTTATATACTTGTGTGTATAAGTGTAACAGCAATTAAGAATCCGGTCAACAGGTTTTGTGGCTGATTTTGGATGAGGATCGAAAAAAGCCTGATGGAAAAGGGGGGGACCGGTACAAGAAAACGTTCCAAAAACCAAGAAATAAACCCATAAACCAAAGAAATGGCCCATGGGTTTTAAACCGGTTTTTAATGATTGGATTTTTGTTTGATAAAGAGTGAGATTCCGCCAATCAAAAACAGAATCAGCCACATGAGAACAATGATCAATACTTGAATGTGAAAAGAACGGAGCAATATTTGGTTCGTTCCGACCGCCGGGAGAGCCCAAGGGTAAACATAACCCAACCAAGTGTATTTTTTTGAACCGATGATCAAAAAAACCGGAAGGATGAGTAAAATATTGAGAATGACTGATTGTACATAGTTGCTCCAATATGCGCATACTGCCAAATGAAATGCGGCCAACGGCAAAATCCCTATCCATCCGAGAACCAGGCATTGAATCAGCAAGGTCCATGGAAACGGATGATTCAACCGGGCGAATTCCCCGATAACGGCAAACTCCGACAAGGCAATTACCTGAGCCAATCCCAATAAGAGGACAAGCCACAGATACTTGGATAAATACAGTTGTTTCCAAGAAACAGGACAAGTTAAAGCTCTAATCCAATTATGTCCTTCATGCTCCACCTTACACAGATTGGCTGCCAATAATACGGAAAGGATTGGAAAAAAGATGGTTGGATAAAAGTAGTTCGCCATTCCCCAAGCCATCAGCCAATTATTGGTCGCTTGATAATTTTCGGAGACAAACCGGGCATAAATGAAGATCCCATAGGCAATCGGAACCAATGGAAGAACCAGAATCAACCGCCAAATATTTGTTTTCCGTATTTTCATCCATTCAACCATTAATAAATTCCCCAATCATATCTCCCTTTCAGTCGATTAATCAAATTCTTTTCGGTAAAACACAGTAATTCCGATCAACAGCCAGATGGCGCCAAACAAAACAGATAACAAGAGGATTTCCCAGTTAAGCAATGCACTCGTTTCCCCAGGGGACAAAGCCTGAACCGACAAAGGCGGAGAGGGGAGGAACGTAGACCAAAATCCCCACGGTGTCCACCAACCCCATCCTTTAAAAACAGGGGCAAGAATAATTGAGGCGATTCCAAATGAAATTGGCACAGATTGGTTCTTGCTGGCCAGATACGCATAATTGAAAAGCCACAAAGGGGATGGCCAGAAGAAAAGGGGCATACACATAAGAAAACAATTGGTCGATGGTGACAAGGTGTTCAACATCGTGCAATTCAGCCATGATGTATATGCCAAAAACAAACAAAAGACCCATAACCAAGGTGGTGGCGAATCCCCAGAAGAATTTGGCAACATAGATTTTCCATTTCGCCAAAGGCATGGCAAAAAGAAACTTCCACATATTCGAAAACTGTTCCATGTTGACGATGTAGGCAATGAAGACAGGAACAGTGAAAGCGATGATTTGCCATAAGTATCGGCTGGTAAGTGACAAGATCAATCCCCAACCCTGTTCTGGAGAGTGGCCTTTTTGCAAATAGTACCCAAGGGCAAGTGTGAGGAGAAAACAGGTCACAACAGGAACAAAAATGAAAAGCCAAATGACCCGGCTACGGCGGATTTTAATCCATTCGTTGATAACAGATGAATTCATGATCAATGATCTCCATTCTCCAAAATCTGAAAAAACATTTGTTCCAGCGAGTTTTCTTCTTCTTGGAAGTGATAAATGATAAAGTGATGGTCGATAAGTAATCTTTGTAATGAATTAATTTTTTCCGGCGGCAGGGAGTCGATATAAATAAAATCATGATCCCGCGAAATGGAATAGTGATGTTGCTTCAGCAATTTTCCCGCTTCGTCCAACCGGTCTGTCTTCATTTTAATCTGTTTTTGGTTTTGTTTTTTCAAGTCCGCAAGTGATCCCTGAAACAAAAGCCGGCCTTGATGAATAATACCAACATGGGAAGCCATTTGTTCCACTTCACTCAACAAAAATGGCTGGACACGAATACGGTCACATTAAACATCTGCGGAAGTTGTTTGATCAATTCCCGGATTTCTTGTATTCCGGATGGATCCAGACCGTTTGTCGGTTCATCCAGAATGAGAAAGTCCGGTTGATTCAGAAGAGCCATGGCGATTCCCAGCCGTTGTTTCATACCGAGCGAATAATCTTTGGCTTTTTTATGTTTTGCATCTTCCAAATGAACCATTTTCAGCACTTCGTCAATCCGTGACGGAGGAACTTTAAGCATCCGGCGGGCGATATCCAAATTTTCGTAACCATTTAAATGTCCATAGTAGCTGGGGGTTTCCACCAAACAGCCTACCCGGCTCAGTATGGAAATGCGATGTTTGTGAATTTCTTTCCCGAAAATCCGGACCGTTCCCTCCGTCGGGCGGGTAAGTCCCAAAATCATGCGAATGGTTGTTGTTTTCCCGGCGCCATTCGGGCCCAAAAAACAGTAAATTTGTCCTTTTTCAATTTGTATATTTAGCCGGTTTACAACTGTCCGGCCGCGATAAGATTTGGATAGATTTTCAGTTTGTAACACCATGTCTTTCATGGGATCCTCCTTAAGCTAACAGATTGTCAAAACGAGATAAGGAACTTTGGATAGAACGGCTTTGGATTTTGAACATTCAGATTTACCAGGGTATTCAATTATCCAACAACTTATTCCTGGCTTGGCCGTTTATGCAATGGTCAGAGGATTACCTCCGTTTGCCAATCCAGTCATGAGTTTAACCGCCGGTACACCAAAATCCCAAAATGATACAAGGTTATCTGCTAAGTTTTGAATAAATATGGAACATAGGGCTTTTGCGTTTTCTGCGATGCTTTCATAAAATGACACCACTTTACAATCAGCAGAGAAGGATTACCCTTTTTGGATAATTAACAAACACGATATTAAAAATATTCATAATATATTTATATTTATATGTGCATGAGAGGAAATGAAGAATTTCAAACAGAATTTATTCATGTCGTTGATTTTTCAGAGGGGATTACTGGATATGAACATCTTTAATTTGATTTACAATTTGGTGCTCATTGGTTTGGTTATTTTATTTTTCGTATCGTTTGCAAAGTTTGTTTACACCATCGTGAGCAGCTTGAAACAAATGGTGGTAATGACTCGCCAGATCAATCAGAAATTGGATCAGATCCTCTGTCATTTGGAGAAAAAGAATGATGAACCAAAGGAGCAACCGGAAGAAAACCGCCCTTGGACGGTTTGTCTAAGGGCGGTTTCAGTATTAATGATAGCGATACCAGACTTTCCATCCCTCATTCGTTTTGGCCATGAAAACTTGTCCTTGCGACAAGCTGGCGCTGGGGAGGAACTCCGGGAAGAACAGTTCCACCAGCAGGGATTTTCCGGCAACTTCTTTTCCGCATTGTTGTTCGGCGATGCCGGAGTAGGGGGAAGATTCGGGAGCCTTGAGGGTAAGGATTCGTTTGACCTCATAATTTTGGTAACGGGAATCGTCGCCATAGGTTTCTTGAATCAATTGCGGAAGGACATCGCGGATTTCTTTTTCCGCGTTTTCATCCGGTTGGATCAAATCCTCCGCTTTCGGGCACTGTTCCGAGGTTGCCGGCTGATCTTCCGCTGCTGACGGAAGGGAAGAAAAACCGGTTGTTCCGGCAATGGCCAAGCCCAGCAAAAAGCAGAACAAACCCTTTCCGATTAAAGAAATCCGTTTCACTTTTTCACTTCCTTTATGGTTCATTTGAGGAACAAATGTCCCCAACTTAATTTTATAATATCCATTTCGCGAATCCATCTCACCTTTCGCACCAATGGACAGGATCAACCGAAAAGTTTCAGGCGGAAGGAAGGGGGAAATGAACTTTTTAAGGTTGATGAAAACAAACATCCATGTTAGACTTTACCGTGTTATTCCATCAAGAACGAAGGAGGATTTACCTGAAATGCAATCATGCAGACTTCGATTCCAAGCTTTGAACAACTGATTTTAAAAAGTTCAAAGCCCTGCCTTGTGCAGAGTGAATCGGGATCAGTCTGCCCTTTTTCAGGTAAAACCTGTGCATATGAATAGATAAAAAAGGGAGGGGAATCCCCTCCCTTTTTTTGCTTTCATTGCCGACATCCCGCCAAGCCGGAACCACAGGCTTGGTGTGTCTTCGTGCGCCTGAAAAAAAGGCTCATCTCCGCATTTGCTTTGCACCGGGCAGAATGCGGAAGGTGAGATAATATGAGTAAAAAGAAGTTAAGAAAAAATTTTCCGGGACAACATTTAATGAAAAGAAAACGGCTGGCAGCGGGCATTGTGGAGATGTCCGGAGTCGGCCCGGAGGATCAGGTGGTGGAAATCGGTGCAGGCAAAGGAGCTTTGACCGTTCATCTGGCGCAAAAAGCCAAAAAGGTCATCGCCATTGAAAACGATCTTTCTTTTGCAAAGATTTTGCGGGAAGAAATGAAACCACACAGGAATGTCAGGGTGATTGAAAAGGATTTTTTGGAAGTGAACTTGCCCGATAAACCGTATTCGGTGGTATCCAATATCCCATATTCCATCACCACCCCGATATTGAAAAGATTGATGGACCGGCCTGAAAATCCGTTTCAAAACGGTTTGCTGGTGATGGAAAAAGGGGCGGCCAAACGCTTCACAAGCCAGCCTTCCACGAACCCGCGCATTCTGGCTTGGCGGATGTATTTTGATTTAACGATGGGAAGGACCATCGCCCGGTATCATTTTGCACCGCCTCCCAAGGTGGATTCGGCCGTTTTGTTTATCAAGAGAAAAGCCCCTCCCTTGATTCCCGTCCGGTTTCGCACTTTGTTTTTTAAACTGGCGTCATATGCCCTGAAGCATCCGGAGTTGCCGGTCGGTGAGGTTTTCAGAGGGATTTTCACGGCACCGCAAATCACGCATCTTGTGAAAACGTTGAAGAAGAGCCGGAATACGCCGGTCGGACGGTTAAGCGACACAGAGTGGGCCGTGGCTTTCCATACCATGGTCCGGCATGTCCCGCCGTACCGCTGGCTGAAATAGCCCAACTAAAAAATCCTCCTGAAAAACAGGGGGATTTTTTAATATAATGAAAAGCGATTTTTCATGGAAAGGAAGTACGCCTGCTCATGGACATGACCAATGTTCTCTATTTTCTGCTGGCTTCTGTTGCACTCACTCTCATGCCGGGACCGGATATTCTTTTTGTGGCAACGCAAAGCATGGTGCAAGGAAAAAAAGGGGGAATCATGACAGCGCTCGGCTTGTGCACCGGTTTGTTGGGGCATACGGCCGCCGTGGCCGTTGGAATTTCCGCTGTCATTTATCATTCGGCGCTGGCATTTCAAATTCTCAAGTATTTCGGCGCGGCTTATCTGCTTTTTTTGGCATGGCAAGCGTTGAAAAGCTCCGGCACCGGACCCGTGAAGCAAAACCTCTCCAAACAAAACGCTTTTGCCTTGTATAAGCGGGGGATCTGGATGAACTTGCTCAATCCCAAAGTATCCATATTCTTTTTGGCTTTTTTGCCGCAATTTGTTTCCCCTCACGCAGGATCCGTCACTCTTCAATTCATCGGGCTCGGAATGTTGTTTATCTTTCAGGCATTAACTATCTTCAGCCTGGTCTCGGTGGGAGCCGGTGCGTTGGGGGAAAAATTTTTGCAACCCTTCATCCGTTCCCGGAGCGTTCATTGGATCGAAGCTGCCATTTATACAATTTTAGGTCTTCGCCTGGTGTTTATGGAAAAATGATCAATTCCCGATCTGCCGGGGCAATGATGAAAAACCCTCTCCAATACCGGAGAGGGTTTTTGTTTTAATCCTCTGAATGGGGTGTAGATACTCTGACTGCATTGTCGGGAACCCTTGACACGGTTGAGGTTCAACGCCGCTTTTCGAGCACCTGCTTTTTCAAAAGGAAATTTCAGATATTTGATGTTTCAACTTAAATACGAAGAGGCTTTTCCACCGTTTCATGCGAGTTTCAGCTTTTGCGAGCAACTCTGGGGGTTTTAGACATATCAAGGCGCTCAAAAAAGTACTTCTGTTATAAGTTTGAACATCAGGAATATCAACTGTTTTCATCTGCCGGAAGGGTCGCTGAATCTTTTATTCATTATATAGTCGATGAAATCCAAGAAAGATTGTTTTTGAAAGCTTCATGTTTTTATACAAAATCGTTTCACTCTTTGAAGTTAAAATTTTGTACAAATCATGCTCTTTGGCGAGTTTATCCCGCAACTCATCTTCAAGCCCGGCCAATCTCATTAATTCCACAAAGGAATAGTTATAAACCTCTGAAAACTTCTTCAAGGTATAGGCGGATGGTTTAATGGGTGTGTTGGTAACTCTTCTTCTTCCCAATTCGATATCCCGGATGTAAGTGTGAGAAAGTCCGGTTTTTTGCGAGATTTCACGTAAACTCCGATCGCCTCTGAGTTGCTCCAATAGTTTCCCTAATTGGTTATCTCCCATGCTTGAAGGCTCCCTTCACAAAGCATTTTACAAAATAATTCGAATAAAAATGATTTTTTCGCTAACCATAAACTCTTTTTTCAATCTCTTTTACTTGTCCGCCCATTAGCTCTGAAACCAATTCTGTGATCCGCCTTAACAAAGAAGGAATCCAACCGGACTCCTGTCCAAGTATACGAAGGAACGGACAGGCGCACGGGTGATTGGATGTGCTTGGTCCATATCCCAAAAACGGGAGGAACCGGTTCGTTGAAAAGAAGGGGAAGACTTCGTCTGCTTTTGTTTTGGATGTTTCTGTTCCTGGGGTTCCAAACCGGTGTATGGGCGATGTTGTTGGACGATTTGGTTTCTGATTTTCAACTTTCTCCGGGTCAACTGGGAATGGCTTTGACGCTTCAGTCCGGAGCCGTGCTTCTCAGTTTGTGGTTGGGAGGGCGGATCGCGGACAAAACAGGCAGGAAGCCGGTGGCGTTGCTCGGGATCGGCGGGACAGGAATATTTTTCATTTCTCTTGCGTTTGTCGAAAGGGATCCGGCTTTATTGGCGGCATTCATTGCCGGAGGGATTTTTATCAGCTGGTATGACTTGATCGCCAACACATTGGGCGGGGATTATGAACTTGGGCGGGGATTATGAACTTGGGCGGGGATTATGAACGCAATTATTCATCGCACATGATGACACATCTGCATGCCGTATTCAGTGGAGGGGCGGCTGTCGGGGCATGGGCTTCCGGTTTGTTGCTGGCCCGGGGAGTAACTTATACGAAGATTTATCTTTTGACCGGATCGGCTTTGGTGCTGTTGGCTGTGTTGTCTCTGAAGGTTCAGGTTCGGTGGGAGCGGGGAAGATGGCGGGGATGTCGCAGGAAAGAAACAAATACCCGGACCCAGAAAACGACTGTCCGTGATTTTGTTTGCCGGCACCATGGTCGCACTCTGTTTTTTTATCGACGGATCGTTGGAAGGTTTTCTGTCCCTGTACTTGCGGGGATTCCTTCAGTCCGGACCGCTGTTGGGAGGAATCGGCATCGCATCTTTGCATTTTTCGGCAATGATTGGTCGGTTGAGCAGTTCCGCCTTGATTGAGAAAGCGGGGGAAAGCCGTATTTTGATCTTCAGCGGGTTCATCGCTTCTGTCGGGATTGCTGTGGTCATATCCACGTCCAGTCCGGTTTTGACCGCTTGCGGATTACTGGGGGTCGGGATTGCCCTTTCACCGGTTGCCCCCGTTTCGTTTTCGCTTGCTTCCCATGCCACCCCCGGACGGGAAGCCCGTTCCGTTTCCATCGTGACAGGGGCCGGGTATTTATCCTTTATCGTGGGGCCGGTGCTGATTGGCCGGGTGGCGGAAATCGGTTCTTTGCAAACCTCCTTTGGTTTGTTGCTTGTCTCGTCCGTGATGATTCTGTTTTTGGCAGTCACGGGACTCGCCTCGGGTGTGACCAAAACGAGAGAAAGACCAACCTTAAGGAGATAACCTTTTGCGATACCCGGACGGGCTGATACCGAACTTTTTTCCAAACGCCCGTTCAAATTAAGAAAGGCTGTTGAACCCGGACTCCAAAGCGATGGAGAGGATGTTTTTTCGGGAATGACGAAGCAGCTACTCAGCCAATTGTAATCCTTGATTCCGGAGATATTGGCCCGGTGTGGTTCCGACATATTTTTGGAACAAGCGAATGAGATGATATTTGCTGATTCCCGTGACTTTGCACAAATCGTCCAAGGTGACGGGAGAGGAAAGATGGGCATGGAGATACTCAATGCCCTTACGCAAGGAAGGATGCTCAAGGGTGGAGGGGATGACGGGAACCACTTATCGGAGTGTGTGCCTTGATGAACGGATAACATAAAGGATACCAGCTTCCATTCAAACTCCTCCAATTCCATTCCGTCGAGCGGATGTTGAAGACTTCTCAAGAAGGATTGTTCCACCTGTTGAATCAAAATCCCGGAGGAATGGTTCTGGCCCCACGGATCAAAAAAGACCTCGTTTTCAAAGCCTTGCAAGCGGTCTGCAACGACTCTACGGAGAAAATCACGTTTTACTGTTATGAGTAAAATTCGTGCTCCCTTGTCTTCGGCCAAATGCCTGTGCTGCTGGCCCGGTGACAAAAGCATGCGGCTGTCCGGAGACTCCATATGCCGGCGGGTTTGCTCATGTTGCATGATGCTTTTTCCTGCAAGCGGAATGCTCAACTGGTACACATCTTCATGTCCGTGGAATTCATCCGCTTGCCCTGCTTTAAGGTTGAACATGGTAAACTTACAGTTTTTCAGTTTCAATCTCAGTGTCATTTCATGCCTCCTGTCAGGGATGGAGGAAAAAATGTCACTTATATCATATCATGACCTGTTTCATGAAAGACGTTCCCGGCAATTATTGCGGTTTGAAGCGCAACGGACGCCGGGATGGTTCCGGCGTTTTTTCGGATAATGAAGACAAAGGGGAGACGAAGACGGGGAACCGGCTGGATCATGCCGGTTGGGAAGTGAAAGGAGGAGACGCTTGTGTCATACAAGCGGCGTTGTTTCATGGTGGTGGCCGGAGCGCCGGAAGGGATGAAACAGAAGGAAGCCAACCAATTGTTTAACCAGTACATTGCCGATCACAAAAAGGGACATTGTGTCTATCAAGATCATTTTCTGGATCAACCGGGTGGAGTGGCTTTTTTTGAAGTGAATGACAAGAAGAAGGAAAAACGGATCCGGCGGGTTTCCGACCTCCCGGGGTGGACAGTTCGGATTCATCCGCTGATCCACTCCCGGTCGGCGGCAGGCTTTGTCGCCCAGTTGGATTATACCAGCAAAAACTATTTCCATGTTCCCTTGACTTCCCTGATCCAACGAATCCGCAAGGCGGAGGAAGAGAATCGAAGTCCTTACCAGGCTTGAGATATTGGAGTTTGAAGCAGAAAACCAAAAGGCTGAGTGCCTTGCGGACACTCAGCCTTTTCATGGACTACAGTTTCAAGGAGATATTGTAGTCTTTCATCCATTTGTTGACTTGAAGGATATATTCCATCATTTTTCCGACTTCAAACGGAGCTTTATCAAAGAGATTGTCGGAAATGTGACGGATTTTTTGTTTGTCCAAAAGCACTGCAACAGGCGCTTGCGGATCTTCGATCAATTCATTCAACATCTTGCGGATGTCTTGATAGTAAATCGGATCCGTGGTGGACGGATAAGCACTTTTCTTACGGGTGCGCACTTCTTCCGGCAGATAACCTTTGAACGCACGGCGCAACAGGCTTTTTTCGACTTTGTCGACGGTTTTCATCGAATAAGGAATATTGAATAAGTATTGAACCAACCGGTAATCGCTGAACGGAACACGCGCTTCAAAACTGTTATGCATGCTGATGCGGTCTTTCCGTTCCAACATAAACGGCAGGAAGCGGGTGATGAAAAGGTAGGACATTTCCCGTTGTTTTTCTTCGATTCCCGTTTCCCCGTCCAATTTCGGCACCTCACTGACCGCTTCCTGGTATCTGCGGTTTCTGTGCTCTTCCGGCTGGAGTGTTTTTATCGCCTCTTCATTCAAGACATCTTTGAAGTAGCGAATTTGTGCGCTCCACGGGAACGTTCCGGAGAACAAAAATTCATCCTGATGGAACCAGGGATATCCACTGAAAACTTCATCTGCGGATTCTCCGGAGAGCGTGGCCGCTGCATTTTTCTTCATTTCACTGAACAGCAGATGTAACGACGCTTCCATTTCACCCAGTGCCGGCAAGTCGTGTGCCTCCACGGGCAGGAACACGTGTTCCGTCAACTGATCATGGTTAATGATGACAGTATGGTGATCGGTATTTGCATATTCCGCAACGATTTTTACGAACGGCTCGTCCCGGCTGACATGCAACAAGTCGGCTTTGAAATGTTTGTCGCTTCCGGCAAAGTCAAGGGAATAGGTGCCGAGTTGTTTTCCTTCTTCCGCCATATACCGGGCAGCCATGGAAGTGAGACCGCTGGAATCCAATCCGCCCGACAACATGGAGACGACCGGGGCATCGGCGATCAATTGGCGTTTCACAGTGTCTTTCAGGATTTCCCGGATTTTTTCAACAGTGGTATCCACATCGTCTTCATGCGGTGTGCTTTCCAATTTCCAATATTGATGATGATCGGCTTTTTCTTTTGTGAAAACAATGTAATGACCCTGTTTGACTTCATGAATTCCGCGGAACACACCAAAACCGGGGGTGCGGATGGGTCCCATTCCGAAAAGTTCGCTGAAGCCTTCGACATCCACTTCCGGTTTGACTTCCGGATGGGCCAGGATGGCTTTCAATTCGGAACCAAATAAAACTCCGGAATTATGTACTTTGTAAAAGAGGGGTTTGACTCCGATGCGATCCCGGGCCAAAATTAATGCCTGGCGCCGTTCATCCCAAATGGCAAAGGCAAACACCCCGTTGATGCGCTGGATGAAATCTTCTCCCCATTCCAAATAGCTGTGCAGCAAGACTTCTGCATCCGATTCCGTTCCAAAACGATGTCCGAGATTTTCAAGTTCTGCTTTCAAATCTTTAAAGTTATAGATAAACCCGTCATAGGAGAGTACGATGGAATGATCCCCTGAGCGATAAACCATCGGCTGTTTTCCACCGGCAGGATCGATGACAAAGAGACGGCGGTGACCAATCGCTGCACGTTCCGAAGACCAATAACCTTCATCATCGGGACCGCGATGTTGAATCGCGTTGGTCATTTTGCTTAAAACATTTTGTTCTCCCGACAAATCTCTTTCCCAATCAATCCAACCTGCAATTCCACTCATGAATGAATCATCTCCCATAAAAGAATCAACAAAATTAGATATATTTAATTATAAAACAAGAAGAAGAAAATAAAAATATTTTTTTACAAATCTATATAATATTCTATGTGTAATATTAAAAAAACCGCTTTTTGAACGTGTTTTATGTAATTTATCACGAAAGTAAGTAAAATTTTTACATAACGCAAAACATATGGAAATATAGGGGGGGTAATTGGCAAAAAAACCGGTTTGGCTCCCAAAGAACCGGATGCAAGCCGTCCGCAACAAATCGTAAACGGCAAGGAAACCAACCAAACCGCCGGTATTGTGCAATGCAGAGGAAAGGGGTTTTTTAATTTCTTGGGATGAAAACAGGAAAGGGCATCCGCCTCTTTTTTACGTAACAATGTTATGTTACAATGATAACGAGGAGGTGTCGGGGAATGGATCAAGACTTAATTTCAAAAAAAGACCTGTTGAAAGAAACAGGCATTTCATACGGACAATTATACCGTTGGAAACGAAAAAACTTGATTCCGGAAGAATGGTTTATCCGCAAATCCACCTACACCGGGCAAGAAACGTTTTTCCCCCGCGATAAAATACTGCAACGGGTTAATAAAATCGTCAGCTTAAAAGACGATTTGTCTTTGGATGAGATTGCGCAAATGTTTTCCCCCCGGTTTACGGAAATCTCTCTTACGAAAGAGCAAATTCAAGAGAAAAAGATTGTTTCGGATGTTGTGCTTGAACTGCACCTGTCCACCCATGATCAAGCCAATGTGTTCACCTTGGAACAACTCTTTTATCTCTTTGTTCTGGATCAGTTGCTTGAAACGGGCGAAATCACCCTGGACGAAGGAAAATCGCTGTATCAGTTTTTGAAAAACAATTACCACCGGTTTGAAAAGAAAAATGCAGAGTTATTCGTCGTCCGCAAACTGGGGGTCACCTCTTATATTTTGGTGAATGAAATCAAAGAAATTTGTTTTGATGATCGTGTGAAAGTACTCCTGCGTATTTCGCTTGCAGAGGAATTGGAAAAGTTAAAAGGGAAAATTCAACATGTCGGATGGGGAGATGCAAATGAGTGATTTACTGATCAACGGGTACGGAAATTTTTCGGGCGGTACATTCGAAAAGGTTCGTATCAACGGACTGGGAAAAGTAAATGGCGACCTGGACTGCCGGTTGTTTATCACAAACGGGGACAGTGTCGTGGAAGGAAACGTGCAAACACAAACGGTGAAAGTCAGTGGTTCGTCGGCGATTGAAGGGAAACTGAAGGCGGATGAAACAAAAGTGAATGGCCAATTGACGACAGAGGGGGATGTGCACACCCAAAACTTCACGCTCAACGGGACCACACAAGTGAAAGGAAATTTCATCGCCGACCAGGCAGACATCCGCGGAACCTTAAAGGTTGACGAAGACTTGGAAGCAGAGTCCGTGGTGATCAAAGGGGTTTTTACCATCAAAGGGCTGTTAAATGCCGGAAACATTCAAGTGGAGTTGCTCGGCAATGCCAAAGCAAAGGAAATTGGCGGAGAGAAGATCGTCGTCAAAAAGAACAGCTTTGCTTTAAACAAATGGCTGAAATCCTTTTTTGCCGACAAAACGTTGCAAGCCGAAGTGATTGAAGGGGATGATATCGAATTGGAATACACCCACGCCGGCATTGTCAGGGGAAAAAATGTGAAGATCGGCCCCGGATGCAAAGTGGACGTGGTGGAATACCAAAATTCGTTTGATCAACATGATCGGGCGGAGGTTAAAGAAAGCAAGCAAGTCTGAGGATACCGCCCCGGACTTGCTTGCAGGGGCGGTTTCATGCTTGCTTCCATTTAATATTGCAACCCAGACTGGGTTTCTGTGTGAACGTCACCGGCTCACCGTTGATGATTTGATCCAATGCGGCACGGATCGATTCGCCAGTCACCGGAATGTCATTCCCCGGGCGGGAATCATCCAATTGTCCCCGGTATACACACTTCAGATCGCCGTCAAAAATATAGAAATCCGGCGTGCAAGCAGCTTGGTAAGCCTTGGCTGTCTCCTGGGTTTCATCGAATAAATACGGGAACGGGTACTGAAGATTTTCTGCCACTTCTTTCATTTTCTCCGGCGAATCATCCGGATATTGCTCCACATCATTGGAGTTGATGGCGACAAAGGAAATTCCTTTCGGGATGTAATCATTGGCCAGTTGAACCAACTGATCCTGCACATGTTTTACATAAGGGCAATGGTTACAGATAAACATGATGACCGTGGCAATGGATGATTTCACATCTTGTAAGGCCACCGTTTTTCCGGATACCGCATCCGGCAACGCAAAATCCGGGGCTTCTTTTCCGAGCGGAAACATATTCGATTCCGTTTTCGCCATATCCGAATCCACCTCCTCTCCTTGAGAAAGGTGAAAAGAGGGAACGGGTTTTCGTCAAAAAATTCTAAAATAAACAAGGATTTATGCTATAATAACGTTAAAGCGATGAGAGATTCGCAGAGAGGATGGGCTCTTTGCCACCGGTGAACAAGAGAATTCCGATTGAGGTTGTGCGGGTGATTGACGGAGACACTTTGAAAATCAAGAGGAATCAAAAACTGGAACGGGTCCGGCTTCTGTATATTGATGCCCCTGAGCTCAATTCCGCCAATTTGTTGGAACATTTCAAAGCACTTGAGGCCAGGAAGTACATTGTCAGTCTCATCCATCGCGGCCGGAGTGTCACCATTGAGCAAGGCGCCTTTAAGCGGGATCATTACGGCCGGATCCTTGCTCATGTTTATGTGGATGACATGCATTTGCAACCGCTCTTGCTGAAAAGAGGATTGGCCCGTTGCGTAATTCCGAACCGGGCGCGAAAATTAAAGTCGGAACGGAAATATCTGAAAGAGTTTCGGCGTTTGGAAATCATGGCGCAAAAAGCCGGGCGCGGGATTTGGGAATATGAGCAAAACAACGGCACGATATTAAGCCAGGTGAAAAGCATTCAATCTTGATGGACAGGGATCCTCGGAAAGAGTGTCCCTGTTTTTCATTTTCGTGCGTACTGCATCATGATATAGTCAAAGCATGAAGGGGGATGGGAAGTTGCTTGAAAAGAAAATCATTTCTTCATCAAAGCATCAGTGGCTTCAGATGGAACTTTCCCGTTTTGAAGAAGCCGGAATCATCGATTCCTCGCAAGTTCAACAGATCTTATCTTCATATGAGGTGAAAGGGAAAGGGAATGCAGGTTTTAACCGCATCTTGTTGGTTTTGGGATCCGTTTTGATCGGCGTGGGCATTCTCAGTTTTATCGCCGGGAATTGGGAGGCAATTCCCCGGACAGTAAAGTTTGTGCTGATTTTGTTTGGATTGACGGGTGCTTATTTCACCGGCTGGAAACTGGAAGAATCGTATCCCAAAACTTCCAAAAGTTTTTATTATATCGGCGCGGCGATATACGGAGCAGGGATTTTTCTCGTGGGTCAGATGTTTCACAGTTCATCGCCTTTTCAACAGGCCTTTTTGGTTTGGGCCCTCGGGATTGTACCGTTGGCACTTTATTTGAAAGACCGTTTGGTGATGATCTTGTCCATTTTATTTATCGGAATATATGCTTCGCAAGCTTGGGATGCATCCGTGCCGTATCCTTACTGGGTTTGGGTTTTTATTCCGCTTTTTTACGGGTGCAATGAGCGATGGTTGAACAAAAGCCGTCAGGTGTTTTTCTTTGCCAATGCACTTTTGATCTTCTCGCTCTGGGCGACTTTCGTCTGGTGGGAATGGCACGGGGGGGTGATTACGCTCGTCCTGCTGTTGTTGGGAGTCGGTATGACGTTTCTCTCCATCCGGCCTTATGCGAAGGTGTTGGAACGGCAAGGTGCGGTTATACACGGGGTTGCTGCCATTGTACTTACTTATCCGGACTTTTGGGAAATATGGGGGGAAGTGTTTCATGCCCCGCTTTTGGGATATGCAGTCGCGGTGGTTTATCTTGCCTTTTTGATTTATTTGCTCAAAAGGAAAAAGCTTTCGGCAGAGGTGATTTCCTGCGCGCTCATTTTTCGGTTCTATCTGGATTTATCCATTGAATTTCTTCCCAAGTCACTTTATTTCCTGATCGGCGGCATTTTGCTCATTCTCAGCGGTTATTGGATTGAAAAAAGCCGGAAGAGGGGGGAAGGGAAATGACAAACATCCCCAACCGATGGTTTTGGATCGTTCTTCTCATCCCGGTCGTTTCCCTGGTTTCCATGACCGTGCAACCATTGCTTGCTTTCATGAGCGGCGAACGGATGACGCTCAAAACCATCCCGGTGGATCCGAAAGATTTGTTTTACGGGGACTATGTCCGGTTGAAATTGGAGATTGAGGAAGTGGAGCGTTCCCGCTTTGATCCGCAACTCGCACAGAAGGCTGCCCGCCATCTGCCTGACCCGGGCATCCCGGTTTACGTCTCCTTAAAACCCAAGGGGAATCACTACATCGTGGACCGGGTTTCTGAAAAGAAGCCGCCTGGTGGCTTGTATCTGAAAGGAACACTTCAAAAATCCGTTTTCCCCTTTCGGGATGAAGAGAAATACCGGGTGGATTATCAGTTGGACCGCTATTATGTCGAGGAAGGGTCCGGAAAAAAGTGGGAAGCCTTGGCCCAAAATGGCGGAGTGCTGGTTGAAGTCAAAGTGAAAAACGGTTACGGGGTGATCGTCGGTATTGAAGAAGACCCCGGCAAATCATGAAAAACACGAGCGATTTCCCGCTCGTGTTTTTGGTTTAACCGATGGATTTTTTCCTTCTCATCAGTTCTTCCCGTTTAAATCCAAATGGTTCATAAAGACTGTGCGCATCCCGGGTTGCCAGTATCATGGAGGTATCCCGCACAGCCTCATGTGATAGGAGGAATTTCAGCATCCATTTGGCCAATCCTTGCCGGCGATGATCCGGATGGATGATAACGTCACAAACCCACGAAAAGGTGGCATAATCCGTTACCACCCGCATGAAACCCACTTGCCCTTCTTCTCCGTAGACGCCGAAACACAATGAATTTTCCAAACTTTTCTCAATGATATCTCTGGTCCGGTGTTTGGCCCAATAAGTGGTTTGTAATAAACCGTAGACAGCATCCACATCCAACAAATCCTTCTGGTCACTGATCCAATAGGGTAATGTTTCGTGTCTCCATTCCATCTGTATCCCTCCCGAAAGTTCCTCTTCAGTATAATGGATGAAAATGAGTTGAAAAATGCTTAATTTTCTTATCTGTACCGGTACACAAGATGGAGGGAAGAAACCATGGCGGAAAGGAAATATGAAATGATTAAAAATGCGATAAAGAAAGAACTTCAGTCCGGAGCGCTGCAACCTGGCGAAAAATTGCCTTCTATCCGCTCGCTGTCCGCCAGGTTTGCCTGCAACAAAAACACGGTGATCCGCGCTTACCAAGAGCTTGAAAAAGAACATTTGATTTATTCTGTTCCCAAAAGCGGTTACTATTCCATCCGCCGCCCCGGAGTGCCCGACGAGGATGAAGCTGCGGAATTCGTCGATTTTTCGTCAGCCAATCCGGATCCGGAAATCATGCCATACAAAGATTTTCAACATTGCCTGAACCGTGCCATTAAACTGTATCAGGATGAACTCTTCACCTATTCCGATCCACAGGGGTTTTTGTCTTTGCGCAAAGAATTGGTCAAACATCTGGCGGATTATCAGATTTTCACCCGTCCGGAACAGGTTTCGATTGTCTCCGGATCCCAGCAAGCCCTAATTTGTTGGCCATGATGCCTTTCCCCAACGGAAAAAATGTGATTTTGGTGGAACAGCCAACCTATCATGGGATGATTCGGATTATTGATGCACTCGGTTTAACAGCCATTGGCATCCGGCGAACCAAAAAAGGGATTGATCTTGATGAGTTGGAACGCCATTTCCGTAACAATCAAATTAAGTTTTTCTATACCATGCCACGTTTTCACAACCCGCTTGGCACAAGTTATGACCAGGAAGTGAAAAAGCAGATCGCTAAACTGGCTGCAAAATATGATGTCTACATTGTGGAGGATGATTATTTGCTGGACTTGGAAACGGATCCCAAGAACGATCCCGTTTTCAGTTATGATTTGTCCGGTCATACCATTTATCTGAAAAGCTTTTCCAAAGTCATGTTGCCAGGGCTGAGGATGGGGGCGATCCTTCTTCCGTCCATTCTGACAGAAAGCTTCCGCCTGTTTAAATCTTCCTGTGACATCAGTTCGGCCACACTGTCCCAAGCTGCTTTGGAAATCTATTTAAAATGCGGCATGTATTTCCGTCACACCGCGTCGATGCGAGATCTTTACCAAAAACGGATGAAAATTCTCAAAGAAGTGTGTGATCTGCATCTCCCCCCGGAGATGAACGCAGCCGCGGAAACAGGCGGCATTTTCGGGCAATTGGATCTCCCAAAGCAACTGCCGGCCAAAGAATGGATTGCCTGCTTGAGGCAACACCATATCCTTGTCTCATCCATTGACCATTGTTTCCTGAAAACCTTCCCGAAAGTGAACGGGTTCCGGTTAAGCATCATACAAACCGACAAAACTCAAATTGAAAAAGGCATTCGCATGATGGGAGAAGTGTACAAAAAACAGTTGAAATCCAAATCAAGCGCCTTTCCGCCCAAAACGGTAATTCATTGGATATGACAGAAAAAACACAAAAAAATGATTTGACATTGACGCATACGTCAAGGTGTACAGTGAAGATGCAGGAGGTGAAATCATGGAATACACCGTGCAGAAATTGGCCCGGTTGGCCGGCGTCAGCACACGGACCCTTCGTTACTATGATGAGATCGGAATCTTGAAACCTGCACGGATCAATTCATCCGGGTACCGGATTTACGGACCGGCAGAAGTGGACCGTTTGCAACAAATTCTGTTTTACAAGGAGCTCGGGATGAAGCTGGATGTGATAAAAGAGATCATCACGTCCCCGGACTACGACGGGCTCAAAGCGCTTCGCGAACACCGCCGTCAGCTGATGCAAAAACGGGAACATCTGGACCGTTTGATTGCCAACGTGGAAAAAACCATTGATGCGATGGAGGGGAGAGGAACCATGACGGATCAAGAGAAATTTGAAGCTTTCAAAAAACGGATGGTTGAAGAAAATGAAGAGAAGTATGGGGAAGAGATCCGCGAGAAATATGGAGCCGAGGCGGTCAACCGCTCCAATGAAAAACTGCTTGGGATGACCAAAGAAGAATACGCAAAAATGCAACGTTTGAATAATGAGCTCTTTGAAACGTTGACCCGGGCTTATCAGCAGGGAGACCCTGCCGGGGATCTGGCCCAAAAAGCGGCGGATCTGCATAAAAAATGGCTGATGTTCTCTTGGAGTGATTACAGCAAGGAAGCTCACGCCAACCTTGCGCAAATGTATGTGGATGATGAACGTTTCAAAGCTTACTATGAGAAGGAGCCGGGGATGACCGAGTTCTTGAGAGACGCCGTTTTCATCTATACCGGCATGCACAAAGGATAAAGGATGCTAACCCGTCATGACACATCCCGATGACCAACGGATTCCGGCCGGATCATCGGGATGTTTTTTTAAGGAATTTATGAAGTGGCATAAACTTTTTTTCTCAAATCTTTCCGGATTAAATCATCATAGGTTTCGCGTTCAATCACGATACGGGGCGTTCCGTTTTTGACAAAGACGACGGCCGGCCTGGGAAGGCGGTTATAGTTGCTTGCCATTGAATATCCGTAAGCGCCGGTGGAAAAGATGGCCAACAGATCATTGCTGCTGACTTTCGGCAAACAAAGATCTTGAATTAAAAGATCGCCTGATTCACAACATTTTCCGGCGATGGTCACTGTCTCTTCCAAAGGGGCATCCGCTTTGTTGGCCAAAACAGCGTGATATTTGGCTTGGTAAAGAGCCGGGCGGATGTTGTCCGTCATGCCGCCGTCAATGGAAACATATTTGCAGATTCCCGGGATTTCTTTGATGGCGCCGATCCGGTAAATGGTGATGCCGGCGTTTCCCACAATGCTGCGCCCGGGTTCCACCCATATTTCCGGGATGCTCAATCCCCGTTCATTCCATGCTTTTTTCACTTCTTCCGTGATGGCTTGTACATAATGTTCAATCGGAAGCGGCCGGTCTTCATCGGTATATTGAATCCCAAACCCGCCGCCGACATTTAAAACTTTTGCTTCATAGCCGGTTTCGGCGCGAATCTCATCCAGATGCTTCCGAATCATTTGAATCGATTGAATAAATCCTTCCGTTTCGAAAATTTGCGATCCAATGTGGACATGTACCCCCAACAATTCATAAAAGGGTTTGGCCAATGCCCGTTTGACCGCCATCAAAGATTGCCCGTGCTTGACACTGAAGCCGAATTTGGAATTTTCCTGGCCGGTGGTGATGTATTCATGTGTATGGACTTCAATGCCGGGGGTCAACCGGAGCAAAATTTTCACGTTTTTGCGGCACGCTTTGGCCAAGTCATGAAGCATCTCCAGTTCAAAAAAGTTATCAACGACAAAACAGCCGATGTCAGCTTCCAGAGCCATCCGGAGCTCGGCTTCCGATTTGTTGTTCCCGTGAAAATGAATGCGCTCTGCAGGGAAGCCGGCCTGAAGGGCCGTATAAAGTTCACCGCCGGAGACGACATCCAGCGAAAGGTTTTCTTCATTTGCCAATTCCGCCATGGCCAGACAACTGAACGCTTTACTGGCATAGGCCACTTGGTGGGGACAACCGCTTTTTTGAAAAGCCAGCAAAAAACGCCTTGCATTTTGGCGGATTTGCATTTCATCATACACAAACAGCGGTGTGCCGAATTGTTCCGCCAGTTCGACCGTGTCGCATCCGCCGATTTCCAAATGGCCGGAATCGTTTACCCTCAAGTGATGCAAAAACATATAAAAAAACCTCCTAATCAACTGGTGTTAGGAGAGACAGGCAAGGGCAGAATCCCCATCCGTGAAGACGGGTCGATATTTCACCACACCATAACCATTTCTCCTAAAGATAGCGCACCACACGATTCAAGAGAAGTGAACCGTGTGACAGTCCCGTTCCTGTTCGGAGACGGGCCCAGCCTGCTTGCCCAGAGAAACAAACAGACTTCGGCAGCTTTTCCTTTCCTTCGCAGTCATTGGCATCTCTGTGCCTCATGGGAAGTACTCATAAAAGCCGCAACCTCTACCTCATCACTAGTTATGATGAGGTTTTTTTCAATATGATTTTTATTGGTGAGATTTTAATTACGTTCCAGTATAAAGGAAAGGACACATGAATTGCAAGGAATTGTTCAGATCTTTACAAACTCAAAATGAAAAAAGGATTTTCTAGGCATAATGATAAGATAAGAAACCAAAAAAGGTGATTGATCGGATGAAGCTCAAACCGATTTTGCAAACCCCGATGGCGGCAGCGTGGATCGGGTTGATCAGCAATATTGTCTTGACCATTTTGAAACTGATTGTCGGTTTTTTGTTTCAGAGCCCTTCCCTGATTGCCGACGGCTTTCACAATTTGGCCGATATTGCGGCATCCGGCGCCACCTTGGGTTCCATGCGGATTTCCAAGATGCCGGCGGACCGGGAACATCCTTACGGCCACGGAAAAGCGGAAGTGATTGCTTCCGGCATGGTCGCGATTGTGTTGCTTTTGATTTCTTTGTTTATGATTTATGAATCTGTCACTGCCTTGTTTGAACCGTTTGTCGAAGCGCATGTCCTTTCCTTGCTTGCCGCCTTGATTTCGCTGATTTGGAAACAAATTCTTTATGTCTATACCATCAAAATCGGAAAAAGAGTCAACAGCAAGGGATTAATCGCAACCGCATATGACCATTTGTCGGATGTTTACGCTTCCCTTGCCGCCGTGGTCGGGATTGGTCTGGCATTATGGGGACAGCACCAGTCGGTTCCTTTTGCGGAATACGGCGATCCGTTGGCTGGCATCGTCGTTTCTTTCCTGATTTTGCGCGTTGCCATCCATATGGGGAAAGAAGCCGTCGATATTTTAATGGAGCGAAACATCCCGGAAGAAGAGTTGAAGATTTACCGTGAATTGATCCTGAAAGTGGATGGTGTCAAGCGGATTGATCAATTGCGGGGCCGGGAACACGGCCATTACCGTTTGATCGATGTCCGAGTCGGGGTGCCTGCGGATTTGACCGTCAAAGAGGGGCATGATATTGCTTCGCGGGTCAAAGAAACATTGATGAATGAATTCCGGGAAATCCAAGAAGTCTTTGTGCACGTCAATCCCTGGCAACCGCCGGAACCGTAAATTTTTCAAAGAGGACACTAGAAAGGAGAATAAAGATTCGATATACATAATAATGGGAGTGACACGGGAGGAGGGATCCGGACGATTCATTACGATTTCCATCTGACAAGGAGCGATTATTGGCTGGACAGTCAAAAAAAGCCGATCGGAATCGGGGAATGGCAACAAGTTGTGGAAAAAGACGAGGAAATGAAACTGGTCAATGCCGTCGAATTGAAAACAGTCACCGGCGAAGTGATCAAGCTTGAAAACGAAGGACTTTCTTTATGGACCAACCCCGAAAACGGGGATATGACTTATTTTACATATCGCGACGGGCGGATCTCGGTGAAAAGCCCGGCCGACGGCAAATTGCAGTACCAGGTATTGCGCAAAATGAAGCAACTGGCTGAAGCATTGGAAGCCAATGTTCAAGGGGATGATGGTGAACTTTATTAACAATTCAGTGTCGCTCCCCGGAACATAAAATTCATCAAAAAAAGAAGCACTTCGGTTTGTAAGTGCTTCTTTTTTAATGCTTTTTACAACTATAAATCACATAATCTCTTCTTCACAGCAGTTTTCAAGACTATCGAAAGTAATTTTTTTTGCTCCAACTTATGATTAATATTAAGTTTATAAAATTAATAAATGAATGAGAAAAAACCGCTATACAATTTGACTAATAAGCAATTCAGTGGGCTTATATTGACCAAAGAAGGGTTTTAGAAAAAAATAAAGAAATATAATTATATAAAAATAAAATTATTATTAAAAATATTAGTTATTTACTGAGTGCAGGAGGGAGCATATTGGATAATTATATATTAACAGAGTATAAAGCTGGGATTCATGCCAGTGAAATTAAGATTCATATCTACCGTATGCCGGTTAAAGACTTGGAAAAAATTGATTATGAGTATGGGAAATATACTCGTGATTTAAGACAAAAGAACCGCAAAACAATATCTTTTTATCGTTCGTTAATTGGTTCATTCGAAAAACTAACTATTGTACCAAAAGGTTATGAGAAATATGAATATCGCTCCATTAAACTGGACCAATCGGAAGAAAGCTTACAAGAAAGAAAATTATTGGAAAGATTGATTTTCGATGGATTAAGGGATTCAAACCGTAATCATTTTATGTCAACGGAGCAAAGTATTATTGAAAAGGAACCGATAAAATCTCTCTCCAAATGTAAAATTCATCGTGGAATATATATTGATATTACTGTAAAGGAGAAAGGTGACATCTTCATTGGCTTTGAACTAAAACACTCCATTCAGTCTACTCATACCATTATAAAAGCTTTAAAGGAAAAGAAACTTAACAAGGGTGACAAGGTATTTGATTTTTTGAATAGTGCACATTATGAGTTTGAGGGTATTTCTGACAAGACTATCAGTGATCCTCTACCGGAATTGGGTAATAAGAGTATCATTCAACATTATAAAACTAAACCAAGTATATATTGCCATTTAGTTAAGAAGCCAAATATGCCAGCTATCCTTGTTCGATCTAAATCAGGCAAAGTGTATCCTTATCCGCCTCAATTATTAAAAAAAGAATGCTTGATGAAAGACGTCCCCGCAAAAGAACATTCCTCTATTAAACTAAATCCTAATGACAAAATAAATTACTCCATAGAAATAATGAAAAGGATTATTGATGCCTTTGAAAATCGATATTTTCCAATTGGTTTTGAAAAAAACAATTTGAATATCGCCAAGTTAGGGTATCGTCGTCGTCTTGTGCCAGATCCACTGCTTCGTATTGGAAATGGTGCCACGTGTAACCATCGGGACTTAAAAGGAGCTTTTCTAAGGCATAAAATATATGATTCAGTTTCTTCGCCTATTTATTATCAACTTTTGCTCGATCAGCCATTTGAAAGAGAGTGGCAGAAAAAGATGTCCGAAGCGTTCATAACCAAAATGGAAAATAGATCAAGACAATGGGGAATTAAATTACAATGTACAGGTAATCAAATTCTCCCCACTTCTAATCCTTACGCTCTTAGGCTTCATTTGAAAGATATCAATTTAGACACTGATATCATATCTGTAGTTCTTCTTGATGAAACAAAACAAGAAGGAGAAGAGGTTTATTCTACCATAAAAAAAGAATTAGGAGGAACTCGTGGAGCTCATACCCAAGTCATTCTTATTGATTCATTGAAAAATGAATATACGATCCCACAGATTCTCTTAGGAATTTATACAAAAGCAGGATTGCAACCTTGGGTATTACATCAGCCATTACATGCAGATTGTTATGTTGGTTATGATGTAAGCCATGAAAATGGCCGACATACCACGGGAATTGTTCAGGTGTTCGGCAAAGATGGCAGCCAAATCTTCTCTCAACCTATTTCTTCTGCAGAAGCGGGAGAAAAAGTCAGTAAGGAAACCATTCAAACTATGGTAATTCATGTTCTATATTATTATCAAAAGAAAGTTGGAAAAATGCCTCAACATATTGTTTTTCATCGGGATGGCAGGGGATATGTGGAGGAAATTGACTGGATCAAAGATATATTATCCAATCGAGATCTCACGAATGGCCAATCAATTGCTTTTGATTACATTTCGGTGATTAAAGAATGTGGTCGGAGAATGGCATATTTTGATGATATAAAAAAGAAATACGTCAATGTTCCTGGGATTGCCTATCTTGATGACAATGCCCAAAAGGCTTATCTTTGCTCGACGAATCCATATGAAAAGGTTGGGATGTCGAAACCTATAAAAATAGTAAAGAAAATAGGAGAGATGACACTGGAACAAATTGTAGAAGATATCTATCATTTGTCATTCATGAACATTCATACCGATCGCAAAGTACGTTTACCAGTGACAACGAACTATGCTGATAAAAGTTCCACTTTCTTCAGCAGGGGTTATTTATCTTCTCAAAAAAAAGGGATTGGATTTGTGTAAAATGGATATAATTTTTTTAAAAGCCCTCTCTATTACTGAGAGGGCTTTTTTCTTACATAAAATAACCACTACTAATCAAGTTGGAATTTCAATTAATCCTATCTTCACGCAACCGTTTTGGTTGCTTCTTTTTTTGTTTTGTCCATGGATGAAAGCGCGACGCCGGCGATGATCAAAAATGCCCCCGGATAGAAGTTCCATGTGAGTTTCTCATTTAACAGCCAGGCTCCGAGCAGGGTACCGACTACAGGCTGGCAAAAGAAAAACAGGGACCCGACGGAGGCGTCGATATATTCAAATCCCTTGTTCCATAAATAAAAAGCAAGAGCAGTCGAAATGATTCCCAAATATAAGATGCCCAGCCATATCCCCCAATCCGTCGGCCATGTCACTCCTTTGGCGTGCCATTCCCACCAACTGACGGGAAAGGTAAACAACACGCCAAAAAGGTTGGCCCAAAATGTCGCGGTGAGTGAAGAATATTTGAGCGTTTGCACCCGGCTCAATACGGTATAAAGTGCCCAAGTGACCGCGGCGCCAAACAAGATCAGATTGCCGGTGAAGGTGGAAGAGCCGGTTTCTGCTGGATAACCGATGACAAGGATCACCCCGACGGTTGCGATGATCAGCGCCGATCCTTTGCGAAAACCGGGTCTTTCACGCAACAGTTTCCAAGCGAAAACGGATATGAGTGCCGGGGAAGCGGAAGTAATCAGTGAGCCGAGGGAAGCCCCGGACAAATGCGTGCCGACAAATTGCAATCCGATGGAACCGGTATAACCGATCAATCCGATCAAGGCCATCTGTTTCACATCGCGGAGGTCAATTTTCCATTCGCGGGCCAAAAAAGCCCAAGCCCCCAACACGCACAAACCGATGACAAAACGCATCTCCAACAAAACCCAAGGAGGAATGGTATTTAAAACCACTTTGCTTATTACATACATTCCGCCCCAGATGGAAGCAGCGGCACTTAAGCAAAGGGGACCGAGCCACCATTTTTTCATCTTGCTTTCCTCCTGCCAAAAAACTCTGCCGGTTTGACTGCGGTCTCATTGTGGGAAGAAAGAATGTACAATATAATGGAAATCGAAACCATTCATCAATGTTTGGGTTCATCCACAAAGCGCACCCGGGACAACTGCTGTTTCACTTGTCCCCGGATCGCTTTCAGGTAAATTTGATACAGCTTGGCTTGTTCCTTTTTTTCTTCCTCTGTCAAACCCTGCGTTCTTTTTTTGCGGGCCAGTTCATTGATTCGCTGTATGAGTTGTTCATTGATCACTCCAATCACTCCTTCTTGTTCACTGTACCGAATTCAACGAAGTCTGGCAAGAATGTGAGAGGATGAGAAGAGAGATTAGCTATGAAAGCGATCATTTATGCGAGAGTCAGCACACAAAAAGAAGAACAGGAAACCAGCCTTGAAAGGCAAGTGGAAGTTTTGACCGAATGGGCAAAAATATTAAAAATGGATGTGTGTCAGGTGATTAAGGAGCAACACAGCGGGTTCGATTTAAACCGGCCGGGGTTGTATCAAATGTTTGAGACGATTAAAAAGGAGAAAGCAAACGCCATTTTGATCCAGGATGACACCCGCTTGGGACGGGGAGAAGCAAAATTGGCGATTATCCATCAGCTGGACCGTTCCGGTTGCCGCATCTATTCCAAACAGCATCAGGGCGAGTTGGAATTGGAAGCCGGGGAATCCACCGTGCTTGCCATCATCGCCAAAGTCGAAGAATTGCAACGGAAAATGATGAACCAGAAGATCAGTTGGGGAATGAGACGCGCCATCCGGGAGAAAGGATACAATCCGGCGAAAAATCTTAAGAACCAGGGAATGGGAGGAAGAGAACGGAAAGAACTTCCGGTGGAACAAATCGTGGCATTGAAAGAAAAAAATCTGACATTCGAAGAAATCGCCGCAACGTTGAAAGGTTTTGGCTATCCGGTTTCCCGCGCAACCGTTCACCGGCGATATCAAGAATGGAAAAATCAACAAGAAAAGATGGAGGAGTAACCATGGCTGAAGTCAATTTGGATATTTACAAAGAGTTGACACAAATCCCCGGCACTTCCGGCTTTGAACATGAAGTGCGCCAGTGGATGCGTTCTTACATAACCCCGTTGGCGGATGAAGTCCTGACCGATCGGTTGGGAGGCATTTTCGGAGTCAAAAAAGGAAACGCTCCGGACCCGAAAGTGTTGGTCGCCGGCCATATGGATGAAGTCGGGTTTATGATCACCAAAATCACTTCCAACGGATTTCTCAAATTTCAAACTCTGGGCGGATGGTGGTCACAAGTCATGCTTTCGCAACGTGTGGAAATTGTGACCCGCACCGGCAAACGAATCCCCGGTGTCATCGGTTCCACCCCGCCGCATCTGCTCAGTTTGGAACAACGCCGCAAACCGATGGAAATCTCCCAGATGTTTATCGATATCGGAGCCGACAGCGATGAAGAGGCAAAGAGCTGGGGAGTCAGAGTCGGGGACTTTGCGGTGCCGCATTGTGACTTTGTGGAAATGGAAGGCGGAAAACGCCTGTTGAGCAAAGCTTGGGACAATCGTTTGGGCTGCGGATTGGCGGTGGAATTGTTGCAAGAATTGCAAAACGAGAAGCACCCCAACACCTTGTATGCCGGCGCCACGGTGCAAGAGGAAGTCGGCACCCGGGGAGCGGCAACGGCTGCCAAAATGATTGATCCTGATGTCTTTTTTGCCGTGGATGTCGGTCCCGCCGGTGACACTCCCGGAGTGAAAGACGGGTTTGGCGAAATCGGAAAAGGGGTCGTGATCCGGATTTATGACCGCTCGATGATTCCGCTGCCGGCCATGCGGGACTTCTTGCTGGACACCGCGGAATCCAATGACATTCCATATCAATTCTTTGTCTCGCAAGGAGGGACGGATGCCGGACGCGTCCATCAAACCGGAATCGGAGTGCCGTCGGCCGCCATCGGGATTTGCGGACGCTACATTCATTCCAACATAACCATTGTCGATAAAGAGGACATCGCGGCAGCCAAAGAATTTGCCGTCAAACTGATCAAAAACCTTAACCGTTCCACATACCAATCTTTGCTTGCCTGAGAAAGGGAAGGGATGATGAGTCAAACCGCCATTTCCGAAGAACTGTTTTGCTTTTTGGATGGAAACGACTTGGAAGACAAAACACGGGAGGCCATGATGCTGCTTTCGGTCAGCGAAGACGGCTGGCCGCATGCTGCTATGGTCAGTGTGGGGGAAGTGGTTGCTTTAAACCATGAGGAATTGAGAATTGCCCTCTGGCCAAAGACCCATACCGTCGCCAATTTAAAACGAACCCAACAAGCAACCTTGGTCGCCGTCCACAAAGGAAAAGTGCACTATGTCCGGCTGGCGATCAAACCGCTGCCCGCCTTGAAGGATGACAAACACAACCGGGAGCGGTTTGCGGCCAAGGTGGTTTCCGTTAAAGAGGATACAGCCAAATACGCTGAGATTACTTCAGGCATCCGCTTTGATTTATATGATCCGGAATCCGTTGTCCGGCGGTGGACCGAAACGGTATCCGGGTTGAAGAAATAGAAGACCCACTTTCAGGGTCTTTTTTTATTAATCAATCTCTTGCGACAGGCTTTGAATCCAGTCCAATTCGAGCTCCGCCTGGGCTTTTTGGAAATCGATCACTTTCAATACATAAGGGTTTTGCACATGATCTTGTTCAACCTTCCGGTAGTATTCCAGTTTTTTTTGTAACACTTCCTGTCTGTTTTGCATAATTTCTTGTTGTATTTCCGGTTCCAACCGGTCAAATAATACCACCCTGACTAAAAATTCGATTTGTCTTGCCGCCAGTTTACCCGGGAAGTCACAGATCATTTCCAGAAAGATTTCCTCCCCGGTTTCGGTCAAACAATAGACGTGGCGGTTTGGTTTTCCTTCTGACTGAATCACTTCTTTGGAAATGGCGCCCATTTCCACAAAACGGCGCAACGCGGGATACAACAAGTTGTTGTTGATTTCAAATTCATCGCCGAGTGCGTTTTGGATGTTGCGTTTGATTTCATAACCATGTTTGGGACCTGACATCAGTTCCCCCAAAATCAATATTTCTGCATACATGGACATCACCTTGATTTGAAATTTTTGCGAATCGCTCCGGCGTCATATTCTAAGTTAATTTATCATATGTTATCCTAACATAGGGAGGGATTTTCGTTGAGTGATACCAACAACACCATCATCGTTCCTGAAATTTCCAAACTCAAAACCAAAGAAGAGCAATGGGAGCCTTATGCATGGTACAAAGAAATGAGAGAAAACCATCCGGTATATTACGATGAAGAACAAGACGTATGGAATGTGTTTTTGTATGATCATGCCAAACGGGTCCTGTCCGATCATGAACTTTTCTCCAACGTAAAAACCAGAAGTTTGATCCCCACTCCCAGAACGGACAACCGGGCCAATATCAACTTTTGTGACCCGCCGGAACATCGCAAAAGACGTGCGCTGTTGGCCAAAGCTTTCACCCCCCGCAGCCTGGATTCATGGGAACCGCGGATCCAAGCCATTGTCAATGACTTGATTGCCGAAATGGAAAAACACGAAACGGTGGATATCGTGGAGAAACTGGCCGTTCCGTTACCCGTCACTGTCATTGCCGATCTGCTGGGGGTTCCCAACAAAGACTGGCGTTTGATCAAGCATTGGTCCGATATCTTGTTCCGTCCCTATGAAAAAGAACACTATGACGATATTGCCGAGAAAAAACAACAAGCTTTGAAAGAATTCCGCGAATACTTATATCCCATTGTGCAAGAAAAACGCAAAAACCCTGCTGATGACATCATTTCCGACCTGACCCGGGCCGAACTTCACGGCGAACGGTTAAGTGATGAAGAAGTTGTTGATTCCAGCAGAGGGTTGCTCGGTGCCGGTAATGAAACCACAACCATGCTCATTGCTAATATATTTTATTGCATGTTGTTCGATCAACCGGGGGTTTATCAAGAGTTGCGCGAGGATATCTCCCTTGTCCCCAATCTGATTGAAGAAGTGCTTCGTTTCCGCTTTCCGGCCTCCAATGACCGCCGGATCGTAAAAGACACCAATGTCTTCGGCCCTTTGATGAAGAAAGGGCAAATGATCATTGCATGGGCCGGATCGGCAAACCGGGATGAAGCCCAATTCGCCAATGCGGAAACCTTTGACATCCATCGTCCCAATAACAAGCAACACCTCACGTTCGGATCCGGACCGCATTTCTGCCTGGGGGCTCCGCTGGCCCGCATGGAAGCCAGAATTGCACTGACCACCTTTGTCCAAAGCTTTGCCGACATCCATCCGGTGGAAAACTTTAAATTAACCGATCATTTGATTGCTTCCGGTGTGGGACAGTCGTTGAAAAACTTGCCGATCCGCTTGGTAAAAGCATGACAACATTGATCATCGAACTCATCTCCTGACAGAAAACACCTTGAGTCCGTCTCAAGGTGTTTTCTTTTTACCTGAGATTGCAAAGCACAAAAGCCATGATATGATAGGGGGGATAGATAATACTTTGGAAAAGGGGTTATGTCATTGTTCCAAAACAGTTGGCTCTGGATTTTTGTCGGACTTTGCATTTTGTTCTCGTTGATCATCACGATCCGATTAGGGGTCAACCAGAGTCCGGAACAAAACCAAGGTTATGTCAAACGCCGCAGAAAAATCGTTTGGCTGCTTCTTTCGATTTATGTCGCAGCCGTTGTGGTTTGGGTTGCCTTTGTGTTCCCTTTTTTATTCTGACGACAAGAGGTGGGGGAATTTGGGTTTGGTGATAAAACCTGAAGCTTTGCGGCCCGGGGATACCATCGGCCTGATTGCACCGGCTGGTCCGGTTCGCGAAAAAGAGTTGGAAGATTGCATCCGCATGCTTTCCGGCTTTGGTTATCCGGTGAAAACCGGAAAATCGGCCGGCAAGGCGTATGGATATTTGGCCGGGAAAGATTCATACCGGAAAGATGATTTGGAAGCGATGTTTCTCGATCCGGAGGTGAAAGCCGTTTTTTGTTTGAGAGGCGGATATGGAAGTTTGCGCATCATCGACCGGATCGATTATGAAGTGATTCGCCACCATCCGAAAATTTTTGTGGGATACAGCGATATCACGGCGCTTCACATTGCCATCCGGCAAATCTGCGGCCTTGTCACTTTTCACGGCCCGATGGGTGCGGAATTGTCCGGCGAACGGTACGATGAAGAAAGTTGGGGCGTATTGTTTTCCGTCTTATCCGGCCGGGATGTGAAGAGTTACACCCCGAATGAACACTTCTTTTCCATTGTTCCCGGCGTGGCGGAAGGAGAACTGACCGGCGGCAATCTGAGTTTGTTGCGTTCGGCCGTGGGAACCCCTTATGAGGTGGACACCCGGGACAAAATTTTGCTTCTGGAAGATGTGAATGAAGAAGTGTATGCCATCGACGGCATGCTGAATCAATTGCGGCTGGCCGGCAAGTTTGAACATGTGCGGGGAGTGATTCTCTCTGATTTCCGGCTCGCCGAACCCGGCCGCGACAAACCTTCCCTCCCGTTTCGGGAAATGATTGAAACCTTTTTCGCCCCGCTCGGCATCCCTTGCTTTTACGGCCTTTCCGCCGGACATTGCCGACCCAATTTCACATTGCCCATTGGCGGAAAAGTGAGAATGGATTCCGAGCGGGGAAGGGTTCAAATCACTGAGCCTCCGGTGATTCCCACCTGATTTGGAATATTTCCCGGATCAAAGCGGGCAGTTCGTTTTCGCTCACTTCTCTTTTTTCTTTTCCGGACGGGGTCACTTGAACCAGCTTTCGGCCGATCAAAGAGACTCTGCCGTCCGGCGTCATTTTGGAGATATAAATGGAGCGATTAAAAGGAGAGCGGGGGGAAGTTTCGATTAAACGGCAAGCTTCATGAAAATCCTGAAATGTTTTCGCTTCCCCTGTAAACCGGTATAAGACCTGCCAACTTTCAGCCCCGGGCTCTTTTTTCTCCAGGACGTATCGATCCGGGTTGGAACGGATCCGGTATTGTCCGGCAATATCTTGCACAACTTCTCCGGATAATGGAACCGGCCGACGCGGGGCGTTTCCGCCAAAACCCACATCAACCAGATATTTTTCATCATTCAGATAAACAAGATTGGCCAGGTGGGTTCCTTCCAATCCCCAATCACCGCTGGACGGTTCGTATACCGTTCCTGCAACCATTTGCACGTCAAACCCCAATTCGTTTAAGAGCAAATGAAACAGGCCGTTTAACTCAAAGCAAACGCCTCCGCGGTGATTAATTATGATTTTTTGAAAGAGGGAGATTGGATCCAACTGAATGGACCGGCCGGAGAGAATATCCAGGTTTTCAAAGTGGATGTGTTGTTGGTGTTTTTGCATTAACCTGGTGAGGCCGGGAAGATGGACCGGAACCGGAGGTTGAACACCGATTCGCGCAAGGTATTGAGGAATCATTCTGATGTCTCCTTTTCCTTTTCTTCGCGCACTTCTTATTGTATCGGAAAGGAATTATGTTGGAAATAGAGAAGTATTTGCTTGAAGGAGGTTGTTGCTGTGCAAGATCGTGAATTTATCGCATTGGTTGTGGACCGGAAGCAAGATCAATATTCCCATTCTTTTCAAACACTGAAGATCAAGGACTTGCCGGAAGAAGATGTTCTGATTCGCGTTCAGTATTCCAGCTTGAATTACAAAGACGGAATGGCCGTTTTAAATCGCGGGAAAATCGTCCGCAAATTCCCCATGGTTCCCGGTATCGATTTGGGCGGCACGGTGGTCAAATCCAAAAACAGCGCATTTCAACCCGGCGACAAGGTGATTTTAACCGGATGGGGAACCGGAGAAACACACTGGGGAGGATATGCCGAATACGCAACCGCGAAACCCGAATGGCTGGTTCCGCTCCCGTCCGGCCTTCAATTGAAACATGCTATGAGTCTGGGGACCGCAGGGCTTACGGCCATGCTGGCCGTGTCGGCTTTAGAGCGGCATGGAATCAACCGGGAAAAACCGATTTTGGTTACCGGGGCATCCGGAGGGGTCGGAAGCTTGGCCGTAGCCATTTTGTCCCGTCTGGGATATACGGTTGCCGCATCGACCGGAAGTCCGGACAACCATGACTTTTTAAAATCCCTGGGTGCAAGCAAAATCATTGACAGGAAAGAACTTTCCAAAGCGTCCCGTCCGCTGGAATCCCAACGGTGGGGAGGCGCAGTGGACGTGGTGGGCGGTGACACGTTGGCTCATGTGTTGAGTGAGATGAGCTATTACGGAACCGTGGCCGCTTGTGGCTTGGCCGGAAGCCATTCGCTTCACACCACGGTATATCCATTTATTTTGCGCGGAATCAAATTGGTCGGCATCGACTCCAACACCTGCCCGGCGGATGAAAGAACCCAAGCGTGGAACCGTCTGTCGGAACTTTTGCCGGCAGAACTTTTGGACCAACTCACCGAAGTTCACGGCCTTCGCGATGTTCCGGCTTTAAGCGAAAAGATTTTAAGCGGCGACGTCAAAGGGCGGATCGTGATCGATGTTCAGTCATTGTAAGCGTTTATTTCAATGATGATTTTTGCGGTGTGGTCACAAAAAAGTCCTCTTTGGATCGATAAAGAGGACTTTTTTAAAAATGCATGTTCATCAGCGGTTGATATAACGTTCAAACACAAACCCGTAATCTTTGACATGATACTGTTTTCTCGCTTCGACGAGCCAAGAGAATGCCGCCTGATTTAACTCCTTGAATTGCTCGACCGGATTGTGTTCAGTGCTCCGGAGATGGCTTAAAGTGGATGAAGCCAAATTGAGGCTCTGGTTGGCGTATTCCAGGATGATTTCATTATCATGGGAGATTTCAGCGATTTTCAGTAACGCTTTGTATAAGTCCTTCAACTCGTTCAAATATTTTTTATGGACATCAATGGAGAAAATCCTGGATCCGATCTTGAATTTGAGTTCGATGTCCAAATCGACGGTTCCGGCGGTTTCAAGCGTCACTTCCGAAATCTTGTGCGTGCTGTAATCAAAGCGGTAAAGAGAACGTTTTTTGCTTGTTGCGCTGGTTCCGTCCAGATGAATTAACGCTTTATTCGTGAAACAATACTCATCGGTTTTGGATTTGATCAAAAAATAGATTCTCTCATTATCTTCGTGCATCACAAAATCGTCCGATTCAACTTTGTCATAATCTTCCGGTTTGATCACGGACCCGATCTCACTCAATCCGAGCACATCCGAGGCGACTTTTACAAACATTTGAATCAACCTTTCCCGTGTGATTTGTTGACGGTTGGATATTTCGTCCCATTCGTATGGTACCATAATTGGAATAAAACGGTTAAAAAAGATCAGCCGGCCCGTTTTTCATCGGGAGGCCTGGGTATAGGCATCGTAAACCCATTTGCCGATATGGTTGATTTCCCGTTGCGCTTGATGATGATCCAGCCCGCTGCTTAATACCACCAAGATCAAGGAATGGGAAGCGATGTATAAAATTCCCCCGTCGTGAAGCGTTTGGTTGACCCACCCGGTTTTGTGCGCCATTTCCCATCGTGGCAGACTGCCGATGATTTCGGAATCGGAGGGAGGAAGCCGTCCGGGCAGGCAATTCCGCCATTGTTGTTTTTTTAATATTTCGACCATCTTTCGGCTGGCATCACGGGAAACGGCTTGACCGGTTGCCAGCAGCCGGAAACAACGGGCCATGTCTTTGGCAGTGATTTGATTGGTTTTATTCGAGCCGGCCGGGACAATATGGAGGCGGTTGATGAAAACCGTATCGGTCATTTCCAGTGCAAGGAGTGTTTCTTGGACAAATTCTTTCCCCAACCGGTCAATCAAAAGGTTGGTTGCTGTATTATCGCTTTGGATGATCATCAAGGTGACCAAGTCTTGAATGGTAAATTTCGTTCCATATGAAAGATGCTGCAAAACCCCCGAACCGCCGACTCTGTCTTCCCGTCTTAATTCAATCCGATCGCTCAAGCAAAGTTTTCCTAGCGCATGGGCCCGGTAAACCGCCACCATCACCGGTACTTTGATCATGCTGGCTGCCACAAAAGGTTGCTTTTCATTCCAAATCCATTTTTCTCCGGTGTTCAGATCTTCCATCCAGATCCCCCAAATCCCCGAAGATTTTTTCTTCCAGGCATCCAAAGAACCGCTCAACTTTTGGAACGGCGATTGTCCGTTCATGAACCATCCCCCTGATCATTTGACGTCATGAATATTCTAATGCAATTCCGGGGTCATTTCTATTTATTCATAAAAATATAACTTTTTTTCTTGTTTTAAAATATTAATATCTGTTTGTCGTTTTGTTGTATAATGGAATCAATAACAGAAACTTCATATCATTCAGGATCTAAAAACTCAAACAATCCATCCAGACATTGCAAAAGACTGATTTTTATAAAACAGGGAGCGGAACAATGACGGAAGATCTTATCGAGTTACTGGAGATGTTAAATAAAAATTCAGGATGGTTTTTTGACTTTTTAGTGATTATTATTGCTGTCGGTCTGACAGCCACCTTGGTGATCCATATTTATCGTTATGCCACAGGAAAAAATGATTGGTTGGGCCGCAGTTTGGAAGAAGGGGACCAAAACAGCCAAATGGCCATGATCCAACTGGACACTTGCCGAAACGAGAAAGAAGAGCTGGAAAAGAAAGTGCTGCTTCTGGAACAGGACCGGCAAGAATTAATGGATTTGTTAAAAGAAAAAGACCAGCAGATTGATCAACAGAATACCCAATTGGCCAAAGCGGAAGATGAAATTGAGATTTTAAAAAGTTTATATGAAGAATTGGACAGCAAATACAACGATGAAACCTACACCATGTCTCAAATTATGTATACCATTGAAGAAGTGGCCGCGGCCATCGCCGATCAAAACCGCTTCCGGCAAAACCGCGATGAAATCTTCATGAATTTGCTGGACTATCTGGTGAACACGCTGAAAAATTTCCGAAAAAAGCAACCCCGGGTCATCATTCACGTCAAACATCCTGAAAAAAATGATGTTCTTGTGCATTTCGCCCATTCCAGCGGACACTCTCACCGCGTAAAAATATATGAACCCCCGATCCATGGCAGTGCAGCGGGTCGTGCATGGAGAACAAAAGAAATTTATTATGTGCCTGATGTCGAATCCCCGGATTATGAATATGACCAAAAAAAGAATTCACGCAAGGTATATCGCACCATATTATGTGTGCCGATCAAAGCCGGAATGATGGAACCCACCCGGATAGGGGTTCTGACCATTACCGGAGCGCCGGTTGATGCTTATGAAGATATCGAAATTGAACGGGCTGCATTGTTTGCCAGTTTGCTCTTTCCACTGGTCTACAACGATCTTAAACACCGAGGTGGGAATCATCCATGACGCAAGGACGCAAACCATCGTATGAAGAAAGAAAAAAACTGAACCGAATGTACCGCGAAGGATTATTAAGCAGGGAAGAATTGATGGAGAAAATGAAAAACGGACTGTTTGACCACGAGCGGTTAAAAGTGAAGCGGAAGTTTGTCAAACTGTTCAAGTCAAACCCTTCGAAAAGAACATGATTCTTTCATGTTCTTTTTGTTTTTTTGCCGGCAAGAGGAAAGAGACTTTCAACGCTGTTGACGAAGCCATCATTCAATATCCGATGTTGTTGTATCTTCCGCCATTATTTGGATTTCCTGCATTTTCCGCGCATGACGCAGCAGGGATGGTTGCGGTTCAAGTGTTTTTTACGTCCATGGCGGGGCTTGTTGTTTACGGAAAAGAGGGAGCCCTCAATAAATCGCTAACCGTTTATATGGGAACGGCCATATTGGCCGGAAGTTTTCTTGGCGGATATGGTTCCAAGTGGCTGAGTGAAACATGGATTCATTTGATCTACGCCATCCTGGCCACCATGGCGGTATGGATGATGTTTCGCTCCGAGAAAGAACCAAAAGAAACCGCGGCTCGTCCAATCGCTTCTCATCCTGCAGCAGTGATGGGGGTTGCGTTGGTCATCGGGATTTTTTCCGGTGTCATTGGTTCGTCCGGTTCGTTTATTCTGGTGCCGGTCTTGCTGTTTGTCTTTTAAAACACCCACCCGCACCGCCATCGCCACGTCGCTTGCGATCGCCTTTGTATCTTCATCCGGATCCGTGGCGGCCAAATTGGTTTCCGATCAGATCTTGCTGATTCCTTCTGTCATTCTGGCAGTTTCCGGACTGATCGCTTCGCCGGCAGGAGCGATGGTCAGCAAAAAAGCAAACCCTCGCACATTGCGGGTCGGCTTGACTCTTGTCATCGCCATCACATTTTTGAAAATCTGGTATGATTATCTCGCGATATATATCGGATAACCCGGCGGTTCTCATCATGAACGTCCGAACCGTCAGGGGAAATCAAATTCATTCTTTGCGCGGCGGGGAGGGGGGGCTTTTATTTCACAACCGGAACGGCCTCATCCATAAATAAGGTTCTGTCAATACAGAAACATCAGAAATCAGGATTAAATCATTTTCAAAAATAAAAGAAATAATCGTCTGGTTTTTTATTCGATTTCCGACACGAATGCTTCGATATACAAATAAATATTTTTTATTTCTCAAAACTATAGTTAACTTTTCTTAATGAGATGACAACAAGTGGGAAAATTCCATTTTTTGAGATGTCGAAGCCTGATCTTTCTCCCCATCAACCTGTAACGTTACAAAATATAAATTTTGTAACTGTATATAACGGGTTTTCGAGGGAGGAATCAACTGTTTATTTCCAGAAAAACCATTTATTACTACGAGTTTTGGTTGTCTGTTTCACATTTATTTCCAATCAGAAATCCGTTCTGATAATCAGATTGGATTCGTGAAAATGATTTACTTTTAGATATATACAATAAACACAAAAAACGCCTGAGTACCTTAATCCGGTTTCTCAAGCGTTTTGATATTTACCCGCTATCTGCTATCCATCTTTCCGAAAAAATTGTTTTTGTAAAATCCTGTATATCATATGTATCAATGGATCAGTTGGATTCAGGATTCAAAGATAATGATGGGCAATACAAAAAAGACGCCGACGACAACCACTGAAAAAACCAAGATACTTAAGATCATGACGATGATTTTCCGAAAGCTCATGTCATATGCCCATTCATTCATACGGTCCAAGGTTCTTCTCAAGGGTTTCTTCCAATGAAGGATGCAAAAGGTTGCGAAAAAAAATAAAACAGGTAAATAAACGACCATCCATTGAGGAAACTCTTCACCATCAAAATTTTTTCTCATCAATATGAGACCAAGCATAATTAAAGCGTATAATGCAGAGTATAATAAATTTTTACCGACTTTCATTCGCATCCCCCTCCTGCGATTTTTTGGTGACATGGGAAACATGTTTATTTCATGATACCTGGAATCCATGATTTTTAACAACCATTGGGATATGGAGATCATTGATTTGCAACTTCCGGCTCAAAAATAGCTAGCGGAACCGCGATCAACAAGATGATGGCAATCACCCAGAAAAGAACCATACCCGCAATGATCATGATACATTTCCAAAAACCTGCTTGCACCTGCTCTTTCAACCAGTCAGCGAATTTTTTTAACGGTTGTTGCCAATGATTAAAGCTGAAGGTCATGGCAAATATGAGTACGGGAAAATAAATAAGCATCCACAGGCGAACATCCGCCCCGTAATGCCGTTGAAGCAAAAAATAAACCAGTGTTAAAAGCGCAAAACATACAGATATGACAAGATTCGGGCCAATACCCATGGTCATTTTCCTCCCGGCGTTTTTTTGATAACATGGGAACATGTCTATTTCATGTTACATTTCTCTGCTGTTTTTCAACAGATGCAAAGGTACCGATTTTTTGGCGAGGTGAAAGAATGGATAAAGAGTATCAAATGCAACTTTCCGTGCAAGATCTCAAGCAGGCAGCTAAAATCATGCGCCGGGCCGCAGACCGGATTGAATCCATTAACCAAACAGAGTCTTTTACTCTGCATACGTTGATTTCCGATATTGAAGAGTTGACCGACCGATTGGATAACAAAGGATAAAAAAGAAAGAAATGGGAATTAGCAAAAAAAATAAAGGCCTTCAAATTTTGTTTGTAAGGCCCCTCTTTTTTTATTCATGACCCATATGTCCAAAAGAACCAAACGCCTCTTAAAAACGCATCAGATTCGCTCTGAGGCAATTTTGGATTTTTCACGAATATACGTTCGATTTTCGCGGTCGATTTAACACCGGTTTTCCCCTCTCTTCTCCCCTCTTGCGACCAACTGTCTCAATATTCAAAATGATCTGCAGCGGAAAATAGTTTTGGCTCCTTGCCGGTCAAAAAGGAATACCACCGGTTTCGGAACCGGACTTGGGGTCCGTCTGCCGCAACATGCGCTTCCAAACGGAGAGATTCCGGAATGGGCCGCGGATGTTGACTTTCCACGATTTCCTGATCCTCTTTCAGCACCTTGAGACTGAATTGGGACAAGATTTTATCGATCAAAAATGATTTGGCAAAATTTCGGCCGATATATCCCCGGATATCCGTGGAATGAGAATCGACCGGCGTAAACGTCACAAAATTAATCAACCGGTGTTTTCCGCGGGATCGCGGGCGTAATATCCATTGTTGCGGAAACCGGTACTCCAATTCGGTATGGTTGTTCTCGATCCGAATCCAATCCCCATCCGCTTGAAATTGAATTTTTACATCCAGTGAAGATTTTCTTCCGATCGTCCGGCGGTGAACAACCGGAAGATGAGCCACATCCAAGACGCTTTCCACCACCCGTGTAAAATGGGCTTTCCATGTGGATTGAAAAGGAACAAGCCGGAGGTCGGGATCCTCCAGTTCTGGAAACAATGTCAGCTCATCATGGGGATGATTGGACGGATAAACCCAGATCAGCCCGGCTTTCTCCATCACCCTGTATGCCGTGGCATGGGCGAATTCAGGAATCCTTGCTCCGGGCTGGGATGGAATATCCGTACATCTTCCGTCTCCTTGAAACAACCAACCATGAAAAGGGCACCGGATTCCTCCGTCTGCACAAGATCCCAACGAAAGGTCGGCTCCCCGATGGGGGCAATAGGCATGAATGGCATGTGGGGCATTGTCTTCTCCCCGGAATAACACGATATCCCGGCCGGCGATCCTTTTTTTGAGGGGCTTCTTTTTCAGCTCCGACGACCATGCGACTGCATACCACCGGGCAGGAAACATCGAGTCGTCCGACATGGAATAACCTCCTTGGGATGATTGTTGTCAAGACTTTTTATATGTGGATTCCCGGCATTTAGACCTTGAAGTTTTCCTCAATTGACGGCCAAGAAACGTTTTCCGTACTCCCCGTGATCATGAACGGCAGGATGTTCAATCTGGACGGTGGAATGGACGATTCCGTGTTTTTGGCAGAGCGTCTCATTGATGGCCTTGATCACAAGAAAAGGTTCTGCAGCATCATCAATAAACACATGAGCTGTCAGCGAATAATGGTCTGTGGAAACCGCCCATAAATGAAGCTCATGTACATCCTGAACGCCTTCTACCTCGCCGATATCTTGCCGGACGGATTCCAGATCAAACTTTTCCGGCACGGCTTCCATCAGAATGAAATAAGATTCGTAAAGGATTTTGGAACCGCCGTAAAAAATGATTCCTCCAATCACCATGCTGATCAGCGGATCAAAAATCAAAAGCCCGGTCACGGAGATCAGGATGAAGGAAACAATGATCCCCACGGAGCTCAGCAAATCTCCGATAAAATGCCAGAGAGCACTTTTGATGTTCAGATTTTCTTCTTCCTTGGAACTGCGGCTTAAAATCACCGTCAACACAATATTGACAATCAAACCGATGACCGCAATGGTCAACATCAAAGGCTTATCGATCTCCCGGGGTTCAATGAGCCGGCGGATGCCTTCGATAAAAATTCCGATTGCAATCACAACCAGGGCCAACCCGTTTAAAAAGGACGCAATGATTTCAAACCGGAGAAAACCAAATGTGTATTTTCCGTCCGGATTTCGAGTGGCCATGTAACTAGCCGTCAAACTCAGGCCCAATGCAAAAACATCGGAAATCATATGGGCAGAATCAGACAACAAAGCCAGCGAATTGGATAACAAGCCGCCTGCCACCTCAACCACTGTGAAAAAGACGGTTAATGCCAGGGTGATCCACAAGGTTTTTCGGGAGGTGTGCTGTTCTTTCACATGGTTGAGATGATGGTAATCATAAACTTTCATTTTTATCCTCCTAAATTATAATAATTATTAAAAAGTAATCATTCTAATGATATGCTTCTTTTCCGCTTTGATCAACCTCCAATTGCAAAAAAAGCCGGTAATTTACCGGCTTTTTTCAAACTCTGAAATGCTTGTCATCAATCCATGTCATTTCCTCAGTTGACCGGGAGATAAGCGCCATTCATAAACGGATTCCAATCAGCCACCAAACTCAAAACAGCCCCGGCCACATCCTCCGGTTGAGCCAGGCGTCGCAAAGGCGTGACATTCCGGATGGATTCATGCATTTCTTTCGGTTGGTCTTTTGTCGCATCGGTCAGCACCAAACCGGGGGCAATCACATTGGTCCGGATATTTTTGGGACCCAATTCCAGTGCCAGGTATTTTGCAAAGGACACGATGGCCGCTTTGGCTGTGCCGTGAGCGATAAACCCTTCCGCGGGTGTTCGGGATAACCCGCTGGAAATCAAGACGATTTTTCCTCTTCCCTGTTTTTCCATATGCGGAACCACAGCCTGGCAAAGATGGAAAGCCGAACGCATTTCGTCGTTCAACTTGACGGAAAACTCCTCCCAGCTCATCTCCATAAACGGCTTGAACGCAAAGGCAATGTTGGCATTGTTGATGAGGATATCCACTTTTCCGAATGCCTGAACGGTCCGGTCCACCAACTTTTTCACATCTTCTTCCTTCCGGACATCCGCTTTCACCACAATGCCTTTTTTCCCGGCGGCTTTCACTTTTTCAAGTACCTGCAAAGCCTCTTTTTCAGAATGATGATAATTAATGACAACATCGGCTCCGGCCTTGGCGAATAACACGGCCGTGGCGGCACCGATGCCCCGGCTGCTTCCGGTGATCACGGCCACCTTGTTGTTGAGTGGTTTCATTCTTTTCCCTCCTGCTTCTTTGATTCGTATTACTGTCAGCATAAATCATTCACGCCAATCTTTCATCAACGAAACAAACATTGTTTGCCAAGCCAGGCCGATGGTTCAAAAAAACCTCCCGTGCACTTTAAACCGGGAGGATTCTGAAACTGTTTATGCAATCAGTTTTCTTTCATCCGGAACCATGAACGCACAAAGAGCCGCCAAAATGGGCAATGCGGAAATAAATGATAAAATGGTGGGCACCCCGAATAAGTCGATCAGATATCCCATGAGCGTGGCTCCGATTCCCCCGGCTCCGACGCCAAAACCGATGGCCAGCCCGGAAGCCATGGCGATATTGCGGGGCAGCAATTTCTGCATATAGACCACTGTCACGGCAAAAGAAGATAAAACAAAAAAACCAAACAAAAAAATCACTAGCCACATCGAAACCCCTTGGGCATAAGGCAACCATACGGCAAAGGGAACCGAAGCGAGCAAGGAACCGACCAACCAGCGTTTGATACCCAAATAATCAGATAACGCCCCGCCGATAAACGTTCCCAACGCGCCGGCACCCAGAAATACGAAGTTTAACACCTCTGCTTGGCTGTAAGACATGTTCATTTGATGCAAAAAGAAAAAAGGCAAAAAAGCGGAAACCCCAACTTGGCACCAAGACCGCAATGTGATCACAATGACCAGCCAAAAAACCCCCGTCCAGTGGTTTTTTCCTTTGGATTGTTTTTTGGCTGCCTGCGACCTGCTCACCTGTTCTTTATACCAAGGCAATAAACGCATCAGCAGGAAGAGCGCGATCACTGCCAGCACGCTGAACCAGATGAGCCCTTCTTTTCCCGTATAAACCAAAAACAACGGAATCATCAACGGTCCCAAAGCTTGGCCGCCGTTACCGCCCACCTGAAAAATCGCCTGCGCCAGCCCTTTGGTATTTCCTGAAGCAAAGTGGGTTCCCCGGGAGGCTTCCGGGTGGAAAATCCCGGAGCCGAGACCGGACAAGGCGATCAGAAACAAAACCCAGCCATAACTGGGCGCCCAACCGGTCAGTGCCAATCCCATCACGGAGATAAACACACCGAGCGGCAACATCCAGACCATCGGTTTGCGATCCGTCCATGCGCCAAACAATGGCTGCATGACAGATGAAGTGATATAAGAAGCAAGAATAATGAGCCCCGATTGCGTGTAAGTCAAACCAAAAGCTTGCTGATACAGCGGCAATAACGCCGGGACAATGCCGGTTGTCACCAAATCATTCATCATATGCGTCGTGCTGAATGTCCATACTTTCCCCTTGGACATTGGTCTTTTTGCCGACATGGATTGTTGTGCGGTATCCACCAAAGGTCCTCCTTTTCTCTAAAAAAAGGATGATGCCGGTTTTCGGCATCACTTAAAAATTCGATACGTTAAATATTATTATACAATAATCTTCACACTTTAAATCAAACAAAGCATGGTTCCAAGCTTTTCTCCTCATATCCCTCCGCTGTTTGAAGCCGAAAATTTAGCCTTAAAAAAGTTTTTCTAAAAAATCACAAGAAAAATAATTGATATAATGAAGGGAATATAACATTTATAACTAAATGTTATTTATAAGGGTTTTTCTCTAAAAGCATCCTAACTCAACATGCAAGGAGGATCGAAATGGGCAAAACCATTGCTGTCATTGGTGCACTGGATACCAAAGGGCATGATTATGCATTTATCAAGCAGGAAATCGAAAAACACGGGCACCATGCATTTGTCATTAACACAGGTGTTTTGGGAGAGCCGTTTTTTGATCCGGATATTTCTGCCGAAAAAGTGGCGGAAGCCGGCGGGAGCTCTTTGGAAGAGCTTCGGAAAAAAGCTGATAAATCCCATGCCATGTCTGTCATGACACGGGGAATCGCCGTCATTATGAAGGAGCTTTTTCTGGAAGGAAAAATTGATGCTGGTTTTTCGATGGGAGGATCCAACGGGACCATGATCGGTACATCCGGCTTGCAAGCCCTTCCGGTGGGAGTCCCGAAGGTGATGGTGAGCACGGTGGCCTCCGGCGATACAAAGCCTTATGTGGGGATCAGCGATATTGTCATGATTCCGTCGGTTTTGGATGTGGCCGGAGTCAACCGGATCAGCGCCAAAATTTATTCCAATGCCGTCGGTGCCATTATCGGCATGCTGGAAGCCGAGGTGCCGCCCATCGATACCAAACCTTTGATCACCGCCTCCATGTTTGGAAACACCACCACGCTGGTGAATCAATGCAAACATTTGCTGGAACAGAAAGACTATGAAGTATTGGTGTTTCACGCCACCGGCACCGGCGGGAAAACCATGGAATATTTGATTGGTCAGGGATACATAACCGGGGTGTTGGACATTACCACGACAGAATTGGCCGATGAACTGGTGGGAGGTGTGCTGTCGGCAGGCCCCACCCGGATGGATGCTGCCGCCAAGTGGGCATTGCCTCAAGTCGTGGCACCAGGGTGCCTGGACATGGTGAACTTTTGGGGACCTGCCACCGTGCCGGAAAAATTCAAAGACCGACTTTTTTATTATTGGAACGATAACATCACATTAATGAGAACCACCCCTGAAGAAAATGAAAATCTGGGCCGGATCCTGGCGGAAAAAATCAACCGGTCCAAAGGAGAAGTCGCCGTCTTTCTTCCCTTAAAAGGCGTTTCCGAACTGGACGCTCCCGGGAAAGAATTTTGGTGGCCGGAAGCCGACCAAGCACTGTTTGATGCCATCAAGCAATACACCAATCCGGACATCCCGGTCTACGAATTGGATTGCAATATTAATGATCCGGAATTTGCTGATGCCGTGACGAAAAAATTGATGGAACTGATTCAAAAAGAAAGCGAATGAAGGGAGTTTGACATCATGCCATTTATCAGCAGAGAAGAATCACTCAAACGTTTAAGAAACACTCTTCAGCAAGGAAAGCCGATTATCGGTTGCGGGGCCGGAACCGGAATTTCTGCAAAATTTGCCGAACGAGGCGGAGCCGACATCATCATTATTTATAATTCCGGCCGTTATCGCATGGCCGGACGCGGGTCTTTGGCCGGTTTGCTCCCCTATGGAGACGCCAATGCCATTGTGGTGGAAATGGCTTCAGAAGTGTTGCCGATTGTCCAAAACACTCCTGTTTTGGCCGGCGTTTGCGGCACCGATCCCTTCCGCAGAATGCCCGTTTTCCTGAAGCAACTGAAAGAAATGGGATTTGACGGGGTCCAAAACTTCCCCACCGTCGGGCTTTTTGACGGGAATTTCCGCCAAAACCTCGAAGAAACCGGAATGGGCTTTGATTTGGAAGTCGAAATGATTCGTGAAGCACACCAACTGGATATGCTGACCTGTCCGTACGTATTTAATACAGAAGAAGCCGTGGCCATGGCGGAAGCTGGTGCCGATGTCCTGGTGGCGCATATGGGGCTTACCACCAAAGGTTCGATTGGAGCGGAAACGGCGCTGACCTTGGAGAAATCCGCCGAACGGATTCAGGCCATTCATGATGCCGCCAAAAAAGTGAATCCCGACATCATCATCCTTTGTCATGGCGGCCCCATTGCCGAACCGCAGGACGTGAAAGAGATTTTATCCATGACCAACGGCGTGGACGGGTTCTTTGGCGCATCCAGCATTGAACGCCTCCCCACAGAAGTGGCCATTCAAACCCAAGTGGAAAACTTCAAGAATTTATAAAGCAAAAAAACGCCTGGAAAAATGAATCCAGGCGTTTTTTAATGGTGGTGTGGTTGGATGATATTTGTTGTGGAAGCCGGAAAAGCATCCACCCACACCGCATTGAGAGGAAACGATGCGATAATGAGTGCGATCGAAAACAAAACCCCCCAACCGGCGATTTTCTTTTCTCTCATGGCTTCCTTCTTTTTATCTGCTTTGTTCATTTCCTGTGCAATCAATTGAATGATCAACGCCATGGCAATGACAAAAGAGGCAATCACCACGGCCAGGGTCCATGCCGAATTTTCGGGAACTATCATCACCCCCAGCATCGCCCCCATCATTCCTCCCATGATCCCTGCCAAAAACCCGTCCAGGGAAGCCAAAAGATGTATCGGTTTACCGGTAAAATAACCGGCAACCATCCCAAACACCATGGCAATTTCCGTGGAAACCATCATGGTTTCCAGAAAAACACCGAGCAAGGTTCCCAATAACAGGCTGCTCATCATGGCCACACCCATGGAAACCATCATGCCCGTCATTTTGGTCAGACAACGATTATGTATGTTGGCGATGATCATGACATAAGCCGTAAACCCGATCCAGATCAGATATCCGACTGCCAATGTAGCCAATCTTGCACCCCCATCCCGAGTTTATTATATTTATAGTCCTCCTTTTTCGCATGATTCCTTCGGGCTATATTCAGAGATTTTTTTGCTTGGAAAGAAAAAAGGAGGAAAATCACTCCTCCTTTGGATCCAATGAACAGGCAAAATCCCACAGAGTATATTCGCTCGAAACCAGGATGGACCGGCATCCCGCTCTTTTGCCCGCTTCCAGATCGACTTGCCGGTCCCCCACCATCCATGACCGGGACAAATCCACTTGATGTTTCTTTGCCAGCTCCAGAATCATGCCGGCTTGGGGCTTGCGGCAAGAGCAACCTTCAAAAGGTTTATGGGGACAATACAAGATGTCGTCAATGATGGCTTCGGGATGTCCGGCGATTAAATCTTCCTGCATTTTTTCATGGATTTTTTTCAAGGTTTTTTCCTGGATATAACCCAGCCCCACACCGCCTTGATTGGTAACCACAAAAATTTTGTACCCGAGTCCCCTTAATTTGGCAATCGCTTCCGGAACTTTTTCAAGCAAATAGAAATCCTGCGGCCGGTTGACATGATCCACCCGGTCCGTTTTCACTTCGTTGATAACCCCGTCCCGGTCGAGAAAAACGGCTTTGTTTTGTTCTTTCAACTTCTTCCCACCTTTTGGTCTTTTTGATTATCATAATTGAAAAAAGGCCTTTGTGCGATCGGCTTCGGCCTTAAGCCGTACTTTGCGTTTTTTCATGTCTGTTGTATACTAAAAGGCAGGACTTTTTTCGGGAAAACTGTTGAAAAGGGGAAGTGATCAGACATGGAAACCAATGATCAAAACTATCGTGTACTCCTTTACTATAAATACACACCTTTGGAAGATCCGGAATCCTTTGCGGATGAACACCGTGCATTTTGCAATGAACTCGGCTTGCGGGGACGGATTTGGGTTTCCAAAGAAGGAATTAACGGAACCGTGTCGGGAACAGTTGAACAAACCCAAAAATATATGGATTACATGCATCAGCACCCGTTGTTCCATGATATGCCCTTTAAGGTCGACAAACATCACAAACATGCATTCAAAAAAATGATTGTACGCCCGAAAAAAGAATTGGTCACCTGGCGTTTGAAAAAGAACGTGGATCCCCACAAAAAAACGGGAAAACGTTTGTCGCCCAAAGAATTTTACGAAATGCTCCAACGGGATGACGTGATCGTATTAGACGGAAGAAACGACTATGAGTATGACATCGGCCATTTTCGCGGAGCCATCCGCCCGGATGTCAAAACCACCCGGGAGTTCCCTGAATGGATTCGCAAAAACATGAGCCAATACAAAGACAAACCGATCATCACTTATTGCACCGGGGGCATCCGTTGTGAAAAACTGACGGCCCTGATGCTGGAAGAAGGGTTTAAAGAAGTTTACCAGCTGGACGGGGGTATCATCACCTACAGCCAAGATCCGGAAGTAAAAGGGCAACTCTTTGACGGAAAATGTTATGTGTTTGATGAACGGATCTCGGTCCGCATCAATCAAGTCGAAGACAAGATCGTCGGGAAATGTTCCCATTGCGGAAAACCGGAAGACCGCTACATCAATTGCAAATATGATCCTTGCCATAAACAGCACATTTGTTGTCCGGAATGCGAAGAAAAATATGAAGGCTATTGCACCATGGAATGCAAAGAGCGGGATCTTCAAAAAGCATCCAAAGAGGCATCCGCTTCTTAATCAGCGCAACAATAAAGCTTGTCGCCAAGTCATCCGGCCGACAAGCTTTATTGTTTCTTACCGCACTTCAATCATTTTGTCCGGATCATGCCGGTGATTTTCATAGAATTTGACACAAACCTGAATGTAATCTTTAAAATCCGCGCACTTGACCCCTGAATCTTTTAAATCTTCCAACGCTTGTGAGCAATCGTATTCCGCCTTCAGGCGAAAGTATTCGATGGTCTCTTTTTCCACCATCAACCACCTTCGAAACGCGGGGATTGAAAGCAAACCGTATACAATGAAAGAGGGCAGCGTAAAGGACGCTTTCTTTCCAACCAGTGTCTCGCAAATGATACCGAACGCTTCCCGGGCCGGATAAGGGTTGGGGTCGGTCAAATGATACACTTTTCCTTCCCCCACCGGATGCGTGGCCAAATAACACGTTGCGTCCACGATATAATCCACCGGCACGAGATTTAACAAGGCTTTCCCCCGGCCCGGATAAGGAATGGGGAAACGGGAAAATTTGTCCAAATAACGCATCACAAAGTAAGGTCCGTCAAACTTGACCGTTTCCCCCGTTTTGGAATCTCCCATGACAATTCCCGGCCGGATGATTGTCAAAGGCACTTGCTTCATGATCTTCTGGGTGATAACCTCCGCTTCAAACTTGCTCGCTTCATAATGGTTTTTAAAAGACTGTCCTTCATCCAATTCAGTCTCCAAAATCCGGCCGGTCCGCTTGCCCGATACATAAGCGGTACTGAAATAGACGTACCGCTTCAATCCGGATAAACTTAAGACGAAATCGTTTACATTTCGGGTGCCGGTCACATTGACCTTATAGGCGGTCTCCTTGGAAACCGCCAAGTCATAAATCGCGGCCAAATGAAAAACATAATCGATCTCCTCCCGGAGGCGTTCCATGCGTAGCTGCGGGATGTCCAAATTTTCCTTGGTAATGTCGCCGGGGATCGGGATGAAACATCCTCTGGACCCTGCTTTCTTTTGCGTTAATTGCGAAATCACCTTTTCCGCCTTCTCCTGTTGGCTGGGGTGAACCAACAGCAGGAAACGGGAAGACGGATCCTGGTCAAACAACTTTTCAACCAGCCGGGTGGCAATAAATCCGGGGAAACCGGTAAAAAAGTAAGTATGTGAAGGCATAAGATCCCCCCTTTAAATGAAATGCAGGCACAGCCTCCCGGTTTGGGAGGCTTATGTGCCGATATTATTTTCCTTTAAAAGACGGTTTGCGTTTGGAAAAGAAAGCGGCAACCCCTTCGATGGCATCTTCCGTGCGCATCACGGCCAGCATGTTTTCGCGTTCGACTTTCAACCCTTCCGGCAGTTCCTTCCGGCTCCCGTTGATGACCGATTGGATGATTCCTTTCATGGCAACGGGCGGTCCTTCGGCCAATTGTTTGGCCCATTCAAACGCTTCTTCGGCCAACCGTTCCGCAGGCACAACTTTATTGACCAGTCCGATTTCCAATGCTTCCTGTGCGGAAATTCTTTTCCCTTCCAGCATGATTTCCAAAGCGCGCCTTTGCCCGATCAGACGTGGTAACCGTTGTGTTCCACCGTAACCCGGCATAATCCCCAACCGGACTTCCGGCAATCCGAATTCGGCATGGTCGGCGGCAATCGCCAAGTGGCAAGCCATTTGCAATTCGTTTCCGCCACCCAACGCTTTCCCGTTGATGGAAGCAATCACCGGTTTGGGGAAGTTTTCAATCCGGTCGAATAAATCATGGATTTGTTTTAAGAAACCTTCAGCCTGTTCCCGATCCCCCATCCCGCCAAACTCGGAAACATCCGCACCGGCGGAAAAAGTTTTTTCTCCCGCACCGGTGAGGATCAAACTCCGGACGGACGGATCCTTTTCCAATTGATCCAAAATGGAACCCAATTCAATCAGGGCATCCCGGCTCAGCGTATTTACTGGCGGGCGGTTGATGGTGATCCGTGCAACCTGATCGCGAATCTCCACCAAAAAATGCTTCCACTCCATCAGCCTTCCTCCCGTTCAATAATGACTGCAAGCGCCATTCCGAATCCGATGCACATCGTGGCCAACCCGTAACGTTCCTTCCGGCGTTCCAGCTCATTGACCAATGTCGCGATAATCCGGGCCCCACTGGCTCCGAGCGGATGCCCCAATGCAATCGCGCCTCCGTTGGGGTTGACTTTTTCCATGTCCGGTTTGATCTCCTGCTTCCAGGCAAGAACCACCGAAGCAAACGCTTCATTGACCTCAAACACGCCGATGTCGTCCAAACTTAAACCGACACGGTCCAACACTTTTCGGGTGGCGGGAATGATCCCCGTCAGCATGATATCCGGCTCCACACCAGCCAATTGTGTGGCAACCACCCGGGCTTTCGGAACGAGCCCCAAGTCTTTGGCTTTCCGGCGGGAGGTGAGCAAAACAGCGGCCGAACCATCACTGATCTGGCTGGAATTTCCCGGTGTCACATTGCCGTCGGGACGGAAGGAGGGAGACAATTGAGCCAGTGCTTCCAAACTGGTATTGGCCCGGGGCGTCTCATCCTTGTCCAGTTTTACCCATTCCCCTTTATCTCCTTTGATTTCCACCGGCACCAGCTCGTTGTCAAAACGTCCTTCCTGTTGTGCAACCAGTGCCTTTTCATGGCTGTGCAATGAAAATTCGTCCATCTCCTCACGGGAGATTCCCCATTTTTCGGCAATCATTTCCGCTGAGAGCCCTTGCGGAATAATGTTGTATTTGGACAACAGCCGGTCGCTGAAACTGCCGCCGTCACTGCCCATGGGGACCCGGTTCATGCTTTCAACCCCGGCCGCGATCACACAATCCGCCATCCCCGCCATGATGGCATGAGCCCCTTGGGCAACGGTTTCCAAAGAGGAAGCACACATCCGGTTGACACTCACTCCGCACACTTCCACCGGAAACCCTGCGATCAAGCCGGCCATTCTGCCGATATTGTATCCTTGCTCGCCGATTTGCGTGACGCATCCCATTTTAATGTCTTCCACTTCTGCCGGATCCAGTTGGTTTTTCTCCACCAGCTTTTGCAGGACGAAAGCTGCCATGTCATCAGGCCGGACCGTCGAGAGTGTTCCTTTTTTCCGCCCGATCGGTGTCCGGATGGCATCAATGATCACTGCATCGCGGTCACTCATGCTTTTCTCTCCTTTCTTCATCAAAAAGTAAACAGATCGATTCCGCCTGCAACCGGAAGTCCGACCCCGGTAATGTATTTGGCCTGATCTGATGCCAAGAACACGATGGCATATGCAATATCCTCCGGTTCCCCCGGTCTTTTAAAAGCCGTCCGTTCAATCATGCGCTCCCGCATTTTCGGGTTGGTGTATTGAAAAGCCTCCGTATTGATAATTCCCGGCACAATGGCATTGGACGTAATATTGTACCGGGCCCCTTCCAAAGCCAAGGTTTTGGTCAAGCCCAGGATTCCCGCTTTGGTGGTTGAATAACTGGCTTGTCCGTATCCTCCCAAGGTTCCGGCCACAGAAGCCATATTGATGATGCGTCCCCATTTCTGTTCTTTCATATAGGGCCAAACCGCTTTGGAACAGTTGTAAGCTCCGGTCAAATTCACCTTCAAATCCCGGTCCCAAAAATCATCATTCTGATGTTCCAAACGCGCTGTATGATCCAAGGTTCCGGCATTGTTGACCAAGATGTCAATCCGACCGAACCTGTCTTTGATTTCAGCCATTACCTTTTGGACTTCTTCCCGATCTGTGACATCCATCCGGTATGCCGCCGAGCGCCGTCCCATTTCTTCAATTTGTTTGGCCGTAGATTTGGTGTAAATGGTTTTGGATTGAGCCATGATTTGGGACATCGGCCCGTACTGTTCGGACTTTTCCTCCAATTTCTCGTCTTCTTCGATCAAAATATCCGTCACCACCACATCGGCTCCGGCTTCTGCCAACTTCAAAGCGTCCATTCTCCCCAAACCGCGGGAAGCCCCGGTGACAACCGCCACTTTTCCTTTGAGTGGAAGATTCATGATGTACCTCCTTGCTTTGCGGATTCTAAAATAATCATGCGCGGATGAGAAACATCCCCGTACATTTGGGCAATTTCATTTTTATAAATTTTTTCGATCTCATGTGTCCGTACTTTCAATGAAGGCGTGATCTCTCCGGTTTCCTCTGTCCACTCCCGTCCGGATATCCAAGCTTTTTTGGGCCGTTCATAACGGGGGAAATTCTTGACCGCCTGCTTGATCTCGTTTTGAAGAAGCGTTTTCACTTCTTCGCATTCGACCAGCTTCTCACGGGAATCGGCAGGCAAATTCTTCTTCTTTGCCCAAGGGACCAGCTGTTCAAAATCAGGTTCGATCAACACGGTGGTGTATTTTCGGTCTTGGCCGATTAAACAGCACTGGTTGATGTACAAACTGGCGCAAATCGCATTTTCCACCGGTTGGGGACTCACATTTTTTCCGGTGGACAATATCAAAAGCCGTTTTTTCCGGTCCGTGATTTTCAAATAACCTTCCTCGTTGATTTCACCCAGATCCCCTGTCTTCAACCATCCGTTGTGGAACTGATTGGCGGTTGCTTCCTCATTTCGGTAATACCCTTGCATCACATTGGGACCGCGAACCCAAATTTCGCCGTCCTCGGCGATACTGACTTCCAAGTTGGGCAGCGGCAGCCCCACAGTTCCGATCCGGGCACGGGAAAACGGATTGACACTGATCACCGGTGAGGTTTCGGTCAGTCCGTATCCCTCCAACACCGGCACATCAATCGCCCAAAAGAACCGGGCGATGTCGGGATTCAAAGCAGCCCCGCCCGAAATCAAACCGCGCAGCCGCCCGCCCAGTTGCGATTTGATCTTCTGAAAAACGAGCTTGTCGGCAATTTTCCATTTCCATTTCAGATCCGGCGGCAAATCATGCATCATCAAATAATCAGCCGGCTTGCTGGTGTACAGTTCATACCGTTTTTCCCCGATCTTAAGAGCCCATTCAAAAACCGCACGGCGGATCGGTGTCCCCGATTGGATCTCTTCTTGGACGCGGGCATAAATTTTTTCAAAAAGCCTTGGCACACTGGTCATCACCGTGGGACGAACCTCCAACAGATTTTGCGGGATCGTCTCCAGGCTTTCTGCATAAGCAATCGTGGCCCCGACCGATAACGGCATAAACTGTCCGGCCATTCGTTCAAAAACATGCGCCAGCGGCAGATAGGACAAGAAAATGTCATCGTGCCGGGCTTCCATGCACCAAATTTGAATTCCCTCAATATTGGATAAAAAATTTCCGTGTGTTAACATAGCACCCTTGGGAACACCCGTCGTTCCGGATGTATGGATGATGGTCATCAGTTGATCGCGCCCGATTGCTTTCCAAATCTCTGACCATTGATCCAGCGGGTGTTCCTTTCCTTGGCGCTCCAAGGAAGAAAAGGTGACGATATTCCCGTTATTTCCTGAATATTCTCTGAATCCCATATAAATAATGGTATGGACATCGTTTTGGCCATGGATGACTTTTTGGAGTTGTTCTTCATCCTCTACAAAAACCACTTCGCAGTCTGCTTGTTTTAAAATGGTGTTGACATGGTCCGCAGGAAGGGACGGGTAGACCGGCACGCTGACAGCCCCCAAACTGCCGACAGCCAGATCCGCAATGGGCCATTTGTATTGATTGTTGGAAAGGATGCCGACTTTGGTATCCTTCCGGACCCCGAAACGATACAATCCTGCGGCCACCCATTGAATACGGTTCCAAAAATTCTGATAAGTGAGTGTTTGGTAAGTGTTGTTTTCTTTCCACTTCAGTGCGATATTGTCCGGATATTTTTCAACGGAGCGCCATACCATTTCCACCAGATTTTGGTTTTTCATTGGCAGCCCTCCAGAAGCAGTGATATGACGCCTGAGGCAGTTCCCGGTCCGGACCGGGAACTGAAATCATACATATTTGCTTACGTCATATTGACGGAGCAAGTTTTCCATCTTCATCGCAGCACCGATATTTCCTTTGATTTTCAATTTCCCGGACATGAACGCTGCGGTTCCGCTCAGATTTCCCAAAAGCAATTCTTTAAAATCATCGATTTTCATTTGCAACACACAATCCGCTTCAGCAGGTGAACCTTTCTCCACTTTGGCTTGACCATTGGACAATTGCAGCTGATAGGTGACTTCTTCTTCGCCTGTGAGATCATATTGATAAACGGCATTCATTCCTTCAATCGGCTTGGAATCCTCATTTAACGCCTGCTCGATTTTTTCGAAAATTTCATGAATGCTCAAGTCTTTCATCATCATTTCTCCCTTCATATTGATAATGTTTAGAAACTGTTGGTGATCACTTTATATTGAATTTGTGTGGTTCCTTCATAAATGGACAGGATTTTCGCATCCCTCATCCACTTTTCAACCGGATAATCCCGCATATAACCGTATCCGCCCAAAATTTGCACCGCATTGGTCGTGACTTCCATGGCTGTTTCGGCTGCGAATGCTTTGGCCATACTGGCTTCGGTCGTACAGGGTTCCCCCCGGTCTGCCAGATCGGCCGCGCGATAAGTCAGCAGGCGGGCCGCTTCGATTTTGGTTTTCATTTGTGCAAGCATAAAGGAAATCGCCTGGTTTTTGATGATGGGACGCCCGAATTGCACCCGGTTTTTTGCATACTCCAATGCATATTCATATGCAGCCTGGGCAACACCGACAGCGCCGGCAGCCACAACCGGTCTTGATTTTTCCAACATCTGCATGGCCCCGAAGAATGCCATGTGCTCTTCTCCCAGCAGGTTTTCCTCTGGGACGCGGACATCCTCAAAAATCACATCTCCGGTATGAGAAGCCCGAATTCCCATTTTTCGCTCTTTTTTCCCTCCGGAAAGCCCCGGCGTTCCTTTGGGGACAATGAAGGCCGACACCCCGTGATAACCCGCATCCGGAATGGTCCGTGCAAAAACAACGTACAGATCGGCAATGCCTCCATTGGTAATGAAACATTTCCGTCCGTTGATCACCCATTCGTTGCCGTCTTTTTCGGCGCGGGTTTTAATCGCTTTGACATCGGAACCAGCGCCTGGCTCAGTCAGTGCCATGGCTCCCATCCGCGGGGTTTCCGGATCACACAAGAACGGGATCCATTTCTTTTTTTGTTCTTCCGTTCCCATATAATAAAGAGGTAATCCGGCCAACCCTGCCACCATCAGGGATGTGGCAATTCCCGCGCACCCCCAATACAACTCCTCGGCAATCAGGCAAGCAGCCATCACGCTGGTCAGGCCGCCCCCTCCATATTCCACCGGAGCCGCATAGCTGGTTAAGCCGGCTTTCGCAGCTTTTTCCAAAACTTGCATGGGGAACTCTTCTTTTTCATCATACTCGGCCGCGATCGGGCGGATCTCCTTTTCTGCAAATCCATGCGCCCACTTTTTGAGATCCAGTTGTTCTTCAGAAAGTTGGAAACAAAGTCCCGAATTCGCTTCCTTATTGGTTCCTGACATAATGGCATCCCTCCGTTTGATACCGATACGTACTGGTACTTCCCGTCCAAAGACAGGCCTATTGACGAACCATGTTTCCAGCTGATTTCCCAAACGAAAAGTTGACATACGAACTGACCATGATCCGGTTTAACAACCGTGCCAGGTGGTCCGTGTCGATTTTTTCATCAGACCGGAAAAGATTATGCATCACGACTTCATTGATCGCTCCAACCATGGCTTGCGAAATGATCCGGGCATCCTGGTTTTGTTTGGCCGGCGGAAGAATCTCCTGCACAATCCGGTCAATCAAATCGGCAAATCTCAGGTGAGCTGTCCGGCGCATCCGTTCCACCGCTTTACTCACCCCGACAGACTCCACCAACAATAATTTCGCAACGGTTGAACGATTCACACAAATCTCGATGTAACGGCGTATGCCGGCATACCCCTTGTACGCAATTTGCTCTTCCCGGAGAACCGCTTCCTCCACTTCCTTCAAAACTTCGTTGGCCAACAGTTCAAACAAGCAGACAAGCAATTCTTCTTTGCTGCGGAAAAAACGGTAAAAAGTCGTTTTGGACACCCTTGCCTGTTCCACCACTTCAAGGATCGAGGTCTCTTTAAATCCTTTGGTGGTAAACAGTTGAAGAGCGACATACAATAACTTGTCTTTTGCTTCTGTTGGCATTTTGGTTACATGAAGCATATCCATCATCCATTCTTCAATGAGTACCAGTACGTATTAGTATTATACTACAAAATTAAATCATTTATCAATTAATTTATTATTTTTTGAATAATATATTTTTATTGTTTTTCGATTGCGATGTTGCTCGGTTTGATTGATGTTTTTTGGTTGCCCGGGAGAACGTCGTAAATTTATCCTTTGTGTGTTTTTATTTTTTGAAGGTTTGTTTGTGTTGCAAACTTGTTTATGTTGGTGTTTATGCGCAAACTAAAGCTTCTTGGATAAAATACCTTCATTAATGGATTAAATGTTGATTTTGTTCAATTCGTTCCGCTGAAATCCAGGGGTTTAATTTTGAATAGTGGGAATAGACAAAAATTAAATCCTCCTTACGAATGATCCATTATCGGGATGAAAAGGAGAAAAAGATATGATTGCAAAAAAAATATCAGTCATTCTCGTATTCTCCCTCGGCTTTTTGTTTACATTTTTTCTCATGTTTTCCACCCCTGCCCTCGTCATGAATCACCCGCCGGCAAAAATAAATGGCATCCTGGACAACAGCCGTTTGGATCCGCCCCACCCGGACCGCTTAACATTGGCAGAGCAACCTGAAACTGAAATGGCACACAGGTGTCCCGTCCGGTTGTCCCGGCTCATTCTTTGTTTCCTCTCCCACAGTCAATGACATGCCACAATGAATCTCCTCACCCATGTAAATATGTCGTCCCCACAAAAAAAGAGGCCGGATCCGGCCTCTTTTTTTAATGCATCATCCATGCGGAAGCAACAAAATAGATTAAAAACAATCCCGCTGTCATATAAATCAAGCGCGAAACCTGTTTCCATTTTCCGCTTGCGGCTTTGAGCAACGGATACGCGATGAATCCCAACGCCAATCCATCCGCAATACTTCCCGTAAGCGGAATTCCAGCGATGATTAAAAAAGCGGGAAATCCTTCTGAAAAATCATGGAAGGGAATCTCTTGCACGCTTTTCATCATCAGCGCACCAATCACCATCAATACAGGAGTAACTGCATTTTCCGGAATCATGCCGATCACCGGCAGCATAAAAACCGAAAGGGCAAACAATCCGGCTGCAACCAGAGCCGGAATGCCTGTTCTTCCCCCTTCAGCAATTCCGGCTGAGCTTTCAGCCGATGCCACCGTCGGGCTTGTTCCGAAGATGCCGGATGTGAGTGTGGATACCGCCACAACCTGATAAGCCCGCGGAAATTTTTCGGCATCCGGCAGCATACCGCTTAATAAGCCCATGTTTTCAAAAACCACAATCATGGTCATCGAGAAAACAGACAGCCAAAACGGAATCTGCCAAAGGTTGAACTCTGCTGCAGCAAACAGATGGAAATAATCTTGCAACTTCACATCGGCTGCCTGGGGACGAAAATCACCGGTCAGGATCATCGTCAGCAAGCTGGTGATGATCAGCCCGATCAACATGCCCCCTCTGGTCCCCCGGACAAACAAAAACAGCGTAACAACAAGGCCCAAAATCGTCGCGAGGGTTACCGGATGGGAAAAATCACCCAGTTGAACAACGTTGATTTCACTCGGTTGGATGATCATCCCTTTCTGCAAGCCGATAAAAGTCAGCAAGAAACCAATCCCTGCTGTGATTCCGTGCTTCAACGAATCCGGAACCCCGGTGACAAGCTTATCGCCCCAGGATGTCACACTGGCGATGAAAAAGCAAAGCCCGGAGAGAATCACCACAGCCAACCCTTGCTTCCACGAAAGCCCGAAAGATTGCACAATGGTGTAACTGAAAAATGCATTGACTCCCATCCCGGGTACCAGGATAATCGGAGCTTTGGCATACCATCCCATGATCAAACAACCAAAGACGGAAGCGCAAATGGTGGCCATCAATCCTGCTCCCAACGGAATGCCGGCATCTTTCAAAATCAGTGGATTAACAATCAGAATATAGGCTGTCGTGAAAAAGGAAGTCACTCCTGCAATGATCTCAACTTTCAATGTTGAACGATCCATCTTGCCTTTCTATTCCTTTGAGATGATCCCTCACCCACCCGTCACGCAACAAGTTGCGTGACACAAAAAGATTGATGTCGTTTATCATATAAAATTGGATTATGGTCATTAAAAAACGGGTGTTTCCCACACCCGGATAGATATTATAGATGATCTTGTCGGCTGAAGTCAAATAACCTTCCATTCTTTATGTTAGAATAATGACACTGACTTTCAGGAGCAGGAGGTGGATTCGGCTTGAAACCGGTTTTTAAATCACGTAAACTGCCAGAAAATATCAATCGGATCATCTCTCAGTTTCCTGCAGAAGTGCAAGAATTTTTTCTCGAGATGATCAGCGCCGAACGTTCAAAACAAACCATTGCAAATTATGCCTATGATTTTGCACTCTTTTTTGATTATCTTGATTCCATCAACAAAACGATCGATCAAGTGGATTCGATGATCATCAAACGTTTTTTCCGGCAGATTGAAAACGGCTATGAACGAACCGTACATATTTTAAGAAAGAAAAAAGACCCGAAAACCGGGAAAATCAAGGAGGAGTGGATCACCCGGACACACTACCGGGAAAACTCCCAAAGTGGCAAACAAAGAAAGCGCGCTTCGTTGCGCTCTCTCTTTCGTTTTCTGGTCAAAACCCATGTGCTGAGCCAAAATCCAATGGCAGAATACGAAGATGCTTCATTGAGAAGCCGTTCGCGCCAAAAAGTTCCTGTCTTTCTGACCAAAGAAGAGGCCCTGCGCCTTCTTCACGCCGTCAAAACGTACCATCAAAAGAAAAACACCAAAAGCCCGGAATGGATGGAAAGACGCGATCTGGCCATTCTTCTCCTTTTTTTAAACACCGGGATGCGGGTGTCCGAGCTGATTCAATTAAATCTGAACAGCATCCAGTCCGACGGCGAAGTCATGCGGGTGATCATCTTGGGCAAAGGCGGAAAAGAACGGATGCTCAAATTGAATGAGACGGCCAAACAAGCGTTGAGAAATTATTTGTCCGTCCGCCCCGAAAACAAAGCAGATCGGGAACATCAGCAAGCCTTGTTTCTCAATAAGAACTATCAGCGCATCAGCCGGAAAGGAATCTCGGATATTATCAGCAAATACGTGCGCGAAGCCAACCTGCCTCCGAAGGCAGCCTCCATTTCCCCTCATAAACTGCGCCATACCCTGGCCACCCTTCTTTTGTCCAACGGGGAAAACCTGCGGGTGGTGCAAGAAATTCTGGGGCATTCCAATATTCAAACCACCCAGATCTATACCCATGTCATCAATACGGAAAAGGATGAAGCGCTCGACCGGCTGGATCAAATGTTATAAACTGTGTTTTAAGAACAAACATTCTGCAAATGTTTGTTCTTTTTCCATTGTTCATGTATACTAATAGAAGATATGTCGATGTGGAGCGGGTGAATGTGATCAAAGGGGGATGAAAACGTGGACAAACTCTCACCCAGGCAAAAAGCCATTTTAGACTATATCCAAAAAGAAGTGGCCGAAAAAGGATACCCGCCTTCCGTCCGGGAAATCGGCGAAGCCGTGGGTCTTGCCTCCAGTTCCACCGTGCATGGACACCTGGCTCGTCTTGAAAAAAAGGGATATATCCGGCGTGACCCGACCAAACCCCGTGCCATCGAGCTTTTACACCGCCCTGAAATCTATACCAAAGGCGTGGAAACCGTCATGGTCCCGCTGGTCGGTAAAGTGACGGCGGGCGAGCCGATTACAGCCATTGAAAATATCGAAGATTATTATCCGCTTCCAAGACGGCTCGCCGGACAAGATGATCCCGTTTTTCTCCTGTCCGTGCGCGGGGACAGCATGATCAATGCCGGAATTTTGGACGGGGATTATGTGGTCGTGCGTCAGCAACCAACCGCCGAAAACGGCGACATCGTCGTGGCCATGACTCCTGAAGGGGAAGCAACGGTCAAACGGTTTTTTAAGGAAAAGGATCATATTCGTTTGCAACCTGAAAATGACACCCTTTCGCCGATTTTATTGCCCAGTGTGAAAATCCTCGGCAAAGTGATCAGCTTGATTCGTGAAGTTTTGTAATTCATGCGATGCTTACAAGGATTTTATCTGTCAAAAAAATATTCTGATGGATGGCAAAAAGGCTGTTGACCGTGGTCAACAGCCTTTTTTCATGCCTGAGATTGGGAAACGAACCGTTCGATCCGGTCCAAAGCCTTTTCCAATTGTTCCAATGAGGTGGCATAAGAAATACGGATATGATCTTTGGAACCGAAACCGGAACCCGGAACAACGGCAACCCGTTCGGTTTCCAACAAATCCGCCGCCCACTCATCCGGGGTTTTGTAACGGCCGCCGGAGTTTTCGAGCGCTTTACGGATATTGACAAACGCATAAAACGCGCCCGCCGGCTTCAGGCAAACAAAGCCCGGAATTTTGTTCAAGCGGTCCACCACGTAATCTCGGCGTTCTTTGAAAGCTTTTTTCATTTCTTGAATGGGTTCCTGTGTACCCGACAAAGCTTCCAAAGCGGCATATTGCGCAATGGAAGTGGGATTGGATGTGCTGTGGTCGGAAATTCCGTTCATGGCTTTGATCAGCGGCTCCGGACCCGCAGCAAATCCGATCCGCCATCCGGTCATGGAATAAGATTTGGAAACCCCGTTGATGATGACCGTATGATCATAATAATCCGGCCCCAGACCGGCCATGCTGACATGTTTTTTGTCCGGATCATAGATCAGATGTTCATAAATTTCATCCGAAATGATGAGGATATCCCGGTCAATGCAGACTTTTCCAATTGCACGCAACTCATCCTCCGTATAAACCATGCCGGTCGGGTTGGACGGGCTGTTTAAAATCATCGCTTTCGTCCGCGGAGTAATGGCTTCTTGCAATTGTTGAGGTGTGATCTTAAACTCTTGCTCTTCTGTTCCTTCGATCACCACCGGCTTTCCTTGGGACAGTTTCACCTGTTCGATATAACTGACCCAGTAGGGGGCCGGGACAATGACTTCGTCCCCTTCATCCAATAAGGCTTGGAACAGATTGTAAAGCGCGTGCTTCGCCCCGACGGTCACAATAATTTGGCCGGGTTTGTAAGTCAACCCGTTATCCTTTTTCAACTTGTTTGCAATGGCTTCTTTCAGCTCAGGGATCCCGCCTGTTGCCGTATATTTGGTATAACCGTTGTCCATTGCAGATTTGGCAGCTTCAATGATGTGTTCCGGTGTGTTGAAATCCGGTTCACCGGCTCCCAGGCCAATCACATCATGCCCTTGTTGTTTCAAGGCCTTTGCTTTGGCAGTAATCGCAAGTGTCGGCGACGGCGCCAACTGTTGCACACGTTTTGAAAGCTTCAAGATCGGGCCCCTCCCATGTTCAGCAGTCTAACAATCTATCTCACTATTATCCATCTTATCATGAACATGCCTTATTGAACCAGTGCTTGTGTTTCTCTGGCAATCATCAGTTCTTCATTGGTCGGAATGACAAGAACATCCACTTTGGACCGCTGCGTACTGATCCGGCGCTCTTTTTTGCTGCGTTCAGCATTTAATGCCGGATCCAGTTCCACGCCAAGGAAGGTAAGCCCTTCGCACACTCTTTCCCGGATCAATGCTGCATTTTCGCCGACCCCGGCGGTAAAGAGAATGGCATCCACGCCGTTCATGGCCGCAATATAAGCCCCGATGGTCTTTTTGATTTTATAGACATACATATCAATGGCCAGACGCGCATAATCATTCCCGTTTTCCATGGCTTCGGTCACTTCGCGCATATCTCCGGAAATTCCGGAAATCCCCAGCAATCCGCTGTGCTTGTTCATCATGGAATTGACTTCGGCAAGGGTCAGATCTTCTTTTGTAATGACAAAAGGAACGATTGCCGGATCGATATCCCCGCTGCGTGTTCCCATCATCAAACCTTCCAGTGGAGTCATCCCCATGCTTGTATCCACCGATTTTCCGTTTTGAACAGCGGTAATGCTGGCTCCGTTCCCGATATGACAAGAGACAATTTTCAGTTCATCCAGCGGACGTCCGAGGAATTTGGCAGCCTGTTCCGAAACATATTTGTGCGAAGTCCCGTGGAAACCATAACGGCGAATTTTATGTTTCCGATACAAGACATAAGGAAGCGGGTACATGTAGGCATAATCGGGCATGGTTTGATGAAAGGCCGTGTCAAAAACGGCAACATGGACGGCATGCGGAAGTTGGGCTTGGGCCGCGTCAATGCCGAGCAGGTTCGGCGGATTATGCAAAGGAGCCAAATCGATGGTTTCCCGGATGGCCCGGCGCACATCGTTGTCGATCACCACCGAGCTGGAGAAGTTTTCTCCCCCGTGAACAACGCGGTGCCCGACGGCCGCCACTTCTTCAGCGCTTTTGATCACGCCATCTTCCGGATCCATCAACAAATCAAGCACTTTTTTCATACCGACCCGGTGATCCAGAATCTCGCTGGCAATCACCAGTTCTTCTTTCTCCGGCACCTGATGTTTGATAATCGAACTTTCCGTCCCGATTTTTTCAACCAATCCGGTGGCCAAGACGGACTCGTCCTGCATGTCAAACAGCTGGTATTTAATGGATGAACTGCCACAGTTGATGACTAAAATCTTCATTGCTGCTCCTCCTTGTCGATACGTTCACCGTCTTCATCATACCGGAAAAATCCTTCCCCGGTTTTCACTCCCAAATGCCCGGCACGAACCATTTTTTTCAACAGCGGAGCGGGACGATATTTAATATCGCCAAATTCACGGTAAAGGCGCTCCAATGCCGCCAAAATCGAATCCAAACCGAAGTGATCCGCCATTTCCAACGGACCCTTGTCGAAGTGATATCCGATTTTCATGGCCCGGTCAATGTCCTTCTCGCTGGCAACCCCTTCCATCAAGGTATAAATCGCCTCGTTGATCAAAAGAACAATCAGACGGGTGGTGACAAAACCAGGAGATTCGTATACTTCAACCCCTTTGATTTCCAGTTTCGGCAGCAACTCCATCACGGTTTCCACGGTTTGTTGCGAGGTTTTCAAGCCGCGCACCATCTCTACAAGCGGTGTCCGGGGAACCGGATGCACAAAATGAAGACCAATCACATTCTGAGGGCGATTGGTCGCAGCCGCAATCTCCGTCAAACTGAGGGTCGATGTGTTACTGGCTAATACGACTTCAGGACGGCACAGTTTATCACATTGTTCAAAGACTTGAATTTTCGTCTTCATGTCTTCGTAAACCGATTCAATCACAAAGTCCGCTTCTTTTAACACATTCATGTCACTGGTGACATGTAAACGGGAAAGGGTCATTTTCTTTTCAGCAAGCGTAATGCCCCATTTCGACAATTTCTTGTCCAGGCTCATCTCAATAGAGTCATACGCTTCTTTGGCCAATTCATCGTTTTGTTCAATAATGGTGGTGTCAAAACCTTTGGACGCAATCAATTCGGCAATGCCGCGTCCCATGGTTCCGCCACCGATGACTGCGATGTTTTGTATGCTTGCCACAATAAGTACTCCTTTCATCTTTTACCTAACTTGATCTATTTTAACAGTTCTTGCAGCATATTTCTTTAACATTTTCCGAAAATCGTCACCAGATAACACTTCTTCTTCTAATAAAATGCGCAATGCATCCTGAAACATGAAAGAAAATTGCACAATGTCGTTCAAAGTTTCCTGATACAGTTGATCCAATATTTTCTTGGCTTCCGTGTACATTGCCTGCTTGTCCGTCCACTCGGGGTGAATGATCCCGAGATCCGACAAGCCGGCTTCAATCAATTGCCGGGCATAACGGTAAGCTTGCTCATAATCGTTCTTGGCCCCGGTGCTCTTTTGGCCGTAAACATGTTCCTCCGCAGCCGCTCCGGCCAAACAGACACGGATGCTTTCTTCCAAATCCTCCCGGGTATACAAAAGCCGGTCCTGTTCCGGTTTTTGACGCACATAACCCAGGGCTTGCCCGCGGGGAGTCAAAGTGATTTCCGAAACGGAACCGGGTCTTAACCGTTCCGAGACAATCGCGTGACCCATTTCATGAACCGCCACCCGTTCTTTTTCCTCTTCGCCGGCTTCCCGGTCGGTCTGCTCCCCCATCAGCACTTTGTCAATGGCGGAGGCAAAATGTGCTTGTCCGATTTCGGTTTGCTTGTCGCGCAAAGCGTAAATCGCTGCTTCATTTGTCAGGCTTTCCAATTGTGCACCGGAAAACCCGAAAGTTTCGGATGCGATTTTTTCCAATGACACATCCGGGTGCAACGTTTTGTTTCTGGTGTGCAATTGAAGAATTTTTAACCTTGCGTTTTTATCCGGCAAATCGACTTGGATATGACGGTCAAACCGTCCCGGACGAAGGAGTGCCGGATCCAGGATATCTTTCCGGTTGGTGGCTGCCACAATCAAGAGCTGCACATCCTGATCGGACCGGATCCCGTCCATTTCCGTAAGTAGCTGATTGAGCGTTTGGTCATATTCACGCTGTTGGCCGCCATCCCGTTTCCCGCCGATGACATCAATTTCGTCAATAAAGATAATGGCGGATGACTTTTTGTTTTTCTTGGCTTTTAAACGGGCGTTTTCAAACAACGAGCGAACGCGTTTCGCCCCGACTCCGACATACATTTCCACAAATTCACTGCCGGAAGCGCTGACGAAAACCGAGTCCGTGTAGTGGGCAGCCGCTTTGGCCATCAGCGTTTTCCCTGTTCCGGGAGGGCCGGTGAGCAAAATCCCCTTGATCGGACGAATTCCAAATTGAGCGATCTTTTTCCGGTCGATCAAGAATTGAAGGGCTTCCTTCAACTCATTTTTGACCCGGTTTTGACCGCCGATCTCGTCAAAATCAACAGTGGGAATCACTGATGTTGTTTTTTTCTTTTCAAAAATCTTTCCTGTCCTTTGCGCCATGCGGGAACGCTGAAAATAAACCATTCCTCCGATCGCCGCCAAAACCAAAACCGGCAGCGGATCCACGCCCAGATATAGAAGAAAAATAACGAGAGCCGCACCGGCTCCCGCCAAAACCGGCTTAATCAACACTGTCGCCTCCTTTCTGCGCAGAATTGACATGCATCACACGGGTTAAATAATGATCTCCGTCATAAAGCAAAATATAAACAGCATCTTCATTCATTTTGACGCCATAACCCAAATGGTACTGGTCCGCCCATTTCCCGATGGTTTCAGGAATTTCGGTAAATTTTTGCGTTTCCAAGCCTTCCCGGATCCCAAAGATCATTTGATCCCAAGCAACCAGCAACTTCTCATTGGGACGGTCTTTCCATTTCACATGAAGAGAACGGTGTTTGTTTTTTTCCTGAATCCGGTGGATTAAATCCGGAACCTCTCTCGTGAAGACCTTTTGATCGGGACGGGTCATTTCCAGTTCAATTTCTATATCAGATGGATAAACATCGATTTTCCTTATCGTCATCCCCGGTTGTTTTTCAATCATGGAAACAACCGGTCTTTTCACCAGCAGCTCTCGGTATCCCCAAAAACCGCCAAACAATAAAACAAGCGTGACCAGGCAACTGATGAAAATGATTTTTTTATTTTTCACACGCCACGCTCCTTTCTAAAGCGACATACACAAATACATAAAAAGTATAACATTTTTTATATACTATCGTATTGACAATCCATTCCAATAAAATAGACAGCATTCCTAAGAAATGCTGTCTTTATTCTTCAATCTCATAAATCAAAGTTTGTTTGGCTTGATTCTTGTCATGCACATGCAATACCATTTGTTTCAAATCCATTTGAGGTTCGGTGTAAATCAACTCATAATAAATTTCCATCTCTTCATAAACCGGAAATAACACTTGTTCGGACTCGGCATTGACGCGCTGTTTGAAATTACGGGTTAACTTCGCCGAATCGACGGATACTTTCATCCATTTTGCATCCGGATTCTTTTCAATCTCTCCATAAACCTGTCCGATAAACCGCAAATGATCTTTCAGCGAAACCAATCCGGCTTGTTCCTGTGTCATTTCTTCCTTTTTTCCTGAATGGAATGCCCAAACCTTATCCTTTTTTCTTTCCATGACTTTGTTGCCCTGCGCATCCAAAATCACACAATTTTCTCCGTTTTGCTTTCCTTTGTACTCTTCTTTTTGTTTCGGATTTTGTATTTGCAAACGAAACGCGTAATTGTTTTTTTGCTCCGCACGGTGGATCAGGTGCTGAAGTTCTTGCTGAAGCAGGCTTTGCTCCGCACGCTTGATTTCCGCCGGAGAAGGCTTGTTCGCTTCCGTCCCGCAACCGGAACAAAACCACAACAGGGAAAACAACATAATGCAACAGACCGGTTTCATGCGACCCCTCCTTTCAACATACTTACGTCATTTCCTTGTTTTTTATCCCGAAAAGAAAAAATGGTTCAAGAACCGTTGGATCCTCAAACCATTTCATGACAAAAGCCGTCCGCCGGGAATTTTGCGGACGGGCAAAATGTGCTAATCATAAACGGGTTATCTCCGGTGATACTAACACCAACAAGGGAGGTGAAGGCAATGACAACCCCTTCCCTTTATCCCGATTGGGTTTACAAAGAGTTACAAAACCGGTTGACCGAAGAGGAATGGAAACAGCTGTCCACCTTTTTACCCGCGGAGACATGGGCTTCCCCTGCTGCTCAAAAACGGGAATGGCAAGAAAGAAATACAGACATTCCCTTGCGCTTCCATTTGGATATTGATATGGAAATTTGATTTGTTCTTAGTATGACTTAGAAACTCCTGCCTATTCCCCTTCGCCAAATCTCTTTTCGCTGCCAATGATGCCAATTATTGGCGGCTTTTTCTTATAAGATCTCCTGAATGGCCCGATTGGCTTCAAATTTGATTTTTTCTTCATCCAAGGTCAGCAATTCCCGGTTCCGCATGACCGGTTTTCCGTCAATGTAGACATCCAAAACATCATTCCGGTTCGCCGAATACACAATATGCGATACCACATCATGCAAAGGCTGCATATGGGGCCCTGACAAATCCAACACCACAAAATCCGCTTTCTTTCCAACTTCCAAGGATCCGGTTTCTTTTTCCAAAAAGGCGCATTCCGCCCCATACAAGGTAGCCATTTTCAACGCCGTCATCGCAGGAACCAGCACCGAATTTTCATGAGCGCCTTTATGGATCATTGCCGCGATATGCATCTCTTCAAACAAATCCAAATTGTTGTTACTGGCCGCCCCGTCCGTGGCCAATCCGGGACGGATGCCTTTTTCAAGCATTTTCGGAATGGGAGCAATACCGCTTCCCAACTTCAAATTGCTTTCCGGGTTGTGAGCGACTTTGACATCATAAGAAGCCAGAATATCAATCTCCTCATCCGTCACATGCACGGCATGCGCCACCAACGCCGGCTGATCAAAAAAGCCCAAACGGCGCAAATGTTCCACCGGCCGGACACCGTAATCCCTCACATTTTGTTCCACTTCTTTCGCGGTTTCCGACATATGGGTATGCAGCGGCAACGAAAGTTCAGCCGCTTTTTCCACAAATTGGCGGATGTAATCCGGTGAACAGGTGTAAGGGGCATGCGGCGCCAGCATGGTGGTGATTCTCCCGTCTGCTTGTCCGTTCCAATCCTTGGCGAATTGCACGGCTTCATTCAGTTTCTGTTTTTGTTCTTCTTCACTGCAAAGTCCGATGGAACCGCGGCACAGCCGGGCGCGCATCCCGGATTCCATCGTGATTTTGGCCACTTCATCCATATGGTCATACATATCCACAAAACATGTGGTCCCGGATTTAATCATTTCCGCGACCGCCAAGGCCGTTCCGGCCGAAACTTGTTTTGCTGTAAACCTGGCTTCCAGCGGCCACATTTTTTCTTCCAGCCACGTTTGTAACGGAAGATCATCGGCATACCCTCTGAGCAACGTCATGGCCGCATGTCCGTGTGTATTGACAAGCCCGGGCATGATCGCGCGTCCCCGGCAATCGATGACTTCATCATAGGAAGCCAGTTCGTCTTCTCCCGGAACCGGACCTATATATGTAATATCGGTGCCATCCACACCCATTGCTCCTTGTTCAATCACTTCTTTTCCTTCCACCAGGGTGATGATCGTGCCGTTAATGAATATCCGTTTCAATCATTTTCCTCCTCACCATTCAAGTAAAAATGCACATCAATATTAAGATAACACGACCGATTTCCTTTTTACAGTTTGCGTTTTTCAATAAACTGAAGAATCGCATCCAATCGTTGTCTTTCACCGGATAAAACCGGTTCAAACAAATCCCCTTTTTCTTTCAAACGGTCAAAAATGTTGAGCAGCGTCCATTCCTTGGGCGAACGAAGTGTTTGGAGTTCCTCCCACTCCAGCGGCGTCGAAACCGTTGCTTCCGACACGGCCCGCGGCGAATAGGGCGCAATTAACGTTTTGTTGTGCCAATGCTGCAGATAATCAATATAAACTTTGTCTCCCCGCTTTTTGACCTGGCGTTCCACCGTGACCAACCGGGGATGAAGTTCGGTCAAATAATGTGCGATCAATTCCCCGATTTTCCTTGTTTCTTCATAAGAGTAAACCGGTTCGATCGGGACATAAATTTGAAGTCCCGTTGCGCCGGAGGTTTTCACCACTCCGGATAACCCCATTTTCTCCAGCACTTCCTTGATCAACCACGCCACTTCCGCCACTTTTTCAAATCCGGGAGCACTGGGATCCAGGTCAAACACCAACTCGGTGGGAACCGGGCGATCCACCCGGTGAAAAGAAACATGGTATTCCAGACAAGCCAGGTTTGCCAGCCAAATCAATGTCGGGACATTATTGAGCAAAATATATTCAATATCCCCTGCCTTGCTGGTCTCTACCCAATCCGGGCGGTAAAAAGGCGCGTTTTTCTGATAAAACGAATCATGATTCACCCCGTCCGGAAAACGGATCGTTGTCAGCAAACGATCCTTGCAATAAGGCAGGAGATAGGATGCCAGACGGGCGCAATACAAAATAAAATCCCACTTTTTGATCCCTGCTTCGGGAAACCAGATTTTATCCGGATTGGTGATCTTTAATTCCCGTCCGTCAACTTGGACGTATCGCTCTTTTTCAGCCATGTGACCTCCCCGTTCAAATGCCTATTTTTCATTGGACAATGACCCGGGACGTGATAAACGCATAGTTTATAACAAACCCTGAAACCCGAGCAAACAGGAGGAATGAAACGTGTTGGAATCTGCCAATCAGCCGCTTCATGATGATTCTGCAGAATTTGTGGCATCCGGGTTGGAGCAGGAACCCATCCATGCATCTCAATTTTTCCCGGGGCCGTTTTTCGGAGCTTCCTTCATTTACCCGCGTCCCTTTTTTTATTTTGGATTTTTTCCTTTCTTCCGCCCTTTTGGACGGTTCGGCCCGTTTTAACTTCATCACCCGTTAAGGAGGAGATTTCGTATGTATCATCATGATAAGGAATGGATGGATACCGAAGAAAATGAAATTGAAACCAAACAACGGGGTTTTTACCCGCCTTTTTCACCCTTCTGGCCACCTTATTATCCCCCGTTCTATCCGTTCTATCCGCCGGTTTTGTTTCCCCCGGTTTTCCGGCCACCTTTCTTTCCCCGGGACCGGCGCCGGGACAGAAGGCGCGGCTATTGACGGAAGGACACTTCCCTTTTATTGGGAGGTGTCCTTTTTTAAAACCTGCAAAAAATATAAAAAAAGGAGGCTTTCGCATGGATTTGAAGCCAATCATCCCGTTTGAACCGGTAACAACGGATGACTTCCCGCAAGGAAAACAATGGATCGCGCAAGTGAAATGGGACGGCGTCCGCATCCTGGCATACCGGAACAGAAACGAAATCAAACTTTTTAACCGCAAAAAAAATGAACGGACGTTTCATTATCCCGAGCTTCAGCATTTGGATCAATCCTTAAGAGCCAAATCGGCAATATTGGACGGGGAAGTCATCGCATTAAAAGACGGGAAACCTTCTTTTTATGAAGTGATGAAAAGAGACGGCCTTCGTAATATCGACCGGGTTTTGACCGTGCAAAAACAAGTTCCGGTTACATATATGGTTTTCGACCTGTTATACTTGGACGGCCAATGGATCATCCACCGGCCACTTTCGGAAAGAACCGCGTTGCTTCATGAAATCTGCGAATCTTCCGGTCCTGTTCAGCTCGTCCCCTCTTATGAAGATGGAAAAGCGCTGTTTGAAGCCGTGAAAGAACACGGCTTGGAAGGAATCGTTTTCAAAGACCAAAACAGCACCTATGCCATCGGCGGGAAAGATCACCGCTGGCAGAAGAAAAAAAATATGCAAGATTTGATTGCGGTGGTGGGGGGCGTCGTTGTACGCGATTCCGTGGCCCGTTCCCTTCTGCTCGGATTATATGATGAAAAGGACCGGCTTTGGTATATCGGACACGCAGGAACCGGCAAATTGACTCACGAAGATTGGAAAACGCTGACCCGCATGATTCAACCTGTTGTGCAGGAGAACATGCCTTTTGTCAATCCGCCTTCCCGGATGAAAAACACACTTTGGCTGAAGCCGGCCATCACGGTGAAAGTTGAATACTTGGAATGGAGCCACGGACACACATTGAGACAGCCGAGCATTCAGGCTTTCGTGACCCATCCTCCCCGCCAATGCCGCTTCGACCAATAAAAAACCCCGGCGCAAGCAGAAAACCCGCTAACGCCGGGTCCGCATGCCGGGCAGCTCATCCACGGTCGTCCAGGGACAAAGCCTCTTCATCGGCAATGATGGTGACATTCGGATGTTGTTTCAAAATGGAAGCCGGCAATTCCGGGGACGGCTCGTCCATGGTAAACAGCCGGTGCAAGACCGGGGCTTTCATCTTCCCGTTGGCAAGCAAGACAATCTTTTTGCTTTTCATAATGGTCGAAAGCCCCATTGTGATCGCATGGGTGGGAACCTGATCCTTCGCATCAAAAAAAGGACGGTTGGCTTCCCGGGTCGATTCCGTCAACTTCACCACGTGGGTCTTGGAGGAAAAAGGGGTTCCGGGTTCATTAAATCCGATATGCCCGTTTCTGCCGATCCCCAAAATTTGCAAATCGATGCCTCCGTGTTCTTCGATCTCCCGCTCATAACGCACACATTCCTCTTCCGGATTTTTTGCCAAGCCATCCGGAATATGGGTTTGGCCGACAGGAATATCGATATGGCGAAAGAGATGTTCCATCATGTAGAAGAAATAACTGGTTGCATCCTCAGGTCCCAACCCGACATACTCATCCAAATTGAAGGTGGTGACATGCCGGTAGGAAGTACCGTTTTGCCGGTGGTCCGAAACCAGTTTTTCATAAACACCGGTGGGGGTCGCGCCGGTCGCAAGTCCCAGCACGGGAGACTCCGTTTCCTTTACAATCCGGATGATTCGTTCAGCCGCCAGATCACACATTTCTTCATAGTTTTGTACACGGACCAGTTCCATCATTCATTCCTCCTGTGTCTGTTGATACGCAAACTCGCCGCGGCAGATCGTGAGGTAAATTTCCAAGTCGGGATTTAACACCACCAGGTCCGCATCTTTGCCGACCCGGATACTCCCTTTGCTATCATCCATCTTTAATTCTTTGGCCGCGTTGGAAGCAGTCATTTGGATCACTTCTTCCATGGTGCACCCGGTATATTCGATCATATTTTTTGCAGCATCCTTCATTTTTAAAATGCTTCCGGCCAACGTACCGTCTTCCAAGCGGGCATCCCGGTCCGAGACAAAGACCTTTTGTCCTCCCAGATCATAATTGCCCCTCTTCATGCATTTGGCACGCATGGCATCAGTGATCAGCAAAATCCGGTCACTCGTGATTTGCTGGTAAGCCAGCCGCACGCTGCGCGGATCGATATGGATCCCGTCCACAATCATTTCCACATTCAATTCTTTACGCAACATTGCCGCTCCGGCGACACCGGGCTCCCGGTGATGAAATCCGCGCATGCCGTTAAAAAGATGGGTGACGTGGGAGATACCGGCTTCGATTCCTTCCATCACTTGATCATAGGTGGCATCGGAATGGCCGATGGAAGCAATGACCCCCGTCTCCTTCAAATAGGCAGCCAGTTCATACCCGCCCGGTTCTTCCGGGGCCAATGTGACCAATTTAATGGTTCCGCGGGCAGCCTCCTGCCATTTTTTAAACTGCTTTACATCGGGTTCCAAGATAAATTCCAACGGTTGCGCGCCTTTGCGCTTGGCATTGACAAACGGCCCTTCCAGATGAACCCCCACGCATTCTGCTTTGCCCGGGGTTTGATGATGCTTTATATATTCCGCGGCATTTTTCAGCGCCTTTTCAATGTTCTCCGGTGACTGAGTAATCGTTGTCGCCAAAAATGCGGTTGTCCCTTCCCGGGCCAAAGCAACCGCCATTTGATCCAATGCTTCCGGCGTGGCATCCATCACATCAGCCCCGGCGGCACCGTGAATATGGACATCAATCATTCCCGGAACCACGGTTCTTCCTTGGACATCCAGCACGGACCCGCCGGAAGGAGGAACATCATCGTCCATGGTGCCGATCGCCGATATTTTATCCTTTGTCACAGAGATAAAACCGTTTGGTATCAAACCGTTTTCAGCATAAATCTTTGCATTGATCAAGGTCCACGTAACTTCGTTCATATGAATAACTCCTTTGTTCTGCTTGTCATTCTAAAGTTTAACGCTGTCTATCCCATCCGTCCATCGGATGGCAATGTCCGTTCATATCAGATACCCGGCCCGAATAAAGCACGCCGCTTTTTCATTGCCAGTTTGCATTATCTTTGCTAAAATATCTTCCAATCAATAAACCCTTTTATCTTTTCATATTTCCAGTCGACTTGTAAAGAAGATGGCGGTCTCTCATGCCATCTTTTCTTTTATCTTCACCTTGTCAATGTCAACGAAAAAGGAGTCCACAGCATGAATCAGCCATCATCGGTGAAAAAAGCCATTTTAATTGCAGGGATTGTTTTTGTTGCATTTAATTTACGCCCTTCGATCACTTCCGTCGGGCCCGTGATTCATTCGATTCGCGCCGATCTGAACATCTCCAATGGAACGGCCGGATTTCTCACCACTTTGCCGTTGATTGCTTTTGCCCTGCTGTCTCTTGTGGCCCCGCTTTTATCCCGCAAGTGGGGAAATGAGCGAACCATCTTCATCGGGCTTTTCACACTGGTATGCGGCATTCTTATCCGTTCGGCCGGAACGGTGTTCACCGTCTTTTTCGGCACGGTTTGGATCGGAGTCGGAATTGCCATCGGAAACGTGCTGCTTCCCGGGATCGTAAAAGAAAAATTTCCGGATCAAGCCGGCTGGATGACCAGCATTTACACCACTTCAATGAACACCTTTGCCGCCATCGGATCAGCTGTGAGCATTCCGCTGGCGGATGCGTTGAACGGGGGATGGAAATCCTCTCTTTCTTTTTGGGCATGGATGGCCGTTGCTGCTTTGTGTATCTGGATTCCCCAAGTCCGAAGCAGAGATCAAATCCGGCCGGCCAAAGCGGAACCGGTCCGGACAGGCGGCACCTTGATGTGGCGTTCGTCGCTTGCCTGGTATGTGACCATTTTCATGGGACTGCAATCCTTTCTGTTTTACTGCACGATCACCTGGCTTCCCGCCATCATGCAAAGCCGGGGATTCAGTGAAGAAACCGCAGGTTGGATGGTATCGGTCATGCAACTCATCAGCCTTCCGGCCACTTTTGCCACCCCGGTTCTGGCCAACCGGCTTTCCCAGCAAAAAGGAATCGCCTTCGCCATCGGACTGATTCACCTTTCGGGAATCATCGGTTTGTTCACCAGCGAACCGGTTCTTCTGTATATCAGTATTGCCCTGATCGGGATGGCCCAAGGTGCCAGCGTCAGCCTGGCCCTCACGCTGATCACACTGAGGACGGCTGATGCCAAAGAAGCCGCCAATCTTTCCGGCATGTCGCAATCCGTCGGGTATCTCCTTGCCGCCTTTGGTCCGATCCTGCTGGGTTATCTCTTTGATGCAACCCGCTCATGGGTTCCGTCCCTTGTGCTCCTGCTGGCAACAACTGTCTGTTTGATTCTTTCCGGACTGGGGGCCGGCCGCCGGGGTCATGTCGCATGATACGAAAAAAGAAGGTTCGCATCCTGCAGGATGTGAACCTTCTTTTTTCATGAATCAAACCTGATCCGTCGCTCTCCGTTTTAAGAAATAATAAACCGGCAGTCCAATGACCATAATGAAGATTGCACCCAATCCGCCGACCGGATCATGCTGGAGCATGCTGACAATGATGTAAATCGAACCGACAATGGCAACCAGAGGCACCAACGGGTAAAGCGGAACACTGTAAGGCCGCTCTTTCCCGCTGTTTCTTCTGCGCAAAGTAAACACGGCAAAAAAGGCAAAAATATAAAAGAGATAAATGGAAAATACCGAGATATCCGACAAACGGTTCGGATCGCTGATCAGCATGAAAACCGTGGCGATCGCCGCTTGTGAAATAATGGAAACATAAGGCGTGTGAAATTTCGGATGCACCTTGCCCAACCCTTTGGAAAACGGCAATTGGCCGTTTTTGGCCATCGCATACGGGATCCGCGGAAAAGCCATCATTTTTCCGTTCAGGCAACCAAAAATCGAAATAATGATTCCAATGGTGATCAAAATCCCGCCAAAATCGCCAAACAACGTTGTTGCCGCCGTACTTGCCGCGTTTTCACCCAACTTCACAATATCTTCTGCAGGCAACACATACAAAAGGGCCATATTGACAAGCAAATAAACCACGGTGACCCCCGCCAAACCGATAAAAATCACCTTCGGCAACAATCTGGTCGGGTTTTTCATTTCCCCGGCAACGGATCCGACCAAAATCCATCCGTCATACGCAAACAAGGTTGCCAGCACGGCCGCGCCAAAGCTGAATTCTTCCGGCTCGAAAGCCCCCGGGGTGAAGATCGACTGTTCTCCCTTCCATAAACCGAAGATGATAATGAGCACAATCGGAATCAGTTTGGCCGCCGTGGAGATGTTTTGCACCCATCCTCCATACTTCGTTCCGGTGATGTTCACCAACATCAGCAATACCACAAACCCGATCCCGATTCCTTTCAACCATGACTCGTCCAGGCCAAACAGATGAACAATCAATGAACCCAGATACAAACCCAATGCGGCAATGACCGCCGGACCGTACACCACGGTCTGCACCCATCCGCATAAATATCCCCAAAACTTTCCATACGTTTCTTCCAAATAAATATATAACCCGCCCGTTTTGGGAATTTGCGCTCCCACTTCAGCAACGGTCAGTCCGCTGGCCAATGTGATCAATCCCCCCAAAAGCCAGGCGAACAAAGCCATCTTTGCATTTCCTGAAGAGGCCAACACTTCGCCGGGTTTCATAAAAACCCCGGAACCGATGACTGTTCCGATTACAATGGATAATGCCGTAATAAATCCAATGTCCCTTTTTAAATGATTGCTGTTGTGTTCTGCGTTCATGGTGTCCTCCTTATAAAGACAAATGTCTTTTAGAGGATTATACATTATCAAGATGGGAATATGTATAAAAATAATAAAGTAACTCAATTTAGAATATATCCATAAAAAAGAAGCCGTCTCTTGTGAAGAGACGGCGCGGCGCCCGGTTCCGGCATTTAATCTTCGTGAAGGACACCCGTGGGTTCATTGGCTGGACCGTTGGCAGTTTCCATTTTTTGCTTCCGGATTACTTCCCGGATCCGCGGCTGGGGATCTTTCCACCCCGGCGGCTTGATCACTTTTCCGTCCGTTTCCCGGTAACGGGGTTTTCCATCCGGCCACAACTTGCTCATATTGGCTTCATGGACGATTTGAAAAACCGCTTCCGGCTTCACTCCCATTTCCACCAGCGTGCCCAACGCCAGGTAAATGGTATCGATCATGGCATCCGCTTGATCTTCAATGGTCGAAGCTTTGGCAAACTCGTCCAATTCTTCCTCCATCCATTTTTTGCGCTTGGCGACCCGTTCTTCGGACAGTTTCCCGGGTTGGTCGCTCACCGGAACCGAGTAAGCTTGATGAAATGCTTTGACTTTTCTCCAGGCCTCATTCATGGTCAGAATCCTTCCTATCCATATTAAAGGTCACTGAAATCCAGGTTTCCGGCTTTTGCATAGTTGGTCACTTTCTGCTCAAAAAAGTCGGTTTTGGTGGCATTGAGATTGGAGAAGCTTTCCACCCATTTCATGGGATGGGACGTGATTTCCGGATACAAAATTTCCAGTCCCAGCCGTCCCAACCGTTCATTGGCCAAAAATTTGATGTACCGGTCAATGAGGTCATTGTTCAATCCCTGAATGTGATTGTTGGTGATATATTGTCCCCAGCGGATTTCATGTTGCACGGCAGTCCGGGTCATTTCCCGCAATTCTTCAATCAATTCCGGCGTAAACAGATCCGGGTTTTCCTTACGCAACTCTTTGATCATGTTTTGGAACAACACCACATGGGTCAGTTCATCACGCTGAATGTATTTGATAATCGTTGCCGTGGCGGTCATTTTCCCGTTTCGCGCCAAGGCATAGAAGAAGGAGAATCCGCTGTAGAAGTAGAGAGATTCCAGCAAAAAGTTCGCCATGCACGTCCGGACAAAGTTTTTGTCATTCCGGTTATCCACAAACTGCTGATATAAATCGGCAATAAACCGGTTCCGTTCCAAAAGCCGCGGATCATTGCGCCATTCATCATAAATGTTTTCCCGTGTTTCCGGCGAACAAACACTGTCCAAAATATAGCTGTATGACTGGGCGTGAATCTCTTCCTGAAACGCCTGGATATTTAACAAGGAGCAAACTTCCGGCGCCGTCACATACTCATTGATGTTCGGCAGGTTCTCCCCTTGAATCGAGTCCAAAAAGTTGAGAAAGGAAATGGTTTTGTCAAAAGCACGCCGTTCTTCCGGACTCAATTCCGCGAACATTTTGGCGTCTCCCGCCAACGGAATTTCCTCGGGAATCCAAAAGTTGTTCAGCATGGTCCGGTACAATTTGTGTGCCCAATCGTATTTAATCCGGTTCCACTCTCTCAGGTTGGTGGTGTTTCCGTTAATCATGCGTTGGGTTCCCCGTTGCCCGTGTTCATTAAATATTTTTTTTCGTTGCAATTTTTCCATTTTCTTCATTTCCCCTTCTCTTCAGGATGAACAACTGACGCATTCTTCCACTTCAATGGATTGGTTCCGGACATAGTAGATGGTTTTCAGCCCATGCTTCCAGGCATCCATATACAGCGACAAAAATTCTTTTGCCGATGTGTCGGGGGTGATATACAGATTAAATGACTGAGATTGGTCAATATGCCGCTGTCTTTTCCCCGCAGCCCGGATGCTCCAATGCTGGTCAATCCGATGGGCTTCTTTATAGTACCAAGCCGTTTGGGGCGACAAATTGGGAGCCGTAAGCGGAATGACCGCCCCCCGTTTTTCCTCCACAAAATATTTGGCATAAACCGGATCAATGCCCGCCGTCGATCCGGCAATCAAGGAGGTCGATCCGGTCGGTGCCACGGCGAACAACCACGCATTTCTCAACCCGTGTTTTTGCACGTCCTTGCGCAATTGTTGCCAGCGTGGACTGGTGTAACCGCGCCGCCGGAAATACTCTCCGGTTTGCCATTCGCTTCCTTCAAAGCAAGGATAGCTTCCCTTTTCTTTGGCGATTTCCATGGACGCTTTGATCGCTTGATAAGCAATCTCTTCAAAGAGACGGTCCGCTTCTTCCAGATGTTCTTCCGACTCCCATACAATTTGATGCTGAGCCAGATATTGATGGTATCCGCTCGTCCCCAAGCCGACGGCCCGGTATTTTTTATTGGTCCGTTCCGCTTGTTTGACCGGATAGATATTCAAATCCACCACATTATCCAACATGCGCATTTGAACCGGGATGATCCGCTTGATGTCTTCAAGGGATTGAATCCGTCCCAGATTCAGCGATGACAAGTTGCACACGACAAAATCGCCCGGCTTGGTTTTGGTGACGATCACACCGTCTTCCAACTCCTCGCTGATCCATTCCGTCGGGGACATGTTTTGGCAGATTTCGGTACACAGATTGGAAGAATAGATCATCCCTTGATGTTTATTGGGATTGGCCCGGTTGACCGCATCCCGGAAAAACACGAAAGGCGTTCCTGTTTCAAAAGCGCTGACCATGATCCGTTTCATGATCTCAATGGCCGGAACCTTTTGCTTTTTCAAGTCCGGACGGGCTTCACATTCCAGGTAACGTTTTTCAAACTCGCTTCCCCAGTAATCTTCGATGGAATATCCCATCACTTCCCGGATCTCGTGGGGATCGAACAAATGCCAGTCGCCACGTTCCTCCACCCGTTTCATAAACAAATCCGGAATGCAAACGCCCGGGAAAATATCATGGGCTTTCAACCGGTCATCGCCGTTATTGGTTTTGAGATTGAGAAAATCAAAAATATCGGCATGCCAGACATCCAAATAAATAGCGAAGGCCCCACGGCGGACTCCCAACTGGTCAACGGCCACCGCCGTGTTATTGTAATTCCGGATCCAGGGAATCACCCCGCCGGAAGCGCCATGATGCCCGCGGATCTTGGAACCTTTGGCCCGGACTTTCCCCAGATAGATGCCGACCCCGCCTCCGTGTTTGGAAACTTGGGCCGTCGCCGAATTGGTGTGGTAGATCGACCACAACGAGTCCCCCACCGTATCGATAAAACAAGAAGACAACTGATGGAGGGGTTTTCCCGCATTGCTCAACGTCGGGGTGGCAACCGTGATTTCCAATTTGGACAAAACATCATAAAACCGTTTCGCCCACCCCACACGGTCTTCTTCTTTTTGCGCCAGATGCATGGCGATGACCATAAAACGCTCTTGCGGCAATTCCATGATCCGTCCGTCATAATCCTTCACAAGATAACGGTCTAACAACACTTTTAATCCAATGTAATTAAACAACAAATCCCGCTCTGGTTTCATGTACGATTCCAATTCATCGATTTCATTCTTTTCGTATGATTCCAACAAATAAGCGCCGTATAATTTTTTCTCCGTCAAGGTATGTATCAGCGGATAAAATCCGCCATACTTCCTGGCAGACGGGTAACTGCGGTTCTCTGCCGCCTCCATGTACAACTCATGGGCCAACAAATGCGCGGCGACAAATTGCCAATCCGGCTCTTCCGCCGTTGTTTTTTCCACCGTGGTTCGAATAATGGTTTGCAACACTTCTTTGTCCGTCATATTTTCGTGCAATTGCGCTTCCGCTTCCCTCAGCCATTCTTCTCGATTCAAATGCGGAAAGCGCCGGCACGCTTCATCCATCAAATTTAGAAACGGGTTGATTTGATCCAGAGTCGTCTTCAACACAACGAACACCTGCCATTCATACTATATATAGTTGCTATCTAAGTATAACCAACACAATATATAGTGCCAAACAGCAAAAAAAAAGCTAATATGACATCTGTCCGTTCGAGAAGCAAAATTCAACCCGGGATATTCCTTTTTCTCGAAGAAGCTCGGTCCCCCGGGGGTTGACAAAGCCCTGTCCGGATTGATTTCTTGTTTTTCGGCATGTTTTTTTATTGAAATCCCTGCAAATACATGAATTTAACATTTATTCATGGCATTCATCATTTGTTTTGTTTTTTCTTTTTTGAGCGTTTTGTCTGTGTTGCAAACTTGTTTTCGATTTTCCAAGGACAAAAAAGGGTCCGCTTCTTTTCCCATCCCCCGTTTTCTACACTTTGGTGCAGGAAACTTTGTAGAATTCACATTGCCGGCATTTTGGCATATAAATGTTCACCCGGGTTTCATTTGTCTGCTCCACTTCCCGCATCTGTTGAATGACTGTCAATAATTGTTCCTTTAATTGCGGAGTCCACTCCACCTTGCACACCCGGTTTTGATAGCGGATTTCCCCCCGGATTTTTTTCGCTTGATAGGTTTCCTCCACAAGCAAAAAATAAGCAGCCAATTGCAACCGGTCGCCGTCATAGGGGTGTGTCCTTTTTAACATTCCTGATTTGTATTCCACCACGAAATAAGTTCCGTCCTTCATTTTCCAGATCTCGTCAGGCTTGCCCCGGATGCCCCATTTTTTGTTGACCAGAACTTTCCCCGCACCGGTTGCGTCTGAATACACCAAACTTCTTTTGGATTTTAAGAAAAACCGTAAAAAAATCAACAGGAAAACCAGCAAAACAGAGAGGAACATGGCCATCAAGCATTCATCACCGTCCAAATCACAAACAACAGGATCACGACAAGCAACACCGCCACTGCCCAATCCGTCCCTTTCGTTTTCACCCACACCGAAACGGCTTTCTTCCGGTGGTAACGCTTCCCTTTTTGAAAAAGCCGTTTTTGGGTTTTCAACTTTTGTTCATCGGCTTCGACCAACCCTTGCCGGTGCAATTTGGCCAGCCTCCATTGCTCGGGACAATAACAAAACTGATTGATTTCCTTTGCAGTGATCCACCTCTTTTTCAATCCGGATATCCCCTTCTTTATGCCATTCTTTTTGTTATATTTTACCAAATTTTCTGTATCTTTTAAATAAAAAACACCCCTTCCCCGTCGAATGTTTCAAGGAAAGGGTGATGAATCCACTTCATTTTTATTTCAGCGACCGGCTCCAGTCTTGTGCGGCATTCCCTTCCAAAAAGCGTTCACAATCGAGTGCTGCCATACAACCGCTTCCGGCCGCCGTGATCGCCTGACGGTAAACGCGGTCTTGCACATCCCCGCAGGCAAAAACACCGGGGACATTGGTTTGCGTCGTTCCAGGCTTCACTTGGACGTAACCCAACTCATCCAAATCAATTTGCCCTTGAAGGAAGCCGGTGTTGGGTTGGTGCCCGATGGCAACGAAAATACCGTCTGCTTCCAGAATTTCTTCTTCCCCTGTTTCGTTATTTTTCACCTTTAATCCTTTGACTCCTTGTTCCCCACGGATCACTTCCACCGGTGTCCGGTTCATGGCCCACTTGATCTTCTCGTTTTGCCGTGCCCGGTCCTGCATGATTTTGGATGCCCGCAATTCATTGCGCCGGTGAACAATGGTGACTTCCGATGCAAAACGGGTCAGGAAAGTGGCCTCTTCCATCGCGGAATCGCCGCCGCCTACAACCAGCAATTTTTTGCCGCGGAAGAAGAAGCCGTCGCATGTCGCACAAGTGCTCACGCCCATCCCGATGCTTTCTTTTTCGCCGGGAATTCCCAACAATTTGGCCGTTGCCCCCGTAGAGATAATGAGCGCAGACGTTTCAATCACTTCATCTTCTCCAAGAAACAATTGAAAAGGACGCTTGGACAAGTCGACCTTTTTCACCCAGCCGCGTTTGAAGGTGGCTCCAAAACGTTCGGCCTGCTTTCGCATATTATCCATCAATTCCGGGCCCATGATTCCGTCCGGAAAGCCCGGAAAATTTTCCACTTCCGTCGTGGTCGTCAGTTGTCCGCCCGGTTCAGGCCCTTCAATCACCAACGGTTCCATGTTGGCGCGAGCCAGATAAATGGCTGCGGTCAACCCTGCCGGACCGGTTCCCAATACAATCACTTTTTGCATGTTGTTTACCCCCTGTTCACAATGATGATCTATGTCACATATGTAACCTTCTATGATTACAGCATCCCTTCATCATTGTAACTGAAATTTCGCCATGAAGCCAAACGGATTTCCGGCCTCCTCTTTGAAAACTCTCCTTGTTCAGGATGCTTTCACTTCCTGGAATGCCCGCAAAAAATTATCTTTGGGATGCGCCCCGGCCATGGCCAACCGGCCCTGGATAATAAAAAAAGGAATGCTTTGAATCCCTGAATTCCCGGCCTGTTCCAAATCTTTTTCGACTTCGTGCCGGATACTCTCGTCCAAAAGCGCCTCCCTCGCCTCATTCGGATCATATCCCACGGCTTCGGCGATCCCGGTCAACACGTCCATATCACCAATATTATGCCCTTGTTCAAAATAAGCCTGATACAATTTTTCAGCCATCTGCGTTTTCTTCCCGGGATCGGTCCACTTCAGGAGCATATGAGGCGCCATGGTGTTGGGAAGCCATTCAATCCGGTCAAACTTGAATTTCAAACCGACGGGGGCCCCGGCTCTTGAAATCTGTTCCAATGCCTGATAAGCCCTTGACATGTTTCCCATTTTGCGCACCATCATATCCATAAACAAAACGCCACGGGGCGGGATCTCCGGATATAACATATACGAACGGTATTTAATTTCAAACGGTTCGCCGGATTGTTCCGTCCATTCCTGCATGGCATCTTTGAGATTTTTATGGCCAATCCGGCACCAAGGACAGGTCAAATCATGATAAACCTCAATATCCATTTGTCTCTCCTTTAAAATCACACAACTGCAAACTCCAGTATATCATAAGAAAAAAATATTAGATACGATACCAAAGTAAGCATCAGACTGCATGGAAACCCGCCCTTGTGCTATTATGTTTTTTGTGAATCAAGAGAAAGAGAGCGTGAATCAGATGAAAAAGAAAAGCCAACGCTTGGATAAAGTCCTGTCCCATGTGGGGATCGGAACCCGCAAAGAAATCAAAAAACTGGTAAAAGCCGGCCGGGTCAGAGTCAATGATGAACCCGCAACCGACCCAGGCATGCATGTGTTCCCCTTTGAAGATCAAATTGAAGTCGATCACCAACCGATTTTGTACCGGGAACACATCTATTTAATGATGAACAAACCGCAAGGAGTCCTGTCCGCCACCGAAGATGCCTTTCAGGAAGTGGTGACGGATCTGTTGGAACCGGAACACCGCGTATTCTCGCCGTTTCCGGTCGGACGGCTGGATAAAGACACCGAAGGTTTACTGTTGTTGACAAGCGACGGAAAACTGGCACACCAGCTTTTGTCTCCCAAAAAACACATTCCGAAAGTATATGTTGCTGACATCGGAGGAGAAGTGACAGAAAACGATATCCACGCATTTCAAACGGGAATTACATTGGAAGACGGTTACACAACCATGCCGGGGGATCTTCACATCCTGCATGCCGGACCCCGATCCACCGTCGAAATCACCATCTATGAAGGAAAATTTCACCAGATCAAAAGAATGTTCCGGGCCCTTGGGAAAAAGGTGCTGAGTTTAAAACGAATCCGCATGGGTTCATTGGAACTGGATCCGGATCTGGCTCCCGGAGAATACCGTGAATTAACAACGGAAGAATTGAACAAATTAATCAAATAATAATCGGTCAAAAACACTTGAATTCCGGTGATCCAATGGATCACCCGCCCCTCCGCCAGAACCCCAAGGTCATCGATTCAGTTGAAAACGCTAACAAATTCATTTACAATGTTCTATATCAAACATTCATTATACTAATACAATCCTTTATTTCAAGGAGGCAACTTAATGGATAGCAAAAAAAACAATTCGGTTAATGAATTAGAAAGGGGGCTTGGTGACCGGCATATTCAATTGATCGCGATCGGCGGGGCCATCGGCGTCGGGCTTTTCCTCGGTTCAGCCCAAGCGATTCAAACAGCCGGACCTGCAATCATCCTCTCTTATGCACTTGGCGGGCTCATGATCTTTTTGGTAATGAGAGCTTTGGGGGAATTGGCCCTTTTTAAACCTGTTGCCGGATCCTTCAGCACCTACGCGACGGAATTTGTGGGACCCTGGGCCGGATTTGTCACCGGTTGGAATTACTGGTTTATGTGGGTGGTAACAGGAATGGCCGAAATTACCGCGGTGGGTGTTTATTTCCGTTACTGGTTTCCGGAAGTGCCGCAATGGATTCCTGCACTCGGGGCTCTTTTGGCTGTTTATATTGTCAACTTGATTACGGTGAAACTGTTTGGGGAAATCGAATTTTGGTTTGCTTTGATCAAGGTGGCCACCATTGTTGCCCTGATCATCATCGGTTTCATTATGATCACGACCGGTTGGGGCAATGGAGGGGAAGCCGTCGGCTTTTCAAACCTGTGGGCCAATGACGGGTTTATGCCCTTTGGCATCGCAGGTGTCCTGTTGGCCCTGCAAATGGTGATGTTCTCTTTCTTGGGAGTGGAACTGGTCGGAGTGACCGCCGGGGAAGCAAAAAATCCGGAGAAAACCCTTCCAAAAGCCATCAACAGTGTGATCTGGCGGATTTTGATATTCTATATCGGAGCCTTGGCCATCATCTTATCCCTGTATCCTTGGAACCAAATGAGTGGTGAAAACAGTCCTTTTGTGCTGATTTTCACAAAAGTCGGGATTCCCGCTGCCGCCGGCATCATTAACTTTGTTGTCCTCACGGCCGCTCTGTCTTCTTGTAACAGCGGAATCTTCAGCACCGGACGCATGCTTTACACACTGGCAAAAGACAGACATGCCCCACGCGCCTTGGGACAATTGAATTCAAGAAAGGTTCCGGCACGTGGTATCACGTTGTCTGCAGCGATCCTGCTGATCGGGGTACTGTTAAACTATGTCATTCCGGAGAAAGCCTTTTTATATATCACCAGCGTGGCCACTTTCGGTGCGCTTTGGACCTGGGGTATGATTCTTTATGCTCACTTAAAATTCCGTAAAAAAGCAGACCATGCAAAAGTCCATTTCAAAATGCCGGGTTATCCCGTCACCAACTGGATCGCCATTCTCTTCCTGGTCCTTGTGGCTTTCTTACTGTCCTTAAACCCTGAAACCCGGATTGCTTTGATTGTGGGGCCTGTTTGGCTCTTGATCTTGCTCATCAGCTATCAATTTGTGAAAAAAAGTACAGAAAAATAATTATGAATGAGGCTGCCTGTTCAGGCAGTTTTTTGTCCCTAATTAACATATTTTTCTAAATTATACATCTATTTTTGGTATAATAATAAAGAACAAACGATAAAGGAGTCCCTTTTATGTTGATCGCCTCCCTCCTTTACACCCTTCTTTTTTTGTCTGCAATGTTTTTTTCCCTCATGTCCATTCGGGCAGTGCTTGTAAACCTTCCGGTGATCCCCTGGATTTTGGGCCTTCTGGCGACAGGCAGTCTTTACATGTTCTTGGAATCCATCGAGGAGCTTTTTTTTTCGTTTTGACAGGACTGCGACGATCGGGAATCCTTTCTCCGTGCTTTCCATCAAAACGCCGGTGGATTCCCGATTATTCTGTAAATTTTGTTATTCGCCCGCAAACAGAATCCATCGTTCCCCGCTTTCCGGCACACGTTTTATCCTTCAGGCGGATCACAATTCACTGGCTGACTCTTTTTTCCGGAAGGGAGTCATATTTCCCCAGACCCAACATCCGGATATGCTCTTGAATCATTTCATCGTTGTAACCTTTGGCGCGCAATTCCTTGATTTTATTTTCCCGGCGCCGCAAAATATCTCTCATTTCTTTTTTGTCATATTCCCGGACGAGCTGTAATTGCTCCTCCTCCGTCGGCGGGATAAATTCATATAATTCATCCGGACGAACCCCGAGCAACCGGGCCATATGAAAAATCGTTTCCGGCCTAGGCATCGCCCCGCCCCGGGCCCACAAAGAAACCTGTTGCTTGCGAACCCCCAACGCCCGGGCCAAAGCGGTCTGACTCGGTTTTTTTCCGCAGATCTTCCAACCTTCTTCCCTTCTTCTCATCAACACACTGTCAATGCGGGGAATCAGTTTCATTCATCATCCTCCTCTTCTTGTCAAATCCACTCTTTCCGATCCTTCAACCTTTGAATTTGACCAATATATTCATATTTTTAAGTTTAATATTTCTTGAGAAAATAATCAAAAAACAAACCGTGATTCTCTTGGGAAAATCCTGCACCAAACAGCCCACCAATACAGAAGACGACTGTTTCATTTAAGATTTCGACAAATTGCTGTAAAAAAGGGATATATCATTTTAATATAGAATATATTTCTTTGTATTGTTTTATGAAGGAGGACGCTTTCCATGAACCGGAGATCGATGAATGCCTTGGCACTGACCATCAGCATGGCTTTTTCACCTGCCTGGGCTTATGCCTATCCACAAGTTGCAAAGGCCAGCCAACCGGCCGGCACCTCGGTCCAACAGCTCCAACATTTCAATGAAAAAACGGAGACCGCACAAGTTCTGGGACCTTCATCCCCCCATTACCGGGCCAACCTTTTCTATGACAGCCAAAATCACCGCATTCAAGGCAAGCTGTCCGTCACTTTTACCAACCATCTGCAGCAGGAAATGCAAGAGGTGTACTTTCATCTCCGGGGAAATGCCAAAACTTATCAGCAAAAAGGCGGAAAAACAACCATCAACCAAGTCCAAGTCAATGGAAGAAAAGCCGGATTTCAAGTCAAAAACCACACCGCCCTCCATCTCACTGGTTTTCAACTTCCATCCAAACAAAGCGCAACGGTTTCCATGGACTTTGAGGTCAACATTCCTCATGACCAAGGCCGTTTTGGGTGGCATCACACCACAACTTCACTGGAAAATTGGTTGCCGGTGCTGGCTGTTTACGATCATGAGAAATGGAATGTGGACCCGTATTCTTCATATGGAGAAAGTTTTTATAATCTTCCCGGAAACTATGATATTACTCTGACGACCGACAAACATCAAGTGATTGCCGCCACCGGGATCGAAATTGGATCGGCAAAGGTGCAAGGGAACTTGGCGACACACCGTTATCAAGCCAAACATGTCCGTGATTTTTCCATCCATATGGATCCCGGCTTTCAAGTGATTTCGGATCAAGTCCGGCACGTCAGGGTCAATGTATACTATACCAAAAAGCATGAAAAATACGCGGAAACCATGTTAGAAACCGCTGTGAACAATGTGGAATCATACATCCAAAAACATGGAAACTATCCATGGCCGGAGTTAGATGTTGTCTGTACCGATGGCAGATTTGGAGAATGGGATTCCCCGCAACTGTTGATGGTTTCACAGGTTCACAATAATTCTCGCAAAATATAATCCGTGATCGCCCGTTGAAACGGGCATTCTTGCCCCGTAAAAATTTGGGGCCTTTAAACCGATTATTCCGGTTTCCAATTATGATTTTTCATGGTAATATATTGTACTTCTAGGAATGATTTTTTTATCCCAAAAACCAACTATATTAATCGGAAAGGAAGTGATTGGGGATGGCCATGATCTCGACTTCATTGAAATCAACAACCCGTCCGGTCAATCCCTCTCCCTTGCCTTCGGTCCAAACCGGACTGGCATGGGCATCCGGATTGTTGTTTCTTCTTTTGGGATCGGTCATTTTATGGCAACAAGGCTCCCACCAAAGCCTTTTGTATGGAATCGGCTTTTTGTTGGGAATGACCTTGTATCATGCACGATTTGGATTTACTTCGGCATTCCGGCAACTCCTCACCGTCGGGCAAGGGCAAGGAATCCAGGCCCATATGGTGATGCTGTCGGTTGCCAGCATCCTTTTTGCCATCATCTTTGCAACAGGAGTCACTTGGACCGGTGCCGCTCCGCAACCCAACTTGTCTCCCGTCGGCACAGCCATGATTGTCGGCGCCTTTTTGTTCGGAATCGGGATGCAGTTGGGAGGGGCTTGCGCGTCCGGAACCTTATTCCATGTTGCCGGAGGACGATCCTCCTTGTTGCTGACCCTGACCGGATTTATCATCGGATCGGTTTTGGCCGCATGGAATTGGGATTTCTGGCAAGGGCTTCCCAGCTTCGGGGCGTTTTCTTTAGCCACCTCCACCGGTTGGGGATACGGACCGGCGTTGGTGGTCCAGCTGGCGGTTTGTGCGCTGATCTATCTTGCGGTCTCCTGGATTTCGAAAAAGAGAAACGCTCCCTTTCGGAAACCGGTTCCCACCACCCGGGGATGGAAACGGATCATCCGGGGTTCCTGGCCGCTATGGACGGCGGCGGTTCTGTTGGCTGTCTTAAACAGCCTGACTCTTTTCTTCAGCGGAAAACCGTGGGGAATCACTTCCGCCTTTGTGCTCTGGGGATCGAAAATTTTGCAAGCAACCGGAATCGATGTGGCTTCATGGAGTTATTGGTCCGGGGCAAACGAACAAGCTTTGAAAGAATCCGTCCTGGCGCACACCACCTCCATCATGGATTTTGGCATCATCTTCGGCGCTTTGTTTTCAGCCGCCATCAGCGGAACCTTTAAACTGCAAAAAATCACCCCCAAAGTGGCGGCCGCTTCTCTGATCGGCGGAATCATCATGGGATATGGCGCCCGTCTGGCATTTGGTTGCAACATTGGCGCTTATTTCAGCGGGATTGCCTCCTTCAGCCTGCACGGCTGGGTTTGGGCTGTCTTTGCATTATTGGGAAGTTATGTCGGCGTCAAATTGCGCCCGCTTTTTACATTAAAAAACCCGAAACCCACCGATCAATTTTGTTGATAAAAAAACGGCTCCCCACTTTTTGCGGGAGCCGTTTTTTCTTCCGGCCGCCCGTTTTTCCGGCGCGGCGATTATTTGGTTTTGCGCAACAGCTTGCGCAAAAAATAATACGGACCGATGATTAAATAAAGCGGATTGGAGAAAAAAGTCGGTTTTTTTCCCTCAAACGCATGACCAATGAACTGAAACATCCATCCCGCCACAAACAACCCCAGTGCCCATTTCCAATGAAAGAAAAACAGGGGCAGCGAAATAATGATCATTGGAATGCCGATCATATGGGTTCCCCGATTGACCGGATGTTGATGATCTCGGCGGTATTTTTCCAACATTTCAGAAACTTTCATCAGTACCTGCCTTCCTTTTTTTCCTGATTACTCTTATTATAACAAAACATCCTGCAATCAATCAGTGATTCTATCGTTTGAGAAAAAGTCATATACATCTTAAAAACAAGAAAGAGGGATTTATATGAAGTGGATCCGTTCCTCACTTTTTCAACCCCTTCTTGCCATGATCGGCATCGCCGCCATGATGATCGGCGGTTTGTGGCTGGGAAAAACTCTCGTCCCGATTGATAAAGCCGTCTCTTCCTCTGCCGAACCCGAAACCGGAAACTTGACCCGGGTTGAATATGTGATGGAAAAAGTGGGATCCAAAAAGGTTGAGGCCGAGCCTGCCCTTTCGGCTCCCACCGGTGCAAACAGTTACTGGATTGTGGAACATTACCGCCAATATGAGTATCATTATGATGCCAACCATCGTTTTCTCTACAAAAACCCCACACAACATGAAACTTATCTGCGCTATTGGCATGCCCGTTAGGAAGAAGCTTTCTTCTTGCGGCCCTTTTTTTTTCCTTTCGTGGCATCGATACTGGCTTGCAGCGCTTCCATCAAATCAACCACTTTTTCCGGCCGGCGATGCGGGGATTCGACGATTTCTTCATCGTTTATTTTCTTGTCGATGGCGGATTGGACAGCTGTCCGGAATTCGTCTTTGTATTTTTCGGGATCAAACTTGGTGGTCAATTGTTCAATCAATTGGGTCGCCATTTTTAATTCTTTTTCCGTCACTTTCGCATTGTCGGGCACATACGGGACTTCCTCGATGTTCCGGACTTCATCCGGATAGAAAATGGTCTCCATCACGAGGCAGGACCGGTAAATCCGAATTACGGCCAAGGATTGTTTGGAACGGATCGTCACCTTGGCCACCCCGATTTTCCCGGTTTCTTCCAAGGCTTGCCGAAGCAAGGCATAAGCCTTGTTGTTTTCATCCTGTGCCCCCAAGTAATAGGTTTTGTTAAAATAAATTGGATCAATTTCTTTTAACTCGACAAAATCCAAAATCTCAATGGCCTTGTCCGGATCCGGCGCAATGGCATCCAACTCCTCTTTTTCGAGCACCACAAACTTTCCATCGGCATATTCATAGCCTTTCACCACTTCATCCCAAGGAACCTCCCGCTGGCAATGCGGACAAGTCCGTACGGTTTTGATCGGTGTCCGGCATTCTTTGTGAAGGTAACGGAAACGAATGTCTTTGCTCTCGGTGGCTGCATACATTTTCACCGGAATATTGACAAGACCGAAACTGATCGATCCTTTCCACATGGTATGCATGATTCACACCTCATTTTTTAAGGATAATTGACTCCAGCAATCACGGGTGGCATCCGGATGACCTTCAATCAAATGGCAAATCCCTTCAAAAAACAACGGATCCTTCCAAGATGAAACCAACTTTTGAGCCTGGCGGAAATGTTGAATCGCTTCCTGGAGATCTCTTTTTTCCATCAAAGCCCGTCCTTTGTGATAATGCCCCATCGCCCGAATCGATGAATTCTCTTGTTTTAACAGCTTCTCGGCTAAATCGGCGGCTTCATTCACATTTCCGGTATGAATGGAAAGCCTGGAACGCACCGCCGTCCACACGGGTTCTTCCGCCACCTCATCCGGCAAGGCATTCAACGCTTTTTCCGCCCGGTGATGATCATGGACATCCATACACATCCAAACATAAGCCAACAACAATCCCGAGTGTTTCGGAAACAAGGTCAACCCTTTTTTGATCCAACTGAAAGCCTCATCTGATTTTCCGGTTAAAAAAAGATTCCATGCCATTCCATGATAGGCTCCCGGATGCTTCGGATGTTTCGCGGCCAAACGCCGATACCATTCCAAAGCTTTGTGCGGCAACCCCATTTCTTCATAATCATGAGCAATCGATTCCAACACATGCGGATGTTTGGTTTTTTCATAAGTTGCCAACCGCCAGAAAGAAACACTTCCCCATTCCTTGATCTCACGGTAGCAATGCGAAAGATAATACATGGACTCCCAATCATCCGGATTGGTCGACAAAGCCTGATAAAAACAAGGAATGGCCTCATGGTATTCCTTCAAACGATAGTGGCAAACCCCCATGTTGAACCAAGCGTCGCTGTGGTCCGACATGAGCTCCACCGCTTTTTTAAACTGACGGATTGCCGCGTGGTCATCCCCTTCCTTCACCGCAATACACCCCAGCATGTGGCGGGCAAAACCGGCAAACGCCTCATGCCTTGCCGTGTTGGATACCAATTGGAATTGACGGCTCGCTTCGGTAAACTTTCCTTCATGGAAAAGCGTCAGTCCGTAATAAATCCGGCCCAATAAAAAATCCGGTTCATCATCGATGACCTTTTTGAAAATATTTCCCGCCTCTTGAAACATCGTGAGTCCGTAATATCCCTGTCCCTGGCGAAACTGCCGCACTGCCGATTCGTTTAACCAGAACTCTTCTTCAAACTCCTCGCCCAATGACGATAAACCGGGATATCTCTTCGTCAGTTCCGCCAATTGCTCTTCCACTTTTGCCCAGGCTTCCAACATCTCATCGCAAGAACGCTTGATTTCCATAAAGCGCCGGCGCCATACCGGCCGCTTGGATGCCGGGCTTTGGGAGTAATTTTTTTCAATCTCTTTGATCGCGGACTCCGCCCATTTCAGCCATTGTTGATGAACCATTTTTTCTCCTCCATCCACAACATCGTTTATGTAGTTAGCCTAACTCCGCGCCTCCTTTTCCATACCTTTTTTCACAAAAAAACTCCCGCCTCTTTGGTGCGGGAGTTTCAGACCGTTGATATTGAAGTGTTTAAAACGGGATGCGGCCCGGTTTACAAAATGACACCGTGAACCTCTTCCCCGATCAATTCCACAATCCGGTTGTTTTCATCCATGATGGCGATTTTCGGCTGATGTTTCCGTGCCTCTTCTTCTTCCAACATCACATAAGACATGATGATCACTTGATCTCCGGGTTGCACTTTGCGGGCAGCCGCTCCGTTTAAACAAATCACTCCGCTGCCTCTTTCTCCCGGAATCACATACGTCTCCAGACGGGCTCCGTTATTGTTGTTGACCACTTGGACTCTTTCATTGGGCAAAATGTCCACTTTCTCCAAGATTTCTTCATCAATCGTGATGCTGCCCACATAATTCAAATTGGCTTCCGTCACCGTGGCGCGATGAATTTTCCCTTTCATCATGAACCGGAACATGTTTCACTCCCCCTTTCCTTCATACAAAAAATTATCGATCAAACGCGTCTTTCCAAAGTGAACGGCCACCGCCACCAAGACCGGCGGGCGGTCCAACCGTTCCACCGGTTCCAATTTCGGATAACTCACCGCTTCCACATATTCGATGCGTGCCAGCGGCCGGGTTTCAATTTGTTCCGTAATAAACCGGATGGCATCGCGGGCTTCCACCAGTTCGCCTTTTTCCACCCGCTCTTTGGCTTGCTGTAAGGATTGGGAAATCACCAGCGCTTGTTCTCTTTCCTCCAGAGAGAGATAAACGTTTCGCGAACTCATGGCCAGGCCGTCTTCTTCACGGACGATCGGACAAGGGACAATCGTAACCGGAAAATGGAGATCCCGGACCATTTGTTCGATCACGGCCACTTGCTGGGCATCTTTCAAACCGAAATAAGCACGGTCCGGCTGAATGATATGAAACAGCTTGCTGACCACTGTGGCCACGCCTGCAAAATGACCGGGCCGGCTCTTTCCGCATAACCGTTCCGTCATTTGTTTCACATTCACTTGCGTCAGCGGTGTCTCCGGGTACATTTCCTTGACATCCGGATGAAAAATGAAGTCCACTCCGGCTTTTTCAGCCAGTTCGGCATCCCGGTCGAGATCCCGCGGATACCGGTCATAGTCTTCATTGGGGCCAAACTGCAAAGGGTTGACAAAAATGGACAGGACCACCACATCGTTTTCCTTCCTTGCCCGTTCCGCCAGACTGAGATGGCCTTGATGCAAAAAGCCCATGGTCGGCACAAAGCCGATCGATCCGGTTTGCTTTTTTAATTCCTTTCGCATTTCAGCGACCGTTTGGATGATTTTCATTGGTTCGTTTCTCCTCCACTGGATCCATATAACTCATGAATCAGTTCATCTTTTAAGTGAGTGACATGGTTCTCCGCCGGGAAGCTTCTCTCTTTCACCTCTTGCACATAAGCTGCAATCCCTTTCCGGATGACTTCCCCGGCATCTTGATAAACCTTGACGAAGGATGGCCGGAAGTCGCCGGCCATGGCCAACAAATCATGATACACCAAAACCTGGCCGTCGCAATGGCGTCCTGCACCGATCCCGATCACCGGAATCCCCACCTTTTTGGTCACCAGTTCCGCCAATTCTTCCGTAACACATTCCAACACGATTGCAAATGCTCCGGCTTCTTCCAACCGTTGCGCCGCATCAAGCAAACGTCTCGCCGCAGGCAAATCTTTTCCCTGGATCACATACCCGCCCAATTGATTCACGGATTGGGGGGTCAAACCGAGATGCCCCATCACGGGAATCCCTGCCATAGTTAAATTATTGACCTTGTCAACAATTTCGATGCCGCCTTCCATTTTCACCCCGTAAGCCAGTCCTTCCTGCATCAGGCGGGCTGCGCTTTTCAACACTTCCCCTTCCGGCAGATGGGCGGTTGCAAACGGCAGATCGGCAATGACCATTGCTTTTTTGGCTCCCCGGGTCACCGCTTTGGTATGATGCAACATGTCATCCAGCGTCACGGGGATGGTCGAATCATAGCCCAAAACCACCATTCCCAAAGAATCGCCCACCAGCAAAATATCGGCTCCCGCTTCCTCCGCCAGGCGCGCAGAAGGATAATCATAGGCTGTAATCATGGCGATCGGCTCTTGCTTTTGCTTCATGCCGAGCAACGTTCGCTTGGTCACTTTTTTTCCCGTCATCAAACTCCCTCCCAAATTTGGGCCCTTGGGCGAGAGAAAAAAACGCCTTTTATCGTCACCCATCCGAGACGAAAAAAGGCGCAGGTATCCGTTACCTTTCTGTCCCCGTCCCAATGGCTCGAAGCAGATTCATAAACTCCAATATTCACCTTTTGAAAAAACAGGAAAACGACAGTGCAACTCTTTCACAGATGTTGCCTATCTCTTTTAACGTATCGGATCTTCCTCCGGAATGCAATATTTTCATGAAAAAACCCAGCGAAAAAATCCGCTGGGCAAGGTTTTCCGTTTTAAATAAACAATCCGGTCATTGCCGCCGTCAGGAAGCTGGCCAAGGATGCGCCGAACAATAATTTCAAGCCGAAACCGGCCACCACCGGCATTTGTTTTTCAGAGATCGCTTTAAAGGTTCCGGCAATGATGCCAATGGAACTGAAGTTGGCAAAACTCACCAAATAAGTGGACACCACGGCAACCGTCTTTTCGCTTAATTTCGGAATCATATCCTGGAACTGGAGCATGGCGACGAATTCATTCAAAATGATTTTGGTTCCCATCACGCCGCCGGCCGTCACCGCTTCAGACACCGGAACACCGGAAATCACGGCAAACGGCATCAGGATATACCCCAAAATGTTTGGCAAGGTCAATCCGGTCAAGTTGGTGGTCACAAAGTTGATTCCTTCCATCAGCGCGATAAATGCGATCAACATCCCGGAAATGATGGCCACCAGTTTCACACCATCGGATGCCCCTTCCCCGATCACTTCAAACAACCCGCGGCGCCGGTCGTTGGAAATTTTAATCACATCTTTTTCGCTTTCCACATGCACCGGCAACAAGATGCAGGCGATAATCAGGGCACTGAACATATTGAGCGGCAATGCCACCAGCACATAGGTCGGAGGCAAGATGGTCATGTACGCTCCGATAATCGTCGAACTGACCGATCCCATCGCAGAGGCACAAAGCATATACAGCCGCTCGCGTTTCAACCCGTCCAGATGGGTGCGGATCGCCAGCAACGCTTCACTTTGTCCAAAAAAGATGGAGCTGACAGCATTAAAACTTTCCAATTTCGGAAGCCCGGTGATTTTGGAAACCACAGCCCCCACAACCCGGATCACCCAGGGCAAAATCCCGATCCAAGTCAGAACGGCCATAAATGCCGAGAAGAAAACAATGGGCAACAACACATCAATGACAAAGACTGTATCCACACCTTCCGGCTTTAATCCGCCCACCACAAAGTCGATCCCGGCATGGGCAAAATCGACCAGCTTTAAAATCCCGGCAGAAACGCCGTTAATGATGATGGCCCCGATCTGAGTGCTCAACATCCCCCAGGTCACAATCACCTGAAGAACCAACATAATACCGATGGCTTTGTAGTTGATTGCTTTTTTGTTTTCTGAAAACAACCATGCCACTCCCATCACGATAAAGATACCTATGATGCCTATATAGTCCATCATCGCGTTCTTCATTCCTTTCGGTTTTATGAAGCCAAAAATAACATTATCATTAAAGCAAATTTAACTAAACAAGTAAACCCTTTCAATAATATTTGAAATGAATGTTTCTTATATAACCATAAAAAAACCCGGATTTTAATAGGAATCCGGGTCCTTTGTGGTTAAAACAACAAACTGATTCCAGTTATTGCAAGATAAATCAGGTTGATGAAAATCAGCCTCCACAACCACTGAATCATCGGACGCTGCCGGATGACAGCATAGATTGCCATCGCTGCACAACCCACGGTTCCAAAAATATCCACCAAATATAGCATACTGAAAAACATGCCGGAAACTCCTTCGTGATCAAGGCAATAAACCAAGCCATGCCAGTTTTTTATTTAATTGATTTAATTCTTGAATCGATTGACGAGTAAGTTTGGATAAGTCCAATAAACTTCGATTCTCACGGTTTGACTGTTCGGAAATGGTTTGGCTCAACTGCTTGATTTCTTTGTTTTGAGAGGAAATTTCCCCTAATCCTTCATATACATTTTTGGTATATTCGTTCAATTCATCCAAGCCGGTGATAATCTTTTGTTCACTGGCATTCACCCGCCCGATTTTCTCATTCATATGATTCAGGCGCTTTTTCGTATCCGACAATTGTTGATTCATCTCTTGCATCACGGCGGCCGTTTGTGAAAGCGGGGCCAAATGCCGGTTTGTCTGTTCTGTCAACGCTCTGGAGCGGGAAATATTTTGGTAAACTTCTTCCATCACCAGGTTCGTATTTTTTTGGTTTACAATTTGTTGATAGGTACCGGCTCCAAATAAGATCAACAATACCGCATTAGCGATCAGCCATGGTATCCTCATGTGACTCCCCCCCTGTCGTCTGACCGGATCCGGAACCACTCAGGCCGATCTTTCTTTTGAGATCATCCAGCCATTCAACAATCCGCCGGATGAAACGCAAATTGTCATACGATTTGTTTAATTCCACCATCAAATCATCCATCAGCGGGTGAAGTTGCTGACTGTTTTTCCCGATGTCTCCGGTGACGGCTGCAACATTGCCCAAATCCCCGATCACTTGCTCCATCTGTCCGGATATTTCGTTTGTTCTTGCGGAAACTTGCCCCGTCAAGGCGGAGGTTTCCTTTTGCCGGATCAAGATTTCCTCCATCTTGTCGCGGGCGGATATATTTCCCTGCAATTGCGATTCAAGCTCCGAACGGATGCCTTGGTTGATCCGGATTTGTTGATCCGCCAATGTCAATTGCCGATCCAACACCCCCAAAGACTGCCCCGCTTGTTTGACCTGATCCTCCAAAGCTTCGGTCTCATCAATCATGCGGTCTGTCAATCCCACCAGATCTTTGGTGATTTGAAAAATGTTATACTTGGATAACGAAGTAAGCAATACATGGTCGCTGAACCCGCTTAAAAACGGCATGCTCAAAAGAACCAACAAAAGTCCGATCAATCCTGTCTTCACATGGTGCCGGTTCCATGATTTTTTCATTGTTCTTTCCCCCTGAGCGGAGGGATGAAATCCGTCTTGTCATTCATTTCTTCCAAATTTTTGTTGATTTCTTTTTGTGTCGATACCATATTGGCAAGTGACTGGCGGATTTTCTGATTGCTTTCTGCCATGGACTGCAAATACCCGGCACTGTTGGCAAGAGATGTCTTGATCCCGTTTAAGCCGGCCGTGGTGGCATTGGTCTCTTTTCCGATCCATTCAACATGATCCGCAATCGACGCCACCACTTGATCTAATTGGATCAACTCCCCCTCCAATTCCCCTGTGTTGTTTTGAATTTTCGTGATTTTATGTTGCAACTGATTTGTTTTTTGCTTGATGACAGCAATCGTTTCCAATTGTTTATTCATTTGCTCAGACTTTGCCGCCGATTGATCCAGCGTTTCTTTCAGTTTTTTGGAATCGCTGGCAATGCGGTCCTGAAGCCCCAATTGCAGCCAAGTGTTTCCGGCAAGCACAATCAGCAAAACACAAGTTAATGCGGATAAACCCAATGATGATTTACTCATGCTCATTTCACTCCCGGAATTTTCCCGTTTAAGGATTCCGTCGACTCATTCAACCGCTTCATATGCTCCTGATCTTTTTGCGTCGCTTTGGATAATTGGCCCAATAATTGATCCAACTTTTTCAAATGCGGTTCCATCTCTGCCAGCGTTTGATTCACTTTTTCGATCTCTTTGCCGGTGTTGATGGAAGATTGGTAAGTTTGACGGTTCAAATCCAAACTTCCACTGATGTAATGGACCACTTCAGACAAAGAATCTAACGTTTTTCCCGTTTGTTGGATGGTTCCGTTCAAATCACCGTCCAATTGATCCAGCGTTTGAGTCATCCGGGTTAATTCCTCATTCTTTTGAATGATGTTTCCCTGCACCTGATTCAATTGTTGAACCGCTTTCAAATTTTTGTCCAAGCTGCTCTGGATCTTTTTCATCTGTTGGGTCATGGTGACACCGTTGATCAACAAAGCCGTCAGGCACAAGATCCCGAGCACTTGAATAATCCTCAGCATTTTCTCCCTCCTTTAAGGCAGAGAGTTTTTCACTTGTTCGGCCATCTCGGCAGCTTGTCCCAACTTTTTCTCCAATAACTCATTTTGCTGCAAGACTTCATTCAGATTGGCCTCGGTTTGTTCCGTGATTTTCTTCAATTGGCCCGCTTGCGTTGCCTGTTTTCCCCCGCTTTTGGAAATGGTGTCCATCTGCTTGGCCAACCGCTGGCTGAGACTGTGCAAGTTTTGGCTCAACGGGACTTGCTGGCCGGTAACCACCCGGATTTGATTCAGCTGTTCCACCTGGGCGCCGGCCAACTCTCCCACCCGGGCCAACTTTTGATTCACTTCTTTTGTTTTTCCCGATTGCTCTTCCAGCTTTCGGATCCCCTGAATGATCCCTTGATTTACATTGCCGAGTTGCTCTGTTCTTTCATGGATTTTGGCAAGGGTTCCACTTAAATCAAAGTCTTCAAACGATATCTCGGACCACGGGACTTTGGTGGCGGCGGCCCAACCTCCCCCGGCAAGGATCACAGCTGCAATCAAGCCGGAAACCACCCGCTTTTTCTGCAACCCTTTTACACCCCCTTTCCCGATTCTTCCCGCAAAATCTTGCTCAGCATTTTTTCCAAAATGGTTGCGATGTGATCCACGTCCGGCTGTTTATCTGACAACAGAGATTGGATCACCACTTGATGAATCGCCCCCACCATGGCATTGGAGATAATCCATTTCTCATTTTCTGTTTTAAGCATCATTAATTCCCTTTGGAAAATACCAGCAAAAAATCGCATCATCTCTTCACGTTTTTCCTGCAACTCCGGGACAAATCCGATGGTATCGATCAAAAGCAGCTTGGCCAGCTCCTGATATGTCAGACACATCCCGATATATTCCCTGATCGCCTGATAAGTCCGTTTTGCCGTTGTCGGGGGATAATCACGCAATTTCTTTTCCACGCGCCGGACCACTGCGCCTGAAACCAGATCGAAAAGATGGCTCAACACCGCTTTTTTATTGGGATAATGCTTGTAAAAGGTGGATTTGGATGCATGAGCCAATGCGACAATGTCACTCACCGTCGTGGCAACATAACCCCGTTTCGAAAGCGCTTTCGCAGCTGCCGACAAAATCCGCGCCTGCTGCTCTTTGAGACACACTTCCGTTTGAAAAAAATGGTCGATCGGCGATAATTCCTGCCCTTTGATTTCCGCCAAACGCTCCCCCCTCCAAACAGTACGTTGTCGTACTATTTAGATATATTATAATATAAAGTATATTATTAATAAATATAATAGACAAACATTATGGATATTTTATGTCAAAAAATAAAAATCGGACAAGAACGAGAAAAAACCTCGTCTGTCCGACATTCCATTTTTATTGCCATTCGATCTCCGCGGAATAAACCGGAACAACACCGGAAGAAGTCCGGATCAACAATGCCCCTTGTTCATTCAAGTGTTCCGCCAAACCGGTGATGGTGCTTTGCGTGGAACGGGCCGTGATCACTTGCCCCAGCATCCCCGCTTTTTCTTCCCATTTTTTGCGAATGGGGGAAAAACCTTTTTGCAAATAAAGGAAATACGTTTGTTCCAGTTCTTTTAACAATGCCGCCACCAAAGAGGCGCGGTGGATTTTGCGACCGGTCTCCATGGCAAGCGACGTTCCGACATTCACCAGCTCTTCCGGAAAATCTTTGGCTTCCGTGTTGACATTCATTCCAATCCCCATGATGACATAGTGTATCCGGTCCTGTTCCCCACGGATTTCCGTCAAAATCCCGCACACTTTTTTTCCTTGCACCAAGATATCATTGGGCCATTTTATTTTTGTCGGCAAATTCGTTTCTTTTGAGATGGCTTCCTGAACCCCCACCGACGCCAGCAGGGTTAATTGGGACGCCTCCGCCAGCGAAATGGGAGGTCGCAAAATCAGGCTCATCCAGATCCCCGACCTTGGTGGAGAATGCCAGGCTTTTCCCATCCTTCCACGCCCGTTCACCTGTTCCTCCGCGATTACGACGGCCCCTTCGGGAGCCCCGTCTTTTGCCCATTGATGAGCAATGTTTTGCGTGGAAGGCGTGGATTCGACATATCGGATTTCACACCCCAACCGCTCCGTCTGCAAATGGGGATAAATCTCTTCGGGAGCAACCCGGTCGGGGCGGTACCTTAACCGGTAGCCTTGTCGGGGTTTGGCCTCAATTTCATAGCCTTGTTTCCTCAGCTCTTCAATCTGTTTCCAAACGGCTGCGCGACTGCATCCGATCCGGCGGCTCAGTTCTTCACCTGACAAGGATTCGTCCGGATTCTCGACGAATAAGCGAACAATTTCATTTCTGATGGAGCGCTCCAATTTTACACCCTTCCTTCAGCAAAATTTCTTTCTCATTGGGAAGTTTTCCAAGTGCCACTTGTTCCAAAAGAACCTGCAGGACTTTACCAATCCACGGGCCTTTTTCCCATCCGCAGTGCCGGACGAAATCCCGGCCGCTTACCTTCAACTCCCGGGCTTGATGAATCTTCAGGCCGTTCCACCACTGTACAAGCTGTGAATCAGAAGGAATCCGCTGTGTGTCGGGGCCGGTCAGTTTGGCCAGATTTGCCGCGTTGGCCACAATCTCCGGCCCTTCTGCCAGCAAGAGACGGCACCAGTCTTCCCGGCTCATGGAATCAACCGGATCTTTCCACTGGGAAGCCAGCGAAAAACAAGCCGATATTTCTTTATTCTCCTTTTTGGAAAGCTTTAACTGGCGGAGCCGTTCTGCCAACTGATCCCGGCGGGTGCCGCATAAATGGAGCAGATACGCCCATCTCACCGTCCGGCTTTTCATCTGATCAATCCGTGGCGTTGCCTTCACCGCCTCATCCGGGAGATCCCACCGGCGAAAAGGAGGGAGGAAATGGATCAGGCGTGTTAGAAACAGAAGACGGAATCCTTGAGACACGGTATCGGCATCAAACATTTTGTTGAGTTCCGAAGTCACCCTTTCGACCGACAAATAGCTTCCCTTGTCCCGGTGCCGGCAGATGCCTTCTTCTGTCGCCGGATCCAAAACAAACCGGAATTGGTTGGCAAAGCGAATCGCCCTCAGCATCCGGAGTGCATCTTCCTGAAAACGTTCCGACGGATCGCCCACCGTGCGTATGATTCCTTCATCCAGATCTTTCCGCCCGCCAAAGTAGTCGATGATGCGGCCGTTTCGGTCCTTGGCCATGGCATTCATCGTAAAGTCCCGGCGTTTCAAATCCTCCTTCAACGATTGCACAAACTCCACTTTTTCCGGTTGCCGGTGATTAGAATATTTTCCATCGGTTCGGAACGTTGTCACCTCAACCGGGACTTTCTGTTCCACCACCATCACCGTTCCATGCCGGATTCCGGTCGGGATCACTTTTTCAAAGATCTCCATCACTTGTTCAGGCCGGGCATCAGTCGTCACATCATAATCTTGGGGAATCTTTCCCAAGCATTCGTCCCTGACGCATCCGCCAACCAAATAAGCTTGATAACCCGCTTGTTCCAGTTTCTCCATCACATGAAGCGCCGCCATTTTTCGATGGTCCATGGAAGATCACCAACTCACCCGTTAATCACCCGACGATAAATTTCTTCATATTGTTCAACGATCTTCATCCCGCTGAACACCGTTCTTGCTCTTTGCAGGCCCGCTTTTGCAAACGAATCATGCATCTCGGGATCCTGCAACAATTGAACGGCATAACCAGCCATTTCATCCACCGCGCCTACCGGGGACAAAAAACCGGTTTTCCCGTGTTCAACAACCTCCGGGATTCCTCCCGCATCAGATGCAACGGCCGGAACCCCGCAAGCCATGGCCTCCAGAATCACCAGACCAAAACTTTCCTTGGCAGAGGGAAGAAGCACCAAATCGGCCAGGGATATCAGCCGGGACACTTCATCCTGTTTTCCCAAAAAGATGACCCTGTCTTCCATCCCCCATTGTTTCACCTGATCAATCACCCGTGGAAGTTCGGGTCCTTCGCCCACCATCAACAACCGGGCCGGCACGGATTCACTCACCTTGCGGAAGATCTCAATCACATCCATCGGCCTTTTGACGGGACGAAAATTGGAGATGTGAAGCAACAGCTTTTCATCCGGATCCACATACTTTTTCCGAAGGTCGGAAACATCCCGCGGATAATACACCCTTGTATCAACAAAGTTGTAAATGCAGTCAATCCTCTTTTCGTAATCCTGACAAAAAAGGGATTTCGTTTGTTTGGCAAGATCCTCCGATACCGCCGTCACCGCATCACTCTGCCGGATTCCGAAACAAATAATGTCCCTCAGCGATGGATCTTCCCCCAACACGGTGATGTCGGTTCCGTGCAGGGTGGTGACGACCTTCAAATTTTCCCCCACCATTTGTTTGGCCAACACGGCGGCTATGGCATGCGGGACGGCATAATGAACATGAAGCAAGTCCAAATCATATGTTTTCGCCACTTGTGCCATCCGGCTGGCGAGCGACAAATCATAGGGCGGATACTTAAAAACCGCATACCGGTTGGCCTCAACCCCGTGATACCGGATATTTTGGTGAAAGTTTCCCAACCGGAAAGGCATGTCATATGTAATAAAGTGAATATCATGCCCTTTTTCGGCCAATAGTTTGCCCAGTTCGGTGGCTACCACGCCAGATCCCCCGTGTGACGGATAACAAGTAATCCCGATTCGCATCCAAATCCTCCTTCATCTTTAAAGAAAATCTTTTTTTACCGGATGAGGACTCACCAATCCTTCCCCATAGCGTGCACCGATTTGTTGCCCCCATAACTGATCCCGGCCTTGAATCATAGCCAAATATGCGGGCTGGTTCAGCGGGGTTTGAACCTGTCCTTCCCCGGGGGAAAACTGGCTGCGGTAGGCAAGCAAGGCTTGCTTTTTTAACTCGTAAACATCCGAAACGTCCACAACCACATCCGCTTCACCCATGTGATTAATAAAATAATAATAAACTTGCTCCACACGATGGGCTCCCTCGCCGCCAGGCGTTTCTTTCTTCCGGATGGCTGCGTCAAACACCGCTTCTGTGACCATTTTGCTGCACTGAACGTGATCCGGATGCCGGTCTTTCCAATAGGGGGCGAGCACCACACGGGGACGGAGCTTGCGGATCACCTGCGTCATTTTTGACAATTGTTCCTTGCTGCCGGTCAGCCCCCGGTCCGGGAAGCCCAGATAAATGCTTTTTTCCACTCCCAGGATCGCCTCGGCTTTCTTCGCTTCTTGTTTGCGAAGCTCCACCGTCCCGTTGGAAGAAAGCTCGGCATCCGTCAAATGACAAAAAGCAACAGAATAGCCGTTTTTTGTATGTTTTGCCACCAAGGCGCCCGCCCCGATTTCAATATCATCAGGATGAGCGCCAAATGCTAAAATATCAACGGTTGTAGTATTCACTTCACACCCTCTTTTCCTGTCTCATTTTTTATAAGTTCCCTGCTTGGTTTGGTGCTTGAAATCACGCTTCATCCTGTGAAAGGGAAGAAGCGTGGGTAAAGACAGCCGGAGTTCCGCCGGTGTGCCAAAATAACACGTGTTTATCCTTTAACAGCCCCTTCCGGGACCGGTCAATCAATCCCGACAGGGCTTTTCCCGTATAAACCGGATCGGCCATGATGCCTTCCAAACGCGCAAGCAGACGAATGGCTTCATTGCCGTCTTTGGACGGGACCCCGTATTTTTTCCCGATGTATTGATCAAACAATTTCAAAGCATCCATGGAAACCGACTGGTCATGACCCACCCATGACAACAATTGGGAAGTGAAATTCCGAATCTCTTGATATAAAGTCTCTTTCGATTCCCAAACGCTGATTCCCATCAATTTCGTTTTTTGCGGATATAAATGAATCCCGGCCAGCAATCCGGCAATCGTCCCGCCGGAACCGGCTGCCACATAAATTTCATCAAAAGGAGGAAGCTGTTTCTTTTCCCGCTGTTCCTCCAGCTCTCTCCAAGCGCGAAGGTAGCCGTAATCTCCGACCGGAGTCGATCCGCCGACCGGAATGGTGTAAGGTTTTTTCCCTTCTTTTTCCGCTTCGGCCGCTTTCTCTTTCATCGCCTGATACAAATTTTTTGATCCATAAACCCCTGTTGTGAACATGGTCGCTCCCATAATATGATTCAGCAGCAAGTTTCCTTGCCGCATCCCCATATGGCGACCGGCAAAACATAACCATGTCTCCATGCCGGCCTTATTGGCAACCGCAGCCGTCAGCCGGGCATGATTGGATTGGGGGCTGCCTCCGGTGATCACCAGATCACACCCCTTGGCCAAAGCATCCCCGATCAAATATTCCAATTTCCTGAGTTTATTTCCCCCAAACATCAGTCCCGTCAAATCATCCCGTTTGATCCATAAACTTTTCAACCCCAAGTGCTCTGCGAGACGAGGCAACGGTTCAAGCGGAGTAAAACCATCCAGGATTACAAAATGATTCATCGGATGAGGCACGGTTCCATTCTCCTTTGATCACAACTCCAAGATATTTTCCAAACCGTAGACCAGCTTGTCCAACGTCATCACTTTTTCAATCGCCAATTTCACGCCCGGCATGAACGATTCCCGGTCGAAAGAGTCATGCCTTACCGTCAGCAATTGCCCATCGCCGCCAAACATCACTTCCTGGTGAGCGACCAATCCGGGCAACCGGACACTGTGAATCCGGAAACCGCCGACATAAGCGCCCCGGGCCCCTTCGAGCAACTCTTTTTCTTCCGGATGTCCTTGTTTTAATTCAACCCGGCTTCTCTGAATCATCTCGGCTGTTTTGACCGCCGTTCCCGAGGGGGCGTCCAGTTTCCGGTCATGATGGGATTCCACAATTTCCACATGGGGTAAATATTTCGCCGCTTTTTGCGCAAAAACCATCATCAATACAGCACCAATGGCAAAATTGGGAGCAATGATCGCACCCACCCCGGTTTGTTCACTCATTTCCCGGAGGGATTTTATATCCGATTCAGACAACCCGCTGGTTCCCACCACCGGACGAACGCCCGCCTCCATGGCGAGTTCCATATTTTCTTTCACCACTTCCGGTGTCGTAAAGTCCACCAATACATCCGCCCGGGTTTTACTGATGGCTTCGAGTGTGGAGGAAACAAAGGAGACCCCCAACGGCCCGATTCCAATCACTTCTCCGACATCCTTTCCCGCGTGGGTTCGGGATGTGGCTCCGACCAGTTCCAAGTCTTCGGTTTTTGTTAACATCTTCACAACTTCCCGTCCCATTCTTCCGCTTGCTCCGGCTACGATGACTCGAATCTTCATGGTGTTTCGTCTCCTCTTCTCCCTTGATGTTTTTATTTGTCTTCAATCCGCGTCCAACGGTCGGCATCCCGCGTTTGGTATTTGTCCATCACTTTTTGGTAAGCCTCTTCCAAATCGATGTCCAACGAGTTGGCAAAACAAGTAATGATAAACAAAAGATCCCCCAACTCATTTTCAATCGAATTTTCTTCCTCCTCCGGCTTTTTGGGTTTTTCGCCGTAGCGGTGATTCACTTCCCGCGCCAGCTCCCCCACTTCTTCCGTGAGGCGGGCCAGCATGGATAACGGATGAAAATATCCTTCCTTAAACTGACCGATATATTGATCAACCTCTTTTTGGAGGTCATTGATCGTTTTGCCTGCCATTGCTTCACCCTCCTGCTCCATACTCATGTTAACGTAAAATACTGTACAAACTCAATCTCCTTCATTATACCGATCTTTTTCAAGCATTGAACCTGGAAATCAGGGCATGTATAATATATCGGAAATGATCCTTTGACAAGGAGAATCCAAATGAAAAAAAACAAAATTCTTTTACATATTTCCAAGATCGTGATCCTTTTGACCGGTTCACTGATTTTTGCCATGGGGGTCAACTATTTTGCCATCCCCAGCAATTTGGCTGAAGGAGGATTTACCGGGATCAGCCTGCTTCTGTTTTATTTGTTCGGCTTTTCGCCCGGTCTGGTGATCCTGCTTTTAAATATACCTCTTCTCTTTGTCGGATACAAAGTATTTGGAAAACAATCCTTTATTTATACGATCCTTGGGATCGCCTCTTCCTCCTTTTTCTTGGAAATCACCAAAAACATTGTCACATGGTTCGGTCCCCCGCCGGAAGACACCTTATTGTGCACTTTGTATACCGGAGTGTTGGTGGGAATCGGCCTGGGGCTCATTTTCCGGACCGGCGGCACGACCGGCGGCGTGGATATTATCGCCCGGCTTGTAAACAAATTTTACGGCTGGAGCATCGGCCGCACCATGTTGATGTTTGATTTCGGCGTCATTCTCTCATCTGTCTTTATTATCGGGCTGGACATGGCCATGTACACGTTGGTTTCCGTTTTTATCAGCGCACGGGTCATCGACTTTGTCATTGAAGGTTTAAACGCATCCAAAGCCGTCACCATCGTGTCCAACCGCCCTCAGGAATTGGCCGGCACCATTGTCAAAAAGATGGATCGCGGCGTCACCATTTTGACCGGACGCGGCGGATATACCGGGAAAACGCGCGAGGTTTTGTATGTGGTGGTTGGCCGCAACGAGCTGCCCAAACTGAAACAAATCGTCCATCAAATCGATCCGCAAGCTTTTGTCGTTGTCGGCGATGCCAGAGATGTCCTGGGCGAAGGATTCAGTTATGAAAAAACCATCGCTTACAGCAATCACCATCGGCCCTGAACCGGAAAGCCCTTGAAACAGGGGTTTTCCGGTTCTTTTTTGTTTTTCCTTTCCCATGCACTCCTGTTTGTCGGTGTTTGGAATGGTTTGTTTGTGTTGCAAACTTGTTTACATTATAATTAACGGGTTTGATCATTTTCTTTGCCCGCGTCACTAAATCCCATGATCTTGACATTTGTTTTTGACAAAAACTGATTGCTTTCTACGAATAAAAATAAGAAGCGCCCAAAACCATGATTCCATTCCCTAAATCAAAAGAGCTGCCCGGTTGGAAGGCAGCTCTTTGATTTACTCAATCGATTTCGATTACCTTTGAAATTTCTAAAATTATTAATAATTTAATTCTCTTACAACCCCAGTAGTCCAAAATAACTCTTTGGAAACTGGATTTTATTTTATTATTGTTAATCTTTTAATTGACCTTGAATATTAATAATACCCCATCTTTCCTTTTCCAATCCATACCCCTCTCGAGGTTAGCAGGTGGGAGCAATCCGCTTCTACCTCTACTTCGTCACTTGCCTTTATTGATAAAAAAGCTGGGAAGTTCCCAGCTTTACGGAAAGAATTATATGATCAGTTAAATTCAAGTTCTTGTTGGACATTTTTTTCTTGATTTTTGGTAGTTGGTTTAATTTGTTTCAGCAGCGTTTCTTTCAGGAGCTCAATAGCACTTTCCTCTCCAGGGTTATTTGTGCCAAGTTCGCCACGAAAGGCTTTAAGAAGAATTGATTGTTTTAACTGATTTAATTTCTCTTCTAAACCAATCAACTGCTTGGCTTCATGTTTTTTGTCCAACAGGGATTCGACTCGTCGGACAATTTCTTTTTGTTCTGGGAGAGGTGGTAAAGGAAATGGTAATTTATTTAATTTAGCAACTTGTATCCCTTTTACAGTTGAACCTGTTGACAAAGACTCAATTAATGACATGTTTAAAGTAAAATACATCCATAAGAAGAAAGGCAAAATCTCTATTTTTGGCCTTACTATCTTCAAATCTTGATTTATAGCTGTTTGTATCTGCGTAATGGTACTCTTTCCTGGGGACATTCTCGTGACGAGTAATACTTCACCTGGATTAGCAACTGAAGATGTGCTATTATCTAATCCATCTTTTGTTATAGAATCAAATGTTTTACTTAGATAAATATTTTTTATATCTTTAACAGTTGCCCAAGGAATATTTCCATTCCAAAACCTTTGTTCATTCTTTGATGGTGTACCTCCCCCAATAAAACTAACAACTTTATCCAACCTCACCCACACCCAATTCTCTGGCAATTCATACGGTGGATCAATTAGCGGGAGTTCCTTATCTCTCTTCTTGCCTTTTTTATTTGTTCCCAATTTTTCTCTTTCTTCGCGAATCCGTTCTAACAGTATATCTGCTGGTTCGACATCCGGATTTTCTTCACGCCATTTCTTGGTCAATTCTCCGCGAAAGGCTTTTGCAAGGATAGCAGCCCGCCGATTGGCAAAGGTTTCTTTCGCTTCTTCAATTAACTGCTTGGCTTCATTGATTTTGTCCAACAGGGATTCAACACGTTGGACAATTCTTTTTTGTTCCGGAAGGGGTGGGAGGGGAATAGGATATTCGATAACATCCTTTGATTTAAAAATCTCATCAGCGTATTTACTTGGTTCAATACTTTTTTGACTTAGTTTATTGTCGTTTAAGGATTTCAATCTCACCCACACCCAATTATCCGGCACCGGGTAAGGCTGCTCCTCCTCTGGCACCAACGCTTCCTCCAGCAACTCCTCTAACGTCTTTCCCTTTTTCCCCTGCTTCTTACTCACTTGCATCCCCCCTCGGTCACTTTCAATTCGTGAACGACTTCATTTAAAAGCGCGATGGCCTGTTCCAGCTTGGCGATGGCTTCTTCGGCAGATTCAATGGGATCGGGCAGATTCTCATAGTCGGAAAGAGATTTGTCTGCGATTAAGCCTAAGTCCAGCGTATCTCCTTTGGCGGCGATTTCTTCACGGGTATAGCAGGACCAGCGTGGGTCGTCCACTTGATGGCGGTCTTCGGCGGTGTATGCTTCAATAAAATCTGCAAAATGCTCTTCGGTGAGCGGGTTGCGTTTGCCGAAGCTGGGCATGTTGGTGCGCAAGTCGTAGAACCAGACTTCTTTCGTGTTCCCGTGATCAGTCACACCCCGGGTAAAAAAGAGAACGTTGGTTTTAACACCCTGAGCATAGAAAATCCCCGTAGGCAGACGCAAAATGGTGTGCAGGTTGCATTTGTCCATCAAATCGGCCCGCACTTTGCGGCCATCACCGTCCTGGAAGAGAACATTATCGGGTAAGACGACAGCTGCACGGGCTTTGCCATTGGGTTTTAAGGCCCGGTAAATATGTTGCAAAAAGTTGAGCTGTTTGTTTTTCGTAGGGTAGGTCATGTCATCCCGGGTGGGGCGTTCCCCCCCTTTTTTGGTTCCGAACGGCGGATTGGACAGGATCACATCCATGTTCATCATTTCTTTTCCCAAGTTGGAAAGGGAGTCCCCCAGTAAAATATTGCTTTTCAGGCCGTGCAACATGGCGTTCATCAAAGCCAGCCGGTGGGTATCCAACACCAGTTCACAACCGCTGAACTGCTCGTTGATGAAAAATTCCGCTTCCTGCTGAGTCATTTCAAACGTGTCTTTAATTTTCTCCACATGTTGGGCAGCAGCGATCATAAAGCCAAAAGTTCCTGCTGCAGGGTCATTGCAACGCTCCATCGGCTGGGGATCGATCAGTTTGACCATTACATTGACCAGCGGGCGAGGGGTAAAGTACTGACCTGCTCCCGATTTTTTCTCGCTGGCGTTTTTCTCTCCTTACCTACTTGACGATCACTTTCGCTAACTCTATTCTCTCCTCGGTATCATAACTTTTTGCCATCTCCTAAAAAAACACTTTTCCATACCCTGTTTTCCCATCAAACCGAAAGTCATAACTGTCAGTATGGCAATCCAAGACAGAAATATCGACCGGAAACTTTTTATGTATCAAAAAGCCAAGAAGCTTAAGACAATCTTAAGCTTCTTCTTTGATCTCATTGATAAAATATCTGTAATTGAAAGCACATTGATTTTAAACACGTTTTAGTCCGTCACCTTTTGAGTGCGCGGATATCTCCGCCAACTGACATAAGCCAGGACACCGGCAATCAACCCGGAGATCCATCCTCCGATTTTTAATAACACTTCTTTTTCATCCCAAGGGGACACCATGGACAAGACATCTTTTTCGGAACCGAAAAATAACGGGTCCAAAAGCCTTTCCCATTGCCGGATTCCCCGCTGGCGTTCGGCCCAATCATTGGTCTTCCGGATCCATGTCATCAATGAGTCCAGTTTTTGTACTGTTGTTTCGCTTTTACTGATCATGACCGCCGGACGGATCAATTGGTAATGCTCATAAAACTGATCAATTTGTTGCTTGTAACCTTTTTCATTTTTCGCTTTGATTTCATTCTTGATCTGCCCGATATCCCGCTTGAACTCGCCGTAATACTGATGCCACATCGGCTGATGGGGATGAGACACAGCATCAAAAGCCATTTGCATGCGAAGCGCGGAACGGTGAATTTCGGCATGATTGGGCCGGATTTGGTTCAGATTCCGCTCCACATCCATGATCACCCCCGATAACATATGAATCGCGGGCACCGTTAATTGTTTGTCCACCCAATTGGATTTGGAGAACTTTTGAGACAAGGCGGTCAGTTTTTCCCTTGCTGATAAATAATCTTTCTCCTCAATGCTTTTCATCACTTCATTGGCCAACCCGGACCAGGATTGGCTTTCATCAAAAAAGCCTTCATTGGCTTGTACTCTTTCAATCGGGACGATCCATAACACCATCAACAAAGTCCAGATGATCCATCTCAAAACCACTCCCTCCCGTTCACCACCGATAGTACAAGTTTATTTGCCATCTCATCCGGTTATGTCCACCAAACAAAAAAAGCCGGTATCATTTCCCGGCTGAAAACCAAAGATCATAATTCCATTTTCGGTGAGAACTGTTCAACATGGACAAGGTTGCAAAGAAAAGCAATGTCGTCAAGCTTAACAGCATCGTAAAATAACCGACCAAATGGTCATAAGGCTCCAACGGGGGCGCCAGCCACGGATGGATATCGAGTCCGTAGTCCAGAGCATCATTGAGCAAAGTCCACCCACCGACAATCAAAATTTCCCGGACCCCATATGTATAAAAAGGAGCATACAAAACAGCCTGCAAAGCCATTCCCAGATGAGAGCCGATCAACATCCAATGTTGCCAGGTCAACGCCTCCATAAAAGGACGCGAATCCAACATTCCTCCCAAAATGATCATCACCACGGCCCATATGCCGTATTTCACCAAAGTGATGGAAGCGAATGCCTCCAAAAGCGGGCTTCTGCGATGGCAAAGATAAGAGAGCAGGACCAGGCAGAAAAAAGTACTGGCAGTGGGACTGTCGGGAACAAAAATATTCAGGTATTTCGGCTCTGTCCAAAGGAGTTGATTTTTGTACCAATAAAATCCGTAAATGGATCCCAGCAAATTGATCACAAACAAAACCTGCAAAAAAAACCGTTGTTCCATGATCCACAACCACTTCTGTTTGAGGACAGCAATGCTCATTGATATTCCTCCTTTGAAACAAAAACCTGGTTGCTTTGGCAACCAGGTTTTTTCATCTTATTTTTGCGTCTGTTTTGTCAACCATTCAACCAGTACTTTTTCCTCTGCAGGGCTTCCTTGGAACATTCCGGCAGGCATTGCCCCCCGGCCTTCTTCAACAATTTTGGTGATTTGATCAGCTGATAATTTGTTTCCAACGCCCAGCAAGCTCGGTCCGTTTTTCCCTTCCAGGTTCTCGCCATGGCATTTGATACAAGCATTTTCAGAATAAATTTGATACCCTTGAGAGTCTTTTGCCACGACTTCCGTATTTTCCGGTGCTTCGCCGGGTGCAGACTCCAATTGCTGTTCATGCTCGTATTCCGCTGCCCATGTTAATGCCGAAATCGCAATCAAGGTCGTCACCATAATCCCTGTGGCCACCGGACGTTTCAAAGGGCGGCGATCCTTGCTGCGATCCAGCCACGGGGCAAGCATCAATGCCGTAAAAGCGATCCCCGGCAAGATCACGGTACCCACAACCACAAATTTCCCAGCTGCCCATTTGTACTTCAGCAATTGGTACAAAAACAAGAAGTACCAGTCAGGAACAGGCAAAAAGCTGGTGTTGGTCGGGTCGGCAAGCTCACCGAGCGGGGGTTCTTCCGACATGACCAAGGTCATGAAACCCACCAAAAAGACAACTGCAACCATCCACTCTTTTAAAAGGAAGTCCGGAAAAAAAGCTTCCGTTTTTCCTGGAAACTCAGCGTAGTCCTTCGGATATAACTTCGGACGGTCAGCACGAACGCGTGAGTCTCCCACATAGTGGACTTGTTTGTCGTTTCCTTCTTGATTATGTGCCAAAGTGGATCCCTCCTCACGCGCAGACCTTATAGAGGTCCGGATATGCCCTGACGACGAATCAGGATAAAGTGTGCACCCAACAGCGCAAGCAATGCAGCCGGGAGGAAGAACACATGCAGAGCATAAAAACGTGCAAGAGTCTGAGCACCTACGATGTCTCCCCCTTGCAGGAATGTTGCGATGTAAGGCCCGATCACCGGCACAGAAGCCGCGATTTCAACCCCTACTTTGGTGGCAAAATACGCTTTGTTGTCCCACGGCAACAAATAACCTGTAAATCCAAGGCCCAACATGACAAAAAAGATCAACATTCCGATAATCCAGTTAAATTCACGCGGATGTTTGTAAGATCCTGTGAAAAACACGCGCAGGGTATGTAAAAAAAGCATGACGATCGCCACGCTGGCACCCCAGTGATGCATGCCCCGCACAATGACACCCATTGCAACCTCATTTTGCAGATAATCCACGCTCCGGTGAGCGTTTTCAATATCCGGAACATAACTCATTGCCAAAAACATGCCGGATAGGATTTGAATAACGACGACAAAAAAAGTCAATCCACCAAAGCAATAAATAAAAGCAGAAAAGTGGTGAGCCGGGTTCACGTGTTCCGGCACCTCATGGTCCGCAACATCGCGCCACAACGGCGTAATGTCCAACCGCTCATCCACCCAATCATAAATGGCGCGCAGCACTTGCTACACCTCCGTTTCAGCAACCATTTACTTCTTGATTAGCGGTCCAATCAATAACTTTCCATCTTGCACTTTCGTTTCATAGCGATCAAGAGGTGCTGATGGGGGGGTACCCGGGACGTTGGTCCCATCCTTCGTGTACCGGCCAAAGTGGCAGGGACAGAAGAACTGGTTTTTAAACTGCGGGTTGCTGTTCCAGTTTACGGTACATCCCAAATGCTTGCAAACAGGGGACAAAGCCACAAATTCACCGTTTAACTTCAGCACCCAAGCAGTCATCTGTTCCCCTTTAGGCGGGTTGTACCAGCCGTCTTTACGGTGAACCGTAAAACGTACTTCCTTTGGTGTATCGGTAATTTCATCCACGCTCAAACCAACGTCGTGGAATTCGCCGCCTTCTCCTTTTCTGAGTAACGGATCAGCAACAAACCGAACCATCGGGAAAAGGACTCCCGAAGCAAGGAAAGCACCGGTCCCACCTAATGTGTACGTTAAAAATTGCCGGCGGGAAACTTTCTTACTCACGTTTTGTCCGACCTCCTTCTATCCGGCTTACCGTCCACTCGGACCGGAATCTATGCTAGGACACTTTCATCTTTTACTAGGACATATACATGATAGCGAAAGCTTTCCATAAAAGTCAAGGAAGGGTTCAGACTTTCAAGGACAATGTTCCCAAAAATCTTGAACATTAAGATTGATGTTGCCAGAGTTCCAACACTTTTTCATAAAGTTTCCGGGTTTCTTCCTCCATTTCTGATTGGGTGGCTTCCGGTGAAAGTTCCATGGCATGGAACAACAAGTTTTGCTCATTTTCCCCGTAACTCTCCTCCACCAACGCTTTCAATCTCCCGTCGTAAACGATGACAAAATAGTTAAAACCAGATTGCCTGATATCTTTTATTATTTCATGAAAATACGATTTAAAAACCTCCGGGTTTTGTCCCGTATATGAAACGGACGGCAAGAGCAACAACCGCCCTGTTAAAGTTTTTTCCAGTTCTTCGGCAAAATATTGGACCATTTTCCCGTTTTTAATATCCAATTCTTTTTCCTTGATCCGGACAGAGGCAACCGGCAGGCACAAGGTGTCCACAAAGGCCGCCACCTCTTTCCAACCGTCCTGATTGATTTGATCCAGTCGCATTTTGTAACCTTCTTTCCAAAAAAAAATGCCCAGCTTCTGCTGAGCATTATAACGAATATATCATTTGGACTCCAGTATTTCCTTCCATTGTTTGCTAAGTTGTAAAAATGTTTCAACATCTCGCTTGGCCAAAGCATCATCAATTTGTTCGTACAAACGTTTTTTTTCAAAATCCTTTACCGCCTGATCCAGAAGCATCTCCGCAAACAGACTCAGCAAATGGTCTTGCACCAAGTCATGTTTCTCCATGGAATAAACCTCCAATACCGCGGTAAATTTGGAACACGAGAAACGCTTTTTAAAATACAAACCGATATATAGCTCTTCATGGGGATACGCCCGGATATCGTCAAAAGCCGTCTCCACATCCGTATACACCCGTTTGTTTTTCGTAAAACGAAACGGGACCATTTTACTGCAACAGGATGAGATAATCATGGATTTGGGCAGGTTGCGGACATGATCCACAAAACGGACTTTTTCAAGCAACCGGTCATTGGAATGCAAATAACCGAGTAACCATGCCGCTTCTTTTTTCTGCAAATCGTAATTTTCCAGGAACCAATGAATGAACGATTTTTTCTCTGCCACAGACACGTTGCTTTTCATATTTCCCCCACTCTTGCGCCGTTTGGAAAATTCATTCTATTCCGGCTGCAATCCGGAAACAAACCGTTTCCGGATACAACATGTTTTCGGCGCCATGGACATTGATTCCTGCCTCATGTCCTTTGGAGGAACCCTTCCTCGATCGCACGCTCCCTGAAGGCCGAAATCCCGTATAACCACTTGACTCCGGATGGTGTAAGGGAAATATATTGCTCCTCTCCTTCCCTGCCGATCTTCAACACGCCGAGATGCACCATCATTTTCAACACTTTTTGGAAAACGCTTTCTTTTGTTTCGTAATAAAAAGGGTTGAGCCAAGATTCCGTTGCCTGATAAACCGTAACCGTCCGGATCCATCCCGGATAAGCCAACAATGCGATCAAACGAATGACCATCGGCAACTGTGGAACCACCCGCCGGTAAAGACGTATCCAAAACCGGACCATTTCTTTTCCGTGGTCAATCTGTTGCTTCTCTTGATTATTTAATTTCCCCGAACCTTTCTCCGTTAAACACAAATATCCATCTTTATCCTCTATAAAATATCCTTTGTAATAGGCATAATCATACAATAGTGAGAAACGGTCCGGATACAGATGATAACAACGGCCGAATCCAAACCGGGGGCCTTTTTTGGAAACCGGCTCTTCCGGGACATAAAACGTTTGAAACATTTGCTTTTGTTGATTTTTATAGATCGCCCCGTCCAAGGTCAACCGGACAATTTCCTTTTTTAAGAACAGGAGGAAATGATCCAAGTCGTGAAGCAATTGGTTTTGTTCATCACGATAAACCGCCGGTGGATCCTCCCGGTAACTTCCTTTCAACCGGAAAGGTTTGAGCAAAATCTCACTCACTTTTTTCCGCAAATCGGAAGGAACATGATACAGCGATTGCGTACGATGGGAATAGCCGGGAAAAATCCACCCTCTTTTCAACGACTCCACAATGAATCGGCGCGGCTCGCCTTTCTCTCCGTCCAAGGCTGCCCTCCCTTTGGCCAGAAGTTCTTCCATGGAGTATTGAAGGCTCGGATCCAACATGATCAATTGCAGAAAACGGAATTCATATTTGTCGAGGGAAGCAATTTGCTCCTCCAGCTGGTTTTTTTTGTTCATGTGCTGCAACAACGACCGGATCAGGTCATATTTGGAACTGGAATTTTGATTTTCACACCCGTAGTACCGGTTCATTCGTTTCAGCTGTTCAATGTCCGCATAGGTTAACCATTCTGCCATGTTCACCGTCCATCTTCCTCCTCGAAGACTCGTTATTTTTATTTTGGACGAATCGGGAGAAAGATAGACTCTTTGCCGTCATGGTTTTCAGAGATTCTTCTCATTTAACGGGATGGATGATTTCCGGTTGTCGCGGTGTTCTTCCGTTTTTTCCTCTTTCACCTGAATCCCTCGGCCTGCCAGAAAAAGAATAAAATAGATGATGACCAAATGCCAATCATGAATGGTTTGTTTTGGAAAAAACAAGGCCAATAAATCCCCGATCAAATCTTTCCAATATAAATAAAATTGATCAATCACGGACACCGTTTGAATAAAAAACAAAAGATGAAGCCACGAAAACACCGCCGTTGCCTGCCACAGCGACAACCCATGGGTTTGCTTTCCGGAAGAGCCCAACCCCAAATAAATAAACATCATCATGACACCAATAATCAGCACGGTCCACTCCATCAAATGATCCGCCACCAACCGGGCTGGAAACCAAAATGAAATCAACAAAGGAAAAAACCAGATTTTCAATGCCATGACCAGTCCGATCACGATTAAAAATTCAAGGCTAAAACGACCGACTCTTGTCCGCATGAAACCACCTCATCCCACTTTTATGTTTACAAGAAAAAAAAAAGAACCGCCCGATCTGATCGGGCGGGTTGCACAGGACGTACATATTGGATAGGAGTGGAGAGAAACCATACTGTAGTTCCCATTATAAGGTCAGAAGTGGACAAGGTCAACAACATTTTTTAATTTTCAGATTTGACTCACTTGCATTTTTTGGATGTAACGGAAAAATCCGGGGAAAGATACATCGATGGATTCCACATCCAATACCTTGACGGTTTCTTTTGAACCCAATCCGGCAACCGCCATCGACATGCCGATTCGATGATCCCCGTGGCTGGTGGTGATGCCGCCGCGCAGGGTCACGGGTCCTTCGATCACCATGCCGTCTTCGGTTTCTTCGATGTTTGCCCCCAACTTCTTCAGTTCGTTGACTGTGGTGGCAATCCGGTTTGATTCCTTCACTTTTAATTCTTTGGCATCTTTGATGACCGTGGTTCCTTTGGCTTGAGTGGCAACAACGGCCAAAACCGGAATTTCATCAATGAGGCGCGGAATCATCTCTCCGCCAATGGTCACTCCATGAAGCTCTCCCGTGCGAACCGTCACTCTGCCGACGGGTTCATTACACCAGCTTCCGGTTTCTTCCACTTCCACTCCGGCTCCCATTTGTTTAAAAGCATCCAGGATTCCGGTCCTTGTCGGGTTTAACCCGACGTCTTCCACCGTCACCTGACTGCCCGGCACCATCAGGGCAGCGGCCAGCAGGAACGCAGCAGAGGAAATATCCCCCGGCACCCGGACTTTGGTTCCTTGCAACGATTGTCCACCTTCTATGGAAACCACATGATCTTTCGCCGTCAATGCGGCTCCAAACGCCGGCAGCATGCGTTCGGTATGGTCACGGGATAGAGAGGGCTCCGCCACCGTGGTGACCCCTTCTGCGCTTAAACCGGCTAGCAAGAGACAAGACTTCACTTGGGCGCTGGCCACCGGACTGTGATAGGTGATCCCCTGCAAACGGCCTCCTTTTATGGCGAGAGGGGTGTAACGCCCGTTTTCCCGCCCTTCAATGCGTGCTCCCATTTTTCGTAACGGTTGAACCACCCTGTCCATGGGACGGCGGCCGATGGATTCATCACCGATCACCGTTGAAAAAAACGGCGCTCCGGCCAATATTCCCAGCATCAACCGGATGGTCGTGCCGGAGTTTCCCACATCCAGCGGGGCCACCGGCTCTTTTAATCCGTGAATCCCCCGTCCGTGAATCCGCACGGATGTGGGGGACAATCGTTCAATTTCCACTCCCATCTGCTCAAAGCATTGCATGGTCCCCAAACAATCCTTTCCGGGCAGAAAGCCCTCGACTTCGGTCACCCCTTCAGCCAATGCCCCCAGCATGATGGAGCGGTGGGAAATCGATTTGTCACCGGGTACTTTGCAAGTCAATTGAAACGGTTTCGACTGCGATATTTCCATCATCCTTTGCTTTCCTCCCAGCTTTCGTCCTCACTGAATACTTCCAAGCCTTCCCTGCGCAAGACAGAGATGGCGGCCAGATAATCTTTTTCTTTTTTAAAGGCAATTTTTAAGACGCCGGGAATCTCTTCCCGGTTTTCCATCACTTCCAAATTGCTGATATTGATGTTTTCGTCTCCCAACAGGGTGGCAATCTTTCCGATCACCCCCGGCTGGTCCGGCACATCCACATGCAATTCATACCGCGGTTCCAGAATCCCCCGGCGCTTTTTATCCGGCAATTGTTGCCTTAACCGGCGGGAACGGCTGAAAAACACTTCAATTTGCTCTTGTTCCCCGTCAGAAATGGCGGAGCGGACTTCTTCCATTTTTTCAATCCAATCATCCATCAACTTTAACAGCGCGTTCCTGTTGGAAAGCAAAATATCCCGCCACATGACCGGGTGACTGGCACCAATGCGGGTCAAATCCCGAAACCCGCCTGCCGCCAAGCGATGAAACCATTCATTTTCTTCATTATAATTGCCGACCACATTCACCAATCCGGCCGCGATGATATGGGGCAAATGGCTGATCGCCCCCACAATCCGGTCATGATGCGCTGCATTCATGATCACCAGCTCGGCCCGGGTCGCCTTGTGCAACAACTGGCTGATCTTTTGCACCTCCCAAAGGGAGGCCTCCGGATCCGGTGTCAAAACATAGTAAGCATTCTCAAACAACAAAGACCGGGCCGCCTGAATGCCTGACTGATGCGATCCGGCCATGGGGTGTCCGCCAATAAACACGATTCCTTTTTCTTTTAATTTGCGGCTTGCTTCCATGATCTCCGATTTGGTGCTCCCCACATCCGTCACAATGCATGACGGCTTCAGGGGAAGTTCGGCCAATGTCTCAATCATTTGCTTGATTTGGCCCACAGGCAAGGCGATGACAACCATGTCGGCATTGCTGACCGCCTGCGGGAGGGAAGTGGTCCAATCATCCACGGCGCCAATCGCCATTGCATACCGCAAGTCTTTTTCCGAACGGTCATATCCGACCACCACGGCATCGGTCCGTTCTTTCAATCCCAGTGCCAATGATCCGCCGATTAATCCAATTCCCAGAATCGCAATTTTTTCAGGCATCGGGAGATTCTATCCTTTCATTTCCAAAAGTTGCTCCAACGCTTTTAAAAACCGGTCATTTTGTTCTTTGTTTCCAACCGTGACACGGATGTAAGTCGGGAAGCCCAGCGCCTCTCCGGACCGGACAATCACCCCTTGACGAAGCAATCCCTGAAACGCCTCACCGGCCGGCATGGTGGTATCCATCAAGATAAAGTTTCCATGCGCCGGATAATAATGAAGGTTCCATTCATCCAATTTTTCCGTAATCTGTTTGATTCCCAACCGATTTTGGTTCCGGCAATAAAAAATAAATGTTTCATCCTCCAACGCCGCCAGTGCCGCAGTTTGCGCAAGCCGGTTCAGGTTGAAAGGTTCACGGACCCGGTTTAACTCGCGAACCACATCCGGATGGGCAATCCCGTATCCGGCACGGAAAGCGGCCAAACCAAAGATTTTGGAGAAAGTGCGCAAAACAATGAGTTGCGGATTATAATCCAGCAAAGACAAGGAATCGGGGTAATCCGGATCCGTGACATATTCATAATACGCTTCGTCCAACACCACCAAGACGTGTTCCGGCAGCCGGTCCAAAAACCATGTCAGCTCTTGCCGGGTCACAATCGTTCCGGTCGGATTGTTCGGATTGCAGATCCAGATCACCCTGGTCCGGTCCGTCACCGCCTCCAACATGGCTTCCAAGTCATGCACGCCGTCTTTTAAAGGCACCTTCACCGGCCGGGCTCCTTCAATCCGCACCGCGGTTTCATATCGCGGGAAAGTGAGATCAGCCATCACCGATTCCGTCCCCGGCTCCAGATAAGTGCGGCCGATCATCTGAATCAATTCATCCGATCCGTTTCCGAAGATGATACGCAGCGGGTCGGTTTCCAAGTACTCCGCCAATTTTTCACGCAGTTTCGGAGCATTCCCTTCCGGATAGAGATGGAACTCCCCTTTCATCTCTCCCAAAGCTTCCCAAACCTTCGGGGAACAGCCGAAAGGATTTTCATTCGAAGCCAACTTGACCACATCGTGGATCCCGTACTCCTCTTTTACCTCTGCAAGTGTTTTGCCAGGTTGATAGACTGGTAGTCCTTGAACGGTTGCTTTTGGTTTCATGCCCATTCCCTTTCAATTTTTTATTTCTATCTTACTCCGATTTTAACTGTCTGACAAACACCCTGATGTTCTTCAACCCGTCTTCCCTTTTCCCCGGATCCTTCAACAAGTCCGATTGTTCCTCGATTATCTTGACCAACGCACTACCGACCACAACAGCATCGGCATGGTTTAAAAAGTGCCGGACGTGTTCCCGGTTGGAAATGCCAAAACCCACTGCCGTGGGAACCGGGCTGAACTTCCGGACCGTATCCAGAAACTGACTGGTGTGTCCGGCGAATTGATCCCGCATCCCGGTCGTTCCCAGTGAAGAGACGCAGTAAACAAACCCTTGGGCTTCTGAAACGATTTCTTTCACCCGGTCTTGGGATGTCGGCGCCACCAGGGGAATCACGCACAAACCGCGTTTTTTCCCCAAATGGCGTAATTCTTCGCTTTCTTCAAAAGGCAAATCCGGGACGATCAACCCGTCAAATCCGTGAGCGGCTGCTTCATCCACCAGTTTTTCCATGCCAAACCGGTACACGGGATTGGCATACGTAAACAAAATCAGAGGCACTTCACTGCCGTTTTTTCGCATCTTTTTTCCCAATTGAAGCACTTTGTCCAAAGTCACCTGGTTTTTCAAAGCACGCTCCCCCGCGGCCTGAATGGCCGGACCGTCGGCCATCGGATCCGAAAAAGGAACCCCCAACTCAATGGCCGATGCCCCTTCCTCTTCCAGCAACCGGATAAGGCTTTCCGACACTTCCATATCCGGATCGCCGCACATGATGAAAGGAATGAAATGGTTCTCTTTTTGAACAAAGGTTTGTTGCAAACGGTTCATCACGATTCACCTCTTAACGCCCGGCGGATCGTTTCCACATCCTTATCCCCGCGGCCTGATAAACAAATCACAATCAAATCCCGAAAATCCCGTTGTTTGGCCAACCGGATCCCTTCCCAAACGGCATGCGCCGACTCCAACGCAGGCAAAATCCCCTCCGTCCGGCAAAGGATTTTCACCGCTTCCAATGCTTCTTGGTCGGTCACCGACGTATAGCGCACCCAGCCGGTCTTGTGCAGGTACGCATGCTCGGGCCCGACCCCGGGGTAATCCAGTCCGGCTGAAATGGAATGGGCCGGCAACACCTGGCCGTTTTCATCCTGCAGGAAATAACTGTACATGCCGTGCAAAACGCCGGTTTCCCCTTTGTTGAGCGAAGCGGCATGCAATCCGGTGGACAATCCTTTTCCCGCGGCTTCCACCCCGTGAAGACGCACCTCTTCCTCATCCAGAAACCCGGAAAACATGCCGATCGCATTGCTTCCTCCCCCGACACAAGCCACGACATCCGTCGGAAGTCGTCCTTCCCGGTTTAATATTTGGATCCGGGTCTCATCGCCGATCACCCGCTGGAACGTTTTGACAATCAGCGGATAAGGATGGGGACCCACGGCCGAACCGATCAGATAGAAGGCATGGTCCACCTCCGCCACCCAACGCCGGAGCGCTTCATTGGTGGCATCCTTTAATGTGCGGGTACCGGAACAAACCGGTTGCACTTTCGCCCCCAAAAGTTCCATCCGAAAAACATTCAACTGTTGCCGCTGGATATCTTCTTCTCCCATAAACACTTCGCATTCCAAGCCCAAAAGTGCGGCAACCGTTGCCGTGGCCACTCCGTGCTGACCGGCTCCGGTTTCGGCAATCAATTTGGTTTTTCCCATCCGCTTGGCCAAAAGCGCCTGCCCCAAGGCGTTGTTGATCTTGTGGGCACCGGTATGGTTCAAATCCTCCCTTTTTAAATAAATTTTGGCCCCACCGGCATATTCGGTGAGTCTTTTTGCATAAGTCAATGCGGTCGGGCGTCCTGAATAATGTTCCAACCAATGGTTTAACTCTTCTTTAAAGGAAGGATCCTTCATTGCCTCTTCAAATCCGGCTTCCAGTTCAATCAGGGCATTCATGATGGTTTCGGGAACGTAACGTCCCCCGAATTCCCCGAATCTCCAAGACGCGGCTTTTTTATGAAGTAGCGGCATAAGCTCTTTTCACCCTTTCCAAAAAAAGACGCATTTTTACGCCGTCTTTGCGTTGATTGATTTCTATTCCGCCGGACACGTCAATTCCGTCGGGACGATAGCGGGTGATCAACTCCACCACATTGTTTTCGTCCAATCCACCGGCAACCCAACAGGGCAGATTCAACTTGTTGCACGCCTCTTTCCAGGCCGGGACCAAACGCCAATCAAACGGTTTTCCGGTTCCGCCTTTGATGTTTCCGGCGGCGGTGTCGAGCAAAATTGCATCGGCCCACGGCTGATACGCTTTTAGCCTCGCCGGTTCCGGCCAAGCATCTTGCATATGAATCACTTTGGTAAGATGAAGGCCGGGCCGGGCCGATTTGATTTTCCGGAGCAACCCTGCAGGTTCTTCTCCATGCAATTGAATGCCGGACAGGGACGCGGTTTCCAACCAACTTTTCACTTCATCCCAAGAAGGATTTTGTAAAACCCCGATGGCCGCCTGCCCTGCAGACAGATGCCGGATCAATTCCGGCAATCGGCTGCGGGTCACGGACCTTCTCCGGCCGGGAACCAAAATAAATCCCACGGCATCCACCGGCAACCGGCTGACCTTTTGCACATCCCGAACGCTTTGAAAACCGCAAAACTTAATAAACGGCTTTTTCATCGGCTTAAACCCTCTCGCAAATCACGAACGGCCCATTCCGGATTTTCCTGGCGCATCAGGTATTCCCCGACCAGCAATCCTTGCACTCCGGCTTTGTGAATCCGCTTTGCATCTTCCAAAGAGAGAACGCCGCTCTCACCGATCACAGGGCGTCCCGGGGGAATGAGCGGTCTCAGCTTCTCAGTATGGGAGATATCGGTTTGAAAAGTATGCAAATTCCGGTTATTGATTCCGATCACATCCGGATCGCACGAAAGCGCCAGAGGAATTTCGTCTTCTTCATGGATTTCAACCAAAACTTCCATCCCCAGCTCATGGGCCGTCCGGGTGAACCGTTTTAAGCGCTTTTCATCCAATAAAGCGGCAATGAGTAAAATGATGTCGGCTCCCAACAGTTTGCTTTCATACACTTGCAATTCATCGATGATGAAATCTTTGCGAAGCACGGGCAAGCCGACATTTTGTTTCACTTGTGTCAAATATTCCGGTTTACCGTGAAAATAAACGGTATCCGTCAACACCGACACGGCCGCCGCTCCGCCAAGCTCATATCCCTTGGCCACCTTCACCGGATCCACCTTTTCCGAGATCACCCCTTTGGACGGAGAGGCGGATTTCACTTCGGCAATAACGGCGGCCTCCGTCCCCGCAAGCTTCTCTTTTAAAGACAACCCGTTCGGAAGGCGTTTGGCACGCTTGCAGTCATGCGGGGAAATTTGATCGTGAAGGGCTCTGATTTCTTTTGCTTTGGTGTTTGCGATTTTTTCAAGAAACATAGGTTACCTCCTTCGAAGCATGAACCACTTTGCTCAGCTGCTCCCGGGCACGTCCCGATTGAATGATCCGTTTCGCCTGCTCCGTCCCTTCTTTCAATGATCCGGCTTTCCCCGCAAGATAGAGGACCGCCCCGGCATTGATGCTGACGATATCGGCAGGAGCCCCCTCCTTGCCCGCAAAAACTTCTTTCATGATCCGGGCATTTTCTTCTGCGGTTCCGCCCCGAAGACTGGCTGCATGCCAACGGTTCACTCCGAGGGACTCCGGAGTGACCTCGTAAGTTTTCATCTCTCCGTTCTCCAATTCACTGATGCGGGTCGCATCCGTCACCGTCATCTCATCCAAGCCGTCCAGCCCCGACACCACCAGCGCTCTTTTGACGCCCAAGTGATTCAATACATGCGCCACCTTCCCGGTTAAGCCGGCATCATAAACGCCCAACAATTGCACTTTCACCCGCGCCGGATTCAACAGGGGCCCCATCAAATTGAAACAGGTGCGAAACCCAAGCTCTTTCCGGATGGACATCACCTTTTTGACCGCCGGATGGAACAAAGGGGCGAATAAAAAGCAAAGTCCTGTCTTTTCAAGCATTTTTACTGCTTCATCGGCATTCAAACGGATATTCATCTTTAAGGCCTCCAAGGCATCGGCACTCCCGCTTTTGCCGGATACCGCGCGGTTTCCGTGTTTGATGACGGGCACCCCCGCCGCAGATGCAACGATGGATGCCGCTGTTGAAATGTTAAATGTATTTTGTCCGTCCCCGCCGGTTCCGCAAGTATCCACCGCTTCTTCAAACGGGTTCCGGACGGGAATGGCTTGCGAATGGATGCCTTCGACAAAACCGATCAGTTCTTCCACCGTTTCCCCTTTCATCCGCATCGCTGTCAAAAAACTTGCGATTTGTGTCTGTGGCACGTTTCCGTTGATCATCTCTTCCATCGCTTGTTTTGCTTCACTGCGGCTGAGAGGTTCTCCTTCCACCACTTTTTTCAGAAACGGCTTCATCCTACCGAACTCCCTGCCTTTTCCGGCCGGACCATCGCCAATGCTTTGAGCATCCCCTTTGCTTTATGCCAGGTCTCGAAATATTCCCTTTCCGGATCCGAACCGGCGACAATGCCCGCACCGGATTGAACCTGTGCTTTTCCGTCACGGAACACAATGGTCCGGATGGTAATGCATTTGTCCATATCCCCACTGAAACTGAAATAACCGAGCGCTCCCCCGTAAATGCCCCGGGGAGACGCCTCCAGGTCGGCGATGATTTCCATTGCCCGCACCCTGGGCGCTCCGGACAAGGTCCCCGCCGGGAAACAAGCGAGCAAAGCATCCATGGGTTTCTTTCCTTCTTTCAGTTCCCCTTGGATCCGGGAAACCAGATGCATGACGTGGGAATACTTTTCGATCTTCATATAATCCGGCACTTTCACCGTCCCCACTTTGGCAACGCGCCCGATGTCTTCCCGTCCCAGATCTACCAGCATCACATGTTCGTCGCGTTCTTTTTGGTCTTGCAACAAATCCTCCATCAATGCCTGGTCTTCCAGTTCGTCTTTTCCGCGCGGTCTGGTTCCGGCAATGGGACAAGTTTCAGCGGTGGAACCGGTGACACGCACCAACACTTCCGGCGAAGTCCCGACAACCTTTTCGTCCCCAAAGTTCAAATAATACATGTAAGGGGAAGGATTCAAAACCCTTAACGCCCGGTAAACTTCGAAAGACGGAGGTGCCGGATCAACCGTCAGCGAACGGGCAAGAACCACTTGCAAAACTTCGCCGTTTTGAATGTATTCCTTGGTTTGCTTCACCATTTGCATAAATTCGTCTTTGCTGACGTCCGCTTTGACATCCTGTTCGGAAACTTCCCTCTCTTCAAAAGATAATGAAGGAACGGGGCCCGGTTTCTTCAAAAACTCCGATGACCATTTCTCCAGCCGGTCCGCCTCCTGATCATAGGCCTCTTTTATTTCCTGATTGGACATCCCGGGGGAAACCTTCAGGTGGGAAACAAAAATGACTTCTTCTTTCAGATGGTCAAAAACCAGCAATCGGTCCACAAACATGTAATGAAGGTCGTTTTGGTCAGAAGTCCCTTTGGTCACCTTCCGGTCCGGCTCCTTAAACCGGATGGCATCGTAACCGGTATAGCCGACCGCCCCTCCCAGAAATGAGGGAAAATCTTTATAAACCGGGGTTTGATACTGTTCAAGCATGGATTGTAAAAAAGCAAACGGGGAAGGAGTCACTGTTTTTTGGCTTTCGCCATTCCGCTTTGTCGTCGTGATTTCGGTCCCTTTTCCTTTTACCGTCAAAAACGGGTCATATCCGATAAAGGAATACCGGGATCGGTGCTCACTCTCTTCGACACTTTCCAACAAAAAGGAATAAGGTTGATCCTTCACCCGCGCATACAAACGGATGGGGGTTTCGGTATCAGCCAGCACTCTTTTGCAAAGCGGAATCAATTGATATTTTTTGCTCAGTGACAACGCAGTTTCTCTTGTGGGGTAAATCAAAAAAATCCCTCCTCAAAAATGGGTTTTGAGAGAAGGGAACAGCGGGGAATGCAGGGGAAAATATAAAAAACCAAAGCAAGCGTTGCTTTGGCTGCTTTTTCATGTATCATTCAGCCTCCACTCTGCTCCGCTATCTCCATTCTCTGCTCAACTCAGCTCATCTGAATAACTATGCTACTCATTCTATGATTATTACTTTATCGAAGAGGCAAAAAATTGTCAACCCGAAATCAGGATTTCATTTCCCGGTCCGGCAACAATTGATGCAAGACCCGTTTGATCTCTTCCTCCGGCACATCCCGTACAATCTCCACTTTGCCGATATCCCGGGCCAGTACAAACACATATTGTCCTTGTTGAGCTTTTTTGTCCCGCTTCATGATCCCGATCAGGGACTCAACCGGCCATGAGTCGGTACAAACAACGGGCAGTCCGAATGATTTCAGAATCCGTCCGGTTTCCCGGACCACCTCCCGGCCCGTCCCCAACAACCGTTCACTTAACTGTGCGGCACCGTTCATTCCAATGGAAATCGCCTCTCCATGGGTGTAAACCTGATATTCGGACACCGCCTCCAAGGCATGGCCAATGGTGTGGCCATAATTCAAAATGGCGCGAAGTCCGGTTTCCCTCTCATCTTGTGACACCACATCCACCTTGACCTGACAACCCCGGTAAACGGATTCCATCATGGCATCATGGTCCCGTGCATCAAGCGACTTGCGATGTTCATCCAACCATTCGACGAAGGAAGCATCCCGGATCAGCCCGTGTTTGATCACTTCTGCCATCCCGGAGCGCCATTCTCTCACCGGCAGTGTCTTTAAACAGGCCACATCAAAGACAACCATCAACGGCTGATGAAAGGCGCCGATATAATTTTTTCCCATGGGATGGTTCACGGCCACTTTGCCGCCGACACTGCTGTCATGGGCCAATAAAGTGGTGGGAATTTGAATGAACGGAATCCCCCGCATGTAACTGGCCGCCAAAAAACCGGCCAGATCGCCTACCACACCTCCTCCCAAGGCCAGAATCACACTGCGGCGATTTAGACCAAACTTCAAACATTCCCCCGTCAAATGTTCCAGCATTTGCAAGCTCTTGCTTTTCTCCCCTGCTTCGACGACAGATATCCCCGCCTGAAATCCGGCTTGCTCCAACGCTTCGCGCAATTTGCCGGCATAAAGCGGAGCCACATGGGTGTCCGTGACAATCATCAGCTTGCAATCTGTTTCAATGTGATGTTGCTTTAAGAACGAAGGCACTTTTTCCAACAAACCGTTTCCGATATAAATCGGGTAAGACCGTTCCTTCCCATGTACCGTTAATGTTTTCATCAGAAACTCAACACTCTTTCCCGATACTGCTTCAGTTGCTGTTTCACCTCATCCATGGTGTCTCCTGAAAATTTGTCCATGAGTGCTTGCGCCACTTCCCATGCCACCACATTTTCCATCACCACGCTGGCCGCCGGAACCGCACAGCTGTCAGAACGTTCGATACTTGCCTGAAATGGTTCTTTTGTCTCAATATCGACACTTTGAAGCGGTTTATACAAGGTGGGAATGGGCTTCATGACGCCTCTTACAATGATGGGCTCGCCAGTGGTCATTCCACCTTCCAATCCTCCCAGCCGGTTGGTCCGGCGGTAAAAGCCGCGTTCCTTTGACCACAAGATTTCGTCATGGACTTCGGATCCCTTCCGCTTGGCGGCCTCAAAACCGATTCCAAACTCGACTCCTTTAAAGGCATTGATGCTGACCACAGCACGCGCAATCTTGGCATCCAGTTTGCGGTCCCAATGAACATGGCTTCCCAGTCCGACCGGAACCCCCTGCACAATGGTCTCCACGACGCCTCCCAGGGAATCTCCCTCTTTTTTCGCTTGATCGATAAGGACCATCATTTTTTCTTCAGCGTTTTGATCCAGACAACGCACCGGCGACAATTCGGCACGCTCCACCATCTCCTCAAAGGACAAATCCACCGGTTCCGCAACGACATCGCCAATGCGAATCACATGACCGGCAATGCGGATTCCGCATTCTTCGAGAATCAAACGGGCCACCGCTCCTGCAGCGACACGGGCTGCGGTTTCCCTGGCGCTGGAACGTTCCAGAACATCACGCATATCCCGGTGTTGATACTTGATGGCTCCATTTAAATCGGCATGACCCGGTCGCGGTCGGGAAATTTTCCGTTTCTCCGCTTCTTCCGGAATCGGATCCACACTCATCACTTTTTTCCAATGGGTAAAATCCCGGTTTTCAATCACAAGGGTGACAGGAGCTCCCGTTGTCTTCCCGAACCGGACACCGGACAAAATTTTCACCTGATCCTTTTCAATCTGCATGCGACGACCGCGACCATATCCCTTTTGACGACGGGCCAATTCGCGGTCGATTTTCTCTTTATCCAAGGAAAGTTGGCTGGGCAATCCTTCAATGATCACTGTTAATTGTGGACCGTGTGACTCTCCTGCTGTCAGATACCTCATGCTCATCTCCCTCTCATCTCAATGAAAAAATTTGATAGTAATCATAACACAGATCGACCGAACTGGGGAGAGCCAATTCCAAATGAAACCCTTTTTCAAACCCGGTTTGAAATATGGTCCCGGCATTTTCCAATCCACCGGCTCCAGTAAAAAAAATCAAGGCATAGCTTTTTCGCTATGCCTTTTCAAACCGGTTTTCAGATCCAACGATTGATGGTTTTCTCATAATGATTGAAATCTTCCTCATCAAACCACAATGCAATTTCACGCTCGGCGCTTTCCGGCGAATCGGAACCGTGAACGATATTCATCGCCACATTGACGCCGTAATCGCCCCGGATCGTTCCCGGCAACGCTTCGGAAGGATTGGTTTTCCCCATCATTTGGCGAGCTGCCGCAATAATGCCGTTTCCTTGCCAAACCATCGCAAAGACCGGTCCGGAAGTAATGAAGTCCACCAACTCGCCAAAGAAGGGCTTCTCTTTATGCTCGATGTAATGTTGCTCTGCAAGCTCGCGGGATACGGTCATCAACTTGGCACCCACCAGTTGGTAACCTTTCCTCTCAAAACGGGATACGATTTCTCCGATCAATCCGCGTTGCACACCATCCGGCTTTACCATGATAAATGTTTTTTCCATTTGGTTCATCCTCCACCTTTATGTATGAACAAAAAGAAAAAAGCGTCATGAAAAATTTTAACAAGTTTAAATTGTAAACGCAACCATCCCGTCAATAAGAACGTTCAACAATGAATTCTGCAATCAGCCGGAGGGATTCCCGTTCCGTGGAGACCGGTAATTGCTTTAAACAGTGCATCGCTTTATTCATATAGCGCTTGGACAAATCCAAGGTATATTCGATTCCCCCGCTTTCTCTGACCTGATCCAACACCTGTGAGAGGGCGACCGTTTCCCCTTGCGTGCGCAAATAAGAACGAATAGAGTTGCGCACATCTTCATCGCCTTGGCATAACGCATAAATCACCGGCAAGGTCACGTTCCCCTGCCGCAAATCATTACCCGCCGGTTTGCCCAATGTCTTTTCATCCCCGATGAAATCCAATACATCATCCTTCAGCTGAAAAGCCATTCCCACGTAATACCCGTATGCTTTCAACCACTGAACATAGCGGGGGGAAGCCTGGCTCACGAGTGCCCCCAATTGACAACTGACCGACATGAGCAAAGCAGTTTTCCGTTTAATCCGGCGTAAATAACGGCGCAACGACAATCTTTCCGAATACAGATCCTCGATCTGGTCCATTTCCCCCAAGCAAACCAAGGTCATCGCTTTGGCCAGAATGGGATGAACCGTCTTGTCCTTCAAACCGGACAACTCCATCAAGGCCCGGGCCAAAATAAAGTCCCCGGTATACATGGCCACTTTATTGTCCCATTCCTTTTTGATGGTCGCTTGCCCCCGTCGTGTATCCGCATCGTCAATCACATCATCATGAACCAGGGTAGCCATGTGTATCAACTCCAGCGCCACGGCTACCCTTTTTAATTCTTCACGCTCATAATGACCAAACCGACCGGACAACAGCACAAACACAGGGCGCATCCGCTTGCCGCCGGCTTTGAGCAAATGTGCGGATGATTCATTGAGCACCGGCTGTCCGGTCTTGATAGCGTTTTGTAATTCTTCTTCAATCCAATCCAGATCCTTTTTGATCACATGGTAAATTTCTTGCAAATTCATCATCTTCACCCTAACACATGCCACCCCGGCAACCGGTTGGCATGCCAATTTCAAAATCCTCAATCCGGCTTTCCTTAACGAACCGGCCATTCGCCTTTACAGCCATACATCCAGAAGCATAAAGGCGAACACAACCACACTCAGAACCCCGTTCATGGTAAAAAACGCAGTGTTTAAACGGGATAAATCGTCTGCAGAAACAATGGCGTGTTCGTAAATCAGAACCCCCAATGCAATGGCTGTTCCGATCCCGAACCAGATGCCCAGGTTGGTCAGCAGCAACAGCGCAATCAATCCGACTGCCGTCCCAACGTGCATCAGTGAAGAGATCACCAATGCTTTTCTGACTCCAAAGCGCGCCGGGATGGAGTGAATTTTTTCTTTCCGGTCAAACTCGACATCCTGGCAGGCGTAAATCACATCAAATCCGCCAATCCACAGCGCCACTGTCGCAAACAAAATCAGGGAGACCCAATCGATTTGAGCGGTGGTGGCCACCCATCCCCCCAACGGGCCCAAGGCGGTGGCGATTCCCAAAAAGAAATGGCATGTCCATGTGAAACGTTTGGTATACGAATAAAACCACAGAAAAAACACGGCCACCGGCAATAAATACACGGCCAGCATATTCAACTGATAAGCCGAGAGAAAGAGCAGCGCAAACGAAACAATGACAAATCCCCATACAAAGGTGGTTGAAACCAAACCGGCCGGAATTGCCCGGTTTTTCGTGCGGGGATTTTTGGCATCGATATGCCGGTCGATCAATCGGTTCAGGGACATCGCCGCACTCCGCGCACCGACCATCGCCAACGTCACCCATCCCATTTCGGCCCAAGAAGGAAACTCCCCTCTTACTTCCAAACTTCCCAAGATTGCCCCGAGATAGGCAAAAGGCAACGCAAATATGCTGTGTTCAAACTTGATCATTTCCAACACGATTTTTAATTTGTTCCATGCATTCATCCAACCATCTTCCTTCTGTTTCTTATCCATTGATTGGTTTTTTTCCGATATGAAGAGCGGTAATGCCGCCGGTCAGCGGGTAAACCCGGATCTCTTCAAGCCCCGCCTCTTCTTTCATCAACTTCGCCAACTCTTTGTAATCGGGAAAAGGAACGAGTGATTCCGGCAGCCAGCGGTATTGCTCATAACGGCCGGCAAACCATTTTCCCAACAGCGGCAAAATCCGTTGAAAATAAAAATAATAAACCGCCCGGAATGGAGGCCACGTCGGCTTGGACAGTTCCAGGGAAACAACTTGTCCTCCCGGCTTGACAACCCGTTTCATCTCTTTTAACACTTGGACAAGATCCGGAACATTCCTCAGTGCAAAACCGATGGTGGCATGATCAAACGTATTGTCCGGAAAAGGCAGATTCATCGCATCCCCGTGCACCAGCCGGATTTGGCCGGACAAAGCTTCCTTTTCCACTTTCTTTTTGCCGACATCCAACATTTTTTCACTGAAATCCAGTCCGACAATTTCCCCGGTCCCGGATGCGCGGGCCAGGGAAATTGTCCAGTCACATGTCCCGCAACAGACGTCAATGGCTGTTTCGCCCGGTTTCACTTTCATTTTTTTCATGGCAAACTTGCGCCAGACTTTATGCATGCGAAAACTCAGCAACGTATTCATCCGGTCATAATCTTTGGCGATATTTTCAAACACCTGATGGACAAACCGGGATTTCGCTTCGCCTTCCCGTGTCAAGATTCATCACTCGCTTTCGATACAGCCGTATCTGTCTCCGGCAGTTGATGGATTAAGAATGTCAAGAAAGGATCCCCGGCTTGGCGGCCTGCCTCCTGAAGAAACTCCACTCTTTGCCGCAGTTCATTCGTCCACACCTCATGTTGATGCAGCCGGGAATCAGCGGTTTGCGTCGTTTCATAAAGTACGACCAACGCTTTTGCAATCTGAACCTTCAAGTTTTCTTCAACATGAAAAAAGTCGGCGAGCGCCGTAACCCATGCTGTTGCAATTTTTTCAAAGTAAAACCAGACTTTTTCCACGTCCGGATCCTTTTTGTCATGAAGCAGAGAATGCAAAGACATTTTCCATTCATTCACCCGGCAAGTCACACCGGCCAGACAACGGATCCCTTCGGTTTCATGCCAGCCGGCCAGATGCCAATAAAACAAGCTGCTGTAATGATCCCCGGCTAAAACCGTCAGCTGCTGTTTTTGCTCGTTTTCGGAATCCGGGGAAGCGACCGCCACGCGTTCATGCATATCCGTTCCCATTTTCACCAATGTGGTTGCCAGAATGTACAAGTCCGCCCTTTTTTTGTCCACAGCCAGATCGCCGAGCAACCACTGTAAAACTTGGACAAAAAAAACTGGGACTTCCGCTTCCCCGATTATTTTGCGTACATATTTGTGATTTGCATCATTTTGAATTTGTGTAATCAACTGATTTAATGATTCATTATGTATGAATGCCATAAACAAAGTTCCCCCATTGAGGTAGTTCAAACACTGCGAATAGTATACCATACTTTTTTGGTGGATAGGCATTCTTCCAAGGTTTTCCCCTCATCACGGGAACGGGAAGAAAACCGGGTCATTTCAAACACACCCTCCAAAATCTCCTGATCCGACAACGCTTTCATCGGTGCTTTCTGCAACGCCGGCAAATCTTCTTTTCCGGCTTCCACAAAGTAACTTTCACCGGGTCTGAAATGCACAAGAACTTCCACCCGGTTGATATTTTCGACTTGCTCCAGCATCGGACAAATCAACCGCACCATCTCATGCTCCATTTCCGGTTTGGTCTGTCTGAAAGCAGTGAGCTCCAAATAAACGTTTTGCTGACGAAGGTCGGCCCGTTGAATCGTCAACTTGATCTGCCGGCTCACCAAATAGTCCACTAAATTTTCGTTGGTCAACCGATGAACTTTTTCCTCTTTAAAAACCGGTTTTGTCGGCGGGTTGTCGGGAAACAACGTCCGGCTGCACATCCAGGAAATCATCAGCGCTAAAACCGTGGACAACAAAACCGCAGCAAACCATCGGACCAGAAAACTTCTCACCCTTGTTTCCCCCTTTGATCTCCCTGATTTTATTTTATAAACAACAAGGGGGAAACATGCCTTGGGCAACAAGACCTCTACTCATCCGTCTCGATTGTTCCGAAACTGGTCATGACCGTTGCCTTTCCGCGAACTTTAATGGCGGAGGTGTTCTCCGTGAATTGTGCAATCATCACTTCGCCCCGGTCCAACTTTTCTGAATGATGAAAACGGGTGTCTCTTCCCCGGGTCAATCCGATTACATTCACCCCGTTCTCTTTGGCTTTGATAATCACATAATCACCTGAAGTTTCCTTCAATGCAAATCCCTCCTTGAGAAAATCAACTTTATTTTACCACGGTTTCATCCTTGCCATGACAATAAAAGAGACTCTCCCATGAGGAAGAGTCTCGTTGTTGGTCGGGCTAGCCAGATTTGAACTGACGACCTCTTGCGCCCCATGCAAGCGCGCTACCAAACTGCGCCATAGCCCGTCATATAATTCATATTGTCTCTCAGTGACAACTAAGATTATATAACGGGTTTTATACAGTGTCAAGAGGTTTTTTTCATTATTTTAAACCAATCAAACTCATGGCTTCGGCACGGGCAGCCGAATCTTCTGCAAACACTCCCCTGACGGCCGAGGTGACGGTTTTGGAACCCGGTTTTTTAACCCCCCGCATGGTCATGCACATATGTTCTGCTTCGATGACGACAATCACACCATACGGATCCAACGACTCCACAATGGAATCGGCCACCGTCGAAGTAATCCGTTCTTGCAATTGGGGTCTTCTGGCTACCGTTTCAACTGCGCGGGCCAACTTGCTGAGCCCGGTCACTCTTCCTCCGCGCGGGATATAACCAATATGGGCTTTCCCGAAAAACGGAACCAAATGATGCTCACAAGTGGAGAAAAAAGGAATGTCTTTCACCAAGACGAGTTCCTCGTGATCTTCACTAAAAACCACGGAAAATTGATCCTTCGGATCTTTGTTTAATCCCGAAAAAATCTCTTCATACATCCGTGCCACACGTTTTGGGGTATCTAATAAACCTTCACGGTTTGGATCTTCGCCGACAGCTTCTAAAATCATGCGTACCGCTTCTTCAATCTTGCGATGGTCTACCATTTATGTTCCTCCATCCAAAAACAAATTCCTGTACAATAAGTATTATACCAATAGAAACAAGGAACATTATATCATATTATAAAAAAACAAAAAGACCTCGAAGAAACGAGGTCTTTTTGGCAGGTTATGTAGTCCCAGCAATCATTACTTATTGACTTCTTCGCGCAATTGTTTACCTGCTTTGAAAGAAACACTTTTGCGAGCCGGAATGATCATTTCTTCACCGGTGCGCGGATTACGCCCTTTGCGCTCAGGCTTATCTTTCACTTCAAAGTTTCCGAATCCAATCAGTTGCACTTTTTCTCCTTCACGCAATGCTCCGGCAATGGCTTCCAATACAGCTTCAACCGATTTCGAAGCATCTTTTTTCGTCATTTCAGTAGCCTCTGCTACTTTATTGATCAGATCGGTTTTGTTCATATTCGCACCTCCGTTTACGAATCCAACACTCTTGCCATACAACCGGCAAATGAGTGGATTTGCGTGGGACAATCCTATACTAATATAGACAAATCGTAAGTTCAAGAGAATCTTTGCGATTTTCCCGGATAACAATAAAAAAAGCGCTGAAAACGCGCTTTCCATATTATTTATAATATAATGGCAATTAATCCCCCGGAACCCTCATTAATGATCCGCTCGAGTGTCTCCTGCAATTTATAGCGGGCATTTTCCGGCATCATGGACAGTTTGGCCTGAATGCCTTCCCGGACGATAGAATTCAGGGAACGGCCAAAGATGTCGGAATTCCAGATTTGCAACGGGTCTTTCTCAAAATCGCGCATCAGGTAATTGACCAGCTCTTCACTCTGTTTTTCCGAACCGATGATGGGCGCAAATTCGGAAGTCACGTTCACCCGGATCATATGGATCGAAGGTGCGGTTGCTTTCAAACGGACTCCAAAGCGGCTTCCCTGTTTGATCAATTCGGGTTCATCCAATGTCATTTCCTCGATTGCAGGGGCTGCCACGCCATAGCCGGTCGTACGCACCATTTTTAATGCATCTGCCACTTTGTCATATTCCCGCTTGGCAATGCTGAACTCCTGCATCAATTCCAACAGGTGATCCCGACCGCGAATTTCAACGCCGACCACTTCCTGCAACACCTGGTCATACAGATCATCCGGGGCATACAGATCAATTTCGGCAACGCCTTGCCCCATATCCATTCCGGACAGAGATGCTTTGTCAATGAAATCATATTGATAAAACTGTCCCACCACCCGGTCCACATCCCGGAGCCTTTTAATGTCTTTGACCGTTTCGCGCACGGACTCTTCAAAACTTTGCCGCAACCAATGATCTTCTTCAAGAACCATGACCCAGCTCGGGAGATTGACATTGACTTCACGCACCGGGAATTCATAAAGCACTTCCTTCATAATGCCCAAAATATCTTCTTCACTCATCGTGGCCACACTGACAGCCAGAACGGGGATGTCATATTTTTCTGCAAGTTCGTCCCTTAAAGCCTGGGTTTGTTCACTGTACGGCTGGGTTGAATTCAAGATCAGGATAAACGGTTTCCCCACTTCCTTCAGTTCTTCGATGACACGCTCTTCCACTTCTTCATAAGACTCCCGGGCCAAATCGGTGATACTGCCATCACTGGTGATTACAATGCCAACCGTTGAATGCTCCTGAATCACTTTCCGGGTGCCCACTTCCGCCGCTTCCTGAAACGGAATCGGCTCTTCAAACCACGGGGTGCTGATCATCCTCGGCCCGTTTTCATCCTCATAACCTTTGGCGCCCTCTATGGCATAGCCCACACAATCCACCAAACGAATATTGACATCCAATCCTTCGTCCACATGGATCTGAATCGCCTGATTGGGCACAAATTTCGGCTCGATGGTTGTGATGGTACGTCCTGCACCGCTGTGCGGCAACTCATCCGTCGCTCTCACTCTTTCAGCTTCATCTTCAATGTTTGGGATGACAACCTGTTCCATGAACCGCTTGATAAATGTTGATTTACCGGTGCGCACCGCACCGACCACACCCAGGTAAATATCTCCTCCTGTTCTCTCTGCAATATCTTTCAGGATATCTACTTTTTCCACGAAATTCCCTCCTCCAGAACTTAAACATCACATGCTGGTCTTGTCGCCGGTGCGAAGGCAACCCCTCCCTCCGGAACCTTCCTTGGACACTACTAATATATGAATGCTTCGCTCCAATATGATTCTTTGGGTAAAAAAATAGAGCTCTCTTTTTGCAAGAAGCTCTAAGATGAACGGGATGACAAGCGGTCTTTGTGACGGGAAGAGGTTACTTTCGTCCGGAATGCGGATATTTTCACAGACCCCGACAACCTTCCCAACAAGAAAACCGACGGGATCGCCAAAAGGTGAAGCAAAAGCAGTTCCATGGGACTTCACTCCTCGGGCCCAAAGTTCTTCCGCTTGTTTTCATCCTTATTCAAAGAAAAAACAGTTATTCATTTTTTGCTGTGGCTTTCCTCATCCACCGGCAACAACCAAGGTTCGTTCCCCTTCATTTGGATCTTCGGGGAAAATGCGGGGACAAAAAGTGCATCTTCGGATAACCACAGGCGCAAATCCGTCTCTTCATCCGGTTTCTCTTTCGCATTTTGCCATTTTTTCATCACTTCTGTCCGGTAATCGAGATAAACTTTTCCTTGCCCGTTGACCACCAAAGGCAGGTTTTCCCCGGAATAAGGGCTGGGCACCTCCACGGGGTCCATACGCAGTTTTTGGAAATCGACGGTGTAAAATGGCCCGTTGATTTTCTCTTTGACCGGTAAAGAATGATGTTGTTTCACATAGCTGTTCACTTCAGCTTGGACTTTCATGACCGCATCATTGACGCGAAGGTCAAATAAGCGGACTTTGGGATCCTTTTCCACATCGACCAGAACAAACAAAAAATATCCGCCCTTTTCAAATGCCGATGGCGGGATATTCCCCAAAATCCCTTTCAGCTCTTCAAAGTTCACCTTGTACTTGGTCGTTAATTTTTCGTCCTCTTCTGTATACTTAAATGGCAAAACCCGGTTTTCCCGGTAATAGGCATCGACCGCCCCCTGCACTTGCGCCACTTGTTCCGGAAGCCGGTCGAGCTGCATCCGTTCCTCCTCCGGATACATACAACCGGCCGCAAGAAGCAGAACAAGGCTGAACATCCCGGGTAACCACTTTTTGAACCGCAAAACCATCCCTCCTCACGTAAACATTCGAATCACAAAGAGCACAACCACCAACAGGAGCAAGAAGGAAACGGTTGAAAAAATCATACTCACCCAGGCCCTTTTTTGTTGCCGTCCGATGGCCACCAAGATATTGATCAGCACCAATAAAAACAAGACAATCATTAAGTCCAATCTTTCCACACTTCCTTTTTCGTTTTCACCGGGATGGGTGAAATCCGCACCGGCCCAGGGGATCACAGGACATCTGCCTCAATACATTCGCCTGCCCTGTGCATAAGATAAATGGACATTAGCCTGAAATGGAGGAAGCCAACATGAGTAACCAACGAAATCGACCAAATGCTTCTCGCAAAAAGAGAAGAAAAAAAGTGACTTCCCCGGCAAAACCGGTTCAGCCGCCCGGCAAAGCGAAGCCGGAACCGCTGCCCCCCATGACATCCGAACATATCGCAAAAGTTCTGAGCGGATTTATGACCTTGCGTTCAACCATCCAAGACTTGAGCAAGTCCATCCAAAAGCTTGAAAACATCATGGATTCGGCATACAAAATTTTCGAATTGTCCAATCAGTTGAAATCCGCCCAGCAAGCGTTTCCGTCACAACGCGCTTTTCCCATGCTTCCCCCGCCGGATCGGGAACACACCCCTTCTTTGCCAAGGGAAGAAGACATCCCGGTCATTGATTGGCCGGACGAAAAAAAAGCGGATCCCCCATCCCTCTTTTCATCCATCAGCATCGGCCAAATTCTTGAACTGTTACAATCTCCGTGGATTCAAAGAATGATTGCACAACTGTTCCGTCCCAAAACAGCTTCCACTTCTTCTTATTCCCAAATCAAACGAAAACAGGGGTAATGCTTATCAGGCATTACCCCTGTTTCTTGTACCCTGCTTCTCCTGACCAATCTGATTCCCTGTCCTTGTATCAGTGCTCAAGTTTTGTGGATATTGGTTGAAGCTATTACAGAGTATGAAATCACCGAAAAGCTTGCAACAGGGAAAAAGCCCAAATATCATTTTACCAACCTTGGACGATTTCTTCCAGTTCTTTTGTCCGTCCACGCTCCATCAATTCTTTTACGGCTTGTCTAGGTTCTTTGTTCTCAAAAAGCACCAAATACAGTTGTTCATTGATGGGCATTTCCACATTGTATCGCTTCTTTAAAGCATGGGCGGCACGGGTGGTTTTCACCCCTTCGACAACCATTCCCATTTCCTTAAGAACCTCATCCAACTTTTTGCCTTGGCTCAGCATATTGCCTGCCCGGAAATTCCGGCTGTGCTTGCTGGTGCAAGTCACAAACAAGTCCCCGACTCCGGCGAGGCCGGCAAAGGTAATGGGCTCGGCTCCCATCGCGGAACCTAGGCGGGCAATTTCGGCCAATCCGCGGGTCATCAGTGCGGCTTTGGCATTATCCCCGAATTGAAGCCCCTCAGCCAAGCCGGAAGCGAGAGCGATCACGTTTTTCAGCGCCCCGCCCACTTCGACACCCACCACGTCCGGATTGGTGTAGACACGAAAATAATGGTTCATAAACAAGGTTTGGACCTTTTCCGCAGCCGGTAATCCGGAGGATGCAACAACAACGGTCGTCGGACACTTTCGAATCACTTCTTCCGCATGGCTGGGACCGGATAATACGACCAGCCGATCCCGGAACGACTCGCCCAGTTCTTCCAGCAAAACCTCCGACATTCGCTTCCACGAATCCAATTCGAAACCTTTTGTCGCATGCACAACGAGTGCATCCGGAGGCAGATACGGCTTCACTTTTCCGGCCACTTCCCTCATCGTGTGCGAAGGCACCACAAAAACGACGATGTCCCGCCCCTTCAGGCACTCAGCCAGCGAAGGGGAGGCAAAAAGCGATTCCGGAAGTTTCACCCCCGGCAAATATTTCTCATTGGTGTGAGATTGGTTGATTTCATTTGCCTGCTCATCCCTGCGGGCCCATATCTTCACATCATGGCCATTTTCCACAAGAACCGATGCCAGAGCGCTTCCCCAACTCCCTGCACCCAGCACTGCTATTCGTTGTTTCATGCCTTCTCTCCTCTGAATGAGATCTTCCGTTCTTTTCCGCGAATCAAATTACGAATGTTCTCCCGGTGGCGCCAAACGGACATCACCGTGATAATGAGCATCAGCCCGATCAAGCCCCCGGAATAATCCAGGATCCACATCATAACCGGGATAAAGAGGGCCAAAACCAGAGACCCCAATGAAACATAACGGGTAATAACAATAAACAAAATCGCCAAAATCCCGGAAACGAGGGTGGCGCCAAAAAAACAGGTGGCTGTCACCCCGACCATGGTGGCGATCCCTTTTCCTCCCCGAAAACGAAGAAACACTGGCCAGTTATGGCCGACAATGGCCGCAATCCCGCAAACAACCATCCATACCGGGTCTCCGTGAGACAACCAGTGACCCAGTCCCACCGCCGCCACTCCCTTGACGGCATCAAGGACAAAGACGGCCGCCGCAGGTCCTGCGCCAAGAACACGCAACGTGTTTGTCGCCCCGGCATTCCCGCTTCCATATTCCCGAATATCCACGCCTTTTAACCAGCGTGTAAACAAATAACTGAAACTGATCGACCCCAGTAAATAGGAGATCAATAAAGATATCCCCCAACTGAACAACATATTCTCCTCTCTCTCCCTGCTTGTGATTATCAACTTTTCTTTCTTAATTTTATTTTAAGAGGCGTGCCATGGAAAGGAAATGCCTGTCGCAATTGATTTTCCAAATATCGGAGATAACTGAAATGAGCGATCTCCGGATCGTTGACGAAAAACACAATTGTCGGCGGTTTCACGGCGACCTGCGTAATGTAGTGAACCCGGAAGCGGCGTCCCCTGTCGGAAGGAGGCGGTGTCGTCGCCATCGCATCTTGAATCACTTGGTTTAATACGGATGTGGGGATGCGCATCGCATGCTGTTCCGCCACTTCGCCCACGGTTGGCAAAATCTTTTGAATCCGTTTGCCTGTTTTGGCAGAAACAAATAAGATGGGGGCATAGTGCATAAACTGGAATGAATCACGAATTTTTTGCTCAAATTTATGCATTGTTTTTTCGTCTTTCTCAACCGCATCCCACTTGTTGACGATGAAAATGGCCGCTCTTCCCGCTTCATGTGCAAACCCGGCGATTTTTTTATCCTGTTCCGCTATCCCCCGTTCGCCATCAATGACAATCAGACAGACATCGGAACGCTCAATCGCCCGCATCGCCCGGATGACACTGTATTTCTCCACGGACTCATAAACTTTTCCGCGTTTGCGGATCCCCGCGGTATCAATCAGCACATACGACTGCCCGTCATACTCAAAAGGCGTGTCCACCGCATCGCGGGTGGTTCCGGCTTCCGGGCTCACTATCACCCGCTCTTCCCCCAAAATCGCATTGACGAGGGATGATTTCCCTACATTGGGCCGGCCGATGAGCGCTACCCGGATCGTGTCCTCGTCATACTCTTCTTCTTCTTTGTCCGGAAAAAGAGAAACAACGGTATCCAGCATGTCCCCGGTACCCGTGCCATGAATCGAAGAGACCGGGATCACATGTTCAAATCCCAACCGGTAAAACTCGTACACGCCTTCAATATGTTTGACATCATCAATTTTATTCACCATCAAAACAACCGGCTTTTTGGACCGGTGCAACCAACGGGAAACTTCTTCATCCGTTGCGGTGATTCCTTGCCGGCCGTCCGTGACGAAAATAATCACATCGGCTTCTTCAATCGCCAGTTCGGCCTGATTTCGAATATGTTTAAGGATCCCGTCTTTTTCATCAAATTCTATTCCGCCTGTATCAATCAAATGAAACTCGCGACCATTCCATTCCGTGCGGGAGTAAATCCGGTCACGGGTGATTCCCGGCTGATCTTCCACAATCGCAATCCGCTCTCCCGCCAAGCGGTTGAAAATGGTCGATTTGCCCACATTGGGCCTTCCAACGATCGCAACAACAGGTAAACTCATACAAAATCCTCGCTTTTCCATTTTCCAATCATTATATTAAGACATACCTAATCTTATCGATAAATATTTTTTAAGGCAAGCTCTTCTCATCCGGTTTTGATGTTCTTTCAAAGCTTTGGCAGAGACAGGCGTTTTTTGGATATTCGTGAACGAAAATGCTTTTCCAAAATATGAGCGACCAAAATGCCGGTCAAAGACAGCCATAACACATCCATAAAAACATCAGACCCCAAAACGACCGGGGCGAATCCATCCTGATGAAAATAAAGAATCCAAATATACAAGGTCATCAAACTCATGCCCGCAAACCAGATCCGCTCCGGGAGACGGGGAGAAATCAAAAGCGAAAACAGGATTACTCCCAAAAACAACATGATTCGAAAAGGTGGATAAGTCCAGTCGGCATGGGCATGGAGCCATTCATGCCCTAAAAGGAACAAGGTGCCTGCACAAAAGGAACTGCTGAGTAAAGTCATGAGGATATCCGGTGAAAATTTGCTGACGAAATAAATAAATATAAGAAGAAAAGCAATCCATGCGGGATGGATATACAAATACTCATGAACCATCCAAGGTTGACATAAACTGAACAAAGACAAGGTCCACAACACCCATTGGATGTTGGTGCGGGTCGATTCAAACGCTTCCATCCAATGTGACAACCATCCGGTGCCATATAAAATCAACAAGCTCCACGAACAAAGGAAGGCCGCAATCCTGTTCACCTTCTTTCTAAATCTTTTTATATATTTTTTGTATAAAAAACTTTTCTTAAGCATACAAAAACCAGCCAACTTTTGGCTGGTTTAAACATCCTGTGTTTTTATTTTAAGTTGCGCAATTCCGGATAAACATCACCCAAGGTCACATTCAAACCGGAGGATTGTTGCAATTTGTTCTCTTCTTTTTCTTTTACTTCTTTTTTCGGTTCTTTCGGTTCCACTTCTTTCATGCTTAAGCTGATCCGTTTTTGATCCGGAAGGATATCGAGCACTTTAACTTCCACTTCTTGTCCTTCTTCCAAAACCTCCGCCGGTGTTTCCACATGACGGTGGGAGATTTGGGAAACATGAACCAATCCTTCCACTCCCGGGTAAACTTCAACAAACGCACCAAACGAGACGAGGCGTTTCACTTTTCCTTTCACAATGTCCCCGGCGCTGATTTCTTTGGCCACCTTTTCCCAAGGGCTTTCCAGGGTTTCTTTGATGCTGAGGCTGATTCTTTCTTCTTCCTGGTTGACTTTCAGGACTTTCACCTGCACCTTGTCGCCTTCCTTCAACACATCGGCCGGATGCTCCACGCGGTGCCAGGCGATTTCGGATACATGAACCAGACCGTCCACACCGCCAATATCCACAAATGCCCCGAAGTCGGTTAAACGTTGTACGGTTCCTTCCAGCACTTGTCCTTCTTCCAGCTGGCTCAAGCGTTCTTTTTTGCGACGCTCTTGTTCTTCTTCCAATACGGCCTTGTGTGATAAAATCAGCTTGTTTTTCTCAGGATCCAATTCCACCACTTTTAATGTCAGTTCACGACCTTTGTAATCGGAGAAGTCTTCGACAAAGTGTTGTTCAACATGCGAAGCCGGGATAAAACCGCGAACGCCCACATCCACAACCAAGCCGCCTTTGACAATGTCATGAACTTTTGCCGTCAGCGTTTCGCCTGTTTCAAATTTTTGTTGCAACTCTGCCCACGCTTTTTCGGCATCGACTTCCTTTTTGGAGACAATCAATTTTCCTTCGTCTTCTTTAATGCGAAGCACTTTGACCGTGACTTCGTCTCCTTCCGACAAGACATCGGAAACTTTATCCACATGCAAACTAGACAATTCGGAAATGGGTAAAATGGATTCGAATTTATAACCTGTATCAACCAATGCTTGATTGTCTTCCACTTTCACGACTTTGCCTGTTACAACGTCGCCCACTTCTAAATTTTGAACTTCAGCCAACCCAGATTTCATCTCTTCTGCCATCACGAGCCCTCCTCATCATTGCCAGACGCAATCAAAACTATTTTTTATAAAAGAAAGATCAGATTTGAAAAGGTGAGCCTCTGAGTTTCCTCACCTTTTCGATGATCTTCATTCCCTGTTTTCATTTTGCATCGAACGGATTTCTTCCATCACCCGTTCCGTCAATTGTTTCGCCGTTTTCATGTTTGCTTTTTCCTGTAAATACGGCGTGATGTCAATGGGGGGACCATAGGTGATCTTGACCGGACGAAACAACCGGTAAGGTCCGGTGATGTTGACCGGCACAATAGGTGCTTTCCCCTTCAGGGCAACCAATGCGGCACCCACATGAAAATCCAACAGCTCCCCTGATTTGGAGCGGGTCCCCTCCGGAAAAATCCCCACGACTTTTCCGTCTTTAAGGAGTTGAATGGCTGTTTTCAACGATTTCAAATCCCCGGCTCCGCGCTTGACGGGAAAAGCCCCGAAACGGTGGATCAAACCACTCAGAACCGGAATGCGAAACAACTCCTCCTTGGCCATAAAATAAACCTGACGCGTCGTGGTGATCCCCACTAAAGGCGGATCCAAATTACTGATATGATTGGAACATAAGACCACAGGACCCTCTTTGGGAATATGCCCTTCCCCCTCAGACTTGAAGGGATAGAGCAAAGCCATCAAAAATCGAACAATGGCACGTGAAACACGGTATAACATATCTTACTCCTCATCGTTTAATTTGTTACGACAAAGTTGAAGGATCTTTTCGACAACTTCCGAAACCGGGCAATCCGTCGTATCCACCAACACCGCATCCTCTGCCTTTTTTAACGGGGCGATTTCCCTCATGCGGTCGTTTTCATCGCGTTTCGCCAGTTCCGCTTTCATTTGTTCGAAATCCACTTCGATCCCTTTTGCTTTCATCTCCCGGTATCGACGCATGGCCCTTTCTTCAATGGACGCCGTCAAAAACACTTTTACATCGGCATGCGGCAACACATGCGATCCGATATCCCGTCCGTCCATCACAACACTCCGGCCTTCGGCGATCCGTTGTTGGATGTTTACCAGGATGCGGCGAACCCCGGGCATTTTTGCAATGTTTGACGCAAGTTGCGACACTTCGGAAGTGCGAAGTTCATCTTTTAAGGGCTGTCCGTCGACACAGATTCCATCCGGATGCAGATCGATTTGAACCGATTCCGCAAGCTGAGTCATCGCTTCCTCATCTTCCGGATCAATCTGGTTCTGAAGCGCTTTCCATGCAATTGCCCGATACATGGCTCCTGTATCCACATAAGTTATTCCAAGGCGCTTTGCCACTTGGCGCGCCACTGTGCTTTTTCCGGCACCTGCCGGACCGTCAATTGCCACTGAAATCCTACTCATTGATTCTGTTAATCCTCCCTGAAAGTCGGGATGAAAATGATAAGAGCAGGCGTAGCCTGCTCGATTGGAAATACTTTATTCGATTCAAGTAAATTCCTCTCGACAAACTAAAACGCAACTGCTACCTGATCATATCAACTATGTATTTCCTTTTTAAGTAAAAACATGAAATTCGAGCGAATGACATCGCGCATCACGATAAAGGAAACCTGTTAAAAGAATAACATAATTTAGTCATAGTTGCAATGAAAACAATTAAATGAGCCGATCTTATTATATCGGCCCATTTAAAAGTTTAAACAAAAAATTAAATCTGATCGGCGTCTGCTTTTTCAATCCGCTCCACGTACTCTTCCTCGCCGGTTTTGGCATTTAAGAAGACGCGATACTGATTGTCTTTGATGGTACCCAAAAACTCATGGCACAATACCGGCTGCCCGTTTTGGTTATAAATCACCGCAAGCCCGTTCTTCTGCACTTTCAAATACGGACTCAGTTTTTTCCTGGCCTCTTCCACCGTCAATTCCGGTTTGGTATCGACCACTTTGAATTGATTAAACACATATTCATCAGCCTGCAGCCCCATGATTTCCCCGTTATCCAACGCCACTTTGACGGCGAGGGTTTGCGGATAAATCATCACTCCGTTCAGCCGGCGGACAAACGTATATGACAAAATGTTGGCCGTTTCATCGTAGGCAACCGGTTCCATGTCCGGATAACCGATCCGTTCCAAAAACTGTTCCGCTTTTCTCAGCGCTTGCTCAGAAGAAATTTGTTTCTTTTTCACCGGCCGGTCAAACACCATCCATACCAGATGGCCTCCTTTGGTGGTCATTTCCGTGTAAACATCGGTGTTACCGGCTCCCTTGTAACGGACACTGTATGTCTCAAAATCTCCGTTTTTGTTTTTCGCCACTTCCATGCCTTTGGTTGTTTTTTTGCCAAAGGCTTTTGCGACAATTTCCCTTGCTTCTTGCGGTGTGATCTTCTTGCCGGAAATTTGATTGGCACGCTCTCTTTCCCGTACTTCCATATTATTCACAGCGGGTCCCCAATCCACTTCCGGGAACTCTTTCACTTTCTGATTCACCAACTTAAAGCCGTCAATAATGGTGCTGTCCATTTTCTTGTCTTCAGTGGCGATCGCCAGTTCGACATCCATCCAGCGCAAGTTGTTGTCCAATACCTTATGTTGCACATTTTGCAACTCATGGGTGATATTTTTGGATTGATTATAAAGTTCTTGCAGTGTGTTCCATTCTTTTTCACTCAAAGGCTCCTTGTTAAAATCGCGAATTCCGACTTGGTAGGCAAAACGCCCTACTTTTGCCAAATATTTTTCAGCCTGGTCAAAAGGAACCAACGTGAGCGGCAATTGTCCGATATCGTTTTGTGCCGCATAGGCCAGTCTCCACACATTGGTCATTGAGGTTGCCAACTGCTTGGGGGATTTCATTGCCAGCGACTTTCCCAATTCCCCGTGCAGACGGTCCAAATTCTCGTTCAAATCATGGAAAGCCCGTTGATAGGAGTTTTCCGCTTTAATCAAAACGGCATTTTTGTCTTGATATTCCTGGTATCCCCAGGCTGCTGTCCCCACCAGGGCCACCAAGGTAATCGGAAACAAAATGGCCGCCACTCTTTTGTACATGAGATCACATCCCCTTTAATCACAGAAAATATGTTTTCCGATTTTCTTTTTTTGCGGACGGGACCAGATCCATTTGGAGGTGGCTGTTTCCGGATTGAAATAATAAACCGCCCCTTCCGCCGGATCCCATCCGTTTATGGCATCCATCACCGCTTTGCGGGCTGTTTCATCCGGTTCCATCCAAATCTGTCCATCCGCCACGGCGGTAAAAGCCCCCGGTTGAAAAATGATCCCGGAGACGGTATCGGGAAAACTTTCACTTTCCAAGCGGTTTAAAATAACCGCGGCGATGGCGACCTGTCCAATATAGGGCTCGCCACGCGCTTCACCGTAAACCGCCTGGCTCAACAGCCGGATTTCATTTTCACTGAATCCTCCACTCGATTTTCCGGCATTTGCCGCATGAACCTGTCCCCGGTCTGCAGAAACCGTACAAACCATCATCAGGATCAGACAAAACCAAACGCTGATCGACACAAACCTTTTCACCGTTTCTTCCTCCGTTTTTCATTTCTTCCAGTAGTTTGAACGGCCAGCCGGTGATTTATGCAATAAGAAAAGAGAGCCATTCGAGCTCTCTTTTTTCAACCGGTTCTTTATTTGTCATCCAATGAGGTATAATCAATTTCAAAATCCGAATCATTATCGCACAAGCATTTCTTAAAGCCTGTCTGCACTTGCCCCTTTTTCATCCTGCCTTTTAAAATAAACCGTTCGCCACATTGATTGCATTGGATTCTGACCATGTATCTTTCGTTTTCCTTCATTCTTTCACCATCCAAACCACTTGATAATCCTATTATTGACAGGGAATACTGGATTCCATACGATAGATTTGGTGTAAGCCGCAAACACGGACGGATGGAAAGGATGTGAACCGCTTGGATCAAAAAGTGGTTGTGATCACAACCGGAGGAACCATCGCCATGTCTCAATCCGATGAGACCGAAGGCGTCAAACCGGAAGATCCGACAGCATTACAGGACACACTGCCGTTATTGAACAAATATGCAAAAGTGGAAATGGACCATTTCCTGAACCTGCCCAGCCCCCATATCACGCCGGCCATCATGGCTCAAATCGCCGGGCGGGCCAAACACTTCCTGGATCAAAATAACGTGGCGGGGGTCGTCATCACCCACGGAACGGATACCCTGGAAGAAACCGCATACTTCTTGAGTTTGGTCCTTCCCCAAGATAAGCCGGTTGTCATCACGGGTGCCATGCGAAGCCAAAACGAACTGGGTGCCGACGGCCCGTACAATTTGGTCAACGCCGTTCGCGTCGCCTCTGACGAAACAGCCAAAGGCATGGGAACCCTTGTGGTGTTTAATGATGAAATTCATTCCCCCAAAACGGTGACCAAAACGCACACAAGCAATGTTGCAACTTTTCAATCCCCGGGATTGGGCCCTCTTGGCATGATCACAAAAAAAGAAATTTTGTTCCAACGGCAAGCGATCAGTGAAAAACAACTGCCGTTAAAACCCCCGGCGCATCAAGTCGCTCTCATCAAGGCGGTCTCCGGAATGGACAGCTCCTTGATCGAGTGGTCGATTCACCAGGAAATGGACGGGCTGGTCATCGAAGCATTGGGACAAGGCAACCTTCCTCCCATGATGTTACCCGGAATCCGAAAAGCACTTTCCCGCAACATGCCGGTCGTGCTGGTTTCCCGGTGCTTTAACGGAGTGGTGCTCGACACTTATGAATACGAAGGGGGCGGAAAACAATTAAAAGAGATGGGGCTTTTGTTCTGCAACGGGATCAACGGGCCCAAAGCACGGATCAAACTGATGCTGGCCCTTCAACAAACAACCGATCTCAAAGAACTGGAGCCTTACTTTCAAATGTAAAAAAGGCCACATCGTGGTTTCAAAAGGAAAGCGGAGGGGCCTCCCTCCTGAAACCACCACACATGCCTTCATTACGCTTTGAATTTCTTCTTCAAATCCTCGGCAATAAACCGTCCGTGGTGTCTTCCGTTTTCAATAAAGATTTTGGTGGAATCATGACCGGTTGTGACCACCCCGGCCAGATAAAATCCGGGCACCGTTGATTCCATCGCTTCGGATAAAACGGGAACACCGGTTTTCGGATTCACTTCCCCTCCCAATCTTTTCAAAAATGTGAGATCGGGCCGGTATCCGGTCATCGCAAACACCACATCAGCCGGAATGGCCATTTTCTCCCCGTTTTTTCGAATCACCACGGAATTTGGCAAAATTTCTTCCACTTCCGATTCCCAAAACATCTCTATGCGTTTCTTTTCAATCGCAGTTTCAATCACCGGGCGCACCCAGGCTTTCACACTGCCGTGAAAAGCTCTTTTGCGGTAAACCATGGTCACCTTGGCTCCGGTATAGTAAAGCTCCAAGGCCACATCAATGGCTGAATTGCGGCCTCCGATGACAACCGCTTTTTGGTCGGCATAGGGATGGGCATCATGAAAATAATGATGGACATGCGGCAACTCTTCACCCGGTATTCCCATCCGCTGGGGATTATCATAATAGCCTGTTGCCAGCACCACCGCTTTCGCCTCGTAACGATGTTGTTCCTCTCTTTTTCGGGTTCGGACCACAAATGCATCCCCGTTCTTTTCAATGTCCAAAACTTCTTCATAAGTACGGATATTTAACTGAAAATATCTGGCCACGGTCCGGTAATAAGCCAACGCCTCGGCGCGGGTCGGTTTTTCATTTATAGTGGTAAAAGGAATTCCCCCGATTTCCAGATTGTCAGCGGAACTGAAAAAAGTCATGGATAACGGATAATGATAAATGGAATTCACCAGACACCCCTTTTCGATGATAAGCGGATCAAATCCTTCCTTCTTCAGTTCAATGCCGGCAGAAATTCCGCAGGGTCCGGCTCCGACAATAATAACATCTGCCAAGTGAACCACCTCCAAAATACATGCAAAAGAAGAACACCCCGCAAAGGGTGTTCTCCAAGTCTTTTATTATACTATACCCAGCCACGAAAACGCGATGCTTCCGCCATATTTCTCACGCCGACCATATAAGCGGCCAAACGCATATCCACATTTCGTGTTTGAGCCGTGCGATATACATTCTCAAACGCTTTCACCATGATTTTTTCCAATTTTTCCTCGACTTCTTCTTCCGTCCAATAATAGCCCTGGTTGTTTTGCACCCATTCAAAATAAGAAACCGTCACACCGCCGGCACTGGCAAGCACATCCGGCACCAACAAAACTCCGCGATCATTCAGGATTTTGGTCGCTTCCAAGGTCGTCGGACCGTTGGCGGCTTCCACCACGATATCCGCCTTGATCCGGTGTGCATTTTTGGCGGTGATTTGATTTCCGACCGCGGCAGGCACCAGGATGTCACAATCCAGCTCCAGCAATTCCTGGTTGGTTATCGTGTCTTTGAACAGATTGGTCACGGTGCCAAATGAATCGCGGCGATCCAGGAGATATTCAATATCCAATCCGTCCGGATCATAAAGGGCTCCATAAGCATCGGAAATCCCGATCACCGTGGCACCGGAATCATGCATGAATTTGGCCAAATAACTGCCCGCATTTCCAAATCCCTGAATCACAACCCGTGCATTTTTGAGATCAATGTTCCGCTTTTTCGCCGCTTCGCGGATCATCAAAGTCACGCCTTTGGCCGTCGCTGTTTCCCGTCCGCGTGAACCACCGAGCACCAACGGCTTTCCGGTAATAAATCCGGGAGAATCAAATTCACGAATCCGGCTATATTCATCCATCATCCATGCCATGATTTGCGAGTTGGTGTAAACATCCGGAGCCGGAATGTCTTTGGTGGGACCCACAATCTGACTGATCGCCCTCACGTAGCCGCGGGACAAACGTTCCAATTCCCGAAATGACATATTGCGCGGATCGCAAACCACGCCGCCTTTACCGCCGCCATAAGGAAGGTCGACAATCCCTGCTTTTAAACTCATCCAAATTGACAACGCTTTCACTTCTGTTTCAGTGACATTCGGATGGAAACGGACGCCGCCTTTGGTAGGTCCGACCGAATCATTATGTTGTGCCCGGTATGCAGTGAAAACCTTGACGGACCCGTCGTCCATCCTCACGGGAATCCTAACCGTCAAAACCCTTAACGGCTCTTTCAACAATTCATAAACCGCTTCTGAATAACCTAATTTTTCTAAAGCTTCTTTGATCACGGTTTGCGTGGAAACAAGAACATCCATGTTTTCTTTATCTTCTTGATGACTTTCTGCAACTGATTGTTGTGCCATCCTGACCACCTCAGAAAAAATACTACTTTTCATTCCCTTTAAACATATCTAAGTATACAATATTCCTCAGAAGAACTAAACTCAAAAAACAAGCGCCCTACACCACTACGTTAAACAAAGAAAGGAAAATCATCATGTGTCAAAAAATATTGTACGTATTTGCCCATCCCGATGATGAAACCTTCAGTTGCGGGGGAACCATTTGTCACTTTCATCAATTGGGATACGAACAGATTCTTTTTTGCGCCACCCGTGGCGAAGCCGGCAAAACCGGCAACCCTCCCCTGTGCACGCAGGAAGAGCTGGGGGATGTCCGGACACAGGAACTGAAAAATGCGCTGTCCATTTTGGGAATGGACCGGTTGATCCTTAAAAATTACGGTGACGGACGTTTGGCCGGGCAGCCTTTTTCGACCATCGTCGATGAACTGTGTTCCGTGATGAATGAGATTCGCCCCGATCGGATTATCACCTTCCCACCGTCCGGAATTTCCGGACATCCGGATCATAAAATCATCCAAAAAGCAACACTTACAGCTGTGCAAAATATTTCTTTCCCAACCAAACTTTACTATATTGTCATACCAGAATCAATTGGCCATTTTTATTCCTCTCCCGTTTCCTTTGTACCGGACGAGCATGTAACCGAAAAAGTGGATGTAAGCCCTTACCATCAACAAATCGCCAAAGCACTGGCCGCGCATAAAACCCAGCATCTGTCCGTCGAACGCGTCTTTCCGGGGGTCCTTTCAGGCAAAACCGGCCAGCTGCGAAAATTTGAGCATTTCCAATTGGTTGTGGATAAAACATCATGAAAAGCGCACCCGCCTGAAAACGGGTGCGCATCTATGTCATCCAAAATAATGGGATATTTGTTGAACCGCATGATCTTCACAAACCACTTTCCCGTATTCCTGCAAATAAGGAATGGTACACGTGGACATTTCCCCGAATTCGGACAAGATGGCCACCAAGGTTCCCAAATCATCCGATTGCATCTCTTGCCCGAAAAGGAGATAGTAACGATTTTGAAAAGCGTAAACCTGTCCTCCTTGGGTAAGATGTTTCACGCGATGGGCGGCCTGCACCAAATTTTCAAAGTCATGGAAACAGAAAACCAGGTCCTTTGTTTCCTCCATCGTCACTTCCAGTTCATAGATTTCCGGATCTTGGCTGATTTCCTCCGCCATATCGCCCGGAGCCTGACCACGGGTGACGACAACCACCATCCCCTGTGCAGGCAATGCAAACACTTCCACAGCCACGGGTCCGGTCACTTCAAATCCTAACTCCTGATAGGCATGTTCCATCATGTCATTAAATAACTCGTGCACTTTGGGGATATCCCGCCAAATATCCTCTTTTTCGATCCCGCGATCAGCCAAATCATCCAAAGTGAGGAAAAAGCGGATTTTATCTCCCCCAAGCCGTTCGACACGCATGGCCTACCCTCCCTCGCTGGAGACCTTCCCCTATACCTTATGTGAAAAAAAAGATCATGTGACGGGGCAAAGTCTCCTTTTTCTATATTCATCATACACAATCAACAACTCTCTTGCCTAGATCAGCATATAAAATAATTAAAACATCTTGAAGTGGCTGTCAAGTTTTGAGCTTCCTTCCTCCTTTTGCCCTGTAACGGATGAACAATCCCGAAACAAAGTCGATCAGCCCGTGCGCAATCACGGCGGGAGTGATGTTGCCGAAACATTCCGTTAACCAACCGAGCCCCGCACTGATTGCAAAAACAGCGGCCACCAGCAACCATTTTTTCAAATACCGCGTATGCAAGAGCACAAACACAACACTGGTCATCCAGATCCCCAGCCATTCCTGGAGAACTCCCCGGAAAAACATCTCTTCCGAGACCGCCGCGACCACCGCAATCACAAGAACATGCACCACGGAGCGATTTTCAAACAGCAGTTGATTCAAGCCCCCGTCGTCCAGCCAGCTTTTGGGGACGCAGGCCATGAGCACGGCGTCGATGGACAGAATCAATCCTCCTGCACCGATTCCCCACAACCACATATGTATATCATGAAAGGAGAATAAATGCTCCAGTGATTTCTCTTGCCACCATAAAGCGACGGCACTGATTGCAAATAACAGTAACTGGGTAATATAAAAGGCGAACAGCACTTGCTTCGCCGCAGGTGATGAATCCTTGGAAGCGTGTTCCCTCATGGTCATCCCTCTCAATCCGCTTCTTGCAATTCCAACCAATTCGTTCTAAAATGAGGGTTGGTAGTGGACTTAGCTCATTGGTATTTATTCACGGGAGGAGATTTGTACTTATGCGCACTTGGGTAGATAAAGATACTTGTATTGCTTGTGGTGCTTGCGGAGCAACGGCTCCCGACGTGTATGACTATGACGAAGACGGCATTGCTTATGTGATTCTTGATGACAACACCGGAACCGCTGATGTTCCTGAAGAACTTTGGGAAGATGTCCGCGACGCTCAAGAAGGCTGCCCCACGGACTCCATCAAAGTCGAGGAATAATGCCCACAAGCTACCCGGTTTTTTTCCGGGTAGCTTTTTCATTTTTCAAATTCCTCCAAATACAACCGGACGCGTTGAATTCCCCCTTCAACATTCACCACATCGGAAAACCCTTGTTGGAGCAAATATTGCGCGGCATAGAAGCTGCGGACGCCATGGGCGCATATCACATAAATTTTTTGCTGCTTATTCAGTGCATGAATTTGCTGATGCAATGTCCCCAACGGCATTAACTTCGAGTCTTCCAAATGATAATCATGCCATTCTTCAGGTTCGCGCACATCAATGATCACCATTTCATCCTTCTGTGGCTTTTGGCTTTGAACCTTTTTCGCAAACTCTTTTGCAGAAATTTCACTTATCATATTTACTCCCCTTTTTTATGATTGTAGCATACCCGGGGTGCCTTCTTTATTGCGAATCTGTAAAAAAACGTCTACAATGATGGTTAGGTTATACATACCAAAGGAGGAACAAAGATGTCCAATCCACTCGTAGTTGATGCATTCATTGAAATTCCGACCGGAAGCCAAAACAAATACGAATACGATAAAGAACTTGGCGTATTCCGACTGGACCGGGTTCTTTACTCTCCCATGCATTATCCGACCGAATACGGTTATCTTGAAAACACCCTGGCGGAAGACGGGGATCCGTTGGATATTTTGGTCCTGACTTCGTTCCCGACCTTCCCGGGTTGCGTGATTTCCAGCCGGGTGATTGGCGTGTTGCTGATGTCGGATGACAAAGGACCGGATGAAAAATTATTGGCCGTTCCGGTTGACGATCCCCGTTTTGACAAAGTCAACTCCTTGGAAGACGTGGCTCCCCATGTGTTGAAAGAGATCGAACACTTCTTCCAGGTTTACAAAGACCTCGAAAACAAAGAGACCAAGATCGAAGGTTGGAAAGATGCCGACTTTGCGGCTCAACTTTATGAAGAATGTCAAAAACGGTATCAAGAAAATAAATAACGCTTATTGAAAAAGCACCTGAAAGGATCAGGTGCTTTTTTTGTGCCTCCTGTTGCCCGTTCAATTTGTTTGTTATATTATATATATAACATATAGAATAAACGGAAGGTGGTGGAAAGGTGCAAATTTTTTTGGACTTTGAATCAGATGAACCGATTTATTTGCAGTTAAAGCATCAAATCATCGCCGGGATCGCCAAAAAAGAATTAAAACCGGGCGACCGCCTTCCTTCGGTAAGAGCCCTGGCTGCTGACATCGGAATCAACCTGCACACGGTCAATAAAGCTTACCAACAGTTAAAACAGGAAGGCTTCATCTTGATTCACAGACAAAAGGGCGTGGTCGTTCATCCGGAAGGGGTTCCGGAAGCGGATGAAGCATACCGGACAAAACTGGAACAAGCCCTTTCTCCCCTGATCGCCGAATCCGTGTGCCGCGGAATCGGGGAAAAGGAATTTCAACAGCTTTGCAGACGCTTGTTTCAAAAATTCACCGACAGGGAAGGTGACAACCCGTGAGTACAAGTGTGTTACTGATGTGCCTCATCATGATTCCCGTATTGATTTCCCTTTGTTTCATTCCCTATTGGACCAGACGGACAGAAAGTTTTGGCGTCTCCATCCCGGAAAAAGCTTATCATCTTCCGGAACTTAAAAAGATGCGCAAGCAATACGCCTGGATCATGGCCGGTATCGGATTGGCCGTCCTTGCCATGTTTGTTCCGGGATCCATGGTATTAAACGACGAGGAATCGCTCGGCCTTTGGTTTGTTTTTCTTCTTCTTTTTTATCTGGCTGCCCACTTTCTGGCTTACTTAATCTTTCACCGAAAAATGAAAGCATTGAAACAACAGGCCGATTGGGGAAAAGAGAAAAAACAGATGGTGGTCGTGGATACCAGCTTTCGCCAAGAAAAGCTGACTTACTCCCATTTATGGTTTTTGATTCCCTTTTCCCTGACGCTGGCCACTTTGATCTTTTTAATCCATTTTTATGAACGGATCCCGGAAAAGATCCCCATGCAATATGACTTTAACGGAAAGGTAACCCGCTATGCGGAAAAATCTTACCGGACGGTTCTCTTTCCACCGGTGATGCAAGTCTATTTAACCCTGTTGTTTTTATGGATCAACATCATGATCGGCAAAGCCAAACAACAAATCAGCGCGGAAAACCCGGGAAAATCCATCCGGCAAAATGTGATTTTCCGGCGCAGATGGTCCCTTTTCACCATCCTTTCCGGAACCGCTGTGGTTTCGATGTTCTCTCTGTCATCCTTTTCATGGATTCACCCGGTTTCCGCGGGACCGGTGACTGCCGTTTCACTTGTCATTACCATCGGAATTTTGATCGCCGCACTTCTCATATCCTTTACAACGGGACAAGGAGGAAGCCGGGTCAAAGCGGTTTCCGGCAAAAACGGGGACATGATCAACCGGGATGATGACCAATACTGGAAGCTCGGACAGTTTTACTTTAATAAAAACGATCCGGCAATTTTTGTGGAAAAACGCTTCGGGATCGGCTGGACCAATAATTGGGCTCATCCGCTTTCCTGGATCTTCATCCTTCTTGTCATCGGTCTTGCGTTTGCCATTACCTATTTTTTTGGAAATTGACAAAAGGTCAGGGAACCTGTGTCCCTGACCTTTTTCATGCCTGCCGGATCAATCCCAACTGCCGGGATAATTCATAGTGCAAGGATTGCCGCTCGCCTTGAAACCGCACCAGAATTTTTCTGCCGGGAGCCACCCCTTCAATGGGAACAACATCTTCAATGACCCCGGTTCCGAACCGGGTATGGTGAATCTGCATGCCGATGGTGATTTCTTCATGGATAAATCGCATTTGCGGTTGTTTTTTCAGATCGGACAGTTTTACAGGGGAAGCGGATTCCGGCTTCTTTTCCGTTCCCCCTTGTGCCCTCCGGTTTTCCCCGGTGATTCCGATGTCTTTTAAAAACGGGGAAGGAGCGGTTCTTTTCCCCTGCCTGGTTTTGGTCGAAGACAAAATCAGTTCTTTTCGCGCACGGGTCATTCCCACATACAACAAGCGCCGTTCTTCTTCCCAAGCGGCACTTTTCCGTTCCTCCGCCACCTGAAGGCTCCGGTGATGCGGAAGGGTTTGCGCCTGTAAACCGATAATGAAAACCCGGTCAAACTCCAGCCCTTTGGATCGGTGAAGCGTCATCAACTTGATTTTGGCCGTGTCGGGATTGCTACGTTTCAACGCTTCTTCCACTTTTTCCGCATGCGCGAGCATCTCCGTGAGATCAGAAAAACTTTCCGCGGCGACCATCAGTTCATCCAACGGTTCGATCAACTGCTCGAGATCCGCCCCCGTTTCCTTCGCAAATGCTTCCAAATACCGGTCATATCCCGTTTGAAACCGCAAATGCCGGATCGCTTCAACCGGTGAGCATGCCTGAATTTCGCGCAGATCTTTTCCCAGCTTGTCCAAATGGCGGACCTGATACGGTTCCAGTCCCGGCAACGCCGGTAATGTATCCACCAGCGACCGCCCGCTTTTTTTGGACAGGAACCAGCATGCATCGATCCATTCTTCTTGAAACAAGTAACGTTTGGGTTTGTTGATGATGCGGATCAAGGCATCCAGATCATCCGGATCATTGACAAGACGAAAATAAGAAAACAGATCTTGGATCTGCCACCGGCGGTAAAAAGAAAATTCCCCTGACATATAAAAAGAGATGCCCTTTCGTACCAACGCATCGACCAAAGCGCGTGCCTGAGTGGCGGTTCGAAACAATACCGCCGTGTCGGTGCCGTCCTGGATCCGGAAAAGAATCCGTTCAGCTTCTTCATTCTCGTCTTCCGGCTCCATCCATTCCACGTCCGCTCCGTCCTTCCCCAGTCCATGCCGGACTTTGGCCTGTCTGAAGCGGTTTTTTTGGATCAAACGTTCACTGGCTTGAATGATCGGATCGGCGGACCGGTAGTTGGTGGTCAAGATCAATCGCTTCAAATCGGGAAAATCTTTTTTTAATTGCAGCATGATTTCCGGATCGCTTCCCCGGAATCCATAAATGGATTGATCATCGTCCCCGACGGCATACAACAGGCGGTGCCTGGAAGCCAACCGGACCAGAATATCGTATTGAATCCGGTTGATATCCTGAAACTCATCCACCAATATATGTATCAACCGTTCTTGCCACCGCGCAAGAAACTCCGGTTTTTTCACCTGATGGTACATCGCCAGCAAAATATCATCATAATCCCAATAATCCTGCTCCCGTTTCCATGCTTCGTATAAAGAATAAATTTCCCGAAACAAGATGTTTTTTTGCTTTTGGACTTTCATTCTGGCCGGAAGAATGGCATGCGCTTTACATAATCCGATTTGCTGAAGATAAGTGCCGATCGTGTCATCATCGGTGGGCTGGTTCAGTTGGGACAAGATGTTGCGGATGGCTTCTTTTTGCCTGCCGTCTTTCAACAAGGGAGGAATTCTCATGCCGCTATCCTTTAACATCAAAAGAAACAAAGAATGAAACGTTCCGATCCACAGTTTGTCCGTTTCCACGGGATTCACTTCCTGTAAACGGCTTTTCATCTCTCGTGCCGCTGCCCGGGTGAACGTCACCACCATGATCTGTCCGGGCGGTGTTCCCTGTTCCATCAAATATAAGATTCTTCTTGTCAGCACCGTCGTTTTTCCGCTCCCCGGCCCGGCAAACACCACGGTCGGCTGGCAGGGTACCGTTACGGCCTCTTGTTGTTTGTCATTCAATCCGGACAAAATGTATTTCGTTCCGCTGATCCCCACCGCTTCTCCTCCTTTCCTCCGGATCGCCATCGACACAACTGAATAATTCAATGTTAACACAAACCTTTTTTTCTATGCCTCAACATTTTTCTTCTTTACGGGTTGACAGTACTTCCCCGCCATGTTACATTATTTATCAAAATTCAGATGATTAAAGCGATGAAGGAGCCAAGCATCAGCCGGCAAACTCTCAGAGAGCCGATGTTTGCTGCGAATCGGCAGTTTGCCCGATGTGGAGCACTCCTGAGCGGTCTGCTGAAAGAATGAGTAGGCAGATCCGGATGATCCGTTACATCATGAGTCCTTTTCGGACTTGATGAGGCAATTGGTGCGAACCAATTGCGAACGAGGGTGGCACCACGGACCTTACGTCCCTCACCTGTTGCCACAGGTGTGGGGATGTAAGGTTTTTTTTATTGACTTTCACCTTGGATAGGAGGAGATCTTCATGCCATTGAAAGACAAATATCATCTTCGCATTCCCGGTCCGACACCCGTTCCGCCTCAAGTCCAGCGCGCCATGACACAGCCGGTGATCGGGCACCGGAGCCGCCTGGCTTCCCAATTGATTCATGAATGTTCCGAGCGGCTGAAACCCATCTTCGGGACCGGACAGCAACCACTCATTGTGGCAGGCAGCGGAACTTCGGCTTTGGAAGCGGCTGTCGTCAACACCTTATCCCCCGGGGATGAAGCCATTGTCGTGGTCACCGGTGCATTCGGCGACCGCTTTGCCAAAATCGTCGAAAAATACGAGATCGATTTGCATCGCTTGGATATTCCCTGGGGAAAAGCATGCGAACCGGAGCAACTGGCTGACTTCTTAAAGAAACATCCCGGCGCCAAAAGCGTCTTTCTGACTTATTGCGAAACATCCACCGGCGTTTTGAATCCCGTTCCGGAACAGGCCCGAACCGTCCGGCAACATTCCGATGCCTTGGTGATCGTTGACGGCGTCAGCTGTGTCGGGGCGGTTCCCTGCCAAATGGATGATTGGGGAGTCGACATCATGGTGACCGGTTCCCAAAAAGCACTGATGCTGCCTCCGGGGCTTGCTTTTCTTGCCGTGAGCGAGCGCGCATGGCAAGTGATTGCCGGCAACCGGCAACCCCGTTTTTACTTGGATCTGGAAGCGTATCGCCGGAAACTGGAACAGGAGGACACCACTCCTTTCACCGCAGCCGTCTCCCTATTATACGGTTTGAAAGAGTCTTTGTCCCTTTTGGAAGAAGAAGGATTTGAAAATGTATGCTCCCGGCATGAACGTCTCAAAAACATTACCCGCGCCGGCATCCGGGCTTCCGGCCTAACCTTGATGGCCGATGATCGCCACGCTTCCCCGACTGTCACCTCCATCGATGCGTCGCAAGAGAAGTGGGATGTGGAAGCGTTCCGAAAAAAATTGCAAAGCCACGGTTTTTATGTTGCCGGCGGACAACAACACCTGAAGGGGAAAATCTTCCGAATCGGGCACATGGGTTACTGTGACGAGTGGGATATCCTGACGGTTCTTGCTGCCGTTGAAGTCACTCTTTCGCAAATGGGACAACCCGTTGAACCGGGAATGGCCACCAAAGCAGCACAAGAGGTGATGATGAATGTTTAAAGTATTGATCACCGATCCGATCAGCGACCAAGGGATTGAAAAATTACAACAATCCCCGGATATTCAAGTAATCCAAAAATCAAAATTATCTCGAGAAGAACTGCTTACAGCCATCGAAGATGCCGATGCCCTTTTGGTTCGCAGCCAAACCAAAGTAACCGCCGAAGTCATCGATAAAGCCCGGCGTTTGAAAGTGATCGCACGTGCCGGGGTCGGTGTGGACAACATCGATGTCCATGCCGCCACACAAAAAGGAATCATAGTGGTCAACGCTCCGGATGGCAATACGATATCCACCGCTGAACATACGTTTGCCATGTTGTTGTCATTGGCCCGCAATATTCCGCAAGCGTACCATTCCCTGCTGCAAGGCAAATGGTTGCGCAAAAAGTATGTGGGAACGGAATTGAACGGAAAAACCCTCAGCATCATCGGACTCGGACGGATCGGATCGGAACTTGCCAAACGCGCCAAAGCATTCCGGATGAACGTGATCGCATACGATCCTTACCTGTCCAAAGACCGGGCTGAAAAATTGGGCGTCACCAAAGCCAGGTTGGAAGAAGCGATCGAAAAAGGCGATTTCATCACGGTACACACGCCGTTGACCAAAGAAACCAAACACTTGATCAATCATGACATGTTTTCCAAAATGAAAGATGGTGTCCGGATCTTAAACTGTGCCCGGGGCGGGATCATCGATGAGGAAGCCCTGTACCAGGCCATTTTGGACGGAAAAGTGGCCGGAGCCGCACTGGATGTGTTTGAGTCGGAACCGCCCGAGGATCATCCGCTTCTTTCCCTGCCTCAGGTGATCGCGACTCCGCATCTGGGAGCCTCCACCGTCGAAGCCCAAGAAAATGTGGCACTGGACGTTGCGGAAGAAGTGCTTCACATCCTGCGTGGGGAACCCTTTAAAAACGCCGTCAACCTGCCATCCGTCCCCGCCGAACTGAGACAAAAACTGCTTCCGTATCAAGAATTGGCCGAAAAGCTGGGAAAATTCGTCTCCCAGATCAGCAACGGCGCCCTGTCGCAAATCACCATCACCTATGGGGGGGAAGTGGCTGAACTGGATGTTTCCCCACTGACCCGCACGGTATTAAAAGGAGTGCTTTCCCATTACTTATCCAATGTAAATGATGTCAATGCCCCCCATCTCGCAAAAAAACGCGGCGTTCAAATCGTGGAACAAAAAACGATGGCAAGCCATGGTTTCACGCAATATATCCGGGTTGAAGTGCATACCTCCAAAGAAATCCGCAGTGTGGCGGGAACCCTGTTAAACGGCTTTGGGCCCCGCATTACCAAGGTGGACGATTATCCGGTGGATGTCACCCCCAAAGGGCATCTCCTGTTTATTCAGCACCAGGATTTGCCCGGGGTCATCGGACGGGTTGGAACGTTGCTTGGAAGCGAAGATGTCAACATTGCAACCATGCAAGTGGGGCGGCTGGGAATCGGCGGCCAAGCCATCATGATTCTTCGAATTGACAAACCGCTGACCAAAAACCTGATTGATTTGATTCTGCAAATCGATAACATTCAATCTTTGCATGAAATTGATTTATAATAGAGATTCAGAATCAATGTGTCAGGATTGGAGGAAAACGGTATGGAAGCGGAGCAAAAAATCGCCATTGTGACAGGTGCAAGCAAAGGATTGGGCGCTGCCATCGCCCGACGCCTGACCAAAGAAAACATCAAAGTTATTGCCACGGCCCGCAGCACCGAAAAACTGAATGAATTGGCCGGGGAGTTCCAAGGCACCATCGATCCCGTCGCTTGCGATGTCACAGATTCCCGCCAAGTCAAAAAAGTCATGGATGATACTATCGAAAAGTACGGCCGGCTGGATATCCTGATCAACAACGCCGGTCTCGGATATTTTTCGCCCGTGGAAGAATTAAGTGAAGAAGAATGGGACGAAATGATGAATGTCAATTTGAAGGGCGCTTTTCTTCATTGTAAATATGCCATTCCCCATTTGAAAAAGACCGAAGGGCACATTGTCAATATTTCCAGCATCGCCGGAACCGAGGCATTTGCTTCCGGAGCCGGATATTGCGCATCCAAATTCGGATTGATGGCATTGACCGATGCACTGACGCTCGAATTAAAACCTCATCAAGTCAAAGTATCGGCTCTTTGCCCGGGGTCGATCAAAACCAACTTTAACAACTACAAAGAATACGCCATGGAAGCGGAACAAGTGGCCGAAGCGGTATGGACCATTGTTTCAGCACCCAAAGGGGTGATTTACAATCAGATTTTGATGCGCCCCTTGGTTCCCAAAGCGTTCCAAAAGTAACTTCCTTCCCATAAAAAAAGCACGGATCCTTAAGATCCGTGCTTTTTCTTCAGCCTATAAAAAATTCATTATTCTCTTCGATCCGAAGCGGCAATTCAATCATAAACACCGTTCCCTTTCCGGTCTCGCTTTTGACAGAAACATTGCCTCCATGCGCATCCACCAGGTGTTTGACAATCGACAAACCGATTCCGGTTCCTCCGGATTGGCCCCGGGTCCGGGCTTTGTCCGCTTTGTAGAAGCGCTCAAACACAAAGGGCAAATCTTCTTCCGGAATTCCCGAACCGGTATCTTCCACATCGATGTTCACTTTTCCGTCTTCGACACCGACGTGTACATAGACGTTTCCTCCACTCGGAGTATGGCGGATCGCATTGTCGATCAGATTGGTCAAAACCTGCTCAATTTTATCTTCATCCCAATAGACAACCGGTTGCGATTCTTCTTTGAAAACGGCAGCCAACTGAACATTGCTCTCCTTCGCCATTCCCTGGAATTTGCGGATCACGCGCTGGATAAACTCATCCAGAGGAACTTCCGTGGGAGCGATTTGAATATGCCCGGATTCAATACGGGCAAGGTCGAGCAATTCACGGACCAGACGGCTCATCCGTTGAGACTCTTCATTGATCACTTTCGCCAATTCCCGGCGCTCTTCCGGTGTGTCGGCAATGTCATCCATCAAAGCTTCACTGTAACCTTGCAACATTTGCAACGGGGTTCTCAGCTCATGAGAAACATTGGCAACAAAATCTTTTCTGAGTTTGTCCAATCTTCTCTCTTCCGTGACATCCCTCAACACTGCCACCACCCCGCGCACCTGGTCCCCGGTATCGGTGTAAAGCGGGGACATGACCACCACCCATGTCCGTCCCCGGGCGGTGATATCCCCGGTATATTCTTTATGGTCGTCGGTCACTTGTCTGAAAAGATCTTGCAACGGCTTGGGCAAAGCATCTTTGGGTGTGTCATCTTTCCACTGCGCGAGAAAACGGTCGGCAATGGGGTTGGTCAAAATGATTTTTCCATATTTACTGATGGTCAAAACGCCATCCGACATACTTTTTAAAATGCTTGCCAATTGTTCTTTTTCTTGTGACAGCTGATGAATCGAGTCTTCCAGTTGGGAGGCCATCCGGTTAAACGTCATCGACAACTCGGCAATTTCGTCCCGTTCATGATAGCGGACCGGAACCCGGGTGGAAAACTCTCCGCGCGCCATTTTTTCCACCGCTTTTTTCATCTGCACCAACGGAAGGGAAATCCGGGTTGACAAGAAAAAGGCAAAAATGGTCGTCAACACAATGCCGATCAGCGAAGAGTAAAAAATCCACCGTTTGATGTCCGTCTCGCTCAACTGTTCCTGGGTTTGATAAAGCACGATCGCACCCACCGTTTTGTCGTTGACAATATGCGGAACGGCAACAAGCAAGACGTCATTTTTAAAGAACGGAAAATTTCCCGGATCGGACTTTACCCGGACTTTTCCCTGAATAAAAAGCGTTTCGCCTTTTAACACCCGGTTTAAATCATCTTGCGATAAAACTTCCTGCCAGGGAACGTTCGGCACATGGGGAGAAACCCCGTAGTTGCTCACCGATCCGCTGGCATCCAACGTGACGATATATGTATGGAAAAGTTCAGAGACTTGCAGGACATTATTCAGATACTGGATATGATCATATCCGGGTTGATTAAACTTTTTCTGAATCTCTCCAGCAAGTTGCTCCAAACTTTTCTTCTGGTCACGAACATAAGTTTTCTCCACTTGTTCATTCAAAAAGAGATTTAACAGCACCAACACCAAGGAAACAAGAATGATGATGGTGATCCACAGCTTGCCGACTACACTTCTCCAAATCACTCTTTCGGCACCTCTAGTTTGTAACCGACTCCCCACACCGTGGTGATCATCTTCGCCGCTTTGGTGGAAGCGCGGTTCAGTTTTTCACGCAATCGTTTTACGTGTGTGTCAACCGTGCGCAAATCCCCAAAAAATTCATAATGCCATACATCCCTCAACAACTGTTCCCGGGTAAAAACCTTATCGGGAGATTTGGCCAAATAATAAAGCAGCTCATATTCTTTCGGTGTCAATTGGATCTTTTTGCCGCCCGCTTTGACTTCATGGGCATCATGATCAATTGTCAGTTCAGGAAACACAATCACATTATGCGTTTCAATATTGGTGGTCAAGAAGGCAGTCGCCGAGGCCCGGCGCAACACCGCTTTCACCCGGTGTACCAATTCCCGGGGGCTGAACGGCTTGACCACGTAATCATCGGTTCCGGATTCAAACCCTTCCACACGGTTGGCTTCTTCTCCCCGGGCCGTCAGCATAATCACGGGCGTTGCTTTTTTCTTTCGCAATTCGGCACAAACATCCAATCCGTCCATCCCCGGTAACATCAAATCCAGCAAAATCAGGTCATAGTTTTTATCCAGCGCCATTTGCAAAGCTTTTTCGCCATCTTCCGCTTCTTCGATTAAATAGCCTTCTCTTTCCAGATACATGCGAAGCAACCGACGAATGCGGTCTTCATCATCCACCACCAGAATCTGATACTGTTTGTCCAAGTTACTTCACCCCTGCTGCTTTGATTTACGCATATGAATGCAAACCGGTGATCACTAGATTAACTGCGATCAAATTAATCATGATAATCACAAAACCGCCAACCGCCAGCCATGCCGACTTCAACCCGTGCCAACCGCGGGACAGCCGCAAATGCAGATAAGCGCTGTAAAAGAGCCAGGTAATGAGCGCCCACACTTCTTTCGGGTCCCATCCCCAGAAACGGCCCCACGCTTGATGAGCCCAAATCATTGCAAAAATCAGCGCGCCCAATGTAAAAATCGGGAAACCGATTGCAATCGCGCGGTAAGAAATTTCATCAACCAATTCGCTGTCCAAGTCTTTCACCAGCGGATGAAGCGCTGTTCGAAGCGGCTTTCTCAAGATCAACCGCAAAAGCCCGTATAAAATCAGTCCGGTAATCACAGACCAAATGACGGAATTCAATTTGCTTGCCGCTTTTTCTCCCTTCATCCAGCCGGGACTTTCAAACAGCGGTTCATTCAGGCCCGGGAAGGAATCCATTTGAATGATTTGGCTGTCAGTCGGACTCACGATGGGAGGAAGAGAGTACTCTTGAACATTTGCCTCCCCATCAACAGTATGCGAAAATTTCGCTTCATAATCAACGAGGCCAAATGCAAATTGAACAATACTAAATCCAAGAAACATCAAAACAATCAACAGGGTGGTTTCCAGCCAAAAAGCATTTTTCCCTGCTTTCTGATTCCCGACGTTTTTAACCAGATAAATTAATCCGGCAATAAAACCAATCCCAAAGGCCCCTTGCCCCAGCGCCGCCGTCGACACGTGAATCGGCAACCAGTAGCTTTGCAAGGCCGGGATCAGCGGCTGGACATCCCGCGGGAAAACAGAAGCATAAGCCAGCAAAACCACAGCCAGAGGCATGACAAAAGCCCCTAAAACAATATTTTTATAAATAAAGTAAACAATTACAAACGCAATGACAATGGCATAACATAGAAAAGCCGTAAATTCAAACATGTTGCTTGTCGGGAAGTGGCCACCGATCATCATTCTTGTGATAATGAACAAAGTTTGAAAAACGGCTCCCACGATCGCAATTCCGACGGCAATATTTCCCCAGCGTCTTTTTCTTTGTTCACTTTTTTCATTTTTGTCTTTGGAGATTCCCATCACAAACGCGACAGAAGAAATCAAATATAAAAAGAATGTTCCAAAAAGGAGATTCTCCATCAATTGTTCCATCGTCTTTTCCCCCTATTTTTTCGCCGGCTTCAAGTCATAATCTTTCAATACATCCAGCGCAGACAGTTCGCGGTAAAAACTGTACCAGTTTTTGTTGGTGTGCCCGCCAACGTATAAGGAACCGTCGGTCACACGGACCCAGACCCGGCGATGGTGCCAGTAAAATCCCATCACCAGCCCGATCATGCAAATGAATCCTCCCAAAAAAATCACCGGCAAACTTTTATCGACGCGTACCATGAGCCCGGAGGAATTCACCGTGTGGATATTGGCCAGATCAATGTTATAGTGATTGTCTTTCAACAAATCGCCCAAGTCCTGACCGGAGATAACCCAGGATTTCTCTCCCGTTTTCGCTCCTTTTTCCCGGACTTCAAAGACAAAAGCCGGGCGGTTCGGTTCCTGCGATTTGGTCACCGGTCGATTGTTTTCCATGGCAAAGTCCGGATAATATTCCAGTGCCCGGACTTCCAAATTTCCGACCGGATAAACCTGGTCCTTCCGGAGGTTATTCAAATCAACGGTAAAGGTTCCCAACTCTTTTTTCGTATTTTTCTCCGTGACTTTAAAAGAAATTTTTTGGAGCAATCCGGTCTCAAAGCTGGATTGATATAACAACAAGCCTTTGTATTTCAGCGGTTCATTCACAATGATCGCATGCTTTTTGACCGGCTTTAACTGCCCCGTCTGCTTGTCCTTTTCATACAACACGGCATTGGTTTGGTATTTCTTGACAACCGGTCCTTCATCCTTGCTTTGTTGATCATAAAACTCCATGGTGAAGCGCTCATTTTTCACATAATACGGTGTCTCCGGAACTTTTTTGGTTTCCCCTTCCCGGACCCACAACGTTTCATTCAGATACCATCCGGGCACATACCGCAGCAAAACCCCGAATAAAAAAATAATCAACCCGATATGATTGATGTAAGGACCCCATCTGCTGATCCGTCCTTTTTCTGCAAGAAGCGCCCCGTTTTCGCGCCGTATGTGATAACGTTTCTTGCTCAATGCTTGCGCGATCTCATCAATCTTTTGCTCCGGGTATTCGTCGGTCACATGCTCCACATGCGAAATCCGTTGCCGGCGGATAAATTCCGGGCTTTTGGTCACGGTTTGGTTTTTAAGCGCTTTATACAGAGGAACAACCCGGTCCAAACTGCAGACAACAAGCGAAACCCCGATCATTGACAAAAGCAGAAAAAACCACCAGGAGTTGTACATATCCGAAAAACCAAGTGCATAATAAAGTTTTCCCCAGATTCCATAGTGCTCCTCATAGTAACTCTTTGGATCGGAAGAGGGGACATATATTTCTTGAGGAAAAATGGTGCCGATTCCGGCGGCGATCAAAGTAACGACAATCAAAATAATGGCAACTTTCACTGAGGAGAAGAACTGCCAGACCCGGTCAAACGGGGAGGGTTGTGCCATTTGGGAACGTCTTGCTTTTCCTTCATAGCGCATCTCCTCAGCAATATTTTCCTTTTCTTTGATGGTCTTGTCCAGCGGTTTTCCGCAGTACTCACACAATATGGTGCCAACAGGGTTATTGTGTCCGCACTCACATTTGCTGTTATCTATCACGCATGACTCCCCCCCTGTGATCCAATCACGAAAAACTCCATGATTTCATTAACTAATTATACATTTAAGTTTGGTTTTCGATTAGGAACATGTGACGATGATTTGAAAGTTGTTCACAAAATCTCTTTTTTTAACCGTTGAATTTCTTCATCCGTCAATTCCCTGAATTCCCCCTTGCTTAATCCTTCCAGCGTCAAAAATCCAAATCGGACCCGGATCAGATGAATCACCTGGTGCCCGACCGCCTTCAACATGCGCCGGACCTGTCTTTTTCTCCCTTCATGAATCGTCAGTTCCAACCGGGAGGTATTGTCCCGGCTGGAATGGGAAAGAAAGCGGACTTTGGCCGGGGCGGTCCATCCATCCTTCAGTTTCACACCCTTTTCCAGCTGTTTTAACGCTTTCGGGCCGGGTTTTCCCTCCACAGTGGCAATGTATACTTTATTTACCTTGTAACGCGGATGAAGCAAACGATGGGTCAGTTCTCCATCATTTGTCATGATCAGCAGACCTTCGGTATCGTAATCCAGCCTCCCGACCGGGAAAACACGCTCAGGGATATGGCGGAAATAATCAGCCACCACTTTCCGTCCCTGCGGGTCATGCATACTGGTAATCACTTGCTCCGGTTTATAAAACAAAAATGTCCTTTTTCTCTCCAACACGACCGGCCGGTCATCCACCTCGATCCGGTCTTGGCGGGGATTCACCTTGGTTCCCAGCTCGGTGACCCGTTGTCCGTTGACTTTCACTCTCCCGGAACAGATCAATGCTTCCGAACGTCTTCGGGAAGCGACTCCCGCCTGTGCCAACACTTTTTGTAAACGCTCCATGCCATGCTCACCTCTTAGTCATCTTAACTGTTTACAAAGTTTCGTACAAGTCAAACCGGACAGCCCTGTTGTTTTCAGACATTATAAAACCCGGTATCGCAGAAAAAGCCTTTCTCTGCTTAACCGGGTAAAAAAATCAATGTACAAATGATCCAGGCAGCCAAAAATCCCGCCAAGTCCGCCCACAAACCGACTTTCAGCGCATAGAGCGAATTGCGGATCCCCACGGCGCCAAAGTAAACCGTCAGCACATATAAAGTGGTATCGGTACTTCCCTGAATGGTGGATGCCAGTTTTCCCAGAAAGGAGTCCGGCCCGTAGGTGCGAAGAACGCTTTCCACAAAGGCCAGGGAACCGGTTCCGGAAATCGGCCGCAAAATCCCAATCGGAACCACTTCTTCCGGAATCTTCAGCCAACCGAGCACCGGCTTCAAAAATTGCAAATAAAACTGCAAAGCGCCGGTATCCCGGAAGATGGAAACAGCCACCATCATACCGACCAGGTGTGGAATAATCGAAATCGCTGTCGGGAATCCTTCCTTGGCCCCCTCGACAAAACTGTCATAAACGGGAACCTTGCGAAACACGGCATACAGCGGAACAAACACCACAATGGCCGGCAACATCAGATTGGAAACAAAACTGATGATTTCAAACATCTGATTTACCCTCTTCCCTGTTTGATTACTTCTTCAGCCGCCCGTTCTCGTCAAACGTGCGCTTTCGGTAATAACGATCCAACAGGATGGCAAAAGAAGTGGCAAGCAAGGTGGCAAGCAATGTCGGGCCGATAATCTCCGTCGGGTTCACCGAACCGTGTTTCAACCGGATCCCGATAATTGTTGTCGGAAGCAATGTCAGTCCCGAGGTGTTCAGAGCAAGCAAAGTGCACATCGCAGGAGTGGCCGTCTTCCGGTCGGGGTTCAATTTTTGCAACTCTTCCATTGCCTTGAGTCCCATGGGGGTCGCGGCATTTCCCAATCCAAACAGGTTGGCGCTCATGTTCGATAAAATGTAGCCCATCGCCGGATGATCATGAGGCACGGATGGAAACAAAAACCGGGCAACGGGACGCAAAATCTTCGCCAGCTTTTCCAACAAGCCGGCATCTTGGGCAATCCGCATCATCCCCAACCAAAACACCATGATACTGATCAGTCCCAGACAAACGGAAACCCCTTCTTCCGCACCATTTAAGGCCGCTTTTGTCACCAACTCCAACTTCCCCTGCAGTGCCGCTGCCACCACCCCGCTTAAAATCATAAAAATCCAAATATAATGGATCATTTTTGCTTCACCCTTTTTTCCAAAGCATCAGCCCGAAGGATTGGAACCACTTTTTCATCATGGATGGTTCGGGCTCCATTTCGACTTCCAAAGGAACCGATCCGATCAATTGCCGGTTCACGTAAATCCGGGCGCTTCCCACTTGCATGCGGTCGCTTGTCACCAGCCGGAGAGGATAACTGATGACCGGCTTTACCGTAACCTGTTTTTTTTCTTCTTCCGTCAGCGGATAATCAAAGGAAGCACCGGCGACAACCCGGAACTTTTTGTGATCATCCGTTTCATATGCCTGACCGGACAGAACCTGTCCTTTTTTCAATAAGGAGACCAAATCATAATGCTGAAACCCGTACTCCAGCATGTTCATGGAATCTTTCCAATCATCCCCGTCATTCAAAGTGACGGTGATTAACTGGTGGCCGTCTTTGGTCGCAGAAGAAACCAGCGTTCTTCTCGCCTTTTTGGTGAACCCCGTTTTAACGCCGTCCGCCCATTTATAAAAGCGCAACATCTTATTCTTATTGTAAAATTTTCTTTTCCATTTTTCGCCAGGCCAGGACACCGTCTTGACCTCTGTTTTGACAATTTCCTGAAAAACCTGATTTTTGAGTGCGTATGCCGTCAATACGGACAAATCTTTGGCCGATGAATAATGCCCCTCTTGATCCAGACCGTGCGGATTGGCAAAATGCGTGTTTTCCAGACCCAGATAGGCGGCTTTTTCATTCATCAAATAAACAAACCCTTCCACCGATCCGCCGATGTGTTCGGCGATCGCCGTTGCCGCGTCATTTCCGGAACGCAACATCAGTCCGTACAACAGGGTGCGAAGCGGTATTCTTTCACCGGCTTTCAGATAGATGGAAGAGCCTTCCACTCCTTCCGCATTGGGGCTGATGGTCACTGTTTCATCCAAATTCCCGTTTTCAATCGCAATGATTGCCGTCATGATTTTGGTCAAACTGGCAATCAACATGGGTTCCTCTGCATTCTTCTCAAATAAAACACGGCCTGAAGAAGCATCATACAAAATGGCGGCTTTTGCCCCGGGAGCCAAATCCCCTGTCACTTCGGCTCTTGCTCCTTCCGGCCAGACAAAGATCATCATCAAGATGGCTGTGACAAGCCCAACCGAACAGATCCGCCCCAGAATCAAATGATCTCACCCCACTCCCGTTCGGGTTTGTACAAATATATGCACTCCGGACAAGATTATGTAAAAAAACGACACTGCCCCGGGCTGTGCCGTTTTGTATCCGGTTTACTTTTCACTTTTATCACTTTTTTTAACCATGTTTTTCAACTGCTCCACAAATTCAGGGACCGTGTCAATCAGGCGGTCATATAAATGGGTTTGTTTATCCATGTTTAACACACGAATTCCTTTTTCACTGACAACAAGAAATGCAACCGGAGTGACAGAGACGCCTCCGCCGCTTCCTCCACCAAACGGAAGCTTTTCTTGGCTTTTTTCAGTGGAATGTCTGGAATTCCCCCGCTTTTCCTGATCTTCCCCCTCTTTATCATCCGAATGTCCTCTGAATTCACTTCCTCCCGCTGCAAATCCAAACCCGACCTTGGAAACCGGAATGATGACTTGGCCATCCTGCGTCTCCACCGGATCACCGATAATGGTATTGACATCAATCATTTCACGAATATTTTCCATGGCAGTTTCCATCAAGTTTTGAATAGGGTGCTCAGACATTTATTGGATCCTCCCTTTCCGCATATGATCTGATAAACGTTTCACAGCAAGGATAGCATGCCCGATCCGGAACCGGATTATACTGTGAAAGTAGGTTTCCAATATCGCTTCATTGAATCTTGGATCCACCTTTAACTCCGGTTTGGCATTCCACCGGATTTGATTTCCCAGCCAACTGAGAAGCATCCACTTAAAGCTCCATGCCAATCCGGTTAAAAATCCCGCCTCTGCTGCATCCCCCGTTCCGATCTTGGTGTTCCAAACGAATTTTTCACAGGTGATCTTTCCAAAGAACCACCGCATGATTCGTTGAAAATCATGGTACCGGTAAAGAATCTGGCGATATTCAAAATGAAATTTCTTGACTTTCCGTTTATCAATGTGAATCGATTTCTTTTTCGTTTTGGTTTCTTTCTTGCCAATCTTACCGGTCACGTTCTGCTTGAGGGCCACCCCTTCATCCAAACCACCCCATAGGATTTGCGGCAAATTGTATTGAAATCTGAGCAATCCGCCAAACATCTTCACTTTGATTTTGCCAAAATCATTTTGCGCTTCCCGTTTAAACAACAATTCAATTTGAATGTTGGAAAACCAAGTTCCGATGAAGAAGACCAGCAACAACACAAGAATGATCAGAAAAAAAATCAACCCCACCACCTGCCATCACTGGGTAGTTTGGGCAAGATGACGGGTGAATATACAATATTATCCAACAAATTTTTAAACCGTCCGGCCTTTTTGAAAAAATTCCGACCACTAAGTTGCTAATTGCACTGTTTTCTTGAATATTGATGAATCAGTTCTTCAATTTCTTCAATTTTTTCGGTATGTATCATCCGTTCAATATTTTTCTCTTCAGACAATAATTGAGATAAATCCGACAATGCATGTAAGTGAAACTTTTGGTCGATGGCTGCTAAAATAATAATCAGATGCACCTCTTGTCCTCTTCCAAAAGAAACACTCTTCTTTAACCGCAAAAGACTCATGGATAACCGGTTCACTCCCGCATCCGGTCGCGCATGGGCAATGGCCACATGGGGTGTCAAAACCACATAGGGGCCCAGCGTTTCGATAATATGGATCATGGCTTTTACATATTCCGGCTCAATCCATCCTTTTTTTAACAGGGGTTCGGATGCATATTGAATCGCCTCTTTCCAATTGCGGACTTCCTCTTTTAAAACAATGGTATCCCTCGTGATCAATTCATGTAACAAATTCAGCCTGCCTCCTCTCCGATCCAGCCATTCACGTTTTTTTCATCTTAAAAGCGTTTACAAAAACGGCAATTTTTCTTTTTTGTTTTTAAAAAAGGAGGCCGGCCGGCCTCCTTTAAACGGGAGATCCTTCATCCGTCTCCGCCTCTTCCATTTGTTCCACACCCAAACGCTTAAACAAATCCTGGCGCTCTTGTTCCCATTCCTGCCAATCAAAGATGGATTCCGGCGGGGGAAGTTCTTCGATATCGTTGAGTCCGAAATAATCCAGAAAATCTTTGCTGGTTCCGTATAAAATCGGGCGTCCCGCTCCTTCCGCCCTGCCGGCTTCCCGAATCAATCCCTTTCGCGAAAGGACTTGCAACACCCGTTCGCTTTTGACCCCCCGGATCTCTTCAATCTCGACACGCGTAATCGGTTGTCGGTATGCGATAATGGCAAGGGTTTCCAATGCCGCACGGGACAGCCGAGAACGGTTCGGGGCTTGGGCCATCTTTTCAAAGTAGGACGCATGTTCGGGCAATGTGGTCATTTGGTAAACTTGGGCCACTTTGACGATTTGAATGCCTCTTTGCTGTTCCTTATAGTCGACCCTGAGATCATGCAAACATTGTTCCACTTCGTGTTTTTCCAAGCCGGTCACATCCGCCAGTTCTTTAATGCTCATTCCTTCTTCTCCGGCTGCAAACAAAAGACCTTCCATCACTGCTTTCATATCCCGGCTCATCAAGGCTGCACCTCCGCCTGCAGTCGTTCCACCCGGATTTCCCCAAATATATGTTCCTGATAACAAACGATCCTTTTTAATTTCATCAATTCCAGAAGCGCCAAAAAGGTCGTGATCACCCGTTCTTTGGTGGCGGTTTTCCAATCGATCAGTTTGGAAAAAAGCAACTGCCCTTTTTCTGTCAAAAGCGCATCAATTTCATTCATCCGGTCACTGACCGAAATCTCTTCCCTGGTCAACTTGGCTTCCGGCTCATGGGTTTCCCGGTCTTTCAGCGCCTCGACAAATGCCTGCAACAAATCGTCCGGAGAAAGCCCTTCAACCGGGTTTACTTCTGGTGTGTAGGCCGTCAGATCCATCGCCGGACGGGAATAAATTTTGCTTCTTTCTTCTTCCCTCTGGCGCAACACTTCCCCCAAACGCTTGTATTTCTTATATTCCAGCAACCGTTCGACCAGTTCCGTCCGGGGATCTTCAAACCATTCATCCTCTTCCATCATAAAATCTTCTTCAAAAACCTCTTGCTTGGGCAGGAGCATTTTGCTCTTGATGGCCAAAAGAGTTGCCGCCATGACCAAAAACTCACTGGCCACATCCAGCTTACTCTCTTCGGCTTCATTTAACACTTGCATATATTGTTCGGTAATTTGCGCAATCGGAACCTCATAAATATCCACTTCCGAGGTTTCGATTAAATGCAACAACAAATCAAGAGGCCCCTCAAACATATCCAGCTTAATTTTTACTTCTTCCATATGATAATCGTTACCCCATCAACGATTTAACTGTTTCATCAAATCAGCCATTTCGATGGCTGCCAGTGCACTTTCCCATCCTTTGTTTCCAGCTTTGGTGCCGGCTCTTTCAATGGCTTGCTCAATGTTTTCGGTGGTGATCACTCCAAAAATCACCGGCAGTTGATGACGCACGCTCGCCGCCGCCACTCCTTTGGAAACTTCATTGCATACATAATCGTAATGGGTGGTGGCGCCGCGGATCACACATCCCAACGCGATCACCGCATCGTATTTTTTCGATTGAGCCAATTGATCGGCAATCAGCGGAATTTCAAAAGCTCCCGGCACCCAAACGATATCAATGGCATCGTCTTCGGCTCCATGGCGTTTCAAACCGTCAACGGCTCCATTCACCAATTTGCCGGTGATAAATTCGTTAAACCGTCCGGCGACAATCGCAAACCGCATTCCTGTTGCCACAAGCGTTCCTTCATATACATTTGGCATCCTTGTTTCCTCCTCTTTTTACAAATGCAACATGTGACCCAATTTTTCCTTTTTCGTTTCCATATAACGACGATTATTTTTGTTTGCGGGGATTTCCAGAGGAACCACCTCTGTCACTTCCAGACCGTAACCTTTCAAACCGGTGATTTTCCGCGGGTTATTGGTCATCAGGCGCATTTTCCCCACGCCCAAATCGCGCAAGATTTGCGCGCCAATCCCGTATTCACGCAAATCATCGCGGAATCCGAGACGCAGGTTGGCTTCCACCGTATCCAAGCCTTCTTCCTGCAGTTTGTATGCTTTTAATTTATTGATCAAGCCGATTCCGCGCCCTTCTTGCCGCATGTAGAGAAGCACGCCTTGTCCGGCTTCTTCGATTTTCCGCATCGCTGCATGCAACTGGGGTCCGCAGTCGCATCGTTTGGATCCGAAAACATCCCCCGTCAAGCATTCGGAATGAACACGGACCAGGACGGGTTGATCCGGGTCAATGTCTCCTTTGACAAAAGCGACGTGTTCTTTTTCGTCAATTTCATTGGTGTAACCGATCATTTGAAACTCGCCGTATTCGGTCGGCATCCGAACCGACACGATGCGCTCGATCAATGTTTCTTTTTGCCGCCGGTATTGGATGAGATCTTGAATGGTAATCATTTTCAATCCAAATTTCCGGCTCATTTCTTTCAAATCGGGCACACGGGCCATGGTTCCGTCTTCTTTGATCACTTCACAAATCACTCCGGCCGGATATGCCCCGCACAACCTCGCCAAATCCACAGCTGCCTCGGTGTGGCCTGCACGGCGCAACACACCGCCTTCACGGGCAATCAGCGGGAAAATGTGTCCCGGGCGCCGGAAGTCTTGGGCTCCCCGCTTGGGATCGATCAATTGCATCACCGTAAGCGACCTTTCAAAAGCCGAAATCCCGGTCGAGGTTTCCATCGCGTCCACCGATACGGTAAAGGCCGTTCCGTGCCGGTCTGTATTGTGATTGACCATCAGGGACAAATCCAATTCCCGGGCACGTTCTTCCGTCATCGGCACACATACCAGTCCCCGCCCGTGGGTGATCATAAAATTAATGGCCTCCGGCGTCGCTTTCTCGGCGAGCACCACCAGATCCCCTTCATTTTCGCGATCTTCGTCATCCACCACAATAATGATTTCTCCCTTTTTCAAGGCGGACAGCGCTTCTTCAATCGTATCAAAAGACATGGTATCCCCCCTTATCCGATAAATCCGTGTTCTTTCAGCATCTCCCGGGTAATCGGCGAACCGGAACCGGTTTTATTTTCAAACCACTTATGCAGATATTTTCCAATCATATCCACTTCGATATTCACCATATCTCCCTGCTTTGCATCACGCAATTGGGTATGCTTGTAGGTATGCGGGATCAAGGACACCGTAAAGTCATGATCACTGACCTCCACAATCGTCAAACTGATGCCATTGACGGCCACGGATCCCTTTTCAATCATGTATCGGGTCAATTGCGGGCTGGTTTCAATCCGGTACACAACGGCATTTTCATAAGGGGTCTTCGACAGGATCGTACCGACTCCGTCCACATGCCCCTGAACAAAGTGGCCGCCCATTCGTTGTCCGGCGGCAACCGCCCGCTCCAGATTGACCAGATCCGACACATTCAACTTGCCCAGATTGGTCCGTTTCATGGTTTCAGGCATGGCATCGGCCATAAAATAGTCACTGCCCAGCTGTGTAACCGTCAAACAAACCCCGTTGACGGCGATGCTGTCTCCCAGTTGGGTGCCCTCCAAAACCTTCCGGCACTGAATGGTCAATTCCATGGTCAGCGGATTTTTACGCAACTGCTTGATCCGTCCCACTTCTTCAATGATTCCTGTAAACACATTGACGCCCCCCTTCTAACCTTGTGCCGGCTTTTCATAAGAAATATATCCCGTAAGCAAGAAATCTTCCCCGAAGCGCCGGATCTCCGTGTGTTTTAAAGAAACAGCCTCCTTCATCCGTTCGGGATTCTCTCCCGCAATGGCGCTTTTGCTGTCTTTGCCACCCAATAATTTGGGGGCAAGATAAGCCATCACCTTTTGCACGTGGCCGCACCTTAAAAAGGATGCATTGACCTGGCTGCCTCCTTCCACGATCAACGATAAAATCCCCTGCTGTCCCAAGTAAGACAACACTTCATCGATATCGACCCGGTCTTCGCTTTGGGTCACGATCACTTTGACCCCTTTTTCGATCAACCGGTCCACTTTGCTCCGGTCACAGCGGGGCGTTGTAAAAATCCAGGTCGGAGCAGCTTGAGTGTTCACGATTTGCGCATCCAGCGGGGTGCGAAGCCGGCTGTCCAAAACGATCCGCACCGGTTGCCGGACCGGCTCTCCGTCGATCCGTGCGGTCAATTGCGGGTCGTCTGCCAAAACCGTCCCCACGCCCACAAGAATCGCATCACTTTTTTTGCGGATTTGATGCACATGTGCCCGCGACTCATGGCCTGTGACCCACCGGCTGTCCCCGTTGTATGCTGCAATCTTTCCATCCAGGGTGGTCGCCATCTTGAGCGTGACAAACGGTTTTTTGGTTTTCCGGTGGTGAAAGTATGCTTCATTCAGCCGCAAACATTCTTCGCGCAAGATCCCTTCCACCACTTCGATTCCGGATTCGCGCAGCCGCTTGATCCCCTCACCGGACACTTTTTCATCCGGATCCACACACCCCACGACCACACGCCGGACCCCGGCTTCGATGATGCGCCCGGTGCAAGGCGGCGTGCGCCCGTAATGATTGCACGGCTCCAAAGTCACATAAAGCGTGCTGCCTCTGGCATCATCCCCGGCCATGTTTAATGCATGGACTTCCGCGTGCGGTGTGCCGGCCTTTAAATGGGCTCCGGCTCCGACAATTTGCCCGTCCTTGACCACGACGGCCCCAACCATCGGATTCGGGGAAGTTTGACCCTCCGCCGCTTCGGCCAGTTGCAATGCCAAACGCATCCAGGTTTCGTGTGTCGTCAGCATCCTTCTCTCCTTATTCTTTTTTGTCGAAGCAAATAAAAAACCTCGAATCTTTATGAATTCGAGGCAGTCACGGAAGAAACAGCTGTGTATCCTGAAAGTAATAATTTTGCATACAGAAATAAGCCTTTAACAAATGTGAAAAAATTCACAGGTTAAAGGTACACATCTGTTCATCCTTCTCCCATCCAGACTTTCACTGTCGGTTTCGGAGTTGCACCGAATCCACCGCCAACGCGGGTCACGGACTGAGGCAAACGTGCCATCACCGCCGGTCGGGAATTTCACCCTGCCCCGAAGGATGTGAAAAATCCATATCCAATTTTCACACCTTACCAATGAGTATAGCTTATCTTCAGCAGATTGTCGATATCTCTTCTTTTTAAACAAAAAAATGAAGGTGAAAATCCACCTTCATTTTTTTCAGCTTGTCTGCCCGACTCCCGTCGAAACATCGGGCAAATGCGTTTTTTTGCTCCAGGGTAAGCCGATTTGCATGCACATATACGAAAGGACGGCAAAGAACGCCGAAATAATGGTGGTATGCAACAACTCGGCCATTAATTTTCCGCCCGTCCAGACAATAATCGCACCGCTTAATGCCTGGAGTGTGATCAAAAGAAACGCAAGCCAACCCCCGTGCACCAAATCTTTCCGGTCACGATGTTTTTTCAAAATAAAAATCAACGTGCCGAGGACAAGGAAAAAGAGCAAAAATGCAAAGTAACGGTGAAGCAAATGAATCTCAGCCAGGGAAGAAAAGCCTGGGAAAACGGTCGGGCCGCATAACGGGAAGGAATAGCCGCATCCCATCGTCGCCTCGGAATGGCGTACCAAAGCTCCGGTATACACCACGATATAAGTGTAGGCAGCCAAGCCCCAAAGCCATTTGGCCAGCAGGGTGTTCCTCATATCCATGAGCCCGTTCTTCTTCCCGGGTTTGGACAATTGAAACAGATAAACCGTCAGCAAAATCACACTGGCAAATGAAATAAGGGAAAAGCCGAAATGCAAGGCCAGCGAGAAGTTTTTGGCAAACGTGCCTTCAAAAACAACCGTCAATGCTCCGAGAATTCCTTGAAACACGACAAAAAACAAACTTAAAAAACCCAAAACCTTCACACGTTTATTCTCTTTAAACGCCATCCAGGACCAGACCGTCAGAATCAGGATCAACAAACCGTCCACTCCCGAGACAATCCGGTGGCTGTATTCAATCACGGTTTCCATCGGCAAACTTTCAGGGATCAGTTTTCCATGACAAAACGGCCAGGTGTTGCCGCATCCTTTCCCTGATTCCGTAGCGCTTACAATGGCTCCAATCGCCAACATGAAGTAAGCGCCAATCGAAGTGATGATTCCGAATATCTGCAATGCGCGCAGTTGCTTCATCTTTTGATTCCCTCCCTCCGACGAGGAAAAAATGTTCACAACTGATCATACCACAAATTTTGGCGAAAAGCCGCATAGGGACAAAAACGGCAAAAACTTATCACAACTCCGTAAAAAAAAGAGTGGAAACCCCCACTCATTTATGCTTAAAATGTATTTTTATATGTTTTTATCAACTGTTTTTATCAACCTTTGGGCTTGAAAATCGCCGCTGTCAGAAAGCCGAAGATAATGGCCGCGGATATACCGGAACTTGTGATTTGAAAGATCCCTGACAACACCCCGATGAATCCGTTGCGATGTGCTTCCGACAATGCCCCGTGCACCAATGAATTTCCAAAGCTTGTAATCGGAACCGTTGCGCCGGCTCCGGCAAACTGGATCAACGGATCGTACAATCCGAATCCGTCCAACACCGCACCGGCAACCACCAATAGGCTGAGGACGTGTGCCGGTGTCAAATTGGTTAAGTCAATCAACAACTGTCCAATCACGCAAATCAACCCCCCCACCAAAAAAGCAGCCCAATAAGAACCCATTTCTCATACACCCTTTCTTTCTTGATCAGTATCAAAAAAACATCCATTCCGCAATGGAACCGGCCACTTTGCCGAGTGCCATTGCCAGCAGAAAATAAACCAAATAACCTTCCATGTTCAAACGCTTTGCCATAATCGGGATGACGTTTACCACCTCTGTCAGTGCCGCCGCCAAAAGGCCGACAAACACCCCCATGAACAGGCCGACGATCAAAGTGAAAACACCTGGCATCGAAAGCGAAAACGAACGAAAGTCCAACCAGGTAAAAAACAAAACGCCAAGTCCGATGCTGTACTCATAGAGGGCGATCATTTGTGGTGTCCTTGTCACTTGTGCCAGTCTCGGAACAATGTCAAGCACGGTTATAAAAGCGACAAAACCGCCACCGACCACCGTCCCTCCCGCCAGACCGATGATGATGAGAAGCAAGTCATGGAACAGATTCATGGCAACCGGAATCCTCTTTCCGCTTTTCATGATCGATCATGTATTGTTCAATATTTTCCTGATACAGGAACATCTCCAGCTCCAACGGACTTGGTTCTTCTTTCAACCGTTTTTTAATCAAGCGGTTAAAAAAGACAAAAATGCCGATCCCGATGCCCAACGAATAAGGAATTTGCATGATCAAGGGGGATGATTTATGTTCCCCGGTAATCAGATAATAAATTCGTTCATGAACCTGGGGCATGCTGACATCCATGTGAAAATTCATGATGGCCAGTCCGGAACCGATAAATAAAAGAATCATCACCATCAGGACAAGGATGATCGAAGGCGGCCGCAAATTGCCGGAGATCTCAACCAATGTTTGCGGCGGCCCCGCATGACGAACATCCAATGCCGGAAAATGTTTGTGGATGATGTCCATGACATCCATCACATCAATCACATAAAAACTCCCATGCTGTACCTGCGGGTCATAAATGATTAAATCTTTGACTTTGCATGCAATTTCCTCTCGCGCAGAATCCAACCGGGAAATATCTTTCAGATACAATGGTTGCCCAGGTTTTATGACGACTTTCTTTTTGAGACGGATGGTTAACATGTCTTTCATCTGCGGGCAACTCCTTTAAAAAAACACTTCGATCATCCGTTAGTATGTGCAGAACTGGTAAAATATAAAAAAGCACCGTCAAGGTGCTTGAAGCCTGAAATTACCGGTTTTCTTTCTGGATATCCAGCTCCTGTCGCATTTTGGCAATAATTTTTTTTTCCAACCGCGAGACCTGAACTTGGGAAATGCCCAGCCGGCTTGCCACTTCGGACTGTGTCTGGTCTTTGTAATAACGAAGATAAACGATTAACTTTTCCCGATCGCTCAAACGATGAATCGCTTCTTTGATGGCCAGCTTGTCAAACCAGGTGGTCACCGGCTCGTCTGCAATCTGGTCCATCAAGGTAATCGGGTCGCCGTCATTTTCGTAGACGGTTTCATGGATCGAAGCAGGAGCCCGGTTGGCTTCTTGGGCAAAAACAATCTCCTCGGGGTCCACTCCCATCTCATTGGCAATTTCCTGAATGGTCGGCAAACGCCCGTATTTTTTGGACAAATGGTCTTTCGTTTTGCGGATGCGGTTGGCCATCTCCTTTAACGACCGGCTCACTTTCACCATTCCATCATCACGCAAAAACCGCTGTATTTCGCCAATAATCATCGGAACGGCATAAGTGGAAAATTTCACGTCATAGTTCAAGTCAAATTTATCCACTGCTTTCAACAAACCGATACATCCGATCTGGAATAAATCCTCCGCCTCATATCCGCGGTTCAAAAACCGTTGCACCACCGACCAAACCAACCGAATATTATGACGAATCAAACGGTTCCGGGACTCCATGTCCCCGTTTTGACTGGCCTGAATCAGTTTTTTCACTTCTTCATCCGACAAATGGCTGTGCCTGTTGTTGTATACATCCGGTTCCATAGGCATCCCTCAATGAGCCATCGTCTGCTGACGGCTTTTCAAGTATTTCACCATGTGAACGGTTGTGCCTTTCCCCGGTTTGGAATGAATCATCACTTCATCCATGAAATTTTCCATGATGGTAAATCCCATGCCCGACCGTTCCAATTCCGGTTTGGACGTGTAAAGCGGTTGTCTGGCTTCGTTGATATCTTCAATGCCGATGCCCTGATCGGAAATGGTGATGCTGATTTTTTGCCCCTCGATATCCGTCCGGATATAGATGACCCCATCCTCTTTTTCTTCATATCCATGAATCACCGCATTGGTCACCGCTTCGGAAACAACCGTCTTGATCTCGGTCAATTCCTCCACCGTCGGATCCAATTGAGAGATAAAAGAAGCGACCGTCACTCTGGCAAACGCTTCATTTTCCGAACGACTGCTGAATTTCAATTCCATGAAATTTTTCCCTGTTTCGCTCATGACGCCACCCCGCAAGCTGAAATTGCATGCTTTTCATTTTCGTATGTAGGCAAAATTTTAAATAACCCCGACATTTCCATCAAGCGGTATACAGGCGGCTGAATGGAACAGAGAATCATTTTTCCTCCCAACTGGGAAACTTTTTTATAACGCCCCAAAATCACACCCAATCCGGAACTGTCCATAAATTCCAAACGGGCCAGATTCAACACCAGGTGGCGAAACTCCCCTTTTTCCAATTCGGCTTCAATCGAAGCACGCACTTTTTCGGCATGATGATGGTCAAGTTCTCCGGCCAGCCGGACGATCAAAACCTGACGGTCGGAATCCATTTGCAGGGATAAGCTCATCTCTCCCGCCCCTTTCTTTTTTTCCCATATCTTCTATGATTTTTCGGCCCTTTCCTTCCGTCTGCAAAAAATAACCAAAAAATGAGGATTCCTGACAAGATTGTCCAGAATCCTCTTTCCTTCTACATCTGTGTATTCACATCATCCGGCAAAAAAAGCATTTCTTTCAAACTTCGCTTCACAGAGGTCCAGAGGTTTGCTTTTTGGATCTCCATGCTGCTGATCAAATTCCACTCGGCAACAACTTGTCCGTCCTTAACGATCTGCAGTTTTCCAAGACGGTCTCCTTTTTTGACGGGAGCCTTTAAATCCTCCCAAACCCATTTCTTTTGATAATCACGGATGGATTCGCCTTTTTTTATCAACATGTCGATCGGCTGTTTGGCTTCAATGCGGATTTTGTCCGGATTTCCTTTATCAATCCGTTTTTCCGCGATCAAATCCCCTTTGTTGTAAATCCGTTGGCTTGTGTAATGGTTAAATGCATGATCCATCATCGAGGAAACTTCCTGATTCCGCTTCTTGACATCTGGTTCGCCCATCACCACGGCGATAAACCGGAGATTGTTCCTTTTGGCCGTGGCCGTCAAGCAATATTTCGCCTCGGAAGTGTATCCGGTTTTCAACCCGTCCATTCCCGGATAAAACCGGACCAATTTGTTGGTATTGACCAGCCAGAACGGTTTTTTCGAATTTTTCCTCAGGTAATCTTCGTAAAGTCCCGTATAGTTGGTCACTTTGGGATAAGAAAGAAGTTCCCTGGACATCACGGCAATATCATAAGCGGAAGAGTAATGGCCTGATGCCGGCAATCCGTTGCAATTTTCAAAATGTGTATTTTTCAGTCCCAATTCCTTGGCTTTGTCATTCATCATTTTCACAAAACGCTCTTCCGTGCCTCCCAAATATTCCGCCAGTGCCACTGCCGCATCATTGGCTGATGAAATGGCCATCGCCTTAAACAAGTCATGGACGGTCATTTGTTCCCCCGGTTCGAGGAAAATCTGGCTCCCGCCCATGGAAGCGGCATGTTCACTGACACGCACCGGATCCGACCAGGATATTTTCCCCTGATCGATTGCCTCCATGACCAGTAACATGGTCATCACTTTGGTAATGCTTGCAGGAGGCAACGGTTGATGGCTGTTTTTTTCGTACAACACTTTTCCCGTCCCGGCATCCAGCAGAATGGCGGAAACGGCTTCCGGCGCCAAATCGGTTTCCGCCTCTTCGGCCGAAACCGGTTGTGACGGGATCAACGAAACGGCCATCAAGCCGAGCGACAGGATTAAACAGCTGAGCTTTTTCAGCATTCCAATTCCCTCCCCAATAGCAGTATCTATAGTTTGAACCACGAGCCGGATAATTATGCCAAAAAAGAAAAGACTTTACCGCTAAAAGCAGCAAAGTCTTTTTTCAGTCATTGCTTTTTATTTTTTGGATACTTCCACAATCACTTCTTTTTCACCGTTTTTCACTTTTTTCAAAGCGATTCCGATTCCGTAATGGGGCAGGATCTTTCCTCCGTCCGGATTAAACGGGCTGGTGTAATCGTGTCCGTCATAAAACGCCGGAATTCCCGGCAACGGATCATACTTCATGTAGGAACCGTTGAACTCGATATCGATAGGGGAAGTCTTTTTGAATCCGAAAGCCGCATCATTGATTTGATACCGGGTGTCCGCCACGGTTCCGTCGTTCCAGTAATGCCCGCGTTGATGGGCATCAACCACGCCGAGGAAACCTTCTCCCGGATGGAGCCCCGTCATGTTGTCTTCTCCCCAACGGGCATCATAAAACCAGACCACCATTCCGGGATCATAACTCAACATGGTTTGTCCGCGGCGAAGATGCTTCAGGGCCAGATCCATTCCGTGATGGGTTCGCCATTCCACCAAGTAATATTGTTCAAAGGGAATTTTGGACCCGTCAAATACTTTGAAACCATCCAGTGTGAATTTTGGATCGCCTTCGGCATCATCGGAAAAGACCATTTTTCCATCTGCGGTGACAGCGATATTGTCCACATAGAACCCTTCCATCATCAATCCGATATCCGTGACGTAATTAAATTCGATTTTGATTTTTTTGCCGGTGTACGGAGTCAAATCCAACTCTTCTTCAACCCATTTGCCGTTGGTGTCATCATCGTATTGCCGGATGGTTTCCTTTTTCCCGTCGGCATAAACATTGACATACAAGAAATCATAACCTGCCTCAATCTGACGCCACGATTCAAATTGCAATTTCGCTTCCGAAGCATGGGTCAAATCAATTTCCGCCGATGTCAGCTTTGTGTTCAGCATATTTCCTTTGTCAGAGAAATACGATTTCTTTCCTCTTGGCTGGGTCGGCGGATCCACCAGCTGGTCCGGCAGGTTGATTTTCAGGATTTTTCCTTTGCTGGATTGCGCCACCGCTTCTTTTAACACCGCCGCTCTTTTTTGGTGCAGTCGGTCGTAATCTATGACAGTGGCGATCGGCCAGGTTCCGCCGTAAGTTTCTTGGAAATACAGTTTTGCCCACGGGCTGAATCCGGTCGGTTCGGTCCCCGGGATTTTCCCCGTCCAACTGCCGTAAGACATCAAAGACCAAGCCTCGATCGGGGAACCGGCTCCGGTGTATCCGGTGTCATATTCATCCGGCAATCCGAGATTATGGCCGTATTCATGGGCAAAGACACCGGCCGCACCATCTTCCGGCTGAATGATATAATCAAAAGCCTTTAAATTGGTTCCCGGAATCGGAACCGGCTCCGGACCGATCACTGAACGGTGGGACCAAATCGCGTCTTCGCCCAAATCGCCGCCCCCCGCTTCTTCGCCTTCACCGGAGTGGACAATGAACAGGTTGTCCAACAAGCCGTCCGGTTCCATGACATCGCCGTCATTGTCAAGATCATACGGATCCCGTTGGTCATACAATTCCTCTTTTCCGGCAATTTGTTGGCCGACGGCCGCCAACGTTTCCATCACCAACTCACGGGGACGGGCATCTTTTAATTCATAATCCCCTTGGTCCTGGTGTCCTCCATAATATTTCGCTTCATGCTTTGCTTGAACCCAAGGGGTCACTTCGCCAACCACATTCCAGTACCCGACGGATTGTTCGAGATAAAATTGGCGCAAGGACGGGATTTTCTCCCCGTTATCCATGGTAAATCCATCGCGGTTGAACAACAGCTGTTCGTAATGTTCCGGATTAAAATCTTTCACCCAAAACTGGTTTTCTTTCTTTTTGATGGAATTGTGCGGAAAATCAGGAAATTCAATCAAGGCCACAACCGCGCGGTCATTAAAAGATTTTTTGTTCTCTTTCAGTGCTTGAACGGTATTTTCATCGATTTTGCTGATTTTGTCGAATACTTTTTGTTGGATCTTTTTCTTCCCTTTGTATGCTTCTTCACCAAATTTGGAAGAAGTGTCGATCCCTTCGGTTTGGCTGAAAGGAACACTTCCGTCCATCACGTATTCTTTCACGGCTTGGTTGATTTCCTCAGGGCTTGCATCTTGATCCAGTTTCCCCTTCTCTTTCAAATGCTGAATCAATGCATTTTCATTCACCAATGACCAATCAACCCGTGTTTCCGCTTCTTTTGCTTCCACTTTTTCCGTCCATCCCGCCACCGGCGACATAACAATGGATCCGAGCAAAAGTGAAGAAGAAAGAAGGGCAAACACCTTTTTCGTTTTCTTCATCGGTTTCCCCCTTTGATTAAAACATAAAAACACATCTATTATTATAAATTATGTTAATTTTTTTTCAACATGGATGTACTCTGTTTATCCCAAAAAACACCATAAAAAAGAAGATGGAACCATGAAAAATCATGGTTCCATCTTCTTCCCTTCCGATTAATCCAACTGTTGCAAAATCCCTTTCACCAGTTTGATAAATTTCCCTTTGACACGGTTACCGGTTTCGATCACTTCTTCATGCGAAAGCGGTTGCGGCAAAATGCCCGCCGCCATGTTTGAAATGCAAGAAATCCCCAATACCCGGATTCCCGCATGCCGGGCCGCAATCACTTCCGGCACCGTCGACATGCCGACCGCATCTCCGCCCAGCGTCCGGATCATGCGGATTTCGGCCGGCGTTTCATAAGACGGGCCCAACACACCGGCATAGACGCCTTCCTGCAGGGAGAAACCCTGTTCCTTCGCAACCTGATGGGCCAACTTGCGCAATTCTTCATCATAAGCAACCGACATATCCGGGAAACGGTCCCCGAGTTCCGGATCATTCGGACCGACCAAAGGATTCCGGAACATCAGATTAATGTGGTCGCGAATCACCATCAAGTCCCCCGGTTCATAAGACTGGTTGACTCCTCCGGCCGCGTTGGTGACCAAAATCGTTTCCACTCCCAGTTCTTTCATCATACGGATGGGGAACACCACCGATGACGGGTCATGTCCTTCATACAAATGGAATCGTCCGGCCATGACCATCACATTTTTATTCTCCAATTTCCCGGAAATCAGCTTTCCTGCATGCCCTTCCACCGTGGAAACCGGGAAATGCGGGATATCTTGATAACGGCTGGTGACCGGCTCCTGAATTTCTTCGGCCAACACGCCCAGTCCGGACCCCAAAATCAATCCGACTTGCGGTTTATCCTTCATTTGTCCGCGAATCGACTCTGCGGCTTCTTTGATTTGTTCTTTCGTCACACTCACGGTTTCAACCACTCCTTTTATTTCAATTCTTTCAGAAAGCTTTTTCCGATTTTCGGCATGGTCACATCAAAGTTTTCTGCAATAGTGGCTCCCACGTCTGCAAAACATTCCCGCACACCCAACGATTGTCCGGGCTTGACCAAACGTTTCCCATACACCCAAAGCGGCGTGTATTCCCGGGTGTGATCGGTTCCATGATGGGTTGGATCGTTTCCGTGGTCGGCGGTGATGATCAATAAATCATCTTCTTGGAGAGATGCCAAAATCTCCGGCACCCGCGCATCAAACTCTTCCAACGCTTGTTGATATCCTTCCGGATCCCGGCGATGGCCGTATTTGGCATCAAAGTCCACCAAATTCACAAACGCCAGTCCGTGAAAATCCTCTTTCATGATATTGAGGAACTGATCCACGCCATCCATATTGGATTTGGTCTTCAGGGAATATGTAATTCCTTCACCGGCATAAATATCGGAAATCTTCCCAATGGAGATCACATCTTTGCCCGCTTCTTTCAAATGATTCAACACGGTTTTTTCCGGCGGTTTGACCGAATAATCCCTGCGGTTGGCCGTACGGGTGAAATTTCCGGGTTGTCCCACAAACGGCCGGGCAATCACGCGAATGACGGAATATTTTTCATCCAGGGTCAATTCACGGGCGATTTCACAAATCCGGTACAATTCCTCCAGTGGCACCACTTCCTCATGGGCGGCAATCTGAAACACGCTATCGGCGGAAGTATAGACAATCAATGCACCGGTTTTCATGTGCTCTTCGCCCAATTCTTTGATGATTTCCGTTCCGGAAGCCGGTTTGTTCCCGATCACTTTGCGTCCGGTTCTTTCCTCAAACGCTTGAATCAATTCCGTGGGAAATCCGTCCGGATAGGTTTTAAAGGGCTTGTCCGTATAAATCCCCATAAACTCCCAGTGTCCGGTGGTTGTATCTTTTCCTCTGGAGATCTCCTTCATTTTTCCGTACCAGGCCTCGGGTTCCGCGACCGGCTCAATCCCTTTCAAGGCTTCGATATTTCCCAACCCGAGGCTTTGCATATTCGGCATTTTGAGCCCGTCTCCATATTCGGCAATATGCCCCAGCGTATGCGCACCTTCATCATTAAATTCACCGGCATCCGGCAAAGCCCCGATTCCGACACTGTCTAATACAATCAAGGCGACACGTTTAAAACGATTCATCTCTTCATCTCCTTCCGATTCCCATTATAATCCATGAGAAAAAAAAAGAACGGTGGGCGTTCTTTTTCATTCCCCCATCCAGTAAAACAAAAGCAACCGTTCTTTCATTTCTTTCAGCGTGGATGAGGATTCATGAGTATCTATATTTTGTGCAATCACTTTCACCGCTCCGCCGGAAGGCTCTTCATACAGAAAGTCCGGTTGGAAATAAGGAGCCAGGATCATGAAAAGCTGATACAGCAAAAGCGTAAATAAGGTAAATAATAACAAAAATTTCACCCACTGTTTCACCTTACGCAAAGAAATTACCATAAAAGATCGTCCCTTTTCAAACATTTTTATAAACATTATGTGAAAGACAATCTTTTATGACATCATCCGGGAGTGAAACATCCCTTTATCCCATCACCTCATCAAGCGGCGTATAAGGCAAATCGAGGCTTTCCGCCACGGCTTTGTAGGTCACGTGCCCGTGGATCACGTTGACTCCTTTGGCTAGCGCCTTATTCTCTTTTACGGCCTGCTCCAAACCTTTATCGGCAATCTCTTTGGCATACGGCATGGTGACATTGGTTAAAGCCATGGTGGAAGTCCGGGGAACCGCACCGGGGATATTGGGAACGGCATAGTGCACCACCCCGTATTTCTCATAGACGGGATTACTGTGTGTGGTAATCCGGTCGACCGTTTCGATGGATCCCCCCTGGTCCACCGCCACGTCGACAATCACGGATCCTTCTTTCATCGTTTGGACCATCTCTTCCGTGACCAGCTTGGGTGCCCGCCGTCCCGGAATCAGAACCGCCCCGATTAATAAATCCGCCTGTTTGACGGCTTCGGCAATATGGAACCGGTTCGACATCAACGTTTGAATCCGTTGTCCGGCAAACAAATCATCCAGCTGTCTGAGCCGCTCCGCATTGATATCGAGGATCGTCACATTGGCCCCCATGCCCAAGGCCATTTTGGCGGCTTGGGTTCCGACCGTTCCGCCTCCGATAATCACCACATTGCCAGGGGCCACACCGGGCACTCCGCCCAATAACACGCCTGCACCGCTTTGCGGTTTTTCCAAAAAGCGTGCTCCGATTTGCACGGACATCCGGCCGGCCACTTCACTCATCGGGGTTAAAAGCGGCAGGGACCCGTTATCCAATTGCACCGTTTCATAGGCAACGGCGGAAACTTTTTGATCCATCAGCGCCTTTGTCAATTCCGGCTCCGGCGCAAGATGCAAATAAGTAAATAAGATCAAATCCTCGCGAAAATATTGGAACTCCTCTTTCAACGGCTCTTTTACTTTTAAAATCATATCCGCTTTGCCCCACACATCGGCCGCGGAAGGAAGAATATGGGCGCCATGCTCCAAAAATTCTTCATCCTTGAATCCGCTTCCCTCGCCGGCACCGGACTCCACCATGACTTCGTGCCCGGCTTGCACCAAAAGGTCGACACCAGCGGGTGTGATGGCGACACGATTCTCATTGTTTTTGATCTCCTTGGGAATTCCGACTTTCAATATTCAACACCCTCCTTTGGTTTGAGCTTCCATTTATAGGATGGAATATATATCGGATTTTAAACATAAAAAACGTGAGATCTGAAGAGATCTCACGTCACTTTGGATCCTACCAGTTTTTTTAAATTGGATACTTTTCCTTTACAACGATGGCAAATTCCATGGAATGTCAACCGATGATCCACAATCTGAAAATCAAAATCTTTCTCCACCTGTTCCTCAATCGGGCCTAGCAAATCCTCCGTAATTTCATCGACTGTACCACAATGGAGACAGATGAGGTGATGGTGGTGATGTTCCGCCCCTTCAGCCCGAAATTCATACCGTGTTACACCATCTCCGAAATTCAACTTATGGATAATCTGCAATTCGCTTAAAAGCTCCAGCGTCCGATACACGGTTGCCAACCCGATTTCCGGAGCTTTTTCCTTCACCAACAGGTAGACATCCTCCGCGCTCAAATGATCTTCCTCATTTTCCAAAAGCACACGGACCGTCGCTTCCCGTTGGGGGGTCAATTTATAGTTATGGGCGGATAATTGTTGTTTAATTTGATTCACCCGATCTTCCAATAACGACACCCCCCTGTCTGTCTTACACCATTATATTTGACCAAAGCAGAGGAGTCAATCCAATCGAGAAATATTATCAAATAATAATTGTTATAAATTATGGATTTTGACTCACAGTGATGTCGGTTGGCACAACCTCTTTCATCATCACCGGGGAAACATAAGCTTCAAAGGCGGAAGAAACCAGCATAACCACCGCCATGCCCGTCACCAACAGCGAAAAGGAGACAAAATGCGGATAAATGGCTCCACGATGATGAATCAAACGATTCTTAATCAGGGTGATGGAAAAACGGATGCCGGCCATGGTGATGATAATCATCGACGGGATGATCAGCAAATTTTGCGGCACAATGGAAACAATCGCAAACCACAGCCCCTGCCAGGACAATTTTGAAAAAAGAAACCCCACCGTAAACCCGATGACCAGGCCTTTTAAGAACAAGAGAACCAACAAAACAGGAATCCCGATGACCGACAAGCCCAAAATCCACATCAAACCGATCGTTTTCAAATGGCCTCCCAATGAATGTTGGAAAGCAACCCCCGGCTCGGCAATGGTCTCGTCTTTTAACCCCTGAAAAAAATACCCCAGATAATGAAGCAACCCTTCTTTTTGAGACGGATCCAAGGAGTTGACCAAAACGGCGCCAAAAATCACTCCCATCATAAACAGGGTCGTGACGAAAATATATAACGACTTTTGACTCTGAAAATGGGACCTCAGTGTATGCTCAAAGGGACCCGGTCTTCTTTTCATACTTTCCGCCTCCTTTGTCCATCACTATGAAACTATGACGGACAAAGCCAAAATATACGAAAAGATTCTATAGATTTGCCTGCTTCCGGTTCATTCGCCCGGATCCCGGTTCCGCTCCGGCAACACCTCGTCCCCCCACCAGCTTTCAATCACCCAGCCGTCTTTGGAACCGCCAGCCGCCTCGGGATGGGTCCGGGTAGCTTTGAATCCCAGGATTCCCCGTACGGGGCCGATCCAGAACAAAACCGCCAGGCCAAAAATGATCAGCGTCATTCCAATCTCCCAAACCGGATCCCCGCCAAAAGACGGATAAATCAGAAATCGATAAATAAATATACAGATCAAACCATAGTAAAGGATAAAAAAGACAGCCCAAATCCCTTTGAAGCAAGCGATGAAAACCGATAATTTTTTGTTGCGGAGAAGGAAAATCAATCCTTTGAACAAGATTAAAAGAATCACACATACAAGAACCCATGACCCGCTCACTTTCAGCAACTTCTGAGACCAATCCAAATAAGCCATTCCCATCACTCCAAATTTCACCTCTGGTGTTTTCCCAATCCCTTCTTCACCTTTCATCGCTCAAACTTAACCGGTACAGATGTTAAATCCATTATACTACGTTCTTCTTTCTTGTTCCCGGAATGGATCATCTTTTAAGAAAAGGCGGGTATAAAAAAAGCCGGCCACAATTCATGTGGTCAGCTTGGTTTCACCCGTCCGTATATGCCTCCCCCGCCTTCTTCGAAAGCCAGTTTTTGTTCCCGGGCCATGAGAATGTGACGGGCGATGTGGCTTCCCGCCACGCTTTCAAGCGCTTCGACCGGAACTTCATGAAGAATGTTCATTTCAGTGCCAAATGCGTCCAGCAGTTTTTCCATAGTACTTTTCCCCAGTTTCGGGATAAATTCCAATGGAACTTGATATTGGTACGGAGGACGAAATGACGGATGGCGGCAAGATTGGTCACTGATTTCCAAAATCCGGTCCAAAACACCTTTGACTCTCTTTTTGCTTCCGCAATGCAAACAAACCGGCGTTTCTTCATGAGGCCAGAGCTCACCGCATTTTAAACACCGGGTCCGGTAATATTTACCCAATCGCGGATTCAACCCGTAGTTTTTAAGGATTTTTCGGCCGTCCGCCCCGTTCAACGCCTTGCGGAATTCTTCAAAACTGGCTTCTTTCACCAAAAGCTTGTTGTACTCCCGTCCGATTTTCGGCAGGGAGTGCGCATCCGAATTCGTTAAAAACGGAAATGCATTCAACTCCGAAATCCGGTCCGCCAATTCCGAGTCGGAGCTCAGCCCCAATTCGACCGCAGCCACTTTCTTCAAATCAAAAAGCTGCCCCATGGAGTCGACGGCACTGCCATAAACACTTTTAAACGGCGTAAAAATGTGGGCGGGAATCAACAACCCGTCCAGCTCTTCCACTTTTTCCTGCAACTTTGAAACCGGCTGATAAAGCCTTTGGGTACTCAACTGTACATTTTTCATCGACTTTTTCAGCCAAGCAGTCAATTGCTGCACCTTCTCCAAAGTTTTTACAAACACCAGCACATGAGCCGGGCCCGTGTCCGGTTCCCGGATCTCAATTTCGGCTCCGAGCAAACAGGTCGTCTCTTTGTAAACGATTCCCCCGTCCGGATGCTCCCGGAACCATCCGGATCGAAGCCCGTCGAGAATATCCTCCTGCACCGGCGGAGACTGGCTGTCAATCACGCCGATCATGCCGAGCCCCTTGCGATGGTGTGCCTCTTTGACGATGTTTTCAAAGGTCATGTTTCTGGCCGCGGTAATCTTTACCGGATGATTGCGACTGGTTCTCCCGATATGAATATGAAAATCGGCATAAAGGGTCTTCAGTTCACTCATCGCCGGCTTCCACCCGGTTTTTCCAAAAATAAACGGCAAAAATCGTTTTGGCGTCACAGATTTCTCCGGTTTCAATCCGTTTGAAACATTCTTCCATGGTCAGCTCGACCAGCTCCACAAATTCGTCTTCATCCGGATTGCGGGTTCCTTTTTCCAGACCGGTCGCCCAGTACAAATGGATTTTCTCATCGGCAAAACCGGGGGAGGTGTAAAACGAGACCACTTCTTCCAAACGGCCGGGCTGATAACCGGTTTCTTCTTCCAACTCCCGCCGGGCACTGTCCCTCGGATCTTCGCCTTTTTCCAGTTTTCCCGCCGGAATTTCCAAAATCGTTTTTTCCAACGCTTTGCGGAATTGCCGTACAAGCACGAGCTTGTCTTCTTCATTGAGCGCCATGACCGCCACGGCCCCCGGGTGTGTCACAATTTCACGTTTGGAGACGTTTCCGTTGGGAAGCAGGACATCATCCACTTGTAAATCAATCACTTTTCCGGTGAATATTTTTTGGGTGGCAATCGTTTTCTCTTCCAGATTTTTTTTCATTGCTCGTCACTCCTGTTTGCGATATCCCCTCCATTATAACGCAGTGAACCGCGTGTACCAGAAAACGTATCAAAAAAAGAAAACAGCCCAACCCTGTGCCGGACTGTGGCTGTGAGCCGTTTACATATAAAATTTCAATTTTTTTAACACCCACTCATAATGATCCTTGTCAATGCCCGGGGCAAACTCTTCCGGTTTTTTCTCCAAATCGGGCATGGGGGCTCCTTTGGGAGCTCCGACCACCACACGGAGCGGTGCACCCGTTTCCGGGTTTTTCCCTCTCCAGATTCTGTCGATGTCGCGGTAGTCATGTTCACTCCAAGTGTAAAGAATGTTATCCAGTCCTTGTTCGATGTATTTTCTGGCATAATCAAATTTGGAGTTGTCAAGACTCGGAATGGGAAGCATGCGGGTGACATCAACACCGGTCAGGATTTCCAGCGCCTTGGCATAGGCAACGATATGCACGCCTCCCCGCACCAAAAGATAACCGATCATTTCCCGGGCCACCGGCGCGTCAGTCATTTCATAAACCCTCATTTTATGGGTGCGGGCACCGATCTCCAGGAAAAAGTTGTGCAGGAAATCTTCAATTAAATTGCCGCTGTTAAACACATAAGTTCCGTTCCATGGATTGCCCATCGAATCGGCAGGAAGCGCGGTCTGGGCCGTTGCGATAAAGTAATAGGTATTTCGGGCATCCAACCCGTTTCTTAATGGTGTGGTGTCCGGATCCCCCGGACGGGTGATGCCGGTGGACAATAAATTGATGGCTGCACTGACAAGTTCCACATGACCGAATTCCTCTGCCGTGATGCTGGCAACCAGATCGTAAAAGGGTTTCAATTTTTTTTTGGCACGAAAATTGAAGGATTGGAACATATAGTTGTTTAAGGTGGACATTTCTCCGAAACGTCCGCCGAGCAATTCCTGAACAGCCGCCGCCGCATTGGCATCCCCGTGTTCGGGGACGGGTAATTCAATAGCCAGACGATTATAACGTTTAAACATCCTTTCCCCTCCCTTGGTTATGCATCAAAAACCGGATCAAATTCAGGTCATGCCATCAACAAGGAAGCGGAGAAGTCATCCGTTGTCTCTTGCTTTTTGTAACCGGCACGACCCAAAGGATTTGTTGCATGCGAATAAAAAAAGGAGCCCCGCCGGATTGAACCACGACATGATCACTCTGAACGTGTGTGAGCCTTCCCGTTACACTCCCGCGGATCGTTTGCACGGAAACCTTCCGGCCCATGAGCGGATACAGACTGGATTGGAAGGTGGCATCATACATGCTCCCACAGGGTGACCAAGGGTGCATTGAAATCCCTCCTTATGATCTGAGGAAATTTCCTCTTGATAACAACACGAAGAAGCAACCGTTCCTTTGAAACCCATTCAGCAAACTTGGCTTATAACAGAAAAAGAACCTCCATAAATGTATATATGCACCCGGATTCGCAATATAAATTGTCCTATCAAATTACATGTTTTTTCCGTCAATGTGTTTGCAAATCTCCGGTAACGTCGGCGGATGTATAAGTTCACTTGCACTGACGTAAAAAAGAATTAAACACTTTGTTACCGGAGGCGTGCAATATGGAATTCAAAACCGGTCCGCACGGCATTCGCCTGACGGGAACCGCCGGGCAAATCCGTTCTTATTTAAAGAAAATGGCTGTCCATCCTTTAACGGTCAAGCAATATCTTGAAAAATGCCATCCCCAACATCCCTATTTAGTCAAAATGAAATAATTGTTAAAATAAATCCGGATACTTTTTGCACAGGAGGATCCGGACATGAAAACCATCCTTCAAACAGCACTCCGCCAACTTTTGGATGAAAAGGATCCCCCCGAAATTCACCCGGTCTCCGGCGGAAGCATCAATCAAACCTTCCGGATCAACACAACCAAGCGATCTTATTTTGCCAAAATCAACCGTCCGGTTCCGGAAACCTTTTTCCAAAAAGAAGTCAACGGATTAAACGCGATTAAACAGACAAACACCTTATCCGTTCCTGACGTTTACGGAACCTTTTATGAAAAAGAAACCCAAACCGCCCTGCTTCTGTTGGAATGGATTGAAGGAACGGAAACCAAAACGACCATTCCACAACTTGGCAGAGGATTGGCCCGCCTTCATCAGGTTCGCGGACAAGCCTTCGGATTTCATGAGGACAATCTGATCGGAACCCTTCCGCAACGAAATGCCTGGATGACCGACTGGCGCTCCTTTTATCGGGATCAACGCTTAAAAGTTCAATATGAATTGGGGATTGACCGCCAAACGATCACCGGAAAGCGAAGAAAAAAACTGGAAGCGCTGATAAATCAACTGGAACGTTGGATTCCCGGGCAAGTACAACCTTCATTGATCCATGGTGATTTATGGGGAGGCAATTGGATCACCGGCCCGGGTGGCTCTCCGTGTTTGATTGATCCGGCCGTCTTCTTTGCCCATCATGAGCTGGAAATCGCGTTTACGGAATTGTTCGGGGGATTTCCTGCGCCTTTTTATGATTCCTATCAAGAAGTTTACCCGGTTTCTCCATCCTATCCGGAGCGGAAACCACTCTATCAATTGTATTATTTATTGGTTCACTTGAATGTCTTTGGTGAATCCTACGGCCGTTCGGTGGACCGCATTTTAAACCGGTACGTCGGGTGACTTCCTGTTGTGAAAAGAGGGGATCTGTCTAAATGAAACGTTTTTCACAGGACAGCAAGGAATTTTTGTTAAGCGAATGGGAAAGGATCAGCCAATGGGAAAAAGATCAAAAAGATTTGTGGTTTTGGGAAAAAATCGGACGGCTCCCTTTTGCGCTTTTGGATAAAATCACGCCTCAGGCCGTCCATAACGTGCTGGGGAAGTTTTTTGATGAATTGGGAAGCTATATCCAAACCGGCGGTGAGTATTTGATTCAGGAACGCCAAACCATTTCGGTCATCGCCAGGAAAGCGGGGATTCCCGGTCCATCCCTTTCGCCGGAAGAAATCGGGCAACTTCCGTTATCCCTGTTAAACGAAGTTGCCGAAACAGCCATGCAAAAACACAAGCAACTCGCCACCATGCAAGGGGCCACCACCGGATTCGGCGGAATTTTCACCTTGGCCATAGACATCCCCGCCTTGCTCGGCATTTCGCTTCACGCCTTGCAAGAAATGGCCATTATCTATGGATATCAGCCCAAAGAAAAATCAGAGCGAATCTTCATTGTCAAATGTTTGCAATTTGCTTCCGCCGACTATGTCGGCAAACAATCCATTCTCAAGCAGCTGGCAGAAACCGGTTCCGAAAAAAACCAACGGGAAGCCATCTCCGAATTTCAGGGATGGCGGGAAGTGATTGCAACGTACCGTGATCATTTCGGCTGGAAAAAACTCTTTCAAATCGTGCCGGTCATCGGCATTCTCTTCGGAGCCTTCATCAACCGCTCCACGGTCGAAGAAGTGGCGGAAGCCGGCATGATGTTATACCGCAAACGGCGGATCATGGATAAATTAAAAAAACTGGATCCAAACTTCCGGGCCGACATGCCATCCTGATTTTTCACGGCCGGGTCACCGGAAATGAATGCATAGTTTCCGAAGAAAAACCGCAAACTGATGTATGTGTCTCAAAAAAGAAAGAACCCCCGGCCGGGGTTCTTATGACTACAGACTTTGCGGCACCGGAACTTTGGCACACTCTTCTACCAATGCCACAACCAATTCGGCTGCTTTGATCAATTCCTGAACCGGCATCCGTTCACTGGTTGTATGGATGTTTTCATAACCGATTCCCAGATTTACTGTCGGAATGTTGTATCCGGCGATGACATTGGCATCACTTCCTCCGCCGCTCACATCCAATTTCGGTTTGCGGCCGACCCGTTCCACCGCCGCCATGGCTTTTTGCACGACCAAATCTTTCTCGGTGAATTTAAATGAGGGATAAAGCACGTTCGTTTCGACTTCGGCACGGGCCCCGAGCTCGTCTGCCGCTTCTTTAAATGCCTGAACCATATGCTTTACTTGTGCTTTTAATTTGATTTCATTACGGCTGCGGGCTTCAGCAATGATCTCCACTTTTTCCGGAACCACATTGCTGGCCGTCCCGCCGTGAAATGAACCGATATTGGTGGTGGTTTCACTGTCGATCCGGCCCAGGCGCATTTTGGAAATAGCCCGGCTGGCCACCTGGATGGCGCTGATTCCGTCTTCCGGATTCACCCCGGCGTGAGCCGCTTTCCCGTAAATCGTCGCTATGATTTTCACTTGGGACGGGGCGGAAGTGATAATTTCGCCCACCGGCCCGTTGGAATCCAAGGCAAAACCGAAATCGGCATCCACCAGACTCAAGTCTAAATGGCGCGAACCGATTAATCCCGATTCTTCGCCGGCGGTGATGATAAATTGAATTTTTCCGTGCGGGATTTTTTGTTCCTTCATCAAGCGGATTCCTTCCATCAACGCTGCCAGTCCCGCTTTGTCATCGCTTCCCAAAATCGTCGTTCCATCCGATTGGATATAACCATCTTTTATGACGGGCCGGATGCCTTTTCCGGGTGCGACGGTATCCATGTGACAGGTAAAGTAGATTTTCGGTACATCTTCCAACGTTCCGCCTAACGTCGCCACGATATTTCCGGCACCGTGTCCGGTTTTTTCACTGGAACGATCCTCTTTCACATCAAAACCGAGGTTTGTCAACTTCTCCTTCAATAAATCACAAATGACCCGTTCATCCCCTGTTTCGCTATCCGTTGTGACAAGTTCGATGAATTCATCAATCAGCCGTTGTTGGTTAACCAATGGTAATCCTTCCTCCATTCGATGCAAAAAATTTTTCTTATTGTAACACCATTATTTAGAATTGGATAACAAAAATTGGTACAAGCTCCATTTTTCATACCATATTTTATCATACCACTTTCTTATTTTTTTCACCTCCTTATTCCCCTATCATCCCCTTTATCCATTTTTTTCATCCGGATCAAAAATATTGCCCCAAGGAAAAAGTGGAAACCCTTTTGGATTCCCACTTTTCGCATCCTTTTCCCTTACAGCGGAATATTCCCGTGCTTTTTGGCCGGGCGGCTTTCTTTTTTGTTTTCCAGCATCTTTAAAGCTTGTTTTAATTTCTGTCTGGTTTCCCGCGGATCGATGACATCATCCACCATGCCGTGGCTGGCCGCGATATAAGGATTGGAAAACTTTTCTTTGTATTCCCGGATTTTTTCCTTCCGGGTTTGTTCCGGATTTTCGCTCTCTTGGATCGTTCGGGAAAAAATAATGTTGGCCGCTCCTTCCGCACCCATGACGGCAATTTCCGCACTCGGCCAAGCAAATACCAGATCCGCGCCGATCGCCTTGCTGTTTAAGGCAACATAAGCCCCTCCGAAAGCTTTGCGCAAAATGACCGTGATTTTGGGGACGGTCGCTTCGGAATAAGCGTATAAAATTTTGGCTCCATGCCGGATAATCCCGCGATGCTCCTGGTTGACCCCCGGGAAAAAGCCGGTCACATCCTCAAAGGTGATGATGGGGATGTTGAAGCTGTCGCAAAAACGGATAAACCGGCTTAACTTATCCGATGAATCGATATCCAGACTGCCTGCCATCACTTTGGGCTGATTTGCGGCAATTCCCACCGTCCGGCCGGCAATCCGGCCGAAACCGACCACCAGGTTGCGCGCGAACGATTCATGGACTTCCATAAAATCCCCGTCATCGACGATGTATTCAATCACTTTCCGGACATCATACACTTTGGTCTCTTCCACCGGGACGATTTCCGCCAGTTCTTCAATCCAGTCATCCTCATCCCGGTACGGAACCACGGGCGGTTTTTCCCGGTAGCTTTGCGGGAGAAACTGCATGAGGCGCCGGACCTGCTCCAAAACCTCCGGCTCGCTCGGCGCGGTAAAATGGGCATTTCCGCTCACACCGGCATGCACTTTTGCCCCGCCCAGTGCTTCCGAACTGATTTTTTCTCTGGTGACGGCTTCAATCACTTTTGGTCCGGTGATAAACATTTGGCTGGTTTTTTCCACCATAAAGACAAAATCAGTGATGGCCGGCGAGTACACGGCCCCTCCGGCGCAAGGACCCATAATGACCGAAATCTGGGGAATCACTCCGGAGTAAATGGAATTGCGATAAAAAATATGGCCGTATCCATCCAGCGAAACCACGCCTTCTTGAATCCGTGCCCCTCCCGAGTCATTCAAGCCGATGACCGGAGCCCCGTTTTTGGCGGCCAAATCCATCAAGCGGGCAATTTTAAGTGCATGCATTTCGCCCAATGCCCCGCCAAACACGGTGAAATCCTGGGCAAAGACATAAACGTCCCGGCCGTGGATTTTTCCGTAACCGGTCACCACCCCCTCCCCCGGAGCTTCTTTTTGATCCATGCCGAAATGCACCGCCCGATGTTCCACAAACGTGTTCAACTCGACAAAACTGTCATCATCCAGCAGCAAATCAATCCGTTCGCGAGCCGTTAATTTCCCCTTGTCATGTTGGGCCCGGATCCTTTTTTCCCCGCCGCCCATTTCAGCTTTGCGGCGCTTTTCATAAAGCTGGTCAATCTTTTGGTACATATTCATGGTGATTTACTCCTCTCTTTCACGAGGTTCACAAAGCTCGTATAATACACCGCCGGTTACTTTCGGATGCAAAAAAGAGATATTCATTTGATGGGCTCCGGGTTTCGGCTGTTCATAAATCAACCGGATCCCTTTCTCTTTTAATTCCGACAGCCGCTGCTTTAAATCACTGACCTCCAGGGCGATGTGATGAATCCCTTCCCCTTTCTTTTGCAAATATTTGCAAATCGCACTGTTCTCAGACAATGGTTCCAATAATTCAATCCTACTTTCTCCGATCTTAAAAAAAGCCACGCGAACCTGCTCGCTGTCCACCACTTCTTCCCCTTCGTATTCCAACCCGAAAACATCCCGGTACAAAGGAACGGCTTCCTTAAGACTGCGAACGGCAATTCCGATGTGGCTGATTTTTTTGGGTTTTCCCTCATTCATGCTGCTGACGCTCCTTTCCGGCAACCAAATTCCGTATATAATCAGCCGTCTGTTTCGTCGGGGTTCCCGGCGTAAACACTTCGGCAATGCCTTGCTGTTTCAAAAACTCCACATCTTTTTGCGGGATCACCCCGCCTGCAATCACCGGAATATCTTCAGCGCCTTGTTCTTTTAACAGGCGCACCACTTCGGGAAACAATTCATTATGAGCCCCCGACAAACAAGACAAGCCGACCACATCCACATCTTCTTGAATCGCTTGGGCAACAATCTGCTCCGGCGTTTGGCGCAAACCGGTATAAATCACTTCCATCCCTTCGTCTCTCAACGCTTGTGCAATAATAAGCGCCCCCCGGTCATGGCCGTCTAACCCGGGTTTTGCGATCAACACACGGATCGTCCGTTTCATTTCGATTTCCCCCTTTTTATCCCGCTCGATATTCACCAAAAACTTCCCGTAACACTTGACAAATCTCGCCGATCGTACAATAAGCTTTGACGGCATTCAGAATATGAGGCATCAGGTTTTCCGTCCCTTGCGCCGCTTTTTTCAAGCGCTTTAACTTTTCCTCCACTTCCGTTGCGTTCCGGTTGGCTTTCAATTCCCTTAATTGTTCCACTTGTTGTTTGGCAATGGCCGGATCCACCCGCAACAATTGCGGTTCGGTCTCTTGTTCCAAACGGTAACGGTTCACACCAACCACCACTTGTTTGCCGGATTCGATTTCTCTTTGGATGGCCAGCGCAGCCCGATGGATTTCTTGCTGCATGTACCCTTCCTCCACGGCGCGGACCGCCCCGCCCATTTCGTCAATTTTTTCAATATAGCGCCAGGCTTCTTTTTCGATTTGGTCAGTTAACGCTTCGATATAATACGATCCTCCGAGCGGATCAACCGTATCGGCAACACCGCTTTCATGCGCAATGATCTGCTGCGTCCGCAAGGCAATTCTTGCCGACTCTTCCGTGGGCAGGGCCAATGCTTCATCCCGGGAGTTGGTGTGTAAACTTTGAGTTCCGCCCAAAACCGCCGCCAAAGCTTGCAAAGTCACCCGCACGATGTTGTTGTCCGGTTGTTGGGCCGTCAGCGTGGATCCCCCTGTTTGCGTATGGAAACGCAATTGTAACGAGCGCTCGTTCGACGCGTTGAAACGCTCTTTCATGATTTTGGCCCAAATGCGCCGGGCTGCACGGAATTTGGCGATTTCCTCAAAAAAGTGGTTATGCGCATTGAAAAAAAAGGACAAACGGGGTGCAAACCGATCCACTTCCAAACCCGCTTCCAGTGCGGCTTCCACATAAGCGATGCCGTCGGACAAAGTGAATGCGATCTCCTGAACCGCGGTGGAACCGGCCTCCCGTATGTGGTATCCGCTGATGCTGATGGTGTTCCATTTGGGAACATGTTCCGCACAATACCGGAACACATCCGTAATCAAGCGCATGGACGGCTTCGGTGGGAAGATATAAGTTCCACGGGCAATATATTCTTTCAAAATATCATTTTGAATGGTTCCTCTCAGTTTTTCGGAAGGCACTCCTTGTTTTTCCGCAACGGCAATATACATCGCCAGCAACACACTGGCCGGTGCATTGATGGTCATGGAAGTGCTGACCTGATCCAACGGGATGCCTGCAAACAACCTTTCCATGTCTTTCAGAGAGTCAATGGCCACCCCGACTTTCCCCACTTCCCCCTGCGACATGGCATCATCCGAATCATAGCCAATCTGGGTGGGAAGGTCGAAAGCGACACTGAGTCCGGTTTGTCCCTGTTCCAACAGATAACGAAACCGTTTGTTGGTTTCCCCGGCTGATCCGAAACCGGCATATTGCCGCATAGTCCAAAGCCGGCTGCGATACATGGAGGGATAAATCCCGCGTGTATAAGGATACTCTCCCGGCAATCCCGGGTTTTCCGGTACATCCGCTTCTGTATAGAGGCGTTTCACTTCAATCTCCGAAGATGTATGAAACGTCTCTTTTCTTTCCGGCGTTTTTTGGAGGAGCCGATTGGTTTTTTCTTCCCAAATTTTCAATTTTTCTTGCTCGGATGATTTATTCATTATTGACAGTCTCCTCTCAAGATATGATAAAACGCTTTCACTTCTTAATATAACAAATATTTATCATCTTTGAATGATTTTTTACGATCGGAAAGAACATGGACATTGGTGACAATGTTGGTTACAATGTAACCTGAGGTAAATTATTTTACAATCGGCCTGGGTTCAAGCCATGGTTTACTTCATTGTTACGCTGGTTGCAACTTCCACTTGCACCGGTATGTTTTATTCTGATTTCCATATAATAACGGTTAATGAATCATTCACAGGTTTATACTGAAAACGACTGGAGTTTGAGAAAGTAGGTGGAATGACGATGGATTACTTTATGGTACCGCTTTTGGTCATCATCAGTATTCTTGCCGTACGCGGAGCATGGTACAACAAAAAAACCGGGAACAAACCCGGTTTTGTGATCGGTGGCATCTTTACATTGGGAGTCGTCGGAGTGACATTGCTTGCTTTGTATGATTTCTTTATCGGACTCCAATAAAAGCGGTAACAAGGTTTTCATCGGCCCTGGTGAGAACCTTGTTTTTTTGTTCCATCAAAAAAAGGCACCCGAAAATGGGTGCCTTTTTTGGTCAACGTCAAATTTGCGTGTCGGGGCCATAGGATTCCAAGCGTTCTTTGACGCGATTCAAGAAACGTCCTGCCACCAGGCCGTCGAGAATCCGATGGTCGAGGGACAAGCAAATGTTCATCATGTCCCGGACGGCAATCATGTTGTTATAGATCACCGGTCGCTTCACGATTGCTTCAAAGGACAGGATGGCTGCCTGCGGCGCATTGATGATGGGTTGCGATTGGATCGAACCGAAAGAACCGGTATTGTTCACCGTAAACGTTCCGCCCTGCATGTCGGCCAGTTCCAATTTTCCATTCCGTGTTTTTTCGGCCAAGTTCTGCACGGCTTTAGCCAGTCCCAAAATGCTTTTTTCATCCGCATCATGGATCACCGGTACATACAAGGCATCATCGGTGGCCGTGGCCATCGAAATATTGATGCGTTTCTTCAAGATGATTTTGTCGTCCGCCCAAACCGAATTGAGGATCGGATACTCTTTGAGCGCATCCACAACCGCCTTGATGAAGAAAGGCATAAAGGTCAACTTGACCCCTTCGCGTTTTTGGAAGTCATGTTTGATACGGTTGCGCAATTCCACAAGTCCCGTTACATCCACTTCCATCATGGTCCAGGCATGGGGAGCTTCATGCTTGCTTTGCACCATGCGGTTGGCAATGGTACGGCGCACGCTGGACACAGGAATCTCGGTGTCGCCATTTTCCAGTACAATGCCGGAACCGGATCCCGGTTTGGCAGCGGGTTTGTCTGCCGCGGCTTTGGGTTCGGCCGCTTTTTCCGCAGCCGCCGTGTGAGACGGTTGAGCCGGAGCAGCGGCCCGACCGGTACCTTCTTCAATCGCTTTGAGTACATCTTTCCGGGTGATCCGTCCCCCTTTTCCGGTTCCGGTCAATTGCGTCAAATCGATGTTATTTTCCTGAGCCAGGCGCATGACGGCCGGAGAATAACGGTGTTTGTTGGAATCATCTTTTTGTGCGGCCGGTTTTTGTTCCGGTGCTTTTGCTTCTTCCCGGGCGGGAGCGGAAGCTTCTTCTTTTGCCGGTTCTTCTGTTCCGCCTTCTTCTCCTGCCACTTCGATGCGGCAAATGAGTTGCCCGACTTCAACGGTTTCGCCTTCTTCAGCAATGATTTCCGCCATTTTTCCTTCATAAGTTGACGGAACTTCGGCATTCACTTTGTCTGTGGACACTTCACAAATCGGTTCATATTTGGCTACAGGATCTCCTGGTTTTTTCAGCCATTTTGCAATGGTGCCTTCGGTTACACTTTCCCCGAGCTGAGGCATTAAAATATCGGTCGCCATTTTGGGAAGAACCTCCTCATCTGGTTAGAATTCTGCTAATTCGCGAATGGCATTTGCGATTTTTTCCGGATTCAACATAAACTCTTTTTCAAGCGGCGGGCTGTACGGCATGGCAGGTACATCCGGACCGCAAAGACGTTTGATGGGGGCATCCAATTCAAACAAGGCTTCTTCGGCAATGACCGCAGAAACTTCCCCGGCAAATCCTCCTGTTTTATTATCCTCATGAATCACGATCACTTTTCCCGTCTTTTTCACTGCATCGAGAACCGCTTCTTTATCCAGCGGTACCAATGTGCGCAAATCCAGCACATGGGTGCTGATTCCTTCTTCTTTTTCCAATTTTTCAGCAGCCTGCAAAGCGTAGTGAACCATCAGACCGTAGGTAATCACGGTGACGTCGGATCCTTCCCGCTTCACTTCCGCCTTTCCGATCGGAACGGTATAATCCTCTTCCGGAACTTCTCCTTTAATCAACCGATAACAACGTTTGTGCTCAAAGAACAACACCGGGTCGTCATCGCGGATCGCCGATTTTAATAATCCTTTGACATCATAAGGAGTGGATGGCATCACAATTTTCAATCCGGGAACACCGGTGAACAGCTTTTCCACGCTTTGTGAATGGTACAACGCTCCGTGAACGCCTCCGCCGTACGGTGCACGAATCACCATGGGCACATGCCAGGTGCCGTTGGAGCGATAACGAATCCGTGCCGCTTCACTGACAATTTGGTTATACGCCGGCATGATGAAATCAGCAAATTGGATTTCAGCCACCGGACGCATCCCGTAAGCCGCTGCACCAATACCGACTCCGACAATCGCAGATTCCGTCAGGGGTGTATCCAGCACCCGGTCCGGCCCAAACTGTTCATACAGGCCGTCGGTTGCCCGGAAAACACCGCCGCGCACCCCCACATCTTCTCCAAGCACGAAAACACGTGAATCACGTTCCATTTCTTCCTTCAGTGCTTGTGTCACCGCATCAATATATGAAATGACCGGCATATTCATTCCCTCCTGCTCGATTAGGCATATACATGATCATGAATGGTTTCAGGTTCCGGATAAGGTGCTTTTTCCGCATAATCCGTGGCATCATTGACTTCTTTGGCGATTTGATCCTGAATTTCTTTTTCTTTCTCCTCGGTCAACACACCTTGATCCATCAAGTAATTTTTAAAGACGACCAATGAGTCTTTTTTCTTTGCTTCTTCCACTTCTTCCCGTGCCCGGTAAGTACGGTCATCATCATCACTGGAGTGCGGAACCAAACGGTAGGAAACGGCTTCGATCAAGGTCGGACCTTCTCCCTTCCGGCCACGTTCGGCTGCTTCTTTGACCGCTTTGTAAACTTCAAGTGGATTGTTTCCGTCGACTTTGATGCCGGGGAATCCGTATCCCTCTGCCCGTTTCCATACTTCGCCCCCGGCCACTTGCTTGGAGAGCGGCACGGAAATGGCATATTTATTGTTTTCCACCATAAAGATCACAGGCAGTTTATGAACCCCCGCAAAGTTGCATGCCTCATGCCAATCCCCCTGGTTGCTGGAACCTTCCCCGCAAGTGGTGAGTACCACATGATCTTTGTTTTCCAGTTTACCGGCATAAGCGATTCCCACCGCATGAAGCACCTGGGTCGTCACAGGGCTGGAACCGGTTAAAATGCGGAAACGGTGATCTCCATAGTGTCCGGGCATCTGGCGTCCGCCGCTGTTTGGATCTTCTGCTTTGGCAAAGGCAGACAGCATTTGGTCTCTGGCGGTTTGCCCAAATACCAGCATCATGCCCAAATCACGGTAATAAGGGCAGAGCCAGTCTTTTTCGCGATCCAATGCAAACGTAGCCCCCACCTGGATGGCTTCCTGACCTTGACAAGAGATCACGAAGGGAATTTTACCGGCCCGATTCAAAAGCCACATGCGCTCATCCACTTTGCGCGCCAAAAGCATGTAACGGTACATATCCAACACTTGGTCATCGCTTAATCCCAATTCCCGATGGTTCAATTCGCTCATCAAAAAACGCCCCTTTCGTTAACCATGGATCGGTTTTCCGTCGACAGCCATCGCTGCTTCGGCATAAACCTCGGATAATGTCGGATGCGGGTGAATGGTATGGGCAATTTCCCAAGCCGTTGCATCCAATACTTTCGCCAACCCGGCTTCCGAAATCATATCGGTTGCATGGGGACCGATGATATGCACACCCAGCAAGTCATCGGTTTTCTTGTCAGAAATGATTTTTATGAATCCGTCCATTTCTCCGAATACCAATGATTTTCCGACGGCCCGGAACGGAAACTTGCCGACTTTGACTTCATAGCCTTTCTCTTTGGCCTGCGCCTCTGTCAAACCGATGCTTCCCACTTCCGGACGGCTGTATGTGCATCGCGGAATGGTGAGCGGATCAATCGGATAAACTTCTTTGCCGGCCATGTGTTCCACTGCCAAAATTCCTTCATGCGAAGCCACATGAGCCAATTGATATCCGCCGATGACATCACCGATGGCGTAAATGTGGCTTTCTTCCGTCTGCATGAATTCATTGACTTGAATCACACCTTTTTCCACTTTGATCGAGGTGTTTTGCAAGCCAATGTCATCGATGTTGGCTTCACGCCCGACGGATACAAGGGTGCGGTCGGCCTCCAGTGTTGTCACTTCCCCGCCTTTTTCCACCTGCATGGTCACTTTTCCACCCTGAGCAGTGACAGTTTCCGGCAGCACTTTGGCACCGGTCAGGATTTTTACTTTTCTCTTCTTCAAAAGACGGGCCATCTCCTTACTGACATCCTCATCTTCCAAAGGCAAAATCCGGTCCATATACTCCACAATGGTGACATCCACACCAAAGTCGCTGAGCATGGAAGCCCACTCAACACCGATAACGCCGCCTCCGATGATAATCATGGATTTCGGAAGCTCTTCCATTTGCAAGGCATGATCCGAGTTCATGACAAATTGACCGTCGACTTCAAGCCCCGGCAATGTTCTGGGCCTGGAACCCGTTGCAATCAACACGTTTTTGGGAACCAGCATCGTCGGTTCTTCACTGCTGTCCGCGTGCTCAACGGAAATGGTTCCGGGCATCGGCGAGAAAATGGACGGGCCCAAAATGCGGCCGGTTCCGTAATAAACATCCACTTTATTTTTCTTGAGAAGTCCCTCGACTCCTTTATGCAAGGTATCGACCACTTTTTGTTTTCTTTTTTGCACCCGGTCAAATTCCAGATTGACATCCCCGACGAAAATTCCAAATTCTTCGCTGTTTTTCATATTTTGGTAAAGCTCAGCGCTTCTCAACAAAGTTTTGGTCGGGATGCATCCTTTATTTAAGCAGACGCCTCCCAAGCGTTCCTTTTCGACAACAGCCACTTTCATTCCCAGTTGGGCGGCACGGGCGGCGGCGACATAACCGCCGGGCCCGGCCCCCAATACGACGAGATCATAGTTCTCAGCCATGGACTACCTCGACTCCTTTTTCTATCGGTGGATAATGCTTGGCCTCTTCTTCGCCGCGAACCACACGCAACGTTCCTTCGACCAATGCTTGCAATTCATTTTCTCCAGGGACCACATGCACAGGGGCAATCCAATCCACACGATCTTGGATCATTTTGGTGAAAGATTTCCCGTAGGCCAGACCGCCCGTCAAAATGATGGCATCCACTTGTCCGTTTAACACCGTGGAATAAGCTCCGATTTCTTTGGACACTTGATAAGCCATCGCTTCATAAATCAAAGCTGCCTTTTCATCCCCGTTTTCAATCATCTTTTCTACTTCGCGGGCATCCGTCGTTCCCAGATAACCCATGAGTCCGCCTTTCCCGACAACCATGCGCATAATTTCACTGGCAAAGTATTTGCCGGAAAAACAGAGTGAAATCAAATCGCCAACCGGCACCGTCCCCGCACGTTCGGGCGAAAACGGTCCTTCTCCGTTCAATCCGTTGTTGACATCAATCACCCGGCCTTCCAGATGCGCGCCCACGGTGATGCCGCCTCCCATATGCACAACTATGAAACGGCTTTTTTCATAGGTCATCCCCAATTTTTGGGCAACGCGCCGGGCCACTGCTTTTTGGTTCAAAGCATGGAAAATGCTTCTCCGCTTAATTTCAGGAATCCCGGAAATCCGTGCAACCGGTTGCAATTCATCCACCACCACCGGGTCCACGATGAATGCCGGAATATTCAATTGATCCGCAATTTCTTGGGCAATGATGGCACCCAGGTTGGAAGCATGCGTGCCATATTCCGCTGAACGCAGATCAGCAATCATTTCTTCATTCACTTTGTAAGTTCCGCCCGGAATCGGTCTCAACAACCCTCCGCGTGCGACCACGGCGTCCAGTTTGTTCAAGTTGATCCCTTCGCGATCCAAGGTGTCCAGAATCACTTGTTTGCGAAACGGATATTGGTCAAACATGTCTTTAAACTTTGCTATTTCATTTGGATCATGGCGCAATGTTTCTTCCAAAATCGGTTTTTCGTCCGCAAACACACCGATTTTCGTCGAAGTTGATCCAGGGTTAATTGCCAGAACCCGAATCGGCTCCACCTTCAACACTCCATTCTAATCTGCCTGCAATTTTCCATCCCTTATTTGTTGTTAAAATTGATCAGGTTGCGTTGATCTTGCAAAAATGTGCTTCTTGTTTTGCGCATCATTTCAATCCGTTCTTCCGCCATGCGGTCTGCTGCGAGATAACTCGGAATGCCATCCCGTTTTGCAATCTCAAACACTTTCAGGATATTGTCGTAAATGCCTTCCACTTTTTTCATCGCACGCTCACGGTTGTAACCCAACAATTCGTCGGCGACATTGATCACGCCTCCGGCATTGATGACATAATCCGGCGCATAGACGATTCCTTTTTCTTCAAGCATTTTTCCATGGCGCTCTTCTTTCAGCTGATTGTTTGCCGAACCGGCCACCACTTTGCATTTCAAGCGTTCAATGGTTTCGTCATTAATGATCGCCCCGAGCGCACAAGGAGCAAAAATGTCGCATTCCACATCATAGATTTTGTCCGGATGAACAAATTCGGCACCAAATTCTTGCACGGCACGGTCTGCATTTTCTTTGTTGATGTCGGTCACAATCAATTTGGCCCCTTCATTATGCAAGTGCTTACATAATTCGTAAGCAACATGTCCCACTCCTTGAACAGCCACCACTTTGCCTTCGAGTGAGTCATCGCCGAAAGCTTCTTTTGCAGCCGCTTTCATTCCACGGTATACGCCGTAAGCGGTCACCGGTGAAGGGTTGCCGCTGGAACCGAAAGCGGGCGACACGCCTGTCACGTAACGGGTTTCCTCATGAATGATATCCATGTCTTCCACGGTGGTTCCCACATCTTCCGCCGTGATGTACCGTCCGTTCAAACCTTGAATAAAGCGTCCCAAGGCACGGAACATGGCTTCGTTTTTGTCTTTTCTCGGATCGCCGATGATCACCGTTTTTCCGCCGCCGAGATTTAAGCCGGCAGCCGCATTTTTGTAAGTCATCCCTCTTCCCAGGCGCAGCGCATCCTCAATGGCTTCCTCTTCCGAAGCATAAGTCCACATGCGCATACCACCCAGAGCCGGCCCCAGGGTGGTATCATGGATACAAATGATGGCTTTGAGACCGGACTCTTTATCTTGGCACATGACGAGTTGTTCATAATCATATTTTTCCATGTAATCGAAGATTTTCATCTTTCATTCCTCCTCAATCAGATCATTGGGCAGCTGCCTGCAACACGGCAAGCGCAATCGAATACAATTTGGATTCCGGCGAGTCCGCACGGGAAGTCAATACCACCGGGGCGGCAGCTCCCAAAACAACGGCACCGATTTTACTGTTGGCAAAATACACCATGGACTTGTAAAGCATGTTTCCTGCCTCAATGTCCGGCACCAACAAAACATCCGCACGTCCTGCAACCGGACTGTCAATTCCTTTATGTTCCGCTGCTCTCACGGACACTGCATTGTCCAAAGCAAACGGCCCGTCAACCAAAGCACCTTTAATTTGGCCCCGGCGGTTCATTTGTGCGAGCGCGGCAGCATGAAGCGTCGCATCCATATTGGGATTCACCACTTCCACTGCACCCAGGACCGCAACTTTCGGTTCGGTATTTCCGAGTGTGTGACAGTACCGGATCACATTTTGGGCAATTTGGGTTTTTTCTTTCAGATCCGGAGCCACATTCAATGCCGGGTCGGTGACATGAATCAAGTGATCATATCCCGGAACTTCAAACGTGGCCACATGGCTCAATACGGCGCCGGTCCTCAAGCCTTTTTCTTTATTTAAGACGGCCCGCAAAAAGTCAGCCGTTTGAACCATCCCTTTCATCACCACATCGGCTTGTTGGTCACGAACGGCGGATACTGCCATTTTTGAAGCTTGTGCGGGGGAATCCGCATGAATGATTTGCCCGTCTTTGATATCAAGACCGATTTCTCGGCTGATCTCCCGGATCTTGGCTTCGTCCCCAAACAACAGGAAATCGGCAATTCCATGTTGCATGGCATCACGAACAGCCTCCAACACATCCTGATCATCGGCTGCTGCGACAGCAACCTTGACCGAAGGCAAAGATTCTGCTTTTTTTAGTATTTCTTCAAAGGATCTTAACATACTTAACACCTCTTCATTCCGGCTGATTGTTTGAGTCGTTCCTTTCATTTCATCAACGATAGTTTTTACGATTTCGCCGGCCGACATACTGATATGCAAATGGCATGCCAACCGGATCAAAAAATGAAAATCCCGCGATTTTATTAGCAGCTTTTGTTATTTTAGATTTTTTTCGTTTGCAAAACTGTGCAGAGAAAGGAAATTTTTTTCATGCAATTTTTTGCAAAATCAAATCAGATCGTATTTTTCCAGCTTGTAATAAAGGCTTCGAACGGAGATCCCCAGCGCTTTGGCTGTCTCCGTTTTGTTCTTGTTGGTTTTTTCATACACTTTTTTTAAATAATTTTTTTCAAATTGTTGTATAACATCTTTCAAAGGTTGAATATCTGTACCACTTTCCAACCGGCCTTCCAAATCTTGTCCCTCTTTTGCCCGGGATAAATCCAAGGGCGGCAAATGTTTTTTCCTCATGACCCTTTCGTTAAACTCCATATTGATCATGGCCCGCCCCAAAACGTTTTCCAATTCTCGTACGTTTCCCGGCCAGGAATATTGATGCAAGGTTTGGATCGCTTCCAAGTCAATCTCTTCCACATTCCGGCCATATTCCTGGTTAAACTTTTTAATCAAATGCCGGGCCAAATCCACCAGGTCTTCTTTCCGCATGCGAAGCGGGGGAATGTGAATCGGCAATACGTTCAGGCGGTAATACAAGTCTTCCCGGAAGCGTTTCTCCTGAATGGCTTTTTCCAAATACACATTGGTTGCCGCAATCACCCGGACATCGATCGGAATCGATTTGGTGCCTCCCACCCGCAAAACCTCTTTTTCCTGCAGCACTCTGAGCAGTTTTGCCTGGGTGCTCGGCTTCAGCTCGCCGATCTCATCCAGAAAAATGGTTCCGCCGTTGGCTTCTTCAAAAAGGCCTTTTTTTCCGCCGCGCCTTGCCCCGGTGAACGCTCCTTCTTCGTAGCCGAACAACTCGCTTTCCAACAAGGATTCGGACAAAGCGGCACAATTCACCCGGACAAACTGGTTGTATTTGCGGTCACTGGCATTGTGAATGGCATGAGCAAACAATTCCTTCCCGGTTCCCGATTCCCCTCTCAACAAGACGGTCGCCCGGGTTTCCGCCGCTTGCTTTGCCTGTTCAATGCTGTATCTCATCGTTTCGGAACTTCCGATAATGTCATCAAATGTATATTTGGCCTCCAGGTTTCGGATAATCCGGCGCGCCCGTTCGAGATCCCGGTTCAGCCGCTTGATCTCGGAAACATCGTGTATAATTCCCACACTACCTTTCAATTCCCCTTCCATCATGATCGGCGCAACATTGACCAACACCTCTTTCCGATGGGGACCCACTTTTAATTGGACGCCGCGAACCGGTTTTTTGGTCCGGAGCACCTTCATATGCATGCTTTCCCCTTCGGAGATATCCGTATCCGCCGGCTTCCCGATAATGTCCTCCGGTTTCAGTCCCGTTAAACGGGTGTAGGCCGGATTGATCAGGATCCCCATTCCGTTGGTGTCCACGACGGAAATGGCATCTTCCGATGAATCGATGATGGCCTGCAGCAAGCTTTTCATGCTTTCCAAATCGATGATTTGTTGGGACATGTTCTTCAGCTCGCTGATGTCCCGGAATACTGAAACGGCTCCGATAACCTTTCCGTCTTGCCCCTTCACCGGAACACGGTTGGTCAATATCTCCATTCCGCTTGGAAGTTTAAACTTTTGATTCAGTTCCGCTTTTCCGTTGTGCAAGACCCACTCCAGACGGGATTTTGGGATCACATCCTCAATTTTTTTCCCCAGCACTTTCCCGACCGAGGTTCCGATCATCCTCTCTGCCGCCCGGTTAAACAACGTGATCCGGGCTTCTTTATTCACTGCGATCATTCCGTCATGGGTGGAATCCAAAATTGTTTCCAACTCTTGTTGCCGGCGCTTGTAAGCCATGAACCACTTCTTTTTTTCTTCCACCAGCCGGATCAACAGATCAACCACCGCGCCTGAGATCAACAGGGTATCTTCATGTTTCATTTCCCCCAGCCGGTCATAAACTTTCGGATCTCCCGTCACTTCCAATACCACATCAGGCGCCGGATCCAGGAAAGGTTCGAATTGCCTTCCTGTGGGAATCCCATGTTTCTCAGCTTCTGAAATCGCAGGAGCGTCAGGATTTAAATCAACCACTCCGATCACTTTGACAAAATCAATGGACAACAAGGTTTGCAAGATGGCAATCCCGCCCTGACCGCCTCCCACAATAAGAAACGTTTTCATCGGAATTCCTCCTTCCTCCTTCGCCATTCATCTTATCATATTGTTTCTGTGAAAAGCGGGTGGTAATATCCGCTAACCTGCGCTACTATGTTTAAAGAAGATACAGAAAGGACGGACCGGATCGATGAAACCATCAAAACCTGTGTATCAACGTATCTTGGCCATCATTATCATGTGCATTCCGGGAGCATCGGCCGCATACAGTTGGAAATGGATGCGCGACATGTTCCACGACTTTCTGTCCGGCCAATCCTTTGCCTGGTTGCCGTTTACCGGTTCCCTCATCTTATTTCTGGCCAGCATCGCCTTTCTGGGTGGTTTCATTTTTCACCATGACAAAAAAAGAAACCGGCTCAAAAGTCAAAAAAGCAAAATTTCCTCTTAACTTTTTGAGCGAACAAAAAAGAGGATGAAGGGTTTCTTCCCCCATCCTCTTTTTTTATTTCTCCCCGCCGCGTCTTCAGGCTTTATCCAAAAGCCCGGCGGCGGAAGCAGGATCCTTCTCTTTCTCCGCTTTGTCTTTTTCAAACAATGCCACCATGCCCGGCAACAACATGCCCCGGATTAAAAAAGTGTCCAACAAAATGCCCACAGCCACAATGAAACCAAAGACAAACAAAAGCTGTATCGGCTGGGTCATCAATACCGCAAAGGTGGCGGCCAAAATGACTCCGGCGGAGGATATAACCCCTCCCGTGCTGGCCACGGCATTTTCGATCGCTTGTTTGACGGTGTGATTTTTCCGCTCTTCCTGGAACCTGGACATCAGCATGATGTTATAGTCTATGCCCAGTGCCACCAGAAACACAAACGAATACAGCGGAACCCGGTTGCTGATGGAATCAATGCCGAAGAACCACTTGGTCAACAGCATTCCCAGCCCCAACGCGGCCAAAAACGATATCAAAATGGTTCCCATCATGTATACCGGCATCTTAAAGGATCGGGTCAAAACAATCAGGAGCAAGAAAATCAAAATGGTTTCCAACAGGACAATGAGCCAAGTGTCCTGGTTATTGATGATGCGGTCATCCACTTTGTGGGCGGTTTCCCCTGCAAAGTACAAGTTGCCTTTCAATCCGCTCTCATTTAAAATCTGCCCCGAATGGTTGACCATTTGTTCCATGGCATCAATGGTTTTCACCGCATAGGGATTTTCGTCAAAAGTCAGCTGAAAACGGACCACTTTTCCGGATTCGTCCGTTCCGTTGGGACGCACTTGGCTGACGAGCGGCTGTTTTTCCAACGTCTGTTGCAAGGAATCCATCTGCGTTTTGGTAACCTTCTCCTCGGCTTCCAACAGAACGGTGGCCGGTGCCAAATCCCCTTTGGCAAACTTTTGCTCCAGCACTTCATACCCTTGGCGCGAAGGCATATCTTCCGGGAACGATTTCATCGTGTCAAACTCATAGTTCAAGTTCGCCAAATAGCTTGCCGACAAAAGGAGAAAAATCCCGATGGCCGCCACAAAAACCCCCGGTTTCTTGACGACCGTATGTCCAATCCGGCTCCAAATGGCGTTGTTTTTGATATTCGCTTCCCCGACCCGAGGCACTTTGGGCCAAAATGCCTTTCTTCCGAAAGCCGCAAACAAAGCAGGAATCAAGGTCACGGATGCCAGCATGACCACCGCCATCGCCGTGGAAAAAGTCGGGGCAAAGTTCCGGTAATCCCCAAACTGGGCAAAGAACAAAACAAGCATGGCGGCCAAAACCGTTCCACCCGAGAAGAAGACCGGCATCCCCGTGCCTCTCATGGCCGCTTTCATGGCGGCAAATTTGTCCTCATGCACCTTCAGCTCTTCCCGGAAACGGGAAAAGACGAACAAAGAATAATCCGTGATGGTTGCAAACAAGAGAATCGACATAATCGAAACCGTCTGATTACTGTATACCAGCCCGGCTTTCCCCATCAATCCCAGAATCTGCATCACAGCCTCATAAACAAATGCCGCGGCAATCAGCGGAATCAGGGCCAACAATGGAGAACGATAAATCACAATTAAAAGTACAAGGATTAACCCGATTGTCGAGAAAAGAAGCACCAGATCTGCTCTGGAGAAAAGATCCAGTGTGTCCGCGGCGATTCCGGCCGGTCCGGTCACATAAAGCTGAATATCCGGATGATTCCCGGCTACCTCTAAAATTTGATCCCTTACCTCTTTGATCTCTTTTGTTTCCAGCGATTCATCAAACATGTAAGGAAGGACTGCGGTTGTCTTGTCATCCGAGAAAAATCCCATCATTGCCTGGGGAGGCAGGTTTTGCAGGGGAACGGCGGCTTCCAGTCCCTTCGGATCCGCTCCCTCAATTTTCTTCAACAACTCCAAAAGCGCTTCGGCTTTCAATTCCCCTTGTTTTGACTGAAAAACAAAAATGGCGGGTGTTCCGTCCTGACGAAAGTACTGATCCAGTTTCTTTTGGGCAATGACCGATTGGGCTTCCCCCGGGAGAGAGTCCACTTGGCTCACCTCATAATCTTTTGCCCCCGGAGCAAAAAGGGCGAGCAGAACCACGGCAATCAGCCATACGGCCAACGTGATCCAAACTCCCTTCTTTGTTGTCACACGATCCGTCACTGCTTGCAGAACCTTGTGCATCGCTTATCCGTTTTCCCCTTTCCATGAAAGTAACAATACTGTCACTTTGAATGCAAATTGACACAAGTGTCACTTAAGATCATAAACAATGGTGACACTTGTGTCAATCAAAAAACATATACGAATTCTTCTCAACGTTTAACCATTCCATAAAAGATGATTTCCTCGATGCTCTTGACCCATTGATCCCATGGGACTTCACCGCGTGGAATGGCCACAGAGTTAAAAATAAATCCCAAGATCAGTTCATCCGGAATTTCCTCTTTCAACACCTGTTCTTTGCGCCCCAATTGGATTAATTGTTGCAAGCGGCCATAAATCATTAAATGGAGTCGGCTTAATTCTTCTTTTTTCTCTTTGACCTTGTTCGTACTTGCTGAAATTTGCTGTCCGATCTCCATAAGTTGATCAATATTTTCGTTTTCAAATAAAAGGTGCAACAGAAATTCAAACTGGGCGAAAAAACCTTGCCTGCTTTCCATTTCATTCAGTTTCACAAGAAACCGATTCATTTCATCAATCATATAAGCCATAATTAATTCATCTTTATTCTCATAATATTTGTAAATGGTCCCGCGTGATACATTCAAACATTCTGCCAACCGGCTGAGGGTAAAGGCGTCATAACCTTTACATTGAAGAATTTGTTTGGTTTCACGAAACAATTCATCGGTTGAAAACTTGCGTTCCCGAGCCACCTTGTCGCCTCCATTCACTTCAAACTCTCACCACATTCCAACACTCAACACTGTAACCATTTATTTTAACATGTTTCGACACTAAAATTCTCTTTTTTATCCCAAATTTCATTCACGGTTTTGGGCGACTACACATATTGTGGAAAAAACAACTTTGCGGAGGAGAATGGAGCGAATGATACATCCAAACCTGAATGGGTTCAACCATCTGCAGAAGCAGTCTTTTGCCTTTATGATTCAATATTACCGCACCTGGCTGGAACAACAACTGCAATCCATTACCGATCCTCACCAGAAAAAAGCCGGACAAAAATTGTGGAAACAGATCTGCCATTTGGAAAGACAAATGCCTTTTAAAGATCCTTACACCCTTTACCAAACTTTTCAGCAACTCATCGCACGATTCCAAAACCTTGCCTCGCCCATCGCAACTTCTTTTGCAGAAAAAACTCCGAAATCGCCGGAATCCCCCAAACCATTGCAAGAGCCCCGCGTTCCCGTTGGAAAACATCAACTGCCTCCGCTCCCCTATCCCTATGATGCGCTGGAACCGTATATTGATGCGGAAACCATGCAACTGCATCACGACAAACATCATCAAAGCTATGTGGACGGACTGAACCGGGCTGAAAAAATGATTCAAACCGCCCGTCAGGAAGGGGATTTTACTTTGTTGAAGCATTGGGAACGGGAAGCGGCCTTCCACGGAGCCGGTCACTATTTGCACACCATCTTTTGGGAAATTATGAATCCGGAAGGCGGTGGGGAACCGTCCGGCTCTCTCAGAAACCAAATCGATATGGATTTTGGCAGTTTCGTACGGTTTCAGGAACACTTCTCCCGCGCCGCAGAACAGGTGGAAGGAAGCGGTTGGGCCATTTTGGTCTGGAGCCCCAGGGCACATCGACTGGAGATTTTGCAAGCGGAAAAACACCAAAACCTTTCCCAACAAGATGTGATTCCTTTACTGCCCCTAGATGTTTGGGAACACGCCTATTATCTGAAATACAAAAACAATCGCAAAGCATACATCGACAACTGGTGGAATGTGGTTTACTGGCCTGAAGTGAAAAAACGTTTTTCAACCGCCAGGAAAGTGACCTGGTCCCCTGCTTAAAAAGGAGGCAATGACCTATGGGCAAAAAAAGAAGACTTTCGACAAACCGGCAGGAACAACGTCCTGCAAAACCCAAATACACTTCCCGTGCAAACCTTTTTCATCAACAAGTGGTGGCACCGCTGGAAAAAAGATTTCGCCAAGCTTTAAAAGCCCGCAGATATGCCGAAGCCGAATCCCTTTATCGAAAAATCACCGAAGCGAGAAAAGAACACCGGTTATGGATTGACCGTTCCGAAAAAGTACGAATCCGCTGATGAAAAAAGCCGCCACGATCAAGTGGCGGCTTACCCGACTTTATGTTCAATGCGTAATTTATCGGCAACCATCGCGATAAATTCACTGTTTGTCGGTTTTGCTTTGGTTACGTTAATTGTATAACCGAACAGCTCCCGGATGGAATCCATATTCCCACGGCTCCAAGCCACTTCGATCGCATGGCGGATCGCCCGTTCCACACGGCTCGGAGTCGTGTTGTATTTTTTGGCAATCCGGGGATACAGCGACTTGGTGATCGCTCCGAGTAACTCCACCTCATTGTAAACCATGGAAATGGCTTCACGCAGATACAGATACCCCTTGATATGGGCCGGGACACCGATCTCATGAATCACGTTGGTGATATTGGCATCCAAATTATTGGCTTTTTGTCCGGAGGCCGCTTTTCCCGACGGGACGGAAGAGCCGGATTTCACCAATGCCGGCTTGGAAGCAATGCCTTTCATCTGCCGGATCCGGTGGGTCAACACATCCAGATCAAACGGCTTTAATATGTAATAGGAAGCTCCCAGTTCCACGGCCCGGTGCGTGATGTTTTCCTGGCCGAATGCCGTGAGCATGATCACTTTCGGATCAAACTCCAGATCCATTTGCTGGAGCTGTTCCAATACGCCAAGCCCGTCCAGATGAGGCATGATAATATCCAGGATCAAAACATCGGGAATTTCCTGTTTTAACATTTCAATGACCTCGCCCCCGTGGTGGGCCACACCGATCACTTCAATATCTCCCTGCCCGTTCAAATGTTCTTTAAGCAAATCGGCAAATTCCCGATTATCATCCGCTAGGATCACTCGGATTTTATTCAATGGAAGACCCTCCCAATCGTCCAAAACAGTTTATTTTTTCCATTCGACAAAGAATCAAAACTTCCTGCATTCCGCCTTTTGATGAGGGCATAATTTTTAAGAAAATAAAAAAATATACAGTTTCATAAAACGAATTCGGTGTAAAACCACGAAAAAGTTGCATATTAAAATTAGAAAGGAGTGAACCGCTTTGAAAAAACCGTCCAATTCCAGCTTGGAACAAAAGAAAAAAAACGAGAAAACCAAACAGCAAAACAAAACCGAAACCGAATTTGCCGCCGGCTTTGGAAACAAGAAGCTGGAAGGGCCGGACCGCCCGTCAACTTAACTTCATTATTCAACGTTAAAAAACTGGGATATATCTTCCCGGTTTTTTTATCTCCAAACTTATAGATTGAAAAACAATTATATTCAAATAAATACAATTATTGTTATAAAGATTGATTCATCTTTAAATTTCTTTTAACATATTATTTGTCGTTTATTTACTAGATCAATTAATAAAAAGTCATAAACATTTATAATCATGTCAATTTTTGCGAGGTGATTGAATGAAAAAGGTTAAAATCAGTCTGGCATGGCAAATATTTATCGGGCTTATCTTGGGAATCATTGTCGGAGCCGTTTTCTTCGGTAATCCGAATATCGAAAAATACCTGCAACCCGTCGGTGACATTTTCTTGCGCCTCATCAAAATGATTGTCATCCCCATTGTCATTTCCAGCATTATTGTCGGCGTAGCCGGTGTCGGTGACATCAAAAAACTGGGGAAACTCGGCGGAAAAACCATTCTTTATTTCGAAATCATCACTACCATCGCACTGCTGGTTGGATTGCTCGCCGCCAACGTGTTTCAACCGGGTAAGGGCGTTGACATGCAATCCATCGAGCAAACCGATATCAGCCAATACCAAGAAACCACGAAAGAAACGGAAGAACACGGGCTCATTGACACCGTCGTCCAAATCGTCCCGGAAAACTTGTTTGCGGACATTGTGGAAGGCGACATGTTGGCCATCATCTTCTTCTCCGTCATGTTTGGCCTCGGGATCGCCGCGATCGGTGAAAAAGGAAAACCCGTGCTCAGGTTTTTCCAAGGAACCGCCGATGCCATGTTTTATGTCACCAATACCGTCATGAAATTTGCTCCCTTTGGCGTCTTTGCCCTGATCGGAGTCACGGTTTCCAAATTTGGGATCGAATCCTTGATTCCATTGAGCAAACTCGTGATCTTGGTTTATGCGGCCATGATCTTTTTTATTGTCGTAGTCTTGGGGCTTACCGCAAAAATCGTCGGGATCAACATTTTTCATTTGGTCAAAATCTTAAAAGACGAATTGATTTTGGCTTACTCCACTTCCAGCTCGGAAGCCGTTTTGCCAAAATTGATGGAGAAAATGGAGCGGTTTGGCTGCCCTAAAGCGATCACTTCGTTTGTCATTCCAACCGGTTATTCGTTTAATCTGGATGGTTCCACGCTGTACCAAGCCATTGCGGCCATTTTCATCGCCCAGATGTATGGCATCGATTTAACCGTCACCCAACAGGTCACCCTTTTGCTCACACTCATGGTAACCTCCAAAGGAATTGCCGGAGTTCCGGGAGTTTCCTTCGTGGTCCTGTTAGCCACCTTGCATGTTGTCGGCATCCCGGCAGAAGGATTGGCATTCATTGCCGGCGTCGACCGCATTATGGACATGATGCGTACGGTTGTCAACGTCATGGGCAATTCTTTGGCATCGGTTGTCATGTCCAAATGGGAAAAACAATTTAACGAGCAAAAAGCCAAAGACTATTTGGAAGAAATCAAAAATACCGCTTAAGACTGCTGTGTTCCAACAGCAGTCTTTTTTCATTGATTGAAACGACTCATAACATAACACCTTCCCCTCCCCCTTGCAATCTCCATCCGACAGCATCTGACCGTAAAAGATGCAATTTAAACTCCATGGAATGAAATTATGAATGACTTTATCTGATTTACTCCTTTTTTATAGATTTCCTTCCAGATTTCTTCGCTCATCCCTACCCTTCCAAGACAAAATATGCTAATATAAAAAAATATGTTGAAAGAAATTTGTATTTTTCCCTTAAATCATCCATTTCAAGCGTCTTTAAAAAAGAATTAACAATATAGACAAGATTGTGTTAAATCGAATATTACAAAAACAAGTATAATTGGCTATGATTTATGATTATTTACATAGGTTGTAAACCGTACACCGGTTTGCAAATAAATCAAAATATTGCTTAAACAGAATGAACCCTTGGGTTCATTCTGTCTGTTATGACAACCATGAAATCACATCCAAAGAAAGGAAGGTGAATCTGTTACGGAAAACAAATTACATACATACTTGCGCCAGCGAAGGAAACGGTTTAAAACCCAACCTTCTGCTTTTGTTTTCCGTAACCATGTGTATGCGTCACATGCGAAAAAACATGACCCACCGCCTGCTGATGGCAATCATCTGCATGATGATCGGAATGGTCATTCCATTGTCACCGGCGATTTCCCACGCTGAAGGAGGCGGCATCAACGTTCCTTCGGTCGATGACCATTTTTACAAGCCGAAGGAAGGGCCGAAACCGGAAGAGCAAAAAAAGATCAACGATGAAAACACCAAAGTGGAAACACCGGAGCAAAAACAACAACCGCAATCCAAAAACGAAAAGAAAAACGACGGTCCGGATCCCTGGACAGTCATGAAATTTGTGATCAATGACTTTTTCAAAGAACAAGCCGCTTCCATTGAACCTTATCTTTACAATCCGATTGATGAAATCTCCCCCAAAGGAGCCGTTTACGGCAACATAGTGAAAATCCCGCGGTCAGCCATGGGAAACTTGGTTTTTAAAGATGGGTCCGCCGGGAAAATCTTTATTGATACTTGGGATGGGGCAGAAAAGGGCAAAGAAGTTTGGGATAAATATAAAGTTCTAAAAGAAATCCGCAACCTGGAAAACCTCCAAGAAATGGGTTCATTACTTCAAAGAGCCGAGATTCAAAGTCAAATCGGAAAACTCAGTTCCGTTTCCAAATTGTCCAAAGGTCTCGGCTGGGTTGGCATTAGTGTTGCCGCTATCGATACAGGAAATAATCTGATTGACACCTACAAAAATTGGAAAGCCGGCAAAGGTGCAGAAGCCCGGGATGCAGCCATCAAAGCTGTGGGAAGTTTCGGTGAAGGTCTGATTTCGGCAGGAGCCTTGATGGGACCCACTCCTTGGGGAATCGGTTTAGCCGCTGCCGGTACGGTATTATGGGCTGGAAGTGCCATTTGGACCCATCGGGAAGGCATCAAAAAGATGGCACAAGGAGCCGTTGATTTGGCGAAAAAAGGGGTTAACGCCGTGAAAAATGGTGTAAAATCGGCTTGGAACAAACTTTTCGGTTAAACAAAGGAGGGCTAAAACAATGAATTTGGATGAACTTAGAGGTAACCCCCTTCCAGAACCGCCAGAACATATCAAAAATATGGCAGAGAATTATTTGCGAGACGGAGAAGTATATAACATTTATCCCCAACGAGCCGTTGTAAACGGCAGTACATTTTACAATATTACTTATGGCTACTCTGAAAAAAAAGTGAACGGTATTTTGATTGTCAAGGAAGACGGCACTTTGCCTCTTCATAAAGATTGTGTTGAAGTTTATCATTATATAACTGATGTCGAATCAGGATTGAAACATGTTTTTACTTATGGATCAAAATGGTCGGAAAGACCCATGGGTATATGGAAAAAGTTGCAATCCCTGCTGGATTCTTTTGCAGATACTGTCAACGCATCTAATGATCCATCCTTCAAAAAAGGTTATGAAATCTTTTGTTCTATTCCACAAACGATGTTTGAAACACAAGAGGAACTTAAACAAGTGGTGGAAAACGCAAAAAAACAATTTACCGAACTCACAACAGATTATCTGGTTACTAAAGATATCTATGAAAAGGTCAGAAAAAATTTCGAGCGAATGATGGACATTCAAAAAATACAATTTGAAGTACAGATCGAAACGGAAGAAGAACGGACAAAATTCATGAAGCAACTAAAAGCATCCATTTCTTTTTTGGATCTCTCAAAACAGGTTTCCTATATGCGGCTGAATAAACTGCATAAATGGCTGAATGCCGACAAGGCAACCATGGCTGAATACGAAGATTTCAAAAACGATGTGTATAGAGATAAGGCGAATAAAGAAAAACAAAAAAAACAAATAGAAAGTATTCGCAACCCCAGAGACTAAATGTTGAAGGAGGACAAAATGCTCATTCGGGATTCGTTACAACTGTATCGCGAAGAATTTGGCAAGATCTTATTGCTGGGTTTGATCGTGATCGTTCCAATCCAGTTTCTGTGTATACTCATCAACAACTATTTTTATTTCTATTATTGGTTACCTCAGATTCATATCGCTGATTTGTTCTACGGCATCAATATGTTGATTGCCGGATCACTGGTCCAAATTCCCTTTATCAAGCTCTTGGACAGTTACCGGAAACGGGAATACATTGAGTTTTCGAGTGCATACGGGAGCTTTTGGCAATATGGTTTTGTCGTTTTTGTGATGTCCATTCTCTATACTTTGGGAGTGGTCACCGGAACTTTCCTTCTCCTTATCCCGGGACTGGTTTTGATGGTTCTGTTTAATGCCTTCCCTTTTGCCGTGGTACTGGACGAAAAAAAATGGTGGGAAGGCTTCAAACAAGCCTTTCAATTTGGCAAAAGCAATTTCTGGAAACTGTGTGGTATTATTTTTGGCTTCTTGATCGTGGAGCTGGCTGTCGAGTGGATCGTCCAATCGATCACATTCTTATTCACCGACCGCTACCTCGTGGTGGCATCCGTGGTCATGCTGGTCAATATGTTGTTTGTTCCGCTTGTCACTTTTGCCACCGGCTTGTTATACCAAGATTGGAAAGAACAACCCGACTCAGCAATTTGAAGCCAAATTCAAAGGCAAGATTCCGAAAATGGATTCTTGCCTTTTTTTTCTTGTTGGTTTGCTCTTTGTTTGTATAAAAGTATTTTGAATTAGAATTTTTTTATATAAAAAAGCAGGTTTTCCCTCCTTTGTAGCCAATTATATAGTCAGAATATTTTTATAAGGAGGGTTTTTCTTGGCCAAAAAATTGGTAGTCCTCAGTTTGTTTGTGGTCACCCTGCTGGCATGGACTCCGGCCTTTGCTTACAATTTGTGGGGTTACAGATGGTCAAGCAGCAATATTACGTATGAATGCGATATGGGAGGCGACTATACGACACAGTGCGAAAACGGCGCTGCGGAATGGAGCAGCCGGACGGATGTAAATCTCAGTTACGGAGGGTCCAGTGCCGGGATTCGCACGGAGGCCGGCAATTATGGAAATGTTTCCTGGAGCGGCCTTTGCACCGTTACTTCCGCTTCAGGCAGCACGGTTTACCAAATGGATATTTCCATCAACCGTTATTATACCGACAGTTATTCCTCTCAGGTTCGAAAAGGAGTCATCACGCACGAACTGGGGCATGCGATCGGTCTTGCCCATGAAGACCGGCTGGGACCCGGTGGAGCAGTCATGTACAGCAATGACGGGAGAACGGTTTATTCCCCGACCCAGGATGACATCAGCGGAGTGAATGCCATTTATTAATTTTTAAGGAGGTTTATTTATGCTGAGGAAGTCCAAACACCTTCTTTATTCCATCGGGATCACAAGTCTTGCTTTGTTGACGGCGGCCGGGATCTATGTTTCTTTCTTCCAACCGAAAGAGGTGGAAGTGGGTGTGTCCTTGAACAAAATGTATTCCAGTGTGAAAGAAATGCAGCAAGAAGCTGATTTAATCGTGGAGGGCAAGGCTCTTTCCGGGCAAAAAAGTTTTTTCTATGACCGGGTTCCGTTTACCCTGACTTCGTTTCAAATTGATCAGGTCTATGAAGGGAACGCTCCGCAAAAAGTCATATCCATTTTGGAAACCGGTGGTGTACAGAAAAATATGAATTTTACCGTGGAAGGAAATGAAGTCATGGATGCGGATGACTCGTATGTTTTGTTATTGAAAAAATACGAAGGTCCGGTGACAAATGATCCCAGCTACGTGATCGTGGGCGCTTATCAAGGGAAATTTGCTTTGGATGGAAACCGGGTTTCTGCTGCTGAGCACGTGGATGCGGCCCTTCAACAAATTCAGACGAAAGATCAACTTTTAAAACAACTGGATCGATCCTGAAGAGAAAAAAGCGGCTACGATGTGTAGCCGCTGTTGATTGAATCACCCCTGCATCTTGCAACATCCATTCGATAAAAGTTCCATATCCCGAAGTTGGATCATTGACAAACACGTGAGTTACTGCCCCAATTAATTTTCCGTTTTGAATGATCGGGCTTCCACTCATTCCCTGGACAATGCCGCCGGTTTTTTTCAATAACCGGGGATCCGTCACTTTGATGATCAATCCTTTGGTCGCCGGAAATTTTTGTTTGATGGCATGCACGATTTCAATGTTGTATTCCTCCACTTTTTGCCCCTCAACCACCGTCAGGATTTTGGCAGGGCCCTCTTTCACTTCATCAGCGAGAGCAACCGGAATCGGTTTTTGGTATTTTCCGTTAGCCGGGGCCTCATTCATCTGCCCGAAAATCCCGAACGGTGTATTCTGGCGGATGTTCCCCAACACTTGATTTTCCCTGAAGAAAATGGCTCTTTTTTCACCCGGTTCACCAGATTCCCCTTTTTGAATCGAGGTCACATTGGATTGGACAATCTTTCCTTCCCCCACACGAATCGGCAGTCCGGTATCCACGTCTGTCACGACATGTCCCAATGCCCCGTACACATGTTTTTCAGGATCATAAAAGGTCAGCGTTCCCACCCCGGCCGCGGAGTCGCGGATATAAATCCCCAAGCGGTAACGGTTTTCCCTGGCATCTTTTTGTGCCTGAATGGTGGTGTTTTTTTGTTTTCCTTCCCGTATCAGTGTGACCCGGATCGGTTTATCCTCCGATTTTTTGACTTCTTTGGCCACATCCTGCACCCGGTTGACCGGCTTTCCGTTCATGGCCACAATATAATCGCCGATCCGGATGTCAGCTTTTTCAGCCGGTGAATCCACCTTTTCATCGCTGGTCTGGATACGATGGTGGCCGACGACAATCACTCCTTTGGAATAAACCTTCACTCCAATGGATTGTCCGCCGGGGATCACCTTTAACCTGGGATAAACATTCACTTGGACTTTTTTAATCGGGAATGCACCAAATAAGTTCAGGGTCAGCCAAGTCTTTCCGGCTGTGTTGGTAAATAAAGTGACAGGCTTTTTGAGATCCACCGGAACCTCAGCTTGACGGAATCCGTTCACATGGAGAATACGGGGATCGGATACACTGGCAGTAGCGGTGGCAGGCATGGATAAAGGAAGCTGTTTTGATTCACCCTGAAAAAGGCGGATCTCATGTGGAAATTGGATCCATTGCTGAAAGACACTTGTAGTACTTCCCAACATCAGGAGAAGCACCAGGAGAAATCCCAACCATTTTCGTTTCCCTTTGCTTTGCAATCTTACCACTCTCCTGAGCTTCCCGCCTTCCCTTTCGCCAATTTTGAAAGGTGCAGCTTACTAATCTTAAGGTAACCGCTTCACCGGCCTTTTATGTCCTTCAAAACATTCCTGCTCATGAACATGTTCCCTGAAAAACCAAATGCCAATTAAAAAACAAAAAAGCCTTTAACACCTGGGTTAAAGGCACTCACCTCACATATTGTTTCTTTTGTTCTTCAGCCAGCCGGATCATTTCCCGGGCGTGATTCCGGGTCGTACTGGTCACTTCCACGCCGCCTAGCATGCGCGCCAATTCAACCGTGCGACCTTCCATGTCCAGCTTCTCCACTTTTGTCCTTGTCTTGGATTGCAATACTTCTTTTGCAATGTACATATGGCAGTCCGCCATACAAGCCACTTGGGGCAAATGAGTCACGCACAGGACTTGATGCCTGTTCGACAAAAACGCAATTTTTTCCGCAATGGCTTGCGCTGCGCGGCCGCTCACTCCCGTGTCAATCTCGTCAAAGACCAATGTATCATTCCGGTTCACTTCGGTAAAAATACATTTGAGCGCCAGCATCAACCGGGACAATTCTCCCCCGGATGCAATTTTGGCAAGCGGCTTTAACGGTTCGCCAGGGTTGGGGGCAATTTGAAACTCAATTTGATCCTGCCCGTGAGCATAAAAAACGTCATGGCGGTAAGGCTCCGGAAAAAAGGCGACGTGAAAAACGGTCGACCCCATATTTAAATCCTTCAATTCCTGCTCCACTCTGGTTTCCAATGCAGATGCGGCTTTTTTCCGTTTCGATGTGAGCTTTTGCGCCAATTCTTTCAATTGCTCCGCATATTGGCGGCATTTTGCGCTGAGTTCCGCTTCAATTTCCTCATGATTTTCGAGCTCATGCAGTTCTTGGTCCACTTGTTCTTTATAAGCCAAAATCTCTTCAATGCTGTCCCCATATTTGCGTTTTAATTGGTGAATCAAATGGATTCTTTCTTCCACCTCGTAAAGGCGTTTGGGATCGAACTCAAAACTGTCCTGATAGCGGGCAATTTCAATTGCCGCTTCTTCCAGTTGGTAACAGGCCGACCGGGCCAGTTCCGCCACATTTTCCAAAAACTCGTCCACTTCGGAAATCTGGCTTAAATGGGATATCGCCTCCTGCACGAGGCTGATGCCTCCCTGTTCACCGTTTAAGTATTCATATGCCTTCGCACTGTGGACCATCAGTTTCTCGGCGGAAGCCAAACGTTTGTGTTCCGATTCCAAAGCTTCTTCTTCCCCGGGGGTCAACTGAGCTGCTTCAATTTCATCGGCCTGAAAACGGAGCAAATCCAAACGCCGGTCCAAATCCCTCTGATTTTTTCGAAATTGTTCCAATTGGCGCTTTACTTTATCGTAAGAAACATATATCTCTTCATATTGCCGGCGCAATGAAAGAATTTCCTCGCCGCCGAAATGGTCCAGCCACTCCAAATGTTCCTCCGTTTTCAGCAATGATTGGTGCTCGTGCTGTCCGGAGATGTCAATCAAACGGGGTCCGACTTGTTTGAGCAAGGACAGCGTGACCACTCTTCCATTGATCCGGCAGGTGCTTTTCCCTTGCGCAGTGATCTCTCTGCGGATGATGATTTGATCCAACTCTTCCTCATCAAATCCCCACTCCACCAGCGGAGCCCGTGCAGCATGCTCTTGATCCAGTTCAAACACCGCTTCGATTTCGGCTTTTCCTTCTCCATGGCGGACAAAATCCGCAGATGCCCTGCCGCCGGCAACCAAGCCCAGAGCATCAATCAAGATGGATTTCCCGGCGCCCGTTTCGCCTGTTAACACATGAAACCCATGGTCAAATGCGATATGCACCTCTTCAATGATGGCAAAGTGGCGAATAACGAGTTCCTTCAGCATCCCGACCGCCTCCTTACAGCAAATCCAAGAAGCGCTGCATTAATTGAGGTGCCTGCTCTTTGGTCCGGGAAATGATCAATATGGTGTCATCCCCTGCAATCGTACCCATCAACTCTTCCCAATCCAAATGATCCAACAAAGCGGCCACGGCTTGGGCATTACCGGGCAAGGTTTTGAGCAAAACCAGGTTTTCGCTGTAATCGATGCTCACGAAAGATTCCTGAAGTGTCCGCTTTAATTTTCTTAACGGATCAAAACGTTTTTCCCCGGTGGGAAGTGAATATTTATATGCCCCGCTGGCTGTCGGAACTTTCACCAGATGCAATTCTTTAATGTCCCTGGAGACGGTTGCCTGTGTCACATTGAAACCCGCTTTTTTCAATTCCGCGACCAAATCGTCTTGTGTTTCAATCTCTTTGCTTGAAATGATTTCACGGATTTTAATATGGCGCTGTGCCTTCATGTTCTCCACCTACCCTGCTAACATCCACACTCTCGCCTTGCAGTTTTTGGCGTACCACCTCAAAAAATGAACGATCCTGCCATTTGATCAGTAAAGCGGAGTGCTTATAACGCTTTACCCGGACAATATCTCCTTCCTTCAAACAATAGCCGATCTGACCATCGATGGTGATGCCCATCTCCCGGTGAACGGCCGAAACATGGATATCGATGACCGATTCAGACGGAAGAACCATGGGTCTGGAAGTCAATGTATGTGAACAAATCGGCGTCAAAAGCAATGCCCGGATTCCCGGATAGACAATCGGCCCTCCGCAGGACAAGGAATAGGCAGTCGAACCGGTCGGCGTGGAGATAATGACCCCATCACCTGTATAGGTTCCGAGAAAATTCCCGTCCATATACGCTGTGCAAGTGATCATCCGGCCGAAAGAGCCTTTGGCGATCCCCACATCATTGAGCGCAACCCCGGTTTCAATCACACGGCCGTTGCGGATGACTTCCGCTTCAAGCATCAGGCGGCATTCGATCACATAATCCCCGGAAAGCACCCGTTCAATCGCTTCGGACAGACCGCCGGTTTCCGCTTCGGACAAAAAGCCCAGATTTCCCAAATTAAAACCGAGAATCGGGATTTGATACCGCGCTAACTGTCTGGCCACCCCCAACAAGGTTCCGTCGCCGCCCAGGACAAAGACCAGTTCGACACGGTTGGCGAATTCCTCCAAAGGAAGCCCCAAGTCGGGATATCCCAAGTCAGCTGCAATATCTGGTTCAAAACAGACATCAACCCCTCTTTTTTCCAATTCCCGTTTCATTTTCTCTGCAACCGCAAAAGCTTTCGGTTTGGATCGATTTACTTTAATCCCGATTGTTTTCAACCATTTCCACCCCAATAACCACGTTGCAATCATAATAATATAAACAGAGCGGCGAACAAGATCAATATCACCGGTGCCAAATAAAACAAAACATGTTTTTGCTTTTGAAAGGAGACATCCGGTATGTCAAATTCGATCTTCTTGATCGTTCCCTGATCGCGGTCCACATACAAAATGGCATCCGGACGGTACAACAAATAATACGGCAGGAAAAAGTCCCTCAATCCGGCTCCGGATTCCCGGATGGGTTTGCGCGGTCTTGCGACAATCACAACATACCACGCATCATCGCGGCGGGCGACATAATCGATGAACAACCGGCTGGCATACTGGCGTCCACCGTAATCGATGTCAAACGGAATCCTCTCTTTTTCCCCCACCACTTCATATCCTTGTTGCCGCAACAAGTCCGGAACTTCACCCTCAATCTCTTCATCCGGTTCTTCCTTTTTCGGGTATAAGTCCAATAACTTTTTCCAAATTAAATAAAAGATGACTCCGATTAGCAGAAAAAGTACAAGGGTATCGCCCGGTCGGGTCACCATTCCCCCCCTCCTTTACCTACTAATTCGAAGTCATGCGGGTGAACCCTTTTTTCAATTCATCAAAACCGCTCGTGCGCTTCATCCACCACTTCTTTTATCTTGGTTTCCCAATCGATGTTGCTTTCCCGGGTTTTCGGGAAAGTGAGATATCCCAGAAATTCAATATTTCCTTCTCCTCCCTGAATCGGGGATGGCGTGATTCCTTCCACCCGGTAATTCAGGGATTCGGCCAGCTTCACGGTATTCATCAAAACTTTCCGGTGCACTTTGGGATCTTTGACAATCCCTTTTTTGCCGACTTCTTCTTTGCCAGCTTCAAATTGGGGTTTGATCAATGCCACCACTTCCCCGCCGCGGCTGAGCAGGTCTTTTAAATTGGGAAAGATATGCTTTAAGGAAATAAATGAAACATCAATCACGGCAAAGTCAGGGATATCCCCTGTCAAATGTTCCGGTTTGACATACCGGAAGTTCGTCCGCTCCATCACGATCACCCGCGGGTCTTGCCGCAATTTCCAAGCAAGTTGTCCATAGCCGACATCAATGGCATACACCTGTTTTGCACCGTTTTGCAGCGCACAATCGGTAAATCCCCCGGTGGAAGCCCCGATATCCAAAAGGACGCGGTTTTTCAAATCAATGCCAAATGTTTTCACCGCTTCTTCCAGCTTTAATCCGCCGCGGCTGACATAAGGGTGAAGTTGCCCTTTCACCTCGATGGACACATCCACCGGGACTTTGGTTCCTGCTTTCTCGATCCGTTCCTGATTTACATAAACCAGTCCGGCCATGATGGATCGTTTGGCCTGTTCACGGCTTGCAAACAGGCCTTTTTGAACCAGTAAAGTATCAATGCGTTCCTTTTTTTCCACGTTCAACCCTCAAGCTTTTTGGATTTTTTGTGATAAAAATCTGTTAACAGTATCGGCAATGCCTTCCGGAGTTAATCCGACTTCTCTCCGTTGGTCATCGATGCTTCCGTGTTCCACGTAGATATCCGGAACCCCCAAAATTTTCACCTTGGGCATTTCGATTTCTTTTTGCTGGTAATATTCCAGCACGGCACTGCCGAAACCGCCAATCACCGCGGCTTCTTCCACCGTGATCAACGGGATGTTTTCGTCAGCCAGCTGATCCAAAAGCCCGGTATCCAGCGGCTTGGCAAACCGGGCGTTGATCACACGCGCATCAATGCCCTTTTCTTTCAACTGTTCAGCCGCTTCCAAAGAGGTTTGAACCATCGGACCCAGTGCCAAAATGGCCACATCTTTTCCGGGTCTCACCTCTTCCGCTTTCCCGATGGGCAACAACTTCAATTCATCATCCATGGGAACCCCGACCCCGGCGCTTTTGGAGTACCGGACGGCGACAGGCCCGTCGTTGTATTGGACGGCCGTATGGATCATGTGCTGCAATTCATTTTCATCTTTTGGCATCATGATCACGATGTTCGGCTGACTGCGCATATATCCGATGTCATAAATCCCCTGATGGGTTTCCCCATCTTCACCGACAAATCCGGCCCGATCCACTGCAAAAACCACATTCAGGTTCTGCCGGCAAACGTCGTGAACCAGTTGATCATAACCTCTTTGCAAAAAGGTGGAATAAATGGCGAGCACCGGTTTCATCCCTTGGGTTGCAAGGCCTGCGGCAAAAGTGACGGCATGTTGTTCCGCGATTCCCACATCAAAACAACGCTGCGGAAACTTTTTCTGAAAAGCTTCCAATTTGGAACCGGTCAGCATCGCCGGGGTGATCGCGACAATGCGCTCGTCTTTTTCAGCCAGCTTCACCAGGGTTTTTCCAAAAACCGAGGGGTAATTCGGAGGACCTCCTGCTTTCTTTTGAAAAGCACCGGATTCAATTTTGTACGTTCCGACTCCGTGGTACACAACGGAATCATCTTCAGCGGGCTTATACCCGTATCCTTTTCTCGTGATGACATGGACCAACACCGGCCCTTTGGTCTTGCCGGCCAAACGCAGGCTTTCCATCAATTCATCCAATTGATGGCCGTCTACCGGCCCGATATAAGTAAAGCCCAGATGTTCAAAAAAGACTCCGGATACCACCAAATATTTCAAACTGTCTTTTATTCTTTCCAATGTTTTGGCGAAAGGCACGCCGACGGTCGGAATCTTCTTCAAAAGATGCTGGATTTCGTCTTTCATCTTGTTATAGCTTTTGTTTGTGCGAAGACGGGCCAAATGATTGTGAATGGCACCGACATTCGGGCTGATGGACATTTCATTGTCATTTAAAATGACGATCATATCGCTTTGGGATTCCCCGATATGGTTGAGTGCTTCCAAAGCCATGCCGCCAGTCAGGGCGCCATCCCCGATCACCGGGATGACTTTGTAGTCTTCCCCTTTCAAATCCCGGGCCGCAACCATCCCCATCGCCCCAGACAAGGATGTGCTGCTGTGTCCGGTTTCCCAACAGTCATGCTCCGATTCTCTCATCTTCGGAAAACCGCACAACCCTTTGTACTGTCGCAAAGTGGAAAACATTTCCCGGCGGCCCGTCAAAATTTTATGCACATAAGCCTGATGGCCGACATCCCACAAAATTTTGTCTCTGGGACTGTCAAACAAATAATGAAGGGCAATCGTCAGTTCCACCACACCCAAATTGGAGGCCAAATGTCCTCCGGTCTTCGACAAACTTTCAATGAGAAACCGGCTGATTTCCTCCGCCAATTTCGGAAGTTCTTCCACAGGTAATTTTTTTAATTCATCTGGCGAATTAATCTGCTCGAGGTGCACGAAAAACGCCTCGCTTTCGCTTTCTTTTCATTTTGGTTTACATGACTTACTTGAAAAATAATAAGATGAGCAAAGGAAATTGACAAGTGGCTTTGGTCCGAAAAATCACTGCGAAAAAAGAGAGAGGTTGGAAGCGATTACGACACCACAAGGTCAAGTCCGCTTTTCACAGCAGCCTATCCCCGCTTTCACGGGATTTCCTCCGCCATCGTTGCCATCATGAATATGATCCGATACAGATGAGTCCTGATCCCTTTAAAAATGCAGTGACATCCTGAACATCCGTCATCTTTCCTTTGCCCGAATCCATTCAGAAAAATGCCGGCCGCAAGGACCGGTGCCGTTCATCGTTTCTCCAACGATGGATATGTATTTTTCCCGGTTCTCGCAAGTGGTACCCCTGGGGACGAGTACCGCATCAAGCAGGCTTTTCCGGCAAAATACAGCCTGCTTGTCATCTGACGGTTCCCGATGTGCATCCCTTTCCCTTTTCAAGAGACCCACTTGCTGAAAACATATTTTATTATAGCACAAGGCTCTCTCTTTATCATACATTGGCGTTAATGATCACGGGACAATAAATAATCGGCGATTTCCAACAACCGGGACGGTTCAATCCCCGGATGGGCCATCAACGTGTTTTTGGCATCCTCCGTGAGCAATTTCAGTCTTCTTTTGGATTCTTCAAGACCGAGCAATGACGGATAAGTTGCTTTATTGGATTTGATGTCGCTTCCGGCCGGTTTTCCAATCACTTCGGTGGTGCCGGTCACATCCAAAATATCGTCCTGGATTTGATACGCAAGACCGATTTGATAAGCAAAACGCGTCAAAGCATCAAGCACGGAGGATTCAGCCTGGCAAAAATGCGCTCCCATGCGCACCGAAAAGGCGATCAAATCCCCGGTTTTTCTTTTGTGAATGCTTTCCAGTTCTTCCAAGCTGATCTTCCGGTTTTCGCTCAACAGGTCATCCGACTGGCCTCCGACCATTCCGCGCGCCCCTGCACTGCGGGCCCCTTCTTCAATCATCGTCAGGGCCACTTCCGCAGGCAATCCTTCCTTTTTGGCCGCGGCGGCCATTAAACCGAATGCTTCCGTCAACAGGGCATCCCCGGCCAAAATGGCCTGAGCCTCCCCAAACACTTTGTGGTTGGTCAGTTTACCCCGTCTGTAATCGTCGTCATCCATGCTCGGCAAGTCATCATGAATCAGGGAATACGTATGAATCATTTCAATGGCACATGCAAATGGCATGGCTTTTTCGGGATCTTTTCCAAGCGACTCCACGGTGGCCAGCGTCAACACCGGACGCAACCGTTTCCCCCCGGCCAAAAGCGAATACCGCATGGATTGCCGCAACACATCGGGCAGGCTGTCCATCTGGTCCAAATATTGGTCCAAAGCCCGGTGGACCCGATCCGCTTGTTCCTTGATATATGATGTAATGGATTGCACTTACTCCAAATCCTCCTCTATTTCAAACGGTTTTTTCAGCCACTCTCCATTCTCCTTAACCAGCATCTCGACCTGATGTTCCGCCCATTCCAGCTTTTTTCCGCAGACATGGGCCAACTTCATCCCTTCATCAAACAACTGAATCGCCTGCTCCAGAGGAGTGTCGCCTTTTTCCAGCTGTTGCACCACTTGTTCCAGCCGTTTCAATGCATCTTCAAACGGCAGGGACTCGAATGCGGACAGATCTTTTGATTCAGTCATTGTTCTCCTCCTCCGCTCTGTACACTTGACATCTCAACCGCCCGTCAGCGAGACGGACTTGAATCAAATCCCCGGGCTCCGCTTGCCGGACGGATTTAATCAGTTCATTCTTATGAAGTCGGTAAACGAGAGAATATCCGCGTTGCATCACCTTTAACGGACTCAGTGCATCCAATTGGGCCAGTTGATGATGGTAGCGTTGTTTTTCGGTTTTCAACCGCTGACGCATCAGGGCCCGGCTGTCTTTGATCAATAACGCCAACTGCTCACTCAGTTTAGACAATTTTTGCGACGGATGGCAAGCCTTTAATTGAAACTTCGCTTCTGAAAAATCCCGTTTTTTGTTTTCAAGCGATGTTTGCATGGCATTTTCCAGCCGCGTCTGTAAATGATCAAGCCGTTGGGTGTATTGATAGAGGCGTGCTTTCGGATCCAGAAAGACAGCCCGGTTGACTTGGTTTTTGACCCGTTCTTTCATCCGATCCAAGACCGACTGCTCAGACTGAATCAAACGCCGGGTTAACTGAGTGGTTTGATTTTTCAGCTCCAACAGCTCGGGGACCACAAACTCCGCAGCTGCCGTCGGAGTGGGAGCCCGTAAATCGGCCACCAAATCGCTGATGGTCACATCGGTTTCGTGCCCGACCGCCGATACCACCGGCAATTTGGAACGATAAATGCTCCGGGCAACCACTTCTTCATTGAATGCCCACAATTCCTCCAACGAGCCGCCTCCTCTTCCGACAATCAATACATCCACTTCATCCATTTCGTTCATGTGATCAATGGCTTTGGCGATTTCCCGTGCCGCTTCATCCCCTTGAACCGAAACCGGATATAAAAGAATGGATGCAATCGGATAGCGCCGGCGAATCGTTACAATAATATCACGAACAGCGGCTCCGCTGGCAGAGGTAATTACCCCCACTTTTCCCGGAAACTTGGGCAGGGGCTTTTTTTCTTTGTCAAACAGTCCTTCCGCCGAAAGTTTTTCTTTCAGACGCTCAAAAGCGATGTACAAATCCCCGGTTCCGCTGAGCCGCATATCCTGCACATAAATCTGCAGATGACCGTTTTTCATGTATAAAGAAACATACCCGCGGATCAACACCCGGTCCCCGTTTTTGGGCACAAAGCGCAAACGGCGGTTGTTTCCCGCAAACATGACCGCATCGATGGCGGCTTGATCATCCTTGATGGTGAAATACATATGGCGGCTTTTCCGGTTTTGGGAGAAATTTGTAATTTCTCCTTCCAGCCAGATCTTTTTCAAATTTTCATCCAGATTCAGCGACGTATAAAGGTATTCCACCAGGTCAGTGACTGACCAGACATCGCGTTCCGGTTCACGGAACATAACTTCCCCTCACTTTGCCTTTTTAAATCACTTATCTTTTCCATTATAAAAGAAAGAGGCTCTCCTCCAACAGAGGAAGCCTCTTTCTTTTTCATTTAATTTGCACGTTGCCACAGCTTTTTCGCCGCCATGACGGTGTTTTTCATCAGCATTGCCACCGTCATCGGGCCGACGCCGCCCGGCACCGGAGTAATCGCCGAACAAACCGGCGCCACTTCTTCAAAGTTCACGTCTCCCACCAATTTGCCGGCTTCATTCCGGTTCATCCCCACATCAATCACCACGGCTCCGGGTTTGACAAACTCTTTGGTGATCATTTCGCCTCTTCCCACAGCGGCGACAAGAACGTCCGCCTGGCGGGTGTGATGAGCCAGATCCACCGTTTTCGAATGGCACAATGTCACAGTGGCATTGGCCTGTTGCAACAACATGGCCATCGGCTTGCCGACAATATTGCTTCTTCCAACCACAACCGCATGTTTCCCTTCGAGAGAAATTCCCGTCCGTTTAAACAATTGCATGATTCCGTAAGGGGTGCACGGCAACAAACCGTTTTGTCCGATCATCATCTTTCCCATATTGACGGGGGAAAAGCCGTCCACATCTTTGGACGGGGAAATGGTTGCAATCACTTTATCCGGGTCGATGTGAGCAGGTAGGGGCAGTTGCACCAAAATTCCATGAATGGCCGGATCCTCATTCAATTCTTTCACTTGATTCAACAACTCTTCTTCTTGAACGGTTTCCTCCATCCGGATCAACCGGGAGTGGAGGCCGATTTCTTCCGATGCCCGGATTTTACTCCGCACATAAGTTTCGGATGCCGGATTGTTTCCCACCAGAATGACGGCCAATCCCGGTTTCAACCCCTCTTCGGTTAATTGGCCGACTTCCTTTTTCAACTCCGCACGAATTTCTTTGGCGATTTGTTTTCCATCAATCAATTGATAAGACAACGCGCTCACTCCCTTAACATTAAAGGTTAATAATTAATTAATGTTCAGTTTATATGCTAAATACTTTGATGTAAAGACCTTCCGCAAACACTTAAAATACAAGCGTTTTCATATATAAAAAAGAGGGAAGGCCCCATCCCCTCTCCTCTTTATTCAAATTTATTGTTCGGTTATTTGCCCGGCTTCTTCTTTTGCCACTCTTCCCAAAACCCCGTTGATAAACCGGCCGGATTCTTCGCCGGAAAAAGATTTGGCCAGTTCGACCGCTTCATTGATCACCACGGCCTTGGGCACATCTTTTTCATATGACAATTCAAATATGGCCAAGCGCAAGATCATTTTATCCACGGTGGGAATCCGTTCCAATGACCAGCCTTTTTTCAACAAGGGGCGAAACACTTCATCCAGACTGGAAGCATTTTGCAAAACCCCTTCCGTTAAATGCAAAAAATGCGAGCGCTCTTCCCCCGCGAGTTCGGTACTGCGCACAGACACGATTTCCTCCCGCTCATCCGGGCGAAATTCACACTCATACAATGTTTGAATCACTTTTTCCCTGATCTCTCTCCTGCTCATCAACAATCCCCCAAAAAGAAGCCCGAGCCATTCAGCCCGGTCTTCGATCTTCCCACTTTATTTTAACCAAAAAACTGCACAAGCCATTCTTATTTCACACGTGGCGGGTTTGGCTCATTATTTTCATCCCCGGAATCGTTTGCCGGCATCTTGATGCCGCTGATTTTCACGGAAACTTGATCCACTTGAAGCCCGGTCATGTTTTCGATGGCTTGTTTTACTTCCTCCTGCACTTTACGGCCCAGTTCAGGAATACTGAAACCATATTGTACCACAATGGACAAGTCAACTGCCAATTGTTCTCCCAAATCCACATGAATTCCTTTTTTCAAATTTTTGCGGCCCAACAACTGATTGATATTCGCGGCGGTTCCCCCGCTCAATCCGATGACGCCCTCGACGGAAGCCGCTGCAATCCCCGAAATAATTTGGATCACTTCCGGCGCAATCTCAATCTTGCCAATCGCATTTTGATCATACTCGTAGATTTCGTTCATTGATCCATACTCTCCTTATTTAATGGATTCTTCTCCAAGAAAAGAATGTCAAAATCCCCTTCGGCAAATTTCGGATGTTGCATCAGTTTCAGGTGGAACGGAATGGTTGTATGGATTCCGTCGATCGCAAATTCATTTAATGCCCGTTTCATCCGCTCAATCGCTTCATTGCGATCTTTTCCCCATACAATCAACTTTGCCACCATGGAATCATAGAACGGCTGAATCTTAAAGCCTTGATAACAAGCGCTGTCCACCCGCACTCCGTTTCCTCCCGGCTGCAGGTAGAATTGGATGGTTCCCGGTGAAGGCATGAAATCTTTTTCCGGACGCTCGGCATTGATCCGGCATTCAATCGACCAACCGTTGATCCGGACATCTTCCTGACGAAGCGAAAGTTTCTCGCCGGCGGCAATCCGGATTTGCTCTTTCACCAAATCCACACCTGTAATCAGCTCGGTAACCGGATGCTCCACCTGGATACGTGTATTCATTTCCATGAAATAGAAGTTTCCTTCTTTATCCAGGAGAAACTCCACTGTGCCGGCTCCCGAATATTGGACGGACCGGGCTGCTTTCACTGCCGCTTCCCCCATCTTTTCCCGCAATTCCGGAGACAATGCGGGAGAAGGTGCTTCTTCCACCAGTTTTTGATACCGCCGCTGGATCGAACAATCCCGTTCTCCGAGGTGAATCACATTTCCGTGCTGGTCCGCCAATACCTGGATCTCAATGTGACGGGGTTCCACCAGGTATTTTTCCAAATAAACACCCGGATTGCCGAAATTGGCTTCGGCTTCCTTCTGCGCAAGTGCAATCGCCCGTTTCAGCTCTTCTTCGTGATGGACCACACGCATTCCTTTTCCGCCCCCGCCGGCGGTTGCTTTCACAATCACCGGGAAACCGATTTCTTTGGCGGTCTGCACGGCCTCATCCACATCCTCAATCACTCCCTCGGTCCCCGGCACGACCGGCACCCCGGCCTCTTTCATGGTATCACGGGCCGTCGTCTTATCCCCCATTTTTTGAATCGCTTCCGGCGAAGGGCCCACAAACGTAATATTGCAAGCAGCGCATAACTCGGCAAAATCGGCATTCTCAGACAAAAAACCGTATCCCGGGTGAATGGCATCCACTCCGACCAGTGTTGCCGTGCTCATCAGGTTGGTCATATTCAAATAGCTGTCTTTGCTTGGAGCCGGACCGATGCAATAAGCTTCGTCCGCCAGCGTCACATGCAATGCTTCCCGGTCTGCCTCGGAATAAACGGCCACCGTGGAAATTCCGAGCTCCTTGCAGGCACGAATAATTCGCACAGCAATTTCACCGCGGTTAGCGATTAAGAGCTTTTTAAACATCGTCATCCTCCTTCCGCGGCCGTTATGTGGTTTTCACCAAGAACAAGGGTTGGCCGTATTCCACCAGTTGTCCGTTTTCCACCAATACTTTCACAATGGTACCGTTTACTTCCGCTTCAATTTCATTCATCAATTTCATCGCTTCCACGATGCAAACCACTGTATCTTTTTGAATGGTGTCTCCTTCTTTTACATAAGGATCGGCATCCGGAGCCGGAGCGCGGTAAAAGGTGCCAACCATGGGCGAAACAATTTTATGTAAAGTCGGATCATCTTCCTCCGCCGCTTGCGGTGCCGGTTCCTGAGCCTCCTGTTCCTTTGGCGCCGCGACGGGTTCCGGAACCACTGCTTTGGGGGTCGGGACAGCTTGTACAGGTGACGCTTGAGCAGCCGGTTCGGATGTCGTGAGCGTTGCAGAAGCTCCGCTGTTTGTGCCGGACTTTTTCATATAAATTTTGTTTCCTTCAAACTCGAGTTCAAACTCATCGATTTGAGATTCATCAATTAATCGGATCAGTTCGCGAATCTCATACGGTTTAAAATTCATCTTTAATTTCCTCCCTTAATTTCTGCCCAAAGCAAAATCCATGATAACGCTAATAGCATAACGCATTTTCAGTGGTTTGACCACCTCTTTACATAGTAAAACAACCGACCCGGTTTTACCAAATGTCCGTATGTAAAAAAATAAACCAGTTTCCTTGTTGAAACCGGTTTTTTGATCATTTCTTTTTTTCAGCGGTATGCGACGGTCACATGATGCGGATCGACTTGCAGATGCTGGCGGACCAGACTGATTAATTTCACCACTTGTTTTTTGTCCAGCTTTTCGCTTTGGACAATCACATCGACGTGCGGAAGATTGGTAATGACCACGGCATCCTGATAACCTTCTTTCCGGATCAGTTCTTCCAACACGGTCTCCTGATTGTCAATTTTCATCAATTGCTGGATTTTCTGATTGGCCTCTTCCACTTCCTTCTCGGGTGCTTCCGGATTGGTCAGCACTTGCATGTATTCTTCGACCATTTTTTGGCGCAACGTGCTCCGTTGCAACTGATAACCGACAAAAAAATCATTGGACTGGTTCTCCAGAACTTCCGCCGATTTTTGGCCGGAAGAAGACGGTTCATCGACCGGCTTGATATCCACTTTGATATCCCCTTGTTTTTCCTTGGCGGTTTGTGCCACCTGATCAGCCGGTTCAACCGGACCCGTCACGATATAATAGGCAGACAAAACGACCATGACGGACAACATCGTCACCAGCCATACCGTTTGTTTGTTCACCGACATTCAGACTTCCTCCTTTTTTATCCTTTCGGTAATACAGAAATTCGATGCACCGGAACATCCAACGTCCGTTGGACCGCTTCAATCACAATCGCTTTCACCTTCAGGTTTTCCACTCCGCGCGCAACGACCAACACCCCCCGCACTTGCGGTTTTAACTTCTTGATGACCACGGGCTTCTCCCCGTTTTCACCGCGGTAGTAAGCGGTTTTTTGATCTTCGGTGTCTTGGGTGACGGAACGTTTCCCGCCGTTTTTATCCGTTTCCGTCGTCACTTGGCGCGATTCCCTTTTATCCACTTGCAAAACCTCTTCCACCGTCGAATTCAAGTTGACGATGACGGAAACATCTTCCACCCCCACGATTTTGCTCAACACTTCCTCCAGTTCTTTTTCGTACCTCTGCTCGTATTCCATCATGCTGAGGGCATCATCTGAGGAAGAGGTCACGGCCGCCGGTTTGGCATCGGCTTCCGCTTGGGGAGAATCCTTTTTATCCGGCGGCAACGAAGCTTCTCTCACTTGGATGAAGGATGAAAGAATCATGATCGCCACCCCCGAAGCCCCCAAAATCAAAATCCATCCCAAGCGCTTCGACTTCTCCCCGTCCCCTGCCGTGTTTTGGAAAAGCTTTTTGAACATGTTTGCTTTTCACCTCCGTCTTTGATGGTTATGTAAAGCCGGTGGCCATGACCGTAACAGGCAAACATCTACTCCCCCTGCACTTCCACATGAATGTTTTCCCTGGGTACATTCCAATGGTTTTCAAGGTAATGTATCACATCCCATTGCAGTTTTTTCCGGTTTGCTTCCTGATCTTTCTCTTGCGTACCATCGCCGGATTTTCCCACATTGATTTCAACGGGTTCAACGGACCGGTCCGATTGCGTCGCCGGGGAAGCCAGGGGCCGCATGACCACCACGATGCCTTCAATCGCCTGCTCGTTTCCGTCCATTTTTAATTTCACTTCCGCTTTTTCCACTTTGGCTTGGAAGCGCTGTTGCAATTCGTCTTTCAGCTGTTCCCCGGCCCTTGATTCGGCTTCTTGCCGGATCCATTGTTGTTGTTCCTGCTTGAGGGCCTCCCCTTGTTTTTTTATTTCTTCCATCGAAACTTCCTTGGACAGTGCCGGGCTTGAACTGAGAAAGGCAAAGGATCTTAAATCATGGTCTTCCGAGAGCAATTGGAAAACGGGTGACAACATCGCCAAAATGATGAGCAGCCCCATCACCAATTTCACATATCTGTCCAGACGATTATTCGGCAATAATAAATCAATAAAGGTGGCGATCAAAACCAAGAGGACAATTTGCTTCAACCAATCACTCATCCAGGAGACCATCTGTTTCACCTACCTGATCATGGCGGAGATGTTACCGGCCGCTACCAATATGGTTACGGAGAGAAAAAACATGAGCCCGACGGTTGCCAAAGACGCAAAGATATAGATCAGTGTTTTGCCGATCGTGTTTAAACTTTCGATGATGGGACTGCTTCCCAAAGGTTGCATGACGGCAGCCGAAAAATTATAGATAAAAGCAAGCGATAGTATCTTCAACGCCGGGAAAGCGCAAATAAACAGGAGGATCAGCACTCCGGAAAGCCCCACGGTGTTTTTCACCAGCAAAGAAGCACTCATGACGGTGTCTGCCGCTTCGGAAATGGTTCTTCCCACCACCGGCACAAAATTCCCCGTGATGTATTTGGCGGTTCGAAGCGTAATCCCGTCGGTCACCGCACTGGTGGCTCCCTGAATGGAAATCACCCCCAAAAAGACGGCCAACAGCCCTCCCAATAAAGTGATACCGGTTTTGCGCAACAATCCCGCCAAGTGATTGACTTTGTACTTCTCCGTGATGCTGCTGACGATGCTGAGCACCGCCGAAAAAAACAACAGCGGAAAAACCACGGTATAGATCAACGTTCCGATGATGTGGATCATAAAAACAATCAAGGGATGAAAAAGGGATACGGACACCACGTTGCCCATCGTCACCATCAGCGTCATCATCAACGGAACCAGCGACAGCATGAAATCGGTCATTCGCCCGATCGCCAGCTTGGCCGAATCGACGGCGACATAAAAACTGTTCACCGCCAAAATGATCACCACCATAAACACGATGGCATAGGCCACTTTACTGACCTGATTTTGTTCAAACGCCGTCTGGAGCGTTTGCAAAATCATGCTGAAAACCGTAAGGATGATGATGCTGCCCAACAATTTCCCGTTGTACAGGACTTCATCGAAAAAATACCGGATCAAACCGCTTAAAACGTTCTTGAGGCTGAGACCGTTTTCCCCCGAGAGAATCAAATCAAAAATATCCTTTGAACTCTGCCCGTCCAAATATTTTTCATAATCTTGCGCAATTTGTTTCCAAAAATCCTCGACTTGTTCGGTTTGCAACTGATCGAGGCGGGAACGGATCATCTCATGGACCATCCGGGAATCCCCCTCGCTTTCAGCCGCAGCCAAGAGAGGAAAGCCTGTGATCAAAATCAAAATCCATCCAAGCAAAATCTTTTTCTTCATTCCCCTTCATCCTTACGCGGGCAGAATTTGGATAATGGTCTCAATCATCACGGTAATGATCGGGATGGCCATGACCATGATCAAAACTTTTCCTGCCAGTTCAATCTTGGAAGCAATGGAATCTTGTCCGGCATCCCTTGTCACTTGCGCCCCAAACTCGGCAATGTAAGCAATTCCGATGATTTTCAAGATGGTTTCCAAAAACAGGTCATTCACCTTGGCCAGATGCGCCAGATCCTTCAAGATGCCGATCACTTCCCCGATTTTGGTTGCCAGGAAGATAAAAATAACCACGCCGACAAACAGCGCCAATGAGAATGCAAAAACGGGGCTTTGTTCTTTTACGGCCAGGACAAGGAATGTGGTGATGAGGCCAAGGCCCGCCACCTGGATGATTTCCAAGCGGATCGCCTCCCATCAAGTACGAAACAAAAAGACATTTTTAATGGTTTGAAACAAATCCTGAAGCAACATTGCAACCATAAACAAAACGACGACAAAACCAAACAAGGTCACCCAATGAGCGAAATCTTCCTTGCCCATTTGTTTTAACACCGTGTGAATCATGGCCACGATGATTCCGATCCCCGCAATCTGGAATACCGAATCCAAATGGTAAGGCATAAAGCCAGCACCACCCCTTCATCCAAGTTTAAAACATCAAAATCACCAGAAGGGCTCCGGATAATACTCCGAGTGTTTTCACCATTTTTTCATAGGTTTCTTGTTCTTCCCGGGCTTTATTTTCTTCCATTTGCAAATTTTTTTGCGCCAAATCCAAGTGATGCAACTGATCCCACCGGTTGGAACTGCCCAACACCTGGCACAGTTTGAGGACGATGCCTTTTTCCTCTTCCCCCATCACTGTTTTTTTCCACTTTTCCTCAATGGCCGATTTCAAACATTCATAAGTGGATTTGCCATCCGAAGTATTTAATTTCCGGCTCGCTTCGAGGAAGACCGGTTTCAATTCGCCGCTTGCTTCGGCAATGCGTTCGAATGCCTCGGCAAGCGGCCTTGTCCCATAGTTGATCTCGGTTTTTAAAATCGCCAAACCGGAACGGAGTTCTTGTATTTGCCGCGGCCGCTTCCGGAGTTGCCGGGCTGAGTCAAATCCGATCTTGGACGTCGCCATGAGGATCAAAACCGCTCCCAAAACTTTCAACATAACGTTCCCGGCCTTCCCGCCCGTTGCCTTGCATCCAGCCGCTCAAAAAATTGATTAAAAACACCTTCCACCGTTCCGGGGCCTTTTCTCCTGCTCAACAAGATAATTCGGGTGAAAACCTTTTCCTGCAAAAGTTCCTTCAACACCGGACGCGCGGCGATCTCCTTGATGGATTGCCCGTGAACCGTGGCAAAAATGTGAACCCCCGCATAAATCGCTTCATGGATGGCATCACTGTCTTCTTTCCGCCCGATCTCATCCACCACCAGGAGATCCGGTGACATCGAGCGAATCATCATCATCATGCCTTCCGCTTTCGGGCACCCGTCCAACACATCCGTCCGGGGACCGACATCATGCTGGGGAACCCCCGCCACACATCCGGCAATCTCCGACCGTTCATCCACAATGCCGACTTTGAATGCCGGAAACAATGCGCTTCCTTCGCTGGCCCGGCGGGCAAGGTCACGGATCAGCGTGGTCTTCCCGCATTGGGGAGGAGACACAATCAAAACGTTTTCCGCTTTTTTGTGATGAAACATATAAGGGAGCAACGGATCTGCCACGCCGGGAACCTGCCGGGCGATCCGGACATTAAAACCGGTGATGTCGCGGAGATATTTGACTTTCCCTCCCTCCACAATCACCTTTCCGACCAGTCCGATCCGATGCCCGCCTTTCACTGTCACATATCCCTGCCTTAACTCTTCATCCATGGTGTACAAAGAATGGTTGCTGATCAGATTTAAGAGATTCAGACAATCTTCCTTGTTCGGAATCATGGCATCGTGCGGCTGTTTGGAAAGGCGCGAAGACCTGCTGACAAACCACGACTCTTCATTGGTGACGATTTCCAGCGGCCTCTCCTGGCGGACTCTGACTTCTTCCAAACACTCCAATACCGGAGAAGGAAGCGCCCGGATCACCTCACGGAGGGAAAGCGGAAGAACTTGAAGAACCGGCTGAAAAGACATGGAGCACCTCCTGTCCCAAACCTTTTTTCTTATTCCCATTCATATGTGGACTTGTTTTGAATATGACAAGCAATGCGGACAAAATCACCGCGACCGTAAAAGCAAAAAAAGAGCGGGGCGCCCTTTTTCAGTCCGTCCCGCCATCCATGATTTCTTTGGCTTCTTCATCGTGTATGTCTTGTAATTCCAGCACCGTATTACACTTGGGACAAAGAAGTTCAATGGAGTCGTCTTCCAAATCTTCCGCTTCCACCACGACTTCTTCCCCGCATTCGGGGCAAACCACATACACCGGTTCATCAAACTCTTCGTCATCTTCATCGTCATAAACCAATAATTCCAGATCATTCAAATCTTCATCCACGGCTTCCACATATTCTTCCAATTCCGACTGTCGCCGGTCCAATTGCTCAACGGACTCGACCAACTGATCCACAATGTCCAACAGACGGTGCAACGCTTTGGATTCCACGTGATCCCGGTGATTTTCATCACCTTCCAAAAGTCCCTCAATATAAGACAAATCCCGTTTTAAGTTGACATACATACAATCACCTCATCGTCCCTGATGATTTTTCCTTAGTGTGTCTTTTTCACCGGAGACACAAACAAATCAATAAATGGAAACAAGTTTTTTCGGAAAACGGGACATTCTAAACCAATAAAAAACAAAAGAGGTGAACCGAATGCCTCATCATCAAATGGCGTCAAAAGAAAAAAATGCCGCGGCTGATTCTGCGGTTTTACTCACATTAAGCACCATTCCGTTTATTATGGTGATCGGAAACTCGATGCTGATTCCGGTATTGCCGACAGCCGAAAAAGCACTGAATGTAAATTCATTCCAAGTCAGCCTGCTCATTACTTTGTTTTCCATCCCTGCAGCCATCGTCATTCCCGTTGCCGGGATTCTGGCGGACCGGATCGGCCGCAAACAAATTGTTTTTTACAGTTTGCTTTTATATGGCTTTGGGGGGTTGTTGGCCGGCTTTTCGTCCATCGTTCAAGGCGGATCTTACACCATGGTTTTGATTTCAAGGATCATCCAGGGAATTGGTGCCGCCGGAACCGCTCCGATTGCCATGGTCTTGTTGGGGGATTTGTACCAAGGGCAAGCCCGGAGTAAATCGCTTGGCATTTTGGAAGCCTCCAACGCATTCGGGAAAGTGATCAGTCCCATTCTCGGTTCACTCATTGCACTGATTACCTGGTATGCCATGTTTTTTATTTTTCCTCTCTTGTGTGTGCCGGTGGCCATCGCCTTGTGGAAAGTGATCGAAGAACCGTCCAAAAAAGAAAAGCCCCAACCTTTGCGGGAATACAAACAACATATCCGCCAAGTCTTTCAACGCAGGGGTTCCTGGCTTGTCATTACCTTTTTGTCCGGGTCTTTGATCATGTTCACCATGTTCGGGGTTTTGTTTTACCTCTCTGATTTCCTTGAGGAATCCTTCCGCATCGGTGGCGTGGTCAAAGGGTTTATTTTGGCCATCCCGTTGCTCGCCTTGTGTTTAACCGCATACTTCACGGGAACTCATGTCAAAGAAAAAACGCACCAGATGAATCATTTGATTGTGATCGGTTTGATCATCACCACCATCGCCACTGCGGCCATTCCCTGGTGGCCCAATGTCTATTGGCTGATCCTCTGCTCTTTTGCCATCGGCATCGGAAGCGGATTGATCCTCCCCTGTTTAAATACGTTGATCACCTCCGCCGTCGGCATGCAGGAGCGCGGTATCATCACTTCGTTATACAACAGCGTCCGCTTTTTCGGAGTGGCCCTCGGCCCGCCGGTTTTCGGCGCTTTGTCATCCCATCCGTATCTTTTGTTTCTCGGGCTGGCAGCCATATTGTTTGTCATGATTTTCCTGACCCGGAAATTTATCGACCGTCCTCAGCGGTTGCGGGGAAAAGACGGAAGAACCCGGTTGTTGCTGCGGAAAAAGAAGCTTTCGCCTGTCTGAAGTGTTACATGCGGATTCGCCGCGCATAAAAATAAGATGTAATTCATTTCAGGAGGCGAAATCCATGAATCAGTCATTATGGCCGGATGCACTCGTTTCATCCCGAAAGCGCCCGCCAAAACCCCGTCAGAACGGTTTGACCATGGTGATTGACAAGGGGTTGGGGTTGAGCGCTTTTTGCGATTTGCTCCAGCTCGCCGGCGAATATATTGATTTTCTCAAGTTGGGCTTTGGCACCGCCGGAATCACTCCGCCCGGTATCTTACGCAAAAAAATAGAACTCGCCCGGCAATCCAATGTATCCATTTACCCGGGCGGCACATTTTTGGAAATTGCCCATGCCCAAAATAAGCTCCAACCGTACTTGGAGACCCTCGCCGGATTAGGGTTTGAATGGATTGAAGTTTCCGACGGATTGATGGAATTTTCCCCGGCCGAGCGCTCGCGCCTGATCCAACTGGGGCAAGAAATGGGTTTTCGCGTCATCACTGAAATCGGAAAAAAAGCATCAGGCGTCCCCCTTGATTTGAAAGCGTTTTCAAACATCTATGAACGGGACCGGGAGGCGGGAGCCGCCTTTGTGATCGTGGAAGGAAGAGAATCAGGAAAAAATGTCGGGATCTATGATGAAAACGGGCAAATCCGGCGGTCCATTCTGGAATACATCCGGAACCAAACCGATCCCGACACCATTTTATGGGAAGCTCCCCAAACCCATCAGCAAATCCAACTTCTTCATCTCCTCGGCCCGAATGCCAATCTGGGAAACATTTCACCCCATGACATCCTGTCACTGGAATGCTTGCGCAGAGGCCTTCGGGCCGATACCTTCCGGCCGGGCGACCCCCGCACTTAAACATTCATAAATCAACCCTGTCCCACATATTTTTAGTACAAACTTGACAGGACAGGGGTTAACCGAATGAATCCCGATCTTCTTTTAGTGACCCTTATCATCATTGGCGTCATCGGACGATCGCCGTTGATCGCAACGGCATCCAGTTTGTTGCTCATTCTTAAATTGATTCATTTGGAGCGGTACTTCCCTGCTTTGGAACGAAGAGGGCTGGAATTCGGATTGTTATTTTTAACCATTTCCGTTTTGGTCCCTTTTGCTTCCGGACGAATCCAAAGCAAAGATGTTCTATCCGTTTTTATCACGCTTCCCGGGATTTTGGCACTCATTGGCGGGGCCTTGGCTACATATATGAACGGAAAAGGATTGGACCTTTTAAAAGTGGATCCGCAACTCATCGTGGGGCTTGTGATCGGCTCCATCTTCGGCATTTTGTTTATGCGCGGCATTCCGGTCGGCCCTTTGATGGCCGCAGGAATCACGGCTTTTTTGCTCCGGCTTTTGAAATGGCTTTTTTGAATCCGGTAAAAAAAGATTGCAACCGGTTTGATCTTTCACTAAAATAAAAGTACATCATTTTCAAAAAAATCAAGGAGGCGGAAAGGATTATGAAAAATCTGCAAATTGCGGACGTGTTTCCCCTGAAAAAACCGGTGATCAAACAGATCCATCAAGGCAAGGCCCCTGTAGGCAAATTAAATCCTTTCCGCCCCGATGACGGATAAATTCTTCTTTTGCTGGGACTTTTATCTCCAAAAGAAGCCATGGGTAAGGATTTTCTTGCCTGTGGCTTCTTTTTCTTTTTATAAGGGGGAGTGCTGTGCGAATTCGAGATTGGGACCAAAATTTAAAAGTCCGGCTCTTCGGAGAAGGGCTGATTCACATCCTTTTTTGGATGTATATCCCGTTTATGTCCATATTCTTCGCCGACGCTTACGGGAAAAAAACCGCCGGGATCTCGTTGATTCTGTCGCAATTGGTCAGTGTCCTGGCCAATCTGGCCGGAGGTTATTGTGCCGATCGCTACGGACGGAAAAAAATGATGGTTATCGCCTCCGTCGGGGAAGCCGTCACCTTTTTCTCCTTTGCACTGGCCAATTCGCCCTGGTTTTCCTCACCGGGTTGGTCATTTGTCTGCTTTACCGTTTTAGGGGCGTTTCAATCCATTTATTGGCCGGCAAGTCACGCCATGATTGCGGATGTGGTGGCCGAAGAGGACCGGAACCAAGTTTTTGCCACCTTTTACACCGCGTCCAATCTGGCCGTGGTCGTCGGACCGGTCTTGGGCGGATTTTTCTTTTTTCAACACCGGTTTGAATTGTTGCTGGCATCGGGCCTGGCCACTCTGTTTTTATCTGTTTTGATCCAAAAATATGTCCGGGAAACGGCCCGGCTCCGGGAAGGAAACGCCCCTGCGTCCGGAAACGGGAGATGGATTGCATTTGCCAAACAAAATTTGCGGGACTACCGGATTATTTTTTCCGACTTTAACTTCATGCTTTTTATCCTGGCAGGCATCCTGGTTTCCCAAACCTTCATGCAACTGGATTTGATCATTGCCGTTTATGTCACAGAATCCATTCCGGTTCAAACCCTGCTTCAATGGGGTTCTTTCAAAGTCGAAACGGGAGGCGCTGGATTTTTCAGTTGGCTGATTACGGAAAACGGTTTGATGGTGGTTCTTTTTACGGTTTGGATCACCAAAATGATCCGCTCTTTTCACGAAAAGAACGTTTTTGTCACCTCGTCTCTGCTGTACGGCCTTTCCATGATTTTACTTGGCATGACACATCTGTGGTGGCTCGCCTTTTTGGCCATTTTTATTTTCACCATCGCTGAAATCCTGGTGGTCGGATTGCAGGACAGCTTTATTTCGAAACTGGCTCCGGAGTCCATGCGCGGACAATATTTTGCCGCGGCCAGTCTCCGGTTTTCCATCGGAAAAACCATTGCTCCCGCCGCCATTCCCCTGTCGGCATGGGTGGGATATCCGTGGACCTTTGCCATTTTGGGTTTGATTGCTTTTACCGGGGCATTTATGTATCATCTTATGTTCCGGAACTTACGGCATCGTCCGCTTCCGTCCGGCCATCTAAAAAAACGGGGATCCCAAAAAGCGGTGTAGTCCGGAAAGAACCGGTGTCCGGGCGGAGATTAGAAACGCCATGAAGATAAAAAAAGCGGATGAGATGTTCATACTCTGAGCATCCATCCGCTTTCTGCCTTCTTCAGGAAAAAAATCCGCGCCGTGTTTTATTTTTTTTCTTCTTCCATCCGCTTCATCATTTGCTGCCAAACCGTTCCGCTGGCTTCTTCTCCCCGCTTAATGCGTTCCAAAGCCATTTGGGCTTGTAACCGCACTTCGAATTCGGCGTCATTCACAGCTTCTTCCAAAGCAGGAATCGCGCTTTCATCGCCGACCTCAAACAAAAACCGGGCGGCACGCCAGCGCACCAGTTTGTTCGGATCTTTCAACGCTTCACACATCGCCGGAATGGCTTTGGGATTCCCCAGATCCGACATCGTATCGCCGGCTGTGCGGCGGACAATGGCCGATCGGTCCTTCAGGGCTTCTTCCAGATACGGAAGCACCCGCTCATCTTCCAAAAACCCGAGATACACCACGGCCAGGCGGCGAATTGCCGGCTTTTCGTCTTTCAGCGCTTTTTCCAGCAAATCAAGATCCCCGAGTTCCGGTTCAAATTGTTCCAAAGCGGCATACCGTTTTTCCCACTTTGGAGAAGTGAATGCTTTTTCCACTTCTTCCCGGCTGATTCCTTTATCTTTTGTCTCCGTCTCCCCGGAAAACGCCCGTTTCACCAGATTTTCCAGCCGCTCTTTGTCATAGGCGGCAGAAATTTCTTCCACGATTTGGTTTCCGACTTCTTCAATCTCCCCGTATCGCGGCTTTTGTTCAACCCATTGCCGTTCAAAAATCAAATTGGAGGTCGTTCCCTGGACTTTCATCACTGCTTCTTTAAAGCGATCCGGCAATCCAAAACGATACTCTTCCCCGTCTTTCAACAGTTTCACTTGCATGGGGATCTCTTTCAACTTTTGAATTAAAACCGTGATTTCCCCGAAAGAAGACGATTCTTCCTCCACCGTTTGTTCACTCTGTCCTTCACTTTTGCCTTCGGCCTCCCCGAGGATTTTGCGCGCTTCGGCCAAAACCGCCGGCCAATCCGCTTTGGGATGCCGTTCCAAAGACAAAAAGTCCGATACCTGAAAAACGCTTGTCACTCCGTCAATCGCCAGCAGCTCCCGGATGTGGTCCGGCGCTTCATCCGCTTTCTTCTTGGAAAAATTGTAACTGACTCCGTCCGGAAGCGCCTCATCCATATTTAACTTCATCACGTTGGGACTGGGGGTCGGTTCAATGGATACGATCCTCATGTTATCCCATCCTTTGCTTCAAATAATCCTTTAAAAAACGGATAAAACCCCCATAGCAAAGCTACAGAGGTCTCATCTTCCCCTCAGGCACGGGATACATACTCACCACTGCGCGTATCAATGATGAGACGGTCTCCCTCATTGATGAACAAGGGAACCTGCACGGTAAACCCGGTGGACAATTTTGCCGGTTTGCTTCCGCCGGTGGCCGTGTCTCCCTTGATTCCTGGTTCGGTTTCCACCACTTCCAACTCCACGGTGTTGGGCAATTGGATTCCGATGGTTTCCCCTTTGTAAACCATGATTTGGATGTTCATGTTTTCTTGCAAAAAGTTGAGTTCATACTCCAGCCGTTCCTTCGGCAAGGTGATTTGCTCATAGGTTTCGTTATCCATAAAGGTATATTCGCCGCCGCTTTCATACAAGTACTGCATTTCACGTGTTTCCACCATCGCGCGGGGAACTTTCTCACCAGCCCGGAAGGTGCGTTCCTGGATGTTTCCATTTCGCAAATTGCGCAATTTGGAACGGACAAACGCCGCGCCTTTACCCGGCTTCACATGTTGAAATTCCATCACTTGCCAAACATCGTTGTCCAGTTCAATGGTTAATCCTGTACGAAAATCGTTGACACTGATCATCCTTCTTTTCCTCCCAAACTTTAATGAATCATGATGATTTCTTTGGAAACGTTTGTGATGTTTTCATATCCGGATTCGGTAACAATCAGATCGTCTTCAATCCGAACGCCACCCAAATCAGGAATGTAAATACCCGGTTCAATGGTGATCACCATTCCCGGAACCAGTGCTTCTTCTCCCCTCGTGGAAACGAGCGGCTCCTCATGGACTTCCATTCCCAAGCCATGGCCGGTGCTGTGTCCGAAATAATCTCCATAACCATGCTCATTAATGTAATTGCGGGCGATGGCATCCACTTCTTTCCCGGTTTTGCCGGGTTGAACCCCGGCAATCGCCTTTTTGTTCGCTTCCAGGACAATTTGATAAATTTCTTTTTGTTTCTCGGTGGGTTTGCCCATCATGACGGTGCGGGTGATATCGGACGCATATCCTTGATAATAAGCTCCGAAATCCAATGTGACAAGATCCCCTTTTTCAATCACTTTGTCACTGGCAACCCCGTGGGGGAGAGCCGAGCGCCAACCGGATGCGACAATGGTGTCAAAGGAGGAAGAAGTTGCCCCGTGTTCCCTCATGATCACTTCCAAACGCAGAGCCACTTCCTTTTCCGTCATACCGGGGCGGATCTGTTGCAAGATCTGTTCAAAAGCACGATCCGCAATTTTGGCCGCTTCTTTGATCAGCAAAAGCTCCTCGGGTTCTTTGACCAGACGAAGCTTTTCGATCAGTCCGCTGACCGGCTCCAGGCGGATGGAATTCAACCGTGCCTTCAGCTTGGACACTTGGGCATAGGTCAAATGATCCTGTTCAAAAGCCAGCTGTTGAATCCCCAGTTTTTTGCAGCAAGCCGCCACCTCATCGAAAATGTTTCCTTCGTGCCGGACCAATGTATAATCCGGACATTGTTCTTTGACTTGGGCCACATACCGGAAGTCGGTAATGAACATAGCTTCTTTCTCCGTCAGCAAAGCAACTCCCGCCGTTCCCGTGAAACCTGTCATATAGCGCCGGTTGATTGGATGGCTGATCAGAATGGCTTCCAGGCCTTTTGCCGCCATCTCTTCGCGCAAACGTTGAATTCGCCGTATCATCCTGTTCCCCCTTTTTAACGGATAAACGCCCCGCAATTGGTGTTATGTAGATATTCGTATTGTACCACAGAGGAGAAGTCATTTCTTCGCAATATTATATTTTCCCATGATCCCGTTTTTTTGTCTACGTTTCTTCCCGGAGAAGAGGAAAACCCCTTTAAAAATCGAATTGTTTAATCAAAAAATTCTGGGAGGGATCCTCATTTTGCTCCGTTTTTTTTCCACCCTTTTTATTGTTTTACTTGTCTTGTCCTTTATACCTTCCGCTGTCTTTGCCGCAAGCGCCTCCGTCAGCCACAAACGGTTCATTTCCCTTGCATCCGGACTTCACCATGGAAACTTTGACGGCACTTTTTACGACGGTGTTGCGCTTCGTTTACATCCCGCTCATCTCAAACAAGGAACGGACACATCCGGAAAATACCATTCCGGCACTTACTATTACGGTACATGGACTTCTCCTGTGATTAATGAGAATTTTCTTGAATCGATCGCCTCATGGGAAGCCAACACCCCTTTAAACACTTGGATCGAAGTGGAGCTTCGCGTCCAAAGCGGAAACCGCTGGAGTTCGTGGTACAGCATGGGGGTTTGGCATGAAAACGACCTTCCTTTCCGGCGCCATTCGGTCAGCGGCCAATCAGATGAATTCGGACGGGTTTCTGTTGACACGCTGGTTTTAAATCAGACGGCTTCAGCCGTTCAAGCCCGGGTCACCCTCTTTACGACCGAGCCCGGCCGAAGCCCCGTCCTGACTTCCTTGGGCCTCTCGGTTGCCTCCGGCAAAGATGAGCCCGGCCAAGTGCCCGGAACCGGCTTGACCAGCGCATTGGATGTTCCCATGCGTTCCCAAATGGTTTATCCGGACGGCGGAGAAGTCTGGTGTTCCCCCACCTCTGTTTCCATGGTGATGGCTTATTGGGCAAAAGTGATGAATCAACCCGGTTGGGATCAACCCGTACCACAGGTTGTCACAAAAGTGTGGGATTATGTTTATGACGGAGGGGGAAACTGGGCTTTTAACACGGCCTATGCCGCTTCTGCAGGGCTGGAAGCCAAAGTGGTGCGGCTGAAAAGCCTGGCGGATGCGGAACAATGGATCGCACACCGTGTCCCCGTCATCGCCAGCATTGCTTATGGCAAAGGGGAACTGCCCGGGAGCCCGATCCCCTCTTCCAACGGGCATCTGCTGGTGATTCGCGGTTTTGACGAAAAAGGGGATGTCCTGACCAATGACCCGGCCGGCCCCAGCGACGGGGAAGTCCGCATCACCTATCCGCGCGAAGCATTTGAAAAAGCTTTTCTCAACCACTCCAACGGCACCGTCTACCTCATTTACCCCAAAGGTTGGGACATTCCGCAGGGGGACCGTTGGTAAGATTCATTCTCTGTCTATTTACTCATTTGCCCAATTCAAGTTAGAATGGACTCCAAACGGCAAGAAGCGGACCGTCCGGTGGCGTGTCCGCCTCTTCGTCCGGCATTCGTTCTGTTTCTGTGAACATTCCATAAAAACAAGGTGGTGCAACCTTTCGTGTCCGAAAACAAAATCGCTTATGGCGGACAAGCCGTCATCGAAGGCGTCATGTTCGGCGGCCGTTATGCACAAGTCACGGCAATCCGGCGGAAAAACGGAGAAATTGAGTGCTTTGAAATAGAAAAAAATGAAATCGCTTGGCTGAAGCCGCTGAAACATCTTCCATTCATCCGCGGGCTGGTTTCGCTGATTGAATCCAGCGCACTGGGGGCCAAACATATGCAATATGCCTCCGAAAAGTATGATCTGGATCATCTGGATCCCGAAGAACTGGAAGAAACAGAAGAAGAGCCGAAATCCGGATCCAAATGGGAAATGATCGTGAGCATCACCCTCATCGGGATTTTGTCTTTTCTGATCGGGAAGGTCATCTTCACCGCTTTGCCCGCTTATCTGGCAAGCATCCTGTTTGACCGTTTCACCCAAAATCTCATCGTGCAAAACTTGATCGAAGGTGCCATCAAAACCTTTTTGCTGTTGGGCTATCTCTGGGCCGTTTCCCAAACTCCGCTTGTCAAACGCGTTTTTCAATATCACGGGGCGGAACACAAAGTGATCAGCGCCTTTGAACATGGAGAGAATTTAACCGTGGAAAACGTGCAAAAATATTCCACGCTTCATTACCGGTGCGGAAGCAGCTTTTTGGTTTTCACCATTATCATCGGAGTCATTGTCTATTCATTTTTCAGTTATGACAATGTATGGGAAAGAATCGGAATCCGGATTCTTTTGATTCCGGTGGTGATCGGATTATCTTATGAATGGTTAAGATTCACCAATTCTCTGCGCCATTTGCCGGTTCTCAAATATTTGGGCTATCCGGGACTATGGCTGCAAAAACTGACGACCAAAGAACCGACCGATGATCAGGTGGAAGTGGCCATCAAAGCCTTTGAACGCATGCGGGAAATGGATGCGCTTTTGGAAAAACAGAAAACACCCGCTTCCCCGTTGAAACCCCCGGTGAACTCTCCAATACATTAAAAGGAGGCTACAAAGTGCCAAGGCGAACGCAATTTCCATGGTATTATCTGATTTTGGGGCTTGCCGCCATCGGTTTGATCTCTAGACTTGTCCATTCTCCCACATCTTTTATCATCCCGGTGCTTGTCATCGGGTTGGTCTGGTATTTTTACAAGGCGCCTCCCCGCTGGTTCATCCGCCTCGTCAGCCCTTCCCGCCCCCGCGCCTCTAAAAAGCCGCCGAAAAAAAAGCGTAAAAAACACCGGTTTCAAGTCATCAACGGAAATAAAAAATAAGTCAGGCCCTCATCCGCCGGGGGCCTTGACTCCGGGGTGGATTTTAAAATATTCAGACTTGTTTTTGTCAGCTTCCCGCTTGATCCGTGCGTTTTTTCCGGAGACTGTTTCGCTTGCCCCTTGCTTTCAAATATTCGTCGAATGTCCAATGGTTGAAAAAGAGTTCGGCCGCTTTGACCCCAGACAAGAACAATTCCCTCTTTTTTTCTTTCGATAATGAAAAATCAGTCAATTTGACATCCAAGGAAGGAACCTGGATTGAACGCACTTGCTCCAATTCCTCAATATAACGGTTGTCATGGGCCTCCAACATGGTAAAAAACAGGGAAAGCAACATGGAAAACGGACCGGAAATCTTGTTAAACTCATGATCTTTTTCCGAAAACAACCGGAAACCGAAAGTGGGCCAACGGGGATTCTCCTTGTCAAACAGCCAGACCGGAAAGTTGCTCAACACGCCTCCGTCGACGATGTAGCAAGTCTCCCCTGTCGGTTTGTACGTTAATTTCACCGGATCAAAAAAGAACGGAATGCTGCAACTCATGCGAACCACTCTGGCCACCGAAAAATATTCCGCCTGATAGCCATAATCCTCCAAATCCCGTGGCAAGACCAACAGTTGTCCCCGCGTGATGTCTGAAGCAATGATGTGAAGCTCCGTTTCCCGGGATAAGTCTTTAAACGTATATACCCCTTTTTGCTCGAGGAGCCGGGCAATCCATTTCTCTAATTCATTCCCGGAAAACAATCCTTTTTTAAACCACAACCGGATGGCGGATCCCACATACGGCAAATATTCCGGCCATTTCGGGGTCAAAAAATCACTGAAATCTTTTTCCATCATGATTTCAGCCATTTCTTGGGCGGTGTAGCCGGAAGCAATCAACGTGGCGATGATCGAACCAGCCGAAGAACCGGCAACTTTTTTCCAGCGATAACCGTTGCTTTCAGCGACAGACAAAGCCCCCACCAGCCCGATTCCTTTGACACCGCCGCCTTCAAACACAGCATCAGCCCACATACGATCCCTCCTGAAAAAATTCTCCTTTTCCCATAAATATGTCTCTCAGTAGAAAAAAACCCTGGAAACATGTCCAAGGTTTTTAGGGTTTTGAATCCACTTGCTCTTCTTTTTTCAACGAATGGAGAAACTTGACCAATTCCGGATTCTTTTCCAGGTACTCCACAAGGTTTTCGATGCATGTGATCGAGTCCCAGCTCAAGTGATGTTCAATGCCCTCGACATCCTGATAAATTTTATCTTCACTGACTCCGATCAATCGCAAGAATTGTTCCAAGAGATCATGCCGGTCCATTAAGCGCTTTCCAATCTTTTTCCCTTTCGGCGTGAGAATCAAACCACGATATTTCTCATAAACCAAATATTTATTTTGGTCCAGTTTTTGCACCATCTTAGTTACAGAAGAAGGGTGAACCTCTAAAGCCTCGGCGATATCCGAAACCCGTGCATAACCTTTTTGTTCAATCAACTTATAAATGTTTTCCAAATAATCTTCCATGCTTGGTGTAGGCATGAAGAGGCCCCCTATCTATCCTTATTCATACACGCACAATGCCGCTCGATCGTTTTGACCAGCTCAACACCCAAACTCTTCAGACGCCTTTCCAGCTTTTCGTCTTTCAACGAGCCATCCGGATGAAATGCCTGGTAAGCCTGAGGAACAGACGGCATGGATGGCAACGGCCAGGCATGCAATGTCCGGCAGATGATGTTTAAGGTGTTTAAGGTATTGGTGGCTCCCAAGGCTCCTCCCGAAGTTCCCAACAGTGCAACAAATTTTCCTTCCAATTCTCTCGCTCCGATAAAATCCAGTGCATTTTTCAACACACCCGAGACCGAACCGTGATATTCAGGGGAAGCCAGGATATATCCTTCAGCTTCCAACATCTTTTGTTTAAACCGGTGAACATTTTCCGGATACGTCGATTCATCGGAGCGGGCATCATAAATGGGAAGCGGATACTTTCGCAAATCAAAGATTTCCACTTCGGCTCCGGTTTGCCTTGCAGCTTCAGCCACAATCGCCACTGCTTTGTGGGTGGTCGAATCTTCCGTCAAGCTGCCGGGAACAGCCAAGATTTTCACCATATCAGCACCCCCGTCATTTCTATGTATCCTCTTGCCATTGATGTCCCTTGAAAAAGACCTGTATTGTTTCATTTTAGCACGTTTCAGTATACCTAATTCATCCGATCTTTTCTACAAAAACAAAAAGCTATCTCTTAAAGAGTAGCTTTTTCTGAAAAGCGAAAACATTATACCTGTCATGGAACCTTTCCGTCAAATGTCATGCGAAGCCAAACGGATATAATCCACAAACAACAAGCCTTTTCTGAGCAAGAACACCACCGAAACATACCGGGCGTTTAAAGGAGGAGACGGGACAATGGTAAAATACGAATACCATTTGTTTCCCAAGTAAGGAGGACGAATGAGAAGCGGAGTGGATCGGATTATCTGCCGCTTTTCGTCTAAATAAGCAACCGCGGCATACAACTCTGCTTTGCTTTGCGGAGGGGTCACGTTCAGCAGGCGAAAGTACAGATAATAAGCACAACCTCTTTCGAAAGGACCGCGAATGGTCTGTTTCAAGATGGAATCGCCCCCTGCCCTCGTTGCCCCCATCCACATGGAATAATCCCCGGCGCGAAGAGGGTTTTTCATCCGGCGTATCCGTTTTCCCGTCCATGGAGCACTTCCTTTTTGAAAGCCTCCGTTGATTAAAATATTCCGTCCGGAACATGCCATCTTTGCCAGCCTCTTTTCTGTTTCAGATCAATTCATTGTATTCTCCTTTCTCCAAGATGGTGCAGGCTCATTCTTTTCTTTATAGAAATATAATAAAAATACTTCAAATGAAAGGAGGGTTGGGATTCTCCCCAACCCTCCTTTCTCTTGATCACTATAATACAATGAAAGGAGAAAGCGATAAAATGACAGCGAGCCAAACAGTAAAAATTAAAGGGGATGGATTGAATTTTTCTCAATTTTCAGCTGTTGTTTTTAAAAAAACCCCGGTTACATTGGACAATGAAGCCATCAAACGGATGCAAGCTTCCCGGGATTTTGTCAAGCGGTTGATTCAAAAAAGAGAAGCGGTTTACGGGATCACCACCGGATTTGGCCGGTTATGCAGCCGTTTCATCGATCCCGGCCAGGCTTCCCGGCTTCAACACCATTTAATCCAAAGCCATGCCTGCGGGACGGGTGAACCGCTTTCGGAGCCGGTGGTTCGCGGAATGATGCTACTTCGGATCAACGCTTTGGCCAAAGGTTATTCCGGAATCCGCCCTTCCACGGTGCAAGCTCTGGTGACGTTGTTGAACCGGGAAGTGTATCCGGTCATCCCTTCGCAAGGGTCGCTCGGTGCCAGCGGAGATCTGGTCCCTCTCGCCCACATGTGCCTTCCGCTTTTGGGAAAGGGGGAAGTCATGTATCAGGGAAAACGAAGGCCCGCGTCGGATGTATTGAAAGAAATCGGCCTGTCGCCGCTCAAACTGGAAGCCAAGGAGGGGCTGGCCTTCATCAATGGAACGCAAATGATGTGCAGCCTCGGAGCCTTGGCCGTAATGGAAGCCAAAAAACTTTTGCTGGCTGCAGACATTATTTCTTGCATGACTTTGGAAGCATTGGAAGGCATCCCGCATGCCTTTCATCCCCGCTTGCAACAAGTGCGCGGGCAATCCGGCCAAATGGTCACCGCGGATAACTTGCGCAAACTGCTTCAAGACAGCGAATGCATCAGCAAGCCCGGGAAAAAACGGGTTCAGGATGCCTACAGTCTTCGTTGCATCCCGCAAGTGCACGGCGCTTCCAAAGACGCCTTCCATTATGTCGAAAAGATTGTGCTCCGGGAAATGAATGCCGCAACCGACAATCCGCTTCTTTTCGCTGATGAAGAAGAAGTCGTCTCCGGAGGGAATTTTCACGGGCAGCCCCTTGCTTTGGCTTTGGATTTCTTAACCATGGCAATGGCCGAGATCGCCAACATCTCCGAACGCCGCACGGAAAGGCTCGTCAATCCGCAACTCAGCGGTCTCCCTGCGTTTTTGGTCCCGAACGGGGGCTTAAACTCCGGTTACATGATTTTTCAATATGTCGCCGCTTCCCTGGTTTCGGAAAACAAAACCTTGGCGCATCCGGCCTCCGTCGATTCCATCCCCTCCTCCGGCAATCAGGAGGACCACGTCAGCATGGGATCGATCAGTGCCCGAAAATGCCGGCATGTGATCGAAAACACCCGCAAAGTGCTGGCCATCGAATATCTGTGTGCCGCCCAAGCCTTGGAATTTCAGTCGAAAAAACCGGGCAGAAGCACTCAGCTGGCTTACGATCTGCTGCGCCAATCGATCCCTCCCTTGGAAAAAGACCGGGAAGGTTACCGGGAAATTGAATGGGCCGACCGCCTCATCCAAAGCGGACAACTGACCGATTTGATCCAAAGCCGGATCAGGCTGGAAGTTTGATCTGCAAATAAAAAAGCAACGGACTTTCCTGTTCCGTTGCTTTTGCGTCATCAATCCCAAATCTTCACCGGGCAAAACCCGACGGCATCGCATGAAACCAAGCGCAATTCGATTCCGTCGACATTTCCTTCCATCGCGTCTTCTTGCGCCCTGCCGTGCAAATGACCATAAACGCACAGTTTCACGCCATATTTCTTCATGAGATCCATAAATCCCGATTCGCTGGCCATCGGCGTGACCGGAGGATAATGAAGCATCACGATTTTTTCTTTATCCGGATGTTCACGCTCCGCCATGCCCAAAGCGATCTCCAGCCTTCCCACTTGGCGCTCATAAATTTTCCGGTCTTCTTCTTCGTTGTAAAACTTATCTCCCGGCAGCGTCCAGCCTCTCGTGCCGGCAACCACTTTTCCTTCCACCAGCGTATAATCGGCATCAATCCACTCCATGCCTTCCGGGAGCATCTGGCGGACTTTCTTTTTGCTCTGGGCGTAATAACAATGATTTCCCGGCGACAGCACTTTTTTGCCGGGAAGCTGATGGATCCAGCCAAAATCGTAACGGGCCACTTCCAGTTTCATCGCCCAGCTGATATCCCCGGGAATCAAAACGGTATCTTCCGGATTGACAGTATTTAACCAATGATCGCGAATTTGATGATAGTGCCGATCCCATCCAAACACATCCATCGGTTTATCGATGTCTTTTTCCGGATCAATGTCATACAAACTGACTTCCCTGTTAAAAGATAAATGCAAATCACTTAATGCGTAAATGGCCAATCATCTTCACACCTTTTTCTTCTTGTAACGGTTTGTCGGTTATGATTGTATAATACAAAAACCCGGTCACTTGAGCAATTTTTCACAACAAACGGAAGAAAAACACCTCCCGCATCGGGAGGTGTTTTTTTGGTGATCAGGAGCAACCGGTGGTGGCACCGCAATCCAGGCAAACATAACAGGATCCGTTCCGTTTGGTCATTCCGCCACATTCAATGCACAAGGGGGCTCCACTGCTGGCACGGATGGCATCGAGATTGCTGTTTTCCACGGACGCGGCCGACAGTTGGGATGATTCTTTCCGTTCCTCATCTGCCTTCGCTTCCTTCACTTCCTTCGCTTCCGCTTCCGCTGCATCAGCGGCCGTTTCTTTCTTCTCCTTGTTCAGGTAACAGCGCAATTCTTCTTTCTTCGGCGGGACTTGAACAAAATCCGTTTTTCCCAGATATTCCATGCCCAATAAACGGAAGACGTAATCAATCACCGAAGTGGCCATTTTGATATTGGGATGGTCCACCATTCCGGCCGGTTCAAACCGGGTAAACGTCAACGAATTGACATATTTTTCAAGCGGCACCCCGTATTGCAAGCCGAGAGAAACGGCAACGGCAAATGCATCCAGCATGCCCCGCATCGTGCTTCCCGCTTTGTGCATATCAATAAAGATTTCTCCCAGCGAGCCGTCTTCATATTCCCCGGTGCGCACATAGATCTTCTGCCCGTTGATTCTTGCCTCTTGAGTGAATCCGTCCCGTTTCCGCGGCAACTGGCGACGGACACCGGACACACGGTCTTGGGAAACCGCTTGTCTTGACTCATGGCCGGCAGACAGCGCCTCTTCTTCCGCGGCTTCCTCATCGTTTTGATCGTCCCCTTTGGTATTGAGCGGCTGGGAGCTTTTGGATCCGTCCCGGTACAAGGCCACGGCCTTCAAGCCCAGTTTCCATCCTTCTTCATAAGCATGGAGGATGTCCTCAACGGTGGCACTGTTCGGCATGTTAATGGTTTTTGAAATGGCTCCGCTCAAGAAAGGCTGTGCCGCGGCCATCATCCGCAGATGTCCCATGTAGTGGATAAAGCGGGTGCCATGTTTTCCGCATGGGTTGGCCGTGTCAAAAACCGGGTAATGCTCTTCACGCAGATGTGGCGCTCCTTCAATCGTCATCATGCCGCAAATCACATCATTGGCTTCATCGATCTGTTTCTTGGTGAAGCCCAACGACCTTAAAACGTCAAAATCCGGTTTTTCATACTGCTCGGGTGAAAAGCCCAAACGTTTTAAGCAATCATCCGTCAATGTATAACGGTTGAAAGCAAATGAAAGCTCAAACACCGTCGGCAGGATTTCTTCCACCCGGTTCAGATCTTCATCGGTAAACCCTTTTTGTTTCAAAGTTTCACGGTTGATGTGAGGCGCATTGTCAAGCGATAACGTGCCCGTTACATAAGTGAGAATGTCGTCGATTTGTTCTTTGCTGTAACCCAGCTTTTTCAAGGCCGGGCGGATGGAATGGTTGGCAATTTTAAAGTATCCGCCGCCGGCCAGCTTTTTAAATTTCACCAACGCAAAATCCGGTTCAATTCCCGTTGTGTCGCAATCCATCAACAGACCGATGGTTCCGGTCGGAGCCAAGAGGGTTGTTTGCGCATTGCGATAACCGTATTTTTCTCCCATGGCAAGGGCTTCGTCCCAAGCAACCCGGGCCGCTTTCAACAGATATTCCGGGCAAACTTTTTCATCAATGCCCATCGGCTTGACTTCCAGGTTTTCATATTCCTCTTCCGGTGCATTGTATGCCGCACGGCGATGGTTGCGAATCACCCTGAGCATATGCTCCCGGTTTTGCGGGAATGCTTTGAATGTCCCCAACTCTTTGGCCATTTCCGCCGATGTGGAATAAGCCACCCCGGTCATGATGGCAGTGATTGCTCCCGTAATCGCCAAGGCTTCTTTGGAATCATAGGGAATGCCGGAAATCATCAGCAACGTTCCGATGTTGGCATATCCAAGCCCCAAGGTGCGATACAAATAAGAAAGCTTGGCGATTTCTTTGGACGGATATTGTGCCATCAACACAGAGATTTCCAGAACAATGGTCCACAAACGGCAAGCATGACGGAAAGCGGGAATATCGAACTTGCCGGTTTCGGCATCAAAAAATTTCACCAGGTTCAATGAAGCCAGGTTACAAGCGGTATTATCCAAAAACATGTATTCGGAACAAGGATTGGAAGCATTAATCCGGTTGTGCCTTGCCCCGAGTTTTCCGTCCATTCCGGCGGGAGTGGTATGCCACTCATTGATGGTGGTGTCATATTGGATTCCCGGATCCGCACATTCCCAAGCGGCTTTTCCGATTTGTTCCCACAAGGAACGGGCCGGGATTTTTTTGCACACTTCACCGGTCGTCCGGTACGTCAGCTCCCAGTCTTCATTGTTTTTCAGTTTCATGAAGAACGAATGGGGAACCCGGACCGAGTTGTTGGAATTTTGCCCGGAAATGGTTTCATAAGCTTCTCCGTTGAATGAGGAATCATATCCGGCTTGAATCAATGCTCTGGCTTTTTTCTCCTCGACCAATTTCCAATTGATAAACTCTTCAATATCCGGGTGATCAATATCCAGGCACACCATTTTCGCCGCCCGCCGGGTAGTGCCTCCCGATTTGATCGCCCCGGCTGCGCGGTCCCCGATTTTAAGGAAAGAAAGCAGTCCGGATGAAGTGCCTCCGCCTGACAAGGTTTCCCCTTTCCCGCGGATATTGGAGAAGTTGCTCCCCGTACCGCTTCCATATTTAAACAACCGTGCTTCCCGCACCCACAAATCCATGATTCCATTTTCATTGACCAGATCGTCTTCCACCGAAAGAATAAAGCAGGCATGCGGTTGTGGACGTTCATATGCACTTTTCGATTTCTTCAATTCTTCCGTTTTGGGATCCACATAATAATGGCCTTGCGGTTTTCCGGTAATGCCATAAGCATAACTTAAACCCGTGTTAAACCATTGGGGGGAGTTTGGCGCGGCCATTTGGTGCAACAGCATGTACACCAATTCATCATAAAAGGCCTGGGCATCTTCCTTCGTATCGAAGTATCCGTGATCTTCCCCCCATTTCCGCCAGCATCCGGCCAAACGGTGCACAACTTGTTTGACGCTTCTTTCCGGTCCGAGAACTTTGTTTCCATTTTCATCGAGGATTTCATTTCCCTCTTCATCCGTTTGGGGAACTCCCGCTTTGCGGAAGTATTTGGAAACCAAAATATCGGTGGCAACCTGCGACCAATCCTTCGGAACTTCGGCACCCTTCATCTCATAAACAACCGTTCCGTCCGGATTGGTGATGCGGCTGTCCCGTTTTGTATATTCAATCGTGTCATATGGGTTTTGGCCTTTTTTGGTGAAGTACCTTGTGATCTTCATTGTTTCCCTCTCTTCTTTCTACTATATGTAGTATCAAAAACAGTATAATACTACTATATATTGAAAATCAAAAGACATCAAATAAAAAAATAGTGAAATATCTTGTTCTTTTTTTTTCTGTCTTGCAAACTATACATATAACACGCGAAAGGATGAAACCTCATGATGATCTTGTACAATGATCAATTCAAAAAACGCGAAGATGTCCGTATTGACATTGAGGACCGTGCCTATCAATTCGGCGATGGAATTTATGAAGTGATCCGGGTGTATGATGGAAAACCTTTTTATTTGAACGAACATTTAGAAAGACTGGAAAAAAGTGCCAAAAAAATAAGATTAAATCTCCCTTATTCCCTGGATGAGCTGGAGGATCGGTTAAATCAATTAATCAAACAAAACGATTTTACACAAGGAAATCTTTATTTACAAGTAAGCCGGGGAACCGCTCCGAGAAACCACGCTTTCCCGAAAAACAGCGCCCCTCTTCTCATCGCATACACCCAACCGGCCGAACGCCCCGTCAAAGAACAAACGGAAGGAATCCGTGCCATCACGGCGGAAGACATCCGCTGGCTTTGGTGTGACGTCAAAAGCTTAAACCTGCTCGGAGCCGTATTGGCCAAGCAAGAAGCTTATGACAAGCACTGCAAGGAAGCCATCTTTATCCGGGACGGCATCGTCACGGAAGGAAGCTCCACCAATCTCTTTATGGTAAAAGACGGCATGCTCCTCACACATCCGGCCGACCATTTCATTTTACACGGAATCACCCGAAAGATCACTTTACAATTAGCGGATCAATTGCAAATTCCTGTCAGCGAAAAGAAATTTGGCAAAGAATCCCTTTTTGATGCCGATGAAATCTTTATCACCAGTACCACCATGGAAATCTGCCCGGTGGTGGAAGTGGACGGAAAAACCATCGGCGACGGGCGCCCCGGTCCGCTTACCCGACAATTGCAAGAAGCTTTTAAGCGGCTGATCCCGTCAAAAACCGAAGCTTGAATGCCCGCTTTCCCTGCCCGGTTTCTCATGAGGCTCCGCAAATGACAAAAAAGATGAAAAATCACACTTTCTCCAGAAACAGCCAAGGAAGACCGGATTTTATGGGTCTTCCTTGGCTGTTTCTGGATCATTTTTATTTTTTCGCCTCAATGATTTTAAACCCGGTATTCCGGAGCGTGACATCTTTGATCAATACAGGATTTTCCGCCGTATGGTTGAGCTCGGTGACATTCGAACCATGAGTCAACTGGATGTTCAAAATATTCAGCGTCGTTGTGACGGCCACCTCAAGGGGAGTTTTGCCATCATAATTGTCCAACCGCTGTTCGGCCACTTTTTTCATATTCCCGTTAACATCAAAAAGCTCCACCTGATCTTTTTTATCCGACCACACCAACCGGAACCGCTCATCCCCCACAGACTGAATATCCATGGCAAACGAATCATTTGGCGGAGGCTGGATCAAAAAGCCGGAAGCTGCACCCGCATCCAACCGGACCTGGGATTTCGGGAACACATCCAGGTAATTGCGGTTTTGCTCATCCACCGACAAAATGGCCTGACCGAAATCAATGATCCAAGGCTGATGGTTCAACCAGTTACGCAATGCGGATGATTTATCGCTGATGCCATCCACTTTCGGCGCATTCAGCCGGGCCCCTTCATCGCCACGGAATTTGAGCTTCATTTCCCCACGCATCGGAGTGATTCCGACCGCGATCCATTTCTCTTTTTTCCCTTCTTCCTGAAGCGAGATATGTACAGGATTTCCGGAGAGATAATAGATCTCGAAATGATATTTCTTGTTGGGTGAAATACGATATTGATTGCCGGAATTTGCAATCGTCGTGACTTTATCTCCGCCAACCTGATGGAACAGACCGATTTCCCCTTTTTCATCAATATACAGACCGTAAATGGAAGACTTGTCTTCCGCTTCCAGATACCCCAGGAACGTGTTGGTTTCTTTCAGGATGAAATCCCCTTTTAAAACGGAGTTGCCCTGGATGCTTTCGGACATGGTATACTGATCCTTTTCTTTCGTGAACTGGATCACCTGATTTTCCCCTTTTGCCTGATTTGCTTTCTCCCCGCTTGTCGCAAACAAACCGGCCAAAGGATTGTCGGATGAATAGCTTTCCTTCGGCTGCCATTGGGCCACCGCCAAGGATACCAGAACCAAAGCCGCCGCAGCCACCGTCACGGTAGCATAAACTTTCTTCCGGTTATTCTTTTCTTTTCTTGCGCGGGACAATCCGGCCTCATCCGCATGATGCTGAAGATAATTCTCGATGCTTTCGGCAACTTCTTCAAAATTACGTTGCCGGTTCAAGGCAAACAAAGCTAATTTCGCAATTTTCTGCGGAATTTTCTTTTCGTTTAATATCTTTTCAGCGGACTTATGTCCCCCAATCGGTGACTGGCCGGTCAACAAATAGAATAACAATTCACGCCATTTCTCATCATATCTTGGCTTTTCCGGATCTTTCATGTAGTAGAACAATAACAGCGGTTTTTGCCCGTTGAGCAAAATGTTTTTCGGATCCAGCGTTGCGCTTAACGGAAGTGGCAAACGGGACAAATCAAGCAACGTTTTAAAGCACCGGTTCACCACACGAACGGCAACTTCCGGCTCCATCGCCCGCTCTTTATTCACGATCAAGGGCAAAGGATCCCCAGAAAACGGCGGATGAACCAAAATGATTTGGTCCTTTTCTTCCATGACATCCAGAATTGGTGCCAAGTTAGGATGCTGCAAACGGCGAAAGGATTCGCGATAACCGGACGGTAAAGGTCGACGGGTGATTTTGATGGATTGCAGGAATACCTGAGCACCATCTGGGGATTTTGCTTGTAGAAGTTGTCCGGAAAAGAAATTAATCACGTCTTCTACTTGAAATCTCTCGTAATAACGACGATTTAATCGACTTCCCTGTTTCAACAGCATTTTCCCCTAACTTATATAAGTTTTATTATGATCAAAAAATGAATTAGAGCAATTATAATCAGCAATCTATATGCTATCATAAGAACTCGAAAAATCAAGCAGGATGATATCGCCTGTCCCAATTAATCTCAAAGGAAAATTCAGAAAAAAACTTACGATTATGATGATACTCTGTCCAAAAAAATAAATCAATTCATATATCGAAATAAGAAGAAATAGCAACATAAATTTCATGAAAATTTCATATTCGCACAAAAAAGCTTTCCAACCGTTTCTGTTGGAAAGCCGAAAACGTACATCCTCTCTTATCTGCGGAGGTTCCAATCATCGGAATCATAGCGTTCCCGGATACGGGCTTGGACCCGTTCTTTTTCTTCCGGTGTCAATTCTCCCGGTTGCAATTCGACGCCGATTCCTTTTTGGAATCCTTCGTAAAAAGCCTGGATGACTTCATCCAAAGAAACCGGATAAGACAAAATCCGGTTGATGGCCACCGCTTTTTGCAAAAATTGCTCTTTCAGCCTTTGCCGGACCCGTTCGGAAGGAAATACCAACAAGGTAAACAACAGATCTTCATCGAAGTCCATCAAAATCGAACCATGCTGAAGAACCACTCCGTGTTGCCGGGTTTGTGCACTTCCCGCCACTTTTTTTCCGTCGATCACCAATTCATAATCCGAGGGGGAATCAAAACAAGCTGCCGACATGTGTTCTTTTTTGGTCTTTTGCGGATCGGACAGATAAGCATCCAATCCCAGCGCTTTAAATCCTTCCAACAGCCCCTGGCTGATGACCCGGTAGGACTCGCTGACGGTTTTGGGCATGATCGGATCCTCTTCCGGCACGATCACGCTGTAGGTCAACTCCTTGTCATGGAGAACTGCCCGTCCCCCGGTCATCCGCCGGACAAAGCCCAGATTTTTTTCCTTTATGTAAGACAGGTTGACTTCTTTTTTGGCTTTTTGGAAGTAGCCGATCGACAAGGTCGGAACCCGCCAACCGTAAAAACGCAAAGTCGGTGGAACCTTCTTCTCGGAGACAAGCTCCATGACCGCTTGATCAATCGCCATATTTTCCGCGGCGGAATACGCTTGATAAGGTAAAAATCGCCATGTTGTCATTTCCATCACACCTTTGTCATCAAATCCGTTTACTTTTCATGATACAACACTTATGCGAAATCTGCATGCGACCGGTGCCGCTTCTCCCATTCCAACACCTTTTGCAGCATTTCATCCAGCGGTGTCATGCGATAGCCCAGCTCTTGAACCGCTTTTTGGGAGGAATAATAAATGTTTCTCCCGGTCAGTTTGGCCAAATCCCAAGCAAAAGGCGGCTCCTTTCCAATCAGCCAGGAAAAACCTTCACCCAGCCACGAAATTCCCTTCACCAACGGGGCCGGAACCGTATAAATCGTCCGGTTGCTTCCTGCGAGGCCGGCGATCCTCTGAAAAAGCTCCCGCAGGGGAAGATTGGTTCCTCCCAAAAGATACCTCTCTCCCTTTTTGCCATGCAATGCTGCCAAAAGATGGCCTTTTGCCACATCATCCACATCACAAACATTCATGCCGCCTTCCGGTGCGACAAACAAACGCCCTTGCAACACGGAACGGACAAAATTCGAAGCATAATTCCTTCTGCCAAGGATAACCGTGGGATTGACAATTGTCGCACAGAGCCCTTTTTTGACATACTGAAGCACGACCTCTTCGCCTGCTCTTTTCGCCATGGAATACCCGACCTTCAGGCGGTCCCCGTTAAACAGGTAGGATTCATCGGCAATTTCATTGAAAGGCAGCCCCACCGCAGCCGCCGAACTGGTGTGGATAAACTTTTTCACACCGCTTTTCAGTGCTTCTTCCACAATATGTTGTGTCCCGTTGACATTAATCTTGAACATGTGCTTTTTCCCGGCTTTTCCCCACGCCACTTCCCCCGCAACATGAAAAACCCAATCCATCCCTTCACAACAACCGGCAATCGTATCCGGACGGGTCAAGTCCCCGGTGCGAAGCGAAATCTTTTCCGGGAGATCTCGCAAACGGGATGTTTCCCGATGCAGGACGGTTACATCATAACCTTGTTCACATAAATAATGCACTAGATTCCTCCCCACAAAACCGGTGCCGCCCGTGACCAACACTTTCATCCAAACCCCTCCCATTCAAGATATTCCAAGATCCATTATTTCATATTCGTCCCGTGCAAAAAACAAGCGACAATAAACAAAGCGCCGCATGCCTGTGCATGCAGCGCTTTGCCTTTCCTTAACCCTTGAAGGAGATGATCTCTTTGTCCCCCCGGTTTACATTTTCTTTTTCGATGTGAACGGTTTTTCCTTCTTCCAGGTTGGTAAATACGATTGGAGAAATAAGCGATGGCGCATTTTCCTTCACAAAATCGAGATCAAACTCCAGCAATTTTTGACCTGCTTTGACGGAATCGCCTTCCTGAACAAAGCTTTCAAACCCTTTTCCTTCCAACTTCACGGTGTCAATTCCGATATGAATCAGCACTTCACGGCCGTTCGGAGTCCGGATGCCGATGGCGTGCTTGGTCGGGAAAAGATTGATAATTTCACCGTCAACGGGGGAAACAACCACTCCTTCAGCCGGATCGACGGCAAATCCGTCTCCCATCATTTTTTGCGAGAACACTTCATCCGGAACTTTTTCTATCGGCAGAAGTTTCCCGGTCATGGGAGAAACCAACGTCTCCTCTTGGTCGTTCTGAACCGGTGCCGTTTCTTCTTTCTTGGTGTCTGTTTCTTTGTCTTTCTTCGCTTCTTGCGGTTTTTTCCCCATCATGATGCGCTTCATTTGTTCTTTGATGTTATCCGACTTCGGCCCGAAGATGATCTGGAAGTGGTTTCCCATCTCCAAAACACCGGAAGCTCCCAGTTTTTTGAGGCGATCTTTGTCCACCTGACCGGCATCATGGACCGAAATCCGGAGTCGGGTGATGCATGCATCCAGGTTAGCGATGTTTTCTTTTCCGCCCAACGCTTCCAAGACATTGGCTGCAAGTTCCCCGGTCGGTGCCGCATCCGTTGCATCCGCACTTTCCGTATCATCTTCCCGGCCCAGTGTTTTCAGATTCCAGAACTGGATGGCAAAGCGGAATCCAAAGTAATAGATCACCGCAAAGACCAGCCCGACCGGAATGATTAACCACGGTTTGGTATCCTGTTCCCAGAACATGATCAAATCGATCACACCGCCGGAGAAGGTCATTCCGGCTTTGACACCCAAAATATCCATCATCATGAAGGACAAACCTGCAAACACACAGTGGATGGCATAAAGAACCGGAGCCACAAACAAGAACGAAAACTCAATCGGTTCGGTAATCCCGGTCAAAAATGAAGTCAAACCGGCCGATAACATGATCCCGCCGACCAATTTTTTCTTTTCTTTGCGGGCCGTGTGGTAAATTGCCAACGCAGCTGCCGGCAAACCGAAAATCATGAACGGGAATTTCCCGGACATGAACGTTCCGGCCGTCGGGTCTCCGGCCATGAAACGGTTCAAATCCCCTTTGATCACTTCGCCGGAATCGGTGACAAATTGTCCAAACTCAAACCAGAACGGCGAATAGAAAATATGGTGCAGTCCAAACGGAATGAGAGAACGCTCGATCAAACCGAAGATGAAAGCCGCAACCGCCGTATTTTGGGTTGTCACGATTCTGGACAGGTTGTCAATTTGCTCCTGAATCGGCGGCCATACAAAGAAGAAGATCAGTCCAAGCAAAAACGCCGAAACAGCCGTTACAATCGGAACAAAACGTTTTCCTCCGAAAAAGCCGAGGAACGAAGGCAGTTCGATATCGTGAAAACGGTTATACAAATAGGCGGCAACCGCCCCGATGATAATTCCTCCGAACACACCCATCTGCAAAGTGGGGATCCCCAGCACACTGACAGTTTCCACTTGATTTAACTTTGCCATTTCCCCCAGAGTGGTGTTCATCACCAAATACCCGACGACGGCAGCCAACCCGGCTGTCCCTTCCCCGCCGGACAAACCGATCGCCACACCGATGGCAAAAATCAATGCAAGGTTTTGAAAAATGATGTCTCCTGCACTTTCCAAAATGCTGATGTCCAGCTTATTCCCAAATGCCAAAAGCAATCCGGCAGCCGGCAAAATCGCAACGGGCAGCATCAATGCTTTTCCGATTCGTTGCAGGACGCCAAACAAATTTTTAAACATGCAAATTACCTCCTCTGATTCTCCTATTTTGCCCTTTCCACGCAAAAAGGCATGAGCAAAAAAAGCAGACGGAAAGCGCTTGCACAAGGTGCAAACCGCCCTCTCGGCTTTTTCCACTCATGCCTGATCGAATCAGTAACACGTGGTAAAAGAACAAAAACAGGAAGATTTACTTTTTATCAGACCAAAGTTGTTGCAGATGCAAGGTCAAATAACTGATCTCTGCAGGATAGACCGGTTTATTCAGTTCCTTTTCCATCACTTTGGCTAGTTTCCAAGCCATAGTGTAACACAAAGGATACTGAGTTCGCAACATTTCATTCATCCCTTCGGGTTCGGAAATGCTTTCCCCTTTTTCCGTCCGTTCAATGGCATAACGCAAGTGTGTGACCAAGCGCATATAGGATAAACTTTGCTTGTCCAGTTTTTGACCCAGCGTATTTTCGACAAATCGAATCAATTTTAAGATTAATTTGGAATATTTCTGAAGTTCCGCCAAATGCCGCCTCGTCAAAGCGCTGTGAATGTGAAGGGCAATGAAACCGATTTCTTCTTCCGGCAGATGCACATCCAGCCGCCGGTTGATCCACCGGACAATCTCTTCGGCAACCTGATATTCTTTTTGATATAACGTTCGCGTTTCGATCAGAAAAGGGTTGTGAAAAGAAAGCCCCTGCTCGGTTCTCTTGATCGCAAAAGCAATGTGGTCCATTAAAGCGACATGAATATGCTCATTCAAAGGGGATTGAAACCGGTCCTGAATATGCTGAACCACTTCATTCATCACTTCCACCAACCGATCATCCACTTGGTTCAGCAATTGCTTGTATTGTTCTTGTTCCTTCGGATCATATAAGACAAAACATTTCTCCACTGTTTTTTCATCGATCACGGCGCCGGCTCTTTTATGGAATCCCAAGCCTTTCCCGATTAAAACTGTTTCTCCAAAGACCGGGTGAACGGCAATGACCACATTGTTATTCAATATTTTTTTTATACGAAACAATCCGCTCACTCTTTCCATCCTCACTTTACTCGTTGCCTATGTGCTTTGAGTATACGTGAACATGATTTTCTTTTCAATAACAGTGTAACCATACTCGATAATAAAAAAAGTTCCTTTCAAGGAAACCACCCTGAAAGGAACTTTTTCCAAACGGGAAAATGAACAAGATGAATTCAAGGAAAACGTTATGGTTGTTCGGTCAGTTCTTCTTTCTTTTCATGGATTTGACGGGCTTCTTCCTGCCACCATAATGCTTCTTCAGGATTTTCCAGAATTTCCTTGATTTCATGATGTTCTTCCACAACCGGCAACGATCCCCGGAGCGCTTTTCCGGATGTTTCCTTCACAAACCAAGTGACCACCAGAATTCCCACCACCGAGGCGAAAATAAGGTAATACGCCGGAACCATCCGGTTATTGGTCTGACTGATGAGCCAGGAAACAACAAGCGGTGTCGTCCCTCCGAACAAGGAGGTCGAAATGTTATAAGTGATGGCCAATGCCCCGTTGCGTACATTGGTAAAAAACAAAGAAGGCAAGACCGACGGCATGGTTCCCTGAAATGTGTAAGAAAAGACCGCCAACAGCATCAATCCTGCAAATACAAGGATGGCATTGCCGCTTCTAACAAAAATGCCGGAACGGACAAGAGAATCAACCCGACCAGACCGCCTTGTACGATTTTTTTGGCTCCGATCCGGTCACTGGCATATCCCATCAACAATACAATCGGAATCATGATCAGCATCACAACCACAATCAACAGCAGCCCTTCGGCTTCCCCGTATCCAAGCACGGCGGTCAAATGCGACGGCATGTAGGATAAAACCGTATAATTGATGACATTATAGGAGAACACCACAAACAACCCAATGAGAATCGGGCGCCAATGAAGCCGGAGAATCTCTTTGACAGATGCATGTTCATCATTTTCTTCCTCCGGTTTGTCACTTTCCATCGCCTCGTAAACCGGCGCTTCATCCAACTTGTTCCGAAGATAAAATCCAATCAGTCCGATCGGCGCGGCAACAAAAAACGGAATTCTCCATCCCCACGCCAACATGGTCTCTTCCCCCAAAAGATAAGTCAGCGCCGTGACCAATCCGGCCCCGGCAATATATCCGACGAGGGTTCCCACTTCCAAACCGCTGGACATAAACCCTCTTTTTTTATCCGGCGTGGACTCGGCGATATACGTCATGGCACTGGCATATTCTCCGCCGGTGGAAAAACCTTGGGCCAAACGCGCCAACAGCAACAAAATCGTTGCGGTGGATCCGATGGATGCATAGCCAGGAATCAAACCGATGCTCAATGTCGAAACAGCCATGATAATCTAAGTGGCCGACAAAATATTTTTTCTTCCGAACCGGTCTCCCAGTATCCCGAAAAAGATCCCGCCGACGGGCCGCACGAGAAAAGCGATGGCAAATGTGGCAAACGAATAGACCAATTGCATGACCCCGCTTGCCTCCGGAAAGAATACTTGTCCGATGGTGGCTGCCAGGTAGGAATAAATCCCGAAGTCAAACCATTCCATCGCATTCCCGGCGGAAGTGGCCATGACCGCACGCTTGGATTCCTTGGCATCCACCACGGTAATGTCGTCTTTTTTCAGCTTCATCTTTAACTTTTTTCTCAATCGGTTTCTTTGCTCCATTTTTTCTTCCAACCGGCAATTCCTCCTTTTGGCAGTCAGTTAATCTTAATGTATCCGCATTTCAAAAGAATTAACCGGCAAACCCCGGTCAAAAAAAACAGTCCTTTCCGATTGGAAAGGGCTCTTCCGTCCTCAAAACCTGATTGGTTTATCCAATTTGACTCTTCAGCAAATCGCCACCGCCAAAGATCCCCCGGGAAACGGATTGCCACTTGCGCCTGAAACGACTTTCCGCCTTGCGATCCAACCATCGATCCAGTGTCCCTGCATCCAAACCCTGTTGATTTTCTTTGTGCTGGTACATTCATCCCGTTCACCTTCCCAACCATTTATATACCTCTTTTTACAACAAATAAACGTGAAATTGCGGAGACTCTGGAAAATCAGGATTTCGGTATTAATTTAATTATTATTAATCTTTGTTTTTTTAAATTAAAAAAGAAGCACAAACGAAGGGCACTCCCCCGTTTGTGCTTTTTCATTTTGTTCATTGATCCGGTTTCGTCCAACGTACGACCGGCTTTCTTGCCGCCTGCACTTCATCCAATCTTTTCAATACGGTATGGTGCGGGGCTTCTTGCACGATCTCCGGATTTTCTTCTGCTTCTTTGGCAATCTGAATCATGACCTCCACAAAGGCATCCAATGTTTCTTTGCTTTCCGTTTCGGTCGGTTCGATCATCAGGCACTCATCCACGATCAGCGGGAAATAAATCGTCGGCGGATGCATGCCGAAGTCGAGCAATCGTTTGGCCATATCCAGGGTCCGTACCCCCAATTTCTTCTGTTTTTTGCCGGACAGGACAAATTCATGTTTACAATGTTGCGGATATGGCAGGTCGAAATAAGGCTCGAGCCGGCGCATCAGATAATTGGCATTTAATACGGCATCTTCCGACACCCGGCGCAAACCGGCGGGCCCCATCGTCCGGATATAGGCATACGCACGGACCAAAATCCCGAAGTTTCCGTAAAACCCTTTGATGCGGCCGATGGAGCCGGGAATATTTTCATCGAGATAATAAGTTCCCTCGTCATCCTTTTTAACGACCGGGGTGGGCAAAAACGGCGTCAATTCCTTGCGCACCCCGACTGGTCCGGCTCCCGGGCCGCCACCGCCATGCGGGGTTGTAAACGTTTTGTGCAAGTTTAAGTGCACCACGTCAAATCCCATGTCCCCGGGACGGGCAATCCCCAAAATCGCATTGGCATTGGCTCCGTCATAATACAGCAACCCGCCCGCTTCATGGACCAAATCGGCAATCTCCTGAATCTGTTCTTCAAACAAGCCCAAGGTGTTGGGATTGGTCAACATCAGGGCTGCCGTATCTTCCCCCAAAACTTTTTTCAATTCTTCCACATCCACCAGGCCTTTTTCGTTGGAAGGGATGGTGATGGTTTGAAATCCGGCAACGGAAGCACTGGCCGGGTTGGTTCCGTGTGCCGAATCCGGAACAATCACTTTGTTTCTCCCGTTTTCCCCCCGCGATTCATGGTAAGCGCGAATCATCATCAAGCCGGTCCATTCCCCTTGCGCTCCGGCGGCCGATTGCAACGTCACAGCATCCATTCCGGTAATCTCGGCCAAGTCGTTTTGCAATTCATACAAGAGTTGCAAAGCGCCTTGAACCGTTTCTTCCGGCTGATAAGGATGAATTTTGGCAAATCCGGGATAACGGGCCACGTCCTCATGCACTTTCGGATTATATTTCATGGTGCAAGATCCCAGGGGATAAAAGCCGTTGTCCACACCATGGTTGCGTCTGGACAATTCCGTATAGTGACGCATCAAATCCAGTTCGGACACTTCCGGGAGTTCCGCCGGTTCTTCCCGAAGCAACTCTGCTGGCAGATCATCCACGTCGGGCACATCGGACTCCGGCAAACTGTATGCCACACGCCCCGGGCGGCTCATTTCAAAAATCAAGGCTTTCTCTTTGCTCTTCATAAGATTTCCTCCAATCTTTCTGCCAACTGGTCGATTTCTTCTTTGGTCCGCACTTCGGTCACTGCCATCAGCATCTGTTTCTCCCAAGCCGGGTTTAACTTGCCAAGATCATATCCACCGATCATTCCGTGGCGAAGGAGGGCTTGATTGACTTCTCCGGCCGGGCGGCTGAGTTCAATCACAAATTCATTGAAGAAAGGTTGCTGATAAACCGGGCGAACCCCCGGAACTCGCGACAGGCGTTTTTGCGCGTAATGAGCCTTTTTGGTGTTTAACCAGGCCACTTCCTGCATGCCTTTTTTCCCCAATGCCGACATGTAAACACTCGCCGCCAGGGCCATCAGCGCCTGATTGGAACAAATATTGGATGTCGCTTTGTCGCGGCGGATGTGTTGTTCCCTGGCCTGCAAGGTGAGAACAAATCCGCGCACTCCGTCCTCATCCACGGTTTGTCCCACAATCCGTCCGGGAATCTTGCGCATCAACTTTTTCGTCGTCGCAAAAAACCCGCAGTGGGGACCTCCGAAGGAAGCCGGGATTCCCAAAGGCTGTGCATCCCCGACAACAATGTCCGCTTTATAATGGCCGGGCGGTTTCAAAATGCCGAGAGACAACGGATTGGTGCTGACAATCAACAAACCTTTATGCGCATGGGCAATTTCTTCAATCCCCTTTAAGTCTTCAATATTCCCAAAGAAATTCGGGGATTGGACAAGGACGGCCGCCGTTTTTTCATCCGCCAGCTGCCGCAGGGCTTCGATGTCGGTGACCCCGTCTTTGGCCGGCACCATGACGATCTCCCATCCGAATCCTTTGGCATTGGTTTGAAGAATCTGGACGGCCTCCGGATGGATGGTTTCGGAAACGATCATTTTTTTCTGACGGGATGCCCCCGCTGCCACACTGGCTGCTTCCGACAAGGCGGTAAATCCGTCATACATGGATGAGTTGGCCACTTCCATGCCGGTCAGTTCACAAATCATGGTTTGGAATTCAAAAATGGCTTGCAGTTCCCCTTGGCTGATTTCCGGCTGGTAAGGAGTATAAGCGGTATAAAATTCAGACCGCGAGATGACATGATTCACCACACTGGGAATATGGTGTTCATACACGCCGGCTCCCAAAAAAGAAACATATTGGTCCAGCGAAGCATTTTTTCCCGCCATACGGGCCATATGCCTCACCAAAACCGGCTCACTCATCGCTTCGGGAAGGTTTAATTCACCTTGAAAGCGCACCTCTTCGGGAATCTCTGCAAACAATTCCTCAACCGATCCGACTCCAATGGTTTTCAACATTTCTTTCCGATCCTGATCCGTCATCGGCAAATAACGAAACTTTGTCATATCCGACCTCCGCCTTTCTCTTTTACTTCTCGCGCTTATAAAAAGGGGTTTTGACGATTTTCGCTTTCAGTTTTTTCTTGCGGATTTCCACTTCAACCTCTTCACCGGTTTTGGCATATTCCGAACGGATCAATGCCAGCCCGATATTCTTTTTTAACGTGGGAGACTGTGTTCCCGTGGTGACTTCCCCGATTTTTTCTTCTCCCCGATAGACAGGGTAGCCGGTGCGCGGGATTCCCCGCTCCGTCATTTCCAGTCCGACCAGTTTGCGGGGAGCGCCTTCCTTCTTTTGCAAAGCCAGGACTTCCCGCCCGATGAACTCCCCTTTATCCGGTTTGACGGCAAAGCCCAATCCCGCTTCGACCGGGGTAATCGTTTCGGACAGTTCTTGCCCGTATAACGGGAGCTTGGCCTCAAAGCGCAGGGTATCCCGTGCTCCCAAACCGCAAGGCAAAACTCCTTCCGGCTTTCCTTCCTCCAGAATCGCCTTCCACAACCCGGGAGCATCCTCAGCGGCAAAATAGATCTCAAAACCGTCTTCCCCGGTGTAACCGGTTCGTGAAACCAGACATCCTTTGACTCCGGCAATCTCGGTTTCCTGTTGGAATTTAAAAAATGAAATCGTTGATAAGTCCGTTTCCGTCAAGCGTTGCAGCACCTGTTCCGCCAGCGGGCCCTGCAAAGCGAGAAGCGCCACGTTCCAGGAAATGTTTTCCACAACCACTTGTCCGGATGCATGTTGTTTGATCCATTCGTAATCTTTATCAATATTTGAAGCATTCACCACCAGCATGAATGTTTGTTCTCCTGTCCGGTAAATCAACAGATCGTCAATGGTTCCGCCATCCTCATTGCACATGATGGTATATTGTGCGGCTCCCGTTTTCAGCTTGGAAACATCATTGGTGGTCAGCTTTTGCAGCAGATCCAAAGCATCCGGCCCGCTGACCATGATTTCTCCCATATGGGAAACATCAAACAATCCGGCTTTGGTGCGAACCGTTTCGTGCTCCTGTTTGATGCCGGAAAACTGGACAGGCATTTCCCAACCGCCAAAAGCAACCATCTTGGCATCATCCTTGTAAACTTCATACAACGGAGTTTTTTTCAGCTCACTCATGTCTGGTTCCTCCTTACATCATGGGTCATGAAAAAAAGACAGAATGCCCCCTGTCACGGGAAAAACACTCTGTCCTTACGACCTGAGAGTTGCTTTGCGAAATGAACGCAAAGTTGCCCCTTTGGTGGCTGTGATCCAAAAGACCAGCACTCTCCAGAGGTGCGTCCAGCGGGCCTCCTTTTGCCTGAGAGATTCGCCTTCTTCCAAGGCTTGCTCCTTCGGCGCCACGGATGTGGTCTCTCCTCCCGCCTTCAACCGCCGAACAATATTTGGTTATCTACCCCTCATTTTGCCATAATCCACGATTATTTTCGATATGATTATAAAAAAAGTTCGTTTTTTATTTTTCTATGCATCCATTTTTTTCGTTTGAACCATACTATAACAGGATCAATGACTATCAGAAAGGTGGATCGACGGATGCATTCACCCCCGATTCGTTTTGACCGAACGTGGCTTCAATCCTTTCTGACCCAAGCGGAAACGGACCAAAACTGGTCCACATGGGAACGCTTCCAATTGGCGGTGGAAGCGACCGAAAAAAAGATCATCCCCTCTTTTGAATCTATCCAATGTCTGAAACAAATTCAAGGGTTTGAACCGCTTCCGCACCAAATTGAAGTCGCAAGGCGCGTCATCAACGAAATGCGCGGCCGCGCCATTTTGGCGGATGAAGTGGGACTCGGAAAAACCATTGAGGCCGGTTTGATTTTCAAAGAATATCTGATTCGCGGACTGGTCAAACGGGCTTTGGTTTTGGTGCCTTCTTCTTTAGTATTGCAATGGACCCGGGAATTAAATCAAAAATTTGACATCCCGGTCATGGCCCAAAAAAAAGTCTGGATGTGGGACAAATATGACTTTTTAGTCGCTTCCATCGACACCGCCAAACGGGATCCCCACCGCGAACATGTATTGAAGAAACATTATGATCTTGTCATTATCGATGAAGCCCACAAACTGAAAAACCGGCGCACAAAAAACTGGCAATTTATTAACCAGTTGCAAAAGAAATATTGTCTGTTGCTGACGGCAACGCCCATTCAAAATGAGATACAAGAATTATATAACCTGGTGACCCTTTTAAAACCGGGACACCTGGGAAAACAATCCGATTTCAAAAGTGATTATGTCGCAGGAAAACGAAAAGCCAAAAATGAGGCCCAACTGAAAGAGGAAATTCAACGCGTGTTGATCCGAAACCGCCGGTCCGATCAACAATTGCCGTTGACCAAACGGCATGTTCAGACCATTTCCATCGAACTTTCCGCTGCCGAGCGGGCTCTGTATGACGGCATGACAAACTTCGTACGCCAAAGATACCACAAATCATCCGATATGCAAAACACGCTTTCCCTTCTGGTTTTGCAAAAAGAAATTTGCAGCAGCCGGGATGCAGTGTTTCATACTTTATTTAAACTACTGCAAAAAGAGGCAAAAGGTCAATCCGAAATTTCACCGGAGATTTCCAATCTGATCACGCTTTTAAGAAGCATAAAATACTCTTCCAAAGCCAAAGCCGCCGTTGAATTAATCCGCCGCCTGTCCCCGGAAAAAGTGGTGTTGTTTACGGAATACCGCGCAACCCAGGAAATGCTGATGCGTGAATTACTCAATGCCGGGATTCAGGCCGTTCCCTTTCGCGGCGGATTTAACCGGAATAAAAAAGACTGGATGATGGAGCTGTTCCAAAAAAGGGCCCAGGTCCTTGTCGCGACGGAGGCAGGCGGCGAAGGCATCAATCTCCAATTTTGCCGCCATATGATCAACTATGACATGCCCTGGAACCCCATGCGGGTGGAACAACGAATCGGCCGGATTCACCGGTTGGGGCAAAAAAGCGATGTGCATATCTATAATTTTGCCACCTTAAACACCATCGAGGAGCATATCATTTGGTTGCTGCATGAAAAAATCGATCTGTTCCGGTCCGTCATCGGCGAGCTGGAAGTCATTTTGGAAAAAATGGATTGGGAAAAAGACGTGGAACAAAACATCATGCGGGTTTGGCTGGAAGCAAAAGATGACGAGGAAGTCCGCAAGCAACTGAGCAAATGGGGAGATGCCTTTTTCGAAACGAAAAAAGCGGTCCTGAAAGATCAGAAAGACAAAGAGGATGTGTTGCTTTATGGATCCAGCCCAAGTTAGAGAGTGGACAGAGAAATACCTGAAGCTTTATCAATGCCCGGTCATTGAATCGGGCCCTTCTTATCTGATCACGCAATTATCGATCGAAGCCGATAAAGATTTGCTCAACCGCCCCTTCTATTGGATGTACGTTGAAAAAATGAACATTCCGCCCAAACCGGTCCAACTTTGCTTTATTTTCGATCCGGAGAACCATCCTCCTGACATCCGGGGGGAAATTTTGCATTATGGGTCCCCCCGTTTCCAAAAAATGCTCCAATCCGCGCAAAAACACGGAAAATTTGTCCGTTTGTACGAGGATCCCGGTTGGCAACCTAGCCATTCGCCATCCAAGCCGTACACTCCCTGGCTGTTGGTGAATTATCAGCTTTCCTATGTTTGTGACCAGAAAAAGAATCGCTTGAGTTCGCTTGGTATCAACCTGTTGAACGGGGAAATTGCCGAGTCATTTTATGACTGTCTGAAAAAACGAAAATGGGTAAACCGCCTGCCTCCCCACCGCTATCTCCCCGCGCACGGAATGTCTTTGACCGAAGCCGTCGGCGAATTGGAATATTATCTGGAAGAGCAGCTGAAAGAAGAAGACCAGACATGGGCAAAGGAAGCGAAAGAACGATTGAACATGGAACTGGAGCAATTAAATGCCTTTTATCCGGGGGAGGAGAAACAAGACGATGAAATCCGGAAGGAAAAGAAAAACCGGGAACAAGAATTGGTTTGGCAATTTCATCCCCGCATCGAAGCGGAAGTGATCAATGCCGGACTGTTTTACATGGAATCATGAAAAAACAGGGTGTGGCTTGAACCCCGGCACACCCCCTGTTTCCGTTTGTCCTTATGTAACTTTAACGTTTTGTGATCAACACGATATTCCCCGGAATCCCGTTGGTCTCTCCCATCAGGCGCAAGGGAAGAATGGGGCCGAGGGTGAAATGATCGGGTGAAAACAGCGACTCAATCGTTTCCTTTGCCAACGGTTTGATGGCAATTTTCCTTTCGCCGGCTGCTGCTTTCAGCTCATCGGTCAATTCGCGGCAACCCCGCAATAACAGTTGTCCGCCCGGTTTTAAAATGCGCAGAATCTCTTTTACATACCGGGAACGGTCTTCTTCCGGAATCACATGCAGGCAACCCCGGTCATTGGCAAAATCAATCGATTCATCCTCAACGGGAAGCGCCAAAGCATTTCCTTGTTTGAAATCGACTTGAACCTTTGCGTCTTCCGCCCGTTTTTTCGCCAATTGAATGGCATTGGACGAAAAGTCGATCCCGGTGACATCAAATCCGCATTTCGCCAGAAAAATCGATTCCCATCCGCCGCCGCAACCGATGTCCACCGCACGCTTTCCTTCAGGCGGCAAACCTTTGACGGCAAATAACGCAACCAGTTCCGATGAAGCTGTTCCAAAATCCCAATTTTTAAAGTCGCCGGTTTCATAAGCTTGATTCCAGTCCATCTCCATCCCCCATTTTGGTGAGTAATGAAATGATGAAATTATTATATTCCCTTTTCTTTTAAAAAAGAAACCACGTCACGGATTCAGCAATTTGGACAGAAATTGACGGGTGCGTTCCTCCCGGGGATTGACAAAAATTTCATCCGGCGATCCCGATTCGATCACCTGTCCGTGATCCATAAAGATGATTTGGTCCGCCACGTCACGGGCAAAGGACATCTCATGGGTGACAATCAGCATCGTTTGTTGCTCCCGGGCCAGCTCTTTCATCGTTTTCAGCACTTCCCCGACCAGCTCCGGATCCAGCGCCGAAGTCGGTTCATCAAAGAGCAGCACCTCCGGTTCCAGCGCCAACGCCCGGGCAATGGCCACGCGCTGTTGCTGTCCCCCGGAAAGCTGGCTCGGAAAAACATGCTTTTTGTCGGACAACCCCACTTTTTCAAGCAATTGTTTAGCTTTTTCCCTTGCTTTTTGTTTTGATTCCTTTTTGACCACCACCGGCCCTTCCATCACATTTTCCAGCACCGTGCGATGCGGAAACAAATGAAATCCCTGAAACACCATCCCGGTTTTTTCGCGCAACTTCCGGACTTCCGCCGGCGCAATTTGCCGGTCTCCAAACGACAGCGTGACATCGGAAATGGTCAGTTGCCCCCGGTCCGGGGTTTCAAGCAGGTTCAAGCAACGCAACAGGGTCGATTTTCCCGATCCGCTCGGTCCGATGATGCAGACCACTTCCCCCTGGCGGACTTCCAAATGAATCCCTTTCAACACTTCCACATCGCCAAACGATTTATAAAGATCTCTGATCCCGATCACAGTTGCTCCCCCTTTCTATGCCGCATAACGTCCATATCGTTTTTCCAGTTTTTCCTGGACAATGTTCAGCAATGTACAAATCACCCAATAGAAAAATGCGACCAAAATGTACACCGTCATGTAATCAAAAGCACGGGCTCCGACAATTTTGGCATGATAAAACATTTCATTCACCGTGATCATCGCCAACAAAGAAGTATCCTTCACCAAACTTAAAAAAGTGTTCGCCAAAGACGGGAGAGCCACACGGGCCGCCTGCGGAATAATCACCCGACGCATCGTTTGCCAATAAGTCATGTTGAGGGAGGATGCGGCTTCCCACTGGCCTTTGGGAATGGAAAGGATAGATCCCCGGATCGTTTCCGCGGAGTATCCCCCGACATTGAGGGACAAACCAATGATCCCTGCCAGCGTGGCCGTTAACTTGATGCCGATCACCGGCAGACCGAAGTACAAAATAAATAATTGCACCAACAAAGGCGTCCCGCGGATAATGGAGATGTAGGCGCGGGCGATCCACTGAAACAAAAAGTTTTTGGACATGCGGCCGACGGCGGTGATTAAGCCGAGCAAAAGCCCGATTGCCATGGACACCAGGCTCATCCAGATCGTGGCTGCCAACCCTTCCAAAATGTAAGGCGCGCTTTCGACCGCCAATTCAAGGTCAAATAATTGTTCCCAGCGAATTTGCGTTAACACATCCATTTTTTTACACTCCATCGCAAATATATTATAAGTCTATCAATTTACTTTTATTTAAAGGTGGATGTTTCTATCATAATCAGCCCCTGACTCCATGTCAAAGCAAAAAAGGCGACACGAAGTCGCCTCTTTCCCTTTCATTATGCCTGAATCCCTTCCATCAGGATCACCCGCGCCGGAGCGGCTTCCGTTTCCATCAATTTAATCGGTAGAGCCACCATAAAATAAGTTCCTTCCGGTACTTCTTTCAACCGCAATCCTTCCATGATGATCACACCGGCTTGAAACAAAGATTTGTGAGTGGGATGCCCCGGTTGCGAACGTTCGATCCCGAGCGCATCAATCCCCACGCCTCTTACTTTCTTCTCTGCCAGAAACTTGGCTCCATCTTCTTTTAAATAAACAAATTCAAAATCAAATTCGTCTTTCCCGGAGTTTTTGGTTTTCAGCAACAAAAACTCGCCGGGCTGGATGTCTTTGGCTTCGAGATCCTCTTTGCCGATGGCTCCTTCCACATCGGAAAAATCCAACACCCTTGCTTTACCGACCAAATGTTCCAGGGGAACGGTTTCCATCGTTCCTCCATCCGGAAGCATGTGAAGCGGCGAATCGACATGGGTGCCACAATGCACATCCATCGTGATTTTTGATTCTCTGGCTGCGGCCGTGTCAAAATCCTGCACGACTTGGATCAACGGCTTCTTCGTTTCTTTGTTTTTGTAAACAGGCATGTCCGGTACAATCGGCATGGAAACATCATAAATTTTCATGGCACACTCTCCCTTGTTATGTAGTTTTCAATTCATCGGCCGTGACCACCTGAGGATCGTTTTGAAGGATGGGCGGCCACCAATGGTGTCCTTCTTCCGCCAACAAATCATGCGCTGCTTGCGGGCCCCAGGTCCCACTTTTGTAAAAATGGAGGGAATCTTGTTCCTGTGTCCAGGCTTGTTGCACCGGATCAATAAACTTCCATGACAGCGCCACTTCTTCCCAATGCGTAAAGAAGGTCTGATCCCCGACAATCGCATCATAGATCAATGATTCGTATGCTTCCGGCGTACGCTGTTCACAGTTATGGCAAAAATCCAATGCAACGGGCACAATTTGATGGTCGGATCCGGCTTTTTTGGCGTTTAGCACCAATTTGACGCTTTCTTCGGGATGGATGCTGATGACAAGCAGATTGGGACGCAAATTATTTTGCCTGTTGAAATAAATCCGGGGCATTTCCTTAAATTGAATCACAATTTGCGTCACTTTTTCCGTCATGCGCTTGCCGGTCCGGATATAAAAAGGAACACCGGCCCAACGTAAATTATCCACAAAAAGTTTGGCAGCGACAAATGTTTCCGTCATGGAACGGGGATCGATGTCTTTTTCATCCCGGTACGCGGGCACCGGTTTTTCCCCCATGGCCCCTTCTTGGTATTGAGCCCGCACAAAATATTTTCCCACTTCCTCTTGATCGTAACGTCTGAGCGAGCGCAACACTTTGATTTTCTCATCATGAATCGCTTCCGTTTTCAACCGGCTGGGCGGTTCCATGCAGACCATCATCAGCATCTGCAGCATATGATTTTGCACCATGTCCCTCAACGCACCGGCTTGATCGTAATAACCGGCCCGCTGCTCAACGCCCACCGTTTCACTGGCCGTGATTTGTACGGATTCAATGTATTGATGATTCCAGATCGGTTCAAACAAAGAATTGGCAAACCGCAACACTTCGATGTTTTGCACCATTTCCTTGCCCAAGTAATGGTCAATCCGGTAAATTTCCTCTTCGGTAAAGGCTTTTTTGATCTGCTCATTCAACTGTTTTGCCGATTCATAATCGTGCCCGATCGGCTTTTCGATGATGATTCGTTTCCATCCGTTGGTCCGGGTCAATCCGGATTCCTTCAAATGAGAGGAAACCGTACCGTATAAATCCGGTGCAATCGCCAGATAGAACAAGCGATTTCCATTTCCGGCCCCTTGCCAAGCTTTTTCCTTTTCATCAATCAATGCCTTCATTTGTTGATAGCCAGCCGGATCGTCGACACTGGAAGTGACAAATTGGAAGTGCCTTATAAAACGGGACCATTCCTCTTCATTTTCGGCTTTGATTCTTCCAAACGAATGAACCGAATCTTTTACCGCTTGGTGAAAATCCCCGACGTTTCGGATCGAACGGCCGATTCCGATCACCTGAAAGTCCTCCGGCAATTGCTCTCTTTTATATAAGCTGAATAATGCCGGAAACAATTTCCGTTTCGCCAAATCACCCGTCGCTCCGAAAATCACCAAAGAAAAAGAACCGACAGATCTATTTGAAGTCATTCTACTCCCTTCCTTTCAACCAGAAACCAACATTCATCCTTAATATGTGTTTCATGTGATCAAGTCATTCTGAAACACGTATCTTAAATTCTAACAAATGTCATCAACCAATGGATTCAAAGAACGAAAAGCATATAATTCTCAACATTCTTTCTCCTTGTTTTTTTGATTACAGAAAAAATATATAAAAGAATCCTTCTTTCCTGTTTTCACCCCGTCATCCTTCACCTCCCTTGCATGCCCCCCTGAATGCAACCGTCCTGTACGATCCATGATGCGCGTGTTTTTTCTTTTTTCATTTAAATTTTTCTTCATTTGACTCTTTTTAATAATCCTGTTTCCCTTTTTCTGCCGGGACGGCGTTTCGCTTCACAAAAAGCCCTTTCCTTTATCAGGAAAGGGCTTTCTTCTCATTATTTGGTCACATCGGTGCCAAACCATTTTTCGGATATTTTCGCCAGCGTTCCGTCTTTTTCCATTTCATCCAAAGATTTGTTGATGGCCTTTACCAATTCTTCATTGCCTTTTTGCACCGGGAATGCCGATTCGGCCCGGTCACTTTGGATGTCAATGACTTTCAATGGCAGATCATTCGTTTTCAACATTTCCGCAATCGCCAGTTTATCATTGAGGGAGAGATCGATGCGCTTGGCGGCCACATCCTGCATCGCCCCCATCATATCTTCATAAGCCACGATTTGAGCGCCATGCTCTTCCGCCATCTTTCCATAGTTGCTTGTCGGGGTTTGCCCGGCTTTTTTTCCTTTGATATCTTCAATCGTGCGGATGGTTTGATTATCCTGATGCACCACCAGCTGTGCATATGAAACGGTATACGGTTTGCTGAAATCAAATTTCTCCTGCCGCTCGGGTTTAATCCCCACTTGGTTGGCCACCATATCGATTTTTCCGGTTTGCAGACTGGTCAACAGCCCGTCCCACGGAATTTCCACAAATTCCGCTTTCACACCGAGCCTTTTGGCCACTTCCTGTGCCACTTCCACATCAAAACCGGTTAACTGATTGGTTTTAGGATCATGAAAACTAAAAGGCTTATAAGTCCCTTCCGTTCCTATCCGGATGGATCCCCTCTCTTTAATCTGACTCAGCATGTCCCTGTCGGTTTGCACACTGCACCCGGTCAGTTGCACAAGAACCATCAATCCAAGCAAGTAAACCAAACCATGTCTGAACCACTTCACAGAGCGTCTCTCCTATCAAAACACAAGTTTTTCGATCTATTTTAACGGATAAAGCAATTTTATGCTACTTACTATCGATCCCCTTGTCAAGGAGTGATTATACAACGAAACAACATAAAATTTTCCTGTCAATCATCGTTTTTCTTCTGTTGCCGGTGAAACGTCATCAGTCTCCACAGCAACTTGCGGTACCGCTGATTCACTTCTTCCAAGTAAGTTTGGAAGGATTCACCCGTCATGTTCAGCCAGCTGAAACAACATAGTTCCAAGTAATACACCAACTCTTCCAATTGGGGATGAATGCCTTCCCATTCTCTTTTTTGAACTTGGTCCAACATCCATTCCACTTTCCGTTGAACCTTGCGTATTTGTGCCGTTTTCCGGTACAACTCCGAAACTTCATTCAACTGGCGGACACTCTCATCAATGCCGATCAAAATTTCTCCCAATTCATTGGATGGATTGCATTCACGGGAGCACGGTTTCACGTTAAAGATCATGTCACCACCCCTGTTTCTTGCAGAAACCGTTGAAGAGCCTGGACAGCCAGACAAAATCACGTCTACTATATCACCAATTTTCACCATCCTGCAATGACGGATGATCAAAAATCAAAAAAATTGCGACTCAACCCGTACAACCGGCCATACATCCGCATCGCAAACGAATCTGTCATTCCGGCAATATAATCACAGATTACGCGAGCCCGCTCTGCTTCCGTGGAAGCCTGGTTTAACAGCATCCGGTCATGTTCGGTCAACAACCGCTCTTCCGACAATAATGCCTGAAACAAAGAACGGATGATTTGTTGCCCCTTCCATGCAATGGTTTGAACCCGTTGGGAGAAAATCACCTTCTCGGATACCAATTCTTTTAACCGGTCCAACAAATCCCGCAAATCATCCGGCAACATCACCGAATATTTCAATCGCGGCGACCGGACATTCAGATCGTTCTTTTTCACTTTGACGTGGGTGATCAGCGTGGAAATCAATCCGGAAAACACTTTTTTTAACCGGTATTTCAACTGGGGATCTTCCGGATCCGTCCGGTCCAGAATCATACATGCTTTTTGCAACTCTTGATAAACAGGGTTTTCACCAAAAGGCATCAACAGCTCTTTCAACTGTGCCAACCGGATAAATCCCAGATGAACGGCATCTTCTGCATCGTGCGTGCCGTAAGCTATATCATCCGCCAAGTCGATGATCGAGCACTCCAGCGTTTGATGAACGGTCAGGCGGCGGTTGGCATCTCCGGTCTTCATCAGATAAGCCTTTTCTTCTTCGCTCAGGGACGACACAACCCATTCAAACGCTTCCTGATCACAGCGAAACATGCTGGCTTTCGGTGGAAGAGACGGCTCATCCCGATCCCGTTTTTGCTTCATGGCGGTATCCAGAAAGATCGGGTATTTCATCACGGACAACAGCAACGCGCGTGTCAAATTTAATCCGCCGGCATGCGATTCCCCTTCCAGCCTCGTTAAAATCCGGAATGTCTGCGCATTGCCTTCAAACCCGCCATAGTCCGACATACATTCATGCAACACTTCTTCCCCGCGATGGCCGAAGGGGGGATGTCCCAAATCATGGGCCAATGCCGCCGCTTCCAACAATGAAATATCCAGCGCCTGATTTTCCGAAAAAAAAGGGGAGTGCTTGTTCAGATAAATGCCTATGCCCCGGGCGATTTGGGCGACTTCCATGGAATGCGTCAAACGGGTCCGGTGAAAATCCCCTGCACTTTGCCAAAACACCTGGGTTTTGGACTGAAGACGGCGAAACGCCGCACTGTGCACAATCCGTCCGTAATCTTTCTCAAAATCATCCCGTACATCTTTGAAATTTCTTGGGCTGGAAGCTTTCCGCCGCTCCATGTCTTCAGGCAGATACAATTGGTTTTCTTTCGGACGAACAATCAACATACGCTCCACCCTTATCCATCCGTTCTTTCTTTACAAACGCTTTTAACATTTCTTGGTTTTTTGCCAAATCCCTTCGCGCGTCATCAATTTTCTTTTTGTATAGTTTTCCATTTTTCCAAACATGATAAAAGCAGAACCTTAAAAAAGGAGCGATGGACATGGAAATCGAACGCGCAAAACAGATTTTGCAATCACCGGAGAAAATCACGGTCTTGTACCAAGGAGAACCGGTCTGGATTGACATGGTGGACGAAAGCGCTGAAAAAGCACAGGTTCATTCCGAAACCAATCCCGATGATGTAAAAAAGATCCCGGTTTGGGATCTGGAAGAGAAAAAAGAAGTGCACTGATCTACCGGGGCCGTAAGAAAGAGGAGCCTCCCTTCTGCAAGCGGTACATTTTCCGGTATAACCCCTTCCTTTCCATTAATTCCTGATGTGTTCCCCGCTCCACAATTTCCCCCTGATGTAAAACCAAAATCAAATCCGCGTCCTGGACGGTCGACAACCGGTGCGCAATGACCAGTGTCGTCCGGTCCCGGCGCATATTTTTCAGCGCCGTTTGAATCGCTTCTTCCGTCTCAGTATCCACATGGGCGGTGGCTTCATCCAGCAACAGGATTTTCGGTTCGATCGCCATGGTACGGGCAAAAGAAATCAACTGCCGCTGTCCGCCGGACAGAGTGGCTCCCCGCTCGACAACCGGCTCTTCCCAGGCCCGTGGCAATTTTTCAATAAAGGCATCCGCTTGGACAAACCGGGCAGCTTTTTTCACTTGCTCTTCATTCATCGGATGATGCAGGCGGATGTTGCCGGTCACATCCCCCGCAAACAAAAACGGCTCCTGCATCACCAAACCGATCTTTTGGCGCAATTCCCCGTTGTCATAAAAGCGAAGCGGCACCCCGTCAATAAAAATCTCTCCGCGTTTCACCGGATAAAAACGCATCAGCAAATGAATGATCGAACTTTTTCCGCTTCCTGTATGCCCCACCAACGCGACGGTTTGCCCGGGTTTGACTTCAAAAGTGATATTTTTCAGCACATCCGTCTTTCCATCGTAAGAGAAGGAAACATTTTCAAACCGGATGTGCCCTTTTTTGATTTCGGGTGAGTGATCCCCCTCTTTTCCCGGGGCAAATTCTTTCTGATCCATCAATTCAAAAACTCTTTCCGCCGCCGTGAGCGATTGCTGCAAAGGGGACAAACGCATCATGATTTCATTGACCGGTTCGAAGATTCTTTCAATCAAATTAAGGAATCCATATAAGATCCCCAATTGAACCGCTCCGTCCCGGGAGACAAAGCCGAAATACAACAACACGGCAACCGTTGCGGCGATGGACAAAAACTGTGTCGCAGGCCGCAACATCAAAGCGAAGAACCGGATGTTTCTCATTCCGGACCGGTAATGCAAATCATTGACCCGGGAAAATTCCTTGATAAAACGCCGCTCTTGCAAAAAAGCCTGGATGATGTTCATCCCCGTGATGGAATCATTCAATTTGGCATTCATCCGGCTCAGCTGATGTCTTAAATCGCGGTAAGCCGGCAAACTGAAATCACGATATTTTTTCATCAGCCAAAAAACAACGGGAAGCACGATCATCAACCATGAAGCCAAGGTGACATCGAGCCAGAACATCCCGGCAAAAACAAAAAGAATAAACACCGTGTTTTGCAAAAAAGAAGACAAAACATGCACATAAAAATCTTTCACGGCCTCCGTGTCATTGGTGATCCGGGAAACCAGAGACCCTCCCGGCACCTGATCAAAAAACCGGAGCCCCAATCGCTGGACATGCAAAAACACATCCTCACGCAACGATCTTACCACCCATTGTGCCACAGTATGAAAAGAAAGCATCTGGTAGTAGTTGAGTCCTGCCGCAACACTTTGCAAGACAAGGATTCCCAATCCGTAAACACTTAAGACGGCAAGGTCAAACCGCCCGGGAACCAGGTATTCGTTAAGATAATGGCTGACCAGAAGCGGCACGGTCACTTCGGCGCCCGACCCGGCCAACAAGGCCGCAAATGCCAGCCAAAACCGCTTTTGATAAGGTTTCAAATATCGCAAAAGGCGTTGGAACACCACAATCCATTCATTCCTCCCCACATTCACCACAATTCCAGTTGTTGCCGCTCGTACATATGCCGGTACCAACCGTTTTTTCTCATCAAAGACGTGTGATCTCCCCGTTCGATGATTTGCCCCTGATCCAACACGATAATCCAATCGGCGGATTCGATCGCACTGATCCGATGGGCAATGATCAACGTGGTTTTGTTCTTCCGGTTTTCGGCAAGCTGTTTCAAGATGTTGTATTCCGTCCGTGCATCCACGGCTGACAAAGCGTCATCCAAAATCAAGACATCCGGGTCGGTGATCAGTGCCCGGGCCAGGGAAATCCGCTGTTTTTGCCCCCCTGACAAAGCAACGCCCCGTTCGCCGACGATCGTTTCATAACCATCGGGAAAATTCAAAACATCCTGATGAATGGACGCGATTTTGGCCGCCTTTTCCACTTCCTCCGGCTTCGCGTCCGGTTTGGCAAAAGCAATATTTTCATAAACGGTTCCGGTAAACAAAATATGTTCTTGCGGAACATAACCCATTTTTTTCCTCAGCGATGCCGGCGACACCCGCTCGACCGGGAAGGAACCAAACAAGATTTCCCCATCGGTCACATCAAATTCCCGCAACAACAACCGGATGAGGGTGGTTTTCCCGCTCCCGGTCTTCCCTGTGATTCCGATCGTTTGCCCGCAGCCGATGGAAAGATGAATATCTTTTAAAGCCGGCGTTTTTTGTCTGGGATAATGGAACCGGTTTACCCGGATGATGATGTCTCCGTCCGGAATCTCCCGCTCGGGCTCCGGTCCGTCTTTTACATCCGATTCTTCCTCCAAAAGCTTTATCACACGGTCATAAGAAGCTCTTCCCCGCTCCACCATATTGATGAGAAAGCCAAAAGCCAGCATCGGCCAGACCAATTGCCCCAGATAGATGGTGAATTGAGTGAGCTGGCCGATCGTGAGGCTTTCTCCGGCAACCAGATAAGACCCGTAAGCTATACTGAACAAAAAAGAAAAACCTGTGGACAACATGATGGTCGGATCAAACAAAGCATGCACTCTCGCCACAGCGATGTTTTTGTCTGCCACTTCACCGGTAATCCGGCTGAACGCTTCTTTCTCCGCTTCCTCCATGCCAAACGCTTTGACCATCCGCACACCGGAAATGTTTTCCTGCGCCTTGCCATTCATCCTTGAAAAGGCCTCCTGCGCGTCCCGGAACCGGCGGTTCATCATTTTCCCGTATTTCCGTGTCGTCCAGGCAATCACCGGCATCGGCAATAACGCCACTACCGTCAACGACTCATCAATAAAGAAAAACATCGTCAAGACCACCAGTCCGCCGGTGATCAATGAATCAACCAGTGTTAAAACCCCATCCCCGGCGGTTGCGACAATGGCTTGAATATCATTGGTGGCATGGGCCATCAAATCCCCTGTTCGCCACCGGTGAAAAAACGACGGCGACATCCGGGTGTAATGGACAAAAATTTGATTCCGGAGCCATTTCCCCAGCCGGTTTGCCGCGCCATACAACGCGATCCGCCATACATATCCGAGCACATACCGGATGAGCGCGGCCAGAAGGCACAATCCCGTCCAAAACCACAAATCCCGGACAGTCAGTGTGCGGCTTGCCATCAAGTCCACGACTTCCTTCACGGCATATGGCGGGAATAATTGTATCAACGCAATCAAAAGCAGTGCGACAATTCCCAGCAAATAGCTCTTTTTTTCCCTTAGAAAAAACCATTTCAAGTATTGATACCGATCCAATCCTCTCCACACCCTCCATCATCCTGCTGGCGCGAAATCATATCCTGTGATACGATTTCGTTTGTAAATATTTTTCAAGTTAAAGGAAAAGGGGGTTGGGGTCCGTGTGACCCCACAACAGAATGAAACCGGAAAACATTCGAAACATCGCGATCATTGCTCATGTGGATCATGGAAAAACAACGCTTGTGGATGCCATGTTAAGACAAAGCCATATCTTCCGGGAAAACGAACAAGTCGAAGAACGGGTCATGGACTCCAACGACTTGGAACGGGAACGCGGAATCACCATCTTGTCTAAAAATACAGCCATTCATTATAAAGACATCAAAATCAATATTGTCGACACCCCCGGCCACGCCGACTTCGGTGGAGAAGTGGAACGGGTGATGAATATGGTCGACGGCGTTCTGCTGCTTGTGGATGCCACTGAAGGACCCATGCCGCAAACCAAGTTTGTGTTAAAAAAAGCGCTGGAACGCGGACACAAAGCCATTGTGGTCGTCAATAAAATCGATCGTCCAAGCGCCCGACCGGAAGAAGTGATCAACCAGACATTTGACCTGTTTATCGACTTGGGGGCCTCGGAAGAACAATGTGATTTCCCCATTGTGTACGCGAGCGGCCTGACCGGTTCCTCCGGTTTTTCTCCGGAGGAACTGAAACCGACCATGGAGCCGCTTCTGGACACCATCATCGAGCAACTTCCGGCTCCTGTGGCCGATCCGGACGGGCCTGCACAGATACAAGCCACTTTGCTGGATTATGACGATTACAAAGGGCAGATTGTCATCGGCCGCTTAAACCGGGGAACCATACAAAAGAACCAAACCCTTGCCTTGCTTCCGCAAAACGGCGAAAAACGCACCGTGAAAGCAGGACAAGTTTTCACACACCAAGGATTAAACCGCATGGAAGTCCAACGGGCCAGTGCCGGAGACATCATTGCCATCACCGGCCTTGGTGAAGTCGGAATCGGGGACACGCTCACCGATCCGGATCATCCGGAACCGCTTTCCCCCATCAAAGTGGAGGAACCCACTTTGCGCATGATGATCGGGATCAACACCAGTCCCTTCGCCGGACAAGACGGTGAATTTCTCACATCGCGAAAAATTCGTGAGCGCCTGATGCGTGAAACGGAAAGAGATGTGGCATTACGTGTTGAAGAGACGGATTCGGCGGATCACTTCCTGGTATCCGGCAGAGGTGAACTTCATTTAAGCATTTTGATCGAAAACATGCGCCGGGAAGGTTATGAATTCCAAGTGAGCAAGCCGGAAGTGATCCTGAAAGAAGAGAACGGAATCAAGCTGGAACCTTATGAGATCGTAGAAATTGAAACCAGCTCGGAGCAACAAGGAGCCGTCGTGGAATTGCTCGGTAAACGAAAAGGACAATTGCAGGATATGGTGGTGTTGGACAGCAGAAACATCCGTTTCACATACAAAGTCCCGTCACGGGGACTGCTCGGCTTCCGGTTGCAACTTTTAACGGCGACGCACGGGGAAGCGATGATCAATACGATGTTTCATGGTTATGAACCTTATGCCGGAGACATCGAGGCATATGATCACGGCTCCCTGATCGCCTGGGAATCGGGAACAGCCACCACCTATGCCCTTCATGCCGCCCAGGAACGCGGACAGCTTTACATCACTCCCGGCACGGAAGTTTATGAAGGAATGGTTGTGGGGCAACATATCCGCGAAACAGATCTGGAAGTCAATGTATGCAAGAAAAAACATTTGACCAGCATCCGGCGCGCCACCGCGGAAGAAGCGCTCCGTCTGGACACGCCGCGCCAACTCTCCATCGATGATGCACTTGAAATCATGAAAGAGGATGAACTTTTGGAGATCACTCCCAAAACATTCCGCTTGCGCAAAAAATTATTGAAGAAAAACGAACGGGACCGGGCCCGCAAACACAAGAAATGAATCCGGACCATAACTGTCCGGCCCAATCCGTTCGCAGTCAGCCGGGGTTATTCGCCCCGGCTTTTTTGTGTTTTAACAGCCACTGATCATAGGAAAGCCGGGGCATGGAAAACATGTCTCCCCCTTTCACGTATGTCCTTCCTGCCATCCGCCCCACCGGTTTCAGTGCACCGGTGTCCACTTTCCCTTGATCATACAGCCCTTCATCCAGATGCACCCAAACCACTTCCCCGATCAGAAAATCCGCATTGGGATGCCGCCCGTTTCCCCCGATCGGCAAATGGCAGTGCAATCTGCATTCCATGTGAATTTTTGCCTCTTGAATCCGGGGAACGCGAACCACGGTCGCCGGGAGCAAATGAAGCCCGACTTTTTCCGCTTCACTTTGATCCGGCGGAAAGTCTACTGCGGTTTCATTCACCAAAGCCACATTTTCCTCGCTTACGGTGTGAACAACAAACTCCCGTTGACCGATGATATTTTTCGCCGTGTCTTTCATTTCCCCGTCCGGCTTGCGCATACAAGCAAACCCCACCATCGGAGGTTCGGTGGCCACCACATTAAAAAAACTGAACGGGGCCGCATTCACAACCCCGGAGGCACTGATGGACGTCACAAAGGCGATGGGACGGGGCAACACCGTTCCGATCAACCATTTATAATTTTCCTTTTGACTCAACCGCCCAGGATCCAGCTGCATCATTCTCCCCCTTTTGATTCCGGCAGCCAACTGTACATATATTGCCGGTCTTCCATGTCCAAGGCTGCCTTGGTTACTTTCAGCGGCCGGAATGTGTCAATCATCACCGCCAACTCTTCCGTTCTATCTTTTCCGATGCTTTCCTCGGCTTTATTGGGATGCGGACCGTGAGGCAAACCGCAAGGATGCAACGTCAGGGAACCTTCATGGATGCCGCGCCGGCTCATGAAATTTCCTTTCACATAATACAGCACCTCATCGCTGTGGACATTGCTGTGATAATAAGGAGCCGGGATCGCCAGCGGATGATAATCATACATGCGCGGGACAAAGGAACAAACCACAAAGTTGGTGCCGGCAAACGTTTGATGGACCGGCGGCGGCTGATGGATGGAGCCGGTGATCGGCTCAAAATCATGAATACTGAAGGCCCATGGATACAAATAGCCGTCCCATCCGATCACGTCAAACGGGTGAAAATCATAAATATAGGCATGAAGCCCGCCGCGCACCTTGACCCGGACTTCAAATTCCCCTTTTTCATCCCGGGGGTTCAACGTCTCCGGCACCCGTATGTCCCTTTCGCAAAACGGACTGTGTTCCAACAATTGGCCAAACTCATTCCGATAGCGGCGGGGGGTCGTGATTTCCCCGGTGGATTCGATCACCAAAAAACGCTGGTTTTGATCTTTCATGTTGAGTCGCCAGGTGGTGCCGACCGGAATGACCAGGTAATCCCCCGGGGAATACGGAAGGTCGCCGAAAACCGTCTCCAGCACCCCTTCACCTTCATGCACAAAAAGGATTTCATCGCCGTCACTGTTGCGAAAAAAATAATTCATCTCTTCCACTGGCCGAACCGTGGCAATCGCCACATCCTCATTGACCAGCCAATACACGCGCCCTTCCACGGGGTCTTTTCCCGCTTTGGTTTGAAAAGTGATAAAATGCCGGTGCCGTTGGGCACCTTCTTCCTCCACCGGAATCGACCACGGGCGGATCCACTTGGCTTCACTCACCTGTGTCGGAGGATGAATATGATACAAAATGGATTGGATCCCGGAAAATCCTTTGGTCCCCATCACCTGTTCCCGGTAAAGACTGCCGTCAGGCTGGCGGAATTGAATATGCCGCTTTGGGGGCAATTGTCCCAAATGATGATAAAAGGGCATGGCCTCGCCTCCCCATTCATTCGCATAATAGTCAGATCCAATTTCTATTTTAACAAAATATTTAGTTTTTTGTCTAAATCAATGATTCTGATAATTCATTCTCCTCCGGCGGACACACGGACCGCAACAATTTTTTCATATTTGTTGCAACCCGGCCAGGGTAAAATCAGTCTAAATAAAACAGAAACCATTTTAAAGGCAGGTTTTCAAATGTGAATAAAGATCTGATTATTTCCGGTTTGTCGTTGGGATTTTTGTTTTTTATCGCCTGTTGCATGATTTTTCTTTCAAATCCGACAAAACCTTTTACCGCCGATCAGATCGAAGTTCCTGCCACAAGCGAAACAACCATTCCATAAAAAAAATGCGCCTTTTTAAGGCGCAAAAATCAAATGGCTCACTCAACAAACCGAGCAGCTGCTTGTGGCACTTGTTCCACAGCTTTTGCAAAAATGGACTCAGCTTCTTGCGGATTGGCTGCCATCCCTTCAGCAACAACAGACTGAACATCGGTGATTCCGATAAAGCCCAAAATCGCACGGAGGTAGCGATCCGCAAACTCCAATTCCCGGGCGGGACCTTCGGAATAAACGCCGCCGCGTGCATGCAAATGAACGGCTTTTCTCCCTTCAAGGAGACCAACCGAGCCGTTTTCCGTGTATTTGAATGTTTTTCCGGCCATGCAAATGGCATCAATATATAGTTTCAAGCGCGGTGGGAAGGACAAGTTCCACATCGGGGTGACAAACACATACTTGTCCGCATCCACAAATTGGTCAACCAATTCGTTGAGCCGGTTGACTTTTTGTTCTTCTTCGGGGGTCAGGCTTTGATTTTGAGCCAATTTTCCCCATCCGCTAAAGACATCCTCATCCAGAAACGGAATGTCAGCCTTGTATAAATCCAATTCAATGATTTCATCTTCCGGACTGATTTCTTTTACTTTTTCCAAGAACGCTTTTCCCAAGCGCAAGCTGAAGGCTTCGTTTTCCGGTTTCGGATTTGCTGTGATGTATAAAATTTTAGCCACTGCTGTTCCTCCTGCTTCTGTATAAACTAACCTTTAGTAAGAAGCTTAATATATATAATTAATCAAGTCAACTTAAAAAAATTTCCTTCCTCAGGTCATGCCTTCGCCCACTGGTTTGGCGAATTCCACTGCCGTTCGCTTTGCCAATTGCTTGGCCTGATTGATAATCTCCTGGTATTGAGACGGATCGGCCGTACCTTCCGCAATGATCGATTTCACATCATAAATCCCCATAAAACCGAGCACCATGCGCAAATAACTGTCTCCATATTCCATCGCTTTCATCGCCCCGTGTGAATAAATCCCCCCTCGCGCCTGGATATGTACCGCTTTTTTTCCCACCAACAAGCCGACAGATCCTTCTTCGGTATAACGAAAGGTTTTGCCGGCCATGCAAATGAGGTCAATATAAGCTTTCAACATGGGAGGCACCCCGAAATTCCACATCGGGGTGACAAACACATATTTGTCGGCCATGACAAACTGGTCGGCCAATTCATTGATTCTGGCCAGCTTTTTTCTTTCTGACAAAGAAAGCGGAACACTCTCTTTCATTTTGGCCCACGCATCAAACACTTCCACATCCAAAAGCGGGATCTCATCCCGGTAAACATCCAATTTAATGATTTCATCAAAAGGATTGGAAAGCTCATAGGCATTCAAAAACGCCCTGCCTATTTGCAAGCTCACTGATTCCGATTCTTGTTTCGGGTTTGATGTAATATAAAGCAGAGTAGCCATGGATGACAACCCCCAAATCTTAAAAAAATGCACGGAACATTTCTGTACTCATCAAATATACCATTCTTTTAGAATAAAACCATCAACAAAAATAAAAAAAGCCGGCAAAACGCCGGTTTTTTTATCAAAAGTGAATGCTTTTTGGTTTTATTCGTAATATTTTAACAAGTAGTAATGAACCTGTTCTTCCGGACTGGCTTCCTCTTCCTGCTTCAAAACGGCCCCGCACTGTTCGCAACGGACTTCTTGTTGTTCAGGAGCGTGTTGGGACTCCACGAAAACCCCTCCATCCGAATGTTGTGTTTGAACATATTATATTACAACAGTTTCTGTTGTGCAACAGTTTGTTATAATACATTATTCTGTTTTTTTATTAAATCTTGCAAAACAAGCACAAAAAAACGCACATGCAGACAAAATCTGCTATGTGCGTGAAATGGCCATGCAAAAACGGCCGGGTCTAACCGGGGGGGGATCCACCGGCTTTAGTCATAGCGAACCAATGAAATGATATCCAATCCTTTCAATTTATCTCTTCCGCCAAGATAACCCAGTTCCACAAAAAAGGCCGCTCCCACCGGATCTCCGCCCAATTGCTGAATCAATTCCAATGTGGCGGAAATGGTTCCGCCCGTTGCCAGCAAATCATCGGCAACCAATACTTTTTGCCCTGGAACAATGGCATCTTTGTGCATTGCCAACGCATCTTTTCCGTATTCCAAGCTGTATGTGGTTTCCACCGTTTCATACGGCAACTTTCCAGACTTGCGCACCGGTACAAATCCCACTCCCAAGGCATATGCCAAAGGAGCACCGATGACAAACCCCCTCGCCTCCGGCCCGACAATGAGATCAATTTCTTTTCCTTCCAGTTGGCGGGCAATCTGATCAATGGCTTCTTTGTAAGCTTTTCCATCTTTTAACAGCGTGGTGATATCTTTAAACCGCACCCCCGGTTGCGGAAAGTCTGGAATCACTCGAATCTTTTCTTTGAAATCCATCTGTATATCCTCCCATGTGTGTAAAAGAAATCGTTTCAAACAAATAACGGCACAAATCTTTATAGCTTGAATAAACCAGTGTCTCCAAAACCCGTTCCCGTTCTCTTTGGTGTTGATATGTTTTGGATTCCATCAGCGACCTCTTGGCCGGGTTTTCATGGACGATCAAATCTTCCTGATCCAAGCTGACAAACCCTAATTCTTCAAACACTTGAATCATAAAAGAAATGACACGCTTTTGCAATCCTGTCACCCGCATCAGCGAAGACATATATTTGCGCAGGGAGATCTTCCCTTTCCCTGCAATCACCCGGTACAACTTTGAAAAATCTTCACGGGAAGGGGTTTTCGGCAACAAATGATCAAACTCTTTATCCCCGAACATGACATAAATCCGTTCCGCTTCCCGTCCGTCTTTCAAGCGGTTACGAAACACCTCCAATGTCGGGGGCGATTCCGCCAAGACCAGATGTTTGGCTTGCTTCATGCTTTCCTGTTGCTTTTTATCCATCAGCTCTTCCCATGTCACCACGATTCGATTCGTCGATTGGGACAATTGTTTAAACAGCGTTGAGCCGTTGGAACAGATAAAACATATTTCTTCCGGGTTCAATCCGGCAAGCTGCGACCATTCTTTCCGGTTGCTTCTGAAATCAAACACTTGCAGATGGCGGACCTCCATATCCCGGATAATGATTTGGGGAGCTCTGTGGCCGTTCCATTCATTCATCTCCAGCTCACCGAGCAAACGGATCCGGCCGTGGGGAGTGAGCCCGTCAGCCTGATCCCCCATGCGAAAACCGACCGCGCTTAAGATCCCGTTCTTCCGGTTCAAATACAATTTGACATGTTCTTGTTCCCTTCCCATGCGCTGAATCCGCGCGACAGGCATTTCTTTTACAATAAACAGCGGCTGTGGATTTCCCACTCCAAACGGAGCCAGGATCTCCAGCTGTTCAATGAGGTCTGCCCCGATTTGCTCGGCATCCAATTCTCCTTCCGCCCATTTGAGCGGCACGTAATCTTCCGGGCGGATCCGTTCTTTCGCCAACAACGAAAGCCGCTCATGCAGTTTGGAAATGTTGCGGGCCTCCAGCGTCATTCCCGCAGCCATTTCGTGTCCGCCAAATTCGGGCAACCATTCTTTACACTCGGACAAAGCTTGAAACAAATGAAATCCTTGAATGCTTCTCGCCGATCCCTTGGCCGTTTGTTTTTCTTCGTCGATTCCCAACACCACAACCGGCCGGTAATATTTTTCGACCAACCGGGACGCGACAATGCCGACCACGCCCACATTCCATCCCGGGCGGGCGACGACAATCACATACTTGTGCTTGTCCGGATTCTTCTCAATCTCTTCCACTGCTTCCAGGGTCATCTCATCCACCAATTGTTGCCGTTTTCGATTGAGCGCATCCAGTTCTCCCGCAAGGGATTCCGCTTCTTCCGGGTCCTCCGTCATCAGCAAACGGACCGCCGTGTCCGCTGTGTCCAACCGTCCGCATGCATTGATCCGGGGACCGAGCAGGTATCCCACATGACTAGCCGACACGTCATGATCAATATCGCAAGCCTGAATCAAAGCCTTCAATCCAATATGAACCGTCTGGCTCATTCTCTTCAATCCGTAACAGGCCAAAATGCGATTTTCCTCAACCAGCGGAACCAGATCGGCAATGGTTCCCAATGCAGCGATGTCCAGCCACTCTTCCGGCACCTCTTGCAACAAAGCTGTGGCCAGTTTGAAAGCGACACCGACCCCGGCAAGCATTTTAAAAGGATAGGGGCATCCCGGCTTCTTCGGATTGATCACCGCCAATGCATCCGGCAGCGTTTCCTGGGGTTCATGGTGATCAGTAATAATGAGATCCAATCCCAACTCTTTGGCATAAGCCGCCTCCTTGACCGCGGCAATCCCCGTATCCACTGAAAGAACGAGACGGAAACCGCGCTCCTTGGCTTGTTTTAAGGCCTCTTGATTGATCCCGTATCCTTCCCGGAAACGATGGGGAATATAGTAATCCACGGTTGCCCCCAACCGCCGGAGCGTTTTCAGCATCAAACAGGTGCTGCTGACGCCGTCCACATCATAATCCCCGTAAACCAGTATCGGCTCTTTGTCCCTGAGGGCCTGGCGAATTCTTTGGACAGCGGTTTCCATTCCATCCAGCAGGAAAGGATCATTCAGGTCGGCAAGGGAAGGATTTAAAAAACGGCGGGCCTCCGGGATCTCTTTGACCCCCCGGCGAATCAGCATTTTTGAAATGATGGGATGAATGTCCAGTTCTTTAGACATCGCTTCGCTTAAATCCTCATCCACCGGCTCCACATCCCACCTTGCTCTTGCATGCAACATGACCGAACACCTCTCTCTTCGCGCTAACCATTATAGCACAAAGAAAAACGGTCAGAAGACAGAAAAAAAGCCCCAAAAAAGAAGCCATGGAAAGGACATGGCTTCTCCGGTGCATTTTTATTCCGTCACGGCTTTTTTGGAAGGATGCTTTTTTTGCATCGATTTCCATTTCCAAGTGACCCAGAGCGGGCTGGCCACAAAGATGGAAGAATAGGCACCCGAAATCAATCCCAAGAGAAGGGCCAGCGAGAAATTCCGGATGCTTTCTCCGCCCAACAACCACAAAAGAAGAGCGGCAAACACCACCGTTAACACGGTGTTGATGGAACGGACCAGCGTTTGCATGATGCTGTTATTCACAATCGCCGCCAAGTCATCCCATTTGGCGGGATTTTCCTGTTTCATGTTTTCGCGGATCCGGTCAAATATCACAATCGTATCGTTGATCGAATATCCCACAATGGTCAGCACCGCGGCGATGAAAACCAAATCCACCTCGATCTGAAAGAGGGAAAAGGTTCCGACCACAAACATGACATCATACAGCAATGCCAACACGGCGGAAACAGCAAACCGGAATTCAAAGCGAATCGCCACATAAATCATGATGAAAATGGAGGCGATGAGAACCGCTTTGATGGCGTTCATGGCCGTTTCCCGCCCGACCACCGGGCTCACGGTCTGGGCCTGAATATTCACGTCGGTTTGAAAGGCCTTTTCAAAAGCCGCTTCAATCTGATTGATCTGGTTTCGCTCCATGCTATGGCTGACCCGGAAAAAAACAAACTCATTTTCCGATCCACCCGTGCGGACATCCGGATCGTGATACCCGAGTCCGGTCAAAACGGTCCGTGCTTTTTCCAGATCCACATTTGGCTTCACATGAATGTCCAGCCGGGTTCCGCTGACAAAATCGACTCCCAGGTTGAGCCCCCGAACGAACAGCGAAATGATGGAAACCGCCACGATCAACAGCGTCAGGATAAAAATCTTTTTTCGATGCTTCACAATATCAAACTTATAGATCACTGATCTCATCCTCTCTCACCCTGAACCAAACCGGGCTTTTCAGCAAGTTGGACCGGACCAGCAAATTCATCATGATCCGGGAAAGCGCCACCGCCGTCACAAAGCTGACGAGAATACCGGCAATCAGTGTCACCGAGAACCCTTTGACACCGGCACTTCCGAAGATAAACAACACCGCTCCGGCAATGATGGTGGTAATGTTCGCATCGAAAATGGTCAAGAAAGAACGTTTGGAACCGGCACGGACGGATGCTTTCATGCTTTTGCCGACACGCATTTCCTCACGAATCCGCTCATTCATAATGATATTGGCATCCACCGCCATTCCGATCCCCAGAATAAACGCGGCAATCCCCGGCAGGGTTAAGGTCACGCCCATCACCATGAAAGTCAACAGCAGCAAATACGAATAAGCCACCAGGGTCGTAACCGCCACAAATCCCGGCAACCGGTAAAAACCGATCATGAAAATAAAGATCGCAACCACGGCATAAGCCCCGGCGATGAGACTGTCCCTCAAGGAGTCTTCCCCAAGGCTGGCATCCACGGAATGGCTTTGAATTTCCTTCATTTTCAACGGAATGGCACCGGCATTCAACAGATCGGCCAGTTGTTGTGCTTCCTCCGTATCCTTTTGGCCGGTGATTTGTGCCGTTCCCCCGGTGATCACTTGCTGAACCACCGGTGCGCTGAGCTGCTGCTCGTCCAAATAAATGGCAATCGGTTGTCCCAGATGTTCACGGGTGATCTTGGCGAATTTATCCGCATTTTTCAGTTGCAACGTGACAACCGGCTGTCCCATCTGGTCATAATCGACTTTTGCCCCTTTTTCCTTCAAATCGCTTCCCTCCAGCAACACTTTCCCCGAAGCATCGCGGAAGGTGAGCTTCGCCTGTTTCCCCAGCAATTCCCGTGCTTTGTTTTGGTCTTTGACTCCGGCCAGTTGCACCCGGATGCGATTGGGCGGTTCAATGGTGATATCCGGTTCCGACACGCCCAGGACATTGATCCGGCTGTTTAAGGCCGCGGCGGTGTCTTTCAAAATCTCCGTATTCACTTTTTGTCCGGGCTCCGCCTCATATAACACTTCAAATCCGCCTTGCAAATCCAAGCCCAATGTGACATGTTTCCATATATAACCGGTAGTTGTGGCCGCCAAGCCGAAAATTGCAACCACCAGGAGGATAAATACGACGATATTGACTTTTCGCACCCTCATTCCTTGTCCTCCTTTTATGTATAAAACACCGTAATTTTAATTATCCCTGCATCCAAAAGCCATGTCAATTTTGCAAAAAAAGACGACAGCGGGATCGCGGCTGTCGTTTATTTCTTTTCATTCTTGTCATCATCATCCTTGTATACCGATAACATCAACCAGTTCATAAAGCGGTTTGCTTTCAAAGAAATGATGTCATTCACCAGCCGGTTCAGCCGGGGCCATCCCCTGCGGTAATTTTCAGAGACACAAGCCCAAACCTGCTCACCCGTCACATTTTCATAACCATACATCCGAAATTCCCTGGCTTTGCTGTTGCACAACTCTTCAATGCATTGCATCAGCTCATGCTCAGGCATCAGTTCGACAGAATCCTTCTGATAACTTCCCACCGGTTTCAAAGGACCTTGTTTCTTTCTCACTTCTCATTCACATCCCGTTTTAAAGGTATTATTCTGAAAGGTTTCCCAAAAATCCTACTTATTTTAGTTAACAACTCTGTGGGCATTCATGCAAGCCCTGTTGAAAAATTTTGCTGTTAAACATTTTTGTCATGAGTTGTCCCAGCAACTCATACGTTTAAATAGGAATCAGCGAAGGAGGGGCGTGATGGTGCGCAAAGGATTTTTATACGGCACTTTTGTTTTGGTCAGCGCCGGGTTTATCACCAAAATTCTCGGTTTTATCTATCGGATTGCCCTGTCCAGAATCATCGGCGATGAGGGAATGGGCCTGTTTCAAATGGCGTTTCCGATCTTGTCCTTCACCATCGTGATCACCACCGCCGGACTGCCGGTGGCCATCTCCAAACTCGTCTCCGAAGCGGAAGCAAAACAGCAAGAAGGAAGGATTCGTTCCATTCTCATTATTTCGATATTTATCGTCATCATAACCAGCACCATCGTCACCGGAGGCGTTCTCATAGCAGCCCCATGGATTGCACGGATGCTCCTCACGGATGAACGGGCCATTTACACCTTGCTCGGAATCGCCCCGATTATTCCGATCATTGCCATTTCATCCATATTCCGCGGTTATTTTCAAGGGCGGCAAAATATGAGCCCTTATGCCATTTCAACCATTGTCGAACAATTCGTCCGCATCTTCACCGTCCTTCTCATCGCCGGTTATTTATTGAAATTCGGCGTGGAATATGCCGCGGCCGGAGCCATGCTCGGAATGGTGGTCGGTGAATTCGCCGGCATGATGTTTTTGATCCGTTCCTTCAAAAAAGATCCGACCCGCCCAAAGTTGGACAAAACCTTTTTGAAACCGGGTTGGAAACCTTTCCGGCAAACTTTCCGCGATCTTTTTCGTTTAGCTGCTCCGGTGACAGCCAGCCGCATGATCGGTTCTTTCTCTTACGCCATCGAACCGATCGTCGTAGCGCAAAGTTTGGCCATGGCCGGATTTGCCACAACAACAGCGACCGCTTTATACGGGCAACTGGAAGGAATGGCCGTCCCGTTGACCTTCTTTCCCGCGTTCATCACTTACGCCTTGTCCGTGTCATTGGTTCCGGCTGTCAGTGAAGCGGCCGCAAAAAAGAATGACCGGCTGATCGAGCACCGTTTGCAACAAGCGATCCGGTTATCTTTTATTGTCACCGCGCCTTGTGCCCTGATTTTGTATCTCTTGGCTGAACCGCTTTCCATTCTGTTGTATCGCCAGCCGGATGTCGCCCGCTTGATCCGGATCATGGCCCCTTTCACCATGATTCATGCTTTGCAAGGTCCGTTCGCTTCGGTCTTGCAGGGATTGGACAAAGCACAAGCACCCATGCGCAACTCCATCATCGGGGCCGTTTTCAAAACCATTCTCATTCTCATGCTCGCATCCCGGCCGGAACTTGGCATCGACGGAGTGGCGCTTGCCATCAACTGCGGCATTTTGATCGTTACGACGTTGCATTTCATCGATATCGTCAAGCTGGTTCCATTTCACCTGAAAATAAAGGAATGGGGAAAGCTGGCCTTAACCATTTTCATCGCCGCTGTGGTTTTTCGTTTCAGCAATTTCAGCGGTTCGGATTCGATGCTGATCCAAACCGTCATCCAAGCCGGAGTCACCCTGTTGTCCTATGGAATCTGCTTGATTCTTTTTTCACTCATCCAAAAAAACGATGTCTTGCGTATTCCTTTGATCGGAAAGTGGGTTGCCCGGATCCTGCCTAAGTAAGGAGTTTAAGAATCTTTCCGGTCGATGAACAGTTTTCCATTGTTGTTTATAGAAGCATAAAAGATTTCTTTGAAATCCCGGTACCCTTGTTTTTGAATCTCATTTTTCAGCCAGAAACGGGTTTTTCCGATTTGTCTCAACCCGTCATCCTGGACCTTCCCGTCAATAATGAGTGGAACCGGCATTTGAAACGGACGCAAGGACTTATGTACGCTTTCTTCGGAAGTCTTTTTTTCTTTTGGAAAAACACTTAACTTCCCGGTGGTTTCCAAGATCGCAAATTCCACATCGGAAATATCGGCAATGTTTTTCTCTCTCAGTTGAACCATCAGATCATCCATGTTGTAGCGGGCTTTGGCCATCTGATCATCCAGGATTTTTCCCTTTTCCACAATGACCACCGGCTTTCCGTCCGCCCATTCTCTGATTTTTTTGCTTTTTAAAGAAAGATAGGAAATGAACACTTGAAAGATCGCCAAGGTCAATATGGAGATAATGCCGATATACAGGGGCTTTTCCGAATCGATCGCCATTGCGGAAAGATCGGCAATCATGAACGAAACAATCAGATCAAACACCGACAGTTTGCCGATCTCCCTTTTTCCCATCAATCTCATAATCACAAGCAGGAAAAAATAGATAAATACCGTGCGTAAAATGATGGTCCATATCAACCTTGGTCACCTCCTTTTCAAAACATAGTTTGACCAAATGCCCCCTCTTTATGAATGCTCAAAAAATACCAGGCATAAGGATGTATTAATAAAGAAAGGAGAGGAAAAGCAATGAAAGAAGCTTTTTTCGACTCCGCCAAAAAAGGCGTCCGGTCTCCCTGGCTCATCGGGCAATGCGTCATCTGGGGAATTGTCCTTTTGGGCTCGCTGATGGTAACCTTGTTTTTGCAATACTCCACCTTGTCCTCCCACCGCCTCCCGATGATTGCCTATGTGTTGAATTTCGCCGCCTTGTTAAGCGGAGGCTTTGTCACCGCCCGCAAATCGGAGCATCGCGGTTGGATGGCCGGCGGGATTCAAGGAATCATCTATGCCCTGATCATCTTGCTCATCGCCTTTTTGGCTTTTGACAGCCTGACGTCCATTCATCCGATTTGGCTTTCCTTGTTTTCCTTCGGTGGAGGCGCACTGGGAGGAGTTATGGGGGTACAAACCAAAAAAGATTAAATGCCCGGTAAAACCAAAAAAGCTTCTGATCACAAGATCAGAAGCTTTTTGGCCTTATTTGGATTCCTCTTTGGCTTCTTCTTTTTTCTTCTCTTCTTTCTCTGAGGTTGTATCCTCATCGGTTACCACCGAATTCACCGAAGAGCGTTCAAAAACCAAACGGGTATTGTCACTGACTTTTAACGTCACCCGGTCTTCCGTCAAATCCACAATCGTTCCGTGAATCCCGCCGATGGTGATCACTTTGTCACCTTTTTTCAAAGCATTCAACATAGTCATCCGTTCTTTTTGCCGTTTTTGCTGTGGGCGGATCAACAGAAAATAAAACACGACAAACATCAGAATAAGCGGTATCAACGTACCCCATTGTCCCATAAATTGGTCCTCCTTCAAAAAGGTTTTTCCGGATGCAAACTTCCGTAATACTTCATCATAAATGCATCACGGAAATCAAGCAGCCGGTCTTCCAGGATCGCTTGGCGAACGTGTTTCATCAATTCAAGCAGAAAATAAAGATTGTGGTATGTGATCAGACGCAAGCCGAAGGTTTCATCCGCTTTGATCAAATGCCGCAGATATGCTTTGGTATAGTTTCGGCAAGTATAGCAATCACATTCCGGATCCAGTGCGGTGAAGTCTCGAGCATATTTGGCATTGCGCACCACAACACGCCCTTGGCTGGTCATTGCCGTCCCGTTGCGGGCAATTCTTGTCGGCAATACACAGTCAAACATGTCGATCCCCCGGATGGATCCTTCAATGAGCGCATCGGGTGATCCGACCCCCATCAGATAGCGCGGTTTGTGCCCGGGCAACAAAGGAGTGGTATAGTCAAGCACTTCATACATCAGCTCCTTGGATTCACCCACACTGAGCCCGCCCACGGCATAACCGGGCAAGTCCAAATCAACGAGCTGACGGGCACTTTCCTCCCGCAAATTCTGATACATCCCGCCTTGGACGATGCCAAACAGGGCTTGCTCGGCCGGACGCTGATGCGCTTTCATACATCGTTTCAACCACCGGTATGTACGTTCGGTTGAAGCTTTGACATACTCACGGTCAGCGGGGTATGGCGGACATTCGTCAAACGCCATGATAATGTCTGCTCCCAATGCGTTTTGGATCTCCATTGCCTTCTCCGGACCGATAAACAGCTTTTCCCCGCTGATATGGGAACGGAACGTCACTCCTTCTTCCGTGATGTCGCGCAACTTGCTCAGACTGAACACCTGAAACCCGCCACTGTCCGTCAATATCGGACGATCCCAGTTCATGAATGCGTGCAATCCCCCTGCTTCCCGGACAATATCATGTCCCGGACGCAAAAACAGATGGTAGGTATTGCTTAAAATAATTTGCGCATTCATTTCTTTGAGTTCTTCCGGGCTCATTGTCTTCACGGTTGCTTGCGTTCCCACCGGCATAAAAATAGGAGTATCGATGGTTCCGTGTGGTGTATGTAAGCGACCCAACCGGGCGCCGGACTGTTTGCACGTTTTAATGAGTTCATATTTTACAGCCAAGGTGTTTCCTCCTATTGAACTAACCATTCTGACAAAAATGTCATACTCCTTCTAAACATTATAGAGAACACCATGAACAAGAACAAGCTTTTCGTAAACTCTTTTTAAAGAATCAGCATCGCGTCCCCGAAACTGAAAAACCGGTATCGTTGGTTCACTGCTTCTTCATAAGCCGACAAAATCAATTCACGGGAGGCAAAAGCGCTCACCAGCATCAGCAAGGTGGACTGCGGTAGATGGAAATTCGTCAAAAGACCGTCCACCACACCGAACTGAAACCCGGGATAAATGAAGATATCCGTCCAGCCCTGATCTTTTTTGATTTCCCCGTTTAATTTCCGGTACACGGTCTCCAAAGTGCGCACACAGGTGGTTCCCACAGCAACCACTTTATTTCCCCTCTGTTTGGCGGCATTGATTTCTCTTGCGGTCTCCCCGCTTATCTCATAGTATTCCGCATGCATCTGATGGTCCTCAATCCGCTTGGACGTCACAGGACGAAAAGTTCCAAGCCCCACATGCAACGTGATGAAAACCACTTTGACTCCTTTTTCACGGATTTGGGCCAATAACTCCTCCGTGAAATGGAGTCCTGCCGTCGGGGCCGCTGCCGATCCGACCACTCTGGAAAAAACGGTCTGGTACCGTTCCGGGTCGTCCAGCTGTTCATGGATATACGGGGGAAGAGGCATTTGCCCCAGTTGTTCAAACAACTTTTCGAGATCCTCCTCTTCGTACTGCAACGCAAACACCCTTCCGCCCGCCACTTCCGTCTGCTCTTGGGCGACAGCTTTCAACCGGCCTTCCCCGAATTGTATCACGGTTCCCTGTTTGACCCTTTTTGCCGGGCGGACCAATGCTTCCCACCGGTCATTTCCGAGCGGATTTAACAAGAGCAGCTCAATCTTCGCACCGGTTTCTTCTTTCACACCGATTAACCGGGCCGGGCGGACACGGCTGTCATTTAAGACAAGCACATCCCCGGGATTGAGATAATCGAGGATATTTGTAAACTTCGCGTGGCGGATTTGTGATGTTTTCCGGTCCACCACCATTAGCCGGGAGGCATCCCTCCTTTCGGCCGGAGTTTGTGCGATCAATTCTTTCGGCAAATGATAATCGTACAAGGATACATCCATTTCGTCGTTCCCTTCCTTCTTCCATCCAAGCTCAAAGAAAAAAGCCCGTTCCTATCGAAACAGGCGAAACAAATAGCTTAATAACGATAAGACAATGCTGATTACAATGCAAGTGACAATCGGGAAATAAAACCGCGTATTTCCTTTTTCGATCACAATGTCACCGGGAAGTTTGCCCAACTGCAAATACTTCCCTCCCACTTGCCAGAGAAGCCCGATCACCACAAGAACCAAGCCCATGACAATCAACGTCTTTGCAAAAGGATTCATTTCGGCCACTCCATGTTAAAATGCTCGTAACATCGTTTGGTAACCATCCGGCCCCTCGGGGTGCGCTCCAAATAACCGATTTGCATCAAATACGGTTCATATACGTCTTCAATCGTGTGCGCTTCTTCCCCGATCGTGGCCGCCAGCGTGTCCAAGCCGACGGGACCGCCCCGGAACTTTTCGATGATGGTCATTAAGAGCCGGTGGTCCACATGGTCTAACCCCATTTTGTCCACTTGAATGCGATCCAATGCATCCCGGGCGGCTTCTTCCGTAATCAATCCGTCACCTTCAACCTGGACAAAATCCCGGACCCTTTTTAACAGCCGGTTGGCTATCCGCGGCGTTCCCCGCGCCCGGGAAGCAATCTCTCTGGCTCCGTTTCCAACCACCCGGACATTTAACAAATCGGCCGCCCGCTCCACAATTAAGGCCAACTCTTCCACCGAATAAAATTCCAGACGGCTCATCACCCCAAACCGGTCCCGCAACGGCGAAGACAGGGAACCGGCCCGGGTGGTGGCCCCGACCAAGGTGAACGGGGGAAGATCCAGCCTTACCGAACGGGCGCTGGGGCCTTTTCCGATCATAATGTCCAAAGCAAAATCCTCCATCGCCGGATATAAAACTTCTTCCACCGAGCGATTCAGACGATGAATCTCATCGATAAACAACAAGTCATTGGGTTCCAGATTGGTTAAAATCGCCGCCAAGTCCCCCGGACGTTCAATGGCCGGGCCGGAGGTGACCCGGATGTTTACGCCCATTTCATTGGCAATGATTTGGGAAAGCGTGGTTTTCCCGAGTCCCGGCGGACCGTACAGCAGCACATGATCCAATGACTCGCCGCGCATCTTGGCCGCTTCTATGTATACTTTCAGATTCTCTTTTACCTGCTTTTGCCCTATATATTCGTGAAAATACCGAGGGCGCAGACTGTATTCGACCATCTCATCGTCATGGTTCGCCTTGGCAGAGATGATCCTCTCTTCCATGTCCGACCCTCCTACCTGTTCATCATGATCTTCAATGCCTGTTTAATCCATGTTTCGGTGTCCAACTCTTCTTCCGATCCTTTCAACACTTCCTGTACAGCCCATTTTGCTTCTTCTTCATTATAGCCAAGGACCTTTAATGCTTCAATCACATCCCTTTCTTTTGCAGCCGGCACGGACCGGGGCATCGGGGATGCAACCGCAAGATCCGGAAGATGAATCTTTTTCAACTTGTCTTTTAAATCCAACACCAGGCGTTGAGCCGTTTTTTTCCCCACTCCCGGCAACCGGGTCAATTGTTTGACATCCTCCATTTGGATCGCCCGCACCAACTGATCCGGCTTCATTCCGGAAAGCATGCCCATCGCCGCTTTCGGGCCGATGCCGGAGACTTCCAACAGCAGGCGGAACAAATCCCGTTCTTGTTTGGTGTCAAATCCGTATAACAGTTGGGCATCTTCCCGCACCACAAAATGGGTGTACAAAAACACTTCCGCCTCCTGCTCATAGGCATACGGTTTCGTCACATAAACCTGGTAACCGATTCCGCCTGTTTCCACCGCCAAATAATCCTCTTCCAGATAATGAACTATCCCTTTCACAAAATCGATCATCGCTTCAATCCCCACTTTTTGTATTTTTGCACCGTTCCGGAAGAATGCGCTTCACAAATGGCAATCGCTAGCGCATCCGCCACATCGTCCGGTTTTGGCACGGACGGCAAATGAAGCAACAATTTCACCATTTCCTGCACTTGCTTCTTGTCTGCTTTTCCGTAACCCACCACAGCCATTTTCACTTGCAAAGGGGTATACTCCGTGATCGGGATCCCGGCCTCTTCCGCAGCCAGCATCATCACGCCCCTTGCTTGTCCGACGGTAAATGCCGTCGTCACATTCCGGTTGAAATACAATTTTTCAATGGCCACGACGTCGGGCCGGTATTTGGAAAAAAGCAATGTACAAGCATCATAAATTTCCTTCAAACGCGCGGGAACCGGCATCCCGGCCGGCGTTTGGATACTGCCGTAATCGACATCCACCAGCCGGGTGCTCCCCTGCTTGTCAAGGATGCCGTATCCCACGATGGCGATCCCCGGATCTATGCCCATAATACGCATCTCAGTGGTTCCTCCCCAGAACAAAGCGAACATTTATTCTTAAACCATGACTAATTATATCACAAGTCTCCGTACAAATTGGCCAAGGATTTCCACCGCCGATTCCCTCCGGCAAAAAGCCCAATAAAAAAACGCTTCCCGAAGCGGTCAGCGTTTCTTCCATCCCAACATGTCAAAAATTTTTAATTCCCTTTTGGCCTGTTCTCTCACCTCTTTCGGCCATCTGCTTTCCCACTCTTCCCAGGTTCCTTGACCGCTTTGTATCTCCAAAGCTTCTTGAATCGCCTTGTCTAGCACAAAGTTCCAATAGATCCTTCCCATCCAGAAAACCCCTGTTCCAAAATTGGCTTACAGTATATTTTATGGAACAGATGACAAGACATGAACTTTGTTTCTTTTTATTTTCTCCAACGACCAACGTTTTATCAGCCCCCAAACCAACGGCCTCACACCTCCACAGGCGGGAAACCGTCTACTTCCTAGCCTCCGGCAAAAACGTGCGCGGCCGCCCTCCCGCACAAAAAAGAGACCATCGATTGGCAGATGGTCTCCTCCTAAACGGCCGTGTGCATATACACGGCTTCAATCCTGGATGTATTCAGCCAATTCCTCATCGTCCACTTCAAAATTGGCATAAACATTTTGCACATCATCATGATCTTCCAACGCATCAATGAGCGAAATCACGTTTTTGATGATGTCTCCGTGGATTTCTGTTTTGTTGGACGGGACAAAGGTGACTTCCGCCGTGGAAAAAGAAAACCCTTCTTTCTCCAACGCTTCTTTGACCGTTTCAAACTCTTCCGGTGCAGTGGTCACCTCATAGCTTTTCCCGGTGGATTCGATATCCTCGGCACCGCATTCCAAAACGGTCAGCATCAGTTCTTCTTCATCCAGATCGGTTTGATCCCGGTCAATCACCAGCAATCCTTTCCGTTCAAACATCCACGAAACACACCCGGACTCACCCAGGTTTCCGCCGTTTTTGGAAAAGATGTGGCGTAAATCGGCAGCGGTCCGGTTCCGGTTGTCCGTCAAAGCTTCCACCATGATGGCCGTTCCGCCCGGACCGTAACCTTCATAAGTAATCGCTTCATAATTTTTGCCTGTTCCGCCGCCTGCGGCTTTTTTAATCGCACGTTCGATGTTTTCATTGGGCATGTTTTTGGCTTTGGCTTTGGCGATTGCAATCCGCAATTGGTGATTGTTCTCGGGATCTTTATCCCCGCTTCGGGCCGCCACATAAATCTCACGTGCCAGTTTGGCAAAAATTTTCCCTTTCAGCGCATCTTGACGCCCTTTGCGATGTTGAATATTTTTCCATTTGGAATGCCCTGCCATCCTCCATCACTCCCCTTGCAAATTACGATCCCCAATCCCGTAAATAACGGAAATCGATGCCGACCGTCCGTTCGCTCAATTTGATAATCACCGGCATCGTCCGTTTATACTGATTGCGGATGATCCGTTTACTCACCTGACGAATAAATGCATCATCAAACTGGAGGGCTTGCAATTGCTCCAGGGTATATTGCCGGTCAATCATGTAATACAAGAGCCGGTCAACGTCCAAATAGTTAAACCCGAGTTCGTCTTCGTCGGTTTGGTCTTCCCATAAATCAGCACTCGGCGGCTTGACGATGATCGGCTCCGGCACGCCCAGGTAAGCCGCCAGCTGGCGGACTTGGGTTTTGTACAAGTCCCCGAGCGGGTTGACGGCCGAGGCCGAATCTCCGTATTGGGTGCCGTAACCCAACAACAATTCCGTCCGGTTGCTTGTGCCGATCACCAGTGCTTCGTATTGAGCGGATAAGTCATATAAAATGGACATGCGTTCCCGGGCCATCTTATTGCCGCGCCGCAAAGGCGTCGCATCCGGAACGCGTTCAAAATACGCATCAATCTGCGGGGTGATATCAATGGTCAAGCTTTCCACACCGGTATCGTCAATAGCCAGTTGCGCATCTTCCAAACTCGCCGGACTGCTTGTCTTATACGGCATCCGCACGGCGATCACGTTTTCCGCTCCGAAAGCTTTGACACACAAATACAAGGACAAAGCAGAGTCGATTCCCCCCGACAAGCCGACAATGACTTTATCGAATCCAGCCTTGTTCACTTCTTCACGCAAAGCGGTTGTCAAGAGACGGGTCGCCACTTCTTCATCCAAGCGCAAAAAAGGCGCTTTTTCCAACATCTCATCAATCATTTGCATGATCAGCTTCCCCCTCCAGTCCGCTTTTGCCTGATGCGATTTAATTCACGAATGGTCAAGTCCAAATTTTCATCCCGCAACACGGGAAGTTGAAAACGGGCTTTCCGGATCTTGTCCAGATCCAAGTCAACAATCATGAGATCCTCTGTAAACAGTTCCGCTTGCGCTTCCACTTCCCCAAACGGATCCACCACTTGAGAACCGCCGAAGAAAGTGACTCCGTCCTCGGTTCCCACGCGATTGCAATAAATCATGTAACTTCCGTGGCAAACAGCGTTGTTTCTCAGCATCAAATCCCATGATTTTTGGGAACCCGGTACCGGGCTGCTGACATCCCGCACCGGAGCATTGGACAACACAATCATTACCTGCGCCCCGTCCTGAGCCAGCAGATAAGGGGCAGAGCTGTGCCAAACATCTTCACAAATCAACAAGCCGAATTGTCCAAACCGGGTCGGGAAGCTGCGAATCCATTCGCCTTTTCCAAAATAACGAGCTTCATCAAACATTCCGTATGTAGGCAAATACACTTTTCGATACAAATAATGCAAATTTCCGGCCGTCGCATAAATTGCAGAGTTATACAAAATATGTTCAGGGCTGTGCTCCACGAAACCAAACACCAGATCCATATCACCGGCGGATTGGATCAGCCCTTGTATTTCAGGACTAAAAGGATCTCTGGCCATTTCGTATGTCAGATCCAACAACTGGTATCCTGTCAGACTGAGTTCCGGAAAAATAAGAAGATCCACCTGTTCCTCCCGGGCCCGATGGATCATTTCCTCATGCAATTCCAGATTTAAATCCACTCGCCCCAAGCGTGGTCTGATTTGTGCAAGTCCTACTCTCATTCTTTTGCCTCCTCAAGCAAGAACAAGGCTTCGATAAAATCACTCTACATCATAACATAAGCGCGATCGGACTACCAATACAAGAATTCGGCAATTTGTTTTTTCCATTTCTTTCTATTGACTGCGATTTGTTTGAGGTATGGATAAGAAGCCTTGATTTCATATCCTCTTTTTCTTTCCACCAACCCGATCATTTCCCGAAAAAATTCATTTGGAAACAAAAATAAACAGGCCAGAATCTCTTTTTCCATGGCCTTTAAAGGGCGAACAGACTGGTAAGCCTGAAGAACCGTCGCCAATCCTTGATCCGGAAATTGGTTTGCAGCCAGGATTCGCATCGTCATTTGCCAGAGATCCCCCACTTGCGCATCATAATCCGCCGTTTCAAAGTCGATCAACCACAATCTTCCCGCTTGGTCCATCATCCAATTATGGCTGGCCAAATCGCGGTGGGCCAGCATGTGTTGCATCCGCTCATGTTCCACCCATTCCTGAAAGGGGATTTGCTCCAGCCGCTCCCAAGCTTTGATGCCGTCCAAATAAAAATCCGTTCCGGCTTCGGTTAAAAGATCCCGCAACCGTTTGTCTTCGATTTGATCCATTCGTGTGAGGATTTGATAAAATTTTTGCAACCGCCTTTGCAACCGGTGAGTGAAAAGAAACGCCGCCCCTGACGGCGGCGGCGTTTTCAGATATCGGCCCGCCTGATGGAAAAACGCCAAAGTATGAATCATCCGGATGACTTCACTGACATTGTTATAATTGCATGTTTTTCCCTGAATAAACGGGGTAAGAATCCAACTTTCACCATCGGTTATCATCGGAAGCATCGACTGAAAGCCGCGCTCTCTCAGTTCACGATCCACTTGTATCAGCCAACTGGCTTTCAAGCCGTCAAAAGGCTTTGCAATCCACCACATAAAATCGGTCTCAATACACCAATTATTACGATAAGGACTGATGCGCCGCACTGGTGTATGTAATAACTTTTGTATATGAAGTGGATGGGGTTGAATCATCGGCTCTCCCTCATTCTTTATCCAACACTTGAAGAACTTTCTTTCCATTCCCGGTATTCCATGGCGATATGGTTGCCATAGGCATCGGGATGGTTCATCGGGACAGGCGGCGGATAAAAAGGTTGCAAAGGCCATGCGCTGCTTATCATAAAGGGATCTTGAAACACCGGAACCGGGAGCATCGGGGCAAAACCTTGCCAATAAGCAGGATAAGGGGCCGGCGCATCCAAATAGGAAAGATTCGGTTCAGCATCATAATACGACGAATCCGTCACAAACGAGGAAGAATCGTCCAACACCGTCGGCGACCACTCCGAAAATTCACCGACAGACGGCGGCTTGGGTAATTCTTCTGTCACAACACCGCTACTTTCGGCGGACTCCTTTTGGAAAGGCGGATCTTCTTCCTCTTGGATATGCGGTTCTTTCTGCTCCCCCTTGGGTAATTCCTTCACTTCCGACGGTCCGGCGGTTTCCCGGGTGTCCTGTCTGGAAACGGCCAGGGGAATCTTGCCGGTGGGAATCCGAATTTTCTCACCTCTTTGCAATTTCTCCGTATCCGCCAAATCCGAATTCCATTCTTGTAACCGTTCCAGCGGTATATTATACTTTTGAGCAATATCCCACAATGTCTCCCCTTCACGGGCAATATGGATTTTCATTGGACAACCCCCTTCATAAAGGCTGAATCAATATCATCCTATGCATGAACAAACACTTTCTTGCTTAAAGAAATAAGGCGTTTCATAAAAAGTCTTTTGCAATCACCAATAAGGAGGAGCCCGGAATGAAATCCATGTCCATTTGGTTGAAGTCCATCTATATCCTCACCTGGGGGTCCCTGTGTCTCATGCTGGCCGGTTTTGGATGGGCCATCCGCGAGATGGTAAAACCGCCTGAAAAAAAACAACCCCTGCCGGAAACGGCCTCCCTTTCTCTGGAACCGGGCAAAAAGCTTTTGCTAGGCCTCGGCGATTCCTTGACCCGCGGAGTCGGCGACCACAGCGGACAAGGTTACTTCGGGATCATCCAAAAAAAGTGGCAACACCATTTTCCCCGTTCCCAATCCATCAATTTAAGCGTCCGGGGACAAACTTCCCAACATTTGCGGGATCAATTAAAAAGAGCACACATCCGGGAATTTGTCAAAGAAGCGGATGCGCTGGTGATCACCATCGGCGGCAATGATTTGTTCCACGGAAGCGAAGACTTGGAAAAAACCGACCCCCAAGCCATTTCGGAAAGGGAAAACCGTTTCCGGAAAAATCTCGTGTCCATCTTGTCAGACATTCAGCAGTTGAATCCGGACGGTTCCGTTTATCTTCTCAGCCTCTACAATCCGTTTGCCGATTTAAAAGGGAATGAACTGACATCCAAAATCGTGGCAGATTGGAATGATACCCTGACGGCCACCGCCCAATCTTTTCCGCAAGTCACTGTCATTCCGGTGTATGATTTGTTCTGGAAACATCCTGAAACGTATCTTTACAGCGATCATTTCCATCCAAACCAACAAGGATACAGACAAATTGCCGATCGGTTGTGGCAAGTGATGACCCTTGAATCCCCGGAGGTGGGAAAATCCCATGCAGAACAAGCTGACTCATGAGACGGTGCTGTCGGTCCAAGGATTGGGCAAAATCATCCGCGGCCGGCACATTGTCCAAAATCTTTCCTTTGAAGTCCGTGCGGGAGAAATATTCGGTTTTTTAGGCCCGAACGGCGCCGGAAAAACCACAACCATCCGTATGCTGGTCGGACTCGTCCGCCCGAGTGAAGGAAGCATCCACATTGCCGGCCACGACCTGAAAAAATCGTTTACCAAAGCCATTTCCCATGTCGGGTGTATCGTGGAAAATCCCGAATTGTACCCATCTTTAACCGGGTATGAGAATCTGGAATTTTTCGCGCGCATGGCCGGCCTTCCAAAAAAACGGATTGATGAAGTGATCGAACAAGTGCGGCTTTCCGGACGGATTCACGATCCGGTCAAAACCTACTCGCTGGGAATGAAACAACGGCTGGGGATTGCCCAGGCTTTGTTAAACCGGCCAAAGCTGTTAATTCTGGATGAGCCGACCAACGGGCTCGACCCGTCCGGCATTCACGACTTGCGGTCTTTCATCCGGCGGCTCGCCCATGAAGAAGGAATCGGCGTATTTCTTTCCAGCCACATTTTGCATGAAATCCAAGCCCTCTGTGACCGGGTGGCCATTATCCAAAACGGACAATTCATTTACACCGGTCCGGTCCATCCCCCCGCCGGCGACCTTGAACGGGTGGAGTGGAAAGTGACCCCTTGTGACCTAGGGATGCATTGTTTGAAACAACTTCCCTATGTTACAAACATCGAGAAAAAACCCGGTCCCCGTTTGTCGGTGGAAATGCCTGCCGGGAAAATCAGCGAAACCAACCAATATTTATTAAACCACCAGATTCAAGTGTGGGAAATCACGCCCCGAAAACAAACATTGGAGGATCTTTACATGAACCTGACAAAGGGGGATGCCTCTTGAACCGTTTGATTTACAATGAAGTCGTGAAAATGATAAAAAACAAACGGATTTTGGTGATTTTGCTGATTTTGCTTATTTTAATCCCTCTTTTCACTTACGCGCAATACCGAAATACAGCGGAACAGATCAAACAATCGGGAACCGACGACTGGCGCTTGTTATTACAACAACAAATCGTGGATCAGCAAAACCGCCTGGCATCCAGCAGAATTCCGGAAGAGTGGAAAACATGGGCCAAAATCAATATTGAACAGCAACAATATTATTTGGAACACAACATCAATCCGGCAGCTCCGGGTGCCCCCACATTCCTCAGAAAATTCATCGAACAGTCCTCTTCCCTGTTCCTGCCGTTATTGGTGGTCGTATTGGCTTCTGACATCGTTTCCGGGGAATATGTGCGGGGAACCATCAAACTGCTTTTAACCCGGCCGGTTCCGCGGTGGAAAATTTTACTCAGCAAATATATTGCTCTGTTACTAGGGATTTCGCTTTTGTTATTGCTGACGGCGGTCATCGGATACGTCATCTCCGGCATCGCCTTTGGCTACCGGGGATGGTCCCTGCCGGTTTTAACCGGTTTTCAAATCCAGGGGGATCAGCTGCTGACCGAACATGTCCGTCTCATTCCGCAATGGAAATACATTTTTATGGCTTTCGGGCTCGTTTGGTTTTCCAGCATCGTGGTTGGCACCCTATCTTTTATGGTCTCCGTTTTGGTAAGAAGTACAGCGGCCGGCATCGGCATTTTGTTGGCCGGCATCATCTCCGGCAACCTGCTGATGCAAATGGCTCCGTCGTGGAATATCCTCAAATACTTCGCATTCACGCATTTAAGCCTGACGGATTATTTGGCCGGAAAACCGATGATGATGGAAGACATGAGTTTCCCCTTTTCCCTGTTCATTTTAAGCATCTGGGCTTTGGCCGCTTTGTTCATCTCATGGATCACCTTTGTGCAAAAAGACATTTTGTCTTGAAAAAGCAAAGCCATGCTCAAAAGAGCATGGCTTTGCTTATGTCCGGCATTGATTGAGCAGGGGATATTATCCCACGACTCCGAATTTTTTGTTTTCGTAGACGGGAACCCCTTCCTGGCGGGCATATTGCGCAAACGCTTCTTTTAGTTCTTTCGTCACCTTTCCGGGAACCCCTTCCCCAATGGTTCGTCCGTCCACTTCCACAACCCCGATGACTTCGGCAGCCGTTCCGGTCAGGAACACTTCATCCGCCACATACACATCATGTCTTGTAAACGGCTGTTCTTTGACCTCATACCCTTTTTGCCGGGCCAAATCCATAATGGTGGCACGGGTGATCCCTTCAAGCGCCCCGATATAACTGGGCGGTGTATATAAAACGTTGTTTTTGACGATGAAAATGTTGTCTCCGGATCCTTCCGCGACATACCCTTCAGAATTCAACATCAAAGCTTCGGAAACCCCGGCCAAATTGGCCTCAATTTTCACCAGAATGTTATTGAGGTAATTGAGCGATTTGATCTTGGGATCCAGGGCATCGGGAATGTTTCGCCTCGTGGGAACAGTGATGATGGAAATTCCCTGTTCATAATATTCATTGGGAAATAACCGGACCTGATCGGCGATAATGATGACGCTCGATTGGGAGCATTTATTCGGATCCAGCCCCAAATCCCCCACTCCCCGTGACACCACCAAACGGATATAAGCATCCCGGAGCTGGTTCCGGCGCACGGTGTCACAAACCAAGCGGCTCATTTCTTCCTTCGAATATGGAATCGTCAACAAAATGGATTTGGCTGAATCATATAAACGGTCAATATGTTCTTTCAACTTAAAAACTTTTCCGTCATAAGCGCGGATCCCCTCAAAAACACCATCACCATACAAAAAACCGTGATCAAAAACGGAAATGAATGCTTCTTCTTTTCGTTTGTATTCCCCATTCATGAAAATCCATCGTTCAGTCCCCGTCAAAATAAACACTCCTTATGGAATGGATGTTATGATAAAAAGCCCCTCAGAGGCAAATTCCAATCCTTGAGAATCAGAACCTGCCGCTGGAGGCTTTTATCCCCACGGTGTACACCGGTTGGTGTTGGTGCCGCTCGGTCCAGACTTCTTCAACCGAAGAACGGAACCCTAGGCACCCTTCTGATTAAACTGAAAATTCATTATCGATAAATTTTTAATCATTATACCTTGCCGGTTTACAGATGTCAAACAATTTCTCAACTTCTCTTGTGGATCGCTAATGTTTTTCCGACTCCCTTGAAAAAACAAGGGAACGACCCCAGAACACGAACCTGGCATCCCAACGCTTCAATCTCTTTGATGGCTCCCTGCATCAAGACATGTTCAACCGGCAACTCGGCATCGATCCAGAAGAAGTAATTTCCCAGCCCCGTTTTGGTCGGCCTGGACTCAATATGCGTCAAATTCACTTTGCGCCAGGAAAAAGCCGCCAACACTTGATACAGCGCCCCCGGATAGTCGGAAGGCAAGATGACCTGCAAGCTGGTTTTGCGGGTGTCGGAATCCGGGAACGAAGAGGATTCTTCACGGCTGACAACAAAAAAGCGGGTAAAATTGTTCGGATGATCTTCTGCATGTTCCTGTATGATTTGCAACCCGTACTCTCGGGCGGCAGCTTCCGGACCGACGGCAAGCCACGGTTCCCCGGGATGCCCCGCAACCATTTCCGCCGCTTGCGCCGTGCTTTCCATCATCTTGTACCCGGCACAAGGATACCGTTTTCTGAGGGTCAACTCGCATTGGGCGATTCCCTGCGGATGGGAATAGATGCGCTTGATCTCATGCGGATCCCGGTTGATGACAGACGGATGCCCCATGATACACTGGGTGATCGGATAAACCAATTCAGCGCAAACCGGCAGATCCACATGGTGAATCAGCCAATCCAGTGTGGAATTCACCGATCCTTCAATGGTATTTTCAATCGGAACGACAGCCCACCGGGCTTCTTTTTCTTGAGCGGCCTTCAGGCAATCGGGAATCGAAGCATAAGGCATGAATTGAATGTCTTTTTCATGCGCGAACAAAGCTTTTGCAGCCATATAACTAAACGTTCCGACAGGTCCAAGATAGGCAACACGTTTATCCATGCACAAACTCCTTATATTTTTCAAATGAATTTACTATGTTTTTCTTTGGCTGTCAACTCCACTGCCGCCCCTTGACCAGCCGGAAACATCTTTTCCATCCGGACTGGCACATTCAGATCATAAAACAACCGGCGGAAAAACCGTTCCAGCTCCATCCAGTCATTCACGAAAGCCACCATGGTCGGTCCCGCCCCGCTTAAAGCAATCCCATAAGCACCGTGGGAAGTTGCTTGGTCTAAACTTTCTTTCAAACCGGGAATCAACGTTTCACGGTAGGGCTGATGAAAAGCATCCTGCATGGCCGTTTTCAGCAAGTCCCACTGCTTCAAAAACAGAGCCGCCACCAGCAAATTGGCCCGGCTGCTTGCCAACACCGCATCATCCCGGGGATATTGATCCGGCAGCGCCCGGCGGGCCGTTTGGGTCAACAGGGATTGTTCCGGAATGATCGTCATCACGGGCATATCCGGTGGTTCGCATGCCACCGCCTCCACCCGCCGGCCATCCCAGGAGGCAATCACCACCCCTCCGAAAAGGGAAGCCCCGACATTATCCGGATGCCCTTCCAACAGCGTGGCCCTTCTCAACAATTCTTTGCGGCTCCAGTTCATGCCTAGCAGATGATCGGCCGCCATGAGGCCGGCCACAATCGCCGCTGCACTGCTTCCCAAACCTCTGGCCACCGGAATGTCATTTTCAATATGCAACTTAAAAGTCGGAAGAAAGACGCCCTGTTCCCGGGAGACATCCCGGATGACACGGACAATCAGGTTATCCTCATCCCGGGAAACTTGACCGGCATGCTTTCCCCCGACTGTGATCTCCCAACAGGGTGACGGTTCAAAATAAAGCGTCAGATAACAATTCAGAGCCATCCCGATCGAATCAAATCCCGGACCCAGATTGGCCGAGCTGCCCGGAACTTTCACCCTAAACGGAGAGAAACTCATGACGGAAAACTCCCTGATTTTTGTTTTTTTCAAACAGACAATCCAAAATCGCTTCCTTTTCACAAGCGATGACTCGCGGCTTTACTTGAACCGTGTCCAAGGCGGTGTGCGGATCCTTGAGGCCGTTTCCCGTCAACACGCACACCACTGTTTTTTGTTTCCCTTTTCCCGAACGGAGCATTTTCATCACGCCGGCCACGGAAGCGGCAGATGCCGGTTCACAAAACACTCCTTCTTTTTTGGCGATCTCTTGATAGGCAAACAACATTTCACGGTCTGTAACGGCCGAAATCAACCCTTTGGATTCATCCGCAGCTTGAACCGCCTGTTTCCAGCTGGCCGGATTTCCGATCCGGATTGCGGTCGCCACCGTTTCCGGCTCGGCAACCGGTTCCCCTCGGACAATGGCGGCTGCCCCTTCTGCTTCAAATCCCCACATTTGCGGGAGGTTTTGGATGATTCCTTTTTGGTGATACTCTTTGAATCCTTTCCAATACGCCGTGATATTGCCGGCATTTCCGACCGGAATCGCCAACACATCCGGGGCTTTCCCCAACTGTTCCGCAATTTCAAATGCCGCGGTTTTTTGTCCTTCGATCCGGTACGGATTGACCGAATTAACCAAGGTGACGGGGTGGGTTTCCGTGATGTCACGCACCACTTTCAGCGCTTGGTCAAAATTTCCTTTCACGGACAAAACCGTGGCCCCGTACATGACCGCCTGCGATAGCTTGCCCATGGCCACATGCCCGTCCGGCACCACTACAAAACATTGAATGCCCATTTTGGCGGCATAGGCTGCTGCCGATGCGGCCGTGTTTCCCGTCGATGCACAAATCACAGCCCTGCTTCCCTCTTCTTTTGCTTTGGCAATGGCCAAAACCATGCCACGGTCTTTGAAGGAACCGGTCGGGTTTGCGCCTTCAAATTTCAAATACAACCGGACTCCCCATTCCTTGGATAATGTTTCAGCATAATAAAGCGGGGTCTCTCCTTCGTACAAAGTCAACTTTGGCGTCTCCGGGTTGATCGGCAGATCCTCTCTGTACTTTTCCAAAATTCCTGTTCTCATCTTTGCTCCTCTCCTCACTCACTTTTTACTCGCCGGATCCGACAACGGCGGCCCGCCGCACACCATCCAAACGGGAAAGCCCGTGCAAAACGGTTTGGATATCGGCTTCCATCTGCGTGGTATCCACGGACATCGACACCGTGGCTTCCCCTTGCAAGGGAATGGTCTGGTTGATGGTCAGGACACTGGTGTTCATACCGGCCATATATTGGAGCACTTGGGACAAAACCCCTGCCCGGTGTTCCAGCGTCAAGGCAATGGTGACAATCTTTTCTTTCACCATCGCGTTAAACGGAAAAACACCGTTTTTATATTTGTAGAACGAACTGCGGCTCAAGCCCACTTTTTCCACTGCTTCCTGCACCTTGGTCACTTCTTTGGTTTCAAGCAATTTTTTCACTTCCAATGTTTTCTGGATGGCTTCAGGAAGCATATCCACACGAACCAATGCGAATATATCTTCTGACATACCCAACTGTCCCCCATTAAAAAACAAATGTTTTCTATATACGGACATTTTAATCTTTGAGAACGTTTTCAAGCAAGCTTTTTTCATATATTTTTTCGTGTTATGATAAAATCTGCGATCATTTGCAACCAAAAGGAGCGATTTGTCAATGATTTCAGTACTGTTTGTCTGCCTGGGCAACATTTGCCGTTCCCCCATGGCCGAGGCCGTGTTCCGCCATCTGGTCAAAGAAGAAGGGCTGGATCAGGAAATCCAGACAGACTCAGCCGGCACCGGGGACTGGCATACCGGAGAACCCCCTCACCGTGGAACGCAAAAAAAATTAACCGAAGCCGGGATCTCCTTTGAAGGCATCTCAGCTCGTCAAGTAAAGCGGGACGACTTTTCCGCTTTCACCTATATCATCGGCATGGATAACCATAACGTGCGCGATTTGAAGCGTTTGGCTCCGGACCCGGATCACAAAATTTACCGGTTTGTCGACTTTATTCCCGGGACTTCTTACACCGAAGTGCCCGATCCGTGGTACACCGGCAATTTTCAAGAAACCTATGATTTAGTCAGCGAAGGATGTAAAAATTTACTTAATTTCATCAAAAAGGAACATAACCTTCACTAAATTTTCGGGAAACTGTCCGGTTTCCCTTTCATATTCCATCCAATCCTGCTTATACTAAATAGAGCAAGGTGGTGATGAAATGCAACAACTCTGGAAAACAAAAATTTTCTCCATCCTCTTACTCGTTTGTTTTTCAGTAGGCTTTTCATTTCCGGTTGAACATTCTTTGACATTAACCCCGAACCAGTCCCAGCCCTCATCCTGGACCGATTGGTTTCACCTTGAAAAAGGAACCATGACCATGGAAATACAAAATGACGGCCCTTCTCCGATCTATTTCTATGTATTTACCTACTGTGACCATTTGGAATGTCCGACCATCGCCGAGGGAGAGGTCCCGCCGGGCACAAAGAAAATACAAAAGATTGCGCATGATGAAGGTAAATTCATGTTCAAACTGGATCAGACCTCGGACGAAAACGCCCGTCCTTCCCATGCCACCGGGATCATCCGCCAATAAAAAAGCAACCGGATCACCGGTTGCTTTTTTAATAATCCACGGCATCATTCAATTCAAATTCCATGTCCCCGATCCGTACCGTATCTCCATCTTTTGCCCCGCGTTTGCGGAGCGCTTCTTCCACTCCCATATTCCGGATGATTTTTGCAAAGCGCATGATGCTGTCATGATAGGAAAAGTTCGTCCGCTGAACCAACGCTTGGATCCGCTCCCCTTCCACCACGTAAACTTCATTTTCTTTGCGAATGGTAAATGCCGGTTCATCCTCTTCTTTGTTCCGGTAGACCTTCCTCTGTGCAGGCAGTTCCATCGATTTCCCGTAAGCCGGCATCTCTTTTTCCACTTTCTCCAACAGCTGAACAACCGCATAAATCAACTCTTTGACCCCTTCGCCGGTCGCTGCGGAAATCGGATAAACCGGCACTTCTTCTCCCACTTGCTCTTTAAACAATGCAAGGTTTTCTTCGGCATCCGGCAAATCCATTTTGTTAGCCGCCACAATTTGCGGGCGCTTCTCCAATTCCTGGCGATATTGCTTCAACTCTTCATTGATCTGCAAATAATCCTGATAAGGATCCCGTCCTTCGGAGCCTGCCATGTCAATGACATGGACGATCACCCGGGTCCGTTCAACATGGCGCAAAAATTGATGCCCCAAGCCGACTCCCTGATGTGCGCCTTCAATCAATCCGGGAAGGTCCGCCATCACAAAGCTGCGTCCGCTTTCGACATGAACCACTCCCAGGTTGGGAACCAACGTCGTGAAGTGGTAGGCGGCCACTTTGGGTTTGGCTGCAGAAACAACAGATAACAAAGTTGATTTTCCAACGCTCGGATACCCGACAAGGCCGACATCCGCCAATAATTTCAATTCAAGCTCAATCCAACGTTCTTCACCCGGTTCCCCGTTTTCTGCAATTTGCGGCGCCGGATTGACGGGGGTGGCAAACCGGATGTTTCCGCGGCCGCCACGGCCTCCACGGGCAACGACTGCTTTCTGGCCGCTTTCCGTCAGATCCGCAATCAATTCACCGGTATCAGCATCACGAACCACCGTTCCCGGAGGAACTTTCACCACCAAATCTTCTGCATTGGCACCGTGTTGTGATTTGGAACGCCCGTTTTCTCCCCGTTTGGCCTTAAAATGCTTTTGGTACCGAAAGTCCATCAACGTCCGCAAGCCTTCATCCACGATAAAAACGACATCTCCGCCACGGCCTCCGTCTCCGCCTGCCGGCCCGCCTTTGGGTACATACTTTTCCCGGCGGAATGCCACCATGCCGTTTCCACCATCCCCGCCTTTTACATAAACCTTGACCTTATCCACAAACATTGCTTCGTCACCTTCCCAGTCCATTCGGCTTCAGTTGATATGTCAACACGAATGCATTCTCCAGGTTTTGGATCGCGATCGATGGTTCCACCGTTTTCAGACGTTCTTCCAATAACGGCAACCATTTTCCGGAACAAAGGGAAGCCTCGTTTGACCGGACCCCGACCCGCACCTGGTTTTCCTCTTTTTCCAAAGAAAAAGAGACCCCGGTATACGCATCCGTTTGTTGATGCCTGTTTTCGATCATCGTCATCAACTGCTGCCAAATTTTTAAAAATTTCTTTTCTTCTTCCACCGATTCAAACCGGAACTGATCCGAAACATCCAAAGACAGCTCCCACTCTTTCAGACGATGGCGAATGTCAAGCAAAGCAACCGCCAGCGGAGCATAAGACAGATTCGAGATGATGCGCTCGTTTTGGGCTTGTTTCACCAGCCGGTTGAAGTAATCTTTCATGGCCTCTTCTTTTTTCATCATCAAATATCCCATCAAAACCTGAATATGATTCATCCATTCATGCCGCAAATCGGACAACATTTTCTTGATCCGGCCGGCTTCCCGGATTTCATTTTGGCGTTGCCAATAAAAGATCCCTCCCAAAAGAGCACACCATGAAGCGAGGAAAAAGAAAACATCCCCCGATTTTCCAAACGGATGCACAAGCCACCCGGTCATCACCAACATCAACGGAACAAACGGCTTACTGAGCATAAACCCCCGCTTCAAAATAAACCTCTCCCATCTTATGTATATCCGAAATTTTGCTTTGCCATTTATTGTACAAGATTGCCCCTGAAAGAAAAACCCATAAATAAAAGGTAAGCACTTGCCCGACGACGAACAATGCTTACCTTTCATTGGAATGCTATTTGAAATTCAATCTTACGCACGTGCAGCGGCTGCTTCTTTTTCTGCAACCGGAATGATGCTGACGCGTTTTTTGTTGCGTCCCATACGCTCGAAACGTACGATTCCGTCAGCTTTCGCAAACAAGGTGTCGTCTCCGCCACGGCCGACATTCAAACCCGGGTAAATTTTGGTTCCGCGTTGACGAACCAAAATATTTCCAGCCAATACGAATTGGCCGTCTCCGCGTTTTACACCCAGACGTTTGGAAATGCTGTCCCGACCGTTTTTTGTGGAACCCACACCTTTTTTCGAAGCAAAGCATTGCAGGTTAAGTTTCAGCATCATGTCCACCTCTTTCTGTTCATTATGATTTCCAATCACTTATTCTAACATAAGAAGAATAGGCTTCCGCCACGTTTTCGAGTGAGACGACCATCGCTTCCAGCAACAAGCCGATTTTTTCACGAGTATCAGGATCTTTCACCTGATCCGGCAAAAAACAATCAATTTTCCCGTCTCCATCATCATCACGATGAACCTGGACACCAAACATTTGTTCAATGGCATTCACCATGCCGATGGAAATGCCGGAAACAGCGGCACACACAATATCTTTTCCATACTCGCCATAATCGGCATGCCCGGTAATCAACACCCGTTTCACACGGTTTTGGCCATCACGCTTCACCCGAACCTGGATCATTGGGCTTCAATGCCGCTGATGACCACTTTGGTAAACGGCTGACGATGCCCTTTTTTCCGTTTGTAATTCTTTTTCGGTTTATATTTAAACACGGTGATTTTTTTTCCTTTTCCATGTTTCAATACTTTACCGGTTACTTTTGCACCTTCCACCAGAGGGGTTCCCACTTTGACTTGTTCACCGTCATTCACCAGCAAAACTTTATCAAAGGTGACGGTTTCCCCTTCTTGTGCATCCAGTTTTTCAATGTAGAGAACACTGTCTTTCTCCACGCGATATTGTTTGCCACCTGTTTCGATTACAGCGTACATTTCCAATCCTCCTCTTAAATAGAGACTCGCCACCAGCAGGAAAGGCATCAAGCCTTTTGGAATCCTGTTGTGAGCGGTGATAACAACAACGCTTATCTTAGCACATTCCAATGGAAATTGTCAAAGTGTTTTCGCTTCCAACTCCACCCAATTTCATGACGCAAACCATTCCTTGATGGTTGTTTTGCCGTACGGACAAGACATGTAAGCATCGAGCAGCCATTCTTCGGGCAAAATACTTACCAGTTCCCCGTTTTGATCCACAATCTCCAAAACATGGTATTTTTCTTTACAGAGCTTTAAAATCACCTCATTCAAACGGGTGTCGGGTTTCATGCGCAACTTTTTGACCGGGCGGGACAGATCGGGATGATGACGCCGAAAGAGAAGAAAACGGACAAAATGGATATTTTTCTGCCTGAACATCCGCAAATTGGAATAAAACAAAAAGATGCCGAGGATCAGCAAGTGAACCAAAATCCCCCCGGGTGACCAAAAAAGGGCCAGCACGCACAATGCCAGCGACCCGGCCATTCCCGTCCACAGTGTAAAGTGAAGGCAAAACCGGTACGGGAAAAAATAACTGAGCGCCGAAAGAAAAACACGCCCCCCGTCCAAAGGATAGACAGGCAACAGGTTAAACCCGGCGATCATGAGATTCCCTTGGATAAAATATTCTGTCCACTCCTTTGTCCACCATCCTTGCCGGAAGAAAAACAAACTGATGAGGATCATCAGGATATGTTGAAACGGTCCGGCCAAAGCGACGGTCATCTCTTCCCGGGACGGCACCGTTCCCCATTCATCGGTTTTCACCACACCGCCAAACGGCAACAGCTCAATGGAATCCACCCTCCAGCCGAATGCACCGGCAGCGGCGGCATGGCCCAATTCATGAATCAACACCAGCACAAACAAAGTGATGATCTCAATAAAATAGCCTGTCCATACCGCTGAACAGACAATGAGCCAAAACAAAGGATGAATTCGAACGGGCACCGGAACCATCCGCTTAATCAAACGGAATCACGCTCACCGGATTGATGAATGCTTTATTTTTCCGGATGGCAAAATAGAAAAAGGATTGATTCTCCATCTTTTTGACCGTACCAATCTCTTTTCCTTTTTGAACCCAGTCTTTTTCTTTTACTTTCATATCTTCCAACCAGCCGTACCATGTTTCGGTCCCGTTGGCATGCTGAATAATGATGGTGTTGCCAAGTCCTTCTTTATACCCTGTAAATTGAACCCTTCCCTCTCCCGCAGCCACCACTTTGGCCGACTCCGGGGTGACGAGAACCACTCCTTTTCGTTTCTCATCAAACGGCAAGGCTATTTTCCCCGCCACCGGGGCAGTCCACTGCTCCTCTTTTTTTTCTTGATGGTTCCCCGAAAAGGCAGGCAACAACGCCGGGGATCCGGCGGCATATTTTTGATACCAGTCCAACACGGTTGCGAATTGAAATTCCTCTGTGAGCGACCGGGATATCCAATGTTTTACAGGAGCGGTCCGGGCAGACGGCAACGAATAAACCGCGGCGGTTGCCAAAAACAAAATCATCACAATGATCCACTGATTCAAAAATGATTGGAGCGGTTTGCGTTTGGCTTTGTTTTCCTCCGGCTGTTTCACGGATGCCTGATACCACGGGACCGAACCGGATTCCAAGCGGTTTCCGGCAAGATTCCGTTCTCTGATCTTATTCATCTGACGCCATTGTTGCTCCCGTCTTTTTCGAATTTGCCGAACCCACTCATGTTCACTGGCCATAGGTTATCACCCGTTTGTCCATTTTTCATCAATATATGTCCAACCCATCCGGAATATGAAAAAAGCAGACCGTCCCGGCCTGCTTCGTTTGTCGCATCAAGCAAATCCCAACCATTTTTTCATTTTGGTGAACACGCCGGCTTCTTTTTCCAAAACCATGAGGGGAACCATTTCCCCCTGAATCCGGCGCGCGATATTCCGGTATGCTTTTCCGGCTGGATTCCGATGGTCATAAACGATCGGTTCGCCCGTGTGCCCGGCCCGGATCACCTGCTCATCATCGGGAACCACCCCCAGAAGATCCACGGCCAGGACCGCCACGACTTCATCAACATCCATCATGCTTCCGTCTCTGGCCATTTGCTTGCGCAACCGGTTTACCACCAATTTCGGTGCCGCCACTTCCTCTTTTTCCAATAAACCGATCACCCGGTCCGCATCCCGGATGGCCGCATTTTCGGGTGTGGTGACGACAATTGCCGCATCCGCACCGGATACGGCGTTTTTAAAACCGACATCAATGCCCGCCGGGCAGTCAATGAACACATAATCAAATTGCTCTTTTAATTCGGCAATCAACCAACGCATTTGTTTTCTGGAAACGGCGGTTTTATCCCGCGTTTGGGCGGCCGGCATCAAATAAAGCTCATCACAACGCTTATCCTTGATCAAAGCCTGTTCAATCCGGCATTTCTTCTCCAACACGTCAATCAGGTCATAAATGATCCGGTTCTCCAATCCCATCAATACATCCAGATTTCGAAGACCAATATCTGCATCGACCAAACACACTTTTTTCCCGGACAAAGCAAGGGCGGTTCCAATATTGACCGAAGTCGTCGATTTCCCCACGCCCCCTTTGCCCGAGGTTACAAGAACACTCTCTCCCAATGCTCACCCTCCAAACCATCTGTCATCTATAAAAAACGCCGTCTGTTTGTTTTCCACTCGAATTCCGGACGCAACTGCCCCAGAAGATGAATTTTCTCCACAGCAATTTGATGATCCGACAAATAAGCAAAACGCATTCCCACTTCGGCCTCGTCCCAACGATCCGGCGGGCGGGAAATCACATCTGCAATGCGAAGCTGTGTGGGACGCAAAACCGATGCGACGATGATGGCATTTTCATCTCCCTCACATCCGGCATGGGCCAGCCCCCTCAACGCCCCCAATACATAAATGCTTCCCGTGCATTGAATCGTTCCGCCCGGATTCACATCCCCCAGAAAAAGGAGATTTCCGCTATGTACCAACACTTGACCGGAACGCACCGTCCCCGATTTGACTTCAATCTCATCTTCTTCCCTTTGCAGATAATGCTTTCCTTCCGACTGGAATTCGTGAATAATCAAGTTCTTTCGCTTGGAGAACAATGCGCGTATCGACTTTTCTTCCGTCCGGGTAATCTGCCGCTCCCCCAGTTTGATGATGACTTTCATGTCAGGACCATCCCAAATATTTGCGGCTTGCGTGTTTTCCAGCTTATGTTTTAACTCTTCCAATACAGCTGAAAAGGGACGCGAATCATCGAGATAGAAGAGAAGGCCGTCTTTGGTGCCTTTGATCGTTACGCCCGGTTTTAACACTTTACCCATCTTGACGTCACCCGCCTCACTATTGATTTCGCTTTCTCCCTTTATTTTCCTTCCATCCGTGTCGCGCTTTAAAGGCTTAACGCAAAATCGTGTCAAAGATAATGGAGCGATTTCGTTTTTTCTGATAGATCCAGCGGATCGGCTGATGAATGAGATAGGCCAGCAACAAATTCAACAGGATGGACGGAACGATATGGAGCCAAAAGGCATAAGAAAAATCCATCTTTGCAAAACCAAACAACCAATACCATCCATAGAGGATGATGAAATATGCGGATTGCCCCAAAAAGAAGGTGATCCCTGCGATCCATTGATACAACGAGAAAGCGCCGGATAACAGATAAGTGCCGTATGCGACAAGAGGGAACGTGAACGCTTTGATCCCGATGGCCGGCCCGTAAACAATATCATGGAACAATCCGAAGATAAAACTGATCAATAATACATAACGGCGCGGCAAATAGAAAGAAATAGAAATCAAACCACTTACCACCAATGCCGGAATCATGACAAAAGTGCTCCCCCAAGATTGAGGGAGCAATAACTGCAATTTGGATCCTTCCAATATAAATAGGAAGGAGAGAAAAGCGACGAAGTATTTTTTCATCGATTTTCCCCTCCTGTTCCCGGTATGTTTTTATTTCTGAAGCTGATTTAATTGTAATTTCTCCGGATCTTTCACCACCATGACAAAATCCAGATTCTCAAACGATGCGGACGGTTTGACGTAAACCACCTGTTCAACTTTTCCTTCACTCATTTTCACATCGTCGACGGTACCGATCAAAATCCCCCCCGGATAAACATCCGATAACCGGGAAGTCACCACCATTTGTCCTTTCTTCGGCCGGGCAGTGACGGAGACTTTATTTAAAATCAAACATTTTTTCCGGGGATCATACCCCTCGACAATTCCCAACACTTCCTCCGAACCGGTCTGAATCACCGCTGCAACCCCGGGGCCTCCTTCGGAATCCGTCAACAGCTGAATTTCGGACATGTACTTTGTCACATTTTCCACCCGTCCGATCAATCCCTCGGAAGTGATGACCGGCATTTTGGGCTCGACACCGTCTTCCGAGCCCCGGTTAATCACCAGCCGGTTATTCCAACGGTCCGGATTGCGGTAAGCCACCCGGGCCGTAATGGTATCCATCGGATGCTCTTTTTTGTAGCCGAGAAGCTTTTTCAGCTCCTCATTTTCCTTTTCCAGGTTTTGCGCTTGAACTTTCAATTTCATCATGGCGGTTTCGGGGCTTTCTTCTTCATTTCCCGCCGCAAGAAGGGGTTGGACAGGGAGATGAATCAAGGATTGGATCCATCCGAAGCCGTTGATAAACCAGCTTTCCGGTGCCGTAAGCGTTCCCCTTTCCCCCCGTGTCACATTGACGGTCAGAAAGATCGCAACAACAAGGGCCATCACAATTAGAAACCGATTGGTACTGCGCCTCATCCATTTCACAACCCTTTAATAAAAACGTTTCCGAAACGACTCCAGATAACCGGATTGATTTTTCGGATTCAATTTATCAAGATGCTCCAAAGAAGCACCCGTCCCAATCGCCACGCAATCCAGCGGGTTTTCCGCGATCATCACGGGCATGTGGGTCTCCTGATGCAAACATTCATCGATATTGCGAAGCAAAGCCCCTCCCCCGGTTAACGTAATCCCGCGTTCCAAAATATCGGCCGCAAGCTCCGGCGGGGTTTCTTCCAAAGTCAATTTCACGGCATTGATAATCTCTCTGACCGTTTCGGACAAGGCTTCCGCAATTTCTCTCGAAGTGATGGAAATTTTTCTGGGAAGACCGGTGAGCAAATCCCTTCCTTTGATTTCCCGTTCTTCCTTGCCGGAATCATCATCGGTCGGAATCGCCGAGCCAATCTCCAATTTCAGCATCTCCGCCGTCCGCTCGCCAATCAATAAGTTATGCTTCCGGCGGATATATTGGATGATCGCTTCATCCATTTTGTCGCCGGCCACCCGCAACGACTGGCACGTCACGATTCCCCCGAGGGAAATGACCGCCACTTCGGTGGTGCCGCCGCCGATATCCACCACCATGCTCCCGGTCGGCTCCCATACGGGCAGACCGGCCCCGATGGCCGCCGCAAAGGGTTCTTCAATCGTGTAAGCCTCTTTGGCTCCGGCCCGCGTCGATGCTTGTTCCACCGCCCGCTTTTCAACGGGGGTCACCCCTGACGGAATGCAGACCATCACATTCGGCTTACGGGGAATGATCATCTTTTGATCCATCGCTTTTTTGATAAAATACTCCATCATGGTTGCCGTGGTGGTGTAATCCGCAATCACACCATCTTTCATCGGGCGGATCGCAACAATGTTACCGGGGGTGCGCCCGATCATGAGTTTGGCTGCATTTCCCACCGCTTTGATTTCTCCGGTTCCCGATTCCATGGCCACCACGGACGGCTCCCGGACCACGATTCCTTCCCCTTTGACATATACCAAGGTGTTGGCCGTCCCCAAATCAATTCCCAAATCTTTGACAAAACCGCCAAACATAAAATTCCTCCTCCCCATGATACCTGATCTGATTCATCGCCGGTCATTCCTCCGGAATCATGCCGTGCTCACGCATGCTCATATACAATTGATCCCCGATAATCAGGTGATCCAGAATTTCAATCCCCATTAATTTCCCTGCTTCCACCAACCTCTCCGTCACTTCGAGATCTTCCGGGCTGGGGGTCGGGTCCCCGCTGGGATGATTATGTACACAAACGATTGCCGCAGCACTGAAACGGATCGCTTCATGGAAGATTTCCCGGGGATGTACAACAGAGGCATTTAAACTCCCTTTAAAAATGCACTGTTTTCCGATGACTTGATACTTGGTGTTTAAAAAAAGGCAAACGAAATGTTCCTGTTTCAGAAAACGAAGCTCTTCCATGACGTAGCGGGCAGCATCTTGCGGGGAATGTATGGCATACCGTTCCTCAGGCAGCAACCTTGAAATCCGTTGCCCGAGTTCAACCCCTGCCATGATTTGCACGGCTTTGGCAAGGCCGATGCCATGAATTTGCATCAATTCTTGGAGTGAGATTTGTGTGAGGGCTTTCAGACCCCCCGTTTTGCTCAACACACGTTGCGCCAGCACCATGACCGATTCTCCCGTGCTTCCCGTCCGAAGCAAAAGAGCCAACAACTCCGCATTGGACAACTTCTCCGGCCCGAAGCGCAACATCCGCTCACGGGGTCTTTCTTCCTCCGGAACATCTTTTAACATCGGCAAAGAATTTTTCGGTTCCTTCATCTTCCATCCTCCTCTGCCGGCCGCTCCACTCCTTCCTCCCGGAGGATTGAACCAAGTTGTCAAAGGGCAGCAGAGATGAATCTCCGACGTTAATCCTGTGCAAGGGTATAACCGGTTTCGGTCAGCATTTCATCCAAGAGGGACAAAGACATGCCGACCACATTAAAAAAGCATCCTTCAATCCGGTCCACCAAACAAGCTCCCAACCCTTGGATTCCGTAAGCTCCAGCTTTATCTAAAGGCTCTTTCGTGTTCACATACCATTTGATTTTCTCATCGGAAAGCGGTCGCATCCAAACACGCGTCATCCGGTGCGATACAACCTCTCTCGTGATTTCTCCCTGATCAACGGTGATCACAGAAAGACCGGAATAAACCTGATGCTCTTTTCCTGACAACATCCTCAACATGGAAGCGGCATCCTGTTCATCTTTCGGCTTTCCCAAAATGTTTCCGTTAAACACAACCACTGTATCTGCTCCGATAACCAATGCATCCCGGCATCCGGCGGCAACCGCCTTCCCTTTGCGCCTTGCCAGTTCTTCCACAACTCTTTCCGGCAAACCGGGTAAATCCTTGTTCTCATCAATGTGGCTTGTTTGAACACGAAACGGAACTCCAAAACGAGCAAGCAATTCTCTTCTGCGAGGAGATCCGGAAGCCAAAACGATTTCGCGTTTCATATCCATCCATGAACACCTGCCTGAAAACAAAAACCAGCCAACGTTATAATCAATTTCCAAAAATTTACAGATTGTCTTATCAAGGAAAAAAGCACCCGCTTTCGCGGGGTGCCGTCAATTCATATATCATTTTTTAGTTTATCAGATGGCAAGCTCTACAACAAGATTCCAAATGCCCTTGGAGCCATTCGACCAAAAAATTTCATTGTTCTTTTAAGGATTGAATCAATTTCTCGTAACCAACCGTATACCGGATCAACCCCTCTTGCATCTGCCACAGAAGCGCCTGTCCGGGATTTTTTTGTGCAGCCAACCCGCTTTGCACGGCCTGATCCAACGCTCGGATCATCTTGTCTGCCGATTCCTTGGCGTCACCCGGGAGTTTTCCTTTCACCGATTGCATCCGGACGACGAAGTTTTGGAATTGTTCAGATAACCCCCCCGGCACCTTCAGCGGTGTTTCCTGCTGTGCCTTCCCCCGGATGGCATCGGCTGACAGGCTGCTTAGTTGTTGCACCAGGTTGTTTCCTTGTTTCAATGTATCCAGAAGTACTTGGTTCACTTCCGGATCCAATGCCGCTTCTCCTTGTAATTGGACTTCCTTCAAATAGACGGAGACATCCTGTTCCTGATAAATCGCCGACAATTTTAACGCCAAATCCCGGTCAGGCGCCATCCCCAGATAAATCCGGTACGGAGCTTGTTCCGACATCACGGCGGCCAACCCTTGCACCCGGAATTGATTCATCGCTTTTTCCGCTCCAGCTTTTTCTTCATAACTTCCCGCCTGCAACATCACGGTCTGAAGCGGGGGAAGAGACTGGGAACGGCCGGTTGGTTCCGGTACCGGCGTTTCTTTCCTCCCCGCATCCGCCGGCGGATTGAGATGAGAATCAATGGTTCGGTTGGAAAACGTGGCATTTTCGTTAAAAAACAAATTCAACACGGAAAGTCCCATGACGGTGCCGATCACCAGCGCGGCCCCGGCCGAACATATCATTTGCCAGGCAGGGCTGAACCGCCTTTTTTTCCCGGTTCTTTTATGATGAAACGGATTGTTCGGGGAAGCCCACTGAATCACCCGTTTTTCATTCTTTGCCTTTTCCCACGGCCACACGCTTCCTGCCGTCAAATTTTTCATTTTCAGCCATGGTTCCAAAAACGGCTTTTGCGTTTTTGTTTTCGGCTTGTTCAGCGGTTTGGTTTCCGCTGTGACGGAACAGTCATGCTTCGGCTTTGCAGCTACCGGTCTGGTTTGGAGCCTTACCTTTAATCCGGTTTTATGCACTTGCACTTGAGATTTTCTCAGTTTTTCCATGGATTGACTGCCCCCTCTCTATCATCCTGTTAATATAGTTTATGAATTCATAGGAACGATAGAACCAAAACAGGGCAGGAAAATTGCAAAAACTGTTCCCCGTACCAATCCCGGAGCATATCCCCGCACAATAAAGAAAGGATCATTCCGACGGCCAAATGAGGACCGAAAGGAAGCGGTTCACGGATGGCCGCCCTCCCCCGGGTTTGGAGACGTCCGGTCACATGAAGCATGGAACTCAGTGTAGCTAACCAGATGGACAACAAAAGTTGCGGCCATTCAATCACCCAGGATGCCATGGCGACCAGCTTGACATCGCCCCAACCCAGCCCGCGGCTGATCCAGCTTACCAGAGACAACCCCGACGTGATGAAAAATCCTCCGGCCAAATAAACGGGCACATGGGTTCCATCCATAAAGAAACGCCACGACATAAAAAGGAAAAACCCGCTGTAAGTGACCACATCGGGAATCAGAAAAAACCAGATGTCGGTCAATGCTATCACCAATAACAACCAAACCAGCACCGTCGCCATCCAACTTTCCCAACCGGTCCCCAGCTTCCATTGAACCACCCATGACAAGCCGGCGGAAAAGATGGCGAAGAAAACCCGGTACAATGGTTTCAAACGGAATGAATAACGCACTGGCTCCCCGACTTTTCCCGATCCGATCCAATAAGCCAGCCCGGGAATCCAATAAGCAACAATGCCGCTCAAGACCGCCGTCATCCATCCAAATTCATTCAATGCAACTGATTCCTTCCTCTTGCAATTTTCTCAATTCCATTTCCATGGTCTGCATGCCTGAAGCCTGATGAGCCTGCATCACGGAAGGGAGCTGGTGGATCTCGCCATTTCGAATCAGATGGGCAACAGAACGATGGTTCAACAAAACTTCAAACACTGGCCGCTTCTGCCTGCCGTTTGGTCCGGCCATCTTTTGTGCCACCACTGCCGACAGCGAAGCAGCCAGTTGTGACCGCACCCATCTTTGCCGATCCGCGGGAAAACTGTCAATGACCCGGTAAATCGCTTTTTCCACATTCCCGGCATGGAAAGTGGCCATGACCCGTTTCCCCGTTTCGGCAAGGTGAAGGGCGGCCATGATGCTTTCAGTGTCTCTTAACTCCCCGACCATGATCACATCCGGACCTTGCCGCAAAGCGGACAACATGCCGCTTACATAACTTTCGGTGTCTTTCCCGATTTCCCGTTGGATGACCAGCGACTTTTTTGACGCATGGAGATACTCGATCGGATCTTCCAAAGTCAGGATATGTAAGGCTTCCGTACGATTCAATTCCTGGATCAAGGAAGCCAGCGTTGTCGTTTTTCCGCTTCCGGTCGGGCCCGTGACCAACAGCAAACCGGTTTGAAACATCACTTTTTGATACAGCACCGGGGGAAGATGAAGCTCTTTCGGAGTCGGAATGCGATCCGGCAAAAAGCGGATGGCCAGCGCCAGCCGTTCTTGTTTTTGATAACAATGGACCCTCGCCCGGTGATGACCTGAATACCATGTGAAATCCGACTCCCTCGCCGGATCGGCCCCGGATGCCATGCACTTTTCAATTTCTTCTCTTTTTCCCCGGCCGGCACACAAAACAAAGACCTTCCCGTTCACCCGCACACAAGGATGCTCCCCCTCAATGTAATGCAAATCGGTCGCGCCTTCTTTCAAGGCAAGATGAACGGCTTCCTCCAAAAGCATCCGCTTCCCTCCTCCCGCAAAAAACATCAACAATTTTTACCAATTCTACTTTATTTTGAAATTTCCTTTCCATCCGCGGATCATTTCCCTGCTTGCAATCCTTTCTTTTTTCACGCAAACTAATGGTAAACCATATCCATTTTTCAATGCATAAAGGAGTATTTTATGCTTTCAGTCAAACAACTTTACGGTGGATATGCCCGTCAACATCCGGTCATCAAAAATGTCAATTTTTCGGTGAAACCCGGTGAAATGGTGGGCCTCATCGGATTGAACGGCGCCGGAAAGAGCACCACCATCAAAAATATCCTGGGCCTTGTCACCCCTTTTTCCGGCACCGTCACCATCAACGGGCACACGTTGTCAGAAAATCCGAAATCGTTCCGGTCCCAACTCGCTTATATCCCGGAAACCCCGCAATTTTATGAAGAACTCACTTTATGGGAGCACCTGGAACTGACAGCCGGTGCTTATCAATTGTCTCGGGAAGAGTTTAAACAGCGCGCAGGGGCCTTGCTGGAACGTTTTCGGATGAACAAAGTGAAAAACTGGTTTCCGGACAATTTTTCCAAAGGAATGCAGCAAAAAATCATGATCTTGTGCGCTTTCTTGGTCCGCCCCCGTTTTTTGATCATTGACGAACCCTTTGTCGGGTTGGATCCGCTGGCCATCCGTTCTTTGCTCCAATTGTTGGAAGAAGAAAAAAAAGAGGGGATGGGCATTTTAATGTCCACACACATTTTGGAAACGGCCGAAAAACATTGTGAGCGCTTTGTATTGCTTCATGAAGGCGAAGTGCGCTTCTCCGGAACCTTGTCCGAGATGAACCGGCAGGCAGGAACCCGAAACAAGGCATTGGATGAATTGTTTATGTTGGCGATAGAAGGGAAGCGATCATGAATACCGGTAAACTTTTTTATGACCGAATGAAAAATTCCTGGTTGGCTGCCATGCAACGCATCCGGATGGTGGCCAGCGGCGGGGGGACGCCCCTTTTTCTGGGAATCTTATTCATTGCTGTGTATTTTGCTTACGAACAATTCCTGATCTGGCTGCCCCCCGATTTTCCGATCGAACTTTTGTTAACCCTTCCTTATGCCTTGCTCTTGACATCCAGCCGGATCCGCACATGGATTCAACCGGCGGATTCCGTTTTTCTTCTGCCTCTGGAAACCCGGATGAAGCCATATTTTCGGGCCGGATTGATCTACAGCACAGCCATCCATCTGATTCACCTGGCCATTTTCACCCTGCTGGTTTATCCGGTTTATCTCGCGGTTTGGAAAAGCCATGGGTTCTTTTTTGCCTCCTTTATCTTTTTTGCCGTCATCCAAGTGGCAAACATCTTCGCCGAATGGTGGCAAATGCGGTTAACCGTTTTGCTTCCCGTGCATCAAGTGCGTCTGGTGACCGGAATCCGCTTTCTTTTCAACGGCGGGGCCGCTTATGCTTTTTTGCATCAGCAGGGAATCCTCGCGTCAGGCATGCTCATCGGCCTTGTGCTTTTAGCCTTTGCCATTTACCGAAAGGCTCCCGCCTATCCCTATCCCTGGCGGTTGATGCAGAAAACGGAAACAAAAACGTTAGCCCGTTATCATTCGCTGGCCGGCCTGTTTATGGACATGCCGCGGCTCAAAACCCCTGTCAAGAAACGGACATGGCTGATCCGGCTCCTTCCCAGTTGGTCTTGGCAAAAAGCATCTTCTTATTTGTATTGGCGCACCTTTTTTCGGAAAAGCGAGCTGTTTTCCATTCAGATCCGCCTGCTCATCTGGGCCATGATCTTGATCGGGATCTTTCCAAACCGATGGGTGAGCGCGGGCGTCTATGTCGCCTGTGTCTGGATGTTCATCAAGCAATTGCCGCAATTGGCAGATCCGAAACAATACCCGGGCATTCGCCGGTTATATCCCCTCTCAGCCGCTCAATGGGCAAAAGGGTTGACGTTCATCGGATGGGTAAACCTGGGAATCCAAACCTTATGGATTGCGTTATTCGCTTGGGGGGTTGATGCATTGTCAACCCTGGAATGCTTGTTGTGGATCATCGCCGGTGCCTTGTTCAGCTCGGCGCTCAGTTTTCTTTATTTGCCCCGCCAAGGGGAACGTCTCATCAACTCCCGTTAAAAAAAAGGCTTGAGAATCATCTCAAGCCTTTTATTTTTGCAAGTTTTTAATATCCTGAATGATCCGGTCAGCGTCCGGCTTCAATCCGTCATAAAATTTCACGACTTTCCCGTTTTGGTCAATCAGATAAAATTGTGTCGGGTGATTGATCAAAAGCGGAACATCGGGGGACGGCCCTTCCTGCTGAGAGATGGAACCCTTAAAAGCCTCCCGGGTCAGCTTTTGGATCTCCTCCAGGGAATAACCGGTCAAAAAGTGCCATGAATTCAAATCGGCATGGTGCTTTTCGGCAAACTCCCGCAACTGTTCCGGTTGATCATGTTCCGGGTCCACCGTGAAAGATACGATTTCCGCTTCCACCCCGGCTTGTTTCAGAGCTTCTTGAACTTTGGACATGTTTGCTGTCATCGGCGGACAAACATTGGGACAACGCGTGAAGATAAGGTCGGCCAGCCATACTTTTCCCTTCAAATCATCCAACCCGACGGTTTCGTTGTTTTGATTGGTATATGTAAATGAAGGGACCCTCCAATTCAGATCGGACACATCATTATCGGATGCGGCACTTTGTCCGGTTTGGGTTTCTTCTGCCGGACGATCGCCGGCACTGCATCCGGCCAAAACGGCCAACATGCCGATCAAAATCAACGTAAGCCATTTTCCTGACTTCATCGGTCTCTCCTCCTTCCTCATGCAAAGCATAGCATAAATCCTTCCTGCAGAAAAAGAGCCGATGAAATACCGGCTCTTTTCCGACTCCGCTATGAATTGTTACTCATTCACCCGTTCTTTTTGCAATTCATCTTTCAGCATGTGAGCCACCCGCCAAATATCGCCGGCTCCCATGGTCATCACCAAATCGTTGGGCTTCAGATGTTGAACCAGATATTCAACCACTTCTTCTTTGGTGGCCAAAAACCGTGTATTGGCATTGCTGTTTTGCTTGATCAGTTCGGCCAAACGCTCGGCGGTGACGCCGGGAATCGGTTGCTCGCCGGGCGGTGCATAAATTGTATTGATGATCACTTCATCTGCATCGTAAAAAGCCTGGCTGAATTCATTCATCAATAAATGCGTGCGTGAATACCGCTGCGGCTGGAAGACCACAACCATCCGGCGGTCGAGCGCCTTTGCCCCTTTTAATGTGGCTTGGATTTCGGTCGGATGATGGGCATAATCATCCACAATCAAGATGTCTTGTTCTTCGCCAATCACTTGGAAGCGGCGTTTGGCTCCCTGAAAACGGAACAACGCTTTCACAATTTGCTCAAACGGCACCCCGGCTTCCAAGCAGACAATGACGGCCGCCAAAGCATTGGCCACATTGTGGCGTCCCGGGATGTTTAACAGCACATCCCCCAAAACTTCCTCCCCGCGCACAACGGTAAACTGAATCTGACGCAAATTTTCGCGGATGTTCACCGCCCGGTAATCCGCATCGCGTTCAATGGCATACGTGATGATACGGCCATTTACATCATCCGCCATTTCCCGGACATATCCATCGTCCCAAAACAGCACTGCCGCACCGTCCGGCCTTACCTGATTGAGGAAGGAACGGTACGCCTTTTTCAAGTTTTCAAAATCGCCGCCATAATTTTCAAGATGATCCGCTTCAATATTGGTCACGACAGCCAGATGCGGATAATACTCCAGGAAAGACCCGTCGCTTTCGTCCGCTTCGGCGACGACATAATCGCTCCGGCCGGCTTTGGCATTTCCTTTCAAGGCAACAATCTCTCCACCGATGATATAGGTCGGATCCACTCCGCACAATTCCAGCGTCTGGGCAACCATGGAGGAAGTGGTTGTTTTTCCATGAGCCCCTGCAACAGCGATCCCTTTTTTGTCATTTAAAAGGCGAGCCAACATTTGAGAACGGTGAAGCACTTCAATCCCTTGTTCTTTGGCCGCCACCCGTTCCACATTGTCCGGAGAAATGCTTGAAGAATAGACAACGATGTCCGCCCCGTGAACATGCTCAGCCGAGTGCCCGATCGAAACCTCGGCTCCGCGCTCCATCAGGTTTTTCACCAATGCGTTTTCGGCCACATCCGAACCGGACACCTGATAACCCAAGTCCAAAAGAACCCGTGCAATGGCACTCATGCCATATCCGCCAATTCCTACAAAGTGAACCCTTTTTTGACTATTCATCGTGAAATCACCAACCTTCATGTAAGTCCCTGTCTTCCCCCATGGTTCATCAATAACGGCCGCACTGCAGAAACCAAATACAGCGATCCGGCCACAATGCCTAAATCATCATCATCCAATTGGTTCAGGAATACGTGAAGTGCATCTTGTTCTCCTTGGACGGGCACCACATTTAAATCCGGATTGATTTCTTTCAACATGCGAGCCAGTTCCTCCGCCTCAAGGGAACGAGCATGCTCCTCAAGCGAGGTTGTCACAACAAAGTCAGCTGTTTGCGCAAGGTGCTCCAACATTTCCCTGACCGGTTTGTCTTTCATCATGGCAATCATAAAACCGATTCGGCGATAACGGGATCCATATTTTTTTATGGTTTGAACCAGCGCCTTGATCCCCTCTGTATTGTGAGCGCCGTCCAGTCGGATGTGCGGCTGGTCACCCGCTTTTTCCAACCGGCCCGGCCACGCTGTTTTTTTCAATCCGTTGATGTAATGCTCCGGCTCGATGACCGTTGCATAATTTTGGCGCAAAATTTCCAACGTCATCAATGCCGTTGCCGCATTTTGCAACTGATGATCCCCGGCCAGCGGGAGCGAAAGATTTTCCAGCTCGCGATACACATTTTGAAACGTGAATATTTGTTCATCCAGATCCTGATGATGTGCGATGACAGAAAAATCTTCATTATACATATATAATCGGGAATGTTTGTCTTTGGCAACACGTTTGATGACGGACAGTGCTTCTTCTTTTTCGCTGCCGCATATCACAGGCACTCCGGGTTTGATAATCCCCGCTTTTTCCGTTGCGATCTCTTCCAACGTTTCGCCCAGCCACTTTTTGTGGTCATAACCGATTTCGGTGATCACGGATACCAACGGGTACACCACATTGGTGGAGTCAAATCGTCCTCCCATCCCGGTTTCCCACACCACAAACCAAGGGCAGGCTTCTTTTGCAAAATAACATAATGATAACAAAGTCCAAAATTCAAAATGAGACGGGGCCCCCGGCCCTTCTTCCGCCATTTTTTCGATCAGCGGCTTTAATTCATTGACCCAGCGAACAAAAGAAGATTCATCCATCGGTTGTCCGTCGAATTGAATTCGTTCATGCCAAGAAAGGACATAAGGAGAAACATACATCCCCACCGAAAAACCGGCTTCTTTTAGTACCGATGCAATCATGGCAGCAGTTGAACCTTTCCCGTTGGTACCTGCAATATGAATAAATTTCAACCTACGTTCAGGATGATCCAACCGCTCCAGCATCCATTCCATGCGTTCCAGTCCCGGTTGAATGGTTTTGGCACATGTTTGTTCCATCCAAGCAAATACTTCTTGAGCTGTTTCGAATTGAGTCATTCTCCCTCAGCTTCTTTCCAAAACTATTTTAATTAATAAGAATACATTCACTTTGTCCATTTTGCCTGTTATCCGGCCATCCGTCAATATGAAACGGGGAGGGGAGAACCCTCCCCTTTGTCATCCTTCCATTTCCTTCAAACGGGCGAGCACTTTCTCTCGTTTTTCTTTATACTCTTCACCTTTTTTCCGTTCTTTCCCGACCACTTCAGCGGGTGCTTTGGAAACAAAGCCGGGGTTTGCCAGTTTTTTCTCCACTCTTTCCACTTCGGCATTTAATTTTTTCAATTCGGCTTTCAGACGGGCAATGGTTTGTTCCACATCCACCATTCCGGCAAGCGGCAAGAATATCTCGGCGCCGGTCACCACATCCGTCATGGATTTTTGCGGCCGTTTGAGACCGGAATCAATCGTTAACCGGTCGACACCGCACAATTTTTTAATCGCCGATTCGTGCTTCCGGATGGTTTCTTCCATGTCACCGTCCGGACGGATCAAAAGCTCGATTTGCCGTTTGGCCGGAACGTCCATTTCCGCCCGGATATTGCGCACCGACCGGATGATTTCAATCAACACCCGCATCTGCCGAACCGCTTGCGCGGATTCGAACTGTTCATCTTCCACCGGCCACGGGGCGATCATGATGCTTTCGCCTTTCACCGGCAAATGCTGCCAAATTTCTTCCGTGATGAACGGCATCATGGGATGCAACAATTTGAGGGATTGGTCCAGGACATGAACCAACACGGACCGGGTGACTTTTTTCGCTTCTTCATCTTCACCGTAAAGAGGAAGTTTGGCAAACTCGATATACCAATCGCAAAACTCATCCCAAATGAAGTTGTACAGCACCCGTCCCGCTTCTCCGAAATCAAAGCGGTTCAAGAGCCTGGTCACATCCCGGACCGTTTCGTTCAGGCGATGCAGGATCCACTGGTCGGCCGTTGAAAAGGGTCCTGCCAAGGAAAGATCTTCTTTTTCGACTCCCTCCAAGTGCATCAGGGCGAAACGGGAAGCATTCCAGATTTTGTTCGCAAAGTTTCTTGCCGCTTCCACGCGTTCAAAGCGGAAACGCTGATCATTTCCCGGGGTGCAACCGGTCGACAACATGTACCGCATGGCATCGGCACCGTATTGGTCGATCACTTCCATCGGATCGATCCCGTTTCCGAGCGACTTGGACATTTTCCGGCCTTCCGCATCCCGGACCAAGCCGGTGAACAGGACATTTTTAAACGGAATGTCATCGGTGAATTCCAGTGCCAAAAAGATCATGCGGGCAACCCAGAAGTAAATGATATCATATCCCGTCAATAAAACATCCGTCGGATAGTACCGTTTTAAGTCCGCGGTTTCTTCCGGCCACCCCAATGTGGAAAACGGCCAGAGTCCGGAACTGAACCAAGTATCCAGGACGTCTTCATCCTGCTTTAACTGATCGCTTCCGCAATGCGGGCAAGTCTTCGGTTCCTCACGGGCCACCGTCATCTCATCACATTGGCCGCAGTACCATGCCGGAATCCGGTGTCCCCACCACAGTTGCCGCGAAATGCACCAATCCCGCACATTTTCGATCCAGTTGAAATAGATCTTTTCAAAACGTTCCGGAACAAAACGGACGCCTTCTCCTTTTTTCTGGGCCTGAATCGCCCGCTCTGCGAGCGGCTTCATGGCCACAAACCATTGGGTGGAAAGATACGGTTCCACCACCGCGCCCGAACGTTCGCTGTGCCCGACCGAATGCACATGTTCTTCCACCCGGATCAGGTACCCTTCGTTCTCCAGATCTTTGACGACTTGTTTGCGGCAGTCAAACCGGTCCATGCCTTGGTACTTGCCGGCATTTTCGTTCATTTTCCCGGATTCATCCATCACCAAAATCCGTGGCAGTTCGTGGCGATTGCCCACTTCAAAGTCATTTGGGTCATGGGCCGGCGTGATTTTGACAACCCCGGTCCCAAATTCCTGATCCACATATTCATCGGCAATCACCGGAATTTTGCGTCCGGTAAGCGGCAGAACCACTTCCTTGCCGATCAAATGTTGGTAGCGCTCGTCATCCGGGTGAACCGCCAATGCCGTGTCCCCGAGCATCGTTTCCGGCCGGGTGGTGGCCACTTGCACCGATCCGGAACCGTCTGCCAGCGGATACCGGATGTGATACAAGGCGCCTTGCACCTCTTTGTGAATCACTTCAATGTCCGACAGGGCCGTCTTGGCAACCGGATCCCAGTTGATAATGTATTCCCCGCGGTAAATCAGGCCTTTTTCGTACAACTTGACAAACACTTCTTTGACCGCTTCCGAAAGCCCTTCATCCAGCGTAAAGCGCTCCCGGCTGTAGTCCAGCGACAACCCCATTTTCCGCCATTGATTGGCGATGTTTTTGGAATACTCATCCTTCCACCGCCATACAACGTCCAAAAACTTTTCCCGTCCCAGCTCATGGCGGCTGACTCCTTCTTCCCGGAGTTTCGCTTCCACACGGGATTGAGTGGCAATTCCCGCGTGATCCATCCCCGGCAACCACAATGCATCATATCCCTGCATCCGTTTAAAACGGATCAAAATATCTTGTAAGGTGTTGTTCAAGGCATGGCCGATGTGCAAATTCCCCGTTACGTTCGGCGGCGGAATCACAATGGTGAACGGTTCTTTATCCGGGTCTTCTCCCGCTTGAAAATACCCGCCTTTCATCCAATAATCATACCATTTGGATTCTGCCTGTTTCGGGTCATACGTTTTTGGCATCGTCGACATTTTATCAACCTCCTGCTCGCCTTTCTTCCGAAAATAAAAAAAACCTTCGCCAACAAAGGACGAAAGGTCTTTTCGCGGTACCACCTTTATTCACTAATTAAAAAATTAGTGCACTCTGACCAGATAACGGCTGGAACCGGGTTATCTTACACGGTTTCGTCAACCTTTCAGACAACCTGCTCAAGAGCGACGTTCAACGGTTAAATGCAGAAGAAACCTTTCAGCCAAGGGTTTCTCTCTCTGACTGCTTTAATCCGTCTACTCTTCTCCGTCTTCGCATTTCCCATTCACATCAGATATTGACTATTATATTACACGTTTTCCAACTTTGCGTCAAACTATACCCCATTTGAATAAAAAACGGCGATACCGCCGTTTCAAAAAGACAAATCCATGATTCCCTTTTATGAACGGACGCCAAACGTTTGTTTAATAAATTCATACATCGCCTGGGGATCAGCCAAAAAAGCCAAAAGCAACACTGTGCACAACAACAGGATACTGAGAAAAGTTAAGAACAACACACCTTTGTAAGTTTTTTTCACGATCATTTTAACTGCTCTCAAGTGAATAAACCCCTTCCTGTCAGCATCCGAAGTCTTTTCATTGTAACATATTCCTATTCTCCACATTTTGTACGTATCTGTCCAGCATCCGAAACAAATTCCTTCGCTTTTAAACGATTGTATCTTAAATCGGTCTTCCATGAGATGCAAATGACTGATAATAAGTTTATCATCAAAAGAGCGCTTGAATAGTGACAAAAAACAAAAAACCGGGAGATCCCGGATTTATTCTTCGTTTATCTGCGTATTTCTTTATTTGCCTTTCCTTTTTTTCTGTTCGTCCACAACCGGCGAACCAAAACCTTGTTTTTTTCATACCGGGCCATCTCTTTTTCCAAGCGTGAAACTGCTTCGGGCTCATCATTTAAAAGCTTGGGATCATGATAATAAATCCGGAGAGTCTTTAGAAGCCGTTCCGGATAGGACAAATATAATCCGAGCAGCTTTTTTTCCTTGGGCCGGAGGGGGCAAATCTCTTCATAGGCCTGAATCAGTGCCGAAGGCGAATTTTTCGGATCGGACGGATCACTGAGGCGTTCCACCGCCAGTGCCAGGTCACGCACCGGCGAATCCACCCCGGCATGGTCAAAATCAATAAAATAAAAGTTTTCTTGATCCGCGACAATGTTGCTTGGATGAATGCGGATGTGGCAAAGGGCGTAACGCGGGGGAGCACCATCTTCCGATTCCAGATAGCGCTTCATGCCCCGGATCGCAAACGAGAGCGATTGGTCCAGCTGTTTGAAGATTTGCTCTGCCGACTGATCAAAGGGGGACGGAAATTCCCTTGCGCGGATTTGTTCCTGGTAACTTTTCAAATCCCGCCGTTTCTCCTCCCACTCGTCGATCAACCGTTCGTCCGTTTTTCCCGCCAATTCCGGATAATCTTTCAAGACCGGCTCCGAAAAGCGATGCAAATGCGCCAATCCCATGACCACATCCTGTGCGGATACTTCGTCCGCCCCTTTTTCTTTCCACGGAACCGCATACCAACAGCTTGTACGGGTGCGTACGACGGGCTCACCTTCCGGGGTCAACTCCCAAGGCAACGTGTGCACAAACCCCTGATGGTTCATTTTTTCCAAAATCCGGTGAAGCAGCATCAATTTTTCATATGAGGCCCCCGATCTTTTCAGCCCCAATTCCCGGTCCGGCAACGTCACTTTGAAGACCCGCCCGTCTCCTTCCACCCGGACCGGTTGCCAACCATACTGGTCACAAGCCATTTTCCATTCATCATTACGGGTGAAATCCAATCCACATCCTCCTCTCCCCACTCCAAACGAATACCGAAAACCGGTTTGGAAATTCTTCATCGGCACAAGAAAATGAATTTCCCGGGCTTTTCGGGTTTTCTTGTTTTTTCCGGCACTAAGCTTCCCTTTTTTCGTGCGATTCGGTCGGTTTTACGGGGACTTGCAAGATTTGCCCGGGCTCCAGCCGGTCCGTTGTCAACCGGTTTTTATTCACAATCTCGTCGGCAGACACCTCGTACTTGCCAGCCACCTGGTCAATGGTCTCATCTTCTTGCACGATCACCATTTTGATCGGAACAAAATGTTCTTCCTTTCCATGAACCAACCAGCGGATCCACTCGGCCTTGCTCCGGGCTTCACCAGATTCATCCCTTTCTTCCCCGTCAGCAGAATCTTCCGTAGTGCCTTCCTCTTCGGCAAGAACCGATTCCGGTGTGTCATCTTCCTGTTTCGGCACCTCCACCTTCTCTTGGACAGGGTGTTCCTCTTCCGCTGTTTCAGCGGGGATCAAATCTTCCTCCGGTTTCAATTCCATTTGCTTGGATTTTTGTCTTTCATACCAGAAATCTTTGGGTGACAGTTTAATTTCCTGTACAACCTCTTTGCTTTCTTTCTCTTCCGGTTCTTTTTCCGGTTGTGCCAGCTCGTGCAAAGCCGGTTCCGAAACTTCTTTCGTCTCCTTTACTTCCTCCTTGGCTTTTTCTTCTCTTACATCCTCAGCCTTTCTTTCGCCGGTTTCACGGGCCGGTTCCTCTTCCTGTGCTTGCCGCTGTGCAACAGCCTCCGAAGGATCCTCCTCTTTCTCTGCCGCCTCCTTGTTCCCGTCTTCCCCGGCAATGGTTAAAGGTTGAGCCGTCGATCCGGAGAAAACCGGATATTTTTGCACATTTTCCCCGCTTTGCTCTTCTTCCTCATGGCTGCTTTCGGGAAGCAAACCGTCAATCATTAAAATCGCTTCAATCTTCAATTCAAATGGAGACAGGACTTCATAATCAAATGTCTCCACTTCCGCGGAAATCCGGGACTGCTCTGCCCTGTCGGCAGGAAGCGTGATTTCCACCGGAATCACATAAGCCAGTTCATTGGTTTCTTCCTCCACTCTCCTGTTATGTAAGGCCCCGCTTTCCTCTTCAGCGGTTTGTTCTTCCCCTACATAAACGCCGTTTAAACGCAAATAACCTTGGATTTTTAAATGTTGACCCTCGTCTTTTATCTCTACGTCCGGATATAAGTCCAGTTCCAGGAGGGTATCGATTCCCGGTTGTTGCGGATGTAAACGCACCTTCTCCGAAATGTCGAAGCGAAGCTGAGTGAATTGATCTTCCATTTGATTCCCTCCTTTTGAGGATTTTCTTCACCAAACGACATCACAGTGCCCGTCGTTTGGGATATTAGTAAACTATATGCAATTCCTTTCCGGTTATAACCGGTTCTTTTGGACAGGAGGTTGAAAAAACAAAAAAAGAGACGTCAATTCTTCTGCAACTGCCGTCTCTTCACGGTTCAATGTTTTTTCAAAAACAAAGGCTGCCGGAATGAGGCCGGCAGCCTTGGGATCATATTCATTTGGACAGTTTTTTCAGTGCACGCCGGTTTGCTTCGATGGTGCGCTCAATGTCCGATTCGCTGTGGGCCATCGAGACAAACATGCCCTCGAATTGGGAAGGCGCCAACAAAATCCCTTCTTCCAGCATGTTTTTGTAGTACGAAGCAAACAAACCGGTATCGGACGATTTGGCCTGTTCATAGCTGGTCACTTTTTCATCGGTAAAGAAGAGACAAACCATGGAACCGACCCGGTTGATATGATGCGGCACGCCGGCTTCTTCAGCATTTTGTTTCATTCCTTCTTCCAACATGGCCCCTTTCTTCTCCAGCTCCTCATAAGCTTGCGGGGTCATGGCTTCCAAGGTGGCCGTACCGGCTGCCATGGCCAACGGGTTTCCGGACAAAGTGCCGGCTTGGTAAACCGGGCCGACCGGAGCAATCATCTCCATGATCTCGCGTTTGCCGCCGAAAGCCCCCACCGGCAAACCGCCGCCGATCACTTTCCCCATGGTGGTCAGATCGGGCATGACGTTGTAACGTCCTTGGGCGGAGTAATAATCCACGCGGAAGCCGGTCATCACTTCGTCAAAAATCAGGACGGTTCCATATTGTTCGGTGATTTCCCGGATTCCTTCCAAAAAGCCGGGCTGAGGCGGAACCACGCCCATATTGCCCGCAACCGGTTCGACAATCACCGCGGCAATCTCTTCGCCGAATTTTTCAAAAGCCAGCCGGACACTGTCCAAATCATTATACGGAACGGTTAACGTCGATTGGGCCAAATCCATCGGAACACCGGGGCTGTCCGGAAGCCCGAGCGTGGCCACCCCGGAACCTGCTTTAATCAACAAACTGTCCGAGTGCCCGTGATAACTTCCTTCAAACTTCAAGATTTTCGTCCTTTTGGTATAAGCGCGTGCCAAGCGGATGGCGCTCATCGTGGCTTCGGTTCCGGAATTGACCATGCGCACGATATCCACGGAAGGCATCCGCTCGGTAACCATCTTGGCCATTTTCGTTTCCAGTTCCGTCGGCGCCCCGAAACTGGTTCCTTTTTCTGCCGTTTCTTTCACTTTCCTGACAACATCGGGATGGGCATGTCCCAAGATGAGCGGCCCCCAGGAACAAATATAGTCGATGTACCGGTTCCCGTCGACATCCGTCACCACGGAACCTTGCCCTTGTTCAATAAAAATCGGGTTCATATCCACCGATTTAAAAGCGCGAACCGGGCTGTTGACACCGCCTGGGATCACTTTCACCGCTTCCTGGTAGTCGGCAACGGATCGTTCAAAAGAAAGACGCATAACGGACCCACCTTTTTTCATGTTCTTGAGCGATATGTAAACGCGCTGTCTGTATTGTAACGCAAAACCCGCATCCGGCAAATCAACCAGCCGGATGGACCGGCTGGTTGAAACCCGGCATGCGAAAAATCATTCTTTCAGCCAACGGGCCAAATCTTTGGCATGATAAGTAATGATCAAATCCGCACCGGCACGTTTAAATGCCAGCATGCTTTCCATCACCACTTCTTTTTCATTGATCCAACCGTTGATGGCCGCCGCTTTGACCATGGAATACTCCCCGCTTACATTATAAGCCACCACCGGCAGATCAAAACGTTCACGAACCCGTTGCAGCACATCCAAATAAGCCAATCCCGGTTTTACAATGAGCAGATCGGCGCCTTCTGCCACGTCGGATGCGGCTTCACGCATAGCTTCCCGAATATTGGCCGGATCCATCTGGTAAGAACGCCGGTCCCCGAATCCCGGAGCCGATTGTGCCGCATCACGGAACGGTCCGTAGTAACCGGAAGCATACTTGACGGCATAGGACATGATTGGCACGTTTTCAAATCCGGCTTTGTCCAGCCCTTCACGAATGGCATAAACAAACCCGTCCATCATATTGGAAGGAGCAATCATATCCGCTCCCGCCTCGGCTTGCGAAACGGCCGTGGAAACCAACCGTTCCAGGGACGGATCGTTTAGCACCTGCCCGTTTTCCACCACTCCGCAATGGCCGTGGGAAGTATATTCACACAAGCAGGTATCTGCAATCACATACAGGGACGGGTATTCTTTTTTCAGATACCGGATCGCTTCCTGGACAATCCCGTGCTCATCATCAGCTTGAGATCCGCATTCATCCTTATGTGCCGGAATGCCAAAAACCAAAACCGAACGGATTCCAAGTTTCACCACTTCATCCATTTCCTCGTGAAGACGGTCCAAAGAATATTGATAAACGCCCGGCATGGAGGGGACTTCCTGTTTGATCCCCGTTCCTTCGATAACAAAAAACGGATAAATCAAATCATCGATTTTTAAATGTGTTTCTCTCACCAGAGACCGGATGTTTTCATTCATGCGCAAACGGCGATGACGAATAAATGAAGCCACTGATTTCATCCTCCTTCTAACAACCTTATGGCAACTGCTTCAATACTTCCACCAATCCTTCAATGGTGTACTCTTTGGCAATGCCGTCCACTTTCAATCCCAATTCCCCGGCCGTTTGAGCCGTAATCGGGCCGATGCAGACAATGTGCACCCCTTTTAGTAATGAAGGCACATCTTTTTCCACCGTTTGCAGGGACCGGACAAAGTTCCGGACCGTGGAAGGACTTGTGAAAGTAATCACATGAATCGTTCCTTCCCGTAACCCCTCAACGATTTCACTCACATTTCCAGTTTCTGTCTCCGTGTCATATGCATCGGCATCGGTCACTTCACAACCCATCTCAGCCAGCTTGACCGCTAAAATTTTGCGGGCGATGTTGGCACGGGGCAATAAGATTTTTTCTCCCGCTTTGACTTGGTGGCGAAGACTTTCAATCAACCCTTCCGCCTGGTATTCTTCGGGAATCACGTCAACGAGCAACCCTTTTTCCCACAAGGCTTCTGCCGTTTTCGGGCCGATGGCGGCGATCTTCGCTTTGCCCATTTGACGGATATCGATCTTTAACTCGCGCAGTCGCGAAAAGAAAAATTTCACCCCGTTGACACTGGTAAAGATAATCCAATCATACTCATGAAGGCGGCGGAGGGATTGATCAAGAAAGTCCTGGCGTTTCGGGCGGGTGATTTTGATCACCGGAAACTCCAGCGATTCTCCTCCCAATTCATGAATCTTCTCCGACAAGCTTTGGCTTTGCTCACGCGCCCGGGTAACTAAAACCCGTTTGCCAAACAATGGTTTTTGTTCAAACCATGCCAGCTTTTCACGCAGGCGGACCACTTCCCCGACCACAATCACCGCCGGCGGGCGGAATTTTCGTTCTTCCGCCTTTTCAACAATATCCTCCAGCGTGCCGGTCAAAGTTTCCTGTTCCATTTTGGTTCCCCAACGGATCAAAGCCACCGGCGTATCGCCGGATCTTCCGTATTTTCTCAACCGTTCAACGATATAGGGAAGATTTTTGACCCCCATCAAAAAAACCTGGGTTTCGGTTGCTTTGGCCAGGGAAGCAAAAGAAACGGAGGGTTCATTTTTTTCTTTCCGTTCATACCCGGTGACTACCGAAAACGATGCATTCATATCCCGATGGGTGACCGGAATCCCTGCATAAGCCGGAACGGCAATGGCAGAGGTGATGCCGGGGATCACTTCAAAAGGAATGCCTTCTTCCACGCAACGTTCGGCCTCTTCCCCGCCGCGTCCGAAAACAAAAGGATCCCCGCCTTTCAGCCGGACCACCGTCAATCCTTGTTTGGCCTTTTCAACCAGCAGATCATTGATCTCTTCCTGGGTGTGTGTATGATGGTCGGATGATTTTCCCACATAAATCCGTTCGACATTCTCTTTTGCATGATTCAAAAGCTGGGGGTTGGCCAACCGGTCATAAATGATCACATCCGCTTTTTTCAGCGCCTTTAATCCCTTGACGGTGATCAGGCCCGGATCCCAGGGACCCGCTCCAACCAGATAAACCATACCGGTCATATCTTAAGCCCCTCCCGCACGGTTTCCAACAGACGACCGGCCCCTTCTTCTTTTAAAGATGCCGCCAAATCTTTTCCGAGCTTTTCGGGATCTTTCCCACGGATGCTTTTTTTGATCACGTCTTGTCCCCCGGGATCGGCAACCAGACCGGTCAAATGAATTTCATCTTGATCCAATACAGCATGAGCCGCAATCGGCAAATGGCATCCGCCTTGAAAAGCATGCAAAAAAGACCGTTCGGCAGAAACGGCTTTGTTCGTTTCCTCATGATTCAACCGCTGTAAAACAGACAAAAGCTCTTCATCATCCGCACGGCACTGGACAGCCAAAGCCCCTTGCCCGACCGCCGGCAGCATGACATCCGCGGTTAACTCCTGGCAAATTTTGTTTTCCCAGTCCATCCTTTTCAATCCGGAAGTCGCCAAAATAATGGCATCAAACTGGCCTTCTTGCATCTTGCGGATTCGCGTTTGCAAATTGCCCCGCACCGGTTCCACTTTCAAATCCGGACGATAAGCCAGAATTTGCGCCTGGCGCCTCAAACTGCTGGTTCCCACCACCGCTCCGGACGGGAGTTCATCCAATGTTCTTCCGTCGATGGATAACAGGGCATCCGTCGGTGTTTCCCTTACCGGAACCGCCCCGATCACCAATCCCGGAGGCATTTCAGAAGGCATGTCTTTCATGCTGTGTACGGCAAAATCAATTTTCCCATCCAACAAAGCTTGTTCAATTTCTTTTACAAACAATCCTTTGCCGCCCACTTTGGACAAGGTGACATTTAAAATGCGATCGCCTTTAGTTACAATTTTTTTCACCCGGATATCCAATCCCGGTTCCAATTCCTTCAAGTGTTCCATCACCCAATGGGTTTGGGTAAGTGCCAACTCACTTCGTCTTGTTCCTGCCACAAGCGTCCGCATGCCACAGACCCTCCTTTCTCCTTCGCTCCGCTTAAAATCATGTTTTCCAACCATTCCGCCATTTCACGGTGAACCCCGTCCGGATTTCGGCGGCAAGCTTCAATCCACCGGTCCGATGCCAATTCTTTGTACAGCTGGTACCGGATCCGTTTCTCCGTGACTTGGACTTGAATTTTCTGCCGCATCTCTTGCACCAGGTCCAAATAAAGCTCATATTCCTCGCCATAGGCATCTTCCAGTTCGCGGCGGATTTTCTTGGCCACGGACGGGCTTGCCCCTTGCGTGGAAATGGCGATTTGCAGTTTCCCCCGTGTCAATACCGCAGGGATCGTAAAATTGCAAAGCCCGGGCTGATCAACAACGTTAATCCATTGATCGCGCATCTTTGCATGACAATAAACAGTCCGGTTGACACCCGGATCATCGGTGGCGGCAACCACCAAAAATTGGCCTGCACCATCCTCTTGTTGGTAAGGCCGGGCGAACCATTCCACTTTTCTGGAAAGCGCCCAATATTTGATCATGGGCGTGATTGCCGGACTCACCACTTTGACATGAGCCCCGGCATCGATCAACGTCTTCACTTTGCGCCCGGCCACTTTTCCTCCTCCCACCACCAAACAGGGCTTTCCTCTCAGATCAATCATCATGGCATAGGGTTGTCTCATCTTTGTCGTGCTCCTTCCGCTCTCAGAACCATTGATGAAAGGAAACACCTGTCCGGGTAATGAAATAATTCAGCAAGATGGATAAAAAAGAAAGCGAACTCCACCAAGCCAGGCGCCGGCCGGTCAACCGGGTGCGCGTCCATTGCCAGATGATCCAGCCGTACAAAATCATTACCCAAAACGTTCCCCATAATTTCGGATCCAACCAAAGCCGGTTGCCAACCGTTTGGTAACCATAAATGATACCTAATAACACGGAAATTAGCAAGAAAACGGCACCGGCGACAACCGACCAAACGGAAAAGGACTCCAACCGGTCCAAGCTGGGCAAGATGCGCAACAAACGATTCCACTTTTTCTCTTTCAGCAAATGATTGCTGACCAGATAAAGCCCTCCGCTGATACAGGCCAGCGAAAATGCGGCATAGGACATCATTGCGATGGTCACATGAATGAAAACCAGCTCCGTCAACAACAAATATTCAAAAGCTGCGGATGGATGACGAACAAAAAACAGATTCAACACCAAAACGACAAACCCCATCAGATTGGCCAGGAAATAATAAACCGGCATGCGATAGACCAGATGCATGACCAGTGTAAAACTGACCAAAATCCATGAGTAAATAAAAAAAGCATCAATCCAAAACGGCAGTTGTTTGGGCCACCAGTTAAGAACCACCAGGATGAAAACTGCCGTTTGGATCAACCATACAATCCCCAAGAACAAATACGATATCTTCTCGGAGCGCCTGTTTCGGTGCAACAGATCAGCAAAAGAAAACAAGATGCTGAACGCATATAAATAAATGATGAAGTCATAAATCCAACGCTCCGCAAACATCAAGGTTTCCTCCTTTAAATGCGGGCCCAAGCCTCTTGACCAAGCGCTGGATTTTTCACTTCCACTTTGGCCGGTTCTTCCTCATCTTCCTGTTTTAAAAGCTCTTCCAAAGCAAACAAATAAACAAACATTTCCTGTGCTGCTTCTTTTTGTGGCGTGGTGGCCAGTTCCTTCAGGCGGACAATCGGATCACGCATCATTTGGTTCACAATGCTCTTGGTATGTTTGCGAATGACCCGTTTTTCCCGCTCGGTCATCTCCGGCAACTTCCGTTCGATTTTGTTCACGGCATCTTCCTGAATGGACAGCGCTTTTTCCCTGAGCGCCGAGATCAGGGGAACCACACCCAAAGTGTCCAGCCATGTGTTAAATTCCCGAACCTCTTCCTCAATCCAGCCCTTGATTTTTTCGGCTTCTTTCTGCCTGAGGGACATGTTGGATTCAGCAATTTCACGTAAATCATCAATGTCATATAAAAACACGGACTCCAGCCCGGCAATGGACGGTTCGATGTCCCGGGGCACGGCGATATCGATCAAGAAAAGCGGGGACCGGCGGCTTTTTAAAACCGGTTCCACCATGGAACGGGTCAAGACCGGCTCCTTGGCTCCGGTGGAACTGACCACGATATCCGCTTCTTTCAGGCAAGCAATCAAATCTTCCCATGGCCTTGCTTCCCCGTGAAACTTTCCGGCCAGCTCCTCCGCTTTCGAAAAGGTCCGGTTGACAACTTGTACACGCTTTGCCCCGTTGGAATAAAAATGTTTCGCCGTCAATTCACTCATTTCCCCCGCACCGACCAAAAGAATCGTTTTATCCTCAAAGGAGTCAAACATTTTCTTGCCCAATTCCACAGCAACATAACTGACGGATACGGCATTTTGTCCGATCTCGGTTTCTGAATGAACGCGTTTTCCAAACGTGACGGCCTGTTTAAACAATGTATTGAATAACGTTCCGGTTGTTTTGCTTTCCATCGCTGTGAAAAAGGCTTGTTTCACCTGTCCCAGGATTTGGGTTTCGCCCAGCACCAAGGAATTCATGCCGCAAACGACATGAAACAAATGCCGGACGGCATCTTCGTTCTTTTTCACATAAAGGTAATCGCAAAACTCTTCTTTGGGGATACGAAACCAGTTCTCAATAAAAGTTTTGGCGTAATATTCACCGGTATGGAGCTGGTCACAAACCACATAAAGCTCCATACGGTTACAAGTGCTCAAGATCACGCATTCCATAATGCTTTTCATATCCCGCAACGTTCTTAAAGCATAATCCAAGCGGTCTTCCGAAAAGGCAAGCCTTTCCCTCAATTCAACCGGAGCTGTCTCGTGATTCAGTCCAATGGTCAGTATATGCATGTTGCTCTTCACCTCGAATCCCAACACTGGGCACAAATCTGCGATGAATCAAACTTCATTATAACATACTGTTGTAATCCCCGGAAAAACGGGTGTGAACACATTTTGAAGCCACCGGAATCCCATTGAACAAATATTGGCAATCTTATTATATAATGGAAATATAGATCCATGCCTAATTTAAATGAGGTGATCGACTTGAAAAGGTCTGTCAAGCGGCTTCCTAGTATCCTGCTCGTTCTTTCTCTGGTCTTTTTGTCAACGGCATGCACATCTTCCTCTGACGATAAATCCAACATCCGGCTGGTCGAGGTGACGCATTCCATCTTTTACGCACCGCAGTATGTGGCCTTAAGCCAAGGCTTTTTCGAACAAGAAGGATTGTCGGTTGAACTGGTCAACGGAAACGGCGGGGACAAAACCATGACCACCCTCCTGGCCGGGGAATCCGATATCGTTCTGGTCGGCGTGGAAGCCGGCATCTATGTCACCGCCCGTTCCCGTTCCGATACGGTCAAAGCCTTTGCACAACTCACCCAAACCGACGGATCGTTTTTGGTATCCCGCAAACCCGTCCCGCAATTTGATTGGCAAATGTTAAAAGGCCAATCGTTGTTGGGGCAACGGCGGGGCGGCATGCCGGAAATGGTCAGTGAATATGTACAACGGAAAAATCAATTGATCCCCCATCAAGATGTGCGAATCATCCAAAATGTCGATTATCAAAATTTAGGAAATGCGTTTTTGGCCGGAACCGGCGATTTTGCCCAACTGTTTGAACCCGTTGCTTCCAAAATCGAAGCCGAAGGCAAAGGATACATCGTCGCATCGTTTGGAAAAGAAAGCGGCCGTCTCCCCTACACCTGTTACTTGGCGAAAGAGAAGTGGCTCCGCGAAAATCCGGATATTGCCCAAAAATTTGTCCGGGCCGTGTACAAAGGACAAATCTGGGTGAAGAACCACTCCCCCGAAGAAATTGCCTCCGCCATCCAAAGTTATTTTCCCGATACCGACCGCTCCATCTTGATTCGTGTAATCAAACGCTATAAAGATCAGGATTCTTATGCAGACAATCCCGTCATCGATCCGGATGAATACGGGCATTTCCTCCGGATTATGTCCCAAGCCGGCGAATTGCCCAAAAACGTCCCTTATGAACAACTGATCGATCCTCACATCAGCCAAAAAATTGTGGATGAACTCAAAGGGGGGACACCATGAAACCCACACCGGCCATCCAGTTTCAGAACGTGACGCATACCTTCTTCAGCAAAGAAGAAGAAGTCACCGCCATCCGGGACATCAATTTCACCGTCGAACAAGGAGAAACCCTGGTTTTAGTCGGTCCCAGCGGGTGCGGAAAAAGCACTATCCTCTCGCTTCTGGCCGGCATTTACAAACAGACGTCGGGGCAAATTCGGTTGTTCGGCAAAGAAGGGAAAACCCATGCAGCCAAATACACCGGTTACATGCTGCAAAAGGACGGATTGCTGGAATGGCGCACCGTCCTCAAAAACATGATTTTGGGCTTGGAATTCCGGAAACAAAACACGCCCGAGCGCATTGAGTACGCCCTTCATCTGCTCAAACAAATGGGTCTGGAACATACATCCCATCAATATCCGTCCCAATTGTCCGGCGGCATGCGGCAACGGGTGGCGCTGGTCCGCACATTAGCCGTCAATCCGGAAATCCTGCTGTTGGATGAACCCTTTTCGGCTCTGGATATTCAAAACAAAATCGCTTTGGAAGACTTGTTGATGGATGTCATGAAACGACACAAGAAAACTGCTGTCCTTGTGACCCATGACCTGGAAGAAGCCCTGGCGGTGGGCGACCGGATATTGGTGATGGGCGGACGTCCCGGAACCATTCAAAAAACGATGGTCGTTCCGGAAGAAATCCGCGCTTTGTCTGCGCTCAAATCCCGCAGCCATCCTGTTTTTCGCCGGCTGTTTGAACAGTTGTGGCAGGAGGTGGAACAACCATGAGCTTCTTTTCATGGAAAAAGTGGTTGACCAAGGGGGCCAAGAGCCCCTCACATGCCGATTTCCTGCGCCGGTTGCGGCTCCGGCAAATCGGGGTTTGGTTCTTGCGCTTCCTGATCCTGGTCGGTTTTGTCTTTGCATGGGAATGGGGGGCCCGGGCCGGTTGGATTGACTCCTTTTTATTCAGCAGTCCTTCGCTCATGATGAAGCAAGCGGCCGAATTGGCCCGTTCCGGGGAATTATATGCCCATATCGCAATCACATCGATGGAAACCATCGCCGGCTTTTTGATCGGCACCCTATCCGGGGTCATCCTGGCCACCATTATATGGGCTTCGCCGTTTTTATCCCGTGTTCTGGACCCCTATCTGGTCGTTTTAAACAGCATGCCGAAAGTGTCGCTCGGCCCCCTGTTCATTGTTTCGTTTGGTTCCGGCTTCATCTCCATTCTGGCCATGGGAATCGCCATCACCGTGATCATTACGACCATCGTCATTTACACCAGTTTTCAAAGTGTGGATTCCAGTTATCTCATTTTGGCCCGTTCGTTTGGGGCCAGCCGCAGCCAAATCTTTTGGAAGATCATCTTTCCCGCCGCCATTCCCGATATGATTGCCGCCTTGAAGGTCAATGTCGGGTTGTCATGGGTGGGGGTCATCGTCGGCGAGTTTTTGGTCTCCAAACAGGGACTCGGTTACTTGATGATTTACGGTTTCCAAGTGTTTAATCTGCATCTTGTGATGTTAAGCCTGATGATCGTGGCGGTCATCGCCACCATCATGTATCAGTTGATCGCGATCATTGAAAAACGGCTCGTTTCTAAAGGACAGCAGCAAAACGGCTAACCAAAGCGTATGTTTTGTCCCGCTTTTATTCAGCCGTTTTCTGCTTCCCAACCCTTTCTTCATTTTTTCTTCACGGCCGGCAGGATAAAACCGGCCGGATCGATAAATCTGTACCTTGCTCCTGCTGAAATTGTGATAAGATGTAAAAGGAAAATTCTACTTATTGACAAAGGGAGAAGGGGTTATGCAAACAAAGATTATCGGTTTTATCATCACACTGGTCGGAATCATCCTTCTGCTTGTCCAAACCGATCTCACTTCTCTTGCTTCCTTGATCACTTGGCCGTTTCTCATATTCTTGTTCAGTGTCCTTTTGCTTTATGTCGGAATCTTGAAGAAAATCAGCACGTTGACCTTATGGGCCGGTTTCGCCGCCACCATCAGTGTCACGGCCTGGGGATTGAAATACGTCAACGGCTGGCCCAAACATTGGAGCATATTGGTTGCTCTTTTCGGATTGGTCGTTTTGTTGCAATTTACCATTAATAAAAGCAAAATCACGGCTTTGGTCGGGGTGATTTTGATATTGACGGGAATTTTTGCATACCCGGGCATCACCGAACTTCCTTTGGTTTCCCCGATCACTTCGGTCTTTCATGCTTATTGGCCCGTCTTGATCGTGATCTTGGGACTGGTTTTTATCTCCAAAAAATAATCCGGTCATGCAAGCGACGTTGGACAAACGTTCCGGAAACCCGGTCTTCATCAGGTCAACCGGAGATTCCCGGCGGACCGTTTACCGGAAATGGGAAGGGCATGATGAATCATCGCCGGCCAAATCCACCGGCCCCGGTGCATGAGGATGGGACAACCGGGGATGCCGGTGGTTTTCTTGCTGAAACCGGTCTGTGAAACCGCCCCTTTCTTATGGGAATTGCAATCCCTCAATGGTTTGTGAATAACTTAATGGTGAAAAACGGTACACATTCCGATGAAGAAAACAAGGGAGAGATCGCGGGATGATTTCATTAAAAAGCCCCCGGGAAATCCGTAAAATGCATGAAGCGGGAAAACTTCTTGCCCAATGTCATCAGCACTTGAAGAAACGGATTCAGCCGGGAGTGACAACACTTGAGATTGACGAATGGGTGGAACAGTTTTTGAAGCAACACGGGGCCACCCCGGAACAAAAAGGATACATGGGCTATCCTTATGCCACCTGTGCTTCGGTCAACGATGAGGTGTGCCACGGTTTTCCCCGGAAAACACCGCTGAAAGAAGGAGACATTGTTTGCATTGATATGGTCGTCAACCTGGACGGCTGGTTGGCCGACTCGGCTTGGTCTTATGCAGTGGGGGAGATTTCCGAAGCGGCCCGAAACTTATTAACCGTCACCAAAGCCGCATTATATAAAGGCATTGAACAAGCCAAACCCGGCAACCGGATCGGGGACATTTCCCATGCCATCCAGTCTTATGCCGAGGAAAACGGAATGTCGGTGGTCCGTTCGTTTATCGGACACGGGATCGGCCGGCGCATTCATGAACTCCCCGAAGTTCCCCATTTCGGCCCGCCCGGCCAGGGGGCCGAATTAAAAGAAGGAATGGTGATCACGATTGAACCCATGCTGAACTTGGGTAACCATTTGGTCAAAATCATGGAGGACGGATGGACGGCCAAAACAGTGGACGGAAGTTTGTCGGCGCAATACGAACACACCGTGGCAATCACCAAAGACGGGCCGCTCATCCTGACCCGGCAACCGGATGAAACCTTTGATTTTTAAGCGAAAGAAAAAGGGCTGTGCGGATCGCGACAGCCCTTTTTTGCTTAAAGGTCAAAAACAGTTTTCAAATTGGATTTTTCCTCATAACGCTGAAGTGCCAACTCAATCAGTTTGGAAATTAATTCCGGATAAGAAACCCCCGAATGCTCCCACAATTTCGGATACATGCTGTAAGGCGTAAAGCCCGGCATGGTGTTAATCTCATTGATCAACACTCGGCCGTTGTCTTTGCGGATGAAAAAGTCCACCCGCGCCAGGCCGCTGCAATCAATGGCTTTGTATGCCTGAATCGCCAGTTGCCGGACCTTGCCGGTTGTCTCTTCCGGAAGTTCGGCCGGAATCCGCATCACGGATTTCCCGTCAATATACTTGGCTTTATAATCATAAAATTCATTGGAAGATACGATTTCCCCCGGCATGGAAGCTTGCGGTTCATCATTTCCCAACACGGCCACTTCCACCTCATGCGCGGGAATAAACTCTTCCACAATCACCTTCCGGTCATATTGGGCAGCCAACTGCAAAGCCTCCGTCAATGCTTCACGGTCTTTTGCCTTGGAAATCCCCACACTGGAACCCAGATTGGCCGGTTTGACAAAGCAGGGATAGCCAAGCGCTTGTTCCACTTTTTCGATCACGCTCTCGATGTCTTTCTCAAGCTCTGACTTCAAGAAATAAACATATTTGCCTTGCGGAAGACCCTCTTGTTCAAACACTTTCTTCGCCAACACTTTATCCATGCCGACAGCCGATGCCAACACCCCAGCTCCGACATAAGGAATCTGTGCCACTTCCAACATGCCCTGAATGGTCCCGTCTTCACCGTATGTGCCGTGCAAAACAGGAAACACCACATCCACTTCATGCGGGGCAAACGCAGGCAAGGTTCCGCTTCCTTTGGACACAAGCGCCGGCAGATGGTTTTGCAATTGCTCGCAAACTTCTTTTTCAAGCGTGCCGGCAATGGCGGGAATCGCTTTTTCCCCGAAATGCCATTGTCCTTCATGCGAAATCCAAACGGGAATCACTTCGTATTTGTCCCGGTCAATCGCCTGGATCACGGATGCGGCCGAATTTAAAGAGACTTCATGCTCCCCGGATCTTCCTCCGAACAAAACCGCAACACGAACTTTTTTCTCCATTCTCCCACCCTTTCTTCCGTCTAATCCTGATTTGCGTTCACTTGTTCCTCAATCAAGTTCCACAACCGCTCTTTACCATATGCAGTTTGCGCGGAAAAGAGAAGGAACGGATCTTCTTTTTCCATATTCAAAGTTTCCCTGATGATCTTGGCATGCTTTTGCCATTTTCCCTTCGGAACTTTATCTGCCTTGGTGGCCACGACCCATGTCGGGATGGAATAATACGTTAAAAACTCGTACATATTCTGATCATCTTTCGAGGGTGGGTGTCGCAAATCAACCACTTGGATCACCGCCTTGAGCGGTTCCCGTTTCAGCAAATAAGTTTCCATCATTTTTCCCCACTGTTTTTTCATCGCTTTCGGAACGCGCGCAAATCCGTATCCGGGAACATCCGCAAAATAAAAAAGGTCATTGATCCGGTAAAAATTGATGGTTTGGGTTTTCCCAGGTTTCGAACTGGTACGCGCCAGATTTTTTCTTCTGATCAGACAATTGATGAGCGATGATTTACCCACATTGGAACGCCCGGCCAGAGCAATCTCCGGCAGGGCGTCATCGGGGTATTGATCCGGTTTCACCGCACTGATCACAAACTCAGCTTTCTTCACCAGCATAAGGATCCCTCACTAACGCCAACCGCAACACTTCATCCATGTGCTCCACCGCGGTAAACTCCAATTCTTTCCGCACGCTTTTGGGAATGTCTTGGAGATCTTTTTCATTGTCCTTGGGGATCAACACATGTTTGATGCCCGCCCGGTGGGCACTTAACGACTTTTCCTTCAATCCGCCAATGGGCAGCACCCGTCCGCGCAAGGTGATTTCCCCGGTCATCGCCACAAAACGGGAAACCGGAATTCCGGTCAATGCGGAAACCAAAGCGGTGGCCATGGTAATTCCGGCTGAAGGGCCGTCTTTGGGAATGGCTCCTTCCGGAACGTGGATATGAATGTCATGTTTCTCATGGAAAGACGGATCAATGTTCAATTCCTTGGCGCGGGAACGGATGTAACTGAATGCGGCTTGGGCCGATTCTTTCATCACGTCTCCCAATTTCCCCGTCAATGTGAGCTTTCCGTTTCCGGGCAACAAGGAGACTTCCACGGACAACGTGTCCCCGCCCGCTTCCGTCCAAGCCAGGCCGGTCGCAATCCCGACCTGATCCTTTTCTTCCGCCCGTCCGTAACGGAAACGCTCCGGTCCCAAATATTTTTCCAAATTATTGGATGTAATGACCACTTTCTTTTTCTTGCCGGAGACAATTTGTTTGGCCGCTTTCCGACACAAGGTTCCGATCGTTCTTTCCAGATTCCGGACGCCGGCTTCCCGCGTGTAGTTGCGGATCAATTTCAACAATGCCCCCGACTGGATTTGCATGTTTTCTTTGGTCAATCCGTGTTCTTTTAACTGTTTGGGGAACAGATGGTCTTTGGCGATATGCTCTTTTTCAATTTCTGTATAGCCCGAAATGTATAAGACCTCCATCCGGTCAAGCAACGGACGGGGAATATTGTGGATCACATTGGCCGTGGTGATAAACATCACTTTGGACAAATCATACGGAATCTCGATGTAGTGATCGCTGAATGCCTGGTTTTGGTTCGGATCCAAGACTTCCAAGAGCGCGGAAGCCGGATCACCTCTGAAATCCATGGACATCTTGTCAATCTCATCCAGCAAAAAGACCGGATTGGTGCTTTGTGCTTGTTTCATTCCCTGAATGATCCTGCCCGGCATGGCACCGACATAAGTGCGGCGATGTCCGCGAATCTCCGCCTCATCCCGCACGCCTCCCAATGAGACACGGACAAAATTCCGTCCCAGCGCACGGGCAATGGAACGTGCCAAGGAAGTTTTTCCGACTCCCGGCGGGCCGGCCAGACAAAGAATGGGGCCTTTCATTTTCTTGACAATTTGCTGCACAGCCAGGTACTCAAGCACCCGTTCCTTTACTTTTTCCAATCCGTAATGGTCCTCGTCCAGCACTTTTTCTGCTTTCTCCAGGCTGAGATCGTCTTCGGTTTCATGAAGCCACGGCAAATCCAATAACCAATCAATATAATTGCGAACCACACCGCCTTCAGCGGAACTGGTCGGGATTTTTTCCAAACGGTCAATTTCCTTGTCAATCTTTTCTTTGATCTCTTCAGGCGCTTTTAGCTCGGACAGTTTTTGCCTCAATTCTTCCACTTCGCCCATGCGCCCTTCTTTTTCTCCCAGTTCCTTTTGAATGGCTTTCATTTGCTCACGCAGATAATATTCTTTCTGCGTTTTTTCCATCTGTTTTTTGACCCGGGAGTTGATCTTTTTCTCCAACTCCAGAACTTCTTTTTCATTATGGATGAGTGACAACAATTTCTCGAGACGTGCTTGAACGTTCAACGTTTCCACAATCGTTTGCTTATCTGCAATCTTCAGCGGAAGATGCGATGCGATGATATCCGCCAGCCGTCCCGGTTCATCAATATCCGCCACGACCGAATACGTTTCCGGCGAAAGCTTTTTGGACAAGCGCAGGTATTGTTCAAAATGCTCCAACACAGCGCGCATCAGAGCCTCCGTATCCAGGCCGTCTTCTTCTTCTTCTGCCAATTCTTCATACCGGACGATGTAACAATCTTCATCATCCATGTATTCAATGATGCTTGCCCTTTTCAAACCTTCCACAAGCACCCGGATGGTGCCGTTTGGCAGCTTCAACATTTGACGAACCTTTGCAATCGTACCGGTCCGGTAGATATCGTCTTCGGTGGGTTCCTCTATTTGAAGCTCCTTTTGCGTTGCAAGCAAAATCAAATTTTGGTCGTCCACCATTGCCTTTTCCAATGCTTGAACCGACTTTTCTCTTCCTACATCCAAATGTAAAACCATGGTGGGAAATACAACCAAACCTCTCAATGGCAAAAGAGGCAATACATGTTGTTCCCCTTCTTTTACAGCCATACATGCACCTCCGTTGCTGTCAACACAAGGAACAGGATGCCAGCTTTGTACGATTTTATCTTATTCATTCTCTTTTGTCTACGACACGAGGGCAACCGCCGGAAGCCGCCCGCAGCCGGACAAAAACATTCTGCATTCCTTATTATACCGGAGCAGAAGTGGGTGAAAAGAGAACCGGCATCTCCACGGATTTTTCCCGGCCAAAAGCAAGTTCAAAAACCGTCTCAATGCGTTCAACAGGAATGACTTCAATCCCTTCCAACTGCATAAAAATCGACTGCATGTTTTCTTTGGGAATCAACACTCTCTCGGCTCCTGCCTGCTTGGCGGCTTCCACTTTGGCAATGATGCCTCCCACGGGCTTCACATATCCGTGAATGCTTAATTCTCCGGTCATGGCCATTTTGGGGTCCATCGGAATGCCTTGAATGGCGGAATAAATTGCCGTTGCCATGGCGATTCCCGCTGAAGGGCCATCCACCGGCACACCACCGGGAAAATTGATGTGCAAATGGTAATCATCCGGTTGCAACCTCATTTTTCGCAGAACCGTCATCACATTTTCCACCGAACCCCGGGCCATGCTTTTCCGCCGCAGTGTCCGCTGCCGGTTGGCCATTTCCTCTTCTTCAACCACTCCTGTAATCCGGACGGTTCCTTGATCTTTTGCTGCGCGGGCTGCCGACACTTCAATTTCCAAAGTCGCCCCCATGTGCGGTCCGAGAACGGCCAATCCGGTGACGAGCCCCACTTGTGCTTTTTCCGGCATTTTCAATTCCGGCCGCGGATTTAACTGGCTGCTGTTTACAACCCATTCCACGTCACGGGCTTCCACCCGGTTGCGCTGTTCACTCAATGCCACGCCCACTGCGGTTTGGACAATATTCACCGCATCGCGCCCGTTCATCGCATAACGCATGATCACCTGAACGGCATCCGGGCTGTAATCAAAATGAATCCTCTTCAAGGCGTCGGTGGCAATTTTCTCGATTTCATGCGCCAACAGCGGTCGAAAAAAAATCTCCATGCAGCGTGACCGGATGGCCGGAGGAATTTCTTCAGGAGGTCGTGTGGTTGCACCAATGAGGCGAAAATCAGCCGGCAAACCGTTTTGGAAAATGTCATGAATATGCCGGGGGGTATTGGTGTCTTCTTCATTGTAGTAGGCACTTTCCAAAAACACCTTGCGGTCTTCCAACACTTTTAACAGTTTGTTCATTTGCACGGGATGCAATTCCCCGATTTCATCGATAAACAACACCCCGCCATGCGCCTTGGTCACCGCTCCCGGTTTGGGTTGGGGAACCCCGGCGACTCCCATGGCTCCGGCTCCCTGATAAATCGGATCATGCACGGAGCCGATCAAAGGATCGGCAATGCCCCGTTCATCAAAGCGGGCCGTGGTCGCATCGATTTCAATGAACTTGGATTTTTCATTAAAGGGAGAGAAACGGTTCTTTTTCGCCTCCTCTAAAATCAAGCGCGCAGCCGCGGTTTTCCCGACTCCGGGCGGCCCGTAAATCAGGACATGCTGTGGATTCGGCCCGCACAACGCCGCCTTTAACGAACGAATGCCCTCTTCTTGTCCGACAATGTCCTCCAGTTTGGCCGGCCTGGTTTTTTCCGCCAGGGGTTCGGTCAAAGAGACCTCGCGCATCGACCGGAGCCTTTCCAATTCTTTGCGTGATTCTTTATTCACCGCACTGCGGCTGGATTGTTGGCTTTTTAACAAACTCCAGAAATAAATCCCGATAATGATGGAGAAAAACACTTGTAAAAACATAAGTAAAGAAGTCCAGCTCATAGGCCCCTTCCTTTCCTCCCTGCAATTTGGACAGACATCGTCTGCTTTTTCTGTATTATGACCGCAGGAGGAAAGGGATACTCATGCTTTTGCAATAGCCAAAAAGCACCAAAACCTTTGCATCAACGACTTTTCATGTACATGTCAAAAGCCCAGTGCAGCATCGGGATGACCGGGTAATCCCACTCTCCCATAAATTGACAGGCTTCTCCGCCAAAGCCCATTTTAAATTGCAGCAACTCAAATAACCGGTTGTTTTCATCCAAAACCGTGGAAATTCCCCGGAAATCAAAAATGGTGTCGCCATGCCGGTAAGCATCCTGAATCATCTTCCAACGCAACAAGTACGCGGACGGATCCTCGTACGAATCACTGCGCCGTGCATTGTACAAATCCCATGTATGCCCGTCCACTCTCACAGCCAGCGAGGCGCTTAACAACTGATTGTCTTTTCGTGCCAAATAAAGCCGGATCCGGTAAGGATTTTCCAATATCAATGTTTCAAACATTTTTTCAAAATAAGAAACATCGCGGACATTGGATTGTTCCCTTTTGGCCGTCAACGAGAGCAACTTGTGAAACTCCGGCAAATCGTTTTCAGTTCCCAAGTTGACATGCACTCCGCTGTTTTCCGCTTCCCGGATCCTTTGTTGCCAGTCCGGATGGAAACCCGAAAAAATCTGTTCCAACGATTTTCCTTTCATGTTCAGGCGAAAGACAAACTGTGGTTGCACGGTGTCGAAACTGTCTTCTCCGCCGTTTTGTCTCCATCCCATCTCCACCAGTTCCTGTTTTACATACTCCACCGCATTAAAGACCTGATCCGGCAAAATGTCGGTCAAACGTTTATTTTTCAATCCATGGGATTTAAATTCCTGAACAGCTTGGGAAATCCGGTTCGCAGACCACTTTTTGCTGACAAGCGGCGGATCCATTTTCACGGAGAATACATTACGGTTTTTCAAATGGTGAAACAAAGGATGGAACCAGTCGGTCAGGGAATAACTTGAAAACCAATCGATCATCGGTCCTCGGGGTATGTATGCCAAATATTTATTTAATCCGGGTACCTTCCTGTATAATACAACAGCTCCGCCCACCAATTTGCCGTCTTTTGTCACCCATCCCAAAAATTCATGTATCCATTTCCATTCGGATTTCAAGTCCGCCCAAGACGGGTACTGTAAGAAATTTCTGTAAGGTTGTGTCTCAACGAAATCCAGAAATTTTTCTCGCTCCACTGAAACGATTTGTAACAAATTTCCTCACCCCTTTGTTAATCGAAAAAGCAGCTCTACCCGCAACGTAGAACTGCTTCTAATTCGATCAGAAACTACTACATTTTAACATATCATGAACCATAGAAAAAAGCATCTGCTATTTCTTCAGCAGATGCCCAAATCCCATTGTTCCTCAAGCAGATTCTTCTTTTTTTGTCGTAATGACGCGCCCTTCACGGGTATAGAGTTTCGGGCTTCCTCCTTGCACCACCGTGTCCTTGGTGATGACACATTTGACGATATCATCGCGCGAAGGCAATTCAAACATGACATCCAACATGATGGACTCGATGATCGCCCTGAGTCCCCGGGCACCCGTTTTGCGCTTGATGGCCTCTTTGGCAATGGCCTCCAGCGCGTCTTGTTCAAAGGACAATTCGACATTGTCCATTTCCAACAGTTTTTTGTACTGTTTCACCAGTGCATTTTTGGGCTCGAGCAAGATGCGCACTAGCGCTTGCTCATCGAGCGGTTCCAATGTAGAAATGACCGGAAGCCTTCCCACAAATTCCGGAATGAGACCAAACTTCAAGAGGTCTTCAGGCAACACCAGCTTCAGATATTCGCCCGGTTTCATGTTGACGTTTTGCTGATCCATTCCAAAACCGATCACTTTCTTGCCGATCCGCCGTTTAATGATCGTTTCCAATCCGTCAAAAGCGCCCCCGCATATAAACAAGATGTTGCTGGTGTCAATTTGGATGAACTCCTGATGCGGGTGTTTGCGCCCTCCTTGCGGTGGCACACTGGCAACGGTTCCTTCCAAAATCTTCAGCAACGCCTGTTGGACACCCTCACCGGACACGTCACGGGTGATCGACGGATTTTCAGATTTGCGGGCAACTTTGTCGATTTCATCAATGTAGATGATTCCGCGTTCCGCTTTTTCAATATCGTAATCCGCCGCTTGGATCAATTTGAGCAGGATGTTTTCCACGTCTTCCCCGACATAACCCGCTTCCGTCAGCGACGTCGCGTCCGCAATCGCAAACGGGACATTCAGGATGCGGGCCAATGTTTGGGCAAGGAGGGTTTTCCCGCTCCCCGTCGGCCCCACCATCATGATGTTGCTTTTTTGCAGTTCAACATCATCGGATTTCTGCGAAGAATTGATCCGTTTGTAGTGGTTGTAAACCGCAACGGACAATGCTTTCTTCGCTTCTTCCTGACCAATGACGTATTCCTCCAGAATGGAGCAGATCTCCTGTGGTTTGGGCAAGTTTTGCAAATCAATTTCTTCTTCATTGCCCAATTCTTCTTCCACGATTTCATTGCACAATTCAATGCATTCGTCACAGATATATACACCAGGTCCGGCGACCAGCTTGCGCACCTGATCCTGGGATTTTCCACAGAAAGAACATTTCAATTGTCCTTTTTCTTCATTGAACTTGAACATCTTCTCTCTCACCCCTTTCAACGATTGGTGGCCATCACCTGATCCACGATGCCGTATTCCTTGGCCTCTTCGGCACTCATGAAATAATCGCGGTCCGTGTCCCGGGCGATCTTGTCAATCGGTTGCCCCGTTCTTTCAGACAAGATCCGGTTGATTCTCTCTTTGGTCTTCAGGATCCAGTCTGCATGAATTTTTATGTCTGTCGCTTGTCCCCGGGCGCCTCCCAACGGTTGGTGAATCATCACTTCGCTGTTTGGCAGCGCCAAGCGTTTCCCTTTCGCACCGGCGGCCAGCAAAAAGGCTCCCATGCTGGCGGCAAGGCCGACGCAAATGGTGGAGACTTGCGGCTGAACATGATTCATGGTGTCGTAAATCGCCATTCCGGCGGTTACGGAACCACCTGGTGAATTTATGTACAAATAAATGTCTTTTTCCGGGTCTTCCGCACTCAAAAACAGCAATTGGGCAACAACCAAATTGGCCACATTATCATCGATGGGGCCTCCCAAAAAGATAATGCGGTCTTTCAACAGTCTGGAATAGATATCGTAGGAGCGCTCTCCCCGATTGGTCTGTTCTACCACCATTGGCACCAAAGGCATTAAAAACACCTCATTTCGGAGTGAAAAATTTGAAAAACAAGGCACGTTTTCACGTGCCTCACTTCATCTCCTATCATCATTATGCCTTATTTTTACTGTTCGATACAAGTAGATCGATCGTTTTCTTCATGCGAAGTTGATCCTTCACGGAATCAAGGGCACCTTGATTTTCCAGAATGCGGCGAACTTCATCCGCTTCGCGGCCCATTTCCTCAGCCATTTGTTTGATTTCTTCTTCTACTTCTTCATCTTTGACTTCAATTTGCTCTTCTTTGGCAATGGCTTCCAAAACGAGATCAGCGCGAACGCGTTTTTCCGCATCTTCTTTGAACTGGTCTTTTAACGCTTCTTGATCCTGGCCGGTGAATTGCGCATAGGTTTCCAAGTTCAAGCCTTGATACATCAAGCGTTGTTCAAATTGGCGCAACATGTTTTCCGTTTCGTTTTCAATCATCACTTCCGGAATTTCCACCGTTGCATTTTGCGCCGCTTTTTCCACCAGCTCATTGCGGATGAAGTTTTCTTTGTCTTTTTCCGCTTTTTCTTTCATGTTTTTCTCGATGTCGGCTTTCAATTCTTCCAGCGTGTCAAACTCGCTGACATCTTGAGCAAATTCGTCATCCAGCTCCGGCAGGTTCATGCGTTTGATTTCATGAAGTTTCACTTTGAATGTAGCCGGTTTTCCTTTCAAATCTTCAACATGGTATTCTTCCGGGAAGGTGACTTGAATTTCTTTTTCTTCTCCGGCTTTCATGCCGATCAGCTGGTCTTCAAAACCGGGGATAAACGTTCCGGAACCGACTTCCAGCGTGTATTGTTCCGCTTTACCGCCTTCAAAAGGTTCTCCGTCGACAAATCCTTCAAAGTCAATGATCACACGGTCGCCTTTTTCCACGGCTCCTTCTTCCACCGGTTCCAATTGACCTTGTTGTTTTTGCATGCGTTCGAGTTCTTTTTCCACATCTTCGGGTTTCACGGCGAATTTTTCTTCGTCCACTTCCACTTCCAACCCTTTATACTCGCCGAGTTCCACTTCCGGCTTTACGGTCACCGTCGCCTTGAAGATCAACGATTTGCCTTTTTCCAGTTGCTCAATGTCGATTTCCGGACGGTCCACCGGCACGATTCCCGTTTCTTCCACAGCTTCTTCATAAGCTTTGGGCAGCAGGATATCGAGGGCGTCCTGATACAACACTTCGACACCAAACCGCTTTTCGAAAATGGCACGCGGCACTTTCCCTTTGCGGAATCCGGGGACATTCACTTGTTTGACCACTTTTTTAAACGCTTGATCCAGTGCGTCTTGAACCGATTGCTCATCTGTTTCGACCGTAAGGATACCTTTGTTTTTTTCTGTTTTTTCCCAGCTTGCCTTCATTACACAGTTACCTCCTGCATCACAAATCTATCATATGGTATGATCAGTCCGATTCACTAGTATCGCTCCCCGCAATAACCACTTCATTATAACACAGTAAAGCAACTTTTCAATAAACATCCATGAACAGGAAAAAAGCCCCTATGAACCCGGGGAACTTACTATTCATCATTATGTATCCCATACCAACAGCCACTATGTTAAACCATGTGATCTCATCTTGTAAAGAAGATCAACAATTAACTATAAATATTCGTTTCATCTTTTCCATTTCCTCTTTTTATCCGTGATCCCGGGACAAAAAATGCCGGACAGCCCGGATGGCATCGAATGAACGACAACCCCCGCGGTTATCCGGGTCGGCCCGGACATAAAATACATCAGGTGGCTCTTGTGAAAAGAGCCACATTCCCTTTCTTTTTAAGAGATTTTTCCAACCGCTTCCTCGTATTCCCGCTTCAGCTCCGCCACCACTTCCTGAACGGTTTGGACTTTCCGGATCTGACCCACTCCGTGGCCGGCCGACCAAATGTCTTTCCATGCTTTGGGACCGGTTTCATTCATTTTGGAGAAATCGACGGTTCCCTTTTTCTCCAAGTGCTCCGGATCCAAACCGGCTCTTTCGATGCTCGGTTTCAAATAGTTGGCATTGACACCGCTGAATGCGTCGGTGTAGATGATATCATCCAAGTCTGACTCAATCAGCATGTTTTTGTAATCTTCACTGGCCAAACTTTCAACCGTCGGAATGAAACGCGTCCCCATGTAAGCGAGATCCGCTCCCATTACTTTGGCTGCCAGGATATCGCGGCCGTTGGAAATACTTCCGGCCAGAATCGTCTTTCCGTTCCAAAATTTGCGCACTTCACCAATGAACGCAAACGGGTTGATCGTCCCGCCATGCCCCCCTGCGCCGGAACAAACCAGAATCAATCCGTCAACACCGGCAGACGCGGCTTTTTTGGCATGAGGCAAAGTGCTCACATCCGAAAACACCAATCCGCCGTATTCGTGCACAACATCCACCACGGGCGCCGGATTGCCGAGGGACGTGATCACAATGGGCGGCTTGTATTTTTGGATCGCTTTCAAATCTTCCTCATATCTCCGGTTGGTCCGGTGCACCACCAGGTTGACCGCCCAAGGGGCCACGGTTTGGTTTTTTTCCAATTCTTCGATGGATTCCGTAATTTTTTTCATCCAAACATCCAAATCTTCGGACGTCCTTGCATTTAACAAAGGAAATGAACCGACGATTCCGGCTTTGCAACACTCGATCACCAATTCCGGGCCGGATACCAGAAACATCGGCGCTGCAACCACAGGCAAAGTTAATTGTTCCAAGTTTGGCATGTTTCATCGCCTCCTCTTCTACATCTTACCCGAATCTGAAAATATTTTCAGCCTAAACGTAAGGTTTTATTTTTTCTGTCAATTTTTTAATTTCCGTTTCCAAGTTTTTGATCTTTTCTTCCAACTGTAAAAGCTGTTGTTGCTTTTCTGAACGCCCCGTCCTCCACTTTTGAATCCGCTCAAACAAGAGCAACAGGCTGGGATCATGCATAACCGTCCAGATGACCGCATCCTCAAACGTTTCTTTCCTTCCCGGCATTCCGTGGTCTTTTCCGTTTCGCAAATGTTCATCCAAGAGCTTTTCGATTTTGCTGTTGTTTGGGCCGCCGGATTGCCGGAAGAAAGCTTCGATTCGCTCTTCCATGGTCATTTTGCGCTCTTTCAACGCCATCCCCCTTCCCGTCATCCCGTCAAGCTCTTTTGGAACGGAACACTCTCCATAACAGGTAAACACTCAGCGCCGATGCCCCCCACAGCATTCCTTGCATCAACCATTTGATCGACTGGACTGACTGCATCCATTCATTTCCAAAAGCAAGAAAAACTGCCGATCCCACGAATAAGCCGCTTGCCAGCCAAGCCAACGCCATCCGGTTGACCATCTTGTTCATTTGCCGGACCAAATGATCATCGGTCCGGTTTTCCACCACCACTTTCCAGTCATTCCACGCAAGCCGCTCCAGGATTTTGTTCAGCCTGCGCGGCAAAGTGCCGGTCAGCTTCGCCACTTCACTGATCCAACTGGCATTGGCCCGGTAGTTAAACCTCCGCGACAACCAGCTTTTCAAGATTTGCACATCGGCCGATTCCACAACCGTGTGGTAACTGATTTCCGGGCACAACCACCGTGCCGTCCCTTCTGCGGCCGTGAATCCTTTTGCCCACAAAGCCATGGCATTGGGAATGCGGCAATGGTTTTTCACCCCGATCACAATCGCCTGGATCAAGAGATTCCCCCAATTGTATTTGCCCGCCTGATCACTGTTCACATAGTGCACAAAATGGGAACGCAACTGATCTTTTAAGCGGATCGGATCGGTGTAAGGCGTCGGTTGGATAATATCCAAAACGGCTTCCGCCGCATCTTCCGCCTGATTCAAGCGGGTGTGAAGCAACATGCGGAAAATGGCTTCGGTATGGAGGGAATCCACCCGCCCAACCATTCCCCAGTCAATCACATACGCCTTTTTCGTGTGCTTATCGATCATGATGTTGGAACCGTGCGGATCACCATGATAATATCCTTCGGAAAACGTTTTGACATAATAATGGGCCAAATCGACCATCCGCATAAACCGTTCTTCAAACGTGAGAAAATCCACCGGAAATTCTTTGAGATTCCAACCGTCCACATACTCCATCACCAGGACATTTTTTGAAACCTTGTACACTTCGGGGACGGAAATGGTCTCAAAATCCTTCATCATCTCCCGGTGCTCTTTCATGGTCCGGGCTTCGGCCAGCATGTCCAGTTCGTTGGTCGAACTGCTGTAATAATCACGGACCAACCCGTTTAAATCCACTGAAGCTGCGTATGGGGGAGGGAGCCTTTTTTGCAACCGGCCGGCAAATTTTTGGATGATGGAAATATCGATTTCAAACAGTTTGTCCACGATGGGGCGGACCACTTTGACGGCACAAACCCGTCCATCCTTTAATTGTGCACGGTACACTTGGGCCAATGAAGCGGATCCGACCGGTTCCGGGTCAATCCACTCAAACTCCTTTAATCCTTCCGGAAGCCCGTCTTCCATCACCGCGGCCATATAGCGGAAAGGCATGGGAGGAACTTCGTTTAACAACTCCGAAAGTTCCGTCGTCACCGGCTCGGGAATGATTTCCTGCCGGGAAACAAGAACTTGTCCCAGTTTGATAAAAGTGGGACCCAGTTCCTCAAAAACCATCCGCAGCCGGCGTCCGAACCGGCGCAGTTTTTCTTCTTCTTCCCGGGTCCGCTTTTTAAAAAACAGCCGGAACAACCCGCGGTCTTCCAACAAGTGAAGCAACCCGTGCTTGGCAAAGATTCCGGCAATGGTGCGATACCGTTGACTTCTCGTGATTTTCAAACGCATTTCAAGAATTTCCCGCCTCGCCTGATCCAACTCCAAATCCGAAACCTCTTTCGCCGACACGACGGACACACCCATCCCCCCTTCCAAAGATTAAGACAGGCGGACACCGGGTCCGCCTGATCCAATGCAAAATTATTCATCCGTCAAGCCGACATCTTTTTCGCTGATGGAATAAATTTCATCCGGCGTTTTTCCGCGTGCCCGCCGGAGCACTTCCATGCGTGTTTGAAACTGTTTCATTGCAAAAGCAACAATGTCATCTTTTTTGAGATCAAACGGAAACGGATCCATCGTGCCGAAGATTTCATCCACCACACCAATTGCATGCGGAAGCAGCAACTCCATCCGTTTGACAACCACATCCCATATGTGATCATGCTCTGAAATGAGCCGCTGCAAAAGATAGCTCCCGTAACTGATATGCCGGGCTTCGTCTCGTTTCAAATTCGTAACGGCTTCAAACATCCCGGGCATGGCCAGTTGTCCCTGGAGAGCGGTATAAAATGCATGATAACCGGATTCGGCCAGGATTCCTTCCACCACCATGTTATAAGTAACCGAAGCTTCCGCCTGCGCTTCCGGTGACGGATCATCAATCAAACGTTCCATCGCCTGCGGCAGGTACTCGTAAAAAATTTTCTTAAAGTGGCTCTGATGATAAATCGTCAAATCCCCGGCCCCGCCGACCACTTCATCCAAAAACCTCCGGAATACCTCGGTATGCTTCGCTTCTTCAAACAGAAATGTCGTCAAATACAATTCCTCTTCCAAACGTCCTTCCATGGAAATCACCCGGATGAGCGGAAGCAAATCCCGGGTTACTGCTTCTTCCCCCGCCTGAAACATCGCCCCCAAGCGCAGACTCGCTTCTTTTTCTTCATCCGTGAAAGTTTGCCATGTTTCCTTATCTTGGGTAAAATCAATGTCTTTCGGATCCCACACCCCCAGCTTCTTCGCTTTGTGGTATAACCGCATGGGCAAAAGCGAATGATCCAATCCCTTTTCACCGGTTGTTTTCAGTTCCCGCATGATCGATCCCCCCCTCAATGAGTCAAACAAGATGTCACCGCTTACAACAACAGCAAAACGCCTTCGCGCCCCTCCTTATCGCATCCAACCATTTCAATTAAATGTTATTTTATTTGAAATATTTAGACAATCCCTGATATTCTGGGTTATAATACCCCTAAAACCAAGGTTTTTAGGGGGTTGGCCATGAAAAAAGAGCAACTGCTCGATCTGATCTCCGGCAGATATCCGGAAGGTTTGGCACGTTGGCATTTGAAATTATCCAAGTGGAATGGCCCGGATGAAGAAAAAGCCGCTCTGTCCCGTCTTTTCTCTTTCCTGCTTGATCACCTGGATCTCGCACTTTCCGACGAAAGCGCTTTGATGAGCCGGTTGCAACAATGGATGATGGATGAAACGCCGGTCGCTGATCCGAAACATTGGTTTTTTGCCGTCGGATCCCTGGAACAAATCCTCATGGAATTCGTCATGGAATCGCAAGATTCTTCGTTTGTCCAACAGGCCTTTCACAAGATCCACACACTGTGCATGAACATCAACCAAGCCCTGATGCAATGGCCGTTTTTGACACTCCGCGCTTTCGATTCTCCCCGCATCCGGTCTTATTCCCCATTGGTTGAACTGCTGCAAGGATTAAAAATCCGGCCGGATGTCCGGTGGAACAAAATAGCGGTGCTCACTTCCGAAGGAAAAGTCCTGGACCTGGCCGTTCACCACCCGCGGAACAACCGTTGGGTTGCGGCATACCCCACGGACAGACAAACTTTATTTGTCCGCCGCATCCTCCAAGGAAAAGCCCGGGGATTCACCGAACCCGTCAACCAACATCTCTCACTGGCCATTTCGGGCAGCAAAAATGCTTTGTCCCGGTCTTATGCCCGGGAAATTGCGGGTTGGATCCGGCACGCCCTGCGGTTTTCCCGACAATATACCAGCGGCCCGTTATATGACACCCTCCGGCAATATGAAGCGATTCTGGAATTTGATGACACGTTGCTTTCCACCAGCGGCGTCAAGGAAACCTTGCTCACCAGCATGAAACAAATCTGCCGCCTGACCGGCTTTCAACGCAGCGCCTTTTTTTGGTACTATCCCTTATTAAAAAAGGTGGAAGGCATCTGCTCGTATAATGTGCCATTGGAAGAAATCCAACGGATTCATGAGTCCGAACAAAATGTGCCCGGGATTTCCAAATTGTTCGATGTCAAACGCCCCGTGTATTTCCGGCAGGTACACCATCTGCTGCCAAAACATCACATCCGGCATTTCCGTTTGACTTCCCTTTTGGTCGCTCCTTTATATGAAGAACACCATCATGTCACCGGCGTGCTTTTGTTGGACCAGAACGGACAACCATTTGACGTTTCACAAACCACCATCGAAATCATCCGCTCCCTGTTGACCCGCGTGTCCCGGAATTTACGCACCAAACTTTATGCCAACGCGTCTCCCCTTCAACTCTCCTCCCCGCTCACCCACCGGGAAAAACAAATTCTCCGGTTCAGCGCCAACGGATTAAGCACCAAACAGATCGCCGCCAGACTGAAAATCAGCGAACACACCGTAAACGAATATATCCGGTCGGTCTTTAAAAAGTTGCACGCCAAAAACCGGGCCGAAGCGGTTGCCAAAGCCCTGCGCCAACGGTTGATCAAATAAAAAGGACGGTTGAGCTGCGGGTTCAACCGTCCTTTTCTCATATTCACCCTTTTATTCATCCAGCCTTTCAATAATGGTTGCATTGGCCATGCCGTATCCCTCGCACATGGTTTGCAGTCCGTACCGGCCGCCGCTTCGTTCCAATTCATGCACCAGGGTCGTCATCAACCGGGCTCCCGAAGCTCCAAGCGGATGTCCAAGTGCAATCGCCCCGCCGTTGGGATTCAGCTTTTCCGGATCAGCGCCCGTTTCACAAAGCCAAGCAAGCGGCACCGGCGCAAAGGCTTCATTCACTTCAAAAAGATCGATCTCTTCCAATTGCAATCCCGCTTTTTTCAGCACCTTTTCCGTTGCAGGAATGGGTCCGGTCAGCATCAGGGTCGGATCGGACCCGGTCACCACACGGGACAAGATGCGAAAGCGGGGCTTTAACCCCAGCTTTTCCGCTTTTTCGCGGGACATCAACAAAATAGCCGCCGCGCCGTCACTGATTTGGCTGGAGTTGCCGGCATGAATTTTTCCGTTCTCCACAAAGGAAGGAGACAAAGCGGCCAGTTTTTCCATGGAAGTGTCTTCCCGCGGCCCTTCGTCCTGATCAATCACCTGTTCGCTTCCGTCGGGCAACCGGACGGCAACCGGCATGATCTCTTGCTTGAAACGCCCTTCTTTGCGTGCTTGTACCGCTTTTTCATGGCTGCGGAGGGAAAATTCGTCCAGCTGCTCCCGCGAAAACCCCCATTTGTCGGCAATGCGCTCCGCCGAAATGCCCTGATGGATCATCTCATACCGGGAAGTAAGCTTTTCACTGAAGACGGCGCCTTGAAAATTGGAAGACATCGGCACGCGGGACATGCTTTCCACGCCAGCCGCCACGACCACATCCATATCCCCGCTCAAAATCGCCTGGGCCGCAAAATGGACGGCTTGCTGGCTGGAACCGCATTGCCGGTCGATGGTGACCCCGGGCACTTCCACCGGAAATCCGGCGATCAATGCGGCCAATCTCCCGATATCTCTTGCTTGTTCGCCGGTTTGCGTCACACACCCCATCAACACATCTTCCACCAGTTCCGGAGGGATTCCGGCCCGCCGGACCACCTCTTTCAACACCATGGCCGCCAAATCGTCCGGGCGGATTCCGCTTAAAGTGCCGTTCCGCCGCCCAATCGGCGTACGAACTGCTTCGATGATAACTGCCTCCCGCATGGTCTATCTCTCCTTTGTTCTTTTTTCACGTTTCATCAGGCTTGGTTTTTGTGTTGGTTTCGCAAAAGAAACTTCTGAATTTTCCCGCTGGCGTTGCGGGGAAGCTGCTTGACAAACCGGTATTCTCTCGGCCGTTTGTAACGGGCCAGTTTTTCGCTTTGCCGGCAAAACCGTTCCAGTTCATCCGCCGTCACCCCCGGATCTTTTTTAACGACATACGCCACCACCCGCTCCCCCCAAGTTTCATCCGGTTCCCCCAACACCGCCACATCCAACACCCCGGGATGCTCATACAGCACGTCCTCCACTTCCCGCGGATAAATATTTTCCCCGCCACTGATAATCATATCATCCAAACGGTCGGCCACCCACAAATATCCGTCTTCGTCCAGATAACCCAGATCCCCTGTATGATACCACCCTTGATGCAGCGCTTTGCCGGTCTCCTCTTCTTTCCGGTAATATCCTTTCATCATGCAAGATCCCCGGACGAGAATCTCCCCGGTCTCACCGGGTTTGAGCACGTCCTCCGGATCCGACGGCACTCCTTCCTTCACACGCACCACCCGGACTTCATGGTTTAAACAAGGCTTTCCGGCGGAACCGGCTTTGGTGATCTGTTCCACTTCCAACAAGAAGGTGACCGCCGGCCCCATTTCCGTCATTCCGTAGGCTTGAACCAAACCGATGCCGAGCTTCTCCCGGCAACGTAGAATCAATGCCGGAGCCATGGGAGCCCCGCCATAGAATCCCAGCCGCAACGACGACAAACGGTACCGGGACAAATCTTCCTGCAACAACATGTTCCACATGGTGGGAGCGGCAAAGAAAACGGTGACCTTCTCCTCCTGCACCAGTTTTAAAACCCGTTTCGGATCAAATTGGCGCATGATCACCTGGCCGGCTCCGATATGCACTCTCGGCAAAAACGCACAATGCAGTTCGGCACAGTGAAACATGGGAGCGGTCACCAGCCCCCGGTCTTTCGGGGTCAAACGCATCATCGCCAAAATGATCAGACTTTGCTCAATCATGTCGCGGTGCCGGTGCATCACGCCTTTGGGCCGGCCGGTGGTCCCGCTGGTGTACATGATGCCGCAAAGGTCCTCTTCCGACACCTCCGCTTCCGGCCGGGTATCCGGAGCCATCCGGATCCGTTTTTGGTAGCTTTCCGCATAACAAGGAGGGTCCCCGTCCGTCATCCAAAACGAGATCCGGGGGAATCTCCCGTGAATCTTTGCGATATGACTTTCCAGCTCTTTTTCAAATAAAACGATTTTGGGTTCGGCATCATGCAAAATATAAGCCACTTCTTCGGCCGTCAAACGGAAATTGACCGGGTTGAAGACCGCGCCGATTTTGGCGCAGGCAAAAAAAGCAGTGGCCAACTCCACGGAGTTGTATAGGTATGTGGAAACCCGGTCCCCCTTTTTCACCCCGGCTGCCAAGAAAGCCCGGGCCAGCCGGTTCACTTCCCGGTCCCACATCCGGTAAGTCCAGCGCCGGTTCTTCTCCACATCAAACAGCGCTTCCTTTTCCGGATACTTTTGAACCGTTTGCTCCAGGATCTTCCCGATGGTTGGGTACATGAACGAAGCGGACCCCTTTAAAAAAGTGAATCAACCTTTGATATATTTCTTCCGCAATTCCATTTTGGAAAATTTCCCTGCCGAGGTGCGCGGAATAGAGTCCGTGAAAACAAACTCATCCGGCAGCCACCATTTGCTGAACTTCGAAGCCAAAAACGCACGCAATTCCTCTTTGCCGGCTTTTTTTCCTTCTTTCAGCACGACGACCGCCAGCGGGCGCTCCTGCCATTTGGGATGCGGCATGGCAATCACCGCGGCTTCCTTGACCGAAGGATGGGCCATCAGTTCATTTTCCAAATCCACCGAACTGATCCACTCTCCCCCGGATTTAATCAGATCTTTCGTCCGGTCGGTAATCTTCATGTAACCTTCGGGATCAATCGTTGCAACATCCCCGGTTTGAAACCAGCCATCGTCTGTCAACACCTCTTTGGCATCCGGACGGTTATAATAACCGGCCGTCACCCAAGGCCCCCGGATTTGGAGCTCTCCCATCGTTTTCCCATCCCAAGGAACTTCCCGGTCCCCGTCCATCACCCGGATCTCGACAAACGGAACAGGAGTTCCCTGTTTCAATTTGTATGCCAATTGCTCCTCGGCAGTCCTTTCTTTTAAATGGGGCTTCAAATGGGATACAGTTGCCACCGGCGTGGTCTCGGTCATTCCCCATCCGTGCACCGCCTGCAGGCGATGCCGTTCCAATCCCCGGATCAACGATTCAGGCGGGGCAGCCCCTCCGATCAAAAGCTTGAGATCCGGATCCAGATCCCACCGGTCCGGCTTTTCGTCCAGCTTGTTCAACACATCAAACCAAATGGTGGGAACCCCGGCCGCAAAAGTCACTCTTTCTTTTTCCATCAAGTCCAGAAGGTTTTCGGCATCCAGGAACGGACCGGGAAAAACTTGCTTGGCGCCCAACATCACCGAAACAAAAGGAAGCCCCCAGGCATTGACATGAAACATGGGAACAATGGGCATCCCGGCATCCTCACTTGAAATCCCCAACCCGTCTTTGAGCCCCAACATAAAGGAATGCAGCACCAAAGCCCGGTGGGAATAAACCACGCCTTTCGGCTTTCCGGTCGTTCCGGAAGTATAGCACATCACCGCGGCGTCATTTTCGTCCAGCCCGGCATAAGAAAAGGTGTCGCCGGCGCTCCCGAGGAACTGTTCGTAATCTTCACCGAAAGAAGGAACCGGTTGGCCGGTGAGCGGGACAACAATGATTTTTTCCACGTCAATTTGATCCCGAAATTTTTCCAGAAGGGGCAAGAGGATATCATCGACGATCAGAAACCGGTCCCCCGCATGCCGGATGATATAAGCAACTTCCGTGGGATGAAGGCGCAAATTCAGCGTGTGCAAAACCCCGCCGGCAACCGGAACGCCAAGGTACGCTTCCAAATGAACATAATGATTCCACATCAAAGTGGCCACACGATCCCCTTTTTTCAAGCCGGCTTTTTCCAATGCTCCTGCCAACATCCGGGCACGCCGGTAAAAATCCGCGTAAGTATATCGATGCAATGATCGGTCCGGCATTCGGGAGACGATTTCAACAGAACCATACAAATCGTTAGCCCTTTCCAATAAATGCGAAAGCGTCAGCGGAAAAATCATCATGGTGGCACGCATTCCTTAAAATCCCCCCCAGATTCCTTGTAATCCATCATCCAAACAATAAGCAAATCCAATGCCAACGGTGTGCGGAAAAAAGGGCCGGAAAATCCTTTACTCCCTTTCTCCCGAAACGGGATGATTCCGAAAAACCGGACACTTGTCAAAGGTCGGTGTCCGGTTTCCGGACAGCAGGATGGTTCCCCCGGGACCGTTCGTTCAAAACGCATTCGGCAGTTGGTATTTTTTTAATTTTTCGTATAAGACGGAGCGGCTGATTCCCAACAAACGGGCCGCTTTCACTTTATTGCCTCCCGTCTCCAAAAGCGCCTGGCAAATTGCATTTTTTTCTGCTTGTTTCAGCAAACCATCCTCCTTTTGGCATGCGGTTTTTTTCAGGTCCCGCAGGGGAGAGGGGAGATCCTGCCACCGGATGCAACCGTGCCCGGCAAAAATCATCGCCCGTTCCAAAGTGTTTTTTAATTCACGGACATTGCCGGGCCAATGATAATTCAACAAAATTTGTTCTGCTTCGGGATCGATTCCGGTGATGGCGGTCATCAGCTTTTGATTCAGTTCTTTGACAAAGTGCCGGCACAACGGCAAAATATCCTGCTTCCGTTTCCTTAGCGGCGGGATGTGTAGTGCAATGACGTTCAACCGGTAAAAAAGATCCTCCCGGAACGTTCCCTTTCGGATCATCTCTTCCAGGCTTTGATTGGTCGCGGCGATGATCCGTACATCGGTTTCAATCCGTCTGGTGCCGCCGACCCGGTAAAATGATTTTTCCTCCAGCACCCGAAGCAGTTTGGCTTGCAGTTTCAAGGACATGTCGCCAATTTCATCCAAAAACAACGTTCCGCCATCCGCCAATTCCAATTTTCCGGGCTTTCCTTTCTTTCCGGCTCCGGTAAATGCCCCCTCATCGTATCCGAAAAATTCCGCTTCCATTAAATGTTCGGGAACGGCTGCACAGTTGACGGTGACAAACGGTCCGTTTCTGCGCGGACTGTCACCATGAATGGCATGGGCCACCAGCTCTTTCCCGGTTCCGCTTTCCCCGCGGATCAGGATGGTTGAATCCCCGGCGGCCGCTTTTCGGGCACACCGCTTTAACCGCTTCACTTCCGGATCGCTTCCAATCACCTGTTTCCAAGTAAAAAGGGACGGATTGGCCTGCCACTTTCTTCCGGTTTCCGCGTTTTGCCCCTCGTCCAGCTGTTCCAACCGCTTTTTGATTTGATTCCAATGCCGGTATATCACTTTCCCGGCCACCCCCGCCACCTTCCCGCTTTCAAAAACCGGGTAACAGTGAACCAGATACCGGATGCCGTTGGCTTCCAACCATCCGGACACCTCCTCCTTTCCCGTTTTCATCGTGTTTGTCAGCTTCAATCCGGGAAGCATTTGGCCGATCGGTTTTCCCAGCCATTCTTCCCCGGAACAAGCCATGAGTTCGAGCAGGCTTTGGTTGGCAAAAACCATTTTCTCCTCTTCATTCACCAAAAACCAGCCGTCACTTCCTTGTTCCAGGATCCTCTCCATCATCCGGCACCAGGAAAACGCCCTCCTGAGAAGGTCCGACCGGGAAAGCGAACCGGTGACTTGTCCTTCCCGGTTCAACACAAAAACCGTTTCCACCTGACTGTGAACCATTTTTTCCAAGATTTCTTCCCAAGCGGGATTGTAAACAGCAAACGAGTCATCCTGCGGAAAATGATCTTGGATCGGGGCATGAAGCGGCAGCTTTCGCAAAACCATTTGAAGCAAATGGTCCCGGGTGACGGCGCCCAGGAAGGTTCCGCGGGGATCCACCACGGGGATGGCCTCTGATGGGGAACAGAGCAATTTTTCGGCAGCATCCAATACGCTATCCTCCGGATAAAGAAAAACATCCACCTTCTTTAAGATTTCCTGCAGTCGAATCATACTCTCCTCCCGGTAAATTCAGAAAATACTAATTTCATTTTAACAAAAAACCGCTCCAGGCTGTGAAATCGGCTGATCTGCTTCATAAAATGAATTTTGTCCGGATCACAGAAAATAAAATCATAGTAAATCGATGAGAAATTATGAAAATAACAATTGACCCGGATCAAGATTTGTAATACATTAATTTCAAAAGAATATAATAAGACGAACAATTCTTTCAAAAACGGATTGTTTCACCCATTTCCATGCCTTTGCCGAATAGTCGACAAATTCACTCAAGATTGTCAAGAATTCTTTGGCTTGTTTTCAGCTGCAAAGGGGATTGAACAATGAAAGTTTCAACCCGTGGCGAATACGCCTTGCGCACCCTCATTCTTCTCGCACAGCATTCCACGGTCATCCCCGGTGCCGAAATTTCCGAAAAAACCCGGGTGCCTCTCAATTATCTGGAACAGATCCTGCTTCAGCTGAAAAACCTTGGTTATGTCCAGAGCAAGCGGGGAGTCCGGGGCGGTTATTTTTTGCATAAACCGCCCGAGCAAATCATCATTGGAGAAGTGATCCGGCAGCTGGAAGGGCCGTTGGCCCCCATGGGATGTGTCAGCGTGACCGCTTATGATCCCTGTCCACTGGAGGAAGGTTGTTTGTTGAAACCTTTATGGGCCTTCATCCGGGACACCGTTGCCCGGTGTTTGGAACAGACCACTTTAAAAGACTTGCTGGAAGGTCAAATTCCGAATGTCAAAGGGGCGTGAAAACCAAGATGAGACCGTCTGCTGTTTCGGATGAACAAATGCTGCGCATTCAAAAATCATTGGAAGGGCTCGAATACGGGACCGTCGTCATCACAGTCCATGATTCCAACATTGTGCAGATCGACCGCACGGAAAAACACCGTTTCTCGTTGAAAAAATCCCGTCCCTCCCCGGACCGGGCAAATCACAACCAAAAAAGCGTTTAACAGCCGACCAGAAAACTGGAGGCCCCACACCCTGTTTGGACTCAGGGATGTCGGGGCTTTTTTTCATTTTTTAAGCAAGAGGTGAAACGTTTCATGCGTCTGCGATTGATTCCTGTTGCTCTACTCATCACATTACTCTTTCTGACCGCCGGTTGCCGTCCCGGTGAAGCAAACAAAAACGAAATCCGAATCGGTTATCAAAAATTCGGGGTTTTAAGCATCTTGAAAGCCCGCGGATCCTTGGAAAAACGCTTCGAATCCCAAGGGGTCCGGGTAAAGTGGGTCCAATTCCCGGCCGGACCCCAACTTCTGGAAGCCCTTCATGCCGGAAGCATTGACATCGGGGAGACGGGAAACACCCCTCCCATCTTTGCCCAAGCGGCGGGCACCCCACTGGTGTATATCGGAGCCGGTAAGCCGCGGCCCGAGGCTGAAGCGATTGTCGTCCATCATGACTCACCCATTCATGACATCGGGCAATTGAAAGGGAAGAAAATCGCTTTGAACAAGGGATCCAATGTTCACTATCTGTTGCTTAAAGTATTGGAAAAAGCCGGGCTTTCGTATTCGGATATCCAGCCGGTCTATTTGCCGCCAGCGGATGCCAAAGCGGCTTTTATCAGAAAAAGCGTGGATGCATGGGTCATTTGGGATCCTTATTTTGCCGATGCCCAGACGGATTTGAATGTCCGGATCCTCACGGACGCAAAGGGATACACATCCAACCGCTCCTACTATTTCTCGTCCAAAGACTTTGCACAAGAGAATCCGGACAAGATCCAAATCCTTTTGGATGAATTGCAAAAATCAGCCGAATGGTTTAACCAAAACCCCGATCAAACCGCCAAATTGCTCGCCGAACAAATCGGGATGGACTTGAAGCCGGTCGATATCGCCATCCGGCGGGCGAAATACGGGATTGAACCCGTCAGCCCGGACATTGTTCAGGACCAGCAACAAATTGCCCGGGCTTTCCATGAAACCGGCCTGATCCCCCAATCCGTCCAAGTCCGCGATGTGATTTGGTCACCTAAATAAAATGGAAGGATGAGATTGATGAAACTTTTTTGGTTTCTCCCGACCCATGGAGACGGACGTTATTTGGGAACATCGATCGGAGGGCGCGCCACCGAGTATCCTTATTTGCTCCAAGTGGCTCAAGCCGTGGATCATCTCGGATTCAGCGGGGCGCTCGTCCCCACCGGACGATCCTGTGAGGATGCATGGATTGTGGCGTCCTCTCTGCTGTCTGTCACCAAACGGATGAAATTTTTGGTCGCGGTTCGTCCGGGCATCATTTCCCCTTCAGCTTCTGCGCGCATGGCCGCCACTTTTGACCGTTTGTCCAACGGACGGTTGCTCTTAAATGTCGTCACCGGGGGGGATCCGGTGGAACTGGCCGGGGACGGCATTCATCTCGACCATGACACCCGCTATGAATTGACCGACGAATTTTTAACGGTCTTTCGCCGGATCATGCAAGGGGAAAAAGTGGATTTTCACGGGCGCCATCTCCATATCAAAGGCGGAAGCCTGCTGTTTCCCCCGGTTCAAAATCCGCATCCGCCTTTGTATTTCGGCGGCTCCTCTGCCGCGGGAATGCAAGTGGCCGCAAAACACGCGGATGTTTATCTCACATGGGGAGAACCCCCGTCCCAAGTTGCTTCCAAAATTGAGCAAGTCCGCAAGCTTGCCGCTCAACAAGGAAGAACCGTAACGTTTGGCATTCGCTTGCATGTCATCATCCGCGAAACCGAAAAAGAGGCGTGGAAAGCGGCCGAAGAAATGATCCGCCATTTGGATGAAAAGACCATCCGCAATGCCCAACGTATTTTTTCCCGCTATGATTCCGTCGGCCAACAACGCATGACCCGGCTTCATCATGGCAAAAAATCCAATTTGGAAATCAGCCCCAATTTGTGGGCCGGAATCGGACTGGTCCGGGGCGGCGCCGGCACAGCGCTGGTCGGGGACCCGCAAACGGTTGCCAAGAGGATCCGGGAATACGCCGATTTGGGAATCGAAACCTTTATTTTGTCCGGCTACCCCCATCTGGAAGAGGCCTACCGGGTTGCGGAATGGCTGTTCCCGGAACTGTCCCTTCCGGCCGGTTCTCTTTACTCCCGGCCGCACGCCGTGAGCCCGTTCGGGGAAATTGTGGCCAATCATCATCTTCCGCAAAGGAAAGAAGGGGTGAAATGAACATCCGGCATTATGCACGCAAATTTCATTTTCTCCTGTCTTGGCTGGTTCCGGCCCTGCTGATTGTGCTCTGGCAACTATTCAGCAGCATCGGCTGGATTTCCGACCGGACCTTGCCGGCACCCCTCACGGTGATTGAAGCGGCTGTCCGCTTAACCCGGTCCGGGGAATTGCTGCAGCACATTGCCGACAGCACGGTCCGCGCTCTTTTGGGATTGGGTATCGGCGGCGGAATCGGGCTGCTGCTGGGATTTTTAAACGGAATCTCCCGGGTGGCTGAAAAGCTTCTGGATTCCACGGTGCAAATGTTGCGCAACATTCCTCATCTCGCTTTGATTCCGCTTGCCATCATGTGGTTTGGCATCGGGGAAGAATCCAAATTATTTCTGGTTGCCCTCGGGGTCTTCTTCCCCGTCTATTTAAACACGTTTCACGGCATCCGCCACATTGATCCCGGATTGATTGAAGTGGGCAAAATCTATCAACTCACCCCCGGGTATTTTTTCTGGCACATTCTTTTGCCCAATGCGTTGCCTTCCATCCTCATCGGGCTCCGCTATGCCCTGGGAATCATGTGGCTGACCCTGATCGTGGCCGAAACCATCTCCTTTGATTCCGGCATCGGCTACATGGCCATGAATGCCCGGGAATTTATGCAAATGGATGTCGTGGTGTTAAGCATTCTGCTCTATGCTCTGCTCGGAAAAGCGGCAGACCTTTTGGCGAAAATGTTGGAGAACCGTTGCCTGAAGTGGCGGGAAACCCAATAACCATATGCAATCGCAGGAGGTGTTTCACCTGAACCGTCAACCTTTCGGAACCCGGCTCAACTTGAAAGACTTGCAAAAACAATACGACGGCCGTTTGATTCTGGATCACATCAACCTTCAAATCACCCCGGGAGAATTCATCGCCGTGGTTGGCCGCTCCGGCACCGGAAAAAGCACATTGCTCCGATTGATTGCCGGAATCGAAAAAACCAGCGGGGGAAAAATCATTCAAGACGGAGAATTCCTGACCGGAATCAATTCAGCGGCCCGCATGATGTTTCAGGAATCCCGCCTGTTGCCTTGGAAAAAAGTTTTCCAAAATGTTGCCCTCGGCATCCGGGACAAGCGCCATCGAAAAGAAAAAACCGAATTGATGTTGGAAAAAGTGGGACTCGATCAGTATAAAGATGAATGGCCCCGTATTCTCTCCGGGGGACAACGGCAACGGGTGGCGCTGGCCCGTGCCCTGGTCAGCCGCCCCCGCCTTTTGTTGTTGGATGAACCCTTGGGCGCTTTGGATGCTTTCACCCGGATCGAAATGCAAAAATTGATTGAAGAACTGTGGCAAGAACAAAAATTTACTGCTCTGTTGGTGACGCACGACGTCGAAGAAGCGGTGACTCTGGCAGACCGGGTCATCTTGCTGAAAGACGGCAAAGTCGCAACGGACATTCCGGTGACTCTTCCCAGACCCCGCCAAAGGGACGATGCGCGTTTCTCTTCCCTGACGGGCCGTATCCTGAAGGAAGTCATGGACACTGCCCAACCCTGCCGGAACGAATCATCCGCATCTTCCCACTCCCCTGTGAATCCCGCAAACAAGCTTCCCGAGCCTTCGCGCTTATAATAAATATGCCAGACACAGCGTCTGGCATATTTTATTTGCCAATCATTTACTTTTATTAACAATAAAAATAAAATTAGATTATCATTTTCATAAAGATTTTCTTTTAACAATATGTTATGATGCTAAAGGGTTTTTTGAGAATCCCTTCATAAAATGACCTGAAAGAAAGGAGGATCAACATGTCTCAACAAGAACAAGCCATATCCGCCAAGAAAATCCCTGAAACCAAAAAAGAGCATTCCATAGATTTTTCTTTACCGATTTGGAAGACGATGATCCCGTTTTTGATCCCGTTAATTTTTAGCAATGCATTGCAATCTTTAGGCGGAACGGTCAGCTCCGTTCTGATCGGAAAACAGTTGGGCGAAAATGCTCTGGCAGCCGCCAGTACGGTATTTCCGCTGACCTTCTTTTTGATCTCCTTTGTGATTGGCCTGGGAAGTGCCAGCTCCGTGCTCATCGGGCAAGCTTTCGGAAGCGGGAACACGGAGAAAATGAAAGAAACTGTCGGCACTTCACTCACTTTTAGTTTTATTTTGGGAGTCATATCTTTAATCATTGGTTGGTTATTTTCGGACCAATTGCTCTCCCTCATGGGAATCTCGGAGGAGATTAAAAACGATTCTTCCAAATTCATGCATGTTCTTTTTCTCGGATTGCCCTTTTTGTTTCCTTATGTGATTTACACCACCTTGTTGCGGGGAACCGGCGATTCGAAAACGCCCTTTTATTTTTTGATCGTCAGCACATCCCTGACCATTTTGCTCACCCCCCTGTTTTTGTTCGGATGGGGCGTTCCGCAGATGGGGTTGGAAGGAGCGGCGCTGGCTCAAATCATCGCCAGCCTGGTGACGTTTATCCTGTTGATCCTTTATTTGTTCAAAGTGCGACACCCGCTTGCCTTGGACAGAGATACATTGAAAATGCTGAAATTGAACCCGCAAATTTTGCGATTGATGGTAAAAATCGGGTTGCCGACCAGTATCCAAATGGTTGTCATCTCCGTTTCGGAATTGGCCATTGTCACGTTTGTCAACCATTTCGGGGCAAAAGCCACGGCTGCCTACGGAGTCATTAACCAAGTCATCAACTATGTGCACATTCCGTCCATGAGCTTGTCGATCGCCGTGGGAATCTTCGGCGCCCAACTCATCGGGGCCAATCTTCAAGAAAAACTGACGGAATTAATCAAAACCACCGTATGGTTGAACTATGTGGTCGGCGGCTTTTTGACCATTCTCATCTATGTGTTCAGCCGCCCGATCCTGTCCATGTTCTTGACGGACCCGTCCACCATTGACATCACGCAAAAATCTCTGTTCTTCACCTTGTGGGCGTTCACCGTGCTCGGCCATGCGGTGATTTTATCCGGATTGATGCGCTCCAGCGGCACCGTTTTCTGGCCCACCACCATCATTATCGCAACCATCATTTTGGTGGAAATTCCATGTGCGTTTGTCTTCTCCCGGCTGTTTGGCTTATACGGGGTCTGGATGGCTTATCCCGTTTCCTATTTCGCCACACTCCTCGGACAATACATCTACTACCGGAAGTATTGGAAAGGGAAAAGACATCAACAATTCTTCGAACAGCCGGAACCGGCCAACGGATGACTTCTGCCAAAGAAGAGCCCGTGAATTCAAGATTCACGGGCTCTTTGTTTTTATTTCATTTCGCTTTTAAAACGCGGGAACAAAATGTTGTTTTCCAAATGAATGTGCTCGAACAAATCCGCTTCCAACCTCTCAAGCATGTGAAAGGTCAGTGCATATGTCCGGCACGCCCCTTCCGGCAGTGTGTACCCATTGGTAACCTCTCATTTTCTTGAGGAGCTCCCCGGCCTCACTGTACTCCGATTCCAAAACAAACATGTGATCACCGTGCCGAAGGACATTTCCGAAAAGGCCAAACGGGTCATTGAAAGAATGGTTTCCATCGGATAAACCATAAGCTGTTTTCAAGAACATCCGTGAAGCGGAAGCCGCCCGGTAAAGACAGCCCCTTTTCCAGGCTGATTTCCGGCAAACAGATCCCCTTGGTGGGCATGAAGGATCCGTTTTGCAATCGTCAGTCCCAAGCCGGTTCCCCCGGTTTTGGGATTTCTTGATTTTTCCGCCCGGTAGAAGGGCTCAAAGACATGGGGCAAATCCTGCTCCGGAATCCCCGGTCCGGTATCGGCAACCGCAAAAACGACTTGATTTCCTTCCTTGCGCCATTGCACGCAGATTTCGCCCCCGGAAGGCGTGTAATAAAACGCATTGTCCATCAGATTGAGCACGGCCCGTTCCAGTAAGTGTTTGTCCCCCCGCACCAAACATTTTTCCGTTTGCCGCTGCACGCAAATCTCAATGTTTTTGGTTTGTGCGACCAGCCGGAATTGATCCACGATTTCTTCCATCCAATCTCCAAAATCAAACGTCTCGCTCCGAACCGCGGACGACGGTTCCTGAAATTCCGTCTTTGCATAAGCAAACAGATCGGATATCAACCGCTCCAGCTGTTCGGCTTTTTGCCTGCACACATGGATATACCTTTCCATTTTCTCCGGGGACCGGACCAACCCTTGCTCCATCCTCCATAAACTGCCCCGCAAAACAAACAGCGGCGTGCGCAGGTCATGGGCGATGGAGGAGATAAAAAAGCGGCGTTCCTCTTCCAATTTTGCCTGTCGGTTCAGCGACTCCCGGAGGCTGTCCCCCATCTTCTCAAATGCCGTCCGGACCTCGGCCACTTCCGTCAACCGGGAGGCAGGCAGCCGGAAATCCAAATTCCCTTTTGCAATTTGTTTGGCAGCTGCACTCATGCCCGAAAGGGGCTTCAGCACATATTTCCCCATCAGCCATCCAATGAGAAAAATCGTGGCAATGACCCCAAAAACAGCGGATAAAACCGCAAATACCTGCTGGTGGTTGTTCAAATACAGATGAACCACTCCCCGGACTTCTCCGTTTTCGATCACGGTCATTTGCCGGCTGTTCCATGGGTTGGGATGCGGACGGCCCGTTTGAAAGATTTTTTGGCCGGACGGATCGGTGATGAAAACGGGAATCCCGGAAGATGCATACTGTTTTTGGAAGGCTTGTTGCCACCCGGGATCTTTCCACTCATCCGCATGCTGCGTGATGTCCCGCATCATTTGGTCAGCCAAAGCCCTTTTGGACTCGGTTTGATGTGTCACGACCGGCTCAAGCACATAGCCCGTGAGGATGTAAAACAATCTCGGCAACAGCACCATGGCCAACAAACCGGCAAAAAGAAACTGGCGGATTCGCAATGTTTTCATGGCTTATGCCCCTTCAAAACGGTACCCGACTCCCCAAACATTGACAATCCATTTGGGATGATTGGGATCTTCTTCGATTTTTTCACGGATTCGGCTGATATGCACAACCACCGTATGTTTGTCCCCCACCCCGTCCCAAAATTTCTCAAGCAATTGATCGTAGGTGAACACTTGGCGGGGATGTTCGGCAAACAAGAGGAGAATGTCAAACTCTTTCGGCGTCAGGGAAACGGGTTTGCCATTTACGAAAACCTCATGCGCCCGGACATCCAAGCGGAGCGGGCCATACCGGAGAACCGCTTTTTGCGGGGAAGCTTGTTTCCGGTAACGGCGAAGAACCACTTTGACCCGGGCCACCACTTCCACCGGCGTGGCTGACTTGACAATGTAATCGTCCCCGCCAATCCCGAGCCCCCTGATTTTATCCATGTCTCCGTTGCGGGCGCTTAAAAACAAAATGGGAACATCATTGTTTCTCCGGATTTCGCGGCACAGTTCAAAGCCGTCCTGCCCGGGCATCATCACATCCAAAAGGATGCAATCCACCGGCACCTGATTCAACAGTTTAAGCGCTTGTCCCGCATCGAAAGCCTTTTCCACCCGATAACCCTCATCTTCCAGAAAATCCTGCATCAATTCCACGATTTCTTTATCGTCATCCACTACCAATATGGTCTCTTTCCTGTCCATGGCGAACCTCCATGCATCCAAAAATCAACTTCATCTTAACACAGCCACTCTGCCCGTTTGAAAAGACAAGCAATTCCTGATGGATTCGTGACCGGTCTGTGACTTTTTCACAAATTTATTTGTGATGAAAAAAATGTATCTTATACCCGTGCAAGGTAGTTTATCTGACCATTTCAATCAGAGAGGTGATCTTATGTTTTTAACCGTACACCCGGCAACCCATGCTCCCTTTTTTCCTTTTTTCATTTTTCCCATTGCATTCTTCTGCCTGCTGATCGCGGCGATTTTGATCTTCCGGTTCATGAACCGCCGTTCCGGTTGCCGCTCTCATTCCACCGGCATCCATCTGGAAGCCGAAGAAATTTTAAAACTCCGCTTGATCAATCATGAAATCAGCGAAGAAGAATACCTGAAAATGAAAGAACTGCTGAGGAAATAACCGACCGGCCGGCAGAACAAAAAAGGAGTCAGGAAACTTGCCCTGACTCCTTTTCTCATCAGAGAAACCATGCTACCGGTTCCCCGGTTCAAACGGAATTTCATTTTCAATGCCCCGTTTCATCTCTTCAATGGCTTTTTGTGATGATTCATCAAAGACAATATCCCCGTCACCGGAGGCTGAAACCTCTTCCTTGACGGTCAAGGGAACATCCCCGGCATTGGGAACAAGGGTGTACCAATCGTGAACCGAATCGTAAACTGTGGCAAACAGGTAGATTTTCCCGGGGATCAACATCCGGTCCCCGTCAATAGTAAAGAAATCCCCGTTCTCATCATATCCGGCTTGTTGGTTCACCGTTACTTGGCCCACCGCTTTTCCTTTGAGGGTTTCGATCACTTGCACGTCAAACCGGGTTTCAGGAATGGCGCCCGTTGGGTTGCTCCCGGATTTTTCAACCACCTTGCCGATGAAAATATCGCTGGTAAACCCGGAAAGCTTTCGCGGGTCATCGATATCCGTCACATAAGAAGCGGCCGCATTGATCACTTCGGGCTCCTGTTTGGAAAAATGTTGATACGCGACGATCACACCGGTGAAAAGAAACAGCAGTGACGCCGCCACGAAGACATAGCGCTTTTTCATCTTAGTCCCTCCATTTGGCATAATAATCTTGCCGGTCATGGTGAGTCGGTGTGTTATAGGGGTTACAGGTGGAACATTTATACATTAAGATTTTCCGGTAGCTGTATTCTTCATGATCCCCCAAACCCAGAGCATGCCCCATTTCATGGGCGGCCACGCGGGCTTGAACGGGTGTCGTATACTTGTCCATGTAATAGATATTCAAATGAATGGTATCCGCTCCGGATTTCGGCGTGTACAGCCCGTCCCAGCTTGCCGTGGAGTAATTGGCATCGTAAAAGATCAAATCCGGTGAACTTGCCGGATAAATGGATATCGTCGTCAGCTGGTTCCAGGCATAATCCGCATGGTCGACCGCCTTCAGATACCGGGAAGAATTTTTATATCGAATCGCTCCATTTTTCACCGAATCCGAGTCAATGTAATGAGCTGCATATCCGCTCGGAAACAAGCCGAAAAACACCGCCAAAGCCAGAAGCAAAAGAAAGGTGATTTTTTTCAATCCATGAACCTCCTGCTTGTCCATCGATGATCTAATGTGATTTTATCATAAAAATATTCTAAATATAAATAAAAATATATCCACCTTCAATGATGTGTTCCTTTTCCTGTTCAAAATCCGGCTGTTTCCGGCTCATGGTTCATTTTTCTTCCTATAGCTCCATTTCATGATCTTCCGCAAACGCTCCCCATTTTCCTTTAAACAGTCCGTCCACCAATAAACATCGTCTTGACTCCGACGGCTCTTCATGTATCATACATGTATTCCAATCAAATCTTGGCAGAAAGGGAGAACAAGGATGTCCGATCACACCAACCCTAGAAGAATCCTTTTGGATTTGGCCGTGACGTTGGATGGTTTTATTGAAGGGAAAAATGGAGAAATTGATTGGTGCATCATGGAACCGGATATGGACTTCATTTCCTTCCTGAATCAAATCGACACGATTCTGTTTGGCAGAAAAAGTTATGAAATATGGGAACAATACCGCCCGCACGCCGAAGCACCGGAGATGGAAAAAGAAATTTGGCAACAGATTCAACGCAAAAAGAAAGTTGTCTTCTCCCGGACACGGACGAAAACCGGCCCGCAAGCAACGTTCATCCATGGCCCTCTTTATAAAGAAGTCATGAAAATCAAAAACCAGCCCGGCAAAGACATTTGGCTGTATGGCGGCGCCGATCTCATCGCCTCGTTCATCGATTTGGGGCTGGTGGATGAATTCCGGTTGTCCGTTCACCCTGTTGTTTTGGGAGAAGGAAAACCGTTATTTACCGATTTGAAAAAGCGGCTGAATTTAAAACTGGTGCAAACCCGGACGTTTTCTTCCGGTGTGGTGCAACTGATCTATCATCCAAAAGACAAATAAAAACCATACGCTTAAAAGCGTATGGTTTGGATTGGGTTTTGTCATTTTTCCGCGTGAATGGTGATATGCCCGAACGTTTCGGTTTGGTTAAACAATTTAATCATAAAAGAGAGCCTTTCTTTGGCCTCCCCGGACTTCGCCGCATTTTGCAAAATCTCAATGGTTCGGTCCCACCCCTCGTCATACAGGAGACCATCCAGGGTTAACAGGGTCATCTCCCCTTCTTTGAATTCCACCTTGGAAAAGGGGGTTTGGGCATAGATGCCCTCCCATTTTTTCCGGTCCAATGGTCTGACGATCAAATTCAATGCATGATGCAACAGCTTGACCACAACCGGGTTGTCCGGCAAGGGAACATCCATGATATGTTTCACCATTTTCAACATTTCTTCGGTCGGCTGCCGTTTGATCAACAAATCGTGGGTTCCCAGTTTGCCGCCTTTTTTCAAAACCCGGTAATACTCATTCAAAGCTTTGATTTTATCCTGATCAGGCAGCATTGTCAGCATGGCCTCATTGATCACACCATCAAACGTTTCATCCGCAAACGGCAAATCTCTGGCATCGGCCCTTTGCAGGGTGATTAAATGCTCCACCCCCGCCTGTTTGATATTCTTTTCCGCCTTTTTCAAACTGTCTTGATGCAGGTCCACGCACACAATGCGGCAACCGTATGTTTTGGCCAGATGCACCGCCGTGGTCCCCATGTTTCCCGCGACTTCCAAAAGACAGGAATGTTCATTCGGTTGCAGATGATCAATGATTTTCTGCGTTCCTTTTCTTCCCCCGGGCCGGAGAACCGTTTTCCCCAGACTTGCCAGAAACAGATGCCCGGGCAATTTTGCTGTTGGTGCCGGCATTTTTTCACCTCGTTTTATTTCCTGAACCTTGATCAGGAGGTGTCCTTTGCCTTTATCTTAATTAAATGGATTGTGCCCTTCCGTTAAATCCATCACACTTGTCTTCCCGGGATTCCTCCGTCCGGGTTGACCCGAAGACCCGCTTTCTCTATGATGGGGAAAAAGAAAAACTCCCGCTTGGGATGGTGTGATCTTATGTGCGGACGCTTTTCGCTGGCCATGGATTTCAACCTTTTACAAGAAAAATTCGGGTTCACGTTTCCCGATGAGTGGAACCCGCGATACAACATTGCTCCCAGCCAACCCGTCCTCACAGTGACCCGACAGGGAAACCGCCGTGTCGGACAACCCATGCGATGGGGGCTGGTTCCCTTTTGGGCCAAGGATCCCAAAATCGGCTACAAAATGATCAATGCCCGCGCGGAAACCTTGGACGAAAGGCCTGCTTACAAGCATCCTTTCCGCAAACAACGCTGCTTGATCCCGGCGGACGGCTTTTATGAATGGAAAAGAAGCGGAAAAACCAAACAGCCTTACCGGTTTCAAATCAAGGGCGGGGAACCGTTTGCTTTTGCCGGGCTGTGGGACCAATGGAAACAAGGAACAGACTTTTTGTATACCTGCACCATTATCACCACCCGGCCCAATGCCCTCGTCAAAGAGGTGCACAACCGGATGCCAGTCATCCTGAGGGAAGACGACTACGAAACCTGGCTGGATCCGGAAATGAACAACCCCGTTGTTTTGCAGTCACTGCTTGAACCTTATCCGGAAGAACAAATGGAATCCTATCCCGTGTCACAACGGGTCAACTCCCCCAAAAACGATGATCCGTCCCTCATCGAACCGGCTGTTCAGGGATAAGCCCCAGCAAACATAAAAAACCAGGGATGGTTTCCCTGGTTTTCGTTCGCTTTGCAAGCAAACATTATTCTTTCTCTTCTTTGTCGTTGCTGAATGCATAACCGGCTCCGCCCAAGCCGGCGCCAATGGCAACCCCGATCGCCATCCAAAGCCCCAGGTTATCCATGGCCAACCCAATGCCGACGCCGATGGCAACGCCAATCGCCATGCCGAAACCCATTGACTTTCCCATTTTGTTCTCTTGGTCCTTTTGATCTTTGGTCATGTTGTTACCTCCAATGGAAAATATACCAAACCATCATACCGCTATGTATATACCCGAAAAATAAGAACTTGAACCATATAAGCATCCATACCCTTAATCATCCCATTCATCCACCCATCCGCAAACCCAATTCCACGCATGGATGCGTTCATAAGCGACCAACAGGTCAAATGGAAGCGTTTCTCCTTTTTCATAAGCTTCGGCCTGTTGGTGGTAAATTTGCAAATGCCGCTCCAGCATTTGTACAATCTCTTCCACCGGGCGCAAACGGGCTTTCCTGATAAAGGCTTCCAGGGAATCTCCCGGCATCGGCAACACATCCTGCATCACGGTGCCGTCACACCGGTCGACCGGCGGTTCCAGGGATTCAACCAAATCGAGGCTCCATAACATCGCAAGCAAACCTTCGATACGCCACGTCAAAAGATGCGATTGCAGGGCTTGTTGCTTCCACCGGATTTCTTCCGGGGAGAGACCTGAAACCGGAATCCGGAAAATCTCTTTCTCCTGCTGGCTCAAATGTTCCCACAACCCCTCTTCGTGTGCCCATTTCACCACCTCTTCCGGCGCAGGATGAAAAATCACCCCCTGCAACAAATGGAGCGCCAAAGCCCGCCAGGCCACATCCTCCGCCGGACGCACGCTCACTTCCCTTCTCTTCGGCTCAACCGGAAAACCGAAGATCATCACCACACGCTCCCCGCCGGGATCCATCACGACTTGTTTCTGCATCTCCGCCATCGGCCAACACCTCTTATGTTCTAAAAATTCACCTGTGCCATTTTAACCAAAAACATTTTATTTTCTATTGATTTCATTATCCTTGAATAACAAAGACATATCAATTAATACATCATCCTCACCATGGCGGAAATACATCAATCGATAGAAACCCAAGAAAACAGCCCGCTCCTGTCAACCAAAGCGGGTTTCTTTAAACAAGACAAAAAATAATACAGCAAATATCTCATTGAATCCTTTTTACGCAATCAAATTCAATAATTCTTCTCTTTGGATCTTCTTGTCACTGCCTGGCGGATAATTTTTAAGCAGGTATTTTTTTAATCGCTCAGCCCATTCTTCTTGGTAGCCGTTTACTTTTCTTATTTCTTCCATAAACCGGTGATCAATCATCTCATCATTTATACTTTCAATCGGTTGAGGAAGTTCATTTTCCATCTTATCAAATTTAAACCCTGACCATATCGTGTAACATACTGCATCAAAAACACACCAAAAAGCTGACTCTGCCTGTAAATCTCCCTGAAATGGATCTGTTTATATTATCCCGATAACAAATAACCCTTCATCTTCATCATCCACTTCCATATAAAGATCACATCCACTCACCTTTTTTTCCTCGACCCACATCCAACACAGATCCATCGTCTCTTTCACAATCTGATACCAATCATTATAAGGAGTTAAGTTATTCAATATTTTTTCTGACAGTGCTAAATAATAAGCCGCTTTCGCATCCATTTTTACTTTCTTATACCACTTCATCCCTGTTGCCTCCTCAAATGCAGATCAGCAAACCGGATTTGCCATCAACTTTTCTGCGGTCAATTGAGCTTTTTGTTTTTTATGACAGATATCATGCTTTCTCGATGAACCACCTTGTGATTCACCATTAAAAACTGAAGGAGTTTCTCTGAGATCTCTTTATACCGGGCTCCGATGGAATGAAATTGCTCAATAAAATACAAAATGAAATCTTCGTCAACTTCTTCTATAGGTGCCGGAAGATATTTTTCACCGCGCTCCTGATAAACTTTCCAAGTCGTATATGAAATCGCACTGACCACACAAATCCAAACCCTCTGCTTTACAGCATCTTTTTCTAACTGCATCAAGATAAAAAGCCCGGTTTCATCAATGTTATCCAAAAATTCATAGAGACAATCTCCTGAAACCCTTTTGGTCTCCACCCAATCCCAACATGCTTTTAAAGCTTCCGAAGCTTTTTCATACCCGTCAGAACCAGACAGCTTTTGGATAATTGTTTCTGATAAGGTCAGTAAATAAGCGACTTGAGCATCAGAACGCAATTGAGTTACTTTGGTGAACATACCGGGTTGCTCCTTCATCTGAACCATTTCCCATTTTCTTTATGTAAATTTTTTCCGAATCCTGAGTATTTCATATTCTTCCGTTCCCTTCCCATCTCAATGTATCGTCAAGTTTCCCCTTCAATAAAGACCTCGCCATATTATTTATAGTGGGGAAAAATCTTTTAAAAGCCGCATTCATCTTTAACAACATTGATATAATAATTTTCTTTGGCATCCAGCTTTCGTAAAAAGTCTTCAAGGGATTCCGCAATGATCACCCCTGCACAGTCAATCGGATGGATTCCTTCTCTAGTCTCTTGACTCAAATCAAAAAAAATCAAGTCATCATTACCCAAGAAAAAAACGGGAACAAATGTGGATCCTCTGCAATTTCCTCAACCAAAAAGTAATCTTCCCAAATATCTTCACCCAAGATCAAATCTGCGATGAATGGGGACCCATAATCAGGTTATCAAAAGTCTTCTGATGAAAGCACATAAAGCCATATCCAATCTGCGAGTAAAATTCCCGTAACTCTTTTGGAAATGTTCGATTCAGTTTTTTTTCTGCTTCTTCAACTTCACTTCTATCAAGAGGATAAAATTTATGTTTATACTCTGGTGGTGCTTGAACCTTTTCGGATGGAAGGACATATTTTTTCAAAAAAGAGAAATCACACATTGTTCTGATCACCTTTCAAAATATGAGATCAATCATGATTTCACCGCATCATTATATAACCCATAAAAACATGGTACCCCTGCTGTCATCTTTAACAAAACCAAAGCCCGCTCCTGTCTCACCGGAAACGGACATCCAAACAACTTTTTATGAAATTATGTTCAACAACTCTTCTCTTTTAATCTTCTTGTCACTGTCTGGCGGATAATGTTTCAGCAGGTATTCCTTTAAACGCTCAGCCCATTCTTCTTGATATCCATCTACTTTTGCTATCTCTTTTGTAAATTCATCAATTATTTCATCATCAACGGTTTCAATTGGTTGTGGAACAGCTATCGCATTTTCATATTCATAAGCCTGCCAAATCGTATATTCCATCGCATAATTAAAACATAACCAAATCACCTCTTGCTGAGGATCTTCTGCAAACTCATAATACATGGCGACTCCCTGAGCTTCATCATTTACAAAAACTTCATAAATATCATCGGCATGATGCTTTTTTTCTTCCACCCATCCCCAGCACATGCTGATTGCCTTTCTTACATCTTTTTTCCCTTCAGCTACCTGATTAATGATTTTTTCAGTTAAACAGAGTAAATATGCCACTCCAGCCTCACTATTAATATTCATATACCATTGCATAAATCTTCCTCCAAGTAATTCCTCAAAAATCCCGCGCTCCATAAATAACGGAATAGAATTAATCCTCAACCTCTTATAAGTAAATCGTACATAATAATCTTGTTCGGCATCTAACTTTCTTAAAAACTCTTCCAATGAATTTGCAACCTTCAGACCTGTATAATCTACGGAGTGATTTCTGTTATCTGTTTCCAGACTCAAATCCAAGGAAATCATGATATCATCGCCAACCTCAAAAAAAGGAAATAAGTGTGATTCCTCTGCGAATTCATCTGACAGATAATAATCTTCATAGACATTTATACCCAAAAGCAGATCCGCCACGGAACCCGGATCCATAATCCGATTGATGGACATCCGATCTTTGATTGTCCACATAAAGCCGTAACCAATCTGCAAATAAAATTCCCTTAACTCTTTTGGGAACATTCAATTGAGTCTTTTTTCCGCTTCTTCCACTTCACTTATATCAAGAGGATAAAATTTATGTTTATACTCTGGTGGTGCTTGAACCTTTTCGGATGGAAGGACATATTTTTTCAAAAAAGAAAAGTCGCTCATTGCTCTGATCACCTTTCAAGATATGAGATCAATGATTTCACCGCATCATTAGATAACCCATTGAAACATGTTACCCCTGCTGCCATCTTTTACAAAACCAAAGCCCGCTCCTGTTTCAACGGAAACGGACTTCCAAACAACTTTTTATGTAATCAAGTTCAACAACTCTTCTCTTTGGATCTTCTTGTCACTGCCTGACGGATAATGTTTCAGCAGGTATTCCTTTAAACGCTCAGCCCACTCTTCTTGGTAGCTGTTTACTTTTTTTATTTCTTCCATAAATTCATTTGGCGTATTTTCATCATTGACCGGTTCAATAGGTTGCGGAACTTCATTTTGCTCACCAGCAAGGATATATGCTTGTTTTATGGTGTATGATACGGCATCCAGAACACACCAAAAAGCTGACTCTGCTTGAGAATTTCCTGAAAACGGATCTGTTAAAGTCGTGACAACAAACAATCCCTCGTCTTCATCGTCTATCTCCAAATACATGTCGAGTCCACTTAACTTTTTTTCCTCGATCCATTTCCAACACAAATCCATGGACTTTCTTATTGCCGGAAACCAATCAAATTTAGTTAATTTATCTAAAACTTTCTCAGATAAAGCTAAAAAATAAGCCGCTCTCGCATCCATATTTACCTTTTTGTACCACTCCACACTCTATTGCCTCCCAAGTTCGTTACATTGTTCCATAATATCGGCCGCAAAATCGGAATCAACTTTTCAGCATTTGATATTCTATCGTTCAATCAGGTGCCACTATATTTTTTATAATGGGGGAAAATCTTTCAAAAACCCGATTTATCATCAACAACATTGATATAATAATTTTCTTTAGCATCTAACTTACGTAAAAAATCTTCAAGGGATTCCGCAATGATCACCCTTCCATAGTCAGCCGGATGAATTCCTTCTCTTGTCTCTTGACTCAAATCGAAAAAAATCAAGTCATCATTACCCAAGAAAAAAAACGGGAATAAATGCGGTTCTCCGATCTCTTCCATCAGATCATAATCTTCCCAAATGTCTTCACCCAAGATCAAATCTGCAAGGGAATCGGAATCCATGATACGGTTATCAAAAGTCTTCTGATGAATACACATAAAGCCATATCCAATTTGCAAATAAAATTCCCTTAACTCTTTTGGAAACGTTCGATTGAGTCTATGTTCCGCTTCTTCCACTTCACATATATCCAGAGGATAAAATACATGTTTATACTCTGGTGGTGCTTGAACGTTTACGGATGGAAGGACATATTTTTTCAAAAAAGAAAAGTCGCTCATTGCTCTGATCACCTCCAAAAAATGAAATCGAATCATTCAATGATAACCTATGGAAACACGTTACTTTTCTTTCACCTTTAACAAAAACAAAACCCGCACCTTTTGACCGGGCGGGCTTTCAAAGAAATCCATGAAACCGATTTTTACGCAATCAAGCTCAACAATTCTTCTCTTTGGATCTTCTTGTCACTGCCTGCCGGGTGGTTTTTTATCAGGTATTGTTTTAACCGCTCAGCCCATTTTTCTTGGTAATCATGAATCTGGCAAATTTTTCTCATAAATTCGCCGTCTGTAAATTCATCATTTACAACTTCAATTGCTTGCGGAACATAGCCTTTCTCTTCATACTTACAGGCTTGCCAAACCGTGTAGGCCACTGCATCGATTACACAGAAAAACGCAAGTTCATCTTCATCGTCATCTAAACCAGCATCGACTTCATTTATGTGAATTGAAAATAACCCTGTTTCTGATTCTTCATCATCAAGCCTTTCATAAAGATCATGTCCACTCCATCCTTTTTCCTCAATCCAATCCCAACACATGTTCATGGTTTCTTTTACATGAGGAAACCATTCATAATGACTGATTTTATCCAATACTTTTTCTGTTAAAGATAAATAAAAAGCCGCCTTTGCATCTTCACTAACATGATCATACCATTTCATAACGACCCCTCGATCCAATCCGGATGATATTCAAAGGATTATGAATATATATACCATCCCCAGGATAATCCATCTTTTGTTGTAAAGAAATATCTCATAGTCCTCTTTTGTCTTTCTTTCATTGCTGATGATACAATCATCAAGAGATATTTTTAAACGACGTTTACTGACATCCCACTTTAACAGAGTGAGAAATTTTGAATAAAACGATTCGTGAGGTTCGTTTTTCTGTTTGGTTTGAAGAAGATGATTTTTTAGATCTCCAAAGTCAATCGTATCAGGACTTGGTTGGGTTCCATGAGAAATAATTGCAATTTGTCGGAAATCGGAAGGGAGTTGAATCCCAAAATTTTTTTCTATCTGATCAATTGATTGCTTATCAGCAGGCACCTTGCTTTTCTGCATTTCATAATGTGCATCTCTAAGCTTTCAAATTTGGATCAGAGGTTCTGCAGAAATCTGAATAGCAAGCTGTTTACACTGTTTTGTTAAAATAACTGTTTGACCTTTCTTTGTCCCTTTTTTCAGTTCGGATTTCCCGTGCAATTTTTTCTTACTTATTTCTCTCTTCCTGCCTTTTGATATTTTCCAGAAAACGATGCATTGCTTGTTTGCTCTTTAAGATGACAACCGTTTTGCCAGCACCGGATTTTTGAAAAGCTTCTAATCGCTCCATCATTTTTCTCCGGCGGGAATCATAAGTGGTAAATACATACTTTATGAAATCCTTATTCCATCTTTCCGGACACCCTTCTCCCATACGCCGCGCTTTCCCCATGTTCACCAAAAAGCGCCTGATCACACGCAACAGGCACAGATATCGGGGCAGTTCCAAATAGATTATTGTATCCGCATGTTCTGCCCGGATCTCAAACGTACGACTGTAATTCCCTTCCACAATCCATTGGCATTGGTTCACAATTTCTTGCTGAGCTGCGACGAACTCCTCCGGGGAAGACTCCACCCAGCCCGGTTTTCAATAGAAAGCATCCAAATGATAAACACGGATCTTTAAGATTTGCCCTAATTTCCGCGCAAACGTCGATTTCCCAACTCCGGATGAAACCCCGATCACCATAATGCGGTTCACCACATGCCACCCCCTTTTCCCGTTTCCGGCCACAGAACCGGCCATTCCGGTTCAAGACCACACTTTGCAAGATACACGACAGCGCCACTTCCCTCCGCTTTGATCGTCGAAAAACCTCTCTAACAAAAATGATTCGCTCTTTTCGGCGCTTCTTTTCGTTTTTTATGTGCATAAAAGGTTACAAAACGCACATTTTGTAAAGATGATTCGGCAAACAACGCTGTTTTACGCACAGACCATCTGAATCCGGCTGACAACAGCCAGGCTTTGCTTTGCATGCACACAAAAAAATAACAGCCTGAAAAGGCAGTTATACCAGCACCGCACCGCGTTTTTTCCGTATGGATTCGTGAAACTCCGCCAATTGGCGGCAGCTTTCGGTTGGCACCCGTATTCTCTCTCCATCCAACCGTATGTACATTCCATCTTCTTTCGCTTCTTCATACGGATATTTGTCCAGCAACCAGAGTGCATTGATTTCGAAGTCTTCTATATCGGTGACAAAGCTGCATCCGCAATAAATCAACCCGATTTTCCGTCCTCTCATCCGCCGATATTCTTCAATGTTTCCTTTTCTCTCTTCTTCCATCATCCGTACGTAAAAATCCACGGCTTTCGGCGGGAAGCCCAAAATCGTCCCCAAAATCCGGTCGGCTTCTTTCGCGGATAGCGTTCCGCTGCGTTTCACTTCTGCGTGGAATAATCAGCTCGTTTTGAAAGAACAAGTAAAAAGGTCAAATCATAATCTTTATCCCCGACATACGGGTAATTGTCCAGCAAATACTCCATGTGTCCCGTTTTCCATCTTTCAAGGGGAATTTCCAAGAAGGCCGGTTTGTACCCTTATAAGAACGCATCCACCGCACGCAAGTTCATCGCTCCCCCGCTTACAATTGTGCGGGTATTTTATTCGTTATAGCCGCTATGATTCCTGCATAAAAAAACGCCCGTGACGGGCGCCAACCGTTCAACCGTCGTCTTCCCCGCATCCGTCGTATTCTTCGTATCCGCAGTTGCTGCAATACACGTAGCCGTCCCGGGACTTTCCCAATGTTTGTTCACCACAGCGAAGGCAAAGGGGCGCCATCTTTCAAGCCTCCTTCCGTTTGTGGCGGGTCTCGGATCGGCATTGTGAATAAAATTAATAATTTTCTTTATATTTTTATTATAACCCATTCAATACCGGATATTAAAAACCTGGAAATGTCAGCCGGGCCCGTTTTTCATCACAGTGGAGAAGTCTGTGCTTCGTGTTGGCAGGTTCCCCTTCACAGACACAAAAAAACGTTTGCCCCGTCCATATAGGGAAGGGGCAAACGTATTCCCTTGATCATTTTGGCGTCCCAGGAGAGATTCGAACTCCCGACCGACGGCTTAGAAGGCCGCTGCTCTATCCAGCTGAGCTACTGGGACATTTTTCTAATTCGCTGTGACGACACAAAATATTTTACAACAGATTATTCTTTCCGTCAACCACTTTTTTTATTTCAGCGAAAAAAACAGGCAAAAGGAAAAGGAATTATCGTTACGACAATTCCCCTTCAAATCCCCGCTCGGTAATCGGAGTTCCATCGGTTTGGTAGAATACCACTTTGATCTTCCCGTCTTTTTTCTCCAAAACAGCATAGGTCGGCACAGTAAAGCCCCGGGGTTGCGTGATGCTTCCGGGATTGATCAGCAAGACGCCGTCTTCTTCTTCACACACCGGGAAGTGGGAGTGGCCGAAACAAGCAATTTGCGCTCCCGCCTCCTGCGCCCGGTATTTGACGGGAAGCAAAGATTCTTTCACCCGGTACCGGTGGCCGTGCGTGACAAAAAAGCGAAGGGAATCCGCTTCAAAGACCTCTTCCTCGGAAACTTCTTCCCAATCGCAATTGCCTCTCACCACAGTCAACGGCACAGAGGGAAGTTCCGATCGGCCGGTGCAAAAATCTCCGCAATGGATCACATGATCGGCTTTCACCCGGTCCACGATTTCATTCAACCGTTTCGCCCGGCCGTGTGAATCGCTGATGATCAACACTTTCATCATCATTCCTCCCCTTATGAAAAATGATACATGTTCTTCATCTCTTCGATCAACAGACGAGTGGCTTTCCCGCGGTGACTGATGGCGAATTTTTCTTGATTGCTCAGCTCCGCCATTGTTTTGTGAAGCGAAGGCACATAAAAAAGCGGATCATAGCCGAAACCTTGATCGCCTCTCGGCTCCCGGGTGATCTCCCCGTGGCACGTTCCTTCCACGGTTTTGGTCGGTTCACCGGGCACGGCCAGCGCCATGACGCAAACGTAGTAAGCCTGGCGTTTCTCTTGCGGGATGGATTCCATTTGCTTCAGCAATTTCCGGTTGTTCTCTTCATCTGTGGCATTTTCTCCCGCATAGCGGGCCGAATAAACGCCAGGCTCCCCGTTTAGCGCCGGAACCACCAGCCCGGAATCATCTGAAACCACCGGGGCATTCAAATGCCGGGAAATTGTTTCCGCTTTTTTGACGGCATTGCCTTCAAAAGTATCCTGATCCTCCACAATGCCGGGCAAATCTTGAAAGTCTTTCAACCCTTTGACATCCAGGTTCAAATGCTCCAAAAACAGTTCCCGGAATTGTTCCAGTTTGTTTCGGTTTCCCGTCGCAATGATGATATACGGAAAAGGCCAGTTTCTTTTCATTTTTCTCTTCCTTTCCCTCTCAGTGGTTCATGGGAAAGCCCATGAACAATAAAAAAGCTCATGGGCCCGTTTTGATTATTTGGTTGCCGAAGAACTTTCCGCCGAAGCGGTTTCCCCCACCAGTTCGGCGTCGCTGCCCAAGATTTCTTTTTGCATGCGAATCAATTCAGACGTTCCTTTTTTGGCCAGCTCTAAGAGTTGGAAAAGCTGGTCGCCCGAAAAAGGAGATTCTTCGCCGGTTCCCTGGATTTCCACATATTTGCCGAGACCCGTCATGACTATATTCATATCCACAATGGCGGAGGAGTCTTCTTCATAACAAAGATCCAAGAGCACTTCTTCCCCGACGATCCCCACACTGGTCGCAGCCAAAAAGTCTTTGACCGGCATCTCTTTTAAAACACCGTTTTTCACCATGGGAGCCAGTGCATCCACCATGGCAACAAACGCTCCGGTAATCGCCGCGGTACGGGTTCCGCCATCCGCCTGGATCACGTCGCAGTCGATCCACAGGGTTCTTTCACCGATGGCGGATAAATCCACAACGGAACGGAGCGCCCTTCCAATCAGGCGCTGGATTTCCATCGTCCGGCCGCTGACTTTCCCCCGGCTGGATTCGCGAACGGTCCGTTGATGGGTTGCTCTCGGCAACATCGAATACTCCGCGGTAATCCACCCTTTACCGGAATTTCTCAAAAAAGGGGGGACTCTTTCTTCCACCGTCGCCGTGCAAATGACCCGGGTATCCCCCACAGTTATGTAAACGGAACCTTCCGCCGTCTTGATAAAGCCTCGCTGCATTTCCACTTTTCTTAGTTCATGATTTGCGCGTCCATCGGTTCTCAATGATGCTTCCCTCCTGTGCCAAGTTCCTTTAGTATAGCATACCCTTATCCCAAATTCCGAATGAGAAAAGAAAAAAGGAATGAAATTTGACTCATTCCTTTTGCACCTGCATCAGGATTTATTTGGATTGACAAAGACCGGCCGGGCCACGGGCTGGCTGACGGTTCCTTCCCCTTCCACGGCAACGCTTTGTTTTCCGTTCACGGTCAATTGCACTTTATCCGCATCGGTGTTTTCCGTCAAGGACAACACGATCGTTTGGATGGCGTCTTTGGAAGCGGTGTTTTTTCCGTACTGTAACAGTTGCTCTCCCAGGTCCGCCGAAACCACCTTGCCTTTGACCTGAACTTTATTCACCGCCAGGGTGTTGTCCAGCGCCGCACTCAAACCGGAATCATATTGCGGCCCTTTGATCAGCTCATTCATCACCGTTTCGCCGATTTGGTCTGATGGACTGACCATCCGGGTCACCGGTACATAGTAAATCTCGTTATTGGGCAATTGCCCCATGAAATACAGGATGACCGGCATGCTCCGTGTCAGGTCCGTTCCTTCGGCCACCTCCAGATTGATCCCGTCTTTGCGGGTCAAACCTTGAGCCGGTGTCTTTTTCTTCGGCATGACCGCAAGCGGTTTCCCATCGACCCAGATATTCACCTCATCAATGGTGGAAAAACCCGTCAACGTCCAAGTCACGGCACTTAACAAATCTTCTTCTTCATCCTCTTTGTAGTTCAAAAATTCCTTTGAAAAGTCAATGGTTGCAACCCCGTCTGAAATATTTAACGCCTTCACCTGCGTACCTTTGGGCAAAATCGGAGTCAACCCTTCCGGCAACATGGATACTCCCGGCCCTTCCTTCACCATGAACTTTAACACTTCTTTGGCAATCCCTGTGGAAGCCGGAAGATTCAAGGTATAAGGCGCGACGTGGCCGTTATTCGTTTTGAAATAAAGTTCGACTCCGGTCGTCTTTTCCTGTTTGTCATCTTTCTTTTCCTGGCCGGCCCCCACCGGCGTCGCGTTGTCCAAATTGGCATTGGCCGGGGGCGGGTCTATGGGCTTGGTGGATTCTTTTCCCGGTCCGAACATGCATCCGGTCACCAGCAAAGGAATGAATAATAGAAAGACGGCTGAGCGTATGAATCTTTGATCCATGAACAATCTCCCCCCAAGGACAAGTCATTTATTACATGTATACGGGCATGGGGGGAATTTAGCACTTTCCGGGACAAAATTTTATCCCACTGAAGGGAAATAAAGCTCCACTTGTTCCACCTTGACCGGAAAACCGAACCAGTCTTCGGCGATCTTCGAAAAGCTTTCCGTCGACCCCGTCGTAAAGAAACGGTGTTCGGGGGAATGCTGATCCGACAGCAATTGTTGATGCTGCAAAATTGTGCTTAACTCCACCGCGGTCTCTTCCGCCGAACTGATGATGGAAACCGATTCGCTCACTGCTTTTCGGATGGAATCCGCCAAAAGGGGATAATGCGTGCATCCGAGAATCAGGGTATCCATCGAAGTATTTCTGAGCGGGGACAACGTGTCGGCAACAATGTCATCGGCCAAAGCGGTATGGCGATACCCGCTTTCCACCAACGGCACAAAGGCCGGACAAGCCAGACTGTGAATGGTCAAGTCGGGATGGATTTTGCGCAGAGCCTGTTCATAAGCCCCGCTTTGAATCGTTCCCTGCGTGCCGATCACGCCAATCGTTTGGTTTTTCGTCGCTTTAATGGCCGCCCGCGCCCCGGGATCAATCACTCCCAGAACCGGAATGTCCACCTGTTCTCTCACCAAATCCAGCGCTGCGGCGGTTGCGGTGTTGCACGCGATCAAAATCGCTTTGATCGGATGACTCATCAAAAACCGGACAATGCCCATGGTAAATCTCCGGACTTCTTCTTTGCTTCGGGGGCCATATGGACAGCGTTTGGTATCCCCCACATAATAAATGGTTTCCCGGGGCAACTGCCGCATCACTTCACGGGCAACGGTCAACCCGCCGACTCCGGAGTCAAGGATGCCGATGGCCCGGTCTCTGGTTTGCTGCATCATACAAAAATCCAACTCCTATCCCTCTGTCTCAACCGGATATGTTATCATATTGTTTTTTCCAAGAATTGGAACACGGGCAACAAAAACCTCCATTCGGTGCATGAATGGAGGAAAACCTCAATCTTTTTTCATTTCATGATACAAAACGGATAAATGTTTCTGAATTTGCTCTGTCTCTTCGGATGACAAATGCGAGAGAATGTCAGACAAGTACTGCCGACGGGCTGCCAATACTTCTTCAATGATTTTGCTCCCTTTATCCAATAAACGGATCCGCACCACGCGCCGATCACGTTCATCCCTTATCCGTTCCACCACTTTGTTTTTCTCCATCCGGTCAATCAAATCGGTCATCGTACTGCAAGCCAAAAACATTTTTTGGCTCAATTCCCCGATGGTTAAATCCCCGTTTTCCTGAAGCAACAACAAAGCGGAAAACTGGGGAGGGGTCACCGGAAACCGGTCCAGGATTTCCCTTCCTTTTCTTTTGACAATCACACTGATTTCCCGCAATAAAAATTCTATTTCTGCAAATCGCTCGTAAGAGACCGGTTTTTTCTTTTCCATAAGTCTCTCCTTTATTCCAAACTTTCATCATACCCTTATCAAAAAAGTATATATAAAATTATACTCCTTGACAAACCAAATCCAGTAAACAAAAAACTGCAAAACAATGACACATCTGATAAAATGGTGTCTCGGTAACATATGTTTCAAGGAGGTTGGACGGTTGAACCAAACACCATTTCTGCAAGAAAAAAACGGGGATTTATGGCTGATCGAAGATGAACGGGAAAACATGAAGGTAAGTTACCGGATTAAAGAAGTTGTATTTTCGGAGAAATCCCCTTTTCAACATGTCATGATTTTGGATTCATATGATTTCGGGCGCATGCTCGTTTTGGACGGCGTGGTGCAAACCACTTCCCTGGACGGCCACATTTATAATGAAATGATCACCCACATTCCGCTTTCCATCCACCCGAATCCCGAGCGCGTGTTGATCATCGGGGGCGGGGACTGCGGAGCCGCCAGGGAAGTATGCAAATATGAAAATGTCAAAGAAATTGACATGGTGGAAATTGACGAGCTGGTGGTGGATGCCTGCAAAAAATACCTGCCGGCGGTTTCCGGAAACCTTTCCGATCGCCGGGTGAACTTTATTTTTAATGACGGGATCAAACATGTGGAAAACATCCAGGATCACTACGATGTGATCATCGTGGACTCCTCCGACCCCGTGGGCCCCGCCAAAGCGCTTTTTGAAAAGAGCTTTTATGAAAACATTCACCGGGCTTTAAAAGAAGACGGATTGATGGTGTGCCAAAGCCAGTCCCCGCTGTTTCACCGCTCCGTCATGAACCAAACCATCCGCCACATCCGGGATCTGTATCCGGCGGTCAAAGTATACACGGCAACGGTTCCCACCTATCCGGGCGGCTTCTGGAGCTTCACCCTGGGCTCCAAAAAATATGATCAAGTGTTTGTGAACCGCTTCGAAAAAGACACCAAATACGTCAATCATTCAATTCTGACAACCTGTTTTGACGTGCCGGCCTTTTTAAAACACGATTAAAGTAAAATGCACTTCTTCAGAGATAAAAAAATCCCTCCTGTTTAAAGGAGGGATTTTGCTTAATCGTTTTCCTGCAATTGATTCAATAAATTGCGCCAACCGTGAAGGTGCGCAAGTGCCGTCACTTCGCGCCGGATTTTTTCGTGGCGGCAATCGGCAAAATCGGCAAACACTTGCTCCAGATCCCCGATTTCCCGTTTGACCAAGGGGCAATCCAAGTATCCGAGCAAATGAATAAACCATTCATAATTGCCGTTTAATGCCTCTTCTTTTAACTCTTCAATGGTAAAGAGCTGATAAAAAGGGAAATGATTCAGGGCCAGAACTACATCAAAGGGAACATCCACCGGCAATTTGCCGGCAGGTTTCTCCTCCGACACCAGTTCGTTTAAAATTTGCCTCTTCCCTTCCAGGTATGGGCACGGCCTGTAGTGGACAAACAGATAAAAAATGCCCCATTGATCCTCCATCGGGATGCGGTACAAGGAGAAAATGGAACCGGAGTAATTCGTGTACCATTGCGACCACTGCCCTCCGTCCGCAGTGGCCGTCACCATCCGGTCGGTGCGCAAAAAAGGATTGAACGCCGCGCTGTTTTCCAAGTCAACCATTTCATGTTCGTAATGGCCGACGCCTATGTAAAAAGAAGACCATTTCAAACGCTCCTCCGTCAGCGGTGTCAACTGCCGCTGGCTGGTTCCTCTCCAAACTCGCGGGATCGTGTGATGAGGCAAGCGCATTTGCTCCATTTGCCAACCCGGCGACAAATAATAATCTGAAAAGCGACGGACTTCATCCAAATCGGCCGGAATGGCCAACGGATGTGAAACACATCCTTGAAAGATTGCAAAAATTTGATGTTCCACCAAAGGTTGATAGGCAAGCACAATACCGCGGGGAATACTCAGATCCTTTGCTTCGGCAAAAACGATCAAATCAGCTTCCCGATCCATGAACTGTGCCAGCTCATCCAAAAAAGCAGCTTCATCCAAAAACTCAAATCCCGTTTCCTGCCAACGCTGATCCCATTTCCAGCTTTGCAACCAGCCGGGTAGCTGCATAAAGATCATCCTTTTTATCAATATCCTTGAATTGTATTGAATACACAACTTTCGCCATTTGACAAATCCGCCCTCCATTTCTGATCTTTTTTAAGGGGGATTTTTCTCTTTTTTTACTGGCATTTTGGCGTCTTTTTGCAGTGATAGACCCTTCAACATTTTCCGAAAAAATTTATTCCGCCCGTTTTTCGTCGTTTACAATTCTCTCCAGTTTTTCATAAATTTCCAACAAGCGGATCAAATCGTCTTGGGACAAATTGGACAAATAATGTTTCACCACTTCTTCACTGATTTTTTTCGCTTTGGACAATATATTTTTTCCTTCTTCCGTCAGTTCAATGACAACCACACGACGGTCAAAAGCATCCTGGGAGCGCCTTACCCACTGGTGGGCTTCCAAACGGTCTATCATCAACGTCACCGCACTGGGCTTGACCTCCATCATGTTTGCAATGTCGGTCGCCCGGCATCGGTCGCTCGATCCGATATAATTCAATATATGAAACTGCGCCCGGGTCAAACCGATTTCGGATAACGCCGTGGTGATATGCTGTCCGATTCTCCGGGTAATGGCATATTGTTTCATTTGAATGTTGGTAATAATGTTCTCGTGATCAAATGTCATCCGTCTCCCCGCTTTCCATCTCATTCCCATTGGTTAGGAAAGTTAATATTTAATTTTATTAAATATTAACCACCGGCCCGTTGTCAACCTGAACGGAAGCGATTACACCGCGATCACTGCCATGCATGAAATAACAGCCGGTCGGTCCGGGAAAGTTCCTTAACGGAACCGATGCCTGCTCCAAACATGGCGATTTTCATTTCCATCATCACCTGCCGGAGCCGGTCGATCAACATATCCTGCCGGTTATCGGCCGCATAGGGCAAAAGCGAACGTCCAAATCCGGCCAGATCTGCTCCCAACGCGATCGCCTTCGCGGCATCCACCCCGTTTTTCAATCCGCCGCTGGCAAGGATCGTTCCGGAAGGAGCCGCACTCCGCGCTTCGATCACACATTCCGCCGTCGGAATTCCCCAATTTTCAAAAGCTTGCGCCGCATTTTTCAACAAGGGGGTGGTCCGGTGTTTTTCCACCTGACTCCACGAAGTGCCTCCCGCTCCGGCCACATCCACAAACTGTACACCGCAATCAAACAGGGTTTTGACCAATTCGCCGTTGATTCCCCAACCCACTTCCTTGACACCGATGGGAAATGAAACGCGCCGGCACAGCTTTTCAATTTTCCGGAGGATGCCTTTGAAATTGACGTCCCCCTCCGGCTGAAACACTTCTTGCATCGAATTCAAGTGCAAAACCAGCGCATCGGCTTCCGCTGTCTCCACAAAACGGTAACATTCTTCTTCCCCGACCCCGTGATTCAATTGCACGGCTCCGATATTGGCAATCACCGGAATATCCGGGGCATGGCGCCGGACTTGAAAGGTGTGTTCCACCGCCGGCCGATCCAGAATCACACGCATTGATCCCAGCGCCATCGCCCACCCGCACTCCTGGGCCGCAATGGCCAACATGCGGTTAATCTCCCCCGTTTCTTCGGTCCCGCCGGTCATCGAACTGATGAAAAGCGGGGCCTTCAAAGGTTTCCCCAAAAAGGTACAGGAAAGATCAATTTCACGAAAATCCAGCTCCGGCAACGCCTGATGAACAAAGCGGTAATGTTCCAATCCGGTGGTCACTTGCCGGCTGGTCACATTTTCATTCAGCACGATTTCGATATGTTCGTTCTTTCGTTTCTGCACCCGAGACTTCGACTTCATAACGCAATCCTTTCCTCACAGGCAATTCCAACTATAGTTTAACGCAAGTCTTACTGGCTTCATGCAAAGTTCAACGTTTTTTAACCATTTTCTTCATTGAAATCCCGGTGGAAATATCCCATCACTTCCACGGTTTCCATGATATTGACAAACGCTTTGGGATCGTTTTCCATAATCACCCTTTTCACTTCCGCCAGTTGGTAGCGGGAAATAATCATGAACAAGACTTTCCGTTTTTCCCGGGTGTAGGCTCCCTCCCCGTCGACAATCGTGATTCCCCGCACCAATCTGGAAATCAGGCTTTTCCGGATTTCCTCACCTTTGCTAGTGATAATCATCAAGGTGACTTTCAAATGTTTGGTATGAATCATGTCAATCACTTTACCGGTGGCAAAAATGGACAACATGGTGTAAAGAGCCGTGTCCCAGTCAAACAGAAACCCTGAAACAAACACGATCACCGCATTCATGGTAAAGGTGAGCGTCCCCAAAGAAATCTCTTTTTTTCGGGTCAGCAAAAAGACAATGATATCCAATCCCCCGGTGGAACCGGATGAACGAAAGATAAATCCGGTACCGATGCCGGCGAGCACGCCCCCGAACAGCGAGGACATGATCGGGTCGCTGGAAATTGGTTCAACGGGAATCAACCACAAGGCCACCGAGGTGACGACAACCGAAAGAATCGTATTGATGATGAACTTTTTCCCCAGCTTCATGTATCCGAGCAGAAGCAAAGGAAGATTCAACGCAAAGTTGATGACCCCGGTGTTGATCGGCGTCAACAAACTGATAATCATGGCGATCCCGGAAACGCCGCTGCTTAAAATCTTATGCGGCAACAAAAACACATTCCATGCAAAGGCAATCAAGATGGAAGAAAGGACAATAATCACCATTCGCAAAACCATTTCGCATCACTTTCACTTTCTGTTTTCTGATATTCACAGCCATCTAGTATAACATCATCTTTCTCCGGAAGATATCCTATTCTTCAATTTTCCTGATAAAAACAAACCCTTTTCTCCAAAGAGGAGAAAGGGCTTAGTCATTGTCCGGATCCATGGTATAAATCTTCACCGGTTTTCCCGGTTCATAATAAGCGATCATCAATTGTTTTTTCAAGAGGATTTCGCCGGTCTTACGGTATCTTTCCAAATCAAACGGCACCGACTCGATCACCGCATGCTTGAACAACTGCCTTTCGCTCACCGGTTGCTCCCCGAAATCTCCCGAGACTTTCTCCGGCGATTTCAACGCCATTTTCAAATAAGCGGCTTGTTCCTCCTTGCTCAGTGTCCAGTCCCACCATACTTTGCGCGGACGGTGACGATGATTGAGATAATAGTCATACTTCATCAACCCCAAAATCACATCCGGCTGTGAAGTGCCCCTGCTTTTCAGAAAGGAAACCAGACGCAAAAAGAGATCTTCCAACTGATGCCCGATTCGTTGCCATCCCTGCTCCTCCCAGTAGTCGCCAAACTCCTGGAAAAAGTCAAAGGCAGAAGGAAACTCGTGCTCAATCAAATAGTTCAAGGTGTGGTCCATGCGATGCGCATTCCAATACTTTTCCAACACATCCTCCACGCGCTTGATGCGGACAATGTCGGCAAAGGAAAGGTCCTTGTTGCCCAAGATCTCATAAGGTGCCCGCTCCATGTAAACATACTCATACTGATCAGCCTGGATGCGAAGTCCCGTTCCCCTCAACATTTTCAAAAAGCCCAGTTGCAATTCTTCCGGCCGCAGGGCAAATACATCATTAAATGTCTTTTTAAACGTGTCATAATCTTCATGGGGCAATCCGGCGATCAAATCCAGGTGCTGGGCAATCTTGCCGCTTTCTTTGATCATGTTCACCGTGCGCGACAGTTTGGAGAAGTTTTGTCTCCGTTTCACCGCCAAGTTGGTCGGGTCGTTCGTCGATTGAACCCCGATTTCAAAGCGGAAAATCCCCGGAGGCGCATTTTCCGTCAAAAATTGCAACACTTCCGGCCGCATGATATCTGCCGTGATCTCGAACTGGAACACACACCCTTGGTGATGGTCAATGAGAAACCGGAAAATCTCCAGCGCATAATCCCGCTTGATATTAAACGTCCGGTCCACAAATTTGATCAGCTTTGCCCCGTTTTCAATCAAGTACATGAGGTCCGCCTTCGTCCGTTCGATATCAAAATACCGGACCCCCACTTCAATGCTGGACAAGCAAAACTGGCAATTAAACGGACATCCCCGGCTCGTCTCGAAATAAATCACCCGTTTGGACAAATCGGGCAGATCTTCCGGAAACCGGTGCGGAGTCGGGATCTCATTCAAGTCCAACTTGGGCCGCGGCGGATTGAGAATCACTTCTTCCCCTTGGCGGTAAGCCACGCCCAACACCTGATCATACCGCTCTTCTGCGCTGATCTCCTTCAGCAAGTGATGAAACGTCGCTTCCCCTTCCCCCATCACAATAAAATCCACTTGCGGCAACCGGTCCATCCATTCACGGGTGTCATACGACACTTCCGGACCGCCCAGCACAATCTTTGTCTGAGGCATGATCTTTTTTATCATATCCAAAATCGGGATGGTCTCTTCAATATTCCATATGTAACATGAAAAACCGATCACATCCGGCCGGCGTTGAAACAGATCCGAAACCACATTCATCGCCGGATCCTTGATCGTATACTCCGCGATCTCCACATCAAATTCCCGGCCGCTGTACGCTTTTAAATACCGCAACGCCAAAGATGTATGAATGTACTTTGCATTTAACGTCGCCAATACCACTTTCATCTTCATCAACCTCTTCTGAATTCATATTCTGTTTTCCATTTCATCTTCTCTATCCTAAACAGAATACCACAGAAACAGACAAAAAGCCCTCCCGCCGCGTTCCTTTCCCGCCAAACAAAAAAACCGCCAACCGGCTTGATGTCCGGAAGCGGATTGTATGACCAAACCCCGATTCTGCAAATCTTCCATTTTCTCAAATCAATGCCCTTTCCCCAAACAACCGGCCCATCCAGGGGGTTTTTCTATATCAATATACCGTTTTCGTCCAAGTCCAACAAATGATTCTCCCATATTGACACTCCACACGGCTGAAGCCGTGGGATTCTTGGGTCGTTAGCGTCCGTAGTCCGTTTCCGTTTTGGACAACGCCCAAGTTCAGGGGTGTGTCATCACCCCGTCCCATGTGGTTAGAGTGTACCCACATGGGCGGCGTACCTGTTACCAGTACGCTAGGCTACTAACCCAGAATGGGCTTTAGCTATATTAATTGCTCCATTCAGATCAGCATGGCAGGTATAACCACACTTTTTGCATCTGAACTGGATGCCAATTCGATTCGCTTTTTCACGATGACCACATTTACAAGTTTGACTGGTGTAGTCCGGTTTAACTAATTCAAAGCAGATACCCTACCATTTCTGCTTTGTACTTAATCATTTTCTGTAGCTGATAGAAAGCCCATGAATGAAGGTTTCTACCAGCTTCTTTTTTAGACTTTGCCCGATTTCAAATCTCCGTCAAATCTTCCATTCGAATGATACCAACACCGTTGGTCAATGCGAAATCTACGATTTGACGGCTGATTTTATGGTTCTGATCTTTCATCCAACGAGACTCTTTATCTTTTGATTTTTTGATGGCGGAAAGTTTTTTCAGTTTACCTAGCTTTCTTCGTCTAGCCGCAAAAAGTCTACGAACAAAAGCAACTTGATTTCCTTTGAAGAATAATGATTTTGTTCCAACACTGGCGACAGCTATGTATCTCAGTCCCAGATCAACTCCCATGACTTTAGTTTCCGTTGTTCTACTTCAAAAGTGATTGGAATGGCGATATACCATTCCTTTTTTCCTGTATAGCTCGCTGGCACCCTGTTTGACGGTTCCGTTTAGGATTCTCTCTAACCATGCTTGCTGATAAGGACGGGCTACAACGGGTACACCGATCCGCTTTTCCAAAGTTGGAAAGGAAACCGTATAGAAGTCTCCAACCTTTTCCATCTTGAGGTTCTGATTGTTGAAGCAACACCATAGCTTTTTGAATGATTTCGCGTTTTGCTTTTTCTTTTTTGACTTGACTTCCCGAATCGTCTGGTTCACTACAGCAGACGGAAATTTCCCATGAGAAAACTCTTTGAAAATCTTACTGGTTGCTTTGCTCACCTCTGGGTGAACAAGTAGCCCGATATTCTTGGTTTGGTGTTTATACGGAGACGTATCAGACATATTTTGTTTTATCCCATATCATTCCTGGTGCGTCAGGACTGTGTTGAACAAAACCAAATCTTTCATAATAGCTGAACTTTCCTTTGGCACTAAATAGCATCACCAAAAGGATGTCATTTTCTTTACACTGATCTAAAAGCCTGCATAGAATACGGGTTCCGATCCCTTTTCCTTGATATTTTGAACTTACAATCAAGTCGCAGATCAGGGCTTGATAAACTCCATCAGATATCACTCTTCCAAATCCGACCAGCTCGTCTTCTTTGTAAGCTGAAACAGAATACCAGCTGTTTGATATTGCCTGAAATAAACGCTCTTTAGTAAATGGATGTTTCCATCCCGTCGTTTGGTACAGGTCAAAAAATTGCTTACTGTTTGGCAAATCATCTTTTAATGTAATTAACATTGTTAAATTCCCTCTCTTTACTAAATTCCGAATATAGTTATGACATCAATTATTTTTGTTAGTTCATAAGGCTTTATGACTCCATGGAAAAAACAGTATTTTAATGTTTGGTTTACACGTTCAGAAGCACAAGAACGGCAAAATTGAATAGCCTAAATTTCCTTTGGCTCCGGTTCCTTTTTCAGTTCAACCCGGACTCGTTTTCCAACCACCCGGGCTTTGATCCGGCTGTAGGATGGACGTTTTTTCCGGATCCACGATTCCCTCCAACGGATTAGAACATGTGCATGCCTTTCGTCCGTTGTGATCCATTGAGAATCCCGGAGGGAAAGCAATGCAAATCCTTCCGGACTGCTGTATCCGATATAGCTTCCATCCGATCGCTCTGCCGTTGTCAGACCATCGGGATTTACTGCCAGCAAGAATGCCCGAAGCTCGTCGCCAACTTCCGGAAAAGGAGGAGTTGTTGGATTGAGATAGAGGAAGTGACAGACCCAGTCAGAATCAACCGGTCTTTCCATCCAAGAGGAACTGACCCACCACGGATTCTCTCCTTCTCCCGACCAATGGGCATGAATCCAAGGTCCGAAAAACTCTTCCGGTGTTCTTTCCGTCATGGCAATGTACGAACCCGGAATGACATTTTCCCCTTTCAGTTTCCCGTTTCTTTTGATCAGTCGAACCACAACATTGGTGTCCGCAATTGGAAGCACTTTAAATGGCGTTACCACCCAACCGCCTTCTTTCAATTGATGTTTCCACGCTTCAGGAAGAAGATCCGGGGTTGTCCAAGCCACAATCCGGTCATATGGGGAACCCGCTTCCCAACCGTTGCGCCCGTCCCGGGTTTCAAATTGCACCTGATGCAAATTTTGGTCTTCAAACATCCGGCGTGCACGTCGGGTGAGTTTCGGCTCAATATCCAAAGAGACAACCTTGCCGTCGGGCCCGGCAAGTAAGGCGATCAATGCCGTGCTGTACGCGGAACCCGTACCGATCTCCAGCACCCGCTGTCCTTTTTGGACATCCAATAATTCAAGACTGCCACGGATCGCGCCATCAGATGAAATCTGCGGGATCAGGCTCCCGTCCTCCTTGCGTATAAACTTTTCACGATTTACGCGCTGAAACACTTCCGGGATCGTCGGCATAATCTTCTTCTTCCTCCTTTTCACGTCCAAGATCAGGAAGAGCCTTTTCATTTATATTGTTAATATTATATATTTTTAATATAATTTTTGTATAAAATACAAAGGAGATTCCCATGATCAGTTTCGGAAAAAGGTTGTTGGCATTATTTTTTGCCACTTTGTTATTTGCCATATATTATATGTTTCTCGGTATCATCGATGATCCTGCTTTAGACAGTTCGACGGTTGAAACAATGTTCGTTTTCTCTTTTATATATGGCGGTTGCGGAATCTTTACTTACGGACTGGCAGTCTCTTATGTAACCGACCGGCTTTTGCATTCAGTTCAGAACCCGTGGAAACATGGAATCGCATTGCTGTCATATCTCTTCTTCGGTTTTATTGCTGACCAATGGATGTTTAAAGTAAATTTGCAAATGGAGGACAGCCCGAATTTTCTTCCTTTTTATTACTCAACGATCTCCGCTTTGCTGGTCTACATTTTCGTCAAACTGTTTGAATTTAAAGAACACAGGAAAAGAAAAGCCGATGGATTTCAGAATTGAACCAGAGGTATCTTTGCCACTCATTCATTCAAGCGGCTGTACACAAACAAACACAAGGGATAAGAAATCATAAAAATGGACAATGCAATCAAAACACCGGATTCGGTATCAATAAGATTCGCTCTTGAAGAAGCATACACAACCCCGACACTGATCAGACCGATTGCATAAGCCAAAAATCCACTCTTGCCTTTGATCAACTGAGTTCTTTCATCATTCTTTCTGATATCCAGATTAGAAAATACATAAAGAACAACAGACACCCCCAATGACAAGGGCAAAAGAGCATCCATCCCGTTGTTCATTGCTTTCAAAACACCTGAAAAGATAATGATGACAGCGCAAATTCCCAGCCAAAGACGATCGGATCGTTTCCCTTGCATGATTTCTCCCTCCTCTGAGACCATTTTTCCGCAATCAAAAACTGAAAGGAAGCCCCAAGGCAACCGGATCCTTTGTTTTTTGCGGTCAATCCTTCTGAAATGACAAGGAAGACATATTAAGTTTTTTCAATCACCTTGAGAATATTGAAGGAATATTCCGTATCATTTGACCCCCGGGATTTCTTTTCCGCCGGGGGTCGACGACCATTTTTCAGTCCAAGGTCAAGGGCTTGTCCGAGAGCACAATGCCATCTTCATCGGCGTAAGCATACCAGCCTGGTTTCCAGTGAACGCCGGCGAAGGAGACGGTGATGTCCCGCTTGCCTTTTCCTTCTTTCTTGCTTTTGACGGGGCAGGTGCCTAGGGCCCGCACGCCGAGATCCATTTCATTGATTTCGGCTGAATCGCGAATGCAACCGTTGATGATGACGCCGGCCAGATTCCGTTCCACGGCGATCGTTGCCAGCCGGTCCCCCATCAATGCACAGCGGTTGGAACCTCCGCCGTCGACGACCAACACGGCGCCGGAGGGAACAGTTTGTAAAGCTTCTTTGACCAGCACATTGTCTTCAAACACTTTCACCGTATGAATCGGGCCGTTAAACCGCTTTTTCTTTCCAAAATTCAAAAAAATGTTTTCGCACACACCCAGTGACGAATAATGATCGCATAAATCCGCTGTTTTCACCACTTATCCTCCTTTCAGTTCTATTATATAAAAATATCCGATCCAAACGAGTCCCCTTCCCTTTCTTTCCCGGAAATCCTTGACAAATATATAAATTGTTTAAATAATGAGGGAAATTCAGCTTTCAGGAGGAATGCCACCATGCGCTTCTTGTCTCTTTTTTCCATGCTCGTGTTGCTGACGGCGGGAAGCTTGGGATGCTCCCCGAGCGAAGATGCCACGGCTCCCGGGGATCCCCATGCAACGAAAGAAAAAACGCCGGAAGGAACCCCTCTGCTTAAAGCGGTGGCCAATCTGACCAATGGTGAGGGCCATTCCGTGGGACAAGCGAGAATCACAGAGGATGAACATGGCGTGCGAATTCATCTCACGGCAAATCACCTGGCTCCCGGCGAACATGGCTTCCATATCCATGAAACCGGCCAATGCGAAGCGCCGGATTTCGAATCGGCCGGCGGACATTTTAATCCGAAAGGCAAAAAACACGGAAAAGAAAACCCGGAAGGAGCCCATGCCGGGGATTTGGACAACATCACCGTGAATCCGGACGGAAAAGTGGATGTCACCTTGACTGTGGACGGCGTGACGCTGAATCCGGAAGCATCCCATTCGCTGCTGAAAAGCGGGGGAACCGCCCTGGTGATTCATGAAAAAGCCGATGACCTGAAGTCGGATCCTGCCGGAAATGCCGGGGACCGGATCGCTTGCGGTGTCATCGAAGAAACAAAATAACAGGCAGGGCGGTGAGTGCCCTGCCTTCTGTTTTTCAGATCATGCCAAACGCTTCGGCGATCAACCGGTAAGATTTCAGCTTGGCTTCAAAGTCATGCATGATGGAAACCAGCATCACCTCATCGGCTTGATACGCTTCGCTCAGCCGGAGAATTTTTTCCTTGACATGAGCGGGATCGCCAACAACCACCCGTTTGCGGTTTTCTTTGATGCGGAACCGGTCAAACGCGTCATAGGGATAATTTAATGCCGTTTCCACAGAAGGAATTCCGCCCCGGGCTTCTCCTTTCTCAATCAAGAGCAAGGACAAATCGAGCGAGCTAGCCAGTTTTTCCGCTTCTTCCTCCGTTTCGCCGCACACCGCAAAAATGGAGACCATTGTCCGCGGTTTTTGGTTGATCCGGGAAGGTCGGAAATGCTCGCGGTAATAGCGGGTCACTTCTTCCCCGCCGGCTCCGTTGATAAACTGGGCAAACGAATAACCTGCCCCGTATTCGGCAGCCAGCGACGCACTGCCCCCGCTGGAGCCCAACAACCACAGTTCCGGAGCCGTTTCGATTTGCGGGGTGGCCAACAGGCCGGGGAACTTTTCATTTTCCTCCGCCAAATCATACAGATAAATGATCAGGTCTTTCAATTGCTCCGGATATGTGTCATGTCCCAACGTTTCCTTGCCTTCCTGCAGGGCGCGGGTCGCCAGCGGCATGCCACCCGGTGCTCTTCCCACCCCCAAGTCAATCCGGTTGGGATAAAGTGCCTCCAACACCTTGAAATTTTCTGCCACTTTATACGGGCTGTAGTGCGGAAGCATCACGCCTCCGGAACCGATCCGCATGCGGGAAGTTTTGGCCGCCAAATGGCTGATCAAAACTTCCGGGCTCGATCCGGCCAAGCTTTGGGTAAAGTGGTGTTCGGACACCCAAAAGCGATGATAACCCATTTTTTCGGTTTCTTGGGCAAACCGGGTCGTATCCGCCAAAGCTTCCACGGCATTTTTCCCCTCAGGGATCGGGGATTGGTCCAAAACACTTAATAACATAAACGGACATCCTTTCCATTGGTGGTTCATCTCCGGACGGAGACTGTTGCAGGGTGTGTTCTGCTACGGATTGACCTTTTGCACCCGGGCCATTGATTGCAAATCTTTGTCAGTAACCCAATGCAGTTGATCCAAAAAGGCCGTTTGGAAAGATCCGGGGCCCTTTTCTCCTGTTTCTTCAGCCGCCAATTCGCCTGCCACCCCATAGGCGGCGACACCGGTGACGACGGCCTGTAAATGGTTTGCCCCCACTGCGGTAAAGGCTCCCAATACAGAAGAAAGCAGGCAACCCGTGCCGGTTACTTTCATCAATAAAGGATGGCCGTTTTGCACCAAATAATGAGTGGATCCGTCCGTGATGAGATCTTCCTTGCCGGTCATTGCCACCACCGCTTTGAAGGATTTTGCACATGCGGCTGCATTTTCCACCAAACCGGCGGTTTCTTCCTCCTGCGCATCCACGCCTTTGGTCAATCCGGTCTGACCGGTCAATCCGGAAATCTCCCCGGCGTTTCCCCGGATCACCGAAACGTTTACTTCCGACAAAATTTTTTGCGCCATTTCCAGCCGGTAGGGGGTGCTGCCCACGCCAACGGGGTCAAAGATGACCGGAACCCCGTGCCGGTTGGCTGATTTGCCGGCAATGATCATGGCTTCCACCACGTCGGTTTGAAGCGTGCCGATATTTAAAACGAGCGCTTGCGAGAGCTTGGCCATGTCAGCCACCTCTTCCTTGGCATAAGCCATGACAGGGGACGCTCCCAATGCAAGCAACCCGTTAGCTGTAAATGCCGTCACCACCACGTTGGTGATATTGTGAATCAAGGGTTTTTGGCTGCGGATCCTGTTTAACAGATCTGCGTCGATCATTTCCATGCAACTCATCCCTTCATGAACAGACTATGTTTATTTTATCACGAAACCCTTGATTCCGTATCACCGGCTCACCATGACCGCCACCATACGCCCGCCCATTCGGGCACTTGCACCCAGCCGTTTTTTCTCACTTTGTCCGCCACTTCACCGCCAAAGAAAAAGCGTGTCAATTCTTCCGCTTCGTCCAGATCCCGGAATGTGTAATCAGTGCGGTTGACCGAATGGGAAAAACCGTATTCTTCTTCCAGAGCCCGGTAATACCGGCGTAAAAAATCCGGAGGATCCGGTTCTTCCGTGGCGGTTCCCATCGTTTCAAAAATGACGACGGTCCCCCCCCCGGTTTCAAGACACGCCGGATCTCCCCGATGATTTGGCTTAAATTTTTTCTCCATGTCGGATGATTGGAACTGGCCAGATAACAGATGCTCCATCCGGCCACCACCAAATCGGCTTGGTCATCTTCCATCGGAAGGCGGCGATGATCGGCCACCTGCACCTGCCAATGATCTAGGCCCTCCGCTTTCAGCTTTTCTGCCGTCACAGCCAGCATCCCGGCTGATTCATCCAAGGCCACGATACTGCGGGCAACTTTTGCCAGCGGCACGGTCAGCCTTCCGGTCCCGGCCTCTATGTCCACAATATCGGCTCCTTTTCCTGAATGGATTTTTTCAAGAAAAGGGATCACGCTTTTTTGTTTGGAAATCAACCGGTCATACATGGAAGCTTGTTCTTGATAAATCACGTCATGATCCGGCATCTTCATTCCCCTTTCTTCGCAAACGAACAATTGTTTGCAATTTTCGCCTTATCCGGGTAAAATAAAAAATGCGTCAATTTTTGCTTCTTTTTCCATCACGAAATATTTCATTTTATTGCAAATATTTTTTAAATTTTACGTTTCAGACATAATTATTATATCTAAAAAATTTAATTTATGCTAAAATATTACACAGATTACGGAAGCAAAGGAGTCAAAGTGTTATGCGAAGTTTGTGGAAATTATTTTCAGTCATGACCCTTTCGGGGGCCCTTCTCTTGACGGGTTGCGGCGGCAAAGAAAACGAAACGGCCGCAGATCAACCCAAACTCACTCCCACCCAAGTGATTGATAAATCCATGCAAACCATGGAAAAAGGCGGGCATACATACGATGTCAAAACGAATCAAACCATTACGGTAGCCTCCGGCGATGTGTCGCAAGCCATCAAAACCCGCAACACTTCCACCATTGATGTCACCATGAATCCGGTGGCCTTACACTTAAAAGGAAAAACCGAATCCAGCGGTGCGTCGGAAGAAATTGAGATGTTCCTTGCCGACAACTCCCTTTACAACAAAATCCCGCAAATGGGTTGGGTGAAAACCACCGTGGACACCTCCGCCATGGATGCCTCCCAGGATCCGATGTCAGGCATCAAACAGGTGGAGCAACTGTTTGAAAAATTGGGTGGAAATGCTCTTCCCGCCGGCGTTTCCTTAAATGAAGAAGGCAACCAATACGTTCTGTCCATTGATTTTACGGCCTTGAAACAAGACGGTCAAACCTTTGAGAGCATGATGAAAGATCAAGTCATCCGAGGCCTGCAAAGCTCGGGCTTCGACCCGTCCAAATTGCAAAATATGAAGTTTGAGAAATTGAATCAAAAGATTTATATCGACAAAAACAACTTCAAACAAACCAAGACCCTGCAAGAAATGCATATCCTGGTTACCAATGACCAAGATACCTTGAAACTGGAACAACAAATGGAAATGAATTTAAAAGGTGAGTACAACGGTAAAATCGAAGTGCCCGCTGATATAAAAAACAGCGCCAGACAAATTTAAAAAACCAACCGCTTTGCGGTTGGTTTTTTCGTCATTGATGTTTGGATCCCCGTCCGGAAGGGTATACAACTTTCACTTGGTTCTGTACTTCATTTCTTTTTTATTCAGAAAGGAAATGATATTGATGGAACTGAGAGAAGTCACGCTTTTAAATTTTGACAATACGTATCAGGAACAACCTCAACTTTCCCGTGTCGCCAATGAATGGATTGAACTTCAAGATATCCCCGGAACCAACCTCTATTGTTCCGGACAAGCATGGCAAAAGTTAACGGAACGGATTCCTGAAAAAACCGGCCGGGGCATCACCTTTATCGGGAACGGGAATCATCACTATGTCACCTATTTGTTTTTACAAAAATTCCGTCAACCGTTTACTCTTGTCCTTTTTGACAACCATACCGACAGCCAGCCGCTTACAGGAAGCAAGTTGCTTTCTTGTGGTTCCTGGGTCGCGGAAGCGCTCGGAAATTTGCCTTTTCTCCAAAAGGTTTTTTTGGTAGGGACCTGTTCAAAGTCCAAAGCGTTTCCGTCCCGGTTGAAAAACAAAATCGTTTTGTGGCTGAACCGGCAATGGGATCAACTCGTATCGGCCATTCCAACCGAGGATATCTATATCAGTATTGACAAAGATGTCCTGGACCGTGCCGACGCAATTACGAACTGGGACCAGGGAAACATGCGGTTGTCGGATTTGCTCGAGGCTCTTGGCCGCCTCATCCGCCGGAAAAAAGTACTCGGTGTGGATGTCTGTGGTGAACTTCCCGTTTCCCCGGCTGAAGTTTGGTCTCACCGCAACGAACTGAAACGAAATGAAACAGCCAATTTATCCATCCTTCAGCAAATCTTGTCCTCTTAAAGCTGAAAAGCGCCCGGACCATTGATGGCCGGGCGCTTTTTTTATTGATTCCTCATCATCCCCGCTCAAGCTGCTTTCTGCATTTTGGCCAACGGTTTCGGCAACGGCCAATCGGAAGGCGTGATCAGTGGTTGTTTCTTGTGGTCATGGGGACAAGTGGAATTCCATTTATTCCATCACTTTGGCGGTTCCTTCTTCACACGTGTCAATCACAATTTTTTTGTACTTGAAAAACCTTGCAACGATCAGGCAATGGCCCGTCTGCCTGCAAGGTTTGGAATGGTTTTGTTTAACGCGTCTCTCCGGTTGCCAGATGGTACTTTTTCATCCGATACTGCAAACTCTGCCGGGAGATGCCAAGAGATTTTGCAGTCCGGGTGATATTCCCGTCATTTTCTTTCAAGGCTTCTTGAATCAGCCTTTTTTCCGCCTCTTCCATTTTTTCCTGCAAGGTTTGGCCGCGGAACCATTCCGGAATCCAACCGGTGGATTGTGTCGGAACCGATCCGGCCGCGCCGGAGTCATGCTCGTATTTTTTTCTCAACCGCAACGGAAGATGGCAAACATCCATCACCGCTTCATCCACAATCCGGTTCATCGCTCCTTCAATCACATGTTCCAATTCCCGCACATTTCCCGGCCAGTCATGCTGAACAAAAATCTTCCAGGCTTCCGGGCTGACCGCCCGGACATTTAAATGGAACCATTTATTGTATTTGTCGATAAAATGATGTGCCAACGGTTCCAGGTCTTCTTTGCGTTCACGCAAGGGCGGAATGTACAGCGTCACCACACTGAGGCGATAATACAGGTCTTTTCGCAACCGGTTGCGGTGCACCGCATCGACCGGATCTTCATTGATGGTGGCAAGAATGCGCACATCCACCTTTTTATCCCGGGTATCCCCGACCCTGCGGATGGTTTTTTCCTGTATGGCCCGGAGCAATTTTGCTTGCACCAAAGGATTCAACGCATGGATCTCATCCAGCAGCAGGGTTCCGCCATCGGCCTGTTCAAACAAGCCCGGCTGATCCACCGCTCCGGTAAACGCTCCTTTTTTGGTGCCAAACAGAATGCTTTCCGCCAGGCTGTGCGGGATCGCCGCGCAATTTTGCGCAATGAACGGCCCTTTCATGCGGGGACTGCCATTGTGGATGCTTTGCGCAAACAGTTCCTTTCCGGTTCCGGTTTCCCCCGCCAACAGCACCGAAGAAGAAGTGCGGGTCGCCCTTTGGGCTTCTTTGATGACAAAACGGATAGCTTCGCTTTGCCCGATAATTTGGTCAAACGTGTAAGTGGTGTTTTTGTTCCGCCACGCATTGTCTTTCATGACATGTTCCAGTTTGGTGATGTCTTTGGCCATTTCCACCGCCGCGATGATTTCACCGTCAACCCGGATCGGATACGTATCATTGATGGTGGTGATCTCTTTTCCTTTATTGTTGTAATACGTCTGTTTCACCCGCCGGGTTTCTTTTCCCGTCCGGACCGCTTCCAACAAGGTGCTTCCTTGATCACGGGAAAAGGAAAACACCTCCAAAACATTTTTATGGAGAACATCTTCACGCTTCATCGATTCGATTTCCGCCATTTTTTGATTGTAAATGATGGTCTTTCCGCTGCGGTCGATCATATGAATGCCGATCTCCACATCATCGATCAATTGCTTAAAAATTGCATCCATCTGCCTGGGAGACAGACCCTTCTTTCCTTGCGAACTGTTCATCTTCCTTGCCTCCCGCATCCGTCGGTCATGGAGTATATACTTTGATTATAAACGGATTTTCGCCGATGCAAAATATCTTGGCACATTTTTGGGTCAATACTTGTCATACGCAAAATTTATTTGCACCCGTTCTTACATAAAACCGCGCCATCCGGGCAACGAACTGACTGGCATGAAATTTGCTCTGTACTCTTACCGAACAGTTTTATCCCATCAAACTTTCCTCACCCATGAAAAATCAAGTTGAAAACTGGAGGGATCATCATGACCACGACAAACCGGTCCGGTCAAATCATTGACCAAACCAACCGCTATGGAGCACGCAACTATCATCCGCTTCCGGTCGTTGTCTCCGAAGCGGAAGGCGTTTGGGTGAAAGATCCGGATGGAAATAAATATTTGGATATGCTCAGTGCTTACTCCGCCGTCAACCAAGGACACCGGCACCCGAAAATCATTCAAGCTTTGAAAGAACAGGCAGACCGGGTCACCCTGACTTCCCGTGCGTTTCACAATGACCAACTGGGACCGTGGCTGGAAAAAATCTGCAAGCTGACGGGAAAAGACATGGCCCTGCCCATGAACACCGGAGCCGAAGCAGTGGAAACCGCCTTTAAAGCCGCCCGGAGATGGGCTTATGAGAAAAAAGGCGTGGAACCGGACAAAGCGGAAGTGATTGCCTGCACCGGAAACTTCCACGGACGGACCATGCTCGCCGTTTCGTTGTCTTCCGAAGCCGATTATCAGCGCGGTTTCGGCCCGATGTTGCCCGGAATCCGGCTTATCCCCTACGGCGACATCGATGCGTTAAAAGAAGCGATCCATGAAAACACGGCGGCCTTCCTGTTTGAACCGATCCAAGGAGAAGCCGGCATCAACATCCCGCCGGACGGATTTTTAAAGGAAGCGTATGAAGTCTGTAAAGCGCATCGTGTTTTATTTATGGCCGATGAGATCCAAACCGGGCTCGGGCGGACCGGCAAAATGTTCGCCTGCGATTGGGAAGGCGTGGTTCCGGATGTTTACATCCTCGGGAAAGCCTTGGGCGGCGGCGTGATGCCCATTTCTTGCGTGGTTGCCAACGAGGAGATTCTGGGGGTCTTTGAACCGGGTTCCCATGGTTCCACATTTGGCGGAAACCCTCTTGCCTGCGCCGTATCGATCGCTTCCCTTGATGTGATTACAGAGGAAAAATTGGCCGATCGTTCATTGGAACTCGGCGACTATTTCCAATCCAAATTAAAAGAAATTGACCATCCGGCGATCAAAGAAGTCCGGGGCAGAGGCCTTTTCATCGGTGTTGAACTGCATGAAGCGGCCCGTCCTTATTGTGAAAAATTAAAAGAAGAAGGATTGCTCTGCAAAGAAACCCATGAAAATGTGATTCGCTTCGCCCCACCGCTGGTGATCAAAAAAGAGGAGCTGGACTGGGCGATCGAAAAAATCAAATCGGTATTTGCCCGCTGATCATTTTTTCCAACACAAAAACTGCATGGAACCGGTTTTCTTCCATGCAGTTTTTTCATTATAAACGTTTCTTCCTGATGTTTTTGTTTTTGCTTCGGATCCCGTATTGGTACGCTTTGCGGATCGCGGTGGACTGGCTGATTTTCAGTGCTTTTGCCACTTCATAAGAACTGTTGTATTTCTGAAAGGCAGAAGAAATGATCTGCCGTTCCATCTGTTTCATGACCTTTTTCAATCCGCCGAGTTTTTCGGCATCCAAGTATTCGACAGCTTCCGCGAACTCATTTTGGGCCGTCCGCTTGCCACCGGATAAAAAAGGCAAATGTTCCGGAAGGATCACATCCGATGGCGTTGTCACCAGCAATCGTTCAATCAGATTGGCCAATTCCCGGATATTTCCCGGCCAATGATAGTTTTGCAACACCTGCATGGTTTCCCAGGCCATTTGCTTATGGGTTTGGTATTTGCGGTTATATTTCTCCATGTAAAAACGGATCATCGGCACAATATCCTGCGGCCGTTTCCTGAGCGGAGGAATCTCAATCGGCACCACGCACAAACGGTAATACAAATCTTCCCGGAATTTCCCCTCCGCCACCATTTTTCTCAAGTCACGATTGGTGGCGGCAATGATCCTTGTATTCACTTTGATCGTTTTCACCCCGCCCAGCCGGCGGTATTCCTGATCTTGCAAAACCCGGAGCAGTTTGACCTGCAACCGAACCGGCATTTCCCCGATCTCGTCCAAAAAAAGAGTTCCCTCATGGGCCAGTTCAAACAAACCGGCTTTCCCTTCTTTTTTCGCTCCCGTAAACGCTCCGGATTCATAACCGAAAAGCTCTGATTCCAAAAGTTCTTCCGGGATGGCCCCGCAATTGACTTTAATAAACGCACCTTTTTCATAGCGTTTGCTGTTTTTGTGAATCATGCGGGCAATCACTTCTTTCCCCACGCCGGATTCTCCGAGCAATAACACCGTCGTGTCGGTTTCGGCGACGCGTCCGGCCAGCTCCATCACTTGCTTCATCTCGGGGCTTTCAACAACCACCGGTTCATCGCCGGCGTGGAATTTGCGAAGCTGCGACAACTCTTCTTTCAGCCGGTTTAATTCGGAGATATCGCGGAGATTGGTCACCACCCGGATCACTTCACCTTCCTCATTAAACACCGGGCTTCCGGTCATCAACAACACTTTTCCCGTGGCCGTTTCCTGAACCATGGTGACCGGCTTTTTCTTTTTCATCACCTCAAAGGAAACCGATTTTTTCACAATCCCCCGTTTCTCCAGATAGCGCATATCCTTGCCGATATAATACTCCTTCGGGATGCCGGTCAACCGTTCGATCGCATCATTGGTTTTGCGGGTAATGCCGTTGGCATCCACAATATAAATGGCATCATAGGAATTTTGAATCGTGGCATCCAATTCATCCCGCACGGCTTTAGCTTCCTCCAATTGCTCTTCCATCTCTTTGAGTGCGGTCAGATTAACCACAACCAAGATGACCATCCCCTGGCAGGAATACAGATTCATTTGCAAATACCGCTCTTGGTGCTTGATGATCCAGCTGGCAGGCAAAGACGTTTTTTTCTCAAAAACCAATTGTTTTAAACCGGTTTGTCCGGTCCCCTCCAACCACCGCAAAATCTTTTTGTCCGTATACAAAGCTTTTCCCTCACGGTCAAAAACGGCGATTCCCGTTTCCAACTTCTTCATTTCTTGAATCTCCCCGACTTTTTCCATCTTGACGCCCCTTCCAAAAAAAGGTCATCTATTAATAATTATTTGTTAAATTTGAATATTCCTCCATAAAAAAGGCTTACCGTGCCGAACATCCGGCCGGTAAGCCCAAACGAATCTACTTCCCAAGCAGTTGGGACGCAATAATATTCTTTTGGATTTCATTGGTCCCTTCATAAATTTTGGTGATTCTCGCATCCCTGTAATACCGTTCCACAGCGGTTTCCTTCATGTAACCGGCGCCGCCGAAAATTTGCAGGGCACGATCCGCCACCCGGTTATAGGTCTCAGTGGCATAATACTTGGTCATGGCTGCTTCCTTGATCGCTTTTTCCCCGTTTTCCAATTTCTTTGCAACGTGGTAGTTGAATGCCCGCCCCACTTCGGTTTCCGTGGCCATCTCTGCCAGCATCCATTGCAACCCCTGGTTTTCGGCGATGGGCCTGCCGAATTGCACCCTTTGTTTCATATACTCCGTGGCCAACTCAATCAATTTTTGGCAGGAGCCGTAAGCCCGTGCCGCCAGGGTGCACCGCCCTTCCGTCAAAATTTTCAAGGCGGATACATAACCGTTTCCCACTTCGCCAATCACATTTTCCTCCGGCACCTCACAATCTTCAAAGAAGATTTGTGCCGTGTGTGAACCCCGAAGCCCCATTTTTTTGTCGACCGCTCCGACTTTCAAGCCGGGGAAGCTTTTTTCCACCGCGAAAGCAGTAAAACCTCCCTTCACCCCTTTGCCGGGATCGGTCACAGCAATCACTGTGAAAAGATCGGCATCGGGCCCGTTAGTGATAAAATGTTTCATCCCGTTTAAGATCCACCGGTCTCCTTTTTTCTCCGCCCGGGTTTTGATGGACGCGGCATCCGATCCGGCTTCCGGTTCGGTCAAGGCAAAGGCGGCCAACTTGTTCCCGGCGGCCAGATCCGGCAAATATTTTTCTTTCAAATGCCGGCTGCCCAACCGGACAATGCCGGTACTGCCAATGCCGGTGTGGGCACCGATGATGGAAACAAATCCGTTATGGGTGCGCCCCAGATTTTCCAACACCAGGCATTTGCCTGTCACCCCGAGCCCCAATCCGCCGTATTCCTCGGGAATCCCCAGACCGAAAAGCCCCAACTGTTTGGCTTTTTCCAGCAAATGGCCGGGAACCTGATCCTCTTCCTCAATCCGGTTGGCATACGGCTCCACTTCATTCTCCACAAAATCCTTTACTGTTTTGGCAATCTGTCGCAATTCATCCGGAAAGGTGATCATGGGAACCATCTCTCCTCCTCAGTCTTCAAAAGGCCAAGCCGGCAAATTCCGGTTTAACGGCCGGTCCACCCGGTAACCAAGCGCATATTCCCCTTGCATGATGGTATGGATTTCACGGGTTCCTTCATAAATCACCGGCGCTTTGGCATTGCGGAGATAACGTTCCACCGGATATTCATTGGAATAACCGTATGCCCCGTGAATTTGGACCGCATCATTGGCCGCCTCAAAAGCGGCGTCACAGGCAAACCACTTGGCCATCGAAGTTTCCCTTGTGTTCCGTTTTCCTTCGTTTTTCAACCATCCGGCCCGGTAGACCAGCAAGCGGGAAATGTCCAGGTTCCGGGACATTTTGGCGATCATTTGCTGGACCAATTGATGGCGGCCGATTTCCTTGCCAAAGGTTTTGCGTTCATGGCAGTACTTGACACTGGCTTCCAGACACGCCCGGATCAAACCGCAGGCTCCGGCGGCCACCGTGAAGCGTCCGTTGTCCAGGGCCGACATGGCAATCTTAAATCCTTCTCCCTCTTCCCCCACACGATTTTCCGCCGGAACCCGGACATCATCCAGAAACACTTCTCCGGTATTGCCGGCGCGAATTCCCAATTTTCCCTGAATGGCCCGGGCCGTGACGCCCTCAAAAGTGCGTTCCACGATAAAACAACTGATGCCCTTGTGTTTTTTTGAAGGATCCGTTTTGGCAAAAATCAGAAAATGATCCGCCACATCGCATAAGGAAATCCATGTCTTTTGCCCGTTCAACCGGTAAACATCCCCGTCTCTCACGGCGGTCGTGGAAATTGCCGCCACATCGGATCCGGCATCCGGCTCGGTGAGCCCGAAAGCGCCAATCTTCCCGCCACGGGCTTGGGGCGTCAAATACTTTTCTTTCTGCTCCTCATTGCCCCACTGCAACAACGTCAGGCTGTTTAAGCCGGTGTGAACCGAAACCGCAGTGCGAAAAGCAATGTCTCCCCGTTCCAACTCTTCACACACGATGGCCAGCGTATTGTAATCCATTCCGGCACCGCCGTACTTTTCCGGGATGCATACCCCCATGAGTTGCAATTCAGCCAGCCGTTGCAAAATCTTTGGCTCAAAATGCCCTTCGGCATCCCATTTTTGGATATACGGCCGGATTTCCCGGTCCACAAAGCGCCGGACCAAATCGGCAACCGCCTTTTGTTCCCCGGACAAAGCAAAGTTCATCACGGGTTGTCCCCTCCTTTTTTCGCTTCATCCCTCAACACCCGGCGTAATATTTTCCCGACGGCATTTTTGGGAAGGGAGGAACGGATTTCAAACTGTTTCGGCACTTTAAACGGTGCCAGATGCCCGCGGCAAAACGCTTCCAACTCTTGACTCGTTGCTTTGGCCCCCGGTTTGAACACCAAATACGCTTTGACCGTTTCGCCGCGGTACGGATCCGGCACCCCGACCACCGCTGCTTCCAGAACAGCCGGATGGGTGTACAGCACTTCTTCCACTTCCCGCGGATAAATGTTGTATCCGCCGGCAATGATCAAATCTTTTTTCCGGTCCACGATGTAAAAATAGCCGTCTTCGTCCATGCGGGCGATATCCCCGGTATATAGCCAGCCGTTTCGAAGGGTTTGTTTGGTTTCATCCGGCATGTTCCAATACCCTTTCATCACTTGCGGCCCGCGGATCACAAGTTCCCCGGTTTCCCCGATCTTTACCGTCCGGGTTCCGGTTTCCAGATCCACAATTTTGGCTTCCGTTCCCGGAAGGGGAATGCCCACACTTCCCGGCTTTCTCTGCCCGGAGCGAGGGTTGCTGTGCGTGGTGGGGGAGGCTTCCGACAAACCGTAACCTTCATACATCACGGCACCGGTCTTTTTCTCAAACGACTGAATCAATTCAACCGGCAGGGATGCCGATCCGCTGTTGATGATCCGGATGGCATCCACACCGTATTTTTCCGCTCCCGGATATGCGTTTAAAGCGACATACATCGTGGGCACCCCGGGAAAATAAGCGGGGCGGTGCTTTTGAATGGTTTTCAGCACTTCCAGCGATTCGAACCGGGGCAGCAAAATCAGGGAACTGCCGAGAAAAAAGCCGAAATTCATGGCGCAAGTCATGCCATACACATGAAAGAGCGGGATCACGGTCAAAATTTTGTCCTGCTCCGTCAGGGGGTTTTCGCTGGCATGCGCATGAATTTGCTGGACATTCACCACCAGATTTTGATGGGTCAGCATGGCGCCTTTCGAACGTCCCGTGGTTCCTCCGGTATATTGAAACACCGCCACGTCGCACTTAGGATCCACAGGTTCATCGGGAACCGGTGCCGCCTCATGGAGAAACGCTTTCCAAGAAACCTCATGCGAAAGCGGATTTTCCAACCGGAACGAATCCGTCTCCACGATGATCACTTTTCTCAACCGGGAAAAAGATTTTATTTTTTGGACACGCGGATACAACTCCCCGAAAACGATCAACACGTCCGCTCCGGAATCGGTTAAAATGGCTTCCAACTCCCGCCGGGTATACATCGGGTTGATCTGAACCACGACCGCTCCCCGCCGCAAGACACCAAAAAAAGAAACCACATAAGGCGGACAGTTTGGCAACATGATCCCGATCCGGTCCCCTTTTTTCACCCCGCAGGCCCGCAATGCGCCGGAAACCCGCTTGGACATGTCTTGCAACGTTTTGTAGGAAATCTCCCGGTCATAAAAATAAACGGCGGTCCGGTCCGGGTGTCGTTCCACTGTGCGGTCAAACATTTGCGGCAGAGACAGCGTTTCGTATGCAAACGGTTGTCCTTTGGCATGACTCACCCCGCCCACCACGGTTACCTTGTCCACCAAAGTTTCCCCCTTTTTCGCATCAGATTTTCTGATCCAGGATGGCAAAAGAGGCGCTGGCGACGGCAACCAGCTGATCATCCCCGTCATAAAGCCTGCACTCTGCCACCGCCGTCCGCTTGCCCAGATGCAACAACTCTGCCTGTGTCTTCAATCTCCCTTTGTGCACAGCACGGATGTAATTGATTTTCATTTCAGAAGTCACCGACATTTTACACGGCGGCAGTCGGGAGTAGACCAACGATCCCATCGTCGTATCCGCAATGTAGGCAATCACGCCGCCATGGACGGCTTGGTTCAAGTTCCACAAAAACGGAGTCACTTCGGTTTCAAATTGAAACGTTTTTTCGGATGTCCACTTCCCTTTGAAACCAATCATTTCATGAAGATGCGTTGAGACATTTTCCCGGACGTTTACAATCGCCTGTTCCACCCGCTCAAGCAGCAACTTTTCCATCTCGGTGCCGTTTTTTTGCACCTCTTCCCAAATGGACGGCTTCAATCAAACCCCGCCCCGGACATAAAGCACTTGCCCTGTGATGAAACTGGCTTCATCCGACACCAGGAACAAGACCGCATTGGCCACGTCAATGGGTTTGCCTGTTCTCCCCAGCGGAATGGTTTGTGCTGCCGCTTTTTTAAAATCTTCAAAGGGAACCCCGATCCTTTCCGCCGTTTGCCGGGTCATGTCCGTTTCGATAAAACCGGGGGCCACGGCATTGACATTGATGTTAAATTTGCCAAGTTCAATGGCCAGCGTTTTGGTGAACCCTTGAATCCCCGCTTTAGCCGTCGAGTAATTCAATTGTCCCCGGTTGCCGAGCGCCGAAGTGGAACTGAAATTGACAATTTTCCCGTAGCGGTTTGGCACCATGAACCGTTGGGCCGCCCTGGATGCATAAAAGGTTCCTTTCAGATGCACATCCATGACGATATCCCAATCTTCGTCGGTCATTTTATGGACCAGATTATCGCGGATCACCCCGGCATTATTCACCAGGATGTCCAACCGGCCAAACGTGTCCACGGTTTTTTGCACCATGTCTTCCACTTCTTGCCGTTTCGTGATGTCGCAAGGGACCGCAATGGCTTCTCCTCCGGCTTCGCGAATTTTTTGCGCCGTTTCTTCACAGGTTTCGGCATTCACATCCGTCACGGTGATCTTGGCTCCTTCTTCCGCCAGGCATATCGCCGTTGCAGCACCAATTCCTCTTCCCGATCCGGTGACAATCCCCACACGGTCTTTCAATCTCATATTTCATCCACTCCTTATTGAAAAAATCACGCTGCCGGGACGGAAAATTCCGCCTTGCCGGTGACAACCCGGTCCCCATTTTGCGTCGATGCCCAAATGTCGCATAAAACCACTTGTTTTCCTTCTTCCCATCTCGTTTCTTTCACCCGTCCTTCACAGGTGATCTCATCGCCCGGACGAACCATTCCCGTAAACCGGACCCCGAATGTTCTCAAATCCCCGTCCGTCCCGATCAGGTTGGTCAGCATTTGCCCGACAAAGGCCATGGTCAGCATGCCGTGGGCAATCACTCCGCCCAATCCGGATTTTCGGGCATAATCGTCATCATAATGAATGGGGTTGAAATCTCCCGACGCTCCCGCATACATCACCAACTGGGTACGGGTGACCGGCGTTTTTTTGAACGGGCCGATCGGATCCCCCGGTTGAAATGTCCGCAACTTCATCCCTCCTGTCCCCGGTAAATCACATTGGACCGGGCAATAAAGACCGTCTCTCCCGCTTCATCCACGCCTTTTTGCTCATACAGCAAAAAGATCATCTTCCCCAATTTCCCTTGCTTTTCATAAACATCCGCCAATTTCGTCGAGCAGTAAATCACATCCCCTGCATAAACAGGACGGAAGTATTCAAACTGTTGTTCCCCGTGAATGAGACCGTCCGTCTTGAGAGAAAACCCCGGAATCATGCCATAATCAAACGTCCGGCAAAACGTCGGCGGTGCGACGATCCGGCCGTGGCGTGTGGTTTGGGCATACGCCTCATCATGATACAGCGGGTTGGGATCCCCGATTGCTTCGGCAAATTTGCGGATGGCGCCTTTTTCCACTTCATTTTTGACCGGGGAGGATTCTTTGCCCACCCATTTCCGGAATGCATTCACATCCACTTTTCGTTTCCTCCCTTACCGTCATTTCCCGTGTTTGGCAATGGCCCGGGAGATCACGAGTCTTTGGATTTCGGCCGTTCCTTCCCAAATTTGATAGATCTTGGCGTCCCGGGCCCATTTTTCCACCGGATACTCCTTGATGTATCCATAGCCGCCGAGGATTTGAATGGCATCCATCGTGGTTTGCACGGCGACATCCCCGGCAAACAACTTCGCCATACTGCCTTCGCCCCGGTGAAAAGGAATCTTTCGATGCCGCATCCAACCGGCCCTCCAGGTCAAAAGCCGGGCGGCATCAATCCGGGTCGCCATGTCAGCCAGTTTAAAGGCAACGGCTTGATGCTCAATAATCGGTTTTTTAAATTGGATTCGCTCCTTGGCGTACTGCAGGGCATATTCATAGGCCGCCCGGGCAATGCCGATGGCGGAGGCAGCCACTCCCGGCCGGGTGTGCTCCAACATTTTCAAAGCCCCGACATACCCCGGGACATATTCCGGATCCCCCGGTTCCCCGCCCAGCCGGTTTTCAACCGGAACCCGCACATCTTCCAGGATGATCTGGGAAGTATGCGACGCCCGGACCCCCATCTTCTTTTCTTTGCGTCCCATGGAAAAACCCGGCGTGTTTTTGTCATCAATGAGAAACGCCGCGATGCCCTTCCAGCCTTTGCTCCGGTCCAAAGTGGCAAACACCACGTGGATGTCCGCGATGCCCCCGTTGGTGATAAACTGTTTGGTCCCGTTTAATACATACACATCGCCTTCCCGCCGGGCCGTGGTTTGAATGGAAGAAACATCCGAACCGGCTCCGGGTTCCGTCAGCCCCATGGCGCCGATCAAGCAACGATCGGGATCACACAGCATCGGGATCCATTTTTTCTTCTGTTCGGTGGTTCCCATGGCCATGATGGCGGCAGCGGGCAGATGCGACCCGTTGATGGCCACCGCGATGCCGGCGCATCCCCAAGCCAGTTCTTCGGAAACCAGCAGGCTGGTCACCGGATCATCGATGCCTCCGCCGCCGTATTCCTCGGGATACGAAAAGGTCGTCAATCCCAGCTTGTGTGCCTTTTTGACAATCTCCCAGGGAAACTCCTCGGTCTCATCATGGTAAGCCGCATGAGGACGGATTTCTTTTTCGGCAAAATCATGTGCCAGCCGTCGGATTTCCTTCTGCTCCGGGGTCAGCTCAAAATCGATCATGTTCCGCCTCCTTCAAATCAACCGCTTATTTAATCAGCCAGCCGCCGTCGACCACAATGTCCGCCCCGGTGATGTACGAAGCATCATCGGAAACCAAAAAGGCGACGGTCCCCGCCACTTCCTCCGGTTTCCCAACCCGTTTCAAAACAGTGTGGCGCTCAATGGTTTTGACAAAACCAGGGTTATTCAAACTGTCTTCGATCAGCGGGGTTTCAATAAATCCGGGGCTGACCGAGTTGACACGAATGCCGTATGAGGAAAGCTCATAAGCAAACGCACGGGTCAGATTGATCACTCCGGCTTTGGCCGCGGAGTAATGGGCAAACAGCGTCCCCGGTTTCATTCCCGAAATGGAGGCAATATTGACAATGGCCCGGTTTTGTCCGCCCTTCATCCGTTTGGACAATTCTTTGGTGACCAGAAACACACTGCGCAGGTTGGCTGCCTGCACTTCTTCCCATTCTTCAACCGAAATATTTTCCAACAAATTCAGTTTTGAACTGCCGGCGTTATTGACGAGTATATCGATCTGGCCAAACTTTTCTTCAATAAAATCCGAAAGCCGCTTCACTTCCTGTTCACTTGTCACATCAGCCGAGTACGTGGTCGCATGCGACTCCCCGATTTCGCCGGCAACCCTTTCCAACTTGCTCAATGTCCGGCCGACCAGAACCACGTATGCTTCTTCCTGTGCCAACCGTTTGGCAATCGCTTCGCCTATCCCGCTTCCTGCACCGGTGACAACCGCCACTTTTCCGGCAAAGCGCAAAAAAACCCCCTCCTTGTCCCATGTCTCGTTATTTTTTAAATTGCAAATTTTATGCCAAATATAAATGTACAATCCGCCGGCATGAAACCGCTTGTTGACAGGGAGTTTGGGAATCATGTGGATCCACCCGGTTCATGTCGTAAGTCGTTTTTGCATTGGTTCAGTCATTTATGCATGAGCAAAAATGACTTATTTTCCGCGACAAAAAAACCCCTGTTCCCCCACCGGGACAGGAGTCTTCAGCCATTCAACATCGATAGAGGATTGTTTGCGCGATCCCGATAAAATATTCGGATTCACGAATAATATGATTCATCACCACTTGCGCCGTCCTGTTCCCTTGAAAAGCCGCGCTTTGGTCGCGAATCATCCTGCACAATTTGATAAACTGCTCACTTTGGTGGAGGCAAAACCGGACCAAATGCTTCACCCGGTATTCCAACTCCGGATTTTTTTTGCAGGGCAACCGGATCTTCGTCTCAATCCAGCGAACAACGAGCTGATGGGTGTCCGTCAAAGCTTTTTCCCACTCATTCAATGCCTCCACATACCGGGATTCCAAATTTTTGACCAGTTCCTTGATCACAACGGTGTGTTCCGCCTCCTGCTGCTTCCAAAATTCGGCTTCATCCAGAATGCGAAGCGGCATTTTTTCCCCGTAATAAAATTGCACAAAACCTCCTCCTTTTTTCCTCCCCGTCGCAAGTAAATATATATGCCGAAAAAAGAAAGATATGCTTTGAAACCACTCACAAACCCGGACCCGTTCAAATCAATAAAGCCTTCCCGTTATCCGGAAAGACTGTCCCGGTTTCGTATTAATCGATGTGCTTCAATAGTTCATTTCTCTTGATTTTCTTGTTACTTCCCGCCGGATGGTTGTGAAGCAGATATTGTTGCAAACGCTCAGTCCATTTCGCTTGGTATCCGTCGATTTGTCTGATCTGCTTCATAAATTCATCAATCGTGTCATGATCAACCATTTCAATGGGTTGGGGAATGTATTTTTCATTTGCGTGATCATATGCCCGCCATATGGTATAACAAATGGCGTACATTGCACACACCCAAATCTGCTCTTCTTGCGGATCATCGGTCAGCTCAAGATAGATCGACACCCCCGTGTCATTTTCATTGTCAAACTCGAAATAAATATCATCCGCACTGTGTTTTTTCTTCTCCACCCATTCCCAACACATGCCAATCGTCTTTTTCAACTGCGGATAACCCTTTGTTCCTTTCAACCGGTTGATCAGTTTTTCTGTTAAAGCCAATAAATAAGCCGGCCCGGCGTCATCATGAACGTTTGAAATCCATTTCATGGGTATCACCTGTTTATCTTTTCATTTCTGATTTATGCAAAAACCTGCGGGCAGGAATCAATATATCAAAAATCAATTCATCAACTTCACTCAGTGCTTCCCTTTTGATTCTTCCTGCTTCCCGCCGGATGGTTGTGAAGCAGATATTGTTGCAAACGATCCCTCTCCACTTATGGTCATAAAAAAGCCGCTTTGATCTGAGTGGCATGCACCAAATTATCCTTCAAATGTCCTTTTCTTTAAAAGTAACAATCCATTACCGATCAGCAACAAATCCATGAGCAACCAAGCCACGGAATAAGATTGCATATCCACGATAAACCCGAAAACAGCCGGAGCCAGGATGATGGCCACTTGGTTGAGTGTGAGCGCATAGCTGACCATCAATCCGTCTGCCTGAGGCGGGGCGTTCTCGGCCACTGCCAAAAGAAAGGAACTGAACCATCCGATGCCAAAAAAGCCCAGCCATGCCGACAAGAGAAAGAGAACCCACACAGGCAGAGACGCGGGAAGGAAAATCAAAACAGAGACGCCCAACACGGATGCCCAGATGGAAAGATGAAGCGGATATTTCCTGTTTCCGCCCCACCACTTGTCACTGATGTAAGCCAGCACAATCCTCCCTGCCATTCCGCTCAGCAAAGCCGTGGATAACAGCTGTCCCGCGTGAACCAGTTCCACATTGGTCTCATTGCTGAAGAAGATCATCAAATGGCCCACCAAAACCATTTGAAGGGAAACCATGATGATCCCGGTGCATAAAACCGGAAACATTTTTTTATTTTCGGCAATCTCTTGGATCTTTTCTTTGAATTGTGCATTGCGGTTGTTTTGGCTTTGGCGCGGAAGAGGCGGATCACGGTATAAAACCAAGAACAACAAGCCACCGAAGATGGCAAGGGACGCCTGGGTATATACCGCCGTTTTCCATCCGAAATGAAAAGACAAGAACGGAAGCAACATTCCGCCGATGGCCCCTCCGATGGGAATGCCAGCCTGCCGGATGCCCATGGCCAAGCCTCTTTCCCTTTCTGAGAACCAGCGCAAAATCACCTTGCTTCCCCCGGGTTGGGCCGTTCCATACCAAATCCCGACAATCCCGAGCAATCCCAACAACAAGAAGTAATTCTCCGTAAACGATACAAAGAAAAACGAAAGCCCCAACAAAACCGAACCCAAACTGATCAGCCAGCGTTCCCCGTATTGATCCAATGCATGACCAATAAAGAGCATCGACAATAAAGGGCCGATTTGGACGGCAGAAACCAACAACCCCGCCTGGAAAGTGGTCCATCCCCATTGTTCCTGCCAAATCGCGGCCAGCGGCCCGACTCCGTAAGTGACCAACGTTGCAGAAGCTTGAGACCAAGTTGCAATCGTCAAAATCAACCACCGATAATAAGCCGGTTGTTGAGATCCCATCGTTTCCCGTTGCAAAGGCAAACGGGTGTTCATTTTGGTTCGCCCCCTTGTTTTTTGATGAGACAAAAATAAAAGATTCACATCGGACCCACCGCAAGAAAGAAAGTCCGGTACATCCCGAAAGTCCCGTTTTCCGCCTCCAGCTCTTCCCTGCTCCGCATGTTTCCTGCCGGATCTTATTGTTACTTCCGGACGGATAATTTTGCAAAAGATATTGTTACAAACGTTCCGCCCATTGCTCTTGGTATCCGTTAATTTTATTCACTTTGTCCGTAAACTGATCAATCATTTCATCACTTTCCAACTCCCAACACCTGTCCATCGCTTCCCTTGCTTCTTGAAACCATTCACGGCCGGATATTTTGTACACGATCTTTTCGGACAAAGCCAATAAATAAGCCGCTTTTGCATCGGTGTTTACTTTTTTATACCACTTCACTTTCTGTTGCCCTCCCTGTGTCATCCAACCGGCCTCCGCCTTTAAAAACAAAAAATTTATATTTATATTTTAAATCAGATAAGTCCGCAAATCATCCCCTCTCCGATTTTCACGCTCAATAAAAAATCGAGAGCTGAATTTCTCAGCTCCCGGCTTTCCGATGATATGCATATCAGCAAATCAAACCATCTTCCACTTGCTCAAGAATCACCGCCCAATAGGTTTCTTCCTCTCCCAAAGCTTTTGGATCGAATTGATGAAATTGTCGTTTGATCTCCCCGACGATCCCCCGAATTCTTTCTTCATCCCCCGTCTCCATCGAATCGATCAGTTGCGGCTGGTGACGCAGATAAATTTTGAGAAACATCAGAAATGTGGAAAGGTCCGCGTTCATCCACCTTTTTCCTTTGGCAAAGAAGGAATCCAAATAATACAAACAATCCGTCTGGCAATGGATCCCGATTTCATTTCCTTCATTCTCAGCGATCATCAAATAGTCCTCACCCTCATGATCCCTTTTCATTTTGGGCTGATCATAAAAATGAAGATAAAAAGGGCTTCCTTTCACCTTCTCAGAATCCAGCGGCAACCCGACCGATGATAAGAACGTCAGAGTTGAATCGGACAAACCGGATTGGGGCAGCTGTTCATGATGAAACGGAACCAGTTGGTCTTTCCAAAACGCTTTTAATTCTTTAGTCAACTCAGCCATGGATCCAGCCTCCCTGTTTATGCATTCCAACACTTTTGAACATCTGGATGTCCCAGTCTGTTATTTCATTATTTCTTTGACTGATTTTTTAAGTTCATTGACTCCTTTCCTCCTTGACTCTCTGGTGTTTCCGTATTCAAAACTATAAGTAACTTTGGCATTTGGAAAATTTTTATCGATAAACGGTTGGCACATTCCACCCGGGATCACGCAAGGCTCCAGTTCCGAATAGATTCGGGTTACCTGCTCAGGATGTATTCCTTCTTGTTCCAATTCTCTGGCGATTTTTCTCTCAGAATGTCCATAACCACTTTCTTTTATGATGATTTTGTATTCGCCATTTTGGATATATTCAAAGACGGCTACGTTTCTTCCTGAGCTTAGATTGTTCTTTTTCCGGTAAGCTTGGACAATTTGACTTAAATCGGATTCTCCGTACTGTATTTTTCCAGTGAGATTGACATGAGGACTCCGCATCTCATCCGGAATGGTTTTGGAATCCAATACTTTTAAACATGAACCGGGGATTTCAATAGAGGCAAGATAACCTGCCGATGTACGGTTTCCCACACACCCGTCCACTTTCATGATGATGTTTTTGACAATCGGGGTTTTGCCCAGAATCGGTTCCAGTGAAGTGAAAGCTTTATAGACCGCCGGAGTGGCAAAATGAACCACTGCAACGGCACCAGCTCCAAAAACGCCGGCCATAATGGCATTAAGCACATTGATATTCCGGTTATGAAGGATATCATCTGCCACACTGGTTCCGGCACCCTCGACGGCTCCGATAAGCCCGGTTCTGGAAAACATTTTTTGAAACGGACCAGGCAACTTAGGAAGCAGTTGTTGTCCTCCCCGGAGAACAGCACCCAAGCCCGGGGTATTTTTCAAACCCATGATCAACTTTTGACCAATGCCGGATGCCAGTCCTTTGGCAAGACCTCCGGCAATGCCAAATCCCAAAACCCCAAGCACTCCACCGATGGCCGCCTCCATGAAAGTGTCCTTATTAATTCCGCCATTCAGACCGGCACTAACCAGAAAGGAAATCCCCATTCCCCACAGAATGGAAGCTCCCAATCCGGACGTGAGCGGAAAAAAACATAAGACAATGCCAATGACCAAAACAACAGCACAAGCAATATATTCTTTATATTTTTTCACCCATTCCCAAACTGTTGACAGCGCATCCACAACAACTTCCGCCATTTTGGAACAAATCTCAGTTAACCAATCCCAAAAGGCAGCGGCTTTCGCTTTGAGCCATTCCCATGATCCGGAAATTTTGTCCCCCAACCAGTCCACGATCTCTGACAATGGTTCGGTAATCTGATCCACAATTCCTTTCTGTTCATCGACCGGAGGGGACGAAACAGGCTGTTCCTGTTGAATCGGTTCTTTCTGTTCAAATTGGTCAAACTCGTCATTGACAGTGGGAACTTGAATGCCGTCTGCCAGCACCACACCTTGATGCCAAAAACCAATACCTGACAATGCCATCAAACTAATTAAAAGATATTGAATCAGTCTCTTCGCCATTGTCCTTTGGTTACGAAAACCCGTAACCCCATTCCTCCTTTTCCTTTCAACCGAAGAAATGGATGATTATTAATTTTATGAAATTTCTGTCCTTATTACAAGATTATTTCATTATCCCCCATACAAAAGCACCTGCAACAAGCAGGTGCTTTAATCCACAAACTGTTTATCAACCACCTGTCCGAATACCCCGGCGTCCTGTCCAAAAACCTTCCGGATCGATCGAGCGGAGGGTTTTCAGTTCTTTTCCGGAAGGTGGCGGGGTTTCGGTAAGCGAGTCAAACCGCTTTAACGGCCAGTCGGTGTTTTCTTGCACTTGTTCAAAAGCGACGCCGGGATGAATGGTTGCAAGCATCAATTCTTTGGTTTCAGGATCCGGCTTTAAGACCCCCAAATTGGTGATTAAAGCGGATAATCCTCCCCAGGGCAATCCCACGGATTCCCGCCATCCGCTCCCATTGCCGAACCCGGGGGAAGTGATGTAGTCCACACGGTCGGTGAGTCTCCGCTTTTCATGGTTCATGATGGCCAACAACCGGTTGGAAAGCGAGGCGATATCCGCCGCTCCCCCGCTTCCGGGCAGTTTCACCTTGGGAGTTGTGGTCCCTCCGAGATAGGAGGTATTGATATTTCCGTAACGGTCGATTTGCGCCCCGCCGATGAACCCGACATCGACACATCCTTGTTGCATGAGAAACATCAAGTGATTGGTGGAGGTACACCACTGGGCTCCTGTCACATTGGGAGGATCCCCCATCGTGTATAACAGTTCATCGGAAGGCTCGTCCCGGACGATACCGCATTCGAAAAATCCGATGGCGTCGGGAGCATGCAGTTTTTTGGCCACGGCAAAAGCCAGCATCGGGAGCCTCATCCCGACAAAGACGACATCTTTGTCCCGGATTTCCCTCGCTGCGGCAATCACCATCAGTTCTTCGGTGGTATAATCCATTTCCCCACTCCCTCTCCGGCATTATTCGTAAGCATAGTTCACTTCTGCCGCCAACGCTTTTTTCGTTATCTTCAGCCTCTCCCAACGGCTTCCGAGCAACCGGAGGTATTCCTCATGGGAAGAAACCGACAAGACCCATTGGTTCAGCCACTTCCGAAAACCTTCTTCATCCCTGCTCTCTTGATGGTAATCGTGAAAGAAGGAATGATCCCGTTGATAATATCCCGGCATGGGGGAGGGATGGCAAAATCCCGGACAATGCACCACGGCCGACACTTTGAAGCCGGGAACCAGCAATCGGTTGGGGTCGCTGGTAATCACGTCGCCCGGCACGATTTCTTCCGCCAGCAAAATCACTTTTTTGCTCGCCAGGGCGGCTTCTTGCGCCACGCCGAGATTTCCCCAGAGGTGCGCATTCCCAAATTCATCCGCGCGCTGTACGCCCAAAATGGCGACATCCGGCGTCAGGGCGGGTACATACACCAGTTTTTCCTCCCCGAGCGGAGAAGTGCCGACCTGAAGCTTCGGATTGGTTTTGAGAAGATCCGATCCCAGCAACGACCGGGTCGGCAAAAACGGAACTCCCATTGCTCCGGCCAACAGGGCCAAACCGATGGTAAAATTGCTGTGATCCTCCACTTTGAGGGGGCGGGGAATCCCTTTTTCCATCGCCCGGCGGTAATTGTAACCAAGGCCCGCACTCACATTGCCGGACCACGCGGCAATCAGGCGGTCCACCACACCGGCGCCAATCATCACATCAAACAAAATATCGGAGATGGGCGCAATTAACGTTAAATTTTCTTTTTTCTGACGAATCAACTCATAAGCGGCCGCAAACGGAATCATCGCCTCCAGACAGGCGCCCATCATAACCGATTCGCCATCTTTCACCAAGTCTGCCATGGCTTGTTCCAAACTCATGCGTTTGGTCTGACGCATTCATCTTTCACCACCCGTCACCTGAGTCATCCGTTTCAAACGTAAACTCTTGCCGTTTGCTTCACCACATCAACGGCTGAATCCGCGCATCCAACGGATCCCGCCCAACTTTAAGCATATCATCAGATTGTCCGTAAGACCAGAACACAAAAAAGCGATCAGGATTTCTCTCCCGATCGCTTGCAACCGTCTGAAAAACCGGTTTTCTCTTCAGGCTTTTTGCGCCGTCATCAGCCATACAAAACGGTTCAGCTGTTTGAAGGCCACGGTCAACCCAGCCTGTTGGAAAGCGTTTTCCAAACGGCTCACCACCGGATAAAACTCCCGTTTCAAATCCGATGCCAGCTCGTGGAAACCGCGTTCTTCCGCTTCTTGTTGCATGTTTCGCTTCGCTTCTTCATCCCGGAAAACAGTATCGGCAAACACGATTTTGCCTCCCGGATTCAACCGGCCGGCCAACTCGCGGAGTGCCCGGTCTTTCATTTCATCCGGCAGATGATGAAAGGCATAAGTGCTCACAATCGCGTCAACCGAGGGGATTTCCTCCGGGACATCCAAAAAGTGTCCTTCATACAGCTTTAAATCCGGCACTTTTTCTTTTGCCTTTTTCCGCATCGCTTCCGATGGCTCGATACCGATCACCCGGTAACCGGAATTTAAGAGCAAACGGGACAAATTTCCGGTGCCGACACCAAACTCCAACACCAGACTTTGTTCCGGAAGTTGAAGAGCATCCACTACCGCTTTCAAAATGTCGGAATATCCTTCAAACACCTCTTTATATTCCTCATGGCCGCCGAAAACGGTTTCATCATAATGGTCGGCCCATTCATCAAACAAATCATTAAATAATGCTTCTGTCATATCCATGCCTCCCGGGCAAACGCCAATAAATCTCATCAAAATAGTGTGTTTTTATTTGATATTAACAGAATATACCTTTGGATACAATCCCTTTCTTTGATGATATTCCTATGCATATTTGCCGGTCCCCGTGTCTTTCCGGACTCCCGCTATCTGCCCAAAAAAAGAGCCATTTCATCTTTGCGACAAAACGGCTCTGCTATGTATCAGGAGATCCTCCGGTTTAATAACTGATCAGTGCGGCCATCAAAATTCCGGCTGCAATATGGAGTCTGGATGAGAAAATCGCCACGGCCACATTGCCTTTGGGGATTTCCTTCAACACACTAAACGGCGCAAACCAGTGGAACAGGAAAAAGATCGCCAAATGAAACAAAATCCCCACGACTCCCCAGATGATCAGATCCACCAAGTTCACGGAATTAAAAATGGCAGAAGCCACCACAATGACCAACCCCAACACTTTTCCGCCCAAATCATGGGCCGCCGCTTTAGCCGCCCGCACTTTGGTGTCATCCTCCGTATCCGCTCCGGCGCGGATCAACCCGATTTCACGATAAGGCGTTGACCACAAAAACAACAAATAACCCAAAAGCACAAGCGGAATGGAAACGCCGAGATAATAAATAAAATTCAAAAAATATCCCCATTGAGCCACTGTTGTTCCTCCTCTCTTCAGGCTTCTTTCCATTATACAAATTTTTCGTTCCCGGGCCTGCCTGTTTAAGATTCGTTTCCGCTTTCCTTTTCCCCGCGCAGGATTCCCCGGACTTCCATCAAAATTTCCCCCAACCGGTTTTTTCCTTTTCCGTCGGGGCCACATCCCCAATAACGATCCACCGGTGTCTTTTCAACAATCCGTTCATCTCCGGTGGACAACAAGATTTCCCGGATCTTCTTGTGGGTTTGAAACTTTTTGAGAACGGCTTTCCGCATGATGTCATCTTTTACTTCTTCCCAATCATCCCGCAAAGGCAACCTTCGATCCCGTCCGGTATTGGCCGCTTCCATCGGACTTTTGGCCAACCGGACTTTTTCTTCATATGGCGTCCCGGCAAATTTTTGCGCCTGAAAATAATGCTCACTTGTCGGCCACCATTTCCCATCCAACCTGAAGCCGTGCGGAGAAAAATTGGAAAAACAGCCATATGGTTCATTTACCCGGTAAAAATAAATCGTCATGATGCCACCTGCCCTTGAGCAAAAAATAGACCACTCAAATTATATCATGCAGATACGAATAAGGATTAGCTTTATGATCTCTGATCATATGATTTGCCAGAAATATAAAACCGAAAATGTCCAAAGTAATTGACATCCTGTGATGAATTGTTAAACTGTAAATGTCCAATTCTTTTGACACGGGTGATACGGTTGAAAAACAAAATCAAAGAAATCCGCAAAAAGCTGGGGCTCACTCAAGAGCAACTTGCCAAGGCTTGCGGAGTGGCGAGACAAACAATCAATTGCATCGAAAATGATAAATACGACCCCACGCTGGAATTGGCATTCAAATTATCCAAAGTTTTAAAGGTAAAGGTGGATGAGTTATTTATCTATGAGTAAATTTCACGCAGGTTATACCATTACCATGAAAGACATTGTAAGAGAAGGCCATCCGATCCTTCGCAAACGCACGCGGGAAGTGAACGTGCCTTTGTCCAAAGAGGATCAAGAAACATTGATCTGTATGATGAACTTCTTGAAAAACAGCCAAGACCCCGTGTTGTCCAAAAAGTATCAACTGCGGGCAGGTGTCGGCTTGTCCGCCAATCAAATCGGCTTGAACAAACGCATGTTTACGGCTTACTTCGCGGATGAGGAAGGGACGGAACACGAATATGCCCTCGTCAATCCAAAGATCATCAGCCATTCCATTATGATGGTGTATTTGCCGCAAGGGGAAGGCTGCCTCTCCGTCGACCGGGATGTAAAGGGCTTTGTCCCCCGTTACGAATGGGTCAAGGTCAAAGCATTTAATTTAGAAGGCAAAGAAGTCACCTTGAAATTGAAAGGTTATGCTTCCATTGTCATTCAACATGAGATCGATCACCTGAACGGAATCATGTTTTATGATCGAATCAATAAAGAAAACCCTTTTCAAGTGCCGGACGACTGCCGGAGCCTTTTTTAACATCTGTTCAAAAAGAAATTGCCGGTTGAAACACTTCAACCGGCAATTTTTTATCGGATTTCTTCAAAACGACCGTAACCCACAGCCGTCTTGGCCCCGGCCCCGGTCCAACTCATCGCTTCTTTCAACCAATGAACCACTTTGTCCACGTCTTTTATGTTTTTTTCCTCACGGGGAGCAACCGCAAAGAGAAATGGCTGATTTTCGTCCACGGCCAAAAAAGGAATGGGAATGGGGTTCTCCCATTCTCTCGGAGAAATATTTCCCGGATCCGTGTAGTATTTTGAAAAGTGTGGGGTCATCACATCTTCCACCAACTGGATTGGAGTTGCCGGAATGGCATCAAAAAAGATGACACTTCCTGCTTGGCGGTTATTTTCGTTTTGTTCCGAACCAGTCCGGTCACTCCCAAAGATCTGTTGAATATCTTTTGGATCATTCTCCTCATAAAACTCCGCCCAAGTCCGGACAACACCTTTGACCGAAGAACCCGGAAAATAGGGAACCCCCAGTGCGGTCTCCCATACTTTATCGGCACATTTGTCATTGACAACTGATACAAATAGTGAAGAATGATGATCCAGGATGGTATGGCTTTGTTCATCGTTCGGATCATGGTTCACCACGAAATTATTCCAGCATCTTGTTAAATTCTCTTCCCAATCTTCAAGTGATTTGGCGTTATGTAAAATCGGGAAATCATTATCGATCATGGATTGAAGCTTTTCACAATTTTTCGCTTCACATTTTTCCAAAGCAATCGTCCCGTATCCGCGACGGACTTTTGCTCCCACACCTCCAAAATGGCCGAGCAGCCAAATGCTGGCCAGAAGTCCCCGCCAATCTGGATCCGGTTTTTTACCTTGTTTTAAATGAGGTCGTAAAAGAAATTCGATTTCAAAACTTTTATCCTTATAAAAATCTGAGTTTCCTTTTCCCTTGGTTTTTTCTATAAACCGCATCAAAAAAGCCGATTGTCCGGCTTTTCCATTGGCACCGCCAAACAGATACTCTTCTTGAGTGATCCCGAGTGGTTTCACCTTTTTCTTATAATGCGGATTGGCAGCCCGGTACCAATACCGAAGCTCTCCTTTAATGGAGTCATCACACGAAACCTGGCTGTAATCCTGGGATGCTTCATGTGCTCAGCCCTCCTTTTTTTCAGGGAGTGCATGGATATATGTAAAGATATGGCCTAATAAGGTCACTGAGGAGTTGGAAGGGGTAAACCATCCATATTTGTTAAGTGATTTTATATCATCATTTGAAATCTTTTTTTTCGGATCATCAGTATAAACAATAATCGGAATATCCGATTTCTCTTTAGTAAGTAATTGAGTTACTTCTCTGATTCTTAAATCATCACTTTGATTTTCATTGTTGTAATAGAAAACAAGTATATCAATATCTCTCAATCTATTTTTAATTTCCCCTTTAGGAATTTGTTCTGGATTTTCCCCTAATGAAATATATTCAGGTTTCCTTACCCCACGTTTAGTCATCGCAGGATCCAGATATTTTTTCATATTTTTCAAGTCTTCCTCTGAGCCGAGCACCATCACCTTCACTTCTTTATATCGCCGTTCGTTTTGTATTAACCGCTCTAAATCATCCACTCTTTGGTTTAATTTATTTTCTTGCACAAATTGATTCCATTTCTTATTGAGTTCTGTTTCTATTTCTAATCGTTGCTTCTCAAATTTTTTAATAGCAGTTTCCTTTAATTCTGCAAAAGCTTGTTCCATTTTCTGACGTAAATTTTTGGGAAATGTATAAATTTCAGTACCAATAGCAAAGCTTAAAACTCCTCCCATAAGAGATAAAAACATAAAAACCTTATCCCATTCTCTTTCTACAAACGCACGGTAATCGTCCATGTCCTTATCTGCTGATTTTTTAAATTCCTTGATCTGCTCTTTTAAAAAGTTGTACTCATCATTTTTGGTTTTCAGCTTTTCGACTTAGAGCGAAGGCTTTCCACTTCTTTTCTTAACGCTTCCACATCCTGAGATTCTTGAGCTTGTCCTTCTGCCGGAATCAGGAAAACTCCGGAAAGCATCAGGACTGTCAGTAAAAGCAGAAAGTGTTTTCGCATCTTTCTCCTCCTCTCACATCGACAAAAATTTTGTTTTAATATAATAAAACATAAACATTTAAAAATTATCCAACGCTTTTTGTAAAAAACCCTCTTTTCTTTACAAATCAGTCAAAATCAAAATGAATTTGATAAAATTAAATTCCTTCTCTTTAGCGAAAAAAGCCGGATTTCATCGTTTATAAGCTTGTTGCCACTTTGCAACCACATAAATATTTCACAACATCCGATTTGTCACTGTTTCAAATCCTCACATAAAAATTAATAAACCAAAAAGATACCGGATCGATGTCATTCCCCGCAAGAATTTGAAGAATACGGAGAAAAAATGGTTAAATCCTTTTGGATCAAGAATCATAGCAATCGAATTTTGATGAAAATTTTTGTATATATTATATTTTCATAATATAATCGTTTTATGGCTTACGGGAATCAAAAAGAAGGGGGAAGTCCAATGAAAATCCAAGGCAACGCCACTTTTAACAGCTCCAAAAGCCAAGTCAATATTGCCAGTGATCAGGCAACCATTCACGCCTCTTATTCCCAATCATCCCAAGAAGACCTCATGGAAAAATTATGGATCGCTCTTCAAAAGTTGCACGAAGCATTGGTAAACGTGCCCAACCCTGACAAAGAATTGGTAAAACTGAGTGCCACGACGGAGGACCTCTTGGAAGAAATGAAAAACGATGAAGTCTCCAAGAGCAAACTGACACGCTTCCGGGAAAAAATTGAAAACATCCATCCAGAGCTTCAATTGGGTTCCACTTTGCTTGCAGCCATCAGCACCGCCAGTGATGTAATTCAAACGATCACAAATACATAGAAAGAGTGATGAACATGGGGAAAATCAATACCAAAGAATTAAAGGATTATTTGTATTGTCCGGAATACTGGTTCAAACGAAAGACGGATAATGAATATCAATGGAATATTGATATATCTGCTCAACGAAGGCGATATGAAAAACGAAAAAAGCGTTATGAGCATTATCAAAAGCTAAAAAAGGACCTCTTTTACGCCAAGAAAAGAGCAAAGACGAAAAAGCGTAAACGTCACACCAAAAAGAAAAGACCAAATGAGCCAATCATTTTCCTAGGTTCCTTACTCCTGGCTATGTTGGTCCTCAAATCGTATGTGTTATATATCTTTCTGACCGGATTAGTAATCGGGGTGCTCTGGTGGCTCCATAAGAACTGGAAACAGTGGACGGTCCGCATCCTGGAGAAACAATTGGATCCATACCGGCTGCTTTTGAAAGAATTAAAAATCAACCCTTCATTGGTTCTCTATGATTTTTCATCAAAACCTCCCCTTGGTACCAAACTGGAGGTGACTTATGAAGGAAACAAATTTTATATCCACTTGGATCGTTCCAATGATAAAATCCCCGGCTATCTCCGGTACAGCAAAAAAAGTGATCTCATTGAATTGGCCGCCCAAATGAAAATCTTCCATTCACATTTTTTCACAGATCACATCATCGGCCAAATTAAATATCAAAACGAAACCAAAACAATTCTTTGGAAAAAAGAAAAAAAGCTGACGAAAAAAATGAACACTTTATTAAGTGGAGTCAATGAGATTGTTCATCAAGTGGAAGGCGGCCTGCACAAAAACTCAAAACCTTTGCCCTTTCGCTGTGCGCAATGCCCCATTCAGTCCGAATGTCAATCCTGCACTATCTATCCAAAAGCCAGAACCTCTCCGAATGAAGCAGTGGAAAAAACTTATGAACAATTCGTCGAAACTGCCTCCAAATTGCTTTCCACCTCCAAAAAACACTGGCAAAACGATGCAAAAGAACTGTTCAACGTCATCCAATCCTCTGCGTCCATTCAAAAAATCATCCAAAAGCACTGCACTTCCAGTCGTTCCTTTGACATCGAAGAGTTAATTGAAACAGCCGCGTTCCACAAAACCCGATTATTTAACACCACATTAAGCAAAAAAGACGAATTGTCCTTAGCTTACCAACTGCTCCAATATATTGCTTATAAAGGGCGCAGCTTCAAGCAAAAAACCATGGAAGATTTGGCGGGGGCTTATGGTTTCACCAAATGGTACGATCACCGAACCCACAGTGATCAAACCATCCGCTCCTTTTTCAACACCGTCATGAACCGGTTGATCCAAACCATTGAATCTGAATTGCAAAAGCAAATTCCCAAAGAAAAAATGGAACAAGTCATTTTCAACCTGAACCGAAGCCACCTGAATATTGCCTCGGATCTTGCAACCATTCGTGCAAAAATGCGTGTGGATGATGACTTTAGAGATGAAGAGGAAGAAGATGCAGATAAAAAGGATGGAGAAATGGAAATCTCGACGAAAAAGCAGTTTGCAAACCATCTGCGTTAAATAACAGACCTCCGTCTTGTTCAGACGGAGGTTTTGCACTAAAATAAAGAAACAATTTGTCAATTCATTATTTTTTCATAAAGGAGCAAAAATTATGCTTTCAACCAATCGAATTTATATCAGAAAGTTAGAACTTTCCGATGCCGAAGCGTTGTATGAATTGAGAACCCGCAATCTGAAATATTTCCAGCCGTTTGAACCCATCCGGCCCGACGCTTATTACACGTTGGAAGGGCAAAAAGAAAAAATCGAAAAAAACCTTCGGAAGTGGGAAAACGACTCGGGATACAGTTTCGGTATTTTCCTGGCCTCCACGGATCAATTGATCGGCCAAGTCAATCTGAGCCATATTGTTCGCGCAGCTTTTCAAAATGCCACCATCGGTTATTTGATGGATCATTCGATGCAAAGAAAAGGATATACAACAGAAGCCGTCACTTTGGCTTTGGACTTCGCTTTCAACCAAGCCGGTTTACATCGCGTTGAAGCCGCGATCATGCCTCGAAACACCGCTTCCATCCGGGTGGTCGAAAAAGTGGGCTTTCTTTATGTCGGTCTCTCCAAATACTATTTACAAATCAACGGTGTCTGGGAAGACCATCACATCTATGCCATCACGCAGGAAACGTGGCAGGAGAAATCATTGAATAACTAAATGCTGAAAACAATGACCGCAAATCGTTTATTTCCTTTCCTTTAAATAGCGGACCGGAACATGATCTGTCAACCAAACCCCATTGGCAGAACGAAAAAAGACATATCCTTCCTTATGCATCTCCTTTGCCAGAACAACCAAAATGACAGGTTTTCCGTGTCTGCTTCCCACCTTACGGGCCACATCCGGATCCCCGGATAAATGCACATGATGCCGTTTTCCTTTCACCAGTCCCTTTTGACGGATGGAATGAAGAAAACGTTCCGCCGTTCCATGATACAACCGATCCGGCGGTTGCACCGGCTTGAGATTTAAATTGACCGCGATGGAATGCCCTTGATTCGCGCGGATCTTTTGTCCATCTTCACTCAAAGCAAAACGCTGCTTCTCATTCGTCGCCACAATCCGCTCCAACACCGTCCGATCCATCGGAACCCCATGGTTGCGGCATGCCGTCAAAAGCTGCTCCACATCCACCCATCCATTTTGATCCAACTCAAGACCGATCATCTCCGGCTTATGACGTAAAACTTTGCTCAGAAACTTACTCAGACGGACATCTGATTTTAACAAAACCATCAAGCTCCTTTGAACGAAAAATGACAAGTTGAATATAAACAATTTTACGAGCTGGGACAATCCTAAAAAAGAACCCGACAGATATATTGGAAAGCCTCCGTCTTGTACAGACGGGGGTTTTATTTTTGGGCAATCATTCGTTCTAATAAATCGAATTGTATAATTTAATTTATAATTAATAAAAAATATTTATTCGTCCGAATATATATTTTTAGATAATATTAGGAGGTTTCCTCATCTATGTTTATCATCGGAAAAGAATACCAGCGCAGAAAACTTCACGAACTCTATGGTGGACAACGTTATGGAGGCATTTCTACTCCAAAAAATTACCCATTTATCATGCTTTTCACAGGAGAGTCTGGACAAAACTACGGCTATAAAGATTATTGGGAAGACGGTGTTTTTTATTATACAGGCGAAGGACAAAAAGGTCCGATGCAATTTACGAAAGGTAATAAAGCCATTCGAGAACATAATGAAAACGGCAAAGACCTTTATTTATTCCAGTATGTTCGAAAAGGAGTCGTCGCGTTTGTCAATCAGTTAACTTACATCGGACATCATTTTGAAAACGATGGCCAACGTGAGATTATTGTTTTTCACCTCGCAATTTCGGATCTCGTCAATCAATGGGATGAAACCCCGATAGAATCCGAAGATTTCAAAACCAACGACCTTCATACCTTAAAAAAGATAGCACTTGATCAGCAAATAAAAACACAAAGTAGCACCATCTCTGAGGGGAAAGTGATTTACCGAAAAAGAACACTCGCGGTCAAAAAATACGCACTCGCCAGATCGAAAGGGAAATGCGAAGCATGCGGCCAACCGGCTCCTTTTATCAATAAAAAGAATGAGCCCTTTCTTGAGGTTCATCATTTAAGACGCTTATCCGATGGTGGATATGACCATCCCGAACATGTCGCAGCCATTTGTCCAAACTGCCATCGACGCGTACATAATGGGATCGATGGCAAAGATTATAACGAGAAGTTAATCCAAAAGATCCATCAAAAAGAAAAAAGGTTAAACATCAACTGTTAGTTATAAGAAAAAACAGCAAATATCCCTCTTGATCTAAGGCCACAAAGAAAAAATATTCCAAAGAACAACCATATAAACAACCTTGATCTTGTCACACCCTGTTTTTTGAATAAACAGGGTTTTTTATTTTGATGCCTTATGATAAGATCAGATTATAAATATCATATATGGAATATTAAATCACATATGTGATTTAGCGAGGTGGAAAATGTCTGTTAAATCTGCAGAACGAGTGTTACTCATTTTTGAGCTACTGGCAAATAACACTGAAGGCCTGACCATTAAAGAGATTAGTGAGAAACTCACCATCCCACAAAGTAGCACTTCCAATTTGGTTCGTACTCTTCTTCAGGCAGGGTACCTCACTCAAGATTCGCTCAAACGTTATCAATTAGGCCCCAAGCTGATCCAAATTGGAACCGTTGCTATGGATTCGTTGGATATCTCATCACAGGGAAGGCCGTATCTTAAAAAATTGATGGAAGAAGTGGAAGAAACGGTTTTTATGGCCGTCCTCTCTGGGAAAGAACTGGTCTATGTTGCCAAAATTGACAGTGATCGTTCGATTCGTACCACCGCGCAACCAGGTTATCGGAAACCTTTATATTGCACGGGTTTAGGCAAAACTTTCTTAGCATTTTTGCCAGAACCAGATCGAAAAGCATTGTTGGACGAAATCAAACTGACTCCGATCACACCCAAGACGATCACAGACAGGGAAACATTGGAAACACAACTCGAAACCTTTGCAGAACAAGGATACGCCGTGGATGATGAGGAGAATGAAGAAGGCTTGTTCTGCCTGGCTGCTCCTATCTTTGGCGTTGACCACAAGATACAAGCAGCTATCAGTGTTGCAGGGCCGAGAGAGCGAATGCTTCACCGTAAAGAACAAATCATAGAGAAACTTTCACAAACTGCATTGATCATTTCAAAAAACATTGGATATTCCCATGCACTTCACAAATAATTGGAGGCTTTTGAATGGATGTTGTCAGTATTGGAGAAACAATGGCACTGTTTACTCCCGATCAACGAGGGCCTATGAGATACGCCCGAAATTTTTCATTAAAAATGGCTGGAGCTGAAACCAATACATTGATCGGGTTAGCCAAGCTAGGGCACAAGACGGGTTGGATCAGTCGGGTTGGAAAAGATGAATTTGGCGCCTTTCTACTCCATTCAATTCGCGGAGAAGGTGTCGATACAAGTCGTGTCACTGTGGATGATCAAGCTTTGACGGGCATCTTTTTTAAAGAAATTCGAAATGAAAAAGATGTTCGTATCACCTATTACCGGAAGCATTCAGCAGCTAGCCGCATCCATCATGAGCAAATTGACGAAGACTACATCGCCAGCGCACGTTTCCTCTATCTTACCGGGATCACCCCTGCATTAAGTGAATCCTGTCGGAAAGCGATATTCTATAGCATGGACGTGGCAAAAAAACATGGCGTGAAAATTGTTTTTGATCCTAATTTGCGTCTTAAGCTTTGGAGTAAGAAGGAAGCAAGAAAAACGCTTTTATCGATGGCAGAAATGGCAGATCTGGTCCTCCCCGGTTATCAGGAAGGAATATTTCTAACGGAAACCACAGATATCAAAGAAATGGCCGATGTTTTCCATCAACTCGGAAATGAAATCGTGATCATAAAATGTGGAGAAAAAGGCGCCTACTATTCCCTTCACAATCAATCGGGATTTATTCACAGTTTTCCAGTGAAAAAAGTGATCGATCCCGTTGGGGCCGGAGATGGTTTCGCAGCGGGTGTGCTCTCAGGCTTGTTGGATGGACTCTCTATTTCCCAGTCGGTTGAAAGAGGTTGCGCCATTGGAGCCATGGTGACTACTGTTCCTGGAGATATCGAAGGGCTTCCAGATCGCGAAACATTGGAAGCGTTTTTAAAATCCGTGGACCAAGAAGATATTGAACGCTAAATAAAGGAAGGAGCTGATGGAGTGAACACTTACGCTCGCATTGTTGAGAACAAAATTGTCGCGATCATCCGCGGGGCTCATCCCTCCGATGTCATTCAAATCATCCATGCGCTAAGGGATGGCGGGATTCATGTCGTCGAAATCACGATGAACTCCCCCAAAGTGTTATCTGTTTTGGAAGCGGCTACAGACACCTTTGGTGACCAAGTTGTGATTGGAGCGGGTACGGTCTTGGATGCAGAAACCGCTCGTGCTGCGATCCTGGCTGGTGCCAAATTCATTTTATCTCCCACAACTGATGAGGAAACCATTAAAATGACCAAACGATATGGGATAATTAGCATTCCTGGTGCTTTGACACCAACGGAAATCCTTCGGGCTTATGAATATGGTGGAGATATTATCAAGGTTTTCCCAGCTACGTTGGGACCTCGATATATCAAGGACCTGCGTGGTCCCCTTCCTCAGATTCCTCTCCTTCCTACAGGCGGAATTGATCTAGATAACATCGCTCAATTTATCGAAGCAGGCGCCGTCGGTTGTGGCATCGGGAGTTCGCTCGTCAATCCCAGACAGGAAATTAATGAGGAATCACTAAAAGCGATCACGTCCAAGGCAAAACAATTTGTCTCAGCTGTAAACCATATTCATAGATAAAGGAGCGAAGTTTAATGAAAATAACAGGTTATAAATTGTTTCAAGTTCCACCCCGCTGGCTGTTTTTAAAAGTAGAAACCGATGAGGGACTCATCGGTTGGGGAGAACCAGTGATTGAAGGCCGGGCAGAAACCGTCAAAACTGCCGTTAAAGAACTAATGGAGTATTTAATTGGACAAGACCCTCTTCGGATTGAAGACCATTGGAACCTTATGTACCGCTCTAGTTTTTACCGAGGGGGACCAATATTAATGAGTGCCATTGCTGGCATTGATCAAGCCCTGTGGGATCTGAAAGGGAAATATTTTGGCATTCCCGTTTATCAATTGCTAGGTGGCGCTTGCCGGGATTCTATCCGTATTTATTCTTGGATTGGTGGCGATCGTCCATCCAATGTAGCAGATGCAGCCAAAAAAGCGGTCGAATCCGGTTTTACCGCTGTCAAAATGAATGGTACTGAGGAACTGCAAATCATTGATTCTTATGAAAAGATTGACCAAGCCGTCGAAAGGATCGCTGCAGTTCGAGAAGCTGTTGGCCCATCCGTCGGTATTGGCATTGATTTTCATGGTCGCGTCCATAAGCCGATGGCCAAAATTTTAGCCAAAGAGCTCGAACCGTATCGTCCCATGTTTATCGAAGAACCCGTATTGCCAGAAAATAATGAAGCATTAAAAGAAATTGCACAGTCTACCCATATCCCGATTGCTACGGGTGAGCGAATGTTCTCGCGCTGGCATTTTAAAAATCTTTTAATTGATGGTTATGTAGACATTATCCAACCAGACCTTTCTCATGCCGGGGGAATCACCGAATGCAAAAAAATTATTTCCATGGCTGAAGCATTTGATGTAGCCGCTGCCCCCCACTGTCCATTGGGCCCCATTGCTTTGGCAGCTTGCTTGCATGTAGATGCGACCTGCTATAACGCCTTTATCCAAGAACAAAGCTTAGGCATTCATTATAACCAAGGTAGTGATTTGCTTGATTACCTTGTTGACAAACAGGTTTTTGCATATAAAGACGGATATGTTCAGATTCCAAACGATCCCGGACTTGGTATCGAGATTGATGAAGAACACGTCAGAAAAATGGCAAAGATCGAACACAACTGGCGCAATCCCGTCTGGCGACATCGAGATGGTAGCATTGCCGAATGGTAAAACGAAAGGAGAAAGGAGCAAGACCAGACATGAATCAACGGAAAAATCGAAACAAACCGACACGGGTACGTTACGCCATTTTGGCACTCATTTTTGTAAACGTTGTCATCAACTATATGGATCGAAGCAATATCTCCGTGGCCGCCACGGCGATCAGTCAAGATTTGCAATTGAATTCGGTCCAATTGGGACTCATCTTTTCTGCCTTTGGTTGGGCGTATGCCGCTCTCCAAATTCCAGGTGGATGGTTGGTAGACCGACTTGGTCCCCGAATCATCTATAGTCTTTCTTTGTTTACTTGGTCGTTAGCGACCCTTTTTCAAGGCTTTACCAGAGGGTTTGCTTCTTTATTTGGGCTTCGTTTTGCAATTGGGGCATTTGAAGCCCCATCCTTTCCGACCAATAACAAAATTGTGACCAGTTGGTTTCCGGATCGTGAAAGAGCTTCGGCCATTGGAATGTACACCTCGGGTCAATTTGTTGGTTTGGCATTTTTAACTCCATTGCTTGTGACGATCCAACACTTCTTAGGTTGGCGAGGATTATTGATTGTAACCGGTCTGATCGGGATCATTTGGTCTGCCATTTGGTATTTGATTTACCGCAATCCTTCCGATAGTCGAAAAGTTAACCAGGACGAACTGGACTATATCAAAGAAGGAGGCGGATTAATCGATACAAAAGATTACCTAACCAACAAAGATAAAAAGAAATTTCAATGGAGTGATTTAAAAGAAGTCTTTACCCATCGCAAGCTTTGGGGGATTTATCTTGGACAATTTGCAGTCACTTCCACCTTATGGTTCTTCTTGACTTGGTTTCCCACATACCTCGTCGAATATCGGGGACTGGGCTTTATTCAATCTGGTTTTTTAGCTTCTATTCCCTTTTTAGCAGCTTTTGTAGGTGTATTGATTTCTGGATTCTTGTCTGATTATTTGGTGAAACGAGGCATTTCCATGGGGGTTGCTCGCAAGACACCAATCATTGTCGGGCTGTTCCTTTCCATTTCCATTATAGGAGCCAACTTTGTAAACAGTGCTGCTCTCATCATTTTCTTTATGACCATCGCTTTCTTTGGAAATGGACTCGCATCCATCACCTGGGTGCTCGTCTCTTCCCTTGCCCCCAAAAACCTGATTGGGTTAACCGGTGGTGTTTTCAACTTTATTGGTAACCTTTCTTCCATTGTGGTCCCTCTGGTCATTGGATTCTTAATCAAAGATGGCAATTTCGCTCCAGCGCTGATCTTTATTGGTACCATGGCTTTAATCGGTGCATTATCTTATATTTTTCTGGTTGGAAAAGTGGAACGGATTGCTGTCCATGAGGAGAATCCAGCAAGCTCTTCTGCTTCATCTTTATAAGTTCTTTCTTAAAGAGGCTGTCTAATCAGCCTCTTTTTCTTTCATTTTCTAGTACACACATTTTCTCCCGAAATCCTTCACGATAATGAGAAAACAAAACAAAAACAGCATGAGAAGGATCAAACCGCCGGAAATGAAAACCAACCGCCTGTGATTCTGTTTTACAACCCTTATACCGGGGAGTAAGATGATCTCAATCTTCAATAAATCTCTTCATAAAAATCGCTGAATCCCATGATGGGAGCGGGGGAACCACCTATTCCGGGGTGAATCCCGGGCAAGCTGTTTTGTCCGGGTAGGGTGACTCTCAACACCCGAATCCGTCAGCTAACCTCGCAAGCGTTCTGAGAGGAGGAGTGACATCGTGTTGAAGCCACGGTTTCTTTTGTGGTGCAAAAAAAGCCGCAGGAAGTCTTCCTTCTTGCGGCTTATTGTATAAGGCAAGGTGGTTATCAATATATTTCCTTACGTGATTCCAAGATCCCATAATCATCTTAATAAAAGGAAGTGAATGGCTTTGAATTATGTTTTGCGTTTTGAGGAAATGGATCGCCACAGCTTGCCGATGGCCGGGGGAAAAGGGGCCAATCTGGGAGAATTGGCCAACGCCGGATTTCCGGTACCCCCCGGGTTTTGCATCACCACCGGCGCTTACCGCCGGATCATTGACGAACGGGATGAACTCAAAGATTGGTTGGATCACTTGAATGAGCTGCAACCCGATCAGTTGGACACCATTCGTTCAATCGGACAAAAAGTGCGGGAATTTTTTGAGTCCCTGGAATTTCCCGCTGCGATAAAATCTGAAATTATCAAGGCTTGGGAGGAATCGGGAACGGAGCATGCCTATGCCGTCCGCTCCAGCGCAACGGCGGAAGACTTGCCCCATGCCTCTTTTGCCGGCCAGCAGGAATCCTACTTAAACATCAAGGGGGAAGAACCGCTTTTAAAGGCCGTCAAAAAATGCTGGGCCTCCCTTTTTACCGACCGGGCCATTGTCTACCGCCTCAAAAACGGTTTTGATCATCACTCCGTTTCCTTGGCCATTGTCGTCCAACGGATGGTCTTTCCGGACGTTTCAGGCATCCTGTTCACCGCTGACCCGGTCACGGGACACCGGCGCACGGTCTCCATCGATGCCGGTTTCGGGTTGGGGGAAGCACTGGTTTCCGGGATTGTAACCGCCGATTTGTACAAAGTGCGGGACAATGAAATCATCCAAAAACAAATTGCCAAGAAAGAAAAAGGGGTTTTTCCTCTCCCGGAAGGCGGTACCGAAGTCCGGGAACTTTCTCCGGAACTTCGCCAAAAACAGGTGCTCCCGGATGAAAAAATTCTTGCCTTGGCAGCGTTGGGGAAAAAAGTGGAAAAACATTTCGGCTCGGAACAAGATATAGAATGGTGTTTGGAAGGCGATAACCTTTACCTGCTTCAGAGCCGGCCGGTCACTTCCCTTTATCCCGTCCCTGCCGCCGGAAAAAATGAAAACTACCGGGTTTATCTGTCCATCGGCCATTCGCAAATGATGACCGATTACATGAAACCGCTCGGGATCTCGGTTTTTCAGTCACTCATTCCCTTGGATAACGAAACGACGCTTATGGAAGCCGGAGGGCGCCTTTTCTGGGATTGTTCCGGTTATCTGTTCTTAAAGCCCGTGCAGCGGAAGATTCTGCAAAGCACCCTTGCCGATGACAACATCCTGGTGCTGAAAAAAGTGATCCAAAGCAAAGATTTCAAGCGGCTCGCGCCCAAACGGGGAATCTTAAAGCACGCTTTGCGTCCGACCAAAGCGATTATGGGGATCTACAGAAACGCCATCCCCAGAATCATCCGGACCTGGTATTTTGAAGATGCAAACCGGATTGTGAAGCGGGCCTACTCCACTTTTGAACAAGATCTGGCCCGCTTCAAAAAAGAATTGTCCAAATACACCGGGGCCGTACGCATCCGGTTGATCCGGGATCATACCTTGTTCCAAACCATTCCCGATCCGTTGGCCTATACCTACACCGGAATGATCGCTCTTGCGGTAATCAAAAGCAAAATCAAAAAATGGCTGGGCGAAGAGGCTTGGGATCACGCCATCGAAAAGTCTCCCCCCGGCAATATCACCAGCGAAATGGGGCTGATGATCGGGGATTTGGCGGATGCAGCCAGACGTTATCCCGACGTGGTCCGCTATCTGGAGCAAGCAGAAGACCACAACTTTTATGAAGGGCTAAACCAAGTGGAAGGCGGTAAAGCTTTCCAAGCCGAACTGGACCGGTTCATGAAAAAGTTCGGGATGCGGGCACCCGGTGAGATCGACATCACCCGGGTCCGCTACAAAGAAGCGCCCGCCATGCTCATTCCATCCATTCTCAGCCATATGAAAAACAATGCCCCCGGGGAGCACCGCGAAAAATTTAAACAAGGGGAAAAAGAAGCACAGGAAGCCATCCGGTCTTTGCTGGAAAAAATCAAAGCAACACGCGGCGGAGCCCGGAAAGCCAGGAAACTTTCCCGGTGGATCGCCATCTTCCGGAACACGGTGGGCATCCGTGAATTGCCCAAATATATTATGATCCGCTATTTTGAGCTGTACCGGGAAGCGATTTTGGAAGAAGCGCAAAAACTGAGTGAAAAAGGTATCCTGAAACAAAAAGAGGATGTCTTTTACCTCACACTTGACGAACTGATCCAACTGTTGGAAAACCGGTTGGCCGGGGACGAAGCTATCAGACGTATCGACAGGCGCAAAGAAGAGGAAAAAGTATACCGGAATTTCACGCCTCCCCGGATCATCACCAGCGAAGGGGAAACCTTCCATGGAGGGATGGAAAACAAAGATGCCCCGCCGGGCGCTCTGGTGGGCATTCCGGCATCAGCCGGGGTGGTGGAAGGGTATGTCAAAGTCATCCGCCGGTTGGAAGAAGGAACATTAAACAAAGGAGAGATCCTGGTCGCTCCCTACACCGATCCTGGTTGGACCCCCTTGTTCCATTCCGCCAAAGCGCTCATCACCGAAGTCGGGGGATTAATGACCCACGGATCCGTCGTTGCCCGGGAATACGGCATCCCCGCGGTCGTCAGCGTGGAAAACGCAACCCATATCTTAAAAGATGGCCAATACATCCGTGTTGACGGAACCAACGGCTATGTCGAAATTCTGGAGGATATAAAGGAATAAAAATAAGGTTTCAACCAAGCCAAAGCCCGCTCCTTCTTCACCGGTGCGGGCTTCTTTACAACAATTATGCAATCAAGTCCAACAATTGTTCTCTTTTAATCTTCTTTTCACTTCCTGCCGGATAATGTTTCAGCAGGTATTCCTTTAAACACTTGGCCCACTCTTCTTGGTAGCCTTCTGTTTTTGCTATTTCTTTTGTAAATTCATCAATTATTTCATCATCAACGATTTCAATGGGTTGTGGGACAAAACAATCATCACCATACTCAAATTTATACGCCTGCCAGATGGTGTACTCCAATGCATAATTGATGCATAACCACATACCTGCCTGCTGAGAATTTTCCTCATCCACTGCATCTTCATAAAACATGGAGACTCCGCCATCTTCTTCATTGTCAAATACAAGGTAAAGATCACCGCCATCATATTTCTTCTCTTCGACCCATGCCCAGCACATATCAACGGCTTTTCGGGCATCAGCGGGACCTTTGGTTACTTGATCCAAGATTTTCTCTGTTAAACTCAATAAATAAGCCACCCGAGCCTCTTCATTGATTTGGGTGTACCAACTCATGGCACCTCTTTCACCCTTTCCCGGGAGTATGAATCTGCAAATATGCAGCTTCGGCCTCTTCATTTACCTTTTCATGCCACTTCACCCTTGATGGATCGTTGACATGACTTTTAAACACATCGGAACGATTTTTTCATTTTTTAAGGACTCTGTGTGCTAAATCTTCCCAAATTAGTGCATCGTCAAGTTTTCCTGTTTCAAAGAAATGTTTAAAAGCTTGAATCATCGGATCATATTCCACCAACCATTCCTTGTTATAATCCGCTCCCACTCCTTGGGTTGTGATCATTTCAAATTCTTCATCTCGTGTTTGAACCTCAGGATTTGCCAAACAATATTGTATGCGATAATCAAATTCTATCGGGAAAAATGATACTGCGTACAGTCGGCGACCATCGATTTCATTTCCCCCGGTGACGGTCATGTCGCCAAAATCCGGGTTGGTTAAATATAAAGTATCAAAGTAATCACAACCCACTTGGTCCCCATCCACTTGATCCAAGTAACTTTTGATTTGTTTCCAATCCGGATTTTTAATCTTTTCTTTCCCGCCACCTGGCTTGAAAATAGTTAGTTCCCATTTACTCATTCGATCACCTGTTCAATCATACTTTACCGATAAGGCGATTTTTACGGCCTCTTCAAGTTTATTTTCAGCTACAAATTCCTCAATTCGCTTCGATTCTTCATCCCAATCCGGGCCATACGCATAAATGAAACGGGCAAATGCGATGATTACATCTTTGTCCAGAGATCCTAGCATGAATGCTTGGTGAAATAAGTCAAATGCCAAATCAACTCGCAATAAATACACAATTGCTGGATATGATTTAATAATGTCTTCGATTTCATCCTTGGATGCCGATGTTTCCAAATACCCCCTGATTTCGCCAATCAATGCCTCACATTTTTTCTCCAACAGTGGATATTTTCTCAAATCAATGTCATATTCTTCAGATTCAGTGATTTCCAGCAGTCTTTTTAATCGGGTGTACAGACAGTTCATCTATTATTTTCCCCCATTTACAAATCCGCTTGCATTTTTAACCAAGCCAAAGGCCTGCTTCGGTGAAAAAGAACAAGCCTCACTTATACTTCTATTCAATCATACATTTATACAATCAAAGCCAACAATTCTTCTCTTTTGATTTGCTCGTCACTTCCGGCTGGGTAATTTTTAAGCAAGTGCTCTTTTAAACGCCGGGACCACTCTTCTTGGTAGCCTTCTGTTTTTTTGATTTCTTCCATAAACTGAATATAGGTGGAATCGTCATTGACGGATTCGAGTTCTTGCGGACCATGATGTTCCTTGTTTTCAAATATTAATGCTTGCTTTAAGGTATAAGATACGGCAAAGAACAAACACCAATACGCCGATTCCGCTTGCAAATCATCTTGGAAGACACCGTCCAAAGTTGAAAGAACATAAAAACCCTCGTCTTCATCCGTCAGTCCATCATACATGGCATAAGAATCATGCATCTTCGCCTCAACCCATTCCCAACAAAGATTGATGGATTTTCTGATAACCGCATCCCAATCATCACCAAAATCCAATGGTTCCGATATTTTTTCTGACAACGTTAAATAATAAGCGGCTTTTGCATCCATGTTTACTTTCTGATACCATTTCCCCATCAAGATCCCCCGTCACATTGATAATTTTCAAAATCCACATTCTCCAGAAAGCCAATCTGATTTTAAAGGATTCGGTCAAATCCATCCATGATTTCCAAAAATTCATAAACGGTTTCCCAAGTTGGATTGGAAAAAACTTTGAATTTATCTTGAATGCTTAATCCTCCATCGTCTTTATGAAATTAACTTCAACAATTCTTCTCTTTTGATTTGCTTATCACTTCTGGCAGGGTAATTTTTTAGCAAGTATTCTTTTAAGCGTTCAGACCATTCTTCTTGATAACCATGAATTCGCTTTATTTTTGCCATAAAATCCATTTCAATCGATTCATCACTCACCAAGTCAAGGATTTGCGGAAGATAATCTTTCTTTTCATACTTATAAGCTTGCCACATTATGTAACAAATTGCTTCCAGAATCGTATGGAGAATGAGCATGAATTGCGGGCTTTCCGCCACTTCCTTCTCTCCTTCAATAAAAATGAGTCCGTCTTCTTCGTCATCAAACTGATAATACAGATCATCTGCACCATACTTTTTCCCTTCAACCCATTCCCAACACATATCCATCATGTTCCGAATCAATTGATGCCACGGGTAACTTCTTGTCAAAACCAATATCTTTTCCGATAAGCACAATACATAAGCTGCTTTTGCATCCTCACTGAGATGTTCATACCAAGCGATGGCAAGTCCCGCCTTTCCAACTTTTAGAATTCCAAACATGATACCGGTCAAGCGATCATCGGAGGGACGATGAAAGCTGGCGGAATCGTGGGAAGAGAAGTTGTTCGGAGAGTGATCCGAAAAGAATAACCACCCTTCCCTTCCAAATTTTCCGATGGGCATGCGCTAAGAAAATCAAAGAAAGAGATGAGCCAACCTTTTTTCATCGCATAGGACCTGAAAAAGTGTATGGATTTTTTCTATAAGTTTCCGCCAAATTCGGATCATACAAAAAAGTGTTCATGATGGTCAACGCGTTATGAAAATTTACTTTCCCTTTTTCCATGATGAACTTTAAATCAACACCTTCAACATTAAAATTAGATATGCTCCGATCCTTCATCCACTGATCCATCGTTTCCTGAAGCAGATCGTCCAATTTTTTCAGGTTTTCTATGATAAAGGATGTTTTCGATTCCTCAATTCCTTCTTCTTCAATCAAAACAGATTTAAGTTGATTTTCATCAAAACTCAGCAAAAGTTCTCCCTCCTAAGCTAACTTTCAAGATAATAAAATAAAAAATCATCCAAAATATAAGTATAATTAATTATAGTTTAAAAAATCAGGAGGTAAACAAATGCTTGAATTCAATGAGAGAAAATTAATCAGAGTTTTAAAGAGAAGGATGGCATAATCATGAAATTAAAGCGATGATATCTCTTTTAGACAAGGTGACGGATCGGCTTCAAAAGCCTTTTAATGAATGGCTGGATCATCAAGCCGTCTCTGATGAACCACTGGTTGAAGGGTTGAGTATACGAACCATCATGAAGTTGCGGAAGTGCCATTTTTTGAATACTTTGACGATCCCCTTGGCAAAGCAATATAAAAACCTTTTTCAAAGCGTGGAGATAAATGAATAAAGCGAACAAAGAATTGGTTTCATGATTGAACTGAAGATTGAGTAAACTCAACGCCAAAAAGAAATCCGCCTGCGACTATTCAATTAAAAGAAGAGGCGGAAAAGCGGAAGTAAATAGGGATGTTTATGAAAGACTTTCTGGTCTTCGACAAGTGCTAATCAAATCGAGATAAGTAGGAGCAGAAGGATTTGGAAAATCAACCGGACCTCATGATGAACATTGTGTTTGCCCAAAGAAGGAATTTAAGAGCAAGGTGGAACAACCCAGGCAGCACAATCGATACAGATTCTTCCAAATTAGAAATATCAAATTTTTTTCAGATCAGTTTCAACAACTCTTCTCTTTTAATCTTCTTGCCGCTTCCGACTGGGTGGTTTTTAAGCAAATATTCCTTTAAACGTTCGGACCATTCTTCCTGGCAGCCATCCACTTCTCTGATTTTTTCCATAAAGAGCTCGATGGATTGATCACTTTCGCTTTCCAGCATGGGGGAAAATAATCTTGCTCTGTTTGATAAGCTTTCCATATCACATAACAAATGCCGTCAAATATGCAGAAAAACAGAGATTTTAGTGCAGGATTATCAACCACTCCCGGATAGTGCTCAATGAAAACCAGTGCATCATCTTCATCAGCAAACACGTCATAAATCTCCACCGCACTGTATTTACGATGTTCAACCCATTCCCAGCACATATCCATCACGTTCCGAATCAGGCGATGCCATGAGTAATTTCTTGTCAAAACCAACATCTTTTCTGATAAGCACAATACATAAGCCGCTTTTGCATCCTCACTGAGATGTTTTTACCATGCGATGGCAAATCCCGCCTTTCCAACTTTTTAAATTCTCGAAGAAAAGTCTCACATCACTCTGATTATTTCCTTATTGGATATATAACTTATGACAGGATTCCCCTTCAAGGTGATCAAGCCAAAACGAAAACCCGCTCTTTTTTACCGGTGCGGGCCGTTTTATCATCGAAACAACGTCCATGGATTTATGAAATCAACTTCAACAATTCATCTCTTTTGATCTTCTTGTCACTTCCGGTCGGGTGATTTTCCAACAGGTACTCTTTTAAGCGTTCGGACCATTCTTCTTTATACCCATTTACCTTTTTTATTTTCTGGTTAAACTCTTCATCCATAAATTCATCATCATTAATTCCAACGGGTTGTGGAAATGCTTCCCCTTTCATTTCATACGCCTGGCGGGCAGTATATAACACAGCATCAACCGCACACGACCAAATCAGTTCTGCTTGAGGACCGTATGCATTATCAGCTGCAAAAGACATTCCTTCAATATAAATCAATCCATCTTCCTCCTCATTATCTGCTGTTTCATAAAGATCATCGCCACTGTACTGTTTTTCTTCCACCCACTTCCAACACTTATCAACCGCCTCTCTGACCATCTTAAACCAATCATAGTTTTCAATCTCACTCATATGTTTTTCCACCAAAGCCAAAGCATAAGCTGCCTTTGCATCTGACCTGACATTATTCACCCATTCTATCCATTTCATTAAATATCCCTCCATTGCATTTGCATTATAAACAGAGTATGTCATTCAAGCTATTTAAAAGGTGATATGGAGTATCATTCCTCAAACCGTTGATTCATGGCAGATATCATGCTTTCTCGATGAACTTCCTTGTGATTCTCTTTCGGGGAATGTGCCAAACTCTGCTTATAAAAATTCCGGTTGATCATTCTTCCCAGATATCTTCTCCCAAGATAAAATCTGCAACGGAATAAGTTTTTAAATTCTTTCAAAATATAAAGTTCTTTATTTCGTCGCAATATTTACTAGTCAACCCACTTCAATTTATCCGTTAGATTTCCGGAATTATAAAATTCTTCAAATGCAATAATAGCCGTGTTTAAAGGAACAAGCAAACGCTGTGGAAAATCAATGCCTGTTTGTTGGCAGCTAATATATTCATACTCATCTATATTTTTCACCCTCATATTTTCCACTACCAAATGAATGGAATTGTTCTCCGGACTGTATTGAACAGCATAAAGGCGTCGGCCTTTTATCTCATTTCCTCCCATTAAAGTTAACTCCCCTTTGCCAACCACCTTTAATCCAATTAAATCAATGTTTATTCCATCAACTTGTTTCATCACTTTTTTTACTTGATCCCAAGATGGATTTTCCATTAATGTTGAGCCTGTTTCGTTATAAATATGGAGTTGAATATTGTTCATTTTCATCACCAAGACTTTCTTAATTTTTCTTTATCTACTTTTAAGATTTCAGACCCGCTCGGGATGATAACTTCCAGTTCTTCCAAACCAACTTCGACCATCATTTGACGTACATTTCTTTTGCATGATATTTAGCAGCCCAGTTGGTTCCTTTTTGTTTAGGCAGCCTTGAATCCATTCATTCCTAATCCCTTTCTTGATATTTTTTTGGATTATCATCTCCCCAACCATTTCGCCGCCAAATTCGTTTCCCATCCACTTCCAATACCGCTGATCAATTCAAAAACGAAAACCCGCTCCATTTTAACGGTGCGGGTCTTTTTATGATCACCAAAACAGAATTATGAAATCAATTTCAACAATTCTTCTTTCTTGATCTTCTTTCCACTGCCTGCCGGGTGGTTTTTAAGCAGGTACTCTCTTAAGCGTTCCGCCCATTCTTCCTGATAGCCGTCTACTTTCACTATTTTTTCCATGAACCAATCTATCCCTTCCTCATCAACCAATTCTACAGTCTGTGGAACATATTCTTCCCCTTCGTATTCATAAGCCTGAGATGTAACATAAGCCAAAGCCGTCGTTACACAAAACCACATTGCTTCTTCTTGAGGATCAGGTTGATCATCTACAAAATCTACCCCTTCGATATGAATTAACCCATCACCATCTTCATTATCCAATCTCAAATAAAGCTCATCTGCATGATGCTTTTTCTCTTCCAGCCATTCCCAACACATATCCATGGCTCTTCTTGCCAAACCATACCAATGGTATTTTTCGGTTTGATGCATCATTTTCTCTGTCAAGGTCAAGAGATAAGCCACTTTTGCGTCTGAACTGACATTTTCAAGCCATTCCATCCTGAAAAAACTCCTTTTGTGATTTTATGTCTTGATAGATAATTTATAATTTCCTCAACTTCTTACGCACAAAATCTTTAGTGGAATCCTCAATAATTATCCAAGCATAGTCAAACAGATGAATTTCTTCTTTTCTCTCTTGGCTCAAATCAAGTCATCGCCTAATTCAATAAGGGGAACCGGTATGGTTGCTCCGCAATTTCATCCACCAAATCATAATCTTCCCAGATATCTTCTCCCAAGATCAAATCTGCGATGGAATGAGGATCCATGATCCGATTTCATAAAACTAACCTAGTTAATACACAAAAAGCCATATCCAATTTGTAAGTAAAATTCCCTTAACACTTTTGGAAATATAATTCATTAGAAACAAAGCCCAACTGTTATCTTTAACAAAACTAATAACCCGCTCCCTTTTCTTTTTTCTGGAGCGGGTCTTTTTACCTCCACGGAATTATGCAATCAAGTTCAACAATTCTTCTCTTTTGATCTTCTTGTCACTGCCTGCCGGGTGGTTTTTAAGCAGGTACTCTCTTAAGCGTTCCGCCCATTCTTCCTGATAGCCGTCTACTTTCACTATTTTTTCCATGAACCAATCAATTACTTCATCATCTGTCATTTCTATCGCCTGTGGAACATATTCTTCCTCTTCATATTCATAAGCCTGCCATGTAACATAAAACGCCGCCTGTGTTACACAAAACCACAGCGCCTTTTCTTGAGGGTCCGGTTGATCATCGACAAACGCCACCCCTTTGATATGTGCTAATCCATCCACATCATTGTCTATTTTCAAATAAAGTTCATCTCCACTATGCTTTTTCTCTTCCAGCCATTCCCAACACATATCCATGGTTCTTCTGGTCAAGCCATACCATTTATAATTTTCTATTTTATGCATGATTTTCTCTGTTAATGTCAGCAGAAAAGCCACTTTTGCTTCTGAACTCACATTCTCAATCCATTCCATCCCAGGAAACCTCCTGATTTTCATTCAATATATTTACCATTTTTCAATCTAAAGAATTGTCTTCCAACAGCTTTTTTTCCTTCTACTATTTCCGATGTAACTACTATTTCAAGCTTAGGATACATCTTGCTAAATTCCAAGAATATACCGCTCTTTGCATCAGGGTTTGTAATTCCCGCAATACATGCCGGACATGCTCCTCTAGGGTTTGATTGATGGATATATAGCTTTCCAGATACTTCTTTTGGATTTAATTTAGCCTCTTTTACTGCAGCTTCAAATTCAGCCATGACATATTCTTCAGCATGTCTAGACATTTGCGGACTATCAAACGGTGACTTAATTGATCTGTTTGGATATTTTTCATCCAAAGGAACTAACCCGGCTTCTTTTGATGCTTTTTTTATGGCACCAGGCGAAGCACCTTTAAACAATCGATCTTCCAATCCTTTAACATCTGTTCTGGCAACAGCAAGGGTATGTTTATTATGACCTACTTTTCCTCTCAAATTTTTCAAGTCTTCTTTCAGAATGTCTGTTATGCCTGAATAATCACATTTAATATTTGTCGCCAAGAACAAAGCATGGTACCCTCTGGTTGGCTGTACAGCAAAACAATCGTCAACTTTGTTGAAAATATTTTTGACAATCGGGGTTTTGGCCAGAACCGGTTCCAATTGCTGAACAGCTTTATTGATCGCTGGTTGGGCAAAGTGAACCACGGCGACGGAGCCGGCTCCAAAAACTCCTGCCAAAATGGCATTTTTCCAATTGATCTTCCGCCCATGCAGGATATCGTCTGTCACACTGGTTCCGGCACCCTCAACCGATCCGAGGAATCCGCCTTTGCCAAACACTTTTTGCAGAGGTGCCGGCAATTTGGAGACCAGTTTCTGTCCTCCTTGCAGAACAGACCCCAATACTTTGGAATTCTTAGCACCCATGACCAGCTTTTGCCCGATGCCGCTCGTCAATGCCCGGGAAGCTCCTGCCGTGATACCTCCTCCAACCAATCCCAAAATGCCGCCAATGGCCGCCTCCAAGAAAGTGTTCTTATTAATCCCGCCATTTAAAACGGCACTGACTAAGAAGGATATACCCATTCCCCACAGAATGGCCGCACCCAATCCAGACGTGAGCGGAAAAAGACATAATACAACACCAACCACTAAAACGACGGCAAAAGCAATATATTCTTTATATTTTTTCACCCATTCCCAAGCCGATGACAGCGTATCAATCACAACTTCTGCCATTTTGGAGCAAATCTTGGTGAACCAATCCCAAAAGGCAGCCGCTTTCTCTTTGGTCCATTCCCATGCTCCTGAAATTTTGCCCTTGAACCAATCTCCAACCTTTGACAATGATTCGGTAAACTTATCCACAATTCCTTTCTTTTTTTCAACCGGAGGGGATGAGACCGGTTGTTCCTTCTGAACCGGGTCTTTTTGTTCGAATTGATCGAAATCTTCGTTAATTTCAGGAATATTAATTCCCCCGTCAGCATGTACAAGGTCATGAACCCAGAAGGCTGTTCCCACCGAGACGATCAGCAACAAAAGGAGAAACCGTACAAAATATTTTCCCATATCTTCGACGGGTACGAAAATCCGTAACCCCGTTTCCTCCTTTCTTATTTCTCTAAATACATTGTACAGGAAACAATTAATAATTTTAAAAAGTATTATTCTCCTTGGCAATTATATTTATATATAAATTTTTATAAATAGTGCATGAATTTGTTGATGACAATTGCGATAAAAAATAAGCCGAAATAAACCTGCTTATTGCAGGAAGGTTCAATCATTGGACTAAATTGCTGTTGCACGGTTTAAAGGTCACTTCTGTATAGCAAAGATCCGTCAATTAAAAACCATGGAAAAAAATAAATCCCACTCTGTTGAAGAAGGAGCGGGATTCTTTTCATTTATGCAATCAACTTCAACAACTCTTCTCTTTGGATCTTCTTGTCACTGCCCGCCGGGTGATTTTTCAGCAGGTACTCTTTTAAACGTTCGGCCCATTCTTCTTGGCAGCCGTCTATTTTTGTTATCTTTTCTGTAAACTCCTGAATCGACAAATCACTTTCGCTTTCAAAATACTGTGGCACTGATTTCTCCCCTTCGTATTGATACGCTTTCCAAATGGCATAACAAAAACCGTCAAATATACAGAAACAAAGATATTTTAATTGTGGATTGGATTTAACTTCCGGGTAACACTCTATGTAAACCATCGCATCATCTTCATCGTCAAATTCATAATAGATATCATCGGCACTATGTTTTTTCTCCTCCACCCATTCCCAACACATCTTCAATAATCTCCGAATAAGTCTGTACCATTCATAATCTTTTGTTTGTTCCGCAATCTCTTCTGTCAAAGACAATACATAAGCCACTTTGGCATCGTCAGTTATGTTTTCATACCAAATCATCATGAGCCCCTCCTCAACCAGGATTATAAAAACAAATTCCGCTCCGGTTAAGAGAGCGGAATTCTTTTCATTTATACAATCAACCTCAACAATTCTTCTCTTTGGTTCTCTTTGTCACTTCCGGCCGGGTGATTTTTCAGCAGGTACTCTTTTAAGCGTTTGAACCATTCTTCTTGGCAGCCGTTTACTTTTCGGATATTTTGCATAAACGCTTTCTCCATATATTCATCATCAATGGGTTGTATTTCCTGAGGGGCTTCATGTTCTCTTTTTTCAAAGAGGAGTGCTTGCTTTACGGTATAAGAAACAGCCAAAAAAAGGCACCAATAGATAAATTCTTCCTGCGAGCCTTCTTCGAAATCGTCATATTCCAGTCCAATAATATAAAATCCCTTATCTTCATCAGCCAATTCCAAGTACATGAGATAGGAATCACCCTTTTTATTCTCTGTCCACTCCCAACACATATCCATGGATTTTCTCACAGTGGAAAACCAGTCATATCCGGCTAATTTATCGAGGACCTTCTCAGATAAGGCCAAATAATAAGCCGCTTTCGCATCCATATTTACTTTCTTATACCATTTCTCCATCTTAATCCTCCGATTTATTAAAATCCCGTCACTCCCTGTCGTCTTTGTCCCTGCAAAGTCCCATGATCTTTTTCACTTGTTCCATGTCCATGTGTTCACGGATCCATTGCGCCAGCAAAGAGTAAATCTTTTCCCTTTCTTCCCTTCTTCGTTTCATCGTTTGTTTCCGTTTTGGCAACCCTTTTTTCAAGTGGAGATGGCAGATCCAATGCACGGTAAAGGAAGGATTGTCAAAAACGCCGTGAAGTCCGGTTCCCCACACTTCTCCGTCTTCGGAAACCGCGCCGTCGAACCGGCCGTCGGACAGCTCAAACAGTGGAGAAACTCCCGCGGATTTCCGGGGGCGGGCGGAATGAATCTCATATCCTTCCACCGGGTCCGGTCCTCCCCAAGCGGCCAAAGGTTTTGCTTGGCTCCGGCTGGTTGGTGTGTTGAAATTCCATTGTATTTCCATGGGAAGAAGCCCCAAACCGGCCTCTTCGCGTTCGGACTCACAATCAGGATAAACCCATTTCGTCCCCAACATGGGAAAGCCTCCGCCGATCCCGATAACCGAACTTCCTTGTATTTTTAACACCCGGATTTTTTCTTCCAGTCCGGTCTTTTTCAGCCAGGCAAAATCTTCTTTCGGATTTTCCGTCCCGGGCAGAATGATGACATCTGGTCTTCCCAGTTCCCGGGCCGCTTTTACAAACCGGACAGACAAATCCGGATGATCCATGAGCGGGGAAAAATCCGTGAAGTTGGCAATACGGGGAAAACGGATCACGGCCACATCCAGATCGGCCGTTTCTTTTTGGTTTCCTTTTAACGCCAGTTCGGTGAGCGACAGGGAATCTTCCGGATCGATGCCAACCTCCACATAAGGAAGGACACCCAAAACCGGGATCCCGGTTCGCTGTTCCAGCCATCGGATTCCCGGTTCCAATAATGATTTGTCTCCACGGAATTTATTGATGATGATGCCTTTCACCCGCCGCCGCTCGTCCGGCTCCAGCAATTCCAAGGTGCCCACAACCGAAGCGAACATGCCCCCGCGGTCAATGTCGGCGATCAGCAAAACCGGCGCATCCGCCATCCGGGCCGTCCACATGTTCGCGATATCCCGCTCTTTCAAATTAATCTCCGCCGGACTCCCTGCTCCTTCCATCACCAGAACGTCATAATCCCGGGATAACCGGTTCAACGACTGTTGAACGGAAGCCAGAATCGAATCCAGTTCATGATGGAACGAACCGGCACGGAGTTCGGCAAAACGGCGCCCGTGCAAAATCACTTCCGACACCATTTCTCCTGTGGGCTTCAGAAGTACCGGGTTCATATCGACCGTGGGTTCAATTCCCGCCGCCTCCGCCTGAATGCCCTGTGCCCGGCCGATTTCCCCTCCATCCCGTGTCACATACGAATTTAAAGCCATGTTTTGCGACTTAAACGGAGCCACCCGAAAACCTTCTTCAAAAAAATAACGGCAAAAAGCCGTGCATATCACACTTTTTCCGACATCGGAAGCCGTTCCTTGCAGCATGATGGCCTTCATCTTGTTACACCTCTCTTTTGCGATCATGTTTCGTTTCATTATTGCACATTTTCATTCTTTTTCCCTTTTATAAAACGATGCTCTCTTCGCTCCCGCCAATGAAAACTGTGACGGCACTGAATGTGCAAAGAAAAAAAGTCCCCCAACGCAAGCCGGCATATTGATCCGAAAATCCGTAATCGGCCGAGAAAACCGGCTGCAGAAAAAAAGCATTTCCTCAACCCTGTTGAAGAAATGCTTTTCATTGTTATTGCTATGGAAGGCATTTGATTGCCATGGATTCAACGGGCAAGCCCTTTTGATATCGTTCGATAAAGGCTTCATATCCGGAAACTCCTTCAGGCTCCGGAGATAAGATGGTGCTTTCAAGGTTCGCAAAAACTTCCCGGTCCAAAAAGTCCTCCAAATTTTGATACTGATCTTTTCGTTTGGCGTAAATCGCCAGCAAAGCCATCCCCCAAGCTCCGCCTTCCCCCGCTGTACTCATTACCGCAATAGGTGTATTTAAGGCGTTGGCCAGAACTTGCTGGGCAATGCCCGGCGTTTTAAACAGACCTCCTTGGGCAATAAAGAATTCTGTTTCGATTTGCTCTTCCTTTTTCAGGATATCCATCCCGATTTTTAACGGGGCCAAGGCTGCATACAACTGAGCCAGAACAAAATTTGGCAAGGTAAACGTGCTGTCGGGATTCCTGACAAAAAGCGGGCGTCCGGCAGGCATTCTGGTAATATTCTCCCCGGACAAATAACTGTAATTGACCAATCCCCCTGCATCGCAATCCGCCTTGGCTGCAGCCTGAAACAATGTTTCATATAATTTATCCGTATTTATATCCACACCCAAGCATTCTGCAAACTCTTTAAACAGATTGGCCCAAGCATCAATATCCGATGAGCAATTGTTCGTATGGACCATCGCCACAGGGGTGCCATCGGGTGTCATGACGATGTCGACATCTCTGTAAACTTTTTTCAATGGTTTATTCAATACAATCATGGAAAAAGCAGAGGTTCCGACTGATATATTTCCTGTCCGTTTACGAACACTGTTGGTGCTGACCATCCCGGTTCCGGCATCCCCCTCCGGAGGAACCATCAAGCTGCCTTCTTGAAGCTTGCCGCCGGCATCCAGCAACCGGGCCCCTTCCTTGGTCAATCTCCCTGCGCACTCACCTGCTTTTAAAACTTCCGGCAAAATCTCTTTTATCTTCCATGGATAAGACGCCACATTTTCCAGACTCTCAAACCGTTTTAAAAGGCCGGCAGAATAAGTTCCGGTCACTTCGTCGATGGGGAAAACCCCTGAAGCATCTCCGATTCCCAACACCTTTTTTCCGGACAGCCTCCAGTGAACATAACCAGCCAAGGTGGTAATAAAATGAATGTCTTTTACATGGGGCTCTTGGTTTAAGATGGCTTGATACAGATGGGCAATGCTCCATCGTTCCGGAATATTAAATTGAAACAAGTCGGTTAATTGGCTGGCGGCTCGTTCTGTGATGTTATTACGCCAGGTTCGAAACGGGGTTAACAAATCTCCGTTTTTCGAAAAAGCCAAATATCCGTGCATCATGGCACTGACACCGATGGCGCCGATCTTGGTGAGAGGGACCTGGTACTTGCTTCGGACTTCTTTGGCAAGTTGCGCATAACTGCTTTGAATCCCTTCCCATACTTCATCCAATGCATACGTCCATATTCCATTTTCAAATTTATTCTCCCAGACATAACTTCCCGTCGCAATTGTATGAAAATCATCTGTTACCAATACAGCTTTGATACGCGTCGATCCCAATTCAATGCCTAACGTGACATCCCCCTGTTTAACGGCCTCTGAAACTTTAACCAAATCCACTTCATTCACCCCAATCTATTCGTACCCTTCTCAAATTTCTCAATTTCTTCCAAAGTATGGCCACGTGTTTCCGGAACGCGTGTGCGGATAAACAAAACACCGAGTAAACAAATAATACCGAAGATTGCAAATACTGCTTCTTGAGACATTGAAGCCGTCATAATCGGGAACAACAGTCCCACCAAAAAAGAACCGATCCAGTTAAAAGACGAAGCCAATCCGGACGCCCGCCCACGGATTAACAGCGGGAAAATTTCCCCTACGATTACCCAGGTCAACGGAGCCCAAGTAAATGAATAAAAAGCGACATAAATACTCAAAAAAACAACGATCATCATCGGGTTTGCATCTGGAATCAACACATTCATCACAGCCGGGAAAATAAAAGACAATCCCATGATGGTTCCGCCTATGGTCAATAAAGCCCGGCGGTTAAATCTATCCGCAATCAACAGGAACACAAGGGAACCCAACACCAGAATGATCCCTTGAATTATCGGCCACATCAATGCGGATTTTGCCGCATGCCCTGTTGCTTTTTCCACAATCAAGGGAATGTAATAGAAAATGGCGTTCGCTCCCTGAAATTGTTGAAAAGCGGCAATCCCGACACCGGCAATGACCAAATAGCGATATTTGCTCTGAAAAAGCGTACTCCATGATGCTTTTTGATTTGCCTTTTTTTCCTCGATCACGGTTTCTTGAATTTGTTTTATTTCGGATTCGATTTGTTCCGGGTCCTGACGAATATAGCCCAATACTTTGCGGGCTTCATTCAGTTTGTTGTTTTTTATCAGAAAACGGGGAGACTCCGGCAGCCGCAAAACACCGATAAACAGAATCAAAGCGGGCAGGGCGGCCATTCCCAACATCATACGCCAAGCCATGGTTACGGATAAATCTTTCAATAAATAATCAACAATATATGATAGCAACATTCCGGAAACGATCATGGTTTGGTTAATTCCTGACAAACGGCCGCGCAATTTTGCCGGTGCCATTTCCGACATATAAGCCGGGACCAGCGCTGAAGCGGCTCCGACAGCCAGTCCCAATAAAATCCGGACACCGGCCAAAAAATAGATTCCATTGTGCGGGGCAATCCCTGACAAAACAGAACCAACAACAAAAATCAGGGAAGCAATTAAAATCATTTTTCGTCGTCCCAAACGGTCTGAAAGTTGTCCGGCCAAAGCCCCTCCGAAAATCGCCCCAAACATCAGAGAAGAAGTGATCCAACCAATTGCACCGGCATTGTTCTGCAGATTCCAATCATGTTCCAAAAAAGGCAATGCCCCCGTCATCACACCGATATCATAGCCAAAGAGGATACCGCCAAAAGCCCCGAAAAAATAGATAAATCCACTGGGAATTTTCTTATCATTCGCCATTCCTGTCCCTCCTCGTGTTGACAGCTTACTGACTTGCCCTTCTTTCATGTAACAATATCGGACAAACAAATAAAACGTTTTCAAAAATGTGTTTGGCCTTGTTTTCCCTGAAACCATGAACGGGAAAGTGACCAAGATCCCCTTTTCCAAGAAGGATCCCTTCCGGGGAATCCGATTCCCCGGAAGCTGTGATTACTTGATCACCACGTATTCTGCACCGACAAGTTTTGCGTAAGTGACGATCTGATCCGTTGACAAATCCAATGAAACCACGGTATGATGACCGCCTCCGTTCTCAATCCAGGCCTGAACCCCGTCATGAAAATTCGGCTTGACGCGCCAAAGCACACGGGCCACCGGAAGTTTTGGCGCAGGAACGGTCGGCTCAAATGCGGAAACTTCATTGATCAACAATTTGAAATGCGTACCGAAGTCCGCCATTGAAACAACAACGCCATCCCCCGCCTTTCCGTCAAACACCAATCGGGCCGGATCCTCACGATTGCCTATCCCCAAGGGAGATACAACAATTTTCGGTTTGTTCTTTGCCAGCGCGGGATCCACTTCCAGCATATGGGATTGAAGCACATACTCTTGACCACTCGCCAATTCATACGTGTAATCTTCCATGAAACCGGTTGAACCGTTGCGGCTCATGATTTTGAGCAACCGGTTGAGTGCCGCCGTCTTCCAATCCCCTTCGGCGGCAAAGCCGTATCCTTGGGCTGTCAAACGCTGCACGGCAAGCCCCGGGAGTTGTTTCATGCCGTGCAAATCTTCGAAATTTGTTGTGAAAGCATTGTAACCCCGCTCATCCAAAAAGCGCTTGATGGCGATTTCATAACGCGCCTGAACTTTCACGCTTTTCTCCCAATCTTCCTTACTGTACGTCCCGTAATCAAATTCATAAAGGTTTGCATACTCTTCAAATAAGGCATCAACTTCCTCATCTTTGACGGCATTCACCTCTTGAACAAGATCGCCGATGCCATAGTAATCAACAGTCCATCCAAATTGAATCTGCGCTTCGATTTTATCCCCTTCGGTTACCGCAACATTGCGCATGTTGTCGCCAAAACGGGCTACTTTAATCTGGAAGCTTTCGTTATAAGCAACTGCCACATCCATCCATTCCGCAATTTGCTTCTGTACTTCCTCGCGTTTCCAGTATCCGACAACCACTTTATTTTGTTTTTTCAAGCGGGCATTAATGAAACCATATTCACGGTCGCCATGCGCCGCCTGATTCAGGTTCATAAAATCCATGTCAATCGTTTCCCAAGGAATGCTTTCATTGAATTGTGTTGCTAAATGAAGCAATGGTTTTTGCAATAATTTTGTCCCGCGAATCCACATTTTTGCGGGCGAAAACGTATGCATCCATGTGATGACTCCGCAAACTTCGTCCCGATAATTGACTTCTTTCATGATGTTCGTGATTTTGTCGGCACTCACGGCCAAGTCTTGCAACACAATCGGGTACGGCAATAAACCGCTTTCATTTAATTCATCCGTTATGGTTTGTGCATGCGCTTTCACCCTGGCCAACGTTTCTTCCCCATAGAGATGTTGCGAACCCACGACAAACCAAAATTCCCGTCTTTTCGGCGTTGACATCGTACCCCTCTTTTCTTTATTTTCTTTTAATTTTGTCCGTAATAGGCATTTTTTCCGTGTTTTCTATAATAGTGCTTATCTAAAATATGTTTCGGCAATTCTTTTGCAAAGTGATTTAATTCTTGTGTAAAGAAATTCATTTTTGAAATTTCTTCAAGCACGACACTATGCATGACCGCCGATCTTACATCTTTCCCCCATGTAAACGGACCATGTCCTTTTAACAAAATCCCGGGAACGGCCAAGATATCCAATCCCCGTTCTTCGAATGTTTCAATAATCACGTTTCCCGTTTCTGTTTCATATCCGCGTTCAATTTCTTTTGGCGTCAGATAACGGGCGCATGGAATGGAACCGTGGAATGTATCTGCATGCGTGGTTCCCATCGCGGGAACATCCAAACCTGCCTGAGCCCAGATGGTTGCCCATGTCGAATGCGTATGCACAATCCCGCCAATTTCCTCATAATGCTTATAGAGCACCGCGTGAGTGGGTGTGTCCGATGAAGGCTTCAGCTTACCTTCAACCACATTGCCTTCCAAATCAACCACCACCATGTCACCGGGCTTCATCGTTGCATAATCAACACCACTGGGTTTAATCACAAATAAACCGCTTTCACGATCAATCGCACTTGCATTCCCCCAGGTATATTTCACCAGCCCGTGTTCAACCAATTGCAAATTGGCTTGAAACACTTCTTCTTTCAGCTGTTCCAACAATTTCATCCCTCCGGTTTCCGACTTAAAATCAATGGTTAAAAACAACCACCGGGGAGCGCTTTTAAGGTAAGTATATTTTTTATACGTACATATGTCAATCTTAAACAAAATATGTGCATACATCTTCTACAAAATAAATGAAAATCTCATTTATATTTATGTATTAACAAACGAAATGAATGACGCCGATTACGATTATTGGAAATTTGTTCGCACCAATTGTTTAACCGCTTTCGATTCATTTCACATCATGTTAAGATATGTCCATACAAATTTTTAAAACGGAAGCAAAGAACAAACAACTGTCAGGAGCAGTGGTAATATGAAACCAAAGTATCAAGCAATCATCGATGACATCAAAAGTAAAATTCTTTCCGGGGAATACAGTGTTGGAGAACAAATCCCCACGGAGTCAGCCTTGCAGGAAATATACAAAGTCAGCCGGCACACCGTGCGAAAAGCCATTTTGGAACTGTCAAAGGAAGGCTTTTTAAGAAGCAACAAGGGGTCCGGAACCTATGTCAGCAATCAGTTCCAAATAAAGTCGGGGGCCCACTCAAACCAAAAAACCATCGGGGTGATCACAACCTATATTTCGGATTATATTTTTCCTTCCATCATTCGGGGCATTGAAAGAAGACTGAATGAGGATAACTATTCATTGCTGTTGGCCAGCACCAATAATGAGATCGAACAAGAAAAAAAGGCTTTGGAAATGATGTTGTCTTCCGGCATCGACGGATTGATCGTCGAACCCACCAAAAGCAACTTGTACAATCCCAATATTTCATACTACTTGTCATTAAAGAAACAAAACGTTCCGTTTATTATGATCAATGCTTATTACAATGAATTGGATGTCCCTTTTCTTTGTCTGGATGATGTACAGTCCAGTTATCTTGCAACCAATGAATTGATTTCCAAAGGACACACGCAAATCGGACTCATTGCAAAAATGGATGATTTACAGGGTAAGCACAGAATGAAAGGGTATATCAAAGCGCTCGAGGAAGCCCGACTCCCTTTTCAGCCGGAGTTGGTCTTATCATTCAATACAGAGACAAAGCCGGCTTTGGGCATGAACTTAAAAGATTTCCTGAACAAACATCTGAATGAATTGACGGCCATTGTCTGCTACAATGACGAGGTCGCATTTGAATTGGTAAATGTATGCAGACAACTTGACATCCCGGTTCCGGACAAATTGTCAATTATTGGTCAGGACAATTCTTTTCTCGCCAAAACCTCTTTTATTAAGCTGACGACATTGACACACCCGCAAGAACAAATGGGTTATGATGCTGCCAATTGGATTATTAAGAAATTACAGGGTAAAAAGGATTTACCTTACCAAACCTATTATCAACCCAGATTAATCGAAGGTGAAACAGTGAAAGAATTGAATAAAGAGAACCCCTGATAATTTCCATAAACATAAAACAACCCCGCTCGAAACTTCACTGAGTCCGGTAAATTAAGCGGGTCTGTTATGTTTCAGTGCACACACCTTGCCAGATTTGGCAACAATCCATACAGCTAAATGGATCCTCTCCAACCGTGACATGGACAAATAAAAAAGAGGGGATGTTCCCTCTTTTAATACGGCCGGTCGCCAACAGTTCGGCTTGTTTTTTCTCCAATTCTTCTTTTGTCATGAAATCGCTGAAAGCCGGGGTAAAGTCGTGAATGGCGGTCAGCCCGTCGATGCTCTCCTTGATCTTGTCGGGTAAATTGTCATAGGCGGCTCCCATGTCTGCCCACAGTGTATCGCCCCCAACCGGCGGAACCTTGATCATTTTCAACAGGCAAGCTTTTGCCGGACGGGGCCGGAAAGTCACATCGGTATGCCAGATATTTTCGTATCCGGCTTGCTTTTGATCCCTGGCAAACCGGACAAATTCCTTGGACTCGCCTTGCGGCAAAAAAGGGTGAACCTCCAGTTCTCCCCATAACCGTGCAAAAACTTTCAGTTGTTCACTGGTGACGTTTTGATTTCGGAAGAAAAGCACCTTCCACTCAAGCAGCGCCCGGTTCAATTCGGCTTGCAGCTCCGGTGTGACAGGCCCGCTCAAGTTGACCCCGGCAATTTCAGCACCGATTACCGGCGTGAGCGGCTTCACTTTGAACAGGGTATAAGGGCGCTCCTTTGTTCCTTCCGGCAAACGGCGTAAATGGCGCGGACCGACATGATCTTCCCGGTTTTCAAACTTGAGCGGACGGGAATCTCCGGAAATGAATCCAGACATGGCACCTGCTCCTTTCAACGGGATTTCCAAACAAAAAAGGAGGTCCCAATCCGGCCGTAAAAGCCGGGATACAGGAACCTCCAGTGATCTGGTCGGATAATTATATATTTCACATCTGTTTACTCGGAAATAATGATACCAAAAATTACTTATGATGTCAATCAGTGATGGTTCTTCAGGGTTCACCCTGGAAAAGAAGACGGGGCAAGCAACACACCATGATGCGCTTACCCCTTCTTGCTGTCCCGGTAGTTTCGGCAAGCCACAATGAAACGTTTGGCCACAGAAGGGTTGGAAGCAAAATGGAGATGGGTATACCCGGCCAAAAGATTTCCCCGTGCATATCCTTCCCGCTTGTTGCCGGCATGCCCGCGGATTTTATAAGCCCAAGCATCCTGCTCTTTCTGCATCGCCAGCGTGGAATAGTGAAATTCATGTCCACGCGCTTTCTCCCCTTGCTTGAGCAACAGGTTGTCTGTCACGGCTTCCACTTCCCGGTACCCCAGCGCCGTCAATCGGTCATTCATCCGGACCACGGCCGGGATCACGCCCGTCATCGGATGTTTCTTCCCTTCCCGATCCACGATCGCCTCGGTCAAGTACATGTATCCGCCACACTCGGCATATGTCGGCATGCCTCTAGTGATGTTTTCCCGGAAAGAACGTTTCACTTCCTCATTTGCGGATAATTCCCGCACAAACTCTTCCGGGAACCCGCCACCCACGATCAATCCATCGGCTTCTTCCGGCACCGGTTCGCCTTTGAGCGGGCTGAAAAACTGCAGCCGGGCTCCGTACTGCTTCAGCAACTCCAGATTTTCCGGGTAATAAAAATGAAAAGCCGCATCTTTTGCCACCGCGATGGTGACGGGATGTGGTTCCATCCGTTTTTGCGAAAAAAGCCGACGCCCGGGCCCGGCAAGCAAAGGGGCATTCCCGGCAACCTTCTTTAAACCGTCCAAATCCACTCCTTTTTCCATGAGCTCTGCCAACCGGTCAAACAGGGGAACCATTTCCCCCCGTTCAAGGGCAGGGATTAAACCCAAATGGCGTTCCGGGATGTCAACGGACGGATCCGGGGGAAGCCAACCGAAAACCGGAATGCCGCACTCTTTTTCAATTGCAGATTTGACAAGCTGAAAATGTCCTTCCCCTCCGGCCCGGTTGGCAATCACTCCGGCCACGGGCACAGACGGATTCAACCCCTGATAACCCTTCACCACCGCCGCCGCACTGCGCGCCAAACTGTAAACATCCACCACCAGGATCACCGGGCTTTGCAACAAAATGGCTATCTCCGCCGTGCTCCCCTTGTCGTTCAAAGGATCTTTGCCGTCATACAGTCCCATGACCCCTTCTACGATGGAAAGATCGGCATCCCGGCTGCCATTGAGAAAAATCTCCACCATGTCCTCCGCCGGCACCATCCAAGTATCCAGATTGCGGGAAGGGCGCCCGGTGATCGCCGTATGGTAACCCGGATCAATATAATCCGGCCCGGCCTTAAATCCCTGCACCTTGAGCCCCCGCTTTTGAAACGCCGCCATCAAACCAAGGGTCACCGTCGTTTTGCCCACTCCGCTCCCCGTTCCGGCAATGACGAGCCTCGGTCTTTTTTCGTTCATGGCACATCTCCCCCGTTCCTTCCCATTTCATAAGAAATCCCCTGCCACTTTATTTGCAGCAGGGTGCATTCCGTTCATTAATAAGACTTGGCAAACCAGACGGTGTATTTGGCTTTCTCTCCGCATGCGACACATGTTTTCATGGTTTCCGGGGGATCAAAAGGAATGTTGCGGCTGACGGCACCGCTTTCTTCTTTCACTTTGGCTTCACAACGGTCATCGCCGCACCAGCCGGACAAGACAAAACCGCGCTTGGCTTGGATAATATCCGTCAATGCTTCAAGGGTTTCCGCCATGTGGGTGTTCCGGTCAAAATTGGCTTTCGCTTGTTGATACAAGTTCTCCTGAATCTCATTGAACAGACGATCGACCGTCTCCAAAACTTCCGCGGTCGGAACCGTGATTTTTTCCAATGTGTCCCGGCGGGCGAGCACAACCTGATCCTGATTGACATCCCGGGGCCCGATTTCCATGCGAAGCGGGATGCCTTTCGCTTCATATTCGTTAAATTTCCATCCGGGACTGTAATTATCCCGGTCGTCCAGTTTCGCCCGGATTCCCTTCGCTTTCAATTGGTCCAGGATTGGTGCGGCATAAGACAGCACACGCTCCCGTTCGCCTTGTGCACCGATCGGGATGATGATGACCTGTGTCGGGGCAATGCGCGGCGGCAGCACCAACCCTTGATCATCGCCGTGAACCATGATCAATGCCCCGATCAAGCGGGTGCTCACTCCCCAGGAAGTGGTGTATGCATACGCCAATTGGTTGTTTGCATCCGTAAATTGGATATCGAAACTTTTCGCAAAGCGTTGCCCCATATAATGGGAAGTTCCGGCCTGGAGCGCCTTTCCGTCTTTCATCATAGCTTCCACGGAATAGGTGTGAACCGCCCCGGCAAACTTTTCCGAAGGTGTTTTCTCTCCGCGGACAACGGGAATCGCCAAACCGCTTTCAATAAACTCCGCGTACAAATCCAAAATTTTAAACGTTTCTTCTTTGGCTTCCTGTTCGGTGGCATGAGCGGTATGCCCTTCCTGCCACAAAAACTCGCTCGTCCTCAAAAACGGCAACGTACGTTTTTCCCAACGGACCACGTTGCACCACTGATTCATGAGCAAAGGCAAGTCCCGGTACGATTTCACCCATTTGGAAAACATGTGTCCGATCATGGTTTCCGAGGTCGGGCGGATCGCCAACTTTTCCTCCAGCGGATCACCCCCGGCTTCCGTCACCCAAGGCAATTCCGGATTAAACCCTTCCACATGCTCCTTTTCTTTCTCGAAAAAACTTTGCGGGATAAACAAGGGGAAGTAGGCATTTTCATGGCCCGTTTCTTTCAGCCGGGCATCCAGTTCTTTTTGAATCGCTTCCCAAAGCGCATATCCGGCCGGTTTAAAAACAATGCACCCCCGGACCGGCGAATAATCCATTAAATCCGCTTTTTTGATCGTCTCTATGTACCATCCCGAAAAATCTTCGCTCTGCGACACAGTCTTCTTGGAACTCATCCGACATCATCCCCTTCCGGTACTTCAATTCATAATTTTCTGCCCGAGTGGATTCATGTTACTATATTTCATTTCTTTCTTCAACGCGTTTGTTTTATTTCCATTCTTTCATTCCTGAGAATTAAAAATTCCACGCATCCTGCAAGAAAGACCCCTGCCACTTCCTGTGCAGCAAGGGTCTTTCTTTATCTGCTCAAGATTGAACTTCTGCTTTCTCAACGCTTCTTTCAGCTTCCAAACCGGCTTCATCCTTTGCCAAACTCTCTTTCTTGCGAACAGGGAACCGCCAAGCAAACTGATCCAGTAAAGTTTTTGATCATTTCTGAAATCGGCATTGTATCTTCCTCATTCGATATCGTTTTCTCATTACAGGGAATGGGTTCGCGCCGGCCCCAGTTCTTGCGGGCATAAAACGTTAAAGACCCATTAATCCACTGCACGAATCCCTTTTATGACAGCGATAATCAGCCCTTGAAAGAGCACAATGCAACTTCCGCAAATGATCAGCATCAAGGAAACGGGCAAGCCCTGATTCAAAAAAATGGTGAACACCCCGTGGGATACCGGCGTCAAACCGATCGAGAACATGGTCATGAACCCCATGTCCGCCCCCCCAAGATCTGCCCGGCACCGGTTTCCTTCACCACATACCAGCTGACGGTCAAGGTATAAATGGAACCGGCCAAACTGGTACTTCCGTGGCCATTTTGCCAACTGTTCACTTGCTTATTTTCTCCTCGACCATTCAACCACGATATATATCACATATGTACCGGATTACACGCACATGGCAGGTTCTTTCGTTTCTTCATATGGATCGCCGGTCTGTACTTTTTGTCACAAAACTATTAAAATTTATGGTCTATACCACAAACACAAAGGGTGAAAAGATTGGAACCCCGCATGATCCATTCCTGGGATTTAGACGAATCCGAAGCATTACGAATTCAAAAGCATTTGGCCTCCAAGGTGATAAATAAAGACCAACTGGATGCCGTCCGGTATGTTGCCGGTGTGGATGTCGCATATGATGAAAAATCCGGGAAGCTGGTTGCCGCTGCCGTGGTGATGGATGCCGGATCCCTGGATGTCGTGGAAACAGCGATTGCCGAAGACATTGCCCGCTTCCCTTATATTCCGGGTTTATTTTCATTCAGGGAAATCCCTCCCCTTGCCAAAGCATTAAAAAAATTAACCATCGCACCGGATTTAATTGTTTGTGACGGGCAAGGGATTGCCCATCCGAGACGATTTGGGATCGCAAGCCACTTAGGCGTTTTATTTGATGTCCCCACCATCGGCTGTGCCAAAACAAGATTGACGGGTGAAGCCGGACAGCCGGGAACCCGACGGGGCAGCCATGCTCCCCTGACCGATCACGGTGAGGTGATTGGCAACGTATTGCGGACTCAGGACAATGTAAAACCGATCTATGTTTCCATTGGTCACCGAATCTCCTTATCGACAGCCTGCGACTGGATTTTAAAGCTTTCTCCGCATTACCGCCTGCCGGAAACAACACGGAAAGCTGACCAAACCGTCCGCAGGGCCTTAAAAGACCGCCTTTCCTTCTGAAATTATTCAAACAAAAACAAACCCCTGCCACGTGCATGCAGGCAGGGATCATTCCATTAAATTTTTAATTCGCCCAACCGGACCAACTCGACGACATACTCTGTAAGAAACAACACATGGTTGTAATTTGTTAACCTGTTTCCACTATGAGTGTGTGATTCAAATCAGATTTCCTCCTGATTCTCCTGACAATAGTTCCCCGTTTCCGTTCTTCAACCGTATTTTATCAGTTTATATTTTGGACCGAACCATTTCGGTTCCATCTTTGTAGTTTTTTGATTAATGTTGAATGGTCAATCCCGAGAACCTTTGCGGCTTGACGAAGGGACGGTTGCGACTTTATCGTCGCTAAAACCAACTGCTGTTCATACCTCTCCACTCTCTTCTTTAATGTGAGTGGATGATTCACTTGTGCATTTTGAATATGAGCAGGAAGGTGATGAAGCTCGATGACAAGGGATGGAACGGAGACAATCAGATTCTCCATCAGATTTTTAATTTCCCTTACATTCCCCGGCCAATGATAACGGCACAACTGTTCCTTGGCGTCGAGACTGAGACGTTTTTGAACGCGGAATTTTTTTGAGTAATGCATAAAATAAAAATCAATAAGAGCAGGAACATCTTCAGGCCTCTCCGACAAAGGGGGGATATGAATCTCAACAACCTGCAGACGATAAAACAAATCCTGACGAAAGCGTCGTTCTTTTACCAGACTACGCAAATCCCGGTTGGTTGAGGAAATCACACGGACGTTCACAGGTCGGGCTTTTATACCACCGATCCGATAAACCAAGGGATCTTGCAGCACCCGTAACAGCTTCGTCTGCAAAGCAAGCGGCATTTCACCAATTTCATCAAGCAAGATCGTTCCACCATCCGCCAATTCAAATAATCCTTTTTTTCCCCCTTTGCGAGCTCCTGTAAAAGCACCGGGTTCATATCCAAACAGCTCCGACTTAAGCAGTGCCTCCGGTATCGCAGCACAATTCACTTTGATAAATGGTTTATTCCTGCGATCACTCAAATGATGGATGAGGTTCGCGATCACTTCTTTGCCAACGCCGGATGGGCCAAGCAACAGTACGTTAGTTGGATACGGAGCCACCTGTTTCACTTTTCCGATAATCTCTTTCATACATTTGCTTTCGGAAACAAAAGTGTTGTCTCCATCCGTCATCAGGTGATACTGATGTCGGTTCAGTTCGGAAAGTCCGACCACTTTCTCCAACTCTTCCGTCAGCCGGTTCAAACGCGTAATATCACGAACACTCGTGACAACCAGTTGGATTTCTCCAGCTTCATCGAAAACGGGATTCCCGGTAACAATTACCTCCTTACCATTCCTCAAGTTTTGCATCAGCGACATAGAACGCTTATGTTCGATCACGAGAAGGGAAACCGAATGATTGATGTAGCCTTCTTTAATCAAATCATTCATGTGACGGCCAATAAGCTCTTCCCGCCGGGTGTCCGACAGCTTCTCATATGCGGAATTCACAAGGAGTGTAACTCCGGAACCATTGGTAACATATACGCCATCCGGAATCCACTCGATAATTTCTGCAATTTGTTCCAACTGTTCCGGGTCAAAGCACTTTGCTTTCGGTATAATAACCACCCCATGCGAAAAAATAATCAATTTCTTCAATGGTGAAATTTATCATTGAACGGTGAATTTCGTCACCACTTTATTATAACAACGATAATCTAAATAATCAAAAAAATCAATCTATAATCAGTGAAAAAATTCACCAATCACTGTTCGCTTTGTACCATTTCATGATATATGTTGTGTGTTTTTTATGTTGGCCCAATTCTTGCTTTTGAAATATATACGAAAATCATATTTGTGATAAAGGAGGTATGAGCATGGCCAACATTGTGAAAGCACGCCCGAAGCTGTACGTCTTGGACAACGGACGGATGAGAATGGACAAAAACTGGATGATCGCCATGCACAATCCTGCTACTGTTGACAATCCCAACGCACCTGCGGAAATGATCGAATTCCCAATTTATTCTGTCTTGATTGATCACCCGGAAGGAAAAATTCTTTTTGACACCTCATGTAACCCTGATTCCATGGGGCCTCAAGGTCGCTGGTCAGAATCCACCCAGTCGATGTTCCCCTGGATCGCTAGCGAGGAGTGTTATCTGCACAATCGCTTGGAACAGCTAAAAGTGCGTCCGGAAGACATTAAATTCGTAATTGCTTCTCATCTCCATCTCGATCACGCTGGCTGCCTCGAAATGTTTACCAATGCAACTGTGATCGTCCATGAAGACGAATTCAACGGGACCCTGCAAGTTTACGCTCGTAACCGCTCTGAAGGAGCGTACGTTTGGGCCGACATTGACGCTTGGATCAAGAACAACTTGCAGTGGCGCACCATTAAGCGCGACGAAGATAACGTCCCGCTGGCTGAAGGAGTACGAATCCTCAACTTTGGCAGCGGACACGCATGGGGGATGCTTGGACTGCACGTTAAACTCCCGGAAAAGGGCAACATCATCTTGGCTTCCGATGCGATTTACAGCTCTGAAAACTTTGGGCCTCCCGTAAAACCACCGGGGATTATCTACGATTCACTTGGATATGTAAAAACGGTGGAGCGCATCCGCCGGATTGCGCAAGAAACCCAGTCGGAAATCTGGTTTGGTCATGATTCAGAGCAATTTAAGTCGTTCCGAAAGTCCACGGAAGGATATTACGAATAAGATCCCAATCGCCATGTTTTCGTATAAAGGAGGCATTGTCAGATGAAAATACGCGCCGCCGTTTTGTATGAAATGAACCTGCCGGCTCCTTACAAGGACAGCCGGCCACTTCGAATAGAAACTCTCGACCTTGACCCGCCCCAAATGGGCGAAGTACTTATTCGCATTCGTGCCACTGGTTTGTGCCACTCCGACCTTTCTGTCATTAACGGCAGCCGGCCCCGTCCCATCCCGATGGTCCTTGGTCACGAGGCGGCAGGGGAGGTCGTTGAAGTCGGACCTGGTGTAAACGACATCCGGCCCGGCGATCATGTTGTCTGCGCCTTTGTACCCAGTTGCGGACACTGCCTTCCCTGCCAAGAAGGTCGGCCAGCACTCTGTGAACCGGGCGCCAATGCTAACAGTGTGGGAACTCTCCTGTCCGGGGAGAGAAGGTTACACAAAGACGGAACGGACATTCATCACCATCTGGGCATATCGGGGTTTGCGGAGTATGCGGTCGTATCGAGGAACTCCTTGATTAAGGTCGATCCCGAAATACCATTTGATGAAGTCGCACTCTTCGGGTGTGCAGTGATGACCGGAGTTGGAGCTGTGGTGAATTCTGCCCGCGTCCCAGCGGGTAGCAGTGTAGCTGTTGTTGGCTTGGGTGGAGTCGGCCTGTGCGCCATACTGGGAGCCCTTGTAGCAGGAGCAAGAACCATTATAGCTGTGGATATAAATCCCGCAAAGCTCAAGACGGCACTGGAACTGGGGGCTACCGCAGCATTTGACGCACGTGATCCGGAAGTGGCCGAACAAATACGTGCGGCAACCGACGGCGGTGTGGAATTTGCATTTGAAACCGCTGGTGCAGTTCTCGCTATGCAGACTGCAATCAACATCACGCGTCGCGGTGGCACAACCGTCACGGCAGGACTCCCCCATCCGAAACACCATCTCTCTTTCCCGCAAGTCTTGCTCGCAGCTGAAGAACGAACCATTAAGGGGTCTTACGTTGGAAGTTGCGTTCCGGCACGCGACATTCCTCGTTTTATCGAGCTTTATAAAAAAGGGCGCTTACCGGTCAATCGGTTGCTGACTGACCGCTTGCGTCTCGAAGACATTAATGAAGGATTTGACCGCTTGGATCGCGGTAACGTTTCGCGTCTGGTTGTCACGATGTGAGTATGCAAGGTTGAAGAAGAGATGATAATTGAATTCAGTACCAGGTCGGTACTCACTCTTTATACTTAGACATTAAGTATCAGTCTCTCGGGATTTCATGAAATTACCAAAGATGCGTTCCGGCAAAAGTCTGACGTTGGGAAACAGTGGAAGAAGCTCGTTTTCCCTTTTTCCATAATGATTTATATAATAAAAACCCCTGCCACATGCATAAAGGCAGGGATCATCCCATTAAATTTTCAATTCGCCCAACCGGACCAACTCGACGACAGCTTGGGAACGCCCTTTTACATTTAATTTCTGCATCACATTACTGATGCGTACCTTTTGCAAACTTTGGGACAAGATTTTTTTATGAACGGTGTCTCAGACAATCGGTTATAGATCCTTATTTATTGGGTTCCCACTTTTCTCTCAAATATTGGACCGGAACAAACTCCGTTACCAATCCCCATTGGCCGGTTGGAAAAACGTATACCCATCCCAATAGCCAAGGAAGGGGGCGACATAAGCGATGAAATAAGAAGGGATCACTCACGTTCCTCCATTGTCACCCCGCCAACGCTCCAATGACTCTTCGGTAGTTCATATATAATGACCCGCACATTTTCTGGTCGGACATCTAGGCTGTTGACCAAGGCAGTTGTCACTTCTGTAATCATCTTTTTCTTTTGCTCCGGAGTCCGTCCTTCCAGGATATGAATTTGCGCAAGTGGCATTACAAATCCCTCCTTAAATCACTGAAAATTTTACCTTCACCAAGTGAGCCCAACCGAGCGCATATTTCATCTCCACGTTCAAAATCCACAGCTTTTGTCATCCCGCCGGAAAATGATGATCTGACCTTGCATCATTATATTTTCTCCTCCTGACCAAAAAATCGGCCAACCAGGCCACGGCATTGCCGGGGTGACCGAGGACGTCAGCTCCCTTACTCGCTTCCATAAATTTCCTATTTCAAAAAGATACACCTGACTGCCATCAGATCTTCTCCGCCGTGCTCCTCCAGGATCACTCGGGCAGCAGAGTTATTATCTGCATAATGTCTAAACCGCTGAATGTATAATTGATATACCTACTGTCCACTACTTCCAAAGCGGGCAAGACGCAATCAGTTGCTTCCAACACCCATTCACCATGATGCCGGGCCCTTGTTTCAACAAAATCAGTTGATCAAGGATCCCATAGGCGTCCTCTATGCTCAAAGAGGGGTGATCCAAGGTTATTCTCCGGATTTCCCTGCTGTTCTTTTCGGTGGACCACAGCGCTTCGGCCAACTCCCGGTATTGCATCATTTCATCTCACCACAACACTCACATCGCCCAGCTGATCCAGCTTGGCCGTCACCACATCCCCGGGTTCCACTTCAATTGCTTCGGTAATTCCCCCGGTCAACACCACTTCACCGGCTCGGAGCTTCTCTCCTTTGCGAGCAAGCATATTGACTAACATGGCAACGGAGTTGGCCGGATGACCCAACACAGCAGCTCCGGCGCCCAAACCTTTGATCTCCCCATTTATGCGCAGGGAGACTCCGATAAGATCCAAATCGAGGCCCCTGGGAGAGGTCAATTTACTCCCCAGAACAAAGCGGGAGGAAGATGTGTTGTCTGCGACAACATCGGCCAGAGTAAACTTGAAGTTTTCATAGCGACTGTCGACAAACTCAATAGCCGGCAACACGTATTTGGTGGCTTTGAGAACCTGGGCTCCGGTTACCGCCGGTCCCTCCAGGTCTTCACCTAGGACAAAGGCGATCTCCGCTTCCACCCGTGGATGGATCAGCTCATCATAGACCAATACGCCACCGTCATCAATCACCATATAGTCAAACAAAAGGCCGTAGATGGGTTCCTCCACATTCATCTGCTTCATCTTCGCTTGGCTGGTAAGACCCATCTTACGAGCGATCACTTGATGGCCCTGTGCTCGTTTGATAGCAGCCAGCTCATCCTGGATTCGGTAAGCTTCTTCAACAGTCAGCTCCGGGTATTTTGCGGTGATCCGCTCCACCGCCCGCTTCTCCGTTTCCGCCAGGTGCAAAAATTGAGCTATTCCCTTAATATCGATCCCCATTTTCAGCTCCTCCACACAGATGATGTTTAAAACTCGAGGCTTACTTCGCCGATATGGGCAAACCGAGCGCAGAAATGGTCTCCCGGTTTCGCATCCACCGCGGCGGACAGGGCTCCGGAAAGGATTACTTCTCCGGCCTTTAAGGTTATATCAAACTCGAATAACTTGTTGGCCAACCAGGCGACGCAGGCGGCCGGGTTACCTAACGCCGCGGCGCCAACCCCGGTATTGACGATCCGGCCATTCTTATAGAGGACCATGCCGATCTGCGTCAGGTTCACCCGATCCACGGAAATTGGACTCCCCCCTAGTGTATACAGCCCCGAAGAGGCATTGTCGGCGATGGTGTCGGCCAGTTTTATCTTCCAGTCCTTTATCCGGCTATCTACGATCTCCAAGGCCGGCACGATATAGTCCGTGGCTAGCATCACATCCATCAGGGTAACCTTCGGACCCACGAGATCCTTCTTTAACACAAAAGCGATCTCTGCCTCCACCTTTGGCTGCATCACCCGCTCCCGGGGGATCTTCTGACCATTTTCCACCACCATGCCATCGAGGAGATGGCCGTAGTCCGGCTGATCCACTCCTAAAAGCTGCTGCATGGCTAAAGAGGTGAGGCCGATCTTTTTCCCGACGACTTTTTGTCCTTGTTCCAGCTTCCGTTGAATATTGATCAATTGCACACGATAGGCCTCTTCTGGTGTCAGATCTGGCTGAAATTGGGTAAGCGGAATTCCTCCGCGGCCCTTTTCCTCCGCCTCCCACAAAATATCAGCCAATGCCTTCAAGTCTTTCCCTTCCGACAAGAGTTTCCCCTCCTATCACATGAAGATGAGGGAATGGGCACTTCCATGGACCATTCCCTTCACCGTTTTACCTTTGCATCGCTGCCTGTTTCTGTTCCAGCTCCACCGCCACGTCGACGATCATATCCTCCTGACCACCGACCACCTTTCTTTTCCCCAGCTCCACCAAGACATCTCGGGGATCCACCTTGAACTGTTCTGCAGCTCTGAAGGCATGGAGCAGGAAGCTGGAGTACACCCCGGCATAACCTATGGTCAGGCTTAAGCGGTCGATCTGAATTGGCCGGTGCATCTTGGGACGTACGATATCATCCGCGGCATCCATCGCCAGATAGAGGTCTAGGCCCGTGGCGATGCCCTGTTTTTCCGTTACCGCCGCAAACACCTCCAAGGGCGTGTTTCCAGCGCCGGCTCCGAGGCCAGCCAAGCTGCAGTCAATACGGGTGGCCCCTTCCTCCACAGCGGCCAGAGAGTTGGCGATGGAAATCCCCAAGTTGTTATGGGCGTGGAAGCCTACTTCTACATCGTCATCCAAGGCGTTTACCAAGGCGGAGATACGCTCCCGGACCTCCTCCATCAACATGGCCCCTGCCGAGTCGACAATGTAGACCGTCTGAGCTCCGTAGGAAGCCATCTTCTTCGCTTCCTCCACCAGAGTGGCGGGGGAGACCATATGGGACATCATTAAAAAGCCCACCGTCTCCAACCCCATTTTGCGTGCTTCCCCGATGTGCTGCTCGGAGATGTCCGCTTCAGTGCAATGGGTCGCCACGCGCACAGCTTTGATGCCATATTCCGCCGCCCGCTTCATATGATCCACGGTGCCGATCCCCGGGAGGAGCAGGGCAGTAGGCTTAGCGTTTTGAATCACGCCACAGGCTGCCTTCAGGAAATCCTCCTCTGTCTCCTTGCTAAGGCCATATTGGAGGGAGCTGCCTCCCAGCCCGTCGCCGTGGGTGGCCTCAATGTGGCTGACGCCCATTCGGTCCAAAGCAGAGGCAATCTCTTTGACATCCTTGACGCTGAACTGGTGCCGTACCGCATGCATCCCATCCCGCAAGGTAACATCGGTGATGCTGATTTTCCTCTCTTCCACCATATAAATGCTCCCTCCCTTTATTTCCCCGCCGATATCCGGTTTTTGATAATTTCTTCCCCGACCTTCACCGCCGCCGCCGTCATGATGTCCAAATTGCCAGCATACACCGGGAGATAATCCCCCAATCCCTCCACTTCGATAGAGATGCTGACCACATCATCTCGGAAGATAGGATCCCGGTTGAGGCGGTAACCCGGCACATAGGTCTGCACGTGTTTCACCATTTCACGGATGGATCGGTCAATCTTTTCACAGGTTTCCTCATCGGCTTTATCGATGCGACAATAAATCGTGTCCCGCATCAGAATAGGAGGTTCCGCTGGATTAAGAATGATAATCGCCTTCCCCTTTTTGGCTCCCCCGATAGCTTCCAAGGCCCGCGCCGTCGTCACCGTAAACTCGTCAATATTTTGCCGTGTTCCAGGGCCAGCACTTCGGCTTGAAATCGTCGCTATAATCTCCGCATAAGAAACCCCTACCACCCTACTCACCGCGTACACCATAGGCACGGTGGCCTGGCCGCCGCAGGTGACCATGTTGACGTTGGGAGCATCCATATGCTCATCCAGGTTAACCGCGGCAATCACCAAGGGACCCCGGGCAGCGGGCGTTAAATCCACCGCTTGAATCCCCTTTTCCTTCAACAACTTGGCGTGGCGGATATGAGCCTTGGCGCTAGTAGCATCAAAGACGATATCCGGGGAAATCTCCTCCAGAGCCGCCTTCAGCCCCTGATCAAAGGTGGTCATGCCGTTCTCCCTGGCCCGTTTCAATCCGTCAGAGGAGGGGTCTATCCCGATCATCCAAGCAGGCTCGATCCATTCGCTGCGCAGCAGTTTATACATTAAATCGGTTCCGATGTTGCCGGAGCCTAGGATGGCAGCCTTCATTTTGCTCATCAAACCAAACTCCTCTCCATCAAAGTTTAATGCAGATATTGGTCAGTTCCGAGAAGAACTCGAAGCTGTGCATGCCCCCTTCCCGGCCGATCCCGCTCTGCTTCATGCCGCCGAAAGGGGTTCTCAAATCCCGCAGAAACCAAGTGTTTACCCAGACAATCCCCGCTTCGATGCTCCCGGCCACCCGGTGCGCCCTGCGCAGGTCATTGGTCCAAAGCGTGGCGCTCAACCCATAGTGTGTGTCATTAGCCAGGGCGATCACTTCTTCTTCCTTCTCAAAAGGGAGTACAGAGACCACCGGTCCAAAGATCTCCTCCCGAACCACCCGGCATTGGTCATTTACCCCTGTGATAATGGTGGGCTCCAGGTAATACCCTCGATCCAACCCTGCGGGGCGACCGCCGCCAACGAGAATCTCCCCTTCCTCTTTAGCTACTTCCAAATAGCCCTTCACCCGCTCATAATGCTCCTTACTGATCAAAGCCCCTACATTGGTCTTGGGATCAAAGGGATCCCCCACGACTAACTCTTTAGTTCTAGCGACAAATTTGTCTAAAAACTCCTCATAGATCGGCTTTTGCACATAGATCCTGGATCCCGCTAGGCAGACTTCTCCCTGGTTGGAAAAGCTGGACTTCAGAGTTGTCTCGATCACTTCGTCTAAATCCGCATCAGCAAAGATGATATTGGGGTTTTTTCCGCCCAATTCATAGGAGAGGCGCTTCAAGGTTTTGGAGGCGGCGGCCATGATTACCTTCCCCGTGGTCGTCTCTCCGGTAAAAGAGATGGCGTTCACATCAGGGTGCTCCGTCAGAGCTGACCCTGCGGAGTCGGGACCGAAACCGTGGACGATGTTGACTACCCCATCAGGAACGCCTGCCTCTTGGCAGATCTCTCCCAACACTGTGGCCGTCATCGGGGTCCACTCTGCCGGCTTAATTACCGCTGTATTCCCGGCGGCCAGACAAGGAGCCAGCTTCCAGGTCAACAAGAGCAAGGGAAGGTTCCAGGGGTTAATGAGTCCCACCACACCAACAGGGCGTCGGATGGCATAGTTAAGGGCTACAGCGTCCATTTGGTAGGCTTCCGTTCCAACAGAACGCAGATAGTCGGCGAAGAAGTGAAAATTGTACGCCGCCCGCGGAATATCTAGGGTGCTGGACAGAGAATAGGGTTTCCCGGTATCTAGAGACTCCAAGCGGGCCAGTTCCTCTTTCCGTTCCAAGATGATGTCCCCGATCCGCCGTAAAACGGTGATCCGCTCCTGGGTGGTCATCTTTTTCCAAGGACCCTTGGACGCTTTCTTTGCTGCTGCCACCGCCCGGTCAATCTCTTCTTTTCCGCCTTCGGCGACGGTGCCTAACACTTCCTCGGTAGCCGGGTTGATGTTGACAAAGGTTTTTCCATTTGAAGATTCCATATACTGACCATCGATAAAGTGCAGGCAATCCATCATCCTCTTTTCTATAGACATCTGCATGTTATTCCCTCCTAATTTAGTAAAGATAAAGCCTCAACCATTTCCCCCTGAGCGATCAGCTGGCGGATGCGGGTGGAGGAGATCACCTCCCCACAGGAACAGCAGACTGCATCAATCACCCAGACGGGAAAATGCTCCGCCAGATCCTCAAGTCCTCCTTCCCTCCCTCGTCCGAAGCGAAAATCTTTCCCTACCATCACTTCAACGGGATGGAGGTTGGAAAGTTCCCGAATAAAATCTTTGGCGCTCCGCTCGAGATAGGCGGCGTCAAAGTTGGCCACTACGACGTGATCTACTTGGAGTTCACACAGGCGGCGAAGCTTTTCATGAATTGGGGTGAGGATGCTGGCCCCTTCAAAATAGGAGCGGGGTGGCGGGTCGAAGGTGTAGACCACACTGGGCACTCCCAGGGACTTGCTCTTTTTCACCACCTCACCGATCACCTTCTGGTGTCCCCGATGCACGCCGTCAAAGGCTCCAATGGCCACCACCGACGCTGGCAAAGCCAGAGTATCCACCATATGAATCCGCATCAATACCCCTCCTTTTTTCATCGATGAAGAGAGGGGAGCAAAAAGCCCCCCTCCTTTCTTATTTCGCCACTTCCGACTGTTTTCGAATGTCCGGTGTTCCGTAGATGAAGTACTCCGCCGGTAAAGGAGAGCCGAACCAGATGATTCCCTTATCCAGGTTTTCCTCTCGCCAGGTAACCGGTTTCCAGTCGGGGTCGAAGATCAGGTACCCGGCGTCACCGAACAGCTCCACCCGGTTTCCTCCGGGCTCAAAGACATACATGAAATAGGCTTGGCTAATCCCATGCTTTCCAGGTCCTGCTTCGATCTCAATACCATTTTCGGCAAACAGATCAGCGATATCAGCCAAGTGCTGCGGATAGCCATACCAATAGCACACATGGTGGAAACGCCCCTTACCTCCCAACTGGTCTTTCATAAAGGCAATTTCGTGAACCAAGGGACTAACGCTCAACCAACTACCTGCTTCGGTTCCGTCTTTAAGGATAATATGCTCACGTAATTTAAACCCAAGTTGTTCCATCATGAACTCTTTATTTGATGTCACATCATTTGCCATCAAATTGACATGATCCAGACGCCGAACCGGAATTCCGCGGCTGGGCCTTTTTTGAGGACGGTTAAGGAGTGGAGTTTTCTTTTCTTCCGAAGCTTTGTAGTATTCTACTTCCCACAGAAGCTCCATCGGATGTCCGTCCGGGGTAACAAAGCGGTACGCCGCACCTTGACCCATTTCACCGTCAGACCACCCCTGTCCGAGCCCCTTTACTTCAATGGCTTTGACACGTCGCTCAAGTGCCTGCTGTGAAGTGGTACGCCAGGCGACATGTCCCAGTCCTGGCTCCTTCCCTTCCGTCACTTTCAAGGTATGGTGGTAGAAATCTTCATAGGCTCTTAGGTATACCGATTGTCCTTCCCTTCCCGATTCCTCCATTCCGAGGAGCTCTTTAAAAAACCACAGCGTTTTATCAGGTTTCGGCGTGTAAATTTCTACATGAGCGAGCTGCGCCACATCGAAAATTGGCTCTTTTTCCACTTTACTTCCTCCTTTTACTTCCAAATGATTTTGGAATAGGCAAGAACTCTTGCAACACTAGAGAAAAAAAGAGGAATCACGTATAATTGATTGTATAGGGTTACTTTTTTATAGGCGTTGTGAATCCCAGACCTTTCTAATCGGTGTCATTTCAAGGTGATTCACAGCGCTACTTTTTTAATTACACGACTGACATCGTCAGGATTGATCCACGTGGAATTGGTCCATCCGTTCAAATCGTAGTCGTTCAGGCATTGTTCAGCAAACTTTTCATACTCTTCTGCTTCCCCGGATTCTTTTGCACTGAACAAGTTTTCTAAACGAATATTTTCATGATTACCCGAGTAATTCCGTTCGTATAGCTCATGCCGGCCGCCATATTCAGACCCAATGGCATCCCACAAGAGTTTGATTACCTTCATCTTGCTTTCTGCGTCATATCCGTTGGAACCACGGTATAACTTATCTAGGTATGGACGTAATTCTTCATTTTTGAAATCTTCTACACTGGATGGTTGCACGATGAGGCCGCCGGCGACCACGTTCTCGATGATCTCTTTTACTTTTGGCCAACCATAGGTCATAAAGACACGGTAGGCCAAACCATAGTTCAAGTTGGGAAGGACAGTACAGTTTGCTCCCTTCATGGGATTTCTCGCCATCGCATCACTGATAGACCAAAACAGATGACGCCAGGCGATGATTTCACCAACGTTGGCCTGTACACCCCGGAACTGGTCAGTGCCAGCCAATTTGATTGCCTTCAACATCAATCCCACAATAAAGTCCAGCTTAACAGCGAGACGCGTGACGCCATGGAAAGTAAATCGATGCAGAAAGCCACTGACTGGGAAGAAACCATTGGCTTTCTCGATGTTGCGATAAATCAGCACGTTTTCCCATGGAATTAGGGCCTTATCAAAAATAAGCACTGTGTCGTTCTCATCAAAACGGCTGCTCAACGGGTAATCAAATGGGCTGCCCATCACGGCAGCATTCATTTCGTAAGAAGGCCGACAAATGAGCTTTACACCTGGTGTATTCATTGGAGCGATAAAAACCAAAGCAAAATCCTCTTTTTGAATCGGAAGTGGACCGTAGTGAGCCACAAAGTTATAATGGCAGTTCGCCGACCCTGTTGCTACCATCTTCGCTCCACTAACTACAATTCCTTGGTCCGTCTCTTTCTCCACTCGAACAAACACGTCCCCTACCTCATGGATGGGTTTATTCCGATCCACCGGTGGGTTAATTATAGCGTGATTAAAAAACCACACTTTCTCCTGTGCTTCCTTGTACCACCTGCGGGCATTTTCTTCAAAAGGAGCGTAATACTCTGGATTGCCACCCAAAGTAGCTAAGAACGATGCTTTATAGTCAGGGGAACGGCCCATTTGACCATAGGTAAGACGAGACCAAGTGGCAATTGCATCCCGGGCGCCAACCAGTTCATCTACACTCCGGCTTGCACGGAAAAATTTGTGGGTATAGGTTCCAGAACCAGTATCTGTTTCTGTCGTCAGAACATCCTTGTATTGGGGTTCATGTAAAGCATCGTACAGGCGGGCAATAGAACGAGCCGAGTTGCGAAACGCGGGATGTTCTACTGGATTCTTCACCCGTTCACCATGTAGCCAGATTTCTCGACCGTCCTTAATACTCTCCAAATACTCCTCCCCTGTTAGAGGCTTTCGGGTGTCTTGTTTTGTCCCCATATTAACCCTCCTTTAAATGGTTATTCTGTCAAAATAATCAAAGTGCATTTTAACGTTTGGCTATCACCCCCCTTAAAGTAATTCAGTATAAGTAGTCTAGAATTCGATCCGGTGCATACCTAATTGGTGTTCGGCAAAAAATCACTTTAATTGTTACCGTTTACAAAAGAGCGCTTACAAAAAAGGCTTTTGATTGATCAGTTTGAGGGCAAAGTATATCTGTATAGCCATTTGGAAGTTAAACGAAATGGCACCATCTTTTAAATTAACCCCGCATAGCTCCTCTATTCTTTTAATCCGATAGCGCAAGCCTGCGATGGAGAGGTGAAGTTTTTGTGATGTTTTATGAAGATTGCCGTTAAGGTCTAAGTACGTTTTCAAAGTAAGAAGCAAGTTGTTTTGATTCGTCTGATCATATTCAATCAATTTGCCGATGGTTTTTTTGCAGAAAGAAATCAGTTCTTCTGGGTCAGCACACTTCAGAAAAAGCATAATAGGTTCAAGCTGCTCAAAAGTGGCTACTGCGTTGTAAGAAGGATAAGCCAGTTGCAAAAACCTTGTAATCCGAAGAGCATCCTCATAACTCTTCCCTAGTTCAGCTAAAGATTGAACCACTCTCCCGGAGCTAATATATACTTTAAGGATTTTGAATTTTTCCTCGATTAATACCTTTAAACTAACCAGGAACTCATATACATTGGGCCCGGCTTTTTCTGATTCGCCTTGCAAGATGAGGATAATGGAATCTCTTTTTAAAAAAGCATTAATATGGGGGTGTTTTAAAACAATAAAGCTCAAAACATTCTCCAATTCCTCTTTTAGCGACAGCTTAATAGCCAATACCCTAGAATGCCCGTCAATGCGAATATCAAGGTCATTGGCTCTTCTTCTTAAGAGATCTTCGTCGTATTTTCCGTCCAGTATATCCTCTAAAAAGTCCTCTTTCATCTTCCAGATTGATTGCGCAATGGCTCGTTGATGAAACATCTGAATAATACATACATTAATCGCTCGCTCGATAATCATCTGTTGTTGTTTGCTCAGATATTCGCTTCCGATTACGAGCATTTTGCCCAACAGAATCCCATTGGCTTTTAGTTCAAAGGTATCTAACTTCACATTTTGGTGCAGTGATTTTGACAATTTCCACATTTTATAATCATTTTCGTGGGTATCAGCTTTGAAGCAAGCCTCTAAAATTTCTCCTAAGTTACCTTTTTCAATCACGACACTCCGGTTAAGGACATCGGCGAGGAAACTCAAGATATATGATAAACTTCTTCCTTCCAGCATAAAATTGGTTAATTTTTTGTGGATCTCTTCGGCATAAAGAATATTTTGATTCAACTTTTGGATCTCTTTATACACTCGATCCAACTCGGAGAACAAGTTCTCCGCTTGGTAATACCGTAGGTCCTCCCGCTCCTCTTCCTCCCACTGATCGATCGTCTTAGCAACATAAAAGCAACGGTTATCTTTTTTTCCTACACATTGCTGCTCTTTTACCAGCACTTCCTTCCCAAACACCTTCGTCAGAAAACCACTTGCATAACCTACAAGGGTCCAACACACTGGAGTATCGCTAGTACCAAAATGACGAATATGCTCCTCAACTTCATAGGAATTAGACCAATAACCTGTGAAGTACAATTTTTCGCTGTCAAATTGCAATTCATCAGGTTCAACTGTAACGATCCCCTCCAATGTGTGTAAAGATGGCCCTGAAAGAATTAATTCTTCCTTTGAATCCCAATCGAACATCTTCTGAATCGCTTCCCCGTCATGATAGCCGCAGGCCCAACCGTATCTCATTAAAAATCCTTTGGCCCGTTCCATACCGAGGGTGCTTACTAAGTCCCTACGTAAGATCCCCATTGCTGCTGTTGATATGAGGGCCATCCTTCGAGAATGTAACTTGATGATCCCTACACGAGGATTAATGTCGATCAAGTTTTGGAATAACAGTTGATGTGCTTTCACGGTTTCACCCCATCTATTGGGGATTAGATCCTAGTACAGTGAAGAATTGACCCGTGTAGAACCCTAAGGCATTGCCTTCTTTATACCTATAGTTCTTCACTTCCCCCAAATATAGGACATGGTCACCTCCGTCGTAGGTTCTCCACGGTACACATTCGATGGTTGCAAGGCAATTGGCAAGGTAAGGTGCAAACTCCCCTTCTTCCCATTGAAGATCAAGTTTCTCTTGAGGCCGTCCAGCAAAATGGAGGGCCACCGCTTCTTGATGACTGTGTAAAATATTCACCGCAAACGAATTGTCCTTCATATAGCCGCAAGCTTTTATTTTCCGGTCTACCGATACCAAGATCAGTGGTGGGTCCAGTGAAACAGAAGTGAAAGAATTTGCTGTAAATCCATGAATTCCATTCTTTGTTTTACAGGTGACCACCGTTACACCCGTTGCAAAAGAACCCAGACAATTCCGAAAGTCTCGTGTATTCATTAAATATCTCCTCCAATTTTTATGGTAGCAAATTTCCGTAGGTATATTAACTGCAAAAAAGTATAGTATAATATGGTTTGTCTAATATTTTTGTTTAGTAGTCACATATTTTTGGTTTAATTGATTATTAAACACCGGTATATGAAACAGACTCTTTGGTATCAGGAATAATGGAGACCAACAGTCTTCTTGGAGCAGGACAATATCGCCATCAAACTAAAGGAGTGATAAGACGAGACCGAATAAAATCGGCTATGACACCAAAAACATAAAAAGGGCTGCACACGGCAACCCCTCAATATCTATCTAATGCCATTGAATGGCTTTCGCTCTATGATCAGTGGACTAGTTTTACATTTTGGACAACGTCAAAACTACCTATAGCCACATTTCCTCACGAACTGGCATCAATCCAAATAATAATGATCATCATCATTCAAGCCTTCCTAAACGAATAAGCGTAGTCATGACATTTATAATGACCCCATACGCTTCCAGACAAAAGAGAGAGTATAATAGGAAGCAAGAAAGGGGTCTTTTTTATGGGACGGCGAAAATGGACTGCTGAGCAAAAAATGGAGATTGTTTTGGCAGGGATGGCACCAGGTGCCAATATCTCCGCTGTTTGCAGAGAATATGGAATTGTACAAACTCAGTACTACAAATGGCGGGAGGCCTTCATCCAAGGAGGTCTGAGTGCATTAAAAACAGGAATCACTCATCGTGAACAAGAGTTGGAAAAGGAATTGGAAAAGGCAAAAGCACTCATTGGCGAAAAGGAAATCCAGATTGAGATTCTCCGAAAAAAGACGAACTGGGGCCGAAGGTAAAAACCTGGGATCTGGTACGGATCCTGCATAGCGAGGGGTATTCGGTCCCGCAAATCACGGTTGCCCTTCGCATCAATCGCACCTACGGATATGCTCTGCTCAAGGAGTATGAGCCCAAGAAGCACGAACGCTCTGACGAAGCAGGGCTTCGTCAGAAGATCCAAGAGCTTTGCGGAGAATTTCCGACCAATGGGTACCGCCGAATCCGAGTGTGGCTGTACAAGCGCTATCAGCTTCGTGTTAACCACAAGCGTGTTTACCGAATTATGAAAGAGTTAGGTTTGCTAACCCGTTCCAAAGGAGGAACGGCGAAAAGAAAAAAGCAATCGGGCCGGATCCCGGTCACCGGCTCTAATCAGCATTTTCAAGTGGATATGACGAAGATTTGGTGTGGACGTGATGGCTGGGGCTACTTGTTTGCTGTGATTGATGCCTATGACAAAGAAATCGTGGGCTATTCCTTCTCACGGTTCTGCCGAACCGATGAGCTTCTTTCTGCTGTCAATCAAGCACTGGAAAAACGTTTCCCTCAAGGAGTCAAAGGCCGTGGCCTGACAATTCGTAGTGACAATGGTTGCCAAATGACCAGCAGACGATACGTCAAAGCTCTTCAAGATGCCGGAATTAAGCAGGAGCGAACGGGTTACAACAACCCTGACACCGATGCTTACATTGAGCGTTGGTTCCGGACGCTGAAAGAGGAAACGGTTTGGCTTCAGGAATACTCCTCTTTCCTGGAAGCCAAAAAAGATATCGACCGCTACATCCGATTCTACAATGCGGAGCGACCGCATTCTGCATTAGGATATCTGTCTCCAAAAGAATTTCGTCAACTTTTATCTTCAAATGCGGCTTAAATGTCTGGACTTTTGGGGTTCTTTTTTCATAAAAATCTAATTAAGTTCTTGGATTATAGTCTATATGAACAAATTCAAGCCCCTTTAGAACATTAGTAATTCTTTTTGAAAGATCTTCAATTTCTTCAGAGGTTAATTCATTTTCTAGTTGACTCAGATTAACGCTCGTTAGCTCTTTTTTAATCGCTTCAATATTACCAACAAATACCTTTTCGTGGGTTAATACGATCTCACCTAATGCAATATGAACTAGCAAACTCTCTGTTTTCCCCTCATTACAAACTGTTTCAAACTCATAAAAGGTTCTTGCAACAGCATACCTATAACCTATATTTTTTCTCAAGAAATCTTCGTAAGTTTCTTTCACAGCCTCAAGCAACTCATGATATTCCCAATCCTTCAACAAATAACCCTCCAGTATTAAGAATAAAGATTATTTTATTATCCTATTACCATTATTATGGACAATATCTAATTTAATGTTTGGATATTTTTTAGCAAACTCTGCTATTACTCTACTACAACTCGCACAGGTGTCTAATTCTGTGAATAACTTAATCTCCCCAGTAGCTTTTGTATTATCACCTAGTCTAGCTGCAATATCATTAAGGATTTTATATTCTGTATCTGAATCCCTAAGAAATATATCTCCATTCTTGTTGGGTGCTGGATAAGCTTTAAAAATTGGATTTTTGGGCTTTAAGGAAATATCAGGGACTCTTTCTGATAATGTTCCTGTCAGTTCGTCAATACTACTATGTGCATAAAACTCAGTCTTACTAATTCCACTAACATGAACTTCCGCTATAGCAAAGTTACCTGATTTTTTATATTTACTTGGTAAAGCTGCTCTTAATTCCTTAACTCTGTTAATGATATCTGCATCAACCTTTGAATCAAGTGGTCTAGTTTTAAAAACTTTTCCCGTAACACTGTCTTTATTCGTTCCAGTTATATCGTCACCATTAGAAGCAAACTTCTGCAACCACGTACCGAATTCAGTATCTCCAACAGTTATTTTACCAAAACTTATGGATGGTATTTTATATCCTGATCCCGATGCTTCCAAAACTCGAACCTCAAGTGTCGGGATCGGAATATCCGTTATTTTGGAAAGGATCGAACCCGAATGCTCTGATATGGACCAACTCGTAAATGCAAAGAGTCCACCAAAGATTGTCGCAACAACCGTATTCCTGAAATTCACCTTCCCGGTCTTAAACCAATCAAAAAAAGTTTGACCCGTTCCGCTCCCTACTGCCCCGCCAAAGATTTTAGGAAAGGCTTCACCTAACCAGGAAATCTTCGAACCCAGCCAAGAAACAAAGCCCGAACCGGCAATGCTTGAGGTTGCATAGGAGCCGACCACCCCTCCAATGCCTCCAGACAGGCCTCCAAATAGCATATCTGAGAGCATTTCTGGTCCAAGAAAGTCATTTCCTGTAAGCCAAGAAAACAGGCCACTGATGACAATACCAGTCAGAATCCCTTCAGCCAGGGAAGCTCCCGAGATTACGACCGCACCAAGCACGAACTCGCCACCCGCAACTATCAAAACCACAGCGACAATGACCAACACGATAAGCCCAATCGTTACTCCAATGGTGACGATATTCTCCTTAATCCAGTCCCATGCAGAAGACAACCCATCTACAACGACTTTCGTAATCTGATCACAGACATTACAAATCCAGTCCCATGCTTCGGAACAAACTTCCTTTGTTTTATTCCAGGCACTGGAGACGGTTTCCTTCGTCCAATTCCATGCTTTCGAAAGCCAATTCCCATCTCCATGCTCTTTTTCTTTTTGTGGAGTTGGGGTGACTGGCGCTTCCTTCGTCGGCGCCGGACCTTGTTGAACCTTTTCAAAGTGATCATTTACATGGGGGACGTTAAAGCTGCTCCCACTCGCAAAAACTTGACCACTTCCCAAAATACTTATGCCAAGAAAAGCGAAGAGAACGATGATCATGAAGCGATAAAAATACTTGCTCATATGTACCGTTACGGAAAATTAGGAAATCGTCTCTCCGTAACGGGTTCACCCCTCTCTACTTAAAAATGATTCAAGATCAGAGCAAAAAAGACAGACTCAACCTTAGGTCAACTAAGTCCAATAAGGAGGAAGATTCAATCGGAAAGTCAGGTTTCTTTGACAAGAACTCTTGGTTAAACTTGGTCCGTTTGGCGAAATTTCATAACCATTTGGGTCCATGCTTGCAAAATGTGATCCAAAAGCTGCACGAAGTTATCCATATTTTTCTTGGACTTCCTTGAAGTCTTGGAAAAAACGTTGCTTCTTCATCCCACCCCAGTAACCTTCAAGCTATGGATTCTTTGACCAAGACTATGTGTGATTTATTGGCTTGTTCTCGTTTGTTCACGTTTAGCCTGACTCTTTTGCTACGGCATCCACTTCATCGGACTAATCAAAATCAGTGAAATCTTAAAACCCCTCTCCAATCTACTAAATTGATTTACTTTAAAATTATATGCAAATATCCAATTTATTTATCATATCATTTGTTTTATTTTTGTCCAAATAGGTAATATTTCATATTCAAAAACTATAGTACTCCATTTTAAAACACGACCGTTTACTGTGTAAGGTTCTCCAAATTAATAGAATCAAAGAGGAAATCGGTATGAAGTGTCGCAGATGGACCCCGGAGGAAAAAATAGATATCGTCTTAGCCAGGTTAAAGGAACATTTCAATCGCTGAATTATGCCGTCAGCACAACATCATCTAAACCCTCTATTACCGTTGGAACAATGCTTTTCTTAAGAGAATACCCATTGTAGTGCAAAATTAGGAAACGGAGAAAAGGGGCTCCCATTCCCCTTTTTCCAAATGATCAATATAATAAAAACCCCTGCCTTCTTTGCAAATGCGGCAGGGTCACATGCAGACTATATCTTTAATTCGCCCAATCTTACCAACTCCACTACAGCTTGGGATCGTCCTTTCACGTTTAACTTTTGCATGACGTTACTGATGCGTACCTTTTGCAAACTTTGGGACGAAATTTCATTGTGAACGATGTTTCATCCTTATTTAATGGGTTCCCACTTTTCTCTCAAATATCGTGCTGGAACAAACTCTGTTAACCAGACCCCATTTATACCCATCCCGATGCATTTCTCTAGCCAGAACCTGCAGTATGATTGGGGACCCATATCTTTTTTCAACTTGGCGGGCAGTAACGGGATCTCCAGACAGATGCACATGATGCCGACTCCCTTTAAAGAAAGCGACTGGCCGTCATGTGATACAGTCGATCCGTCGGCTCCATGGGCTCCAAATTCAAGTCAATGGGTAAAGGATGTCCTTGATTCGCCCAAATTTTTTGGCCATCTTCGCTGAAGGAAAATCGCTGCTTTTCATTCGTTTCCACGGACACGAAAATAAGTAACCGTTTCTTCAACTTCTCCAACTTCGCCCGCAACCGCGGCGCCTTCCGCTCCTTCCAACAGGTGCAACCAAAGCCGACTCCATCCGTCAAAACGCTCACTACGACGAAGACGGCTACTGTAGTGGCTGTTTTAACGATGTTCCATCGCTTCCTTCACTGCATGTTTAACCGTCTTCTTGATGTTCGCGTACGCCGCTTTGGCGTGCCTTGCAATTTTGTGCGAGGTGGGCATTAATTTATAAACAAATCATCAAACCCAATTCTGTTGGACCAATAGGGGCGTACTACACTTGATCCTTAAGCCTTTATTACTGTTTTTCGTTAGAGTATATTTTATAACCATCTATAAATGAAACAACGTACTTAAAATCCATCGACAAATCTAACTCGCTAGGAACAATCCATCTATTTACATTATAACTGACATCTATCATTTTCTTAATATTATCAATAAATTCTACATTAATCTCCGATCCCACGGCAACAATTAATAAATCTTTGTCTTTAAAACTGAAGATAATTTCTCTTGTCAATTCATCATAAACATTTTTAGTCAAATTCGTAATGAAATCAGCATCTAAAGACGGGAATATTTCTGTATCAACCCAAAGAGACGTTTCAAAGACAAATTTACTTACTTGGGAAAAGCTATATCCACTATTAAATTTATTATTGATTTTACACCTTACTGTCATCCTTTTCCCTTCAATCAAACACCTTTCGAATAAAGATTTATTATATTGATTAGTTGTTTTAGTATTTATACTATCCCAGTCTTGGGATATCTCAATTTCTAAAACTTCAACCTCACATCTATTTTTCACTCTATTTAATAGAAAATCAAACAAAATAGGTTTAAGGCTATATATAACAAATTCAAAAAGAGCACCCATTGATCTTCACTTACTCCTATCAAGGTCCAAAGCGGAAACAAGCTTTGGAAATTGTTTTCTTCTTGTTTTCGTATTCACCTTATTAAATTCTTTATAATCTTACCTACCTTTAAAGTGGTATTTCGACTTGACGAAATGGTACGCCGCTCTCCTGCCCAGCGCTTTAGCCTTGTGGTAGACGTGTCTCACGCCGGACACGATATGTTTCACGGCTTCCCGCGCCGCCGTCGTCACCGTGTGTACCGCTTAGTGCACCACGGTTTTGGCGGTGTTGTACGTTTTTTGACGACAGATTTCACGGTGCTCGCTATTGAGCAGTATAACATAATAAAAAGGCAATCGGATTTTTGCTCCAATTGCCTTTTTACTTGAACTAGTTAGTTATTTTTTCTTAATAACAACTCTATCTTCTGTCGAAAATAGTTTAACTAAAAAATCAAATACATTTTTGGGATCATACTCTGTGGAATTAACACTTCTATATTTTCCTCAGTGACAAGTTTAGATGCCGTGTCGGTATTAACCCTTATATTTATAGTGTTATTAGTTATTAAAATTTCTTCAATGCCTTCATAAGCTGAATTTATTTGATCACAATACTCGATATACACCTTGTCCAATCCTAACTTTATAATTGGACACCAACGATTTAGTTAATAAAATATATTCTTTTGAGTCGATCTCATCATCTGAAAGACCAAACATCATAATTTCTTCTTCAATTTGCATGTATAAAAAGCTTGCTTGAAAATGTATAATGACCCCATGCGCTTCTAGACGAAAGATAGAGTATAATGAAAGGAAGCAAGAAAGGGGTCATTTTTTTATGGGACGGCGAAAATGGACTGCTGAGCAAAAAATGGAAATTGTATTGGCTGGGATGGCATCAGGGGCTAATATCTCCGCAATATGCAGAGAATACGGAATTGTGCAAACTAAGTATTACAAGTGGCGGGAGGCCTTTATTCAAGGTGGACTAAGCGCCTTGAAAACCGAGATCTCCAATCGTGAGCAAGAGTTGGAAAAGGAACTGGAAAAGGCCAAAGCACTCATTGGTGAAAAGGAGATCCAGATTGAGATTCTCCGAAAAAAGACGAATTGGGGCCGAAGGTAAAGACCAGGGATTTTGTACGGATCCTGCACGGCTATGGGTATTAGGTCCCACAAATCACAGCTGCCCTTCACATCAATCGCACTTATGGGTATGCTCTGCTCAAGGAGTATGAGCCCAAAAAGCGTGAGCGCTCTGACGAAGCGGCGCTTCGTCAGAAGATCCAGGAGCTTTGCGGAGAGTTTCCGACCAACGGGTATCGCCGAATCCGGGTACAACGCATCAGCTTCGTGTCAACCACAAGCGCGTGTACCGCATCATGAAAGACCAGGGGTTGTTAACCCGTTCCAAAGGAGGAACGGCGAATAGAAAAAAGCAATCGGGCCGGATCCCGGTCACCGGCTCTAATCATCATTTTCAAGTCGACATGACGAAGATATGGTGTGGGCGTGACGGATGGGGCTACCTGTTTGCCGTAATCGATGCTTATGATAAAGAAATCGTAGGCTATTCCTTCTCACGGTTCTGCAGAACCGATGAGCTTCTTTCTGCTGTCAACCAGGCGTTGGAAAACCGTTTTCCTCATGGGGTCAAAGGCCGTGGCCTGACGATCCGCAGTGACAATGGATGCCAAATGACCAGCCGCCGTTATGTCAAAGCTTTACAAGACGCCGGAATCAAGAAGAGCGTACAGGCTACAACAACCCCGATGCCGATGCGTACATCGAGCGCTGGTTCCGGACTCTGAAAGAGGAAACCGTATGGCTCCAGGAATACACCACCTTCCTGGAAGCCAAAAATGACATCGACCGCTACATCCGGTTCTACAATGCAGAACGGCCACACTCTGCGTTGGGGTACCTGTCTCCAAAGGAGTTCCGTCAACGTTTTACCTCAAATGCGGCTTAAAATGTCTGGACTTTTGGGGTTCATTAAGCTAGATCTTTGCTCTACAATAAAGTTATTCGTAGTAAGTAGTTTTTTTATGGTTTCGCTGGTAATCTATTTAAAACTCCATCCATCCTTTGTACCAGTAGAAGATCTATCAGATGCCCTGCGTTTCCTCTTCATTTATTTGTAAACATTCAACCTAATAAAACGTTATACTGGTTCATTAATCTAGTTGGCATTTTCTCTACACAAAAAAGCCTGCCTTCTTTTACTAATGCGGCAGGGTCACATAAAGATTGTATCTTGAATTGCCCAATCTTACCAACTCTACTACGGCCTGAGTGCGAATTTTGACTGCAATCTTTTGTTTGACAAACGTATGCGTACTCTTCGAAAACTTTTGGAACATATTTTGTCCGAAATAGTACTAGGTACTGGTATTTAACTACAATTATCATGGATGGCTTCCTTGTCCTTTTGATTGTTGATGAGGTTTCCCTGATTTAAAGCGAAATTATAGAACTTGTATAGTCTGTAACTCAAAATTTATCTCTTCTATACACCGTTTATTCATAGGGATACTGAGACTAGGATTATTCTAAATCAAAATATCCTTTATAATTTAAATTCCGACCCCCTTTATAAAAGGAAAGTCGGAACTTTTTCCTGCTTATTTACTTTTAAAAATATCCACCTTCGTCTCCAAACATCTTTTATCGATCCATCAGTAAGGGCTCCTGATAGGCAAACAGCAGAAATATCCTCGTCTATTGGTGGTTCGAAGCATTTCCGGTACTTCTCCGGGAGTAACGTCGTAGTATCATCAAATTTCCAGAATAGACATGGTCTTATAGCTTTGTACTGTCAAAAAAAGGGAGCTCATAATGAACATCATCATTCAAACCTTCTCAAACGAATAAGCCATGTCAATCTTTCCATCTGGATAAATCACCACTTCATCCAACAACGTGCGAAACACCTGCAATAGATCCTCATTCTCCTCTTCCAGCACATCAAACGCTTGCCGGATGTTTTGCACCTTCTTATGGGTGTATTCTTTTTGCCCCAAAACCAATATTTCTTCCTCAAGCTGGTGAATTTGCTCCTCCAGCTCGTTTCGTTTTTCTTCAAATTCTTGTTTCCCAATTAGTTGGTCCAAATACAGATCCACCAGGCTTTTCTTTTTCTCTTCCCATTGTTGCACTTGCTTTTGAATTGCTTTGAGCTGGTTTTCCCTTTCCTGTTCCACTTCGCTCACAAAGTTGAAAGCAATTGATTTTCCTTTTTCTTTAAGACGTTGGATAACAAATTCTCTTACATCTTCGTGCAATATCGGCCAATGGTTGACACAGCCATGCGTTCCGGATCGACGGTAATTGGAACATTTCAGATAGCGGTAGGTCCGCTTGGAACCGTCCGAACGCTTTTTGGTCGTTTGGACTACGATCATATTGGACCCGCATTCACTGCACTTACAGATTCCCCGCAAATCATTCCATGGTGTAATATTTACTTTCTCTTTATTCCCTTCTTTTGGATTAGCTTTTTCCCAGGTTTCCCGGGAGACAATCGGCACATGATGATTTTTAAATACCAGCCATTTCTCTCGGGGGTTACGGATTTGTTTCTTACGCCCGCCGATCTTGATTTTGATATATTGATTTAAGATAAAGTCCCCGCAATAAATAGGGTTTTGAATCAAGCGCTGCACCGAGGTGATTTGCCACTTCTTTCTTTCCCTCGGTTTGATATTCCGCCGGTTTAATTCACTGGTGATCCGCTTAAAACCCCACCCGTCCTTTGTGTACCAGTCGAAGATCTGCCGCACGACCTGGGCTTCCTCTTCATTGATTTGCAAAAACCCGTCTACCCGGTCATAGCCATAGGGAATTTTGCCAATATGTTCTCCCCGCCTTACCTTCGCTGCCAAAGCAGCAGATACACTGGAGGAAAGGGTTCGGCTGTATTGTGCCGAGAATAATGACCACAATTCAAAGGCCATATCGTTTTTGCCCGCCTTGTGCGAATCGTATCCCTCTTCAATCGAGATAATCCGTACATTGTGGGCAATCAACACTTCCCGGATTTCCAACGAATCCTTAAGATCCCGCGCCAAGCGGCTGATCGATTTAAACACGACCATTTCAATTTCTTTCCGTTTCGCTTTTTCTAAAATTAATTGGATCGCTGGCCGTTCCAAAAATACGGTTCCACTGATCCCTTGGTCTTTAAAAATACACTTCTCATCCCATTCAAATCCATTCCGTTCCAGCCAGTTCCGGCAAATATCAATTTGGTTCTCTACCGATGAAATTTGCTCATCTTTGTCTGTAGAAACCCGTACATATACCGCATATTTGTTTTTCTCCATTTTCTCCTCCACGATCAAGTCTCTTATGTAATGTATATGGAACTTCTGATGAAAAATAAGAAGCGCCTCATCTGTTATTAGAATGAAGGCGCTCTAAACGTGATATGGAATTAGTCGCAAAAACTTCACTTCCTCTCAGAAAGCTTGTCTGTCCACGCTTGGCGATGTGCCAAGCTCTTCCTTATTGATTCACAGCGGTCTCCATTGATCCACTTTTGCTAGAGAGAGTTTTCCATGTTTTCAGCAGATTTACTTGATTCGTTTTTTCTTCAACCGCAAAATAAGGTGCAAATGCTTCATGAAAAGCTGCATGAATGTCCTTGTTTCCGTAGGTTTCTTTCCCGAGACGCAAAGAGATTTTCTTCACACTCATCCCCCCTCTCTTTACAATATGCATGAAGTTCTGGTGTACGAGCCTAAAAAAAACACTCCTTTTGCTAACAGGAATGCTACTTCATTTGCTTCTGCCAACTTGGAGTCTCCCTAATATCTTGAAAACAAAGTACTTGGATACGACATAGAAACCCAAAATAATCAGTAGAACCGGTAACAACATGAATAATCCTCCCAATCCATAACCGATTCCGATCACACTCCAAACCCATTTGTGATAGCCCCTTCCTTTTGTGCTGACTAAAAATGGCTTTAGCTCGATCTCGCCATTTTCCGACTCCAGCTTTGAGATCACACTCGTTACCGTCTCCATTCCTTTTCCAGACAAAAGGATCTCGAGTAAAACACTCATTTGCAGCAGCAAATAAAGAATCAAAATACAAGTGGTTCCAATGAGAAGCGCAGATGAAATGGTTGATGTCTTTGTTACCATCAATTCAAATGAAGGCATATTCCCCCCTCCTTTCGACAAAATCAATAAAAAATGAAAAAAAAGATAAGATTAGTCGCCAAGAAAAAACATCAAAATTCCTTTATTTAATCCTTGGTTTTCGTTTTCATCGATCGGTACATCAAGCAACCGATCACCAGGGAACCCTACCGGGACACGAACAGGGATAAGATGGCACACAACCATTGAGGATTGAGAAGATATTTTGTTTCCTCCCCTTCAACAAAAAAGAACATTTCTGGCGGAGGATTCTTCATCTCTCGGAACTCCAGCTCCCGTTTCACCATCTGCAACCAATGCCTCATCCTTTTGACACGCCCTTGACTCGTGGTCACCCAAATGATTGGTTTTCGTGAGCTTGATGTTTCTGCCAATTGATTAAAAGCCCGGTAATACCTTCGATATTTTGCCTTGATTTTATTTGGGCTTTCATTGGCGGTATCGTACTCAATCCAGAATGAGTTTTCACCGATTTCCAAACAAAGATCCGGCCTTGGCAATTCTTTTTCCTCTTCTTGCCTGACTTTTGGGTCTTGCCATTCCTGCCAACGGACCACTTCCCACGGATAACGAAACATGACTGTGGCTTCGTATGTGTTGTAATAACTAACGCACTTTAACGCTTGGTCTCTCCCGATCGTTTCAATGATGCGGATCAAAATCTCCGTCATTCCCCGGTAATGCCGTTTCTGTGACTCACTACGCTCATAATATTTGCGATCTTCCTCGATCCATCCCATCACCCATTTCCAACCAGCGGGTCCCAACTGATACATGCGCGGACCTTTGTTAAAAGGAGCGGTTAAGGAAATAATATGTTTCTCTTCTCTGCTCTTCTTATTTAGCCGTTTGATCGTCTTATCAATGGTGTGAACGGATTTGGCCAACAATGTTGCCAGCTGATAACGGTCGGCCATGCCCAAATAAAAAAGGAGAAGCATCAGTTTCTCCTGTGTTTCCAAGTCTTCATTTCGCAAAATGTCAATAACCACGCTCTCCCCTCCCTAAAAATCGATCTCCACATGCTTTTTCATTTTTTTCTCTTTTTTGGCCGAGCCTCGATACATCTCTTTCAGCTCATTGGTGATCCTCTTTTGAACAATCTCGCCGGAGCGCCCCAATTTGTTTGGAGTCCGGCGAACTTCCTCCAACTTGACACTCCGGACTTTTGGCAGGCGCTGCTCCGCCGGCTCCAATAGTTTGGCTTGAATGACATGGCTTTGCTTATTCACTGCAACCCGAAAAATTCCACAATAGCGCATCTTCATCAATTCATTAAAATCATCGACAGTGTACGGATAAAGCATCGCTGAAAAGGATTTGAAAAACTCATCTCCCCCTTTGAGCAAAAAGAGATTGCACCCTGCTTCTTTCATCGATTTCATAATGGACTCTTTTTTCTTCCCCGCCTGTTCAAGCGATGACCAGCCATGGAAAGTAAATACATATCGAACCCGATATTTACGCGGTTCCTTAAAAACATCTCCAAAAACCGCTTGAACGGCTCGCTGACCCAACACTTGATGAATCTCGTCTACAATCACGAGTGTTTCCGGTCGTTGATACGGAGCAAGAATTTCACGAACCAACATCATCCGCCAAATCTTAATGAAATAATGGGTAAATAAGAAGTTGCGGCACGCTTCGGAAATGGAATCGTTGCTCTTTGGCAGATAAATGAGAACAAGAAAAGGCCCATCCTCATCCCCATTCATCCATTTCCAAAAATCAATCGCTTCGGATGGCTCTTGGGCAATCACTTCCATTAAGGATGGGTCGGTACGATAAGCAGAAACTCGATTTTCAATGGTTTTCAGGATGTTTTTATCATCCTCAAACTCCTGTTCCATCTGTAAAAGCTCTACATACAGGTAACCATTGGTTTTCTCTAACTCTTGTGTAATCTGGTTGCGATATTCCTGATTGATCAGGATCCTCATCGCATCCAGGATATTTCCTTTTCCGGCCACATAACTAGCTTTCAGGGCATTTTTAAAGTACCGTTCAATCGCAATGGTCTTGGTATCATCTTTGAGGCAGTCCAGTAAAATGCGGGTCTCAAGTTCAGCAATCTGTGTAGGATTTTTCGTCAGTTTCAGGATATCGTGGAAGTTAACCGGGATCGGATTCCTAGTATCCGCATGATTTAATATGATCACCCGATCAAGCAGCCAATCAGGGATATGCTGCAGTGTTTCAGCCATAATAGCCCCATCGGCTACATCAAAGCTGATTACCGAGCGAGCATGCTTTTTCCACTCTTCCCGATTCTTGGCCCGAACATAAAACGTTTCGAGGATCATGTTTACAAGCGCGGTCGTTTTCCCACCCCCTTGCTCTCCAACAAGCAAAGTTGCTTTCACACGGTCATCCAGATCCTGCTTACTTTTTGGTGGGGGTAATGAGATCACCTTGTTTGTGCTCAAGCAGCGGGCAAATGGAATCGCCCCCGGTTCGACGGAAAACATTTCTTGTGGAATGCTTGTTTTTTGTTTCCGTTCAAAGTAAAAAGATTCGTCCAATTCTTCGGCTGCAGGCAGATACAAAAGTTGATTCAACTCCTTTTGATATAAGCAAAGATGAGGGAGATCATATTGGAGATAACCTTTTTCAACCTTTCGCAGATCAGGAACGACTTCGACTGGCTCAAGCTGATTTTCCCCTTGGATTCGTGTTAGTGCATCCTGGAACCGACTTTGAAACTGTTGCGCACGCTCTTTCTTATCCGTCCACAACAACCAAAGAACTTCGGTTTCCAGATAGCGATTTGCTTCTGATTGCGACTTTCTTCTGGAACAAGGGAAGCTTTCACTTTGTTTTTTACGCAATTTATTGAGCCATGGTTTATATTTCTGTTTCGTTTCTTCCTCAAGCAATAAATCGCCCAGCCAAATGATACCGTTTTTGGTATGATGCCATAAGACAGATTTAAGGGGAAGCCCCTGAGTGCGAAGATACCGTCGAACGGTATTGCGGGCATGTCCAGTTTCTCTCGAAATAGCCCGAATACTCTTGCCAATCGCCTTCAATTCGTGTAATTTAATCACAGTCCCACTCCCTAACATAGATCCCCCTCCGAAGAAATTTGGCGGTATTATTCGAAGGGGATTTATTCGACGGGGAGTGGGTCAATTCTTTTTCGGCGATCCTGGGTCAATTATAGACCGGCGGTAACAGGCTGTGAGGGTTGGTTCCGTTTGGAGGAGTTTCAATACCTTATAGGTAGTTCCTAAACCTGCTCTTCCTTATCTACAACAACACCCTCCGTATAAGTTTCAATACCTTATAGGTAGTTCCTAAACTTGAGGAAGAAAACGGGTGACAATATTGTTATTGTTGAGTTTCAATACCTTATAGGTAGTTCCTAAACGCTTTTGATGAAGACGGAAAAGGGTTGGAGGTTTTAGAGTTTCAATACCTTATAGGTAGTTCCTAAACTCTGGCCAGCCGGCCTTTCAACTCGTTTAATTCTTGCTTGTTTCAATACCTTATAGGTAGTTCCTAAACCCAATCCAATCGGATGAGTTTGAGAAGCAAGATCGAAAGTTTCAATACCTTATAGGTAGTTCCTAAACTGTTTTTTTCAAAGTATTCTTTAGCTAGTGCTTCAGTTTCAATACCTTATAGGTAGTTCCTAAACCCGCAGAGCCGTAGTTAACTCCATTTGGGCACCTTTGTTTCAATACCTTATAGGTAGTTCCTAAACATCATACCAGGAGGTTTTCTTAGTTTGGCTGTGGCAAAGTTTCAATACCTTATAGGTAGTTCCTAAACTGATGTTTGACTTTATCGCAAAGTTGTTAGAGCCAGGTTTCAATACCTTATAGGTAGTTCCTAAACATGGATAGAAGATATCGGAAGATGGATGAACTGGGAGTGTTTCAATACCTTATAGGTAGTTCCTAAACTCCGCCACTTCCCGCGCCCAAAAAGCTCTTTCATACAGTTTCAATACCTTATAGGTAGTTCCTAAACGAGTATAGGCGATATGAATCGTAAATTTGCGCAAGGAAGTTTCAATACCTTATAGGTAGTTCCTAAACGACAGCGTCTTTCCACCGCCACAACGAGGGGATGACGGTTTCAATACCTTATAGGTAGTTCCTAAACCTGTGACAAGTGTAACGGTTTTGGCCAGATCGAAGTTTCAATACCTTATAGGTAGTTCCTAAACTCAGAAGAAAGGTGACCAATCCTTCCTAGACGGGGAGTTTCAATACCTTATAGGTAGTTCCTAAACTTGACTGTCCTTTTTTATTTCTGTTTTCCCACCAAGGTTTCAATACCTTATAGGTAGTTCCTAAACCTGGAGAGAGAGGGAGGATGAGCCGGGCGTAAAGTAGTTTCAATACCTTATAGGTAGTTCCTAAACTTCTTTTTTGGGCGCGAAGCGAGACCGATTATTAAGTTTCAATACCTTATAGGTAGTTCCTAAACCCGATTTTGGAACAGAACGAGATGTTGAAGCAAGAATGTTTCAATACCTTATAGGTAGTTCCTAAACCGACCACGCTTGCAGGCATGAACGATCGGCGGCATGGGTTTCAATACCTTATAGGTAGTTCCTAAACTTGCTTTTTGTTTCTTATCAAGGTTTACATCGCTTTGTTTCAATACCTTATAGGTAGTTCCTAAACCTTCTCCATATTGGTTACTTCGGAGTCTTTTGTCTGTGTTTCAATACCTTATAGGTAGTTCCTAAACTGCTTCTCCATATTGGTTACTTCGGAGTCTTTTGTCTGTGTTTCAATACCTTATAGGTAGTTCCTAAACCTGAAAAAGGGCCGAAAAAATGAAGTGTATATATAGTTTCAATACCTTATAGGTAGTTCCTAAACGTTTTCCCCATGCTTGGACGGGCTGCTAAGATTATGTTTCAATACCTTATAGGTAGTTCCTAAACGATTTATGACGGCCCGGCGACAAATGACGACTTAATGATGTTTCAATACCTTATAGGTAGTTCCTAAACCCAAAGCATCAACCGGAATCCCGAGAATGACCAGTATAATGGTTTCAATACCTTATAGGTAGTTCCTAAACTCATAAACAGTCAATTTTCAGTGTGATTTCAGCCGTGTTTCAATACCTTATAGGTAGTTCCTAAACCTTTTTTCTTCTGCTTTCCGTGCTTGTTTTATTAGTTTGTTTCAATACCTTATAGGTAGTTCCTAAACCGACCACTTTCGGTTCAGTTCGTTCAAGTTCAAGTGGTTTCAATACCTTATAGGTAGTTCCTAAACACGTCCCACCGGAGAATATCCACGAGTTAGAGATGTTTCAATACCTTATAGGTAGTTCCTAAACCTCCAGCCTAAGGATGAGATGTGGGCATGGCCGTAGGTTTCAATACCTTATAGGTAGTTCCTAAACTTGATATGGATATGCAGTCTAATCTAAGTGAGCTATGTTTCAATACCTTATAGGTAGTTCCTAAACTTTCTGCGGAAATCATCTTTTCCCGTGTCATACTCGAGTTTCAATACCTTATAGGTAGTTCCTAAACCCTTCATTGCTAACGCAGCAACGGTGCTATAAAGGGTTTCAATACCTTATAGGTAGTTCCTAAACCCATGTGCTTGGGTTGGCTGGGAGTATTACAAGGAGTTTCAATACCTTATAGGTAGTTCCTAAACGCATCGGCTTCCTTTGGTTTCGAAAAAGTACATCAAGTTTCAATACCTTATAGGTAGTTCCTAAACCTCTGAATGAGGTGATCAAGTGCTTTGTTAAAATAGTTTCAATACCTTATAGGTAGTTCCTAAACCAAACGGTTTTCTCTCTTCACTGTTGTGTTAATAGCATGTTTCAATACCTTATAGGTAGTTCCTAAACGTTAAACAACAACAGAATGTTGTTGTGTCATTAGAGTTTCAATACCTTATAGGTAGTTCCTAAACCCTAAGACGTTGCTTCGGTTTAGAGTTTTGTTTGTTTTAGTTTCAATACCTTATAGGTAGTTCCTAAACTTGGATTGTATCGGGCGCATTCCTTGTCGAACGGATGTTTCAATACCTTATAGGTAGTTCCTAAACAAAGTAAAAACGTTACGCAAATAGCAACATCACCAGTTTCAATACCTTATAGGTAGTTCCTAAACTTTCGAGCTCTCGCACGGACATTGCTTTGCAATGTAGTTTCAATACCTTATAGGTAGTTCCTAAACTTTCCGGCGATCAACCCGAGGGATGGAGGCGTGTCAAGTTTCAATACCTTATAGGTAGTTCCTAAACTGAAGGAGTAACAGATCACTATGCAAGGATAGCAAGTTTCAATACCTTATAGGTAGTTCCTAAACCGGGAGCGCCAGGGGAACTTTTGCTGAGTTCTGGGTCGAGTTTCAATACCTTATAGGTAGTTCCTAAACCGTATCGCACGGCCGCTAAAAAACGAATGGAGTACGTGTTTCAATACCTTATAGGTAGTTCCTAAACATTTGAAACCATTCCCGCCCCCGAAAAACCCGATCTTGTTTCAATACCTTATAGGTAGTTCCTAAACAAACGGTCCATGAAAAACACGAGGAAACAATTTTAGTTTCAATACCTTATAGGTAGTTCCTAAACTCCGATTGGATCGGCTCTTTTTTGTTCTTCTTTATTTGTTTCAATACCTTATAGGTAGTTCCTAAACCCCAAAACCCCGCATAAAATCTGCCTTTATTTTAGCACATTCTTTTCTCTTATTCACTCAAAAAACAAATTCATTGAAAAATAAAAGAAAAAATGTCGTCGATCCACGGGGTTTTTTGCACCACTCCCGATCGACGACGAAAGTGTCATAAGAAGTTGTCCAATGGACGCTTTTCCAACCCTAACACTTCACGTTTGGAATAGGTTAAGGTCCTAAATGTGTAAATTATAACGGAGTCTTCGTTCTTATCGATCAATCGGTTAAGTTCGTGTTTCAGCTTATAAAGATTGCTTGGAGTAATTTCCCCCTCAAACACGGAGTTTTGTACCCAATGGAGATAGGCACGACATTTTTTCAACACCTTGGCGACCCTCTTCTGATTCACGTCATAGACCAATATGACGAACAAGACATTGTTCCTCCTACCACAACGATTTATAAGGCTCGTACTCTTCTTCCCCAATCAAATGTTTTTGGACTTTGTAAAGTTCCATGCGGATTAATGACCGATAGGAAACATTTCTCCGTAATTTTCGATGTTTGATAGTGGCTTGGAGCCTTTCATCGAATTTTCTCAAAAACAATGAATAGGCTTTGTCCTTCAGAACCACGCCTTGAAATTCCTTGCTGAAATCTTTTGCTTGAAGTTCCTTTTTCCCAATCAGGCTTAAGATCACGCGATCGACGATAATTGGCTTGAATATCTCTGCAACGTCTAAGTTCAACGAGAATCGGCGAAAGTTGGAAGAATGTAAGAAACCGATCCTTGGGTCCAGATGCGTTTTATATATTTCACTCAAAACGATATTGTACAGCAATTGGTTGCCCAAACTGATCAAGGCATTCATTCTATTCAAAGGAGGACGTCGGCTTCTTTTCTCAAAAACAAAGTCTTTATTTTCCAGGATCAGGTCAAAGGCAGAATAATAAGCTTCCCGCGCCCTTCCTTCGATACCCATCAATGCTGGGATGTCCCCTACTCCATCCACATTTTCCCGTTCCTTCCCGATTCTCTCCAAAATAGGCTCAACCGGCTTTCCCCGGTTCACATAGTATTTCAAAACCTGTTCAAGATTAAGGAGCGAACCGGACACAAACCTTTTGGACAAGTCCAATCTCTTTTCCCCGTCGAGATAGTATTCAGTTTGTTTTACGATCATATAACCCGAATTAAGGTGTTCCTTTGGATAAAAGGAACCTGTGTAATATTCGTGAAAGTTGTAGAAGTGCAAAAGAATCCCCTTTTGGGCACAAAATTCCAAAAACTTTTTGGTTATCGTAACCTCGCCCAACACATGGATTTCCTTCGTGTCTTCGACGGGAATATACCTGACTCCCTCCTCCGTTTCAAAAAACAGGGTATTGTCTTTTCGTTTTAGTTCTCCATGGCTGGTAATGTAAATGGGCTTTTTCACTCGATCTCCCCCTATGCCCAACAAAATTCCTGGTAAGCGCACCGTTTGCAAAAGGGATTGGTTTTAGCCTGCGGCGGAATATCTTGACGGATCAAGGTTTCAATCTTATCGATTGCCGTTTCCAATTCCTTTTCTATGTCTGGTGATAATTGAACAATGCATTTCTTCTTCTCATCCGGAAACAAGATCTCCCCTTCCGCCTCGATCCCCAGTCGCTTCAGCTCGCGCAGATAGAAAGCCAACTGCATCTCCGCACTTTTTTGAAAACGAGAACTCTTTTTCACCTCACCAATGATGAGCCGTTTTCCTTCCTTCCGCAACACATCCAGTTTGATATGCCCCAAGTCAACTTCTTTCTTCTTCCGGTTGTAGCTGTTCTCATGCAAGTAACGGCCGATGACCAGAGCGTCTTTATCCTGATCAGGTTCAATCCTCCTGGACATTAGCCAAACTTCCCTCTCACAAATGTAGAAATACCAGATAAGCGTTCCGTTTACCAAACGGGAATCACTCCTTTTGTTATAAATCCCGTCTCGGAGTTATAGTAATCGCTTAACTGAAGTGAACCAACAAAATAGAAAAGATCATCTTCCTCCAATTTGGGCGGCCGATTGTCGACATTTGCAGGGATCGAGATGACGTATTCCATCAGCGATTTCTTCAACCGCAAAAACGCTTCACGCTTAGCCAACGGATCTTGTATTTTTTTGACCTCCCTATATTTCGCCCAAACCCTTTGCGCTTCTTCGTCCATTTCTACAAATACATCGATTTTCTCGCAGGTTTCTTCCACCAAGCGAAATTGGCTGACCGGCCGTTTGTCTCCCTCCAAGTCGTCCCCGCTAAAAAAGAAATTTTTCATAGCGTTAAGGAAATATTCCGATTCATCTTGCGCGGTGCTTCCCTTCAGCAAAGCAAAATATTCTTCCATCATGGAGAACAAATCAGACTCATCCCACTCCCGACTGGACAATAACACTTTGGTTGCATCCAATTTGACTGGTTCGTAAATGTAAGAAGCATAACTTCTCCTTTCATCCCACAAAGAAACCACATAAACGACTCCCGGTTTGATACCGTTCCGGTTCCCACGGCCGGCAGATTGAATAATTGAATCAAGGGGGGCCAGATCCCGATACACAACGTCAAAGCTGATATCTACCCCTGCTTCAACCAATTGTGTGCTGACGACGATCCGATATTTTCCCCGCTTGATCTCCTGGATCCGTTTCAAACGTTCTTTTGGGGGAAGATGGGTGCTTAAAAATCCGATTGGTTCATCCAACTTTTCTTTCAATAATTCATGGGCTTTCTTACACGAACCGATAGTATTAAAAATAAACAAATAAGAATGATCCTTGTCCACCTTCAAACCGGCGACAAACTCCTCCACAGTTTGAAAGGAGTCGAGTTTCGAAACTATTTTTACCCGGTTCATTGCTTGAAAATAAGGAAGAGGATCACAAAGGCGAAGAACGGGATCCCCCGGCTCGAAAATTCTCGGTTCTGTCGCCGTCAATAACAGAATGTCGCTTTCTTCCGACAATCGCAACAAGAGTTCCCGTACCAGTCTCCAGTATTTATGGGGAACGGCTTGAATCTCGTCGATTAGGATAATGGAGTGAGACATACGGTGGAACCGGCGCAGAACCCGATTCCGATTGCTTAGAAGGGTTTGGAACAGTTGAACGAACGTGGTGCAAACAATCTCGGAATTCCATCCTTCGATCAGTAAGTTGGACTCGTTCACACCAAAAACATGTTCTGGATCGGCATTATCATAGATGGGCTCCACGAGGGAATGATGTTTCATTAATACAGAATGATCCACACTCCCTTCTTCCATCTGAATGACCCGTTCTAGCACATCGAAATTTTGGTCAATGACACTCAAAAATGGAAGAACGTAAATGATTCTCGGGGCATAACCGGTTTCTTTTTTACGCTTCTCCCGCAATTGAAGCGCAGCGTGAAAAGAGATTAGTGTTTTTCCCATTCCCGTGGGCAGATGAATAGAAAAGATCCGACCTTCTTTCTCGCAGATATTGCGATCCACCTCATTGAATGCCTTATCCCTCCATTCATTAAGTGGGGATGGAAACCACGTTTCTTTTTGTTTGAAACGGAGGACGAGGTCAGCAGCTAAATCCCTTCTGTCCAACACAACATTTTCCCTGAGCGCGGCTTGGTTTTTGTCGGCGTCCAGCAGCACCGAATACAGATTGCAGAAACGAAAATAGTCCTCCAAGGTAAAATCTCGTTTTCTTAGCCACCTTCTGAGTTCCGCCATTTCTTTCTCAAATCCCCGGATCCATGTAACTATTACTTCTTCCGTTAAGGGCAAGATGGAATCCAATTCTCCCGGTAACTCCGGAAGCAAGTGCGAACAAATCCTGTTCCACTCGTCATAGTTTACCGCTCTGGCTTGCCGAAGCAAGTTCTCCTTTTCACTTCGAAACGAGTTTAATTCGTCCTTGAAAGAAAGGAGGTCTCCATGATGCCTTTTGATTGTTACCCATAGAAAAAATGAATCGGGAAGAGGGGACACTCCCCTCTTCATCAGCATCATTTTCGCCAATTGGTAACCGACGATGGAAGAAAGCAAGGAGTGGCGGCTCATTACCGTTTTTCTTTTTGTTCGCAAAAGATAATCTTGAAAATAAGAAGTAGCCTTGCCAAAATCGTGAAAAGCGGAGGCGATGCCAATAAGATCAGGAAAATGCGGATCCCCTCCGCCGATGAAGTTGCGTTGTTCGCACAAAGCTTTGGCAACCCGGATCACGCCTTGGATGTGATCCAACAACATTTGGTCCGGATGTGAATACAACTCCGTCATGTCTCCCTACTCCTATCCATTGCAAAAAATGAAGCGATGGCCGTTTCCTTCCCAATACGAATGAATGAGGGCAAATATGTCCTTTCCTTGCGTTTCGATTAAGCATTCTTCATAACGTTGGACCACCCGATGCTCGTCTATACAAATAGGAAGCATCTCTTTTTTGTACTTCTTCCCCGGTTTGAAAGGAACTCCCTTTGGGCGAATCATCGACAAAGGAACGATGGAATGTAGTTCCACAGGTTGTTCTGGATTATGAACCAATTGTGAATCGCACTCATCGACAAAACGAAAATTGGCAAGCAACTCGCTGAGTCCAAGTGAGAGAGTATAATGAGTTTCATGGTTTCGCACACGATCCACAAGCTGTTGATACAAAACCCCGTCTCCCATGGCCACGTACAATCGATAATGGGGATCCCGCAAATATTCGACGCAAATTGGGCTCCTCGCCCCTTCCTTTCGCTGTTTCGGAACCCAGACATTTCCTTTAGTGTTGATGTAGTTGATCCCCATCGACGTTTTTTTCACCGGCCGGTTCACACCGATGCCGATCTTAGTTCCCGCTTGATTGAGGATTTTCAAGTATTCATTATCTTCCTTGGCCAACCCCAGAATCGCCCCGATCACACCTAATGCGGCGGTGGGTGTGATTACGGCGAAAGTAAGCGGGGAACTGGTCGAATAATACTTCCGGAAGTGTCCCCACTCCCCCCAGAGATCGAATATGAGTGTCCTCATCCTTATCTCCCCTAAAATGACAATTCTCTCACTTCGATCCCCAAGGCCGAGCAAACGTCCGTAAGGGAATGGGAAGTGGCAACCGCTTCGTCCTTTATCCAATCGATGCGCTGGATCCGATCGTGATATTTGCCTAGCATTCTAACCAATGAATCGAGATACAGGATCCCTTCCGAGACATGCCGAATCTCTTCATCCAATTTCTCACTTTTAAAGGAGACCAGTCGATTCAACTCGCCAATTTGAAAACAACCTTTCTTGTACACCACGTTGAGAAGGAGTCGCGGTTGCTGGCCGATTTTGCTTCGGGAAATCAGGCTCTTTGTCCCGTTCCACATGGCTTCCAAAAGCAATTCGATATCTTCTTCCCGAAGTTTCGTGTTAAATGCGGCTTTTTCATTGACGACACCGTAAAAAGTGATCAAAGAGTAGGGCAAGACATATTCTTCACGGAACGTTTTTTGCGTCTGGTTGTCTTTGGATGCGAATCCACCCGTCCCTTTGACATAATGAAGCTTAACCTTGTGCATGGAGCTACCCATTTGAAACTGAACAGGTCCAGTCAGAGTAATACTTCCTTTTTCTTTTGTCGATTTTTCGATTGGAATGGTTCCGCCGAACAAACGCACGTCAATGCACTGTTGAACCATGTTTTCGTAAATAATTTGCTTCATCTCTTGTAACGACAATTTCGATTTGGAGATCTTTTCCCCGTTTTGCACCAAAAAATCTTCCGCCCTTTGTTTGGCATCCTGAATGTTTCCTTGGTCGTTTTTGATTTCTCTCACAAAAATTTCCATTTGTTTGTGCTCGTACAAATAATCGCGAATCGTCCGCTTTAAACGAACGTCGGTGACGATGTTTTTGGATGTTTCCTTATCGATGCGCGGTTTGTTTTCGTCCACCGGGTCTCCATTTGGATTGGACCACGTTGTGTCATATAGAAACAGGATTTCGGAACGGTTCAACATGAAATTTCCTCCTTGTTTTCCAAGCTTTTGAGAAAAGATACAACCCGATATACCATGCTCATTCCAGTGACGAAGCAGTAGTTCATCTCATCGATGGAAAGTTTCCATCCTCCCGGAACAGAACCCAGTAGATGACCAATTTCCTCCGTAAGCCGTTTTCTGCTTTTGGCGTATTTAGCGTATTCGGATGTTCCCTCATATTGATCGAATTTCTCTGACACATCCGAGAACAAGCCGCGAAAATCCCCCTCCAGCATTTTGTATCCCTTCAATTGTTTTTTGAACGGCTGGGCTTTGCGAATATCTTGTTGCAAGTTCAAAAGCTGTTGCGTCAACACTCCCAACAAAAATAACCCTTGTTTTTCTGGAGTGTCGTAATAGGGGTATTTCCCGAAAAAGTCGTGAAATTGACTCTCCACGTTTCCAACTCCTTTTGACTTGATTAATCCAAGCTCACAAAAAAATTGAAGACTCATCATGGCATTGGTCACGATCTTGGAAAAATCCGATGAATCCGTGATCAGTAAATTTCTAAGTTTCTTCATGACAAAGCCGATGACAAAGCCCGCATCCAGCGTTTTTCCATGAAACACGGATTCTACGATTTGCAGAAAATAGCCATCCAAATCCGCTTCCCGCTTGTTTTTATCGGATTTGAAGAAGAAAGGCCGAATCCGCCCGAAATGGAACCGCAGATAATCATCGGGATCGTCCTTTTTCGGAAAACGGACTTCCACCTTTTCCTTTGCTTCGTACAGGGTTCGCAGGCGGGAAGGAACCACATCGTCCACCAACAGCAGAATTCTTTCAGCAGACTGGACTTGTTTCAAGAACAACAGATGGAACATGACGTGATCCGAGGAATCTTGAAGAGAACACAGGATTTCGTCTTCGCTGATCAGGTAATCATCTTTCGAATGATCATCAAGCCCCAACCGCTTTTTCCGCTCAGTAATGATTTCCATGATATCCTCTTGGGTTTCATTGTTATCGAACAAAAATTCCGGAATTAACAAGTAAGGAATGCCACAAAAACTGAAACGCATCTCTTGTTCCAAGACACGCCGTCCTTCTTGCAAGTGCAAATTGCATTCCGAACAGACAGGATAATTTCGCCAAGAACCTTGTTCCTGAAACCCTCCGGCGATGAATCCAGGCTTGTCAATCGTGTAAAATTTGAAAGCAGACGAACCCGCCATCACCAACGGTTTCACACATCCGCATACGGAACAAGTTTTGGACTCCGAAGTAATCTCGTTTTCCTTCAGTCCGATTAAGGTTTGAAAGATCGTCACCAATTCTGGGATTTCTGCGGGGTATTTACCGTCAACAGCAACCGCTAACACGATCCCCTTTTTGGGATCGACTTCTTTCCCCATCATTTCCGGCAGCAATTTATTCTGGTGGTTCAACAGGACCTGATGGATTCGCTTCGTAAAGGCGACACATTCTGGGTTCACATATTCTTTTTGCCTCTCTACCCACTCGAACCAACGCAAAATCTTGTTTTGAAACGTTTTTTCCCAATCGGTGACTAGTGCCACTGGGGAATAGTTGGCACTATTGGCACCGGGTCCTTTTCTATATAACAATAAAGACATTTTTTCATAGGAGGTTTCTTCAACACGGACATAAACGAAGTCCCCCTTCACGTCGAGAACTATCAAGTGGGGATATTTTTGAGGATGAATGGATTGGGTTTGGATCGCAACCAAACTTTTTCCTGATTTTTGAATACTTCTTCTCCCCAACTTGGCAATTGCTTGAATCAACAAGTTCACCTCCTTCAATCATTTACAGCGATAAATCCCATACCTATGCCATTCTTCCCCCCAAGTCCCATGTCATAGGCGATTTTCTTCAGTCTGGCATCCCCTTCCATGCAAAAAATCCCCATCCACCCTTTGATAATCAAGGACTTGTAACGGATAGTGTGTTGCCGCAATCCTTCCTCTGCTCTACCGACTGACCGTATTGAAAAAGGAGCATCGCTCAAATTCAAGTTGTGAAACGCCAGCGCTTTTTTTACTAGATTCCGGCGCAACAACTCCGAAAATTGCGGATCCCTTGCATCATAATAATGGGTCACTTTTCTTCCGTCTGGCGCGGTTAAAGTGGAATACATAGTGATAGGAGAAAGTGTCCGAATGAGGGTTTGTTTCCCAAAGACAGGATCTGGCAACATCTCTACATCTGAGATGGACACTTGAGTCTTGCCCAACTGAATACCATCCCGTTTAAACAAATTTTCCAAGAGCAACCGGATTAACCGCTCCCAAGGAGAGCTAAGATATAAAGCAACTGGAGAGTGAAAAACGATTTGTGCCCGGTTCACTTCATACCGTCCTTGCAGCCATGAGAAGGAAAGTGGCTTGAATGACCGTTTTTCCCACAGAAACCCTTGGTTGTGAAGGAACTCCTTCACAGTTGGATCCCCAATCAGCTCATAAATGACCGCTTGGAGGATATGTTGGTAATATTTCGGAAGCGGTATGGGTTCATCCGAATTCATAATGATTTTTAGCCTCATCTCTTTTCATCCTTATTATTGGTTGGTTGTATTTTATATAATTTACATTTTTCTATATTCTACTTCTATATTTTTTCTCCTTCCTATTTTTAAAAATAAACATAAAAAAATCTATATAACTAGAATCACTAGAATAGAATGATTAGAACCATTTTCCGCCCCTTACAGAAGAGCTCTCTTTTGTCGCCAAATTGAACAGACAACTAAAAAAGGAGCTATCTCAGCTCCAAACTAGTACAAACATGTATAATCACAAAACATTGTTATCTTATAGGTACTTCATAGACGAGACAGAACGAAAGTAAACCGATCGAATACTTTTTGTTGAGGTGATCTTTTGTGACTTCATAGACGAGACAGAACGAAAGTAAACCCATGCAAATATTTTGAGTTTCAATACCTTATAGGTACTTCATATACCTGATCCGGCGGCGTCTTCTGTTGTATTGCAATATCAAAGTTTCAATACCTTATAGGTACTTCATATACCTCGGTCAATGCGCGGGTTTGTCGGGTCAGCAGGCGAGTTTCAATACCTTATAGGTACTTCAAGACCCTCCTGCGGCCAATGCCAGATCCGATGCACGTCTAGGGTTTCAATACCTTATAGGTACTTCAAGACCGCTTTATCCTGAGGTGAAAAGATTGCGCGAAGAAAAGTTTCAATACCTTATAGGTACTTCAAGACCGAAACCTCTTGACAGTTAACGATAACGTTAGTATAAGTTTCAATACCTTATAGGTACTTCAAGACCTCACCTGGCTTAAACTTTCCACGGTTACACCATTGCGGTTTCAATACCTTATAGGTACTTCAAGACCTTTGGTTTTGTCGATCTGGTCTAATGATCGAACTGCGTTTCAATACCTTATAGGTACTTCAAGACCCCAAAAACCCGCATAAAACCTTTCATTATTTTAGCACATTCTTATAACTCATTCATCAATAAATTAAAAACCTTGAAAAATAAAAGAAAAAAGTCGTCGATCTCCGGAGTTTTTTGCATCACTCCCGATCGACGACAGTAATTTGTTTCGATATATACTGTCAATTACAAAAATAAGTAGTTTCGAAACCTTTTAGGTAAACACCTATAAAATTATCGGTACACAAATGCAACCGACCAAATTTCAATACCTTATAGATACTACATAAATGTTGCAGAAGTCTTCGGCTTAGTGACCGAAAAAGAAATTTCAATACCTTATAGATACTACATAAATCCCCAAAAATCCGCTTAGAATCTTTCATTATTTTAGCACATTCTTGTTACTCATTCATCAATAAACAAAGAAAAGTGTCGTCAATCCCTAGGTTTTTTGACTACTCCCGATCGACGATAAATTTATCGTTTAAAATTCGCGCTAATCATTTCCGTCTAACCCGTCCCCCTTTCCGCAAATGGTCCGCAGCACATTGCTGATATGGTTACGAACGGTTTTTTCGCTGATAAACAGTTGTTGGGCGATTTCTTTGGTTGTCTTGTCTTGCACCAAAAGCTCAAACACTTCCCTCTCCCGGTTGGTCAACAAGGAGTTGCCTCTTCGGTTACTCAAATGATGCCACCCTTCCTTGCTCGAGCACTTGATTTACAAGGGTCAGGGACCAGTCAAGTTATATTATGTCGGGGCTCCGCTAATGGTGAGTTTTTATCCGCTATTTAGGCGCATATCCTGTTATTTTCGAATCGCTGCGTCACTTTTCTCCATCATCATATTCAACATCCACTGTAACGGTTCCGGAAACTTCGGAAGGAAGGGTGAAAAACGGGATAGAAAAGAAAAAATTTTATTCCGGGATTCGGATGATGTCTTCCGGAGCGGTGGTCAACGATTCCAGTCCGTTTTTAGTCACCAAGTATGTGTTTTCAATGCCGACGACCCCGCGTCCCGGGAAGGTAAACTTCGGTTCAATGGCGATCACCATTCCTTCTTGCAGCGGCTGGTCAAATCCCCTTGCCAAAACGGGAAGCTCGTCCATCTCCAAACCGACGCCATGCCCCAGGAACTTGGCCTGATCGGGCCCGAATCCCATGAAATGCTCCGCCAAACCGGCTTCCTTTGCCATTTCCAGCGAACGGAGATACAATGACTTCCAGGAAACGCCGGGTTTTCCCATCTCTTCGGCTTCTCTGATGATGGAAACGGCCACCTTATAAGCCTGCTTTAAATCATCATCCAAATCCCCGATCACTGCCAGCCGTGTTTGGTCAATCAGATAACCTTCCACTGTCGTGGCAATGTCCACCAGAATCGGTTCATTGGCTTTAATCGGTTTGGCACTCGCCCCTTGCGGACTGGCCAGTTGCGCACCCAATCCGCCGGCAGGTCCGTCAAAATAAGTGGGCGTGGCCGCAGCGGAACCGGAAGCCACCATTCCCAGGCAAAGTTCCTGGTTGTATCCCCGCATCCGGAACAATCCGATGCTTCCTTTTAACCGCAAGGTGTATTCAATTTCTGCCGACAGTTCCAATTCGGTTTTGCCTTCCCGGATCAAACGGGGAAGGGATTCCACGATTTCTTTGACATGGGAGGCCGCCTGGCGCATTTGCCGGAGTTCATATTCGGACTTGACCGCTCTTTGGAGCCTTAAATCAAAGGAGATGTCCACCGGTTCGGCCCCGGGAAACAAACCGATATATCTTTGGGCGAGGCCGTAAGGAAGTACATCCCATTCCAGCCCCAACCGTTTGACCGGCCCGAAGGCCGATTCGATTTTCCCGCCCAACTCGCGTAATCTTCCCAAAGGTTGCACAGGAAGAACCGTCTCAAATTCGGCTCGGGTTACACTTTTTTTTACATAAAAACAGGGTTCTCCTTTTTGTGGCACATACAAGACCCCGTTTTGCATCGTCCCGGTCAAGTAATAAAGATCGATGTTCTGGGTGATCAAAGCACCGTCTGTTTCCTTCTCTTGAAGCATGGATTGAAAACGGGCAATCCGTTCCCTGATTTCCGTTTCCGGCACTTTTGAAAGCGTATGCATTTTTGCGCGATCCCCTTTCTGACTTACGCCTGAAATGTTAAAATCCTCACTCTTTTAAGGTACAATGTTTTTTTCCCCACCGTCAAACCCGGGCATAATTGCCCCGAGTCCGAGCCAAACTACTTGCAAACAACCAAGAGAAAGGAAACCACGGAATGATCCTCATGGGAATAATCCTCATTGCACTTTTCATTGTCATCCTGGCTGTCGGATCGGGGCTTTCCGGTTCCAAAGAGCGTCGTAAGCAACAGCAGGAAATGCAATCCTTGAAATATTCCCCGGCGCAAAAGCCGGTGGTTTTGATCATCATTGATTCTTTGATGCACATTCCATTGAAAGAAGTGCTGGATTTTGGCAAAGCACCGGCAATGAAATATTTGGTGGAAAACGGGCAATATCATCCCAAGGTGGTGACCAGCTTTCCAACCATGTCCGTGAGCATCGACACAACCTTGCTCACGGGAGCAACCCCCAATGAACATCATATTTACGGCCTGGTTTATTTTCACAAAAAAGAAAACCGCATCGTCAACTTTGGCACGGGTTTCAAAGAAACGTTTATTTTCGGCTTGAAAACCGTGTTGCAAGACAGCCTCTTGAATCTGAACCAAAAATACATCAGCCAAAAGGTGAAAACCATTCATGAAGAAACGGACTTGCCCACCGCATCCATCAACGGATTGATTTACCGGGGTAATTATCAAAGAACGTTGTTTCCTCCTTTGTTGGCGCGATGGACCGCCCTTTTGCCCAAGCGCATTCAGACCAAAGCCCCGTTTCTTTTTTCATTTGGTGCCATGTCCAAAATCTCAAGGTCTGGTAAATATGATTCGCTTTGGAGACGTTTCGGGTTTAATGACTCCTTTTCGCGAAAGGAACTGGCTTCGCTGATTAAAAAAGGCCATTTGCCGGCGTTTACCATTGCCTATTTCCCCACCAATGACGATGCGGTTCATCGGGAAGGCCCGTCGCAAATCAAGGGGATTGAAAAAGCGGACAAAGAACTGCAAAAGGTTTTGGATGCCTTCGGTTCCTGGGAAGAAGCCATCCGGCAAGTCACTTGGATTGTCATGGGCGACAGCGGACAAACCCCGATTCTTCCCAATCATCAAGCCGCTTACATCGATTTGCGAAAACTTCTCAGTGACTACAAAATCATGCCCATCCGGCAAAAAACGCCGCGAAAAGAAGACCAACTGGTGTTATGCGTCAATGAACGGATGGCTTACATTTATTTAACAGACCCTGATCTTAAGATGAACGAAGTGGTTCAGGCATTGAAAAAGGAACCCAAACTGGACCTGATTGCCTGGCAAGAAAAAGATTGGATTCACGTCATCAGCGGTAATGTCCCGGAAGCCCGTTGCCGGTTTCAAAAAGAAGGCCCGTATGCGGACGAATACGGCCAAACCTGGAAGCTGGAGGGAGACCTGTCCGTCCTGGACCTGAAACCGGATGAATCAAACCGGATCCGCTACGGCATTTTTCCTGATGTGTTATTCCGTTTATCCGGTGTCATGAATACTTGGGACCGGGTGATCATAGTCACTGCTTCGCCGGGATATGAGTTGACGGGGGAAGGCTCTCCGACACATAAAGGCGGATCTCACGGTTCCCTGCATTATCTGGATTCGGAAGTGCCGATGATTATTTGCGGCACAAACTCCAAGCCCGAAACGCTGCGCTTGATCGACATCAAAGACTGGATTCTTCAATTAATCTCTTCAGACGAAACAAATCTCTGACAGGTTGGAATGAGTCAAGCCCGGTATCGCATAAAAGTAACTGTAAAATAAAAATATCGGGGAGAAACCAATATGAGCCGCGTAGCGAATCCGGACAAAACCTTGATGAATTTGGATGAGCGGTGTCCGACACTGCCTCCGAAATGTTTATTTGTTTTGGAACTGGAGCAAGATGAGTATTTTCCCCATCTGTCTCCATCCGAAGTTCCTTTGTTGATTGACCAGGCCATTCAAAAAGGAATCCTTGCATCCGGCAAATGGGCGGAACAAAAACAATCGCTCAAGGATATGATCAATCTGCTCATAAGACAAGGAATCACCGTGCGCTTTTTGGACCGGCATCCGGAAAAACCCGCCATTCGCGCCGAATATAACAAGAAAACCAAAACCATCCGCATTTACCGCAAATCCATGCATCAAATCCAGCGGTTCTTCGAAGAACTCAACATCCCGGTAACGGAAGAAGATCTTTTCTTGCTGCATTTATACCATGAATGGTTTCATCACTTGGAAGAAACCAAAATCGGGCGGACCGATGATGAATTGCCCCGTGTTACCATCAAGCAGAAAGGCCCTTTCGCCATTCGCAAACGATTGAGCCGGTTGCGGGAAATCGCCGCCCATGCGTTTGTCCAACAAGTGTTTGACCTCAACTGGTCCCCTCTGTTACTGGATTATTTGCTTTATTTCAAAGAAAAAGGATGGAGCTTTGGGCAAATCCGCGAATCTTTCCAAAAAGAAAAAGAAAGAATTCAATCGGTTTATCATTTGGGCGGCACATAGATTGGTCGACAAGACCAATCTATTTTCTTGAGAAAGGTGCCAACATCCGGATCATTTGCTAAGATAATAAGAGAGGTGAAAAGCTATGGACCGCTGTATTTGTCCGAAATTTGAAATGGCTGTTGAAATTATTTCCAAAAAATGGACAGGCCTTATCATTCGTGTTTTGATTGAAAAAACAAGCCGCTTTCGGGATATTCGCGAGCAAATTCCTTTGATGAGCGAGCGGATGCTTGCCGAACGATTGAAAGAACTTGAGGCCAAAGGATTGGTGGAACGGAGAGTTTATGCGGAAACGCCGGTGCGGATCGAGTATGCTTTGACCGAGAAAGGAAAAGCACTCACCCCTGTCATTGACGCCATTCAAAAATGGGCGGACGAATGGATCGACTGTGACGAATAATTTTTAAAAAAGCAGGGGACATTAATGGCACCGGAGGTGTCCAACGATGTCATTTCCATATCGATGTCCGGCTTGCGGCACAAACCGGAGTCGTTTTAATATCATTGAACAAGTGGTGCATTCCGTCAAAAAGGATCGGCTGACCGGTGAAATCATTGAGACCGTGCCAGAAGACGATCCTTTTCAAATTCGGTACCGCGGCGAAAAATACCGTGTCCAATGCGGTGTCTGCGGAATGATTGACAAAGAAGAACGGTTTGTCAAATCAGCGCAAAACGCATTGGATCCGGCAAACTGAATTTTCTGTTTACGAATGCCGAAGGGACTTCCCCTCGGCTTTATTTATGGAGAAAAACCCTCTCTTTTTATCATGCTGAGAAATGTTTTAAATATCGTTATAATAGATATTGAATAGAAGATTCTGTTCTTATGCCTTATGATTCTGCGCTTTGTTCTCACAGCGCTTTCATCATTCAGATCATGCGTTACCAATTCATAAAAGAAGAAGGGGTTTACATGCAAGCGTTCAAAGAGTCCATATTACAACTGATCACCGAAACATCCACCAATCTTCCGGCAGATGTGCGCAAAGCCATTAAAAAATCCAGAGAACTGGAAAATGCGGGGACGCGTTCCGCTTTGGCTTTATCCACCATTTGCGACAACATTCAAATGGCTGAAGAAAACGTTTCCCCGATTTGCCAGGACACCGGCATGCCGACTTTTAAAATCAAAGTTCCCGTCGGCGCCAATCAGATTGAAATGAGCAAAGCCATCCGGGTAGCGATTGTCGAAGCCACGCAAAAAGGGATTTTGCGTCCGAACTCCGTGGACTCCCTCACCGGGGAAAACAGCGGAAACAACCTGGGAGAAGGCGTTCCGGTCATTCACTATGAACAATGGGAAAAAGACGAAGTGGAAGTACGCCTGATATTAAAAGGCGGCGGCTGCGAAAACAAGAATATTCAATATAGTTTGCCTTGTGAATTGGAAGGCTTGGGACGGGCCGGACGCGATTTGGACGGAATCCGCAAGTGTATTTTGCATTCGGTTTACCAAGCCCAAGGGCAAGGATGCAGTGCTGGCTTTATCGGCGTCGGGATTGGCGGCGACCGGACCACCGGCTATGAATTGGCCAAAAAACAATTGTTCCGTCATTTGGATGACACCAACCCGAATCCAAAACTGGCTGAATTGGAAGAATATATTCTCGAAAAAGCCAACACGTTGTCCATCGGAACCATGGGCTTCGGCGGAGAGGTGACTTTATTGGGCTGTAAAATCGGCGCCATGCACCGGATTCCTGCCAGCTTTTATGTATCGGTCGCATATAACTGTTGGGCTTTCCGTCGCCAGGGTGTCACCATCGATCCCAAAACCGGAAAAATCACCCGCTGGCTGTACCAATCCGATGAAAAAGTGGATCTCCAAGTGAAAGAAGAAAACCATGCCGTTTCTTCTGAAAACACACGCACCGTGGAACTTCACACCCCGATCACCGAAGAACAAGTCCGTCAGCTGAAAGTGGGGGACATCGTCATCATCAACGGTCCGATCTACACCGGCCGTGACGCCATCCACAAACACTTGATGGATCACGACGCTCCGGTCGATTTAAACGGCAGCGTCATTTACCACTGCGGTCCGGTCATGCTCAAAGATCAGGACGGCAACTGGCATGTCAAAGCCGCCGGTCCCACCACCAGCATCCGCGAAGAACCGTATCAAGGGGATATCATCAAGAAATTCGGCATTCGCGCCATCATCGGAAAAGGCGGCATGGGCAAGAAAACCTTGCAAGCCTTAAAAGAACACGGGGCGGTTTACCTCAACGCCATCGGCGGAGCGGCCCAATATTATGCCGACTGCATCACCAGCGTGGACGGCGTCGACTTTATGGAATTTGGCGTTCCGGAAGCAATGTGGCATCTCCAGGTGAAAGGCTTTGCCGCCATCGTCACCATGGATGCCCATGGCAACAGTTTGCATGAAGACGTGGATAAAACTTCTCTGGAAAAACTGGCTGAACTGAAAGATCCGGTCTTTTAACCGGATGTATGACACAGGAAGCGTTTGCCGTTTGAAAATATGTCCGTCCTGCCGGCAAACGCTTCTTCCCAATCCTGCATTATTTTTCTGATTTTTCAGCAAAATAAATGATAAATTTTGATTTCCTGCCTGCTTTTTACTGTTCACAGAATCCACGGAACAAGTTAAAATAAGCTTGAGCCACTTTACCTCAATGGAAAATGAAGGAAACATCTGGATTGTCACATGTTTCTTTTCATGAAAAGGGGGATTTCATTACGGATGAAAAATATTAAATTGTGGAGCATCCTTGCCCTTGTGGCAATGACGGCTTTCTCCTTGATTGTACCGCAACCGGCTTCCGCCGATGCCATTAAAGGAGAAACCGTCGTCACCTTGGGGAAAGATTTGACCGGAACCCAACGGGATCAAATTTTGAAAGAAATGGGTGTCAGTGAAAACGCGGATACTGTCACCATCATTGATGTAACCAACGAAGAAGAACATCAATACCTTGGAAAATATTTGGGGGCGGATGTCATCGGACGCCGGGCCATCTCCTCGGCAAAAATTGTACTTACTTCTTCCGGGGAAGGTATCTCGGTGAAAACCAACAAAATCACCACCATTACCCCCAGCATGTATGCCAATGCTGCCATTACAGCCGGAATCAAAGATGCGGACATTTATGTCACCGCTCCGTTTGAAGTTTCCGGCACCGCAGGTTTGACCGGGATTATCAAAGCTTTTGAAGCAGCAACCGGAGAAAAAATTGATGAAAATAAAAAACAAGTGGCTAACGAAGAAATTGTCCGGACGCAAGAGCTCTCCCAAGAGATCGGCGATCCGAACAAAGCTGTTCAATTCATCAACGAAGTGAAAAAGCAAGTCTCTGAAGAAAAACCAAAAACTCCGGAAGAATTCCGGGATATCATTATCAACGTTTCCAATGATTTTGATATCAACTTGAATCAGCAAACCATCAACAATCTGGTTCAATACGCCCAAAACTTCGATAAATTGGGCATCGACTGGGATCAATTGAGCCAGCAATTTGAAAGCTTGCGTGGAGATATCAAAGACATTTTAAACTCGGAAACCACGCAAGGAATCATCGACACCATTTTTGAATGGTTGGGCAATCTCTTTAAAGCAATTGGTGAATTCTTCACCTCTGCCTCTTCACGGCAATAATTTTTAAAAAAAGAACCGCTGGAATCTTTCCAGCGGTTCTTTTTTGTTTAAATGGACAACCACTTTTTAAACAAATATTTTGTCGCATCGCGGTTTGATTTGGCAATCGCTGTTGTCAGCGGGATGCCTTTCGGACAAGCTTGCACGCAGTTTTGCGAGTTTCCGCACTCTTGCAAGCCGCCTTTGTCCAAGAGGGCTTCGAGACGTTCTTCCTTGTTCATGGCCCCTGTCGGATGTGAGTTAAATAATTGCACTTGTCCCACCACAAAGGGTCCCATGAAATCCGATTGGCTGTTAACATTCGGGCAGGCTTCCAGACAAACCCCGCAGGTCATGCATTTTGACAATTCATAACGCCATTGCTGTTCATTTTCGCTCATCCGCGGTCCCGGGCCGAGATCGTGAGTTCCGTCAATCGGAATCCATGCTTTCACCTTTTTCAAGGCATTAAACATCCGGCTGCGGTCCACAATCAAGTCCCGAATCACCGGGAATGTTTTCATCGGTTGAACCCGGATGGGTTGCTCCAATTTGTCAATGAGTGCGGTACAAGCTTGGCGTGGCTTTCCGTTAATTACCATCGAACAAGCTCCGCACACTTCCTCCAGACAGTTGGACTCCCATTGAACCGGAGAAACGGCTTTTCCTTCGCTGTTTACAGGATTTCGTTGGATTTCCATCAATGCGGAAATGATATTCATGTTTTTGCGATAAGGAATTTTAAACTCTTCTTCATAAGGTTTATCATCAGGTCCGTCTTGGCGTGTTATGATGAGGTGCACTGTTTTTTGTTCACTCATTTTTTCGCACCTCCTTTATCCACATCATAACGACGCGGGCGAGGCTTAATCAAAGAAACATCAACCGGTTCATATTCAAACACAGGGCCTTCCGGTGTAAATTTCGCTTTGGTGGTTTTCAACCATTCTTCGTCGTTCCGGTCGGGGAATTCCGGTTTAAAATGGGCACCGCGGCTCTCATTCCGGTTGTAAGCACCCAGCGTGATCACACGGGCCAATTGCAACATGTTCCACAAATGGCGGGTGAACGGTCCGGCCTGGTTGCTCCATTTGCTGGTATCCACCATATTGATGTTTTGATAACGTTCCATCAGCTCCTGGATTTTCTCGTCGGTTTTCTTCAGACGGTCATTGTACCGGACTACCGTGACATTATCCGTCATCCATTCACCCAACTCTTTGTGCAAGAGATAGGCATTTTCATTGCCGCTGTCCATTTTCAGGATGCTTTCATATTTTTCTTCTTCCGCTTTGCGTTGCGATTCGAACTGATCCACGGACATGTCTTCAACGCTGTGATTCAGTCCGCGCACATACTCAATGGCTTTCGGCCCGGCCACCATTCCACCATAGATACTGGAGAGCAAGGAGTTCGCCCCCAGGCGGTTGGCTCCGTGATATTGGTAATCACACTCTCCGGCGGCAAACAGTCCGGGAATATTGGTCATTTGATCAAAATCAACCCACAAGCCTCCCATGGAGTAGTGTACGGCAGGGAAAATTTTCATGGGGACTTTTCTCGGGTCTTCTCCGACGAATTTTTCGTAGATCTCAATGATTCCACCGAGTTTGATATCCAATTCGTGCGGATCTTTGTGAGACAGATCCAGGTAAACCATGTTTTCGCCGTTGATTCCCAATTTCATATCAACACAAACTTTAAAAATGGCGCGTGTTGCGATATCCCTCGGAACCAGGTTTCCGTATGCGGGATACCATTCTTCCAGGAAATACCACGGCTTCCCGTCTTTATAGGTCCAGACGCGTCCGCCTTCACCCCTTGCCGATTCCGACATCAAACGCAACTTGTCATCTCCCGGAATGGCCGTGGGATGAATTTGAATAAATTCACCGTTGGCATAATAAGCCCCTTGTTGATACACCGCACTGGCAGCCGTTCCGGTATTGATCATCGAGTTGGTCGATTTCCCGAAGATGATTCCCGGGCCACCGGTTGCCAGGATCACTGCATCGGCCAAGAAAGTGACAAATTCGCTGCTCCTCAGGTTTTGGGCGACAATCCCCCGGCAACGCCCTTCATCATCTTGAACAATCCGGACAAATTCCCAATGCTCGAATTTGGTGACTTTCCCTTCCACCTCAAACCGGCGGACTTGCTCATCCAGCGCATAAAGCAACTGTTGTCCGGTGGTGGCTCCGGCATATGCCGTCCGGTGATGTTTGGTCCCCCCGAACCGGCGGAAATCGATCAATCCTTCCGGGGTCCGGTTAAACGGGACACCCATGCGATCCATCATATAAATAATTCCCGGGGCTGCTTCACACATTGCTTTTACCGGCGGCTGGTTGGCCAAGAAGTCTCCGCCGTAAACCGTGTCGTCAAAATGTTCCCACGGGGAATCTCCTTCACCCTTGGTATTGACAGCACCGTTGATACCGCCTTGTGCACATACAGAGTGAGAGCGTTTCACAGGAACAAGCGAAAAGAGTTGTACATCGGCACCGGCTTCAGCCGCTTTGATGGTTGCCATCAAACCAGCCAAACCACCGCCCACAACGATTATTTTTTCATTCATTGGCAAGTGCTCCCTTCTAATGCTGTGCCAATTGTTGAATAAATTCAGGTCTGGCAAACGCGAATAGTGCTGAAATTCCCAAATAAGAAACAATCACAAAAACCGCGCTCCACACCCATGTGGAAACAAGCTGGGCACGCGGTCCCACCGTCACACCCCAGCTGACAAGGAATGACCACATTCCATTGCTGAAATGGAAAACGGCACAAAGGACCCCGATGATATACAGAGCGAAAACAACCGGATTTTGCACAGTGTCTGCCATGAGCTGAGCCAATTGTTCCGACGTCAGGTCATACAAAGCAACCTGTACCCTGGTTTCCCACACATGCCAGATGACATAAACCAATGTCACAACACCGGTTACCCGTTGCAAAACGAACATCCAGTTACGGAAAGTACCGAAATTTCCCACGTTGTTTTTCGCCTGGAACGCAATGTACAATCCGTAAATACCGTGATATAAGAGAGGCAGAAAAATAAAGAAAATTTCAAGTACAAGCAAAAACGGTAAACCCCAAAGCCATTCGACTTTTTCCACAAACGCATCTGCCCCTCGTGTGGCGTAGTAGTTGGTGAATAAATGCTCAACTAAAAAAAAGCCCACCGGTATTACGCCCAACAACGAGTGAATCCGACGGTTGAAAAAGCTGCGTTGTGTGCTCATCATTTGCCTCCAATCTAGGACATAATCGCGATCAGTGAATGAATTGAAAAGTCTATCAATAATTTTTAAGAAAATAGAAAAGGGTTTCAACTCGCTATATATTTTACTCCCATATTGTTTCCGCCGTCAAGGAACGGTCAAATTTTATCCTCCGTTTAAAAACCGGTGAATCTGCGGACCGAACCGGTTGAACTCGACAAGGAAAGCATCATGCCCGTAATCAGAAGAAAACTCATGATAAACCGACTTGACCCCTTTTTTCAGACAAATTTGGTGGAAATCGCGCTGTTGCCAGACGGGAAAATAAATGTCTTCCTCAATTCCGATGGTCAAAACTTCGGCATGAATCTTCCTGACCGCTTCTTCCACACCGCCCCGTCCGCGTCCCAAATCATGATGATCCATGGCATCGAGAAACCTGAGATACGTATTGGCATCAAACCGGTTGACCAGCTTGCGGCCTTGATAATGCAAATAACTGTCCACCATTTCCCGCGCATTTTCCGGATTCTGCCGGGAAAAACGTTCTTCAAACAAAAGATCCGTACGGTATGTCACCATTCCGATCATCCGGGCGATGGACAATCCCCGAACCGGGCCTTTTGACGGATAATAATCCCCTCCCTGCCAATCCGGATCACTGACAATCGCTCTGCGCCCGATCGTGTTATAAGCCATGGACATGGCCGACAACGAGGCGGCGGTTGCAATCGGGATGCACTTTTCCATGAAATCCGGGTACATCACGGCAAACTCCAAAGCCAGCATCCCGCCCATCGATCCCCCGATCACTGCTTTCAAGCGGTGGATGCCCAGCTTCAAAAGTGCTTCATATTGCGCCCGCACCATGTCGCGAATGGTCACCTTGGGAAACCGGCTTCCATATGGTTTTCCGGTGCGCGGGTCCGTCGAAGCGGGACCGGTGCTTCCTCCACATCCTCCGAGCACATTCATCGTGATTACGGTGTATTGGCTCAAGTCAATATATTTGCCTGCGCCAATCAGTCCGTCCCACCATCCCGGATCCGACTCATTACCCACTGCATGGGCATCCCCGGTCAATGCATGGCAAACCAAAATCACCTGGTCTGTGCCGACCCGGCCCACTTTCTCATAAGCCAGTGTCACATCCGGCAAAATCTCCCCGCATTCCAATTCAAAAGATCCGATCGAGACCGTATCTTTTATCTCGACCAACTGTAATGTCATTTTTCATTCCCCCAAAAGCTCCTGAATAAAAACAGGAAGCCCTCTCCTTGAGCGAAGAGGGCTTCACGATCCGTCGCACGTTCCGTCAACCTCTTCTCATCTCTCAGGATTCAAATCCTGCAGGAATTGGCACCAACCGCTAATAACTAGCGAGGTTGCCGGGTTTCATCGGGCCAGTCCCTCCACCACTCTGGATAAGAAGCAGTTTCTTATATAATTTTTCTAATCAATTATAAAGATAATTCTATAAATTGTCAACCGATTTGGAAAAATCTGCCGCCGGAGCCTGGGGGTCTTCCAACCAACAGCGCACTTGGTGCGTATGGGTGACCGGAGTGACTTCCGGCATTTCTTCAAAACAGATATTCATCGCATACAGGCAACGATCCGCAAACGGACATCCCTGGGGAGGAAGGAACAAATCCGGAGGGGACCCGGGAACCGGCCGGAGTGCTTGTTCTTTGGACCGGTCTAACCGGGGCATGGATTGAATGAGTCCCCAGGTATACGGATGATGCGGTTGATGGAATATTTCCCGCACAGTTCCGGTCTCCACGATCTGTCCCCCGTACATCACCGCAACCCGGTCCGCCGTTTCCGCAACAATCCCCAAATCATGGGTAATCAACAAAATGGAGGTGCCGGTCTGTTGCTGGATGTTTTTCATCAAATCCAATATTTGCGCCTGAATGGTGACATCCAACGCCGTGGTCGGTTCATCGGCAATCAATATTTCCGGAGAACAGGACAGGGCGATGGCAATCATGACCCGCTGCCGCATCCCGCCGCTGAATTCGTGCGGATATTGCTTCATTCTTCTTTCCGGATGGGAAATCCCCACCCACTCCAAAATTTCCAAGGCTTTCTGACGGGCTTCGTGATAACCGCACTGCTCATGCCAGCGAATGCCTTCCATGATCTGATACCCGATGGTCATGGTCGGATTCAATGAGGTCATCGGATCCTGAAAAATCATCGCAATCCGGGAGCCGCGAATCTGATACCATTCTTCCTCCGGCAAATTCGTCAATTCCTTCGGCCCCAAAAAGATTTTTCCCTGTTTGATCCTTCCGGGAGGAGACGGGATCAGCCGCATGATGGATAAGGCCGTCACGCTTTTTCCGCTTCCGGATTCACCGACGATGGCCAGCGTTTCTTTTTGATTTAACGAAAAACTCACGCCCCTGACGGCCTGCACTTCCCCTCCGGGAATCCGGAAAGATACATGGAGATCCTCGACTTTCAAGATGGTTTCCAACTCAAACCCTCCTTTGTCCTTTGCTACTTCCTCATTTTCGGATCAAGGGCATCACGCAAACCGTCTCCGAAAACATTAAAAGCCAGCATGGTCAAACAAAGAAACACTGCCGGGAACAAAAGGCGCCACCATTCTCCGGACAGAATCGTAATCAGCGAGTCATCAATCATCGTCCCCCAGCTGGCAACGGGAGATTGGACCCCCAAACCGAGGAAACTCAAAAATGCTTCTGAAAAAATGGCAGAAGGAACCGTTAAGGTCAACATGATGATGATGGGGCCGAGCGCATTGGGGATCAGATGCTTAAAAAGCAGTCTCGGCGTGTTGGCCCCCAGGGTTTTGGCGGCAAGCACAAATTCCTGCTCCTTCAACTGTAAAATCTGCCCCCGCACCAGACGCGCCATATTGAGCCAGCCGGTCACCGTCAATGCAATAATGATGGTTGTCACACCCGGCGGCATCACCACCATCAATAAAATCACCGTCAACAGATGGGGCAGTCCCCATAAAACATCCACCACCCGCATCATGATTTCATCCGTGCGTCCCCCGCGATAACCGGCAATTCCTCCGTAAATCACACCGATCACCAAATCAATGAGTGCCGCGGCCAAGCCGATGGTGAGGGAGATTTTTCCTCCTTCACACACCCGCACAAACACATCCCGTCCCAAATCATCGGTTCCAAACCAGTGTTCTTTGGAAGGAGGAAGGTTCCGCCCGTGTTCCAAATTCTGTTGGTGAACATCATAAGGGGAAACGACCGGACCGATGACGGCAATCAGCGCAATCAGCAAGATGGCGGCCAGTCCGGTGATGGCCAGATAATTTTTACGGAGCCGCCCCCATACATCCTGCCAATAAGTTTGGGTGGGACGACGGATTTTTTCGATGGACGCTGGATGGCGCCGGGCAGGTTGAAACCGGGGATTCACTGATGGTTGCATGTCATTTCCCCTCCTTTTTGCCCAGTTGGATACGCGGATCAATCAGTCCGTAGGCCAAATCCACAAGAAAATTGATTCCCACCAGCAAAACGGAATAAAACAACGTAACCCCCATGATCAACGGATAATCGCGATTATGAATGCTTTCCACAAAATATTTGCCGATCCCCGGAATGGAAAAGATATTTTCAATCACAAAACTTCCCGTCAAAATGCCGACCGCAAGAGGACCAATCACGGTCACCACGGGCAAAATGGCATTTCGGATCGTGTGGCGGGAAATCACATAAACGGGTGGCAATCCCTTGGCCCGGGCCGTGCGTATATAATCTTGCGTCAACACTTCCACCATGCTGGAGCGCATCAACCTCGTAATGGTGGCAAGCGGCAAAGCCGCCAGTGCCAGTGTCGGCATGATCGTCGAGGCAAACCCTTCCCAGGTGGCCACCGGCAACAGTTCCCACTCCACGGCAAGATACTTTTGCAATAAAGGCCCCAACACAAAACTCGGGATGGAAATGCCGAGCACGGCAAGCACCATGGCCAGATAGTCTGCCGTCCGGTTCTGTTTGAGTGCGGCAACAACCCCCAGCAACAAACCGGCAATGATTGCGCAAACCAATGCCTGGATTCCCAATTGGAAGGATACCGGAAACCCTTCTTGGATCATGTCATTGACCGAACGGGTTTCAAATTTGATGGAAGGGCCCAAGTCCAATTGCAATAATCGCTTCATATAGTTCAAATATTGAACCGGAATGGGGTCATCCAACTGGTAATGGGCGCGCAAATTGGCCAATACCTGCTCCGGCAGTTTCTTTTCATCCGAAAACGGATCTCCGGGAATTGCTTTCATCATAAAAAAGGTAACCGTTGCAATCACCCATAGCGTAATGATCATCTGGATGAAGCGCTGAAGGATGTATTTCAGCAATCCTCTCCCCCCCCCAACCTGCATAAAACTGAAACATTTTCATCTCTTTTTCAATTGCTATTTTTCGGAAAACAAAGTCAATTTCCGGTCACAGCGCAAACCTATCCTCTTCCGCTGTGTTCTTATTTCATGATGAAGAAAAAACTGCATATTAAATATTATTCTATAAAAAACAGAGTAACCCTTTGCACGGGTCATCCGTTCATGAAAAAAGAGAGCCGATCAAGATCAGCTCTCTTTGGCCACTCCCTGCAGAACGGGTTCTTTCCCTTCGGTTTGATCCAACCCGAAAGCCGTATGAAGCCGGCGCACGGCTTTTAATGCCACTTCCCTGTCCACCACACAAGAAATTTTGATTTCAGATGTCGAAACCATTTTCACCCGGATTCCGGCTTCACTCAGCGTGGCAAACATTTTCGCGGCCACCCCCGGCTTCGTCATCATGCCCATCCCCACTGCAGACACCTTGGCAAGACCGGACTCGGAAATCAACTGGGCATAACCCAGGGAATCTTTTGCCGATTCTAATAATTCAATCGTTGCATCCTTTTCAGATTCTTGCACACTGAAAGCCACATCGATCTCCTTATGGTCATGTTCACTTTGCACAATAATATCTACATTGATATTCGCTTCACCGATGAGTCCGAATAATTGCGACAACATATTTTCGCGGTTGGGCAGGCCCAGCACTTTGATTCTTGCTACATCGAGATCATGAGCGATGCCCCGTACGTTTAATTCGTTTTCCACGGTTTTCTCCCCTTTCACCCATGTTCCGGGTTCATCCACAAAGCTGGAACGGACCACCAACCGGACTTGATGATGGAGCGCCGTTTCCACCGAACGCGGATGAAGAACGCCGGCTCCCAAGTGTGCCAGTTCGAGCATTTCTTCATAAGTGATTTCATCCATTTTCCGGGCGGCGGGCACCACGCGCGGGTCAGCTGTAAAGACCCCGGTCACATCCGTGTAAATTTCACAACAATCCGCCCCCAGGGCTGCCGCCAAAACAACCGCCGTTGTATCGGAACCTCCGCGTCCCAAAGTGGTGATCTCATTCTCCGGGGAAATCCCCTGAAATCCTGCAACCACAACGACTTCACCCTGTTTCAGGCATTCAAGCACGGCTTCGGTGCGGACTTTTGTCACCCTTGCTTTTCCATGCGCATGATCGGTTTGGATTCCGGCTTGCCACCCCGTCATGGATCTTGCTTTCAATCCCCGTTCTTTGAGCGCCATCGTCAACAAAGCGATGCTGACTTGTTCTCCAGTGGCCAAGAGCATATCCATCTCTCTCGGTTCCGGATGCGGACTGATCTCATTGGCCAGATGAACCAGCTCATCTGTGGATTTTCCCATCGCTGACACCACGATGACACACTGATGTCCCTGCCTTGCGGTTTCAGCGATCCGGTCTGCCACTTTATGAATCCTGGCGACATCGCCCACCGAAGTACCGCCAAACTTTTGCACAACGATCCCCATGGTTCCTCTCCTCTTTCCTCAGCTGGACTAAACTCGCTCAGAAAAAACAGAAGGCCACAGCAGAGATAGCTTGCTGTCGCCTTGGTTTCCAACGCTCCAGCCCGCATATTCCCTGCGGATTAGCTCTCCACAAAAGCCGTGGCTTCTGTGACAGTGTTGCCCCTGTTCGAGCACAACACCAGCTTGTGTTCAATCGGGATTTCCCACAAGCTTCGGCGGCATTTTCCTTTCCTTGTCCATCCTCGTGTCCCGACACTCCGGACAAGTACTCATAAAAGCCGCGCCTCTAGTCCACATGATCAGCGAGCAATATTTATTCATTGTCCTGATTTTTTACGATCTTACCATAACCGGGTTCCGGATTCAATCCATTCAAACACTTTTTTTCTTTAAATCAAAGAAAAATCTTCACGGGAAACGACTGACAAAAAGCATCACTGGTACAAACCGGATTGAAAGATTATAATAAACAACATAAAGGGGTGAAATTTCATGGCAAACATCGGATTACCCGGACTGATCATTATTCTGGTCGTTGCCTTGTTATTGTTCGGGCCCAAAAAGCTGCCCGAGCTGGGACGGGCCACCGGACAAACATTGAAATCTTTCCGCGATGCCTTAAACGGCAAGGAAAAAGAAGAAGAAAAAAACTCTCAAAAGGATTAATCGTTCATTCCTTTCTGCTGACTGGAAACCGGTGCCTTGTCAGCAGTTTTTATTTTGGAAGCATGACGGGCTTCTTTCTTTAATTGCTTTGCTTTCCGCTTTTCTTCCAATCCCATGAGGTATTCATGATCATCGCGAAGAATCCGTGCCACATGGAGCCCGCTTAAAGCCGAGGCGGAAACACCTCCGTGGCCCGGATAGGTCGTGGATCCCGTGTAATACAGGCATTGCACTTTTTTATCTTTCATGGGCGGACGGATCAAAGACCGGAAACCGTGAAAAGCCCGGCCGTTTAAGGCTCCGCCCTTGGCACCGGTTAATTCCTCCAGCTCAGCCGGCCCCATGATTTGCTCCGTTTCGATGTGATCTTTCAAATCTTTCAATCCCCATACTTTATCCAGCAAAAACAACAATCGTTCCCGGTAGGTTTCCATATTCTCCCGGCTTCCTGAGGGCACCGGCACCATCACCGTGAGATTGCTGGCTCCTTCCGGTGCGCGGTCCGGTTCGGACACACTGGAATTTCCGACATAGATAAGAGGAGACTCCGGCCATCTTTGTTGTTCAAAAATATCGATATACTGCCGGCCGACATCATCCGGATAAAAATAGTTGTGGTGCAACAATTGCGGATAGCTTTGCTTTACCCCGAGCAACCACAAAATCCCGGAACTGCTCATCCGCTCCGGTTTGTCTTCTTTCCTTCCCAGGAAGTATTTTTTCGTTACTTGCACGTCCACATTGCTGATGACAAAATCCGCTTCCCATTTTTCTCCGCCCGCCTTGACCCCTGACGCTTGTCCTTCTTTGACCAGGATCTCTTCCACCTCGCAAGAGGTATGTATCATCACCCCCACCTTTTCGGCCAACCGGACCAACGCTTCCACCAAACGCCGGTTCCCGCCTTCGACATAGCTTAACCCGTGCACCATCTCCAGATAACTTAAGATCGCCAACGCTGCAGGCGCCTGATAAGGAGAAGAACCCACGTACAGTGCATACCGGTTCATCATGGCGATCAGCCGGTGGTCCTTGAAGTAGCGGCGGTGAAAAGCATCCAGCGATTCAAACGGGCGGGCTTTCAAACCACGCCAAATCGCTTTGTTCCGGAAAAAATCGGTCCAACTGCGGTTGGGTTTTCGTATCACATAATCTTCAATCACTTCATACATCTGCTGCACTTCGGACAAATAATCAAAAAAACGGTTTTGCTCTTCCTGGGAAAAAGCTGTCAATTGTTCCATCATATAATCCGGATCGGCCGACAAATCAATGACCGTTTTATTATAAAAAAAATGGCGGCTGTTGACCGGAAGCGGAATAAAACGCAAGTCGGGATCCATTTCCTCTCCTGCTTCCCGGTAAACTTCCCCGATCACTTCCGGCATCATGACCGGCACGAATTCCCCATCAAAAAAGTAAGAATTCAGCTGAAAAGAACGACATCGCCCTCCCAACTCTTTTTGCTTTTCCAGCAAGGTGATTTCATAGCCATATGCCGCCAGCCGGATCGCGGCCACCAGTCCGGCAATCCCGCCTCCAATGACAATTCCCTTTTTCATGGAGTGTGTCACCCTTTCTTTATTTTCTGTATCCATTGTTCAATTTGCTTTTTCCAATCTTCTACCGGCGGCCACGGATGGTCCCCGGCCATGGTTCCTGCCAGTACACACTCAAAATCGCCAAGATTTTCGGAAATCACCTGTTCCTTGACCATATCCAGATGATAGGTGAGTTCCTTGCTGCAGGCGGCAATCCATGCCCGGCGGTTTCCCTGTTCAAAAGTGGAAGGCACAATCGGTGCAGACAATTGGATGCAAGCTTCCGGAGAGGGTCCGGTCATGGAATAATAAAACGCAACCGGCACCACTTGCACATGTTTCACCTTTTCAAGCAATGAGCCCAGTCCCGGCAAAAAACGAAGCGGGCGAAAATCCGGATGTTTCACTTCTCCCTGCCCGAAAACCCAAAGCGAGCCAAATCTTCCATCCAGGATCTCTGCACCGTGTTCCAAAGCTTCTTGAATTTGTTGATAGGAATCCCCGTCAAAAGAGAGCACCTCTTCCTGCCCCAGCCATCCATACGTGTCGGTTTCCTGTTCATTGAGCAAAAAATAAGCATTTTGCCGCAAGTAATTCCGGCTGATCCACATGGCCAGGTAAAGATCCCACCAGCTTGCATGATTGGCCATATATAATGTAGGAATCGAAACGTTGATTTGTTCGCTGCATCGGACATACACACGGGCAAAGTGTTTTTTTAATTTCCTTGTCAAATAAACCTGCCAAACCCAATCGGCCACGAGGTTTTGTTCCCCGGATTTTTCCCTCATACGCATTTCTCCTTTCCCCGATTTTCTTCTGAAACAAACATAAGGATCTGTATCGAAAATGACGCCCTGTATACTTTCTTCGTAAATTCTTGTTCTTTTCGGCCGGGAAGACTTCCTGCCAAGCACCAGACCAATCAAGGATTATAACCGATTCACCCCAAAAAGAAAAAAGACCCCTGCAGGCCTTTTTCATCTTTTTCCTTTTTATTTCATCAGATTAGACAATCGTTTCAGATGTGATTCAATTTGATCCAATTGTTGATCCATGTTCAAAAAGGATTCTTTGATTTCCTTCCGCAACTCATGCAGCTGTCTGGCAAGCAAAGCAATATTGGTCTCCACATATTCCATATTGTATTCCCGGCTTTCCGGGTTGGAGGTGCGCGAAACATCAGGGGATGAAGACGGGTGTTTCCGCTTTTGCAAACTTTTCAAATAATGCAATGCTTCTTTTCCCGTGGAAATGTTTCTCCGGAATAAGTCTTCAGCCAGGTTGAGCACATCGGCACGGATGATCTTATAGTTATTTTCCAACATGCAAAATTCGAGTAAAACGTTGATGACCCCGTTGGAAAAAGAATACCTTTCTTTTAATTCATAAATCAACTGCACCATTTGTTTCGAAACAGCTTGTCCCCTTGAATATTGACGAAGAAAATAAACAGGATCCATGGCTTCAATTTTCTCATGAATGTCACGCACCAAGAAGTCCCCCTTACATCATCAAATGATCGATTGGTAAAAAAGATCCTCACCCTCCCGACGGCGAGGATCTTATTGGTTTAACTCCTTCAGAATGGTCCGGGCCAGCTGATCGCCAATACCCGCCTTCCGAAACTCTTCAATGGAAGCTTTTTTCATGTTTTCAATGGATCCAAAATGTTGATAAAGCAGTTGCTTTCGTTTCGGCCCGACTCCCTGGATTTTATCCAATTCGGATTGGAACATGCTTTTGCCGCGAACCTGCCGGTGAAACGTGATGGCAAAGCGGTGTACTTCTTCCTGAATGCGCTGGATCAGGAAAAAAGTGTCGCTTCCCCGCTCCAGCTTCACTTCCTCCACCGGATCCCCGGCCATCAGTTTGGCTGTTTGGTGTTTGTCATCTTTCACCATGCCGCCGACCGGGATAAACAATCCCAATTCGTTTTCCAACACATCCACGGCCGCATGGATTTGCGCTTTTCCGCCGTCCACCAAGACCAAATCCGGCAACGGACGGTTTTCTTTCAAAACGCGCGTATAACGGCGCCGGATCACTTCCCGCATGGTTTCCACGTCATTGGGGCCGGAAACGGTCCGGATCCGGTATTTGCGGTATTCTTTTTTGGCCGGTTTTCCATCGATAAAACATACCATCGCCGACACCGGATCGGTCCCTTGGATATTGGAGTTGTCAAATGCTTCAATCCGGCGGGGCAACCCGATGCCAAGCGCCCGGCTCAAACCTTCCAACGCATTCCACGTTTTTTGCTCGTCCCGCTCCAACAATTGGAAACGTTCTTTCAAGGCAATCTCCGCATTTTCGGTGGCCATGTTCACCAGATTCTTTTTGTTGCCGCGCCGGGGAACATGAATGTGAACTTCCGGAAGCATTTTTGTGAGAATATCCGGATCCACTCCTCGGGGTAAATGAATTTCTTTCGGGAGTGTAGGCATTTCGTGATAAAACTGGGCGACAAAAGAAACAAAATCTTCTTCTGCCTCGTGGTAGTGCGGAAACACCGATACTTCCCGTTCAATCAATTTTCCCTGGCGCACAAAAAACACCTGGACACACATCCAGCCCTTTTCCGCCGCATAGCCGAAGATGTCCAAATTCTGTTGAGCGGGAAGGACAATGTTTTGTTTTTCAATGGTTGAGTCAATATCCAAGAGCAGGTCCCGGTACTCTTTGGCTTGTTCGAACTCCAAGTTTTCCGCTGCTTCTTCCATTTTTCTTTGCAATTCTTTTTTCAGTTCCGTAACTCCCCCGTTTAAAAAGCGGACGATTTCCTTCGTTATTTTCTCGTAATCGTCCGGATCCACATCCATTTCACAAGGAGCCAGACATTGTCCCATATGGTAATACAGGCATACCCGTTTGGGGATTGTTTTGCACTTGCGCAGCGGAAACAAGCGGTCCAATAACTTTTTGGTGTGTTGAGCCGCTCCGGCATGGGGATAAGGTCCGAAGTATTTGGAACCATCCTTTTTTAAGTTCCGGGTCACTTCCAGGCGGGGATGTTTTTCTTTGGTCAGCCGGATGTAAGGGTACGATTTGTCATCTTTTAACATCACGTTATATTTCGGGCGGTGTTTTTTGATCAAATTCAACTCCAGAATCAAAGCCTCCACGTGATTGGACGTGACAATGTACTCAAAATCGGCGATATCCATCACCAAGCGTTGGGTTTTTCCGTCATGGCTCCCCGTAAAATAAGAACGAACCCGGTTTCGCAAATTTTTCGCCTTGCCGACGTAAATCACTTCCTGGTCTTGATTTAACATCAAGTAACAACCGGGTTTTTCCGGCAACAGAGACAGTTTGTCTTTTATCTCCAAACAAGTCCCCCCTCCTGGATTTAATTTCATTTATATCCATAAACATTTTTCTGTTTGCCAAGTTAACTATTTATAGTTTAGCATATTACCATTCGCTCCTCACGAAAAAAGATTGCGCATCTTCCGCACAGATCATTCATAAAATTCGAAATAAAACTTGAAAAAATACACAACATATTTTAGTATAAAGATCTGTACTGTCTCAATAAATACATAAATTTATGTAGGTGATTTGATATGTTTTTAAAAGACCAAGTCCAAAAAAACCTTTATCTGTCTTATCTGATTGTCTCCTTGCTCTTAGCGGTCTTTACATTTTTTATCAATGTGAATATCGATCCGGTAACCAAAGAACCAACAGCCTGGGCCTTTGTATTTATCATCATTTTAATCATATTAACTCCTGCCCTTAGCGGGGGAATTATGTCGGTGACCATTTCCGCTCACTATAAAAGTGAAGCTTCCGTCCAAGTTTTGCTTCAGGAAATGTTGCCGAATTACTGGAAAATTTTAAGACTCGGTTTATGTATTTATTTATTGTCCATTCCGGCTGTGCTGGTTACTTTTTTAGCGGTTTTTCTCTTTTTATTTTTTCCTCCGTTGGCAGTTTTGGCAGCCATATTGCTTTCAATTGGCTTGATTGCTTTGTTGTCTTATTTGTCTGTTCAATCTTCGGTTCTGGTTTTAAAAGACGGAATAAAGAGCTGGCAATCGATTAAACATGCCTTTGTTATGCTGAAAAAAGCTTTCACAAAAATTTTTCTTTCTCTTCTGACTGCATTTGGGTCCTACCTTGCTCTTTCAATTATTTTCTGGTTGGCGGGATCTTTGCTCATCATCGCCATTTACATGGTGTTTGGATTTTCGGACTCACATCCTGTTATCTTATGGATTGCAAGTTTGGTAGCACAACTTACAATCACCTTCCCGTCACTGTTTGCTTTATCCGTTTATGTCAAAAGATACAAAGACAAAATTGAACCGGAATTCAATCCGGCTGATTGAGAGGCCGTTTAAGATCATAAAAACAAAAGGCGATGCCAACCGGCATCGCCTGATGAACATCCATCAAACATATTCTTTCAACCAGGCTACCAATTGTTCTTTCGGTTGAGCCCCGACCATTTTGGAAACCATTTCCCCGTCTTTGAACACCATCAAAGTCGGCACACTCATGACTCCAAACTTCCCGGCCGTTTCAGGGCTGTTGTCCACATTCACTTTGGCAATTTTCAATTGGTCGCCCATTTCTTCATCCACTTTTTCCAATTCGGGTGCCAACATGCGGCACGGACCGCACCACGGAGCCCAAAAGTCAACCAAAACGGTCCCGGCTTCTTTGCTTTGTACTTCTTTATCAAAATTTTCATCGGTAATTTCCACGATTGCCATAAGTTACTGCCTCCTTATTTTGCTTGCGCATCATGATCCAAACCAAAAATATCTTTGGCTTTCACAGTGTAGTATACCACTTTAGAAAAAAAAGTACCAAGTCATTTTGTAAGTAAACCAAAAAAGAAGAGCACCACCCGTGTGCTCTTCTTTTTAAAACCAATCTTTTCTTATTGTTGTTCACCCAACAACTTTTTAAACTCTTCCGTCAGCATCGGAACCACTTCAAACAAGTCGCCGACGATGCCGTAATCCGCCACTTGGAAAATCGGAGCTTCCGGGTCTTTGTTGATTGCAACGATGACTTTGGAGTTGGACATCCCTGCCAGGTGCTGGATCGCTCCTGAAATTCCGCAGGCAATGTACAAATCGGGGGTCACCACTTTACCGGTTTGGCCGATTTGCAACGCATAGTCACAATATCCGGAATCGCAAGCCCCCCGGGAAGCGCCGACGGCTCCTCCCAATACATCCGCCAGCTCGTACAAGGGTTTGAATCCTTCCTCGCTTTTCACCCCGCGACCGCCGGAGACGACCACGCGTGCTTCGGTCAAATCCACGCCATCCGAAGCTTTTTTAACCACATTTTTAACAATGGTCCGCAATAAATCTTTATCCAGATCCACGCTGAGCGCCTCAACATCCGGCGTGCGGCTGGTATCCGGCTCTTCCTGAGGAATATTGTTGGGACGGAATGTTGCAAAGATCACGCCGTCTTTCACCACTTTTTTCACAAACGCTTTCCCAGCGTAGATGGGGCGGGTGAAGACAATGTTTCCATCTTCCACCTCAATATTGGTGCAATCGCTGATCAACCCGTAACCCAAACGGGCCGCAATCCGCGGGCACAAATCTTTTCCCACCGCCGTGTGGCCGGTAAAAATCACATCCGGGTTGACATGCTCAATCACTTTTTTAAAGGCTTGGAAATATGCATCTGTAGTATATTGATCCAATTCGCCGTTTTCCACAACGATCACTTTATCGGCGCCATGATGAGCCAGCGGTTCGGCCAAATCTTTGGCAAAACTTCCGAATACCGTGGCGGTTACCGTCCCGCCTTCTGCCACCTGTTTTGCCGCTGCCAGCGATTCAAATGTCACATTTCTGAGTTTCCCCTCACGCACGTCTGCAAGAACCAATACATGTTTGCTCATGATTCGCTCCTCCTCGCTGTTAAATCACCTTTGCTTCAGAGTGCAACAATTGAACCAATTCTTTTACCTGATCTTCCAACTCGCCTTCCAAAATTTTTCCTGCTTGTTTTTTGGGCGGCAGGAATACTTCCGTCGTTTCGGTTTTGGCCTGAATTTCTTCTTCTTCCAGGTCCAAATCATCCAAATCCAAACGGGAAAGCGGTTTCTTTTTGGCTTTCATGATTCCGGGAAGCGAAGGATAACGAGGATCATTCAATCCTTGCTGTGCCGTCACCAAAATCGGGAGGGTTGATTCGATGTATTCAACATCCCCTTCCACGTCTTTTTCCACTGAAACTTTTTCGCCCTCAATTTCCAATTTGGTAATGGTGGAAATATGGGGAATCCCGAGCAATTCAGCCAGTCTGGGCCCCACTTGGGCAGACCCGTCATCCACAGCCATGTATCCACACAAAATAAGGTCATATTCCAGGTCTTCTTCTTCGATCGTCGCAGCCAGGATTTGAGCAACGGAATGTTCATCCAGTTCTACATCCAGATCTTCGGTATCGACAATGACTCCTTTGTCCGCCCCCATGGCCATGGCGGTGCGAAGTGCTTGTTCAGCCCGTTCCGGACCAATGGTGATGACCGTCACTTCCCCGCCGTGTTCTTCTTTCAGGCGGACGGCTTCTTCCACCGCATATTCATCATAAGGGTTGATCACAAACTCGACGCCATCCTCACTGATCTGACCATTTTCAATCGTGATTTTTTCTTCGGTGTCAAACGTCTGCTTGAGACAAACGAGAATGTTCATCTTCCACTCCCCCTTGTTGTCGGCTGTTTTTTATTTCTTCATCCCATGAATGAATAAACGGTGAATCTCGTTGATCTGGTCCAACAGGCTGTATTTAAAACCATTCATAATCCAAGATGTCACCGTTTCATCCAAGGTTCCAAACACCATTCTGCGGGCAATCCGCACATCCAGATCTTCGTGAAACACACCTGTCTTTTTACCGTTTAAAATGACATTGTCAATGATATCCAAGTACCTTTTTAAAATATTGTTGATTCCTTTTCGCACTTCCGGATTGGACTGCCTCAGTTCGATTTGGGTAACCAGTGCCAATTTGCGGTCTTTTTCCAAGTTTTCGAAATGGAGTTTGATCAAATGGTACAGTTGCTCTTCAGGGGATGTGATTTGGCTCAATTCTTTTTCGGCCTGGCTGATAAAAGAACCCATTTTTTCATCAAACAGTGAAACCAAGACATCATCCTTGTTTTCAAAATAAAGATAGATGGTACCGTCAGCCACCTTGGCTTCACGGGCAATTTTAGATATCTGGGCATTATGATAACCATATTCGGCAATCACTCTTACTGCAGCATCAATGATTGCTTCATATTTTTCCCCGGTTCTTTTTGCCATCTTTCCATATCCTCTCCGGCTTTTATGAATGACTATTCATTCAATTTTTAGTTTAGGATAACCGCTTTCAATTGTCAATTGATTTGAACAGATTTTATTATATCAAATTAATCCTATTATAGAAATTTTCAAGATAAATTTATGCATTTTTCTTGGTTAATTGGGAAGACCGTTCTTTTTCTTCATCCATCAACACCCGCCGCAACACTTTTCCGATGGAGCTTTTGGGCAATTCCTTGCGGAACTCATACAAGCGGGGGACTTTAAATTTGGCCAGCCGTTCGCGGCAGAACCGGTCCAATTCCTTTTCGGTCACCGAATACCCTTCTTTTAAAACGATGAATGCTTTCACCGTCTCGCCCCGGTAATCATCTTTCACGCCGATGACCGCTGCTTCTTTGACCGCTTCATGTTCGTACAGGATATCTTCGACTTCCCGGGGATAAATGTTAAACCCGCCTGCAATGATGACATCTTTCTTCCGGTCAAGAATATAGAAATAACCGTCTTCATCCATTTTGGCAATATCCCCTGTACACATCCATCCGTCTTTCAACACTTTCTCCGTTTCATCCGGACGGTTCCAATACCCTTTCATCACTTGCGGACCTTTGACTTGCAATTCCCCCTCATGTCCGGGAGGAAGCACTTCTCCTGTTTCAATGTCAACAATTCTCGCATCGGTATCCGGCCAAGGCAAACCGATGGTTCCGCTTTTTTTGCGGTCCCACAACAAATTGGCATGGGTTACCGGGGAAGTTTCCGTCATTCCGTATCCTTCCACCAACAAGCCACCGGACAACTCTTCAAACTTTTCCTGAACCTCCAGCGGAAGCGGTGCCGAACCGCTCAAGCAAGCATCCACCGAGGACAAATCGTATTGACTGATCTTGGGATGATTGATCAGCCCCACATACATCGTGGGAGCCCCGGGGAAAAAGGTGGGTTTGTGTTCTTGAATCTTTTTCAACACGAGATCCGTGTCAAACTTAGGAATCAAAATGATTTTTGCTGCCATTTTCATTCCCAGGTTCATCACGGTGGTCATGCCATACACATGAAAAAACGGCAAAGCCCCGACAAAGGATTGCGGCTCGGTTCGTTTGGTCTTATACAACCACGCTTCGGCCTGGCAACAGTTTGCCACCAGATTGCGATGGGTCAACATCGCCCCTTTCGCAAACCCTGTCGTCCCTCCGGTATATTGGAGCAACGCAATGTCATCCACTGACTCAAAAACCGGCTCCATCGGCTCGGGATCCGACTTTTTCAAAAGAGAAACAAAAGAATACGTGTCCCCGCCATAGTTAACGCTTACACTTTCGCCCGCAAGTTTGGATTTAAGCTGAAACAGCCAGTTTTTCGGAACAGGCAGATAATCGCACAACCGGGTTACGATCACCCGTTTCAGTTTTGTTTCCGGTTTTACTTCCTGCACCCTCGGCCACACCAAATCCAGGCAGACAATCGTTGTGGCCCCGGAGTCAGCCAATTGGTGCTTCAGTTCTGTTTTCATATATAACGGATTAATTTGAACCACAATGCCGCCGACCATCAAGACCGCATAATAAGCAATGATTCCCTGAGGCGTGTTTGGGAGCATGATGCCCACACATTCCCCTTTTTGCACTCCCAATTCTTTCAAAGCGGCGGCAAACCGATAAACTTCATCCAACAACTCCCGAAACGTCATACTTTTCCCCATAAAATCAAAGGCATCCCGCTCTGGATAATCTTTTGCGGCATCAAGCAGAAACTGTGTTAACGGAACTTCAGGATAGTCCAAAGTTGCTGGAACTTCCGGAGGATAATGACGAAGCCATATTTTTTCTTTTTCAGCCATCTGAACTCCTCCTTTTTCGACTGAATAGTCATTCATAATTTTATATATTTTTATAATAAAAAATAATTAACTAAAAGTTATTTTATCTAATTTCACGTTATTTTTAAAGATTAGTTTTTTGGAAATATTCGATATCTGTGTGTTTTTTTGCCATAAAAAAGGCAAGGCGTCTCCCTGCCTTGCAAAATTTCTTTGTGTTTGAGCCAAAACCCCCGTCATGTTTCCGGCTTTGCCTGCCGATCCGGATCTTGCGGAGCAATGCCGCTGGGTCTTTTCGTTTTGTTGGGCATGGGTGTCCGGATCAAAATATCCAGCATGGCCTTTCCGTTAAACGGAATCAACGGCCATAAATAAGGGGTTACCAATACTTCAATCCGTGCCAGCCAGACAATCCAGGCGATGCAGGCAATGATAAATCCGGCCCATCCAAAGAGTGCCGCTGCGACCAACAATCCGAAGCGGACCATTTTGTTTGCCATCCCCATCTCATAACTGGGGGACGCAAACGTTCCGATCACTGCCAATGAAACATACAGAACCACTTCCGGAATGAACCATCCGATTTTGATCCCGATCTCTCCCAATAAAACGCCGGCTATCAATCCCATCGCCGTCGCCAGCGGAGAAGGGGTGTGGATGGAAGCCATCCGCAAAATTTCCACCCCGGTCTCCGCAATGAGAATTTGAACAAAAAGCGGAATGTCCGCGGTGTTTTGCACGGCAAGAAATTGAAGAAAAGAAGGAAGGGATTCGGGACGCGTGGAAAGCAAATACCAAAGCGGCAACAAAAAAATCGAAACACCCATCGCCAGAAACCGGATCAAGCGTAAAAATGCACCGACCACCGGTTGTTGCCGGTACTCCTCTGCATGCTGCAGATGATGAAAAAATGTGGATGGGGTGATCATCACACTGGGAGACGTATCCACATAAATCAGCACATGCCCTTCCATCAGGTGAACCGCCGCCACATCGGGGCGCTCCGTAAAGCGCACCATCGGATAAGGATTCCAATAACGTTTAAACAAATGCTCTTCCAATGTTTTTTCCGCCATGTGCAAACTGTCTGTATCAATCTTTTGAATCGCCTCCCGCAACTCATTCACCACGCGGGGATCCGCCAAATCTTCCACATACGAAAGGCAGACATCGGTTTTTGACCGTCGCCCGACTTGCATGTGTTCCATCCGCAATCCGGGATCCCGCACATGCCGGCGTGTCAAAGCCGTGTTAAAAATCAGCGTTTCGACAAACCCGTCTCTGGCGCCCCTGACCACTCTCTCAATATCCGGCTCCTCGGGACCGCGTGCCGGATAAGTCCGGGCATCAATGATGACGGCTGACGATTCGCCTTCAATCAACATGGCGGTGGCACCGGACAACACCGAAGTGACGATTTGCTTCACCTGATCGGTCAATTCCGCTTCCACATAGGCGATTTCCCTCTTCAACAGCCGTTGCAAAGCATCGGTCTTCAAATCTTCCGCCCTCAAATCGGCGAGGCGGTCCATGATGTAATTCATGATTTCATCCTTCACAAAACCGTCCACAAAATAGAAGGCGCATGCTTTTTTTCCATAAGTCATCGGACGGCAAATCATATCAAAACTTTGACCGACTCCCAAAATCTCATTCAACATTTCGGTGTTTCGTTCCAAATCCTTATGAAGCGATGCATGCTCCCACCACTGGGTTTTGAGCTCACTCATCCGAAATCCACCTTTTCGATTGTCTGCATCCAGTCTCCATTATTGCCCGGCTCCGAAAGAGTTAGACCCCGGCGGAATCCAAAGATTTTTTAACCCGGATGACTGGATTCCCGGATCTAAAAATCAACCGATACGGAGCGTTTGAGCTGCACGATGATCCGTCCCGCATCCGATTAAGCGAAGCTCATTCAGCTTATCAGTGGATCTCCGAAGGGGAAGTCCAACATTACCTCCTGAGCGAGGAAACCAAGGATTCCATCTTGCGGGGCTTTCATCTGTCCGGGTGACAAGCGGTCTTTCCGGCACATCACGGATGAAGCCCGGATTCGTTACAACATCGTTTATTTCATTAAAGTTCCATGATTTTTAAATGAGTGCCATCCCGCAAAAACCGCATGAACTCCTCCATCGAATAAAAAAGCCATTGATTAAACCTTAAAAATTTATACCCCTGCGAAGAAAATATATAGACAAATATGATATTTCAAAATATGATAGAGGCAAGAGGTGATCTTTTTGAACGAACTTGATTTAAAAGTTTTGGGAGAAGCTTTGCGAAAAGTCCGCAAAAAGCGGGGACTCAGACTGGTGGATTTGGAGGATGATCAAATTTCATTCGCCACCATCTCCAGCATTGAGCGCGGCGTTCCCACCGTCAAACCGCAGAACCGGCTTTATTATTGCCAAAAACTCGGATTTGACGTTTCCCAACTTCCCTCCCTGATTCATCAGGAAAACGGCGAGCGCAATAAAACGGAAAACTTGCTCTTTTTAATTGAAACCTGTATACGTTTGGATTGCGATGCAGCTTTGGAACAGCTCCGCAAATTGCAATCCCAAGGAAAAGAATATTATTTAGACAAGATTTATTATTTAAAAGGCTTGTGCTATGTGAAGAAAAATAAACTAAAAAAAGCGGAACATTTTTTTCTCCAATCCATCCATGCCATCGAAAAGAAAAATCACGCCTCCGACTCCCATATCAAATCGGCTTGCCTGTATGAACTGGGGCAAATATATTACCTCCGGGATCATTTATATAAAGCGCTGGATTATAACGAACAAGGGCTGAACGCCTTTCAACCGGGAGAAAACCCTTCCGATCTTTATGATTATTTAATGATTGCCAAAGCCACATATCTGGAAAAACTGTACCGGACTGATGAAGCTTTGCAAATATTGAATGAATTATGGGAAAGAATCGGACAAATCAACAGCCTGAAAGTCAAACTATATATGTATGAATTAAAAGCTGCTTTGTTAAATAAAAAGAAAAAATATGATGAAGCCTTAAAATACGCCCGGGAAGGACTACATATCGCGCGTACAAACGGCGCACACGAACAGGCGGTCGAATTGTTGACTGTTTGGGGAAACATCCTGCAAAACGCCAATGACTATCAGACTGCCGAAAATTGTTATCAACTGGCTCTCCGCTTGGAAAACAAGCTGAAAGACAAAAAAGTTTTACTCGTGTCAACCCTGACCCGGCTCGGGAAATTATACAGCAAGATGAACAAAAGCCGCGAAGCATACCTCAGCTTGTCAACGGCTGTGGAACGCGGAAAAAAATATAATGACTCCCATCGCTACTGTGAATCGTTAATGGCTTTGGGCGATTATTACATTGAAAACGGACAATATCCGAAAGCCGTCGATCCTTACGAAGAAGCCTTGCACATCGCCAGTTCCTGCAACTTTACCCGGCTCATGGAAAAGGCCTTGCTCAATTTATCCGAATGCTGGAATAAATTAGGAGAAAAAGAAAAATACATAAAAATGCTGGGTGAATTGCAACAACTCCGGTTACGGGATCTGGAAGTCATGGAAGTGTAAATGCAATTTCCTTCACTGCGGCATCCCCCCTTTGGAAGAATGAGTTTCCTTTACCGGGGGATGCTATTTTCATCACCGGATTTTTCATCTGTGGTATAATAGTGCCTGATTTTTTGGATGGAGCATAACTTTAAGGAGGAAATACTGTGCAATCTCTTCCGCAAGACTTCTTGGAACTGATGAAATCCCTGTTGGACGATGAATATCCGGCATTCCTCAAAACTTATGAATCAGCTCCGGTTCGCAGTTTACGTGTCAACACGTTGAAAACCGGACACCTCTCCTTCCCGGAAAAAGTTCCTTTCCGGCTGGAACCGGTTCCATGGTGCCCGCCGGCTTTTTATTATGACCACGAACGGGACCGTCCGGGGAAACACGTTTACCATGCAGCCGGTTTATACTACATTCAAGATGCCAGCGCGATGGCTCCGGCAGAAGCCCTTTCCGCCAAGCCGGGAGAAAAAATTTTGGATTTGTGCGCCGCTCCGGGAGGAAAAACCACACAGCTGGCCTCCCAGATGCAAGGAGAAGGGGTCCTGGTTGCCAATGAAATTGACGGCAAACGGATCAAAGCCTTGGTGGAAAACCTGGAACGCTGCGGAGTTACCAATGCCGTCATTCTGAATGAAACCCCCGCCCATCTGGCAGCCCGTTTCCCCCAATATTTCGACGGCATTTTGATTGATGCCCCTTGTTCTGGAGAAGGCATGTTCCGGAAAGACCCTGAAACCGCCACCCGCTGGAGCCTGAAAGCGGTTGAGAAATGCGCGGAATTACAATATGAAATTCTCACTGCCGCTGCCCCGATGTTGCGTCCGGGCGGCCGGTTGGTCTATTCGACATGTACGTTCAACCCGACGGAGAATGAGCAAGTCATCGCATCCTTTTTAGAAAATCATCCAGGTTTTGAGATCAAATCGATCCAAGCGGCTCCCCACTATCAACCGGCACGTCCCGATTGGGCAGGCAACCGGGTGCCCGCATTAAATCAAGCATGCCGCCTTTGGCCTCATCACTTGAAAGGAGAAGGCCACTTTGTCGTGCTTTTGGAAAAAAAAGAAGATCAGGAAAGCAGAAAAGCCCGGCCCGGCAAATACCCGCCCGTTCCACAACCGGCGGCAAAAGTGTGGAAATCCTTCATTCAGGAAACTTACAACCAAACGGATCTTTCAGAAGGGACTTTCACCATGTACGGCGATCATCTTTATCAAGTACACCCGGATCTCCCTTCATTAAAAGGTTTGCGGGTGGAAAGGCCCGGCAGATACCTGGGGCAGGCCAAACGCAGCCATTTTGTGCCTTCCCACGCCTTGGCACTCTCCAGCCTTCCGGAACAGGTGAAACAAACCTGTGATTTTCAAGCGGATGATCCCGATCTTCTTCTGTATTTGCAGGGAGAAGCCTTGCCGAGCGATCTGGCCAAAGGCTGGACGCTGGTCACGGTGGACGGATATCCGCTGGGCTGGGGAAAAGTTTCCGGCCGTTTATTGAAAAACCATTATCCCAAATGGTTACGCTGGGATCGCACATTGAAATAAAAAAAGACGGGAGATACCCCCCGTCTTTTTTTATTTTTAATCATAAATCCCCTTTTGTCTCACATAGGTTACGGTAGATGAATCATTTTAAAGAGACAAAACCCAGGGAGGGGTTGCCCGGTGGAAAAAAAGCCGTCCGATACCTGGCCGAAATATCTTCCCTACACCCAGGTGGCCATGGGAATGATTCAACCTGAATGGTTGTTTATGTCACATTTTTTTGAGGACCCGGAAGAAGAGGAAGAGCAAGAACCGCCACCTCCGGCTGTCAAACCCCGCAACATCCGGATCAATATCCGTCCCCGCAGACGCTAGCCTTGTGACTTTTTCTTCCACCTGACCACCGGGAACAGGCGAAAAGGCCTTTTTTCTTTTTGTTTTTTCTCTCCTTTTTCCTTCCATAATTTCTTCTTAATCATCAAGTAGCGGCGCATTTCATTGATAAAATACAGATAAGCGGCATGTGTTTCAAATTCTTTTTTTGTCGCAGGCAAAGGAGAATTATGAAAACTTTCCCTGATCTCTTGCAACCGGTCTAGGAACACTTGTGAGGAATCGCCGTAATGAATGGCATCCGCTACATCCTCCAGAAATCCGGCAATCATTTGCCCCTGTTCACTGCTGTTGTTTAAAGTGGAAACGGTCAGCGCAATCCGTTCCAAAACTTCAAACTGTCGCTCTCTCATTTCAAAATACTGGTAATAATCAAGAGCTGATCCGTTGAATTGATTTTCGATATCCCTGACAGCCAGCTCTTTGGCTTCCTTTAACCATTGCGCCGTCTCCGTGATTTGTTTCCCGTCCCAATACCGCTCGGGTTCACGGAGATAAGCGGCAAATTCCCGCAAGATAATCTTAAAATTTTCTTCGATTTTGTGCCGGTACGCTTTCAGCTCTTTTTCCGCACTGGGAATGTATGCATTGAGCAGAACCGCCATGCCGATTCCGATCACCAATAACATGATTTCATTGACGATGATCTCCACATTGACATCTTTCAACAAATAAAGATGCAGGATAACCACCGCACTGGATACAATCCCGTCTTTAATATTTAAATAAACATTCATCGGAATCAACACGAGCAACAATAAGGTCAACGTCCAGGTATGATAACCAATCCATTCAAAAAAGACGGCTGAAATCCCCAATCCCGCCAAAGAGCCGAAAAAACGTTCCCATGCCGTTTGATAAGATTGCTTCTTTGTCGTTTTAATGCAAATCATCGTAATGATTCCGGCTGCCGTATAATATTGCAGTCCCATCCATTGCGCAATGGAAATGGATAACGCAATGCCGATCGCCGTTTTAATGGTTCGGTATCCGATTATCATGCACACTCACTCTTTTATTTTTCTGATCTTGAATCACTATATACCATCATATGACGGCAGTGCCCAAGGTGCAAGCAAAACCGGCAATCAAAAATGCGCTGAACAGTTCGAAGCCGGCAGACGCCACTTTGTGACAAAAACATCAACGATACGGACCATGTTTCTCCGGAAAACTCAACTGTCTGGATAAATACATGCAGGAGAAAATCACTTTTTTCGGTTCGGGGAAACCGATCTTTTTTCAATTTTGTAATTTCCCAGGAAATCAGTGGTTCATTTTCAAATCTGGTATGATATGAATGTCGGGGATTTTACGGCAAGGAGAAGGTTTCAATGAATACATCCGTCATCAAAAACATTTCACCCAAAAAAACTTATTATCACTTATTGGCATCCAGTTACCAACGGGCTTTACATCTGCTTTCCCAAACGGAAACAGATCCGGTGAGACAACGGGATACCATGGCGTATTTACATCAATTACAAAAAGAGATACAACAGTTTGCGGAAGATCACGAAAAAGCGGTAACCAGCCATCCCGGAAGGGAGCCGTGAACCGACAACCCGTTTCAGGAGCTGATGATGCGATGATGGTCAGCTCTTTTTTTAAATTCCAAATTGTTAAAAATTAAAGGAGGATATATTACTTTTTTGTAGAAAATTATTTATGGATAAAATAAAAAGGAGGGTTGCCACCACTTACCTTTTTGTTTTGTTGTTTTGCTGAAAAATCAGATAAGGGGATCTCATCAAGAAACAGGAGGAGAAAAAATGAAACGTTTCCTGAGTGTTGCCACGGCACTGTTATTGGTTGTCCTTCTTGCAGTGCCCGGAACCATGTTTGCCGCCAGCCCTGCCTCAACCGATGACTATGTGCCGGGTGAGTTGATTGTGAAGTTTAAAGATGGCATCTCCGCCCAATCCACCCAATCGATTCACGCACAATACGGGGCCAAGTCGATCGAAAAATCCAAATATTTGGGTTTTGAAGTGGTTAAGTTTGATGGTTCGGTTGAAAAAATGATCGAAAAATACAAAAACAATCCCAATGTGGAATATGTTGAACCCAACCATTACGTTCACATCATGTGGACACCCAATGACCTTACCAGTCGCCAATGGGGACCGCAAAAAGTCCAAGCTCCCCAAGCTTGGGATGTCACCCGCAGCAGCAGCAGCACGGTGATTGCCATCGTGGACACCGGAGTCCAAACCAATCATCCGGATTTGCAGGGAAAAATCGTCCAAGGGTATGACTTTGTCGATAACGACAGCAATCCCCAAGACGGGAACGGACATGGAACCCACTGCGCAGGAATTGCCGCTGCCGTGACCAATAACGGAACGGGAATTGCAGGAATGGCTCCCAACGCCTCCATCATGCCGGTTCGCGTGCTGAATAACAGCGGAAGCGGAACCATGGCAGCCGTTGCCAACGGAATCGCTTATGCCGCCCAAAACGGGGCAGATGTCATCAGCTTGAGCTTGGGTGGCACTTCCGGAAGCTCGGCCTTGCAAAGCGCCGTTCAACAAGCTTGGAACAGCGGAGCTGTCGTCGTTGCCGCTGCAGGAAACAGCAGCAGCTCCACTCCCAACTATCCGGCTTATTACTCTCAAGCCATTGCTGTCGCTTCCACCGATTCCAATGACAGCCTGTCTTACTTCTCCAACTACGGAAGCTGGGTGGATGTAGCCGCTCCGGGTTCCAACATCTACTCCACCTACCTCAACAGCAGTTATGCATCCTTGAGCGGAACCTCCATGGCCACACCGCATGTGGCAGGACTTGCCGCTTTGTTGGCCAGCCAGGGCCGCAGCAACTCGCAAATCCGGGCTGCCATTGAAAATACAGCCGATAAAATCAGCGGCACCGGAACTTACTTCCAACACGGAAGAATCAATGCTTACAAAGCCGTCAATTATTAATAAAGAAGGAGGGGATTCCCTCCTTCTTTTCATGCATAAAACATAAAGAAAATAACCCCTGCTATGAAAAAAAGCAAAGAAATGGTTCCCAAGATCCATGGCAAGTGTTTCATCGGTTTCCTCCATATGCAATCTTTACTTCAATTCGACCACCGTCACGCCGGATCCGCCTTCATTATGGTTGCCCAAACGAAAACTTTTCACATGCCGGTGGCTGCGCAAAAACTTTTGCACTCCTTGGCGAAGTGCACCTGTCCCCTTGCCGTGAATGAGATGAATTTCTTTATAGCCCGCCAACAGGGCTTTATCCAAATAATTGTCGATTTCCAGCAATGCCTCTTCCACCAGCTTGCCCCGCAAATCGCACTCGGGTTTCACATTGGCAGACATCCGGTTGACCGTCGGCTTTATTTTCACGTCAGCCGGTTTTGGCGAAGAACGCTTTTCCAGCTGGTCTCGATGCATTTTCATCTTCAAAAAGCCGACTTGCACTTGATAATATCCGTCGCCCATATCCTCGGTGATGGTTCCGTTCTGATTCACAGACAAAACGCGAACTTCATCCCCCACGTTCAGTTTCTCGGCTTTGCCGGTGTTTTTCCTCGGCTTTTGCGGCAATTCCCAATCCGGCATGGCATTTTTCAGCCTGGCTTTTGCTTCATTCAATTCATGCTCTTTTAAATCCCCCGGCCGGGCTTTGGCCCATGCCCGCAATTGCTTCAAGACCTCTTCCGCTTCTCGCTCGGCATCGGCAATGATCCTTTGCGCCTCTCGACGCGCTTTTTCCTTGAGAGCGGCTTTTTCTTCCTCAAACTGTTCCCATTTTTCCCGGATATCCGCATACAAAGCTTCTGCTTCTTTCTGCAATGCATCCGCTTCCTTGTGCTTTTCCCGAGCCAGCTTCTGCTCAGTGGTCAAAGAAGAAATCATTTCTTCCAAGCTTTTTTCATCACTGGACAGATGTGCTTTGGCCCGCTCAATGATTTCTTCCGGCAATCCCAAACGGCGGGAGATGTTAAACGCGTTGCTGCGGCCGGGAACCCCGATCAACAAGCGGTAGGTCGGTTTCAATGTCTCCACATCAAATTCCATGCTGGCATTGACGGTTTTCGGATGATGATGGGCAAACAGTTTTAATTCACTGTAGTGGGTGGTCGCCATGACAAACGACCCTTTTTGGATCACATATTCCAAAATGGAAATGGCCAGCGCCGCCCCTTCTGTCGGGTCGGTTCCTGCGCCCAATTCATCGAACAATACAAGGCTTTTTTCATCCACCTGTTTTAAAATGCGGATAATCTTGGTGAGGTGTCCGGAAAAGGTACTCAAATTTTGTTCAATGCTCTGTTCATCCCCGATATCGGCATACACCCCGCCAAACACCGGCATGATGCTGTCTTCTTCAGCGGGAACGGGAATTCCGGATTGTGTCATTAAAGCAAACAAACCGACCGTTTTCAGTGTCACCGTTTTTCCTCCGGTGTTGGGGCCGGTAATAATAATGGCATGGTAATCATCCCCGATCGAAACTTCGATGGGAACCACATCTTCTCCTTTAATCAAGGGATGGCGGGCTTTTTTCAGGTGCAGTAACGATTCGGAAATCTCCGGGCAAATTCCCTTCACCCGATATCCGAACCGGGCACAAGCCATGATACAATCCAGGCTGGCCAAAATTTCCAGATTTCTTTTTAAGCTCTCCACTTCGGGGGCAATTTTCTCCGTCAGCTTTTTCAATACTTTTTCAACTTCCTGTTTCTCTTGCAACTCGAGCTGACGCAACCGGTTGTTCCATGACACCACCGCTTCCGGTTCGATAAATAACGTCGCCCCCGATGAGGATTGGTCATGGACAATTCCCGGGAACCGGGAACGGTACTCCTGCTTGACGGGGATGACATACCGGTCGAACCGCTGGGTGATGATGGCTTCCTGCATCATCTTCGTATAATGCGGATTGCGCAAGATTTCTTGTAATGTTTGTTGAATTTGCTTTTTCGCTTCCCCGATGCGGCTCCGGATTTTCCCCAATCCGGGACTGGCCTGGTCTTTGACAACTCCCTGTTCATCAATGCTTTTCAGGATTTCTTCTTCGACCCATTCCAAACTTTCAACCTGCTCGGTCAAACCACGCAGAATGGGAAGCGGCGCCTCTTCATCTTCCACTTGCCGCAAAAAGGACTTCACCTTGCGTCCGGCCGAAATGGTACCGGCGATGTCCAGACATTCCGATTCGGTCAAGACACCGCTCTTTTCAGCCCGCCGGACCGCTGCGCGTATATCCCGGACCCCTCCCAGCGGAAGGTCCCCTTTCAGCCGGATCAAGTCCATGCCTTCTTGTGTGGCTTGCAGGCGGTGTTTCACCTGATCCCTTTGGCCGGAAGGGGTTAATTGGCTGACTTTCTCTTTTCCCAAGACCGTTGCGGCCTCGCTTTTCACCATCTCTTTAACTTGGTCATATTCCAACGATTTCAGCGTCCACTGCTCCACGCCGGACAACTCCTCTTTCTTTTCAAAATCATTCTTTATTATAGCATTTCCTGTTAACGAAAAACCATCGAGCCGATCGAAATCAGCCCGATGGTTTTTCAGCGTGTGAAAATATGTTTCCCGATTTTTTTGATTTGCGGACGGTTCCAAATCCATTTGGAAGTTGCCCGTTCCGGGTTGAAGTAATACAATGCGCCTCCGGTCGGATCCCAACCATTTAAAGCATCCCTGACTGCTTTTTTGGCCGTTTCATCCGGCTGCATCCAGATTTGCCCGTCGGCCACCGCTTCAAATGCCAAAGGTTGAAAGATAATCCCGGAAATGGTATCCGGAAATTCTCTGCTTTCCAGCCGGTTCAAGATCACCGCGGCAATGGCAACCTGTCCGATGTAAGATTCGCCCCGCCCTTCCGCATAAACGGCTTGCGCCAACAGATGAATATCATTTTCTGACAAACCGTAACTGCTTTTTGGAATGGAAACCTGCTTGCTCTCTTGCGGCTGTTGCCACTTGGTTTCGGGGGCGTAATTTTTGGTTGCTTTCCTGAGTTTTTGCATTGTCTTCGGTCCCGCCACGCCATCCACTTTCAGGCCGAATTCATATTGGAACAACCGGACGGCGCGATACGTTCTTTCTCCAAAATTGCCATCCCATTTTCCGGTGTAAAAACCGATATGCTTGAGACGTCCCTGCAACTCCCAGACACCGCCGCCCCGGTTCCCGCGTTTTAGCACCGGTCCTTTCTTATTGGTCATTTCCGGTCGCCAATGCTTTGTCGATTGCCAAAGTTTCAATTTTGTCTTCGGACCGACCACTCCGTCAATCTTCAAGCCGAATTCATATTGGAACAACCGGACGGCCAAATAAGTGCGATGGCCAAATACTCCATCCACATCTCCGGTGTAAAACCCCAAAAGTTTTAAACGTCCCTGCAATTCATAAACATCGCCGCCTCTGGCACCTTTTTTGAGAATGGTGTCACCAAATGCTGTTACCGACGACGCTGAAATCTTTTGTTGATCCGCCGCAAAAACCGGAGCCAACCATGCACTCACACAGAGACTGACGATCAAGCAAGACGCAAACCATTTCAAAGTTACACGATTGACCATACAAGCTCACAACCCTTTTTCTGGTTGATATTTACTGGTTATTATGCCAAGTCCCGTTCAAAATCATGCAGATTCCATCCACATCCACAAAACAAAAAAAGCCGGATCTTTTCCGTCCGGCTTTCAACGAAAAAATCCGGTTGACGAATCACGTCCGGCCGTTAATTCTTGTTAAGCACGGCTTTCAACCGGTCCAACGGGTATGCATTGATGACATCTTCTTTTTCCAACCAACCCCGGCGGGCGGTGGCAATTCCGTAAATGATGGAATCATACTCCGCGGTGGCGTGCGCATCAGTGTTGATCGTAAATTTTAATCCGTATTCTTCTTTGGCTTTCTTTAACAACCGGTCATTTAAATCCAAGCGATGCGGATTGGCGTTTAACTCCAAAATGGTGCCGGTCTCCCGGGCGGCTTGAAACAACCGGTCCACATCCACGTCATAAGCATCCCTCCGCAGTAACAACCGTCCGGTCGGATGCGCAATGATATTGACATAAGGATTTTCCATCGCCTGGATGATGCGGCGGGTCATGGTCGCTTCATCCTGCCGGAATTGTGTGTGCACCGATGCAATCACCAGATCCATCTGTTTCAGCAAATCATCCGGATAATCCAGGGTTCCGTCTGCCAGGATGTCGACTTCCGCCCCTTTTAAAATCTGAATTCCCAATCCCTCCCGGTTCAGCCGGTCGATTTCCTCCCATTGCTCATACACTTCATCCACTGTCAAACCGCCGGCAACCTTCAAAGACCGGGAATGATCCGTCACCGCCATGTATTCGTACCCTTTGGCTTTGGCAGCCAGTGCCATGTCTTTAATGGAATGCGCCCCGTCGCTGTACAGGGTGTGCGCATGTAAATCCCCGCGATAATCCTCCAATCGGATGAGCGAAGGGAGCAAGGACTGATCCGCTCTTTCCATTTCCCCGCGATCTTCGCGCAACTCCGGCGGAATGAAAGGAAGATGCAGGTGGGTAAAAAAATCGGATTCCTTTTCAAATTTTGCCGTTTGGCCGGTTTCGGCATCATAAATGCCGTATTCGCTCACTTTCCAACCATATTGTTTCGCCCGCTGACGGATGCGGATGTTAAATTCTTTCGATCCGGTGAAGTGACTGAGGGCACTGCCAAATTGGTCCGGGGACACCAGGCGCACGTCGACTCCCATCACCAGGCCTTCTGTATCCACGACAATACTGACTTTGGTTTCCCCTTGCCCGACAACTTGTGTCACTTCAGGCAATTGTGCAATCCGCTCCGCCACTTCGGCGGGTTGGTTCGTCGCCAAAACAAAATCAATGTCTTTGATCGTTTCCTTAAACCGTCGGATGCTGCCGGCCAATTCCACCTTCTCCACCCCGGGAATGGCTTGCAAACGTTGTTGGATGACGGCGGCCACCGCCATGGCTTCATGCAGCAGAAAACGCTCGGGCCGCTTTTGAAATTGTTCGATGGCTTCCAGGATCTTTTTTTCTTTTTTGGATCCGAATCCCGCAAGGGTTTGGATTTGTTTTTTCTCTGCCGCTTGTTTCAACTCGTCCAAATTGGTAACCGAAAGTTTGTGATACAACGTATGGATGGATTTCGGCCCCAATCCGGGCAATTTCAGCAACAACGGCAATTCCGGGGGCAATTCGGCTTTTAATTCTTCCAGATAACGGGAAGTGCCGGTGGCGACAATTTCACGGATCACTTCCGCCGTTCCTTTGCCGATTCCGGGAAGTTCAGGCAAACGATCCAACGCCTCCGCAATCTGAAAACGGCTGTTTTCAATCGTTCGCGCTGCCCGGCGGAAGGCGTTTACCTTAAAAACATTTTCCCCTTTGATCTCCATGTAATCAGCCAACGCATGCAAGGTGCCGGCAATCTGTTTATTGTTCAAAGCATTCCCTCCCGTTCTGCCTTCTTTCAAAAAAAGCAGCTGTCAGGCGTCCCTCCCCGACAGCTGTTGCATACTAAACATATTATAATGCCTTTCCTTGAAACAACCGATCCAGTTCCCGGGTCAAATCCGGCGTCCAGCCGGTGATCGCATGAGCCACTTTCGACCCCTCCACCGCTTCCTGCCCGGTGCTCCAGGGAAGAACCGCAAGCACGTTGACCATAATAAACGTGATCAGCATCACCTTGGCCAGCCCGAGGATGGCCCCTCCCGCTTTATTGATGGAATGAAGAACGGGAAAGCTGGCCACCTGATTCAAAAGGGATGCGAAGATGGACAATACCCAGCGTGCACCGATCAACAGGATGAAGAAAGCCATTGCCGAGTAGATCATTTTATCCACCGGCACCAATGTCATCCATCCTTGTTGCGTGGAATCCGGCAGTTTCCACAAGTTGCTCAGCACCGGCGCGAGCTCATCGGTAAAATGAAAAGCAATCCAGAGGGACAAAATGTAACTGAGCAACGAAGTCACTTGCATGACAAACCCCTGCCGGTATCCTTGGATCAATGCACCGGCAAGAAGAAGAAGGACAATCATGTCAAAACCATTCATGCTGTTTTTTCACCTCATGGCTCTTCGTCTTCAATCAAGTGCATGATCTCATCGTATTCCTGTTTCAGTTTTAAATAATCATCCGCAATATTGACCGCCGACAAGACGGCCAGGCGGGCCACGTCCAAACGCGGGTTATTGTCGGCGATTTGCCGCATTTTTTCATCGACGTGGCTTGCCACCTGACGCATATGGCTGGGACTGGCTTTTCCCGTCAGCTGATATTGGGTTCCGTAGATTTCCACACTTAATTTATTTCTCACTGCACCGTCCTCCTTCACACTGTGAAGGTTTCCTCGTTGATCCATGCTCATTGTCTGAGCTGTGCGCCAAATTGCTCGGTCAGATAATGGACAATTCGCTCATGGATTTGATGAACTTCTTCATCGGTCAAGGTCCGTTCATTCGTCCGGAAAACCAAAGAATACGCCACACTTTTTTTACCTTCCCCAATCTGCTCCCCGGTAAACACATCAAACAGGGTTACAGATTCAAGCAATTCTCCGGCCACTTTCCGGATCCCTGCTTCGATCCGGCCGGCCGGCACATTTTCATCCACCGTCACGGCCAGGTCACGGGTTACGGCCGGATAGCGGGGAATCGGTTCATAAATCACTTGCAGATCCTTTTTAAGAAGTTTTTCAAGATCCAGCTGGAGCACAACCGGTTCACTTAAATCATATTCCTTGGACAATTTCGGATGCAGTTGCCCCAATACGCCGATCACTTCATCCTCCACCACACACAGTGCGGTCCGTCCCGGGTGGAATCCGTTCAAATCGGCCGCTTGATACTCGGCATCCCGCACTCCGAACCGTTCCAATACGCTTTCCAAAATTCCTTTCAGTTCATAAAAATTCTGCGCATCCACTTGCGGGGTTTTCCAGATGGACGCGGCTTTCGGCCCGGCAATGAGCGCGGTCAGTTGCAGCCGTTCTTCCGGCAAATCGGTCAATGTTTCTTCTTGCGTCAAATAAACTTTCCCCACTTCAAACAGTTGAACCCGTTCATTTCCACGATGGACGTTGTATGCCGCCACTTTGATCAATTGGGGCAACAATGTCGTCCTCAGCACCGCATGTTCCTTACTCATCGGCATGGCCACACGGATGGGTTGAAGATCATACAACGAAGCGATTTCCTGCTCGGCCTCATCCGATGTCAAACTGTAAGTCACCACTTCGTTTAACCCGAGTTCCCGCAACATATGCCGGGCATCGCGGCGCAGTTTTTGTTCCTTTGTCAGGGCGCCCGGCAATTGCTGGCCCCAGGGCAATGTCGCGGGAATCCGGTCATAGCCGTACAATCGGGCCACTTCTTCGACCAAATCCACTTCCATCATGAGATCGGGCCGCCGCGTCGGAATTTGCACCTGGTAAACATCGTTTTCAAATGCAGCCGGCAATCTCAGCCGACGGAAGATGTCCATGACTTCATCCGGACTGATTTGCACGCCCAACAAATTGACAAGTCGTTCATGGCGCAGGGAAATAGTGACTTCTTCAACATCTCCCGCCTTATGCACAGACGCATCCGAAGAAACGACCCCTCCGCAAAGTTGGCGCAACAATTGTACCGCCCGGTAAAGCGCGGGAAGAATTTGTTCCGGATCCACCCCTTTTTCGAAACGGGTGCTCGCTTCCGACCGGAGCCCCAGATTTTTGGAAGTTTGGCGGACGGTCAGCGGGTTGAAGAACGCAGCCTCCAGCAATACGGTTTTGGTTTCTTTCGTTACCTCCGAAGAAGCTCCCCCCATCACGCCCGCAACCGCCAGCGGCTCTTGTCCGTCCGTCACCAACAACATTTCGGGGTCACATTCACGCTCCACATCGTCCAACGTCACAATCTTTTCCCCATCGTTGGCGCGACGGACCAGGATTTGGCCGTTTGCGATTTTGTCAAAATCAAAAGCATGCAAAGGCTGTCCCGTCTCCAACATCACATAGTTGGTAATGTCGACAATGTTATTGATCGGCCGGATCCCGGCGGAAATCAAGCGGTTTTGCATCCATTGCGGGGAGGGTCCCACTTCCAGATTGCCCACCACTTGCGCGGCATAAAAAGGACAGTCCTCAACAGATTCTACGACAACTTCCACCCCGGTTCCTGCTTCGCTCGGAACTTGTTCGGAGATGACCGGCAGGCGCAATTCCCGGTCAAAAATCGCCGCCACTTCATGGGCCACTCCCCACATTCCCAAACAATCGGAACGGTTCGGGGTCAACTGCAATTCAATCACTTGGTCATCCATGCTCAAGTATTCTTTAATATCCATCCCGACCGGAGCATCCGGTTCCAATACAAAAATCCCTTCGGTTTGCTCCTTCATCAGCACTTTGTCGGGAAATCCCAGTTCTTTGGCCGAGCAAATCATCCCGTGCGATTCCACGCCGCGCAGTTTGGCTTTTTTAATATGGACTCCGCCCGGCAGTTTGGCACCGATCAAAGCAACCGGAACCCGTTGGCCTGCCGCCACGTTTTTGGCCCCGCAAACAATTTGCAACAGTTGCCCTTTCCCCACATTCACCGTGCAAATATTCAACCGGTCTGCTTCCGGATGGGGCTCCACCGCCAACACTTCACCGACAACCACGCCGTTTACTCCCGGATCCCGGGTGTAAATGACTTCCACCTCAATCCCGGTCCGGTTCATCTCCTCCGCGATATCTTCCGGCGAAATTCCTTCCAGGTCAACATATTGAGACAACCATTCATAAGATACTAACATCCTTCCAATTCACCTCTTCAGACGTTCTTAAATTGCCGCAAAAAACGCAAATCGTTGTTGTAGAAATGGCGAATGTCGTCAATGTCATATTTCAACATCGCAATCCGTTCCACACCGATCCCAAACGCAAAGCCGGAATAACGTTCCGGATTGTAACCCGCTTTTTCCAGCACGTAGGGATGAACCATTCCGGCCCCCAAAATTTCAACCCACCCTTTTTCAGGATGATAAATGTCCACTTCGACACTCGGTTCGGTGAACGGGAAGTAGCTGGGACGCAAACGGATCTCGGTTTCCTCGCCAAACATTTTCTCGATAATGGTCAACAGCACGCCGTTTAATTCGCTCATGGACACCCCGCTGTCCACCACAAGCCCCTCTATTTGCGTAAACTGATGCGAATGCGTGGCATCGTCGTCATCGCGCCGGTACACCTTTCCAGGAGCAATAATCCGCACCGGAACCCGTCCTTCTTTTTCCAAAAGGGTTCGAACCTGTACCGCGGATGTATGGGTCCGAAGCAGAATTTCCGGAGTGATGTAAAAAGAGTCCTGCATGTCCCGGGCCGGATGCCCTTTCGGCAAGTTCAACATTTCAAAGTTAAATTGATCAGTTTCCACTTCAGGGCCCTCCGCAATTTCAAAGCCCATTCCGACAAAAATGTCTTCCATTTGTTCAATGATCAGTTGCAAAGGATGCAACGTCCCCGGTTCGGGTTTGATCCCGGGCAAAGAAACATCAATCACTTCCCGGTTGATTTGTTCCTGAAGAACCGCTTCTTCCAATTCTTTCTCTTTTCCCGCAATCAACTCTTCCAGATATCCACGGACTTCATTGGCCATGCTTCCAATCACCGGACGCTCTTCGGGGGGAAGATCTTTCATGCCCCGGAGCACTCCGGTCAATTCGCCCTTTTTTCCGAGATACCTCACTTTCAATTCACGTAATTCATCCAAGCTTTGCGCCTGATGAATGACCGAAGTCGCCTCTTCTTTCAAGACTTCCAATCGCTCACGCATTGTTCGATCTCCTTTCGGTAAAAACTGTCGTCAATGGCACCACAAATGGTATCAAATGAAAAGATAAAATAGAAAATTATTCCATAAACAAAAAAGACCTCACGCCCAAAGGGACGAGAGATCCGCGGTACCACCCTTTTTTGAGAAGGAAACATCCTTCTCCGCTTCTTTGCAATAACGGTCATCAACCGGTCCCCCCTACTCCATCGTTCAGGGGTCAGCTCCGGAGTGAATTTCAACAGCCGGTTCCTTAGAAATGCTTTCAGTCACGGCATTTCCTCCCTGAAAGGTCGTACTGCCTACTTGTCTCCTTCACAGCCGTTTATGGATATGATTTTTCTGCGGAAAAATTATTTTATATTATAATCGAACTCTCCATTTCCCCGCAAGGAGCCTTCGCGAATTCGTTCATACATGAGTAAAGCGCCGGTGACGGAAACATTCAGTGATTCCGTTCCGCCGGGCATGGGGATGGTCACATGGTCATCCACAAATTCCTCCAAGCGGCGATCCACCCCCCGCCCTTCATTTCCCAACAAGATGGCAACCCGGGACGGAAACGGATAATGAAAATAAGAGCGGGTTGCATGCGGAGAAGCGTTCACAACCGTCACGTTCCGATCCTTTAAAACGGGGATGACCGCACTTAAATCTTCCTGCCATAACGGCACTTTGAAAATGGCCCCCATCGAAGCCCGGATCACTTTGCCATTGAAAGGATCCACGGTCCCTTTGCCCAAAAAGATCCCGTCCATGCCCGTTGCTTTGGCAGTCCGGATCAATGTGCCCAAGTTTCCCGGATCCTGAATGGAATCCAAAAGCAAGAAAGTGTTCCCGCCTTTGGTTTGTTTCCACACTTCATCCAGCGACCAACGGGGGCAACGGACCACCGCCATGATTCCCTGGGGAGTCGTGGTCTCTGCCAGCTGTTGAAACAAAGACGAAGGCAATTCAAACACCGGAACATTCTCAGGGATCTTTTTCAACCAATCTGCCGTTTTGTCCTTCGCAGCTTCGGAAAAAATCACGGCTTGAAAAGCCATTTTTGCCCGCAACGCTTCTTCAAGCAAATGTTCCCCTTCGATCAGTAATGCGTCTTGCTGCTTTCTTCCTTTTTTGGTTTTCAGCTTTTTCCATTGTTTCCACTGTCGGTTTTCCGAAGATGTAATCCGTTCCATCTTTTTCATTTGGCATGCTCCTGTAATTTTTGCAAATCTTTGTTGTGTCCGATCACGACCAGAACGTCTCCTTCATGAATCGCATCGGTGGCCGAAGGCGCAATGTTAAAGGTGTTTCCCTTTTTGATGGCCATCACGTTGCAACCAAACCGGGCCCGGATATCCAATTCTTGCAACGTCTTCCCGGAAAAAAAGTCCCGGGCGATAATTTCAATGATGCTGTAGTCATTGGATAACTCAATATAATCCAGGATATTCGGGGAGATTAAACTGTGCACCACCCGAACGCCCATGTCTCTCTCCGGAAAGACCACCCGGTCGGCCCCGATTTTGTCCAACACCTTCCAATGCAATTCGTTGATGGCTTTGACCACCACCTGTTTACAGCCGATTTCTTTGAGCAGCAAAGTCGTTAAGATGCTTGACTGAATATCGTTTCCAATGGCCACGATGACCACGTCAAAATTGCGAATCCCCAAGGATTTGAGTGCATTTTCATCGGTGGTGTCCGCCTCGACGGCATGGGTGACGATTTGCGACATCTCTTGGACACGGGAAGCATCTTTATCGATGGCCAAAACTTCGTATCCCATCTCGTGCAAAGTGCGCGCCATCGTCCCTCCAAACCTCCCCAGCCCGATGACAGCAAAAGTTTTGATTTCCAATCGTTTGTCCACCTCTTTCTCCCATAAAAGCTGGCGCCGCAACTTTTTCATCCATTGTTGGATAATGTTCCATAATCCGCACAATCTATATTCAAAAAGGAGGATTATACACATGAATTTTGACATCCGTGGTGCAGTGATTCACAACATTCATAACATGAATGAAGAAGAACTGCAAGAATTGGTTGTTGACTCCATTCAACAACGTGAAGAAAAGTTGCTTCCGGGTCTGGGGGTTTTATTTGAAGTCATCTGGAAAAACAGCACGGAAGAAGAACGCCAGGAAATGATTGAAACCCTGCGTGAATCCCTTTCCAAACAATAATGCCCCAAAATAAAAAAAGCCTGTTCTTTAAAAAAAGAGCAGGCTTCTGCATTGTTCCTCACCAGAAGAAACCGCCGCCATATCCGCCGAATCCGCCAAAACCGCCGAATCCGTAGAATCCCCAAAAGCAAACAAAGAGGATGAACAGAATCACCAGGATCGCGATCAAAAACCACTTCGATCCCAAACCGTCATAGTGATCGTAGGGACCACTCGCCAATTTCCGTTTCATAGGCTGTCTCCTTTCATTTGCCTATCTCTCACTACTTTATGTATCAAAAGACAGGAAAGAAATGGACAAATCCCTAAAAAAACAGCCTAATTTACTCAAAATGGTTCCGTGCCCCCCACAGGAACCCGGTGATGAGCAGAAAAGCCACCAAGGCCAAAAATGGAATGGTGACGAAACCAAACCAATTGATATACATTTGCTCACAGGGAACGCCAACCCGACAAGCAGCAACTTCGGAGAGAAACGGAACTTTTTGTTTGAGATAATGGAAAAGCGAAATGCCCGCCCCCAATACGGTAAGCGGCAACACATAAGGAATGATGCCCCGGTCATTCCGGTAGGAGGCAATGCCGAGAAGGATCACCAGCGGATACATCAAAATCCGTTGCACCCAACACAACGTACAGGGAATAAATCCCAATATTTCACTGAAATAGAGGCTTCCCAATGTCGCGATGAGTGAAACGAGCCAAGCAAAATAAATCCCGTACGTTCTCACCAGACGCATCCTTCACTTCTCCTTGTTTGCCAGCTCGCTGTCGATCATTTTTTTGAGGGCTTCATAATCCAGTGCATTTTCCACTTTTTTTCCGTTGACGAAAACCGCCGGCACCGATTCAATGTTTAATTTTTTTGCTTTGTTGTTGTCTGCCGTCACTTCATTTAAATACGTTTTGTTATCCAAGTCTTCCCGCACTTTTTTTGCATCCACTTCGGGAATGTTTTGTTCAATCAATTGTTCCAAAAAGTCCGGAGTGGCCCATTTCACGGATTCATCTTTCTGATGGTTGTAAATGGCGTCATAAAACTTCCAATAAGCTGCGGGATCTTGTTGATAGACGGCTTCTCCGGCCATTCCCGCTGTGATCGAATCTTCCCCGATAAACTGGTAATTGGTGAAATACATCTGCACTTTGCCGGTATCGATATATTCTTTTTTCAATTTGGGATAAACGGTGTCATGAAACACTTTGCACACCGGGCACTTATAATCGCCAAACTCCATCAACTTGACAGGGGCATTGTCATCGCCAATCGCCGGCTGGCCGTCGTATTCAACCGGAAGCACACGGGCCGTCTCTTCGCCGGGATTATCCTTCCCCGCGAAAGAATTGATGATGGCAAAAACACCCAATCCGATAAAAACAACCAAAACCGTCACCATGGTAATGGTGCTCATCCGGGTCTTTTTCTTTTTTTTATGCGCATTGGCCATAAATCAAGTCACCTCCCTCATCGATTTTACAATAAAAAGAAAGAAAGTTCATTCCGTTTTCTTGGACGGGCAACCCTCCCTCTTTCCGGCAGGTTTTGCAGCTTTATTCTTTTGTTTCCCTTGTGTTACAATGCGATGGGAAAGATCAGGACAGAAGGAGAAGCACCATGAAACAGATTGCACGCGCACTCACCATCGCCGGCTCCGACAGCGGCGGGGGCGCCGGAATTCAAGCAGATTTAAAAACATTTCAAGAGCTTTATGTATTTGGGATGAGCTCAATTACGGCCATCACAGCCCAAAACACCCTCGGGGTTCAAAAGGTGGGTGTGGTGGATCCCGATCTGGTTGCCAAACAGATCGACTCCGTTGTCACAGACCTCGGAGTGGATGCAGCCAAGACTGGCATGCTCGCCAATGCGGAAATCATCGAAGTGGTTGCGGCCAAAGTCAAAGAACACCAAATCGGTCCCTTGGTCATCGACCCCGTGATGGTTTCCACCAGCGGACACCAACTGCTCACCGAAGACGCCCGGGTGGCGATGAAGAAAAAATTATTGCCGCTGGCAACCCTTGTCACTCCCAATTTGCATGAAGCGGAAATTCTTGCAGGCCAACGGATCACCGGCTGGGAAGACCGGAAACAAGCAGCCCGGAAATTGGTGGATGAAGGCGCCAAAGCAGTGATCATCAAGGGTGGACACGGCAAAGAAGAAGAGGCGATCGATTTGTTGTATGACGGAAAAGACTTTGTCTCCTTTTCATCGCCTCGCTTCAAGACCAATAACACCCATGGAACGGGTTGCACCTTTTCGGCAGCCATCACCGCTTATTTGGCAAAAGGAGAGTCTTTGCATGAAGCCGTCCGTCAAGCCAAGAATTTTATCACTGCTGCAGTCGGAAATCCTTTGATGCTCGGAAAAGGAAACGGCCCAACCAACCACTTTGCACACCGCCTGAAGGAGGAATACCAATGAAATGGTCTGGCGACGTTCTGTCGGTTTATTTCATCATGGGCAGCCAGGATTGCTCCGGCCGTTCACCGGAAAGCATTCTGGAGGAGGCTATTCAAGGCGGCATCACTTGCTTTCAGTTCCGGGAAAAACATCCGGATCTTCACATGCACCAAGTCGTGGATTTGGGATTTCGCCTGCGCGCCATTTGCCAAAAACACCAAATTCCTTTTATTGTTAATGACCGTGTCGATTTGGCCCTCATCCTGGAAGCGGACGGAGTGCACATCGGCCAGGAAGACCTGCCTGCTTTCCATGTCAGAAAGTTGATCGGCAAAGAGCGGATTCTCGGGGTTTCCGCCAAAACCGAAACCGAAGCACTGGAAGCTGTACAAAACGGAGCCGATTATATCGGCGTCGGGCCCATGTTTGCCACAAAAAGCAAATCCGATGCCGGACATCCCGTCGGGCCTGAAACGATTACCCGCATCCGCCGTGTCGTCGGGAAAACCTTTCCCATTGTGGGAATCGGCGGCATTAACCGGCAAAATGCGCGGCAGGTCCGGGAAGCAGGAGCAGACGGGGTCGCCGTCATCTCCGCCATTGCACAAAGCCGGTCACCCCAACAGGCCGCGGAAGACTTGAAAAACGGATAAACCAACAATATTAAAAAAACACAAGATATTATTCTTATATTTCTAAAAATTATATTTACACATATAATAATATTATTATATAATTGGGTAGAGAACGCTCAAATCTCTTCCAATCTCACTTCCACTTTCCGTGAAGGAGGTGCGCCAATGCCTTCGCTCATCCTCTCGAAATGCGACAAATGCGGAACTCCGGATTGCAAATGCCCGGATTGCGACTGTAAAAAATAACAAATCCTCCCATGGCCAGTCCTTCAGGGCTGGGTTTTCTTTTAATAGAAATACTTTTGATAAAAAATACATGCGTTAGACAAAAATATAAAAGTATTATAACTTAGTAGATGATTACAGCAGCTGGGCATTCCACATTAGGAGGGAAACAAGTTGAAAAAGAAAGCACTCATTCTCTTCCTCATCACCCCTTTATGTGTGTGGATATTTCCTTCCATGACTTTCGCATACAGCTTTACGGGTGACAAATTATGTGATTATTATTATGTATACTATCGCTGGGGCGGACACATCACGAATGAACATCAGGAAGCTTCCAAAAAAGCGATTCAAAGCTGGAATGAAGCACAGGACAAACGCCGTTTTGTGCAAGGCGATTCCTCCGCAACCGGAGTGGTCGATTCTTATTACTCCAGCACAGATGGTTATTTTGGCTATTCTTACTGGCAAACCGGCGTGGGTTCCTGCATCAATTCCTGGGTGGCAAAAATGAATACATACTATGAGTCCAATAACGACTCCCAATTTGGGCAAAGCGTCCTGGGCCATGAAATCGGGCACATTCTCGGTTTGGCGCATACCAATTGGACATCCCTGATGAATACGGAACGTGACCGGTTTCATACATATACCCCGCAGACCGACGACATCAACGGGGTAAACAATTTATATGAGTGAAACTTCCTGGCTTAAAGGAGGATTTTCATTGAAGTGGAAAAAAATCTCTTTTCTGTTTACAACCGTCTTTCTTCTCTTGGCTGCCGGCTGTATGCCCGGTGACAAAAAAGAAGAAGTGAACATGGGCATGCATGTCGATTTGGCTATGGCAAACAATTTGCCGGCCATGATTGATCAAGCCCCCGTCATCGTCCTCGGCGAGTACAAGGGAATGGACCGGGTGGAAAACGGGGCACGGAATCCGAAAAATCCGGCACTCCCTTCCGAAAACACCTATCATGAAGTGCAAGTGTACAAATTTCAAGTCGATCGGGTGCTCAAAGGAAAACTGGAGCAAAAGAACATCGAAGTCGGCATTGCCCACAAGCTTCAACTGCAAACCAATGATGACCAAAAAATTGAAATCATCCATCCTCTTTACACCCAACCGGAGAATAACCAAAAATACATTTTATTTCTGAATCACCCGGACACGTACACCCGGTACCACACGTTTCGGTTTACACCGCATTCCATTAAATTGGACAAAAAAAATATTGCCCATTTGGTCATGCCTTCCATGAAACTGCAAAAACAACGAGTGGAAACGCAAGATCAAATCTTCCATATCAACATTGACGGTTTTCCGTCCGATTATCATGATCAAATCACAGGTAAACCTTTATCTTCCCTCTTTGATTTGATCCGTTTGGAATCAAACCCGAAATAAATAAGCACCCTGAGGGCAAAAAGGCTTATTGGATTGATTTTGGACAAGCGAACGTGACACTCGCTTGTTTTTTTTATTTTGTCTTTCAGAGATTTCAAGACGAGACGTCGAAATATTTTGATATAATAAATTTGCGAAACATTATCAAACAATTGAGAGGAGATGGATTGTGAAGCGATTGGTTCTGTTATTGCTTTCATCTTTGATGATCGCTTTCACATGGTATCCGATGGCTGAAGCCCGCACTTCCAGTCAAAGTGAATTCCGGGGGGTTTGGATCGCCAGTGTCACAAACATCGACTGGCCGTCCAATCCATATCTGAGTGCGGAAGAACAAAAGAACGAGTTCATCACGATTCTGGAAGAGTCCAAAAAAATGGGGTTAAACGCGGTGGTGGTGCAAATCCGTCCGACAGCGGACGCTTTTTATCCCTCCCAATGGAATCCGTGGTCAAAATATCTGACCGGGGAACAAGGAAAATCCCCCGGCTATGACCCGCTGGCCTTTATGATTGAAGAGGCCCATGCACGAAATCTGGAGTTTCATGCCTGGTTCAATCCCTACCGGGTGAGCATGGACACCCGACTGGATCAACTGGTTCCGGATCACCCGGCGCGAAAAAACCCGAATTGGGTGGTTTCTTACGGGGGAAAACTTTGGTTCGATCCGGGTATCCCCGCTGTCCAAGATCATATTGTGGACAGCATCATGGAAGTGGTCCGCAATTATGACATTGATGCCGTTCATTTCGATGATTATTTTTACCCGTATCCTGTGCAAGGACAAGACTTCCCGGATGATGAAACCTACCAAACTTACGGACAAAATTTTCCGGACAAAGGAGACTGGCGGCGGCATAATGTCAACACCCTCGTCCAGCGCGTCAGCCAGGCCATCAAAAGCGAAAAACCGGGTGTGAAGTTCGGCATCTCTCCGTTTGGCATCTGGAAAAACAAATCAAGTGATCCGACCGGCTCCGACACGAACGGATCCGAAAGCTATTTCACGGTTTATGCCGATTCGCGCACATGGATCCGGCAAGGATGGCTTGATTACATCGCCCCGCAAATTTACTGGAACATCGGCCATCCGGCCGCCGACTATGCCAAGTTGCTTGCATGGTGGTCCGGTGAAGTGGCGGGAAGAAACACTCATTTATATATTGGACATGCCGCCTACAAGATCGGCAATGATAACGAAGCCTGGGACAACCCGGAAGAAATCCCCAACCAGATCAAAATGATCCGGCAAAACGCGTTTGCAAAAGGAAGCATTTTTTTCAGTTACAAAGACTTAAATGCCAATCGTCTCGGCATCAAGGACCGCCTGGCAAACGATCTGTACCGGGAACCAGCCGGGATCCCGTCCATGCCCTGGTTGGACAGCACATCGAAATGATTTAAATTCCATTCAAAAAAGCCGGCAATGCCGGCTTTTTTCACTTTCATCTTCTTTAATTCGCTTGGGACAACACCGGAGAACACCGCTTCAGTTCTTCCACGACCAAATCTCCAAATTCCTCCGTATCCACCGCCATCGTATCCGGTTTTGCCAAATCCGGCGTCAGGTACCCGTTAGCAAGAACCGTTCGCACGGCCTGCTCCACTGCCTCAGCCGCTTGGTGGAAACCAAATGAAAATTTCAACATCAATGCAGCAGACAATATCGTCGCCGCCGGATTGGCCACTCCCTGTCCGGCAATGTCGGGGGCGGAACCATGAACCGGTTCATACAAACCAAAGGAATCTTCACCCAGGCTGGCCGACGGCAACAAACCGATGGAACCGGAAAGAATGGCGGATTCATCACTTAAAATATCGCCAAACATGTTTTCAGTCACCAGCACATCAAAAGAAGACGGGCGCAGAATTAATTGCATGGCGCAATTGTCCACCAGCATGTGTTCCAAGGTGACATCCGGGTATTCTTCCGCCACTTTTTCGGTCACCTCCCGCCATAACCGGGAACTTTCCAACACATTGGCTTTATCCACGGATGTCACTTTTTTCCCCCGCTTTCTGGCAATTTCAAATGCTTGCCGTACAATTCGTTCAATTTCGTATTCATGATACACCAGCAGGTCAGTGGCCACTTCGCCCTGTAACGTTTGCGAACGGGTCTTCTCTCCAAAATAAATGCCGCCGGTCAATTCGCGAACCACAATGAGATCCACGTCTTTCACCACATCGAACCGCAAAGAGGAATTTGTGTTTAATCCTTCAAACGCCATGACCGGACGCAAATTGGAAAACAAACCGAGTTCTTTTCTCAGTGCCAGCAAAGCCTTTTCCGGACGCAGTTCAGCCGGATACCGGTCCCATTGGGGTCCCCCGACCGCCCCGAGCAAAACCGCATCTGATGCTTTGCATAATTGCAACGTTTCATCGGGGAGGGGAGTGCCCACCCGGTCGATGGCCGTCCCCCCCACCAAGCTGTATTGAAATTCAAAGGCGCAACCATACATCCGTTCCACTTGATACAAAACCTTCACAGCCTCTTCCACAATCTCCGGACCGATTCCGTCTCCCGGCAATACAGCCACTTTTTTCTTTGCTCCGCTCATCTCTGTCCACTCCTTTATACTGTCGTCACTGCTGTTTTCTCGGCAGGATAATCTCCTTTGCGACGAATCAGACGGTTGATCGCATCCAGGTACGCCCGGGCACTGGCCTCCAGCACGTCTGTGCTCACACCTCTGCCTCTGACATAAAGCTCGCCTTGTCTCAACTGAACACTCACTTCACCCAGCGCATCTTTTCCTTGCGTCACTGAATGGATCCGATAATCCTCCAAAGACACTCTCTCCTGTGCAACCCGGTCAATGGCTTTAAAGATGGCATCCACCGACCCGTTCCCGCAGGCCGCTTCAAAGAAGGTTTTGCCATCACTTTCTCTTTTGATCTTAATGCTTGCCGTCGGAAGAGACGGATTGCCGCAGGTGACCTGCAATGATTCCATCACATAAAAGTCCTGTGCATGCACCAGTTTTTCTTCCACCAATGCAATCAAATCATCATCGGTGATTTCTTTTTTGCGGTCGGCCAACTCTTTAAAGCGTTCAAACAACGGATTGACTTGCTCCTCTTTCAGCTCAAACCCCAATTCCACCATCTTCGTTTTGAAGGCATGGCGGCCGGAATGTTTGCCCAACACCAGACGGCTTTCATTTAACCCGACGCTTTCCGGAGTCATGATTTCATAAGTTTCGCGGTGTTTCAGCATGCCATCCTGATGAATGCCCGACTCATGGGCAAACGCATTGGTTCCCACCACCGCTTTGTTTCCCGGAACCGGCATGCCGGTCAATTTGCTTACCATCCGGCTGGTGCGGTGAATTTCTTTTAAATTGAGTGTCGTTTGCACGCGGTAATAATCTTCTCTTGTTTTCACAGCCATGGCGATTTCCTCCAAAGCTGCATTTCCCGCCCTTTCACCGATCCCGTTGATGGTGCATTCCACTTGGGACACACCGGCCTCAATCGCTGCCAGACTGTTGGCCACCGCCATCCCCAAATCATCATGGCAGTGCGCGCTCAACCGCACTTGATCCACCCGCGGCACCCGGTTGATCACTTCGCGGAACATATCCGCATATTCTTGCGGCGTCAGATAACCGACCGTGTCCGGCAGGTTAATCACCGTGGCCCCGGCTGAGATGGCAGTGTCAACCACTTCGCACAAAAAGTCGATTTCGGTTCTTCCCGCATCTTCTGCCGAGAACTCAATCTGTGAAAAATACTTTTTTGCATAGGTGATCGCTTCACGGATCCTGGTTTTCACCTGTTCTTTATCCATCTGCAACTTGTATTCCCGATGGATTGGAGAGGTTGCCAGAAATAGATGGAGATATGGGGATTCCGCCGCTTGTAACGCTTCCTTTGCAAAGTCGATGTCCCTTTTCACCGCCCGGGACAAACTGCAGACAGACGCATTTTTCACCACTTGTGCCACTTCTTTGACAGCATTCAGATCTCCTTTGGAGGAAGCGGCAAATCCGGCTTCAATCACATTCACCCCTAACTTTTCCAACTGAATCGCAATCTCCACTTTCTCCCGGGTGCTCAAATTGACACCCGGTGACTGTTCTCCATCGCGCAATGTCGTGTCAAAAATCATGACTGTACGCATACCCGCTTCCTCTCCTTTAAACTCTATTGTTTCACAGGCTCAGCTTTCGTCCAGACCATCAACTTTCTCAACTGACTCCCCACTTGCTCAATCGGATGCTCTTTCCCGGCTCTTCTCAACTCTGCAAACTCTTTTCGTCCATTCTCGTTCTCTTGGATCCACCGGCGGGCAAAGGTACCGTCTTGAATTTCTTTTAAAATTTCTTTCATGGCTTCCCGGCTGGGTTCTGCAACCACCCGTTTTCCGCTGACATAATCGCCGAACTCAGCCGTGTCACTGACCGAGTAGCGCATCTGGCTCAAGCCGCCTTCATACATCAAATCGACAATCAATTTCAATTCATGCAAACATTCGAAATAGGCGATTTCCGGTTGGTATCCGGCTTCCACCAGGGTTTCGAACCCGCTTTGGACCAGGCGGCTGACCCCGCCGCACAAAACGGCTTGTTCCCCGAACAGGTCGGTTTCGGTTTCTTCCTTGAAGGTGGTTTCAATCACGCCGGCTTTGGTGGAACCGATGCCTTTACAGTAAGCCAAGGCCATGTCTTTGGCTCTTCCGCTTGCATCCTGATAAACCGCGATCAGGGACGGAACACCAAATCCTTCTTCAAAAACTCTTCTTAACAGATGGCCCGGCGATTTGGGGGCAACCAGGATGACATCCACCTTTTCGGGCGGAACAATTTGTTTAAAATGAATATTGAATCCGTGTGAGAACATCAATACATTTCCCGGTTGCAAATAAGGGGCAATCTGTTCTTCATACACCTTTTTCTGAAGCTCGTCGGGAATCAGCACTTGCACAACATCGGCACGTTTGACGGCTTCATCCACCTCCAGCACTTCAAATCCGTCCGCGGCCGCCTGTTCCCAAGATTTCCCCTTCCGGAGTCCGATCACCACGTTCACTCCGCTGTCCCGCAAGTTTTGTGCCTGGGCATGCCCTTGGCTTCCGTATCCAATCACCGCAACCGTTTTCCCTTGCAACAAAGACAAATCCGCATCTTGCTCATAATACATTTTCGCCATTGTTCCATTCCTCCTTAATTAAAGTGAAACCATTTTGTTTTCAGACACACTGCCTCTGGAAATCGCCGTCACTCCGGTTCGGGCCACTTCCTGAATCCCGTAGGGACGAAGCAGTTCAATCATGGCTTCCAGTTTGAGCGGGTCACCCGTCACCTGGATCACCAGCGATTTTTGACCGACATCCACGATGTTTGCCCGAAAGGGTTCGATCACTCCGGTGATCTCGGCTCTGACCGACGGCGGTGCCGCCACCTTGATCAGGAGAAGCTCCCGTTCAACCGACTGGTCTTTTTCCAACTGTTCCACCTGGATCACGTCGATCAATTTGTTTAATTGTTTTGAAATTTGCGCGATGGTCGACGGGTTTCCCCTGGTGACGATCACCATGCGGGAGTAGGCCGGATTCTCAGTCTCCCCCACACTGATGCTTTCAATGTTGAAGTTCCTCTGCCCGATCATACTGGCCACCCGCGCCAAGACCCTGGGTTGATTGTTGACCAACACGGATAAAACTCTTCTCATCTCAACTCATCTCCCATCACCATCTCATCCAGACTCGATCCCGGAGCCACCATCGGATAAACATTTTCATCCGGTTCGACCCAGAAATCGACCAACGCCGGTCCGGGATGATTCAGGGCCTCATTCCAGGCGGAGACGGCTTCTTCCCTGTTTTTAGCCCGCCAGGCCTTGACTCCGTAGGCATCCGCCAGTTTGACAAAATCCGGACCGCCTGAAAGATCAACGTCACAATAACGTTGCTCATAAAACACTTCCTGCCATTGCCGGACCATCCCCAAACACTGGTTGTTGATGATGGCGATTTTCACCGGAAGATTCAAAAGAGGAAGAAGCGCCAGTTCTTGGGCGGTCATTTGAAATCCCCCGTCCCCTGTCACGGCGATCACCGGGCGGTCCGGCACTCCCAATTGGGCCCCGATGGCTGCCGGAAAACCGAATCCCATCGTGCCAAGACCGCCGGAACTTAACAGCGAGCGGGGATGGTGGAACCGGTAAAACTGTGCGACCCACATTTGGTGTTGTCCCACATCCGTGGTTATGATCGCTTCCCCTTTGGTCGAGCGGTAGATTTCTTCAATCACCCACTGGGGCTTTAATGAACAGCCGTCGTCGCGGTAAGTTAACGGATATTCTTTCTTCCAAAAATCCAACTTCTCCATCCACGCTTTTGAATTGCTCCGCGGCACGTTTCGGTTCACCTTTTGCAAAACGGTTTTGACATCTCCGACCAGCGGGATCCAAGTCTCCACATTTTTTCCGATCTCCGCCGGATCGATGTCGATATGCACGATTTTGGCCCGTTTTGCAAATGTGTCGATGCGCCCCATGGTGACCCGGTCATCAAAACGGACGCCGATGCCGATCAGCAAATCACACTCCAACAAAGCGTGATTGGCGGTGTACGTTCCATGCATCCCCGGCATCCCCAGCCAATACGGATGGGTGCCGGGAAATCCCCCGATTCCCATCAAGGTTGTGGTCACCGGGATCTCCGATTGCTCGGCTAACTCCCTCAGCTCGTCGGCCGCACCGGATGTGACCACGCCTCCTCCTGCCAAAATCAATGGTTTTTCGGCTTTGGAAATGGCGTCGTAAAGTTGTTCAATCCGGGCTTGCTCAGGCTCTTCCGGAATTTTTAACCCGGGGATGTGGACTTCTTCCGGATAGGAAAGCGTTGTTTTCGCATTGGAAACATCCTTCGGAATGTCAATCAACACCGGTCCGGGACGCCCCGTTGTGGCAATTTTGAACGCCTCTTTCACAATCCTCGGCAACTGGGAAACATCCCGGACCAAATAGTTATGCTTGGTGATCGGCATCGTGATTCCCGTGATGTCTGCTTCTTGGAAAGCATCCGTCCCCAGCAAATCCTGGGCCACATTCCCTGTGATACAAACCAAAGGGACGGAATCCATCATGGCTGTTGCAATGCCTGTGACAAGGTTGGTTGCTCCCGGTCCCGAAGTGGCAATGACCACCCCGGGCTTTCCGGTTGCTCGCGCGTATCCGTCCGCGGCATGAATGGCTCCTTGCTCGTGGCGAGCGAGCAGATGTTGAACTTTTTCGTGATATAACGTGTCATAGATCGGCAGTACTGCTCCGCCCGGATAACCGAATATCACCTCTACTCCTTCCCGGATCAAACTGCGAAGCAAAATCTCGGATCCAGTCAGTTCCTCCCTCTTCTCTGCTTCTGACTCAACTGCCTCCGTCGTTCTGGTTTCCACTTGGGGAGCCAACGCTTGTTCCTCCTTTTCGGATGTAAATAAAAAAACCCGATTCACCCCACACGACAAGTGCATGCCGTCATTGGGACGAATCAGGTTCGTGGTACCACCCAATTTTACCGACTTTTCGCAAAGCCGGTCTCAATGGGTACAGACAAAACACCATGGCCTGTACCCTGTCGATAACGGGACAACCGGGAATGTACTACTCGATGCAAGCACATTGCATCTTTGGCCACCCGACTCCGAGGTGAGAGAATCATAAGCTCATGGTTCCGGTCTCAGCAAAATCCGGACTCTCTGTAACGCACTCGCTTATGTTCATTCCTCTTCATCGTCTCAATATACTGAATTATCAGGCTTGTTGTTGTTTTAAAACAGCCGCTTGAAAAACGGCAGAAATTTAGGAGACATCAGCGGTGAAGTTTTTTAAGAATTACAATTTCGACTATTTAGATGCTATTATAATCACCCTCTTCACAGGGTGTCAACCGGTTTTTCCGGGAAAATTCATTACAAATTTGTAATCGTTTGCAAATTTTTTAAATAAGTTGAATCACCTCTTTTTTCAGAAAGTGATTCAACCGTTAAAAATTCCTATACTTTTTTTAAAACAGCCCCGGTATTGGCGGAAGTCACCATATGGGCGTAACGTCTTAAAAAACGTCCCTCCACTTCGATGGAAGGTGCTTTCCATGCCGCTTTCCTTTTTTTCATCTCCTCATCGGAAACCAAAAGCTGAAGCGTTCCCTTATCCAAATCGATTTCAATTTCGTCTCCCGGCTCGACCCATCCAATGGGGCCTCCTTCTGCCGCCTCGGGAGAAATATGACCGATGCAAATTCCCCTCGTCGCCCCGGAAAAACGGCCGTCGGTGATCAACGCCACCTCTTTTCCGAGCCCCATTCCCATGATGGCGGAAGTCGGCGACAACATTTCCGGCATTCCCGGGCCGCCTTTGGGGCCTTCATACCGGATGACGACAACATGTCCGGACTTCACTTTTCCCATGGCAATTCCGGCAATGGCCGAATCCTGGGAATCAAACACAATGGCTTTTCCCTTAAACCGGCGAATCGAAGGATCCACCGCCCCGGTTTTAATCACTGCACCGTCGGGGGCGAGGTTCCCGTATAAAATCTGCAGTCCTCCCGTTTCACTGTATGGCTTGTCAACCGATTTGATGACCGCGCGGTCTTTCACTTCCGTTTCTGCAATATTTTCACCCAGTGTTTTCAAGGTCACCGTCGGTCGATCCAGATTCAGCAACCCCCCGATTTTACTCAACTCATGGAGAATGGCCGAAATGCCTCCCGCCCGGTCCACATCTTCCATGTGCCAATTTCCCGCCGGGCTGACTTTACATAAGTATGGGACTTTTTTCGAAAGTTCATTGATGGACTTCAGTGGATAATCGATTCCTGCTTCGTATGCAATCGCCATGGTGTGAAGAATCGTATTGGTGGAACCTCCCATGGCCATATCCAACACCAGTGCATTATCCACCGATTCCTTGGTAACAATATCCCGCGGCTTCAGGTCCGCTTCGATTAAACGGAGAATTTGGCGGGCCGCTTTTCTCGCCAATTCATTTCGTTCCTCCGTACCGGCAAGGATGCTTCCGTTTCCCGGCAAAGCCAATCCCAGTGCTTCCGCCAGACAGTTCATCGAATTGGCCGTAAACATACCGGAACAAGACCCGCAGCTTGGACACCCAAACTGTTCCAACGTTTGCAATTCCCGTTCGTCCATTTTCCCGGCGTGATAAGCCCCTACTCCTTCAAAAACCGAAACCAGATCCACTTTTTCTCCCTGCGGTGTCACCCCGGCCCGCATCGGTCCGCCGCTGACGAAAATGGTCGGGATATTCACCCTCAAAGCCCCCATCATCATGCCGGGCGTAATTTTGTCACAATTGGGAATACAAATAAGCCCGTCAAACCAATGGGCCAACGCCACCGTCTCCACCGAATCGGCAATGATCTCCCGGCTGGGCAACGAATAGCGCATGCCGATATGCCCCATGGCAATACCATCGTCCACACCGATCGCATTAAATTCAAAAGGAACTCCGCCCGCCTCCCGGACGGCTTCTTTCACCACTTCGGCAAATCTATTTAAATGCATATGCCCCGGAATGATTTCAACAAATGAATTGCATATGCCGATAAAAGGCTTGTCAAAATCTTCATCTTTCAATCCGGCTGCCCGCAACAATGCGCGGTGCGGCGCCCGGTCGATCCCTTTTTTAATTTTGTCACTTCGCATTGTTCTCCCCCTTTTTTGATTTTTCATATCAGTTTATAACAAAACGGGACGGATGTCACGACTAAAAAAGGGACCAAAAAACAAAAACAACAGAAATTTATGTTGTAAAATTGAAAGAGAATGGTTTATAATCATGACTAATATTTCACTTCATAAAACAAAATGGGGAATCCCATGAAGGAGAAAGTGATGTTGGACAGAATTGAAATGTCAATGGAATTGGAACAAGTGTTTCGCCTCATTTTACGACAAATCCGTAAAGATTTAACGGAAATTTGGGGAGATCAAATTAACGGGGCTGAATTCGGCGTGCTCAAAAAGCTCCATAAAAGCCCTCAAATCATCACAGCACTGGCCCAGGAATTTGATGTGTCCGTCAGCCACATCACCCATGTGGCGGATCAGTTGGAGAAAAAAAATCTGGTGTACCGGCAACGGTCGCAATTGGACAAACGCGTGGTCGAACTTCACCTGACGGATCAAGGCAAGGAGATGATTCAAAAACTTGCCGACCAAAAATCAGAATACTTTCGGAAAAAGTTTGAAAACTTGTCCACGGAAGAGTTGAAAACCTTGCTTTCCCTGTTGCATAAAGTCATTTAAAAAAACCCCCGGCATCCGGGGGTTTCTCCATCGATCAGTCCGTTATTTTGCGTTTTTGGCAACATTAACCAATTCAGCAAACGCTTTTTGGTCTGTCACGGCCAATTCCGCAAGAACTTTTCGGTTGATGTCCACGCCTGCCACTTTCAGGCCATGGATAAATTTGTTATAAGAAATGCCGTTCATGCGTGCGGCCGCATTAATGCGTGTAATCCACAATTTACGGAAGTCACGCTTACGTTGACGGCGGTCACGGTATGCATACATCAACGATTTCATGACTTGTTGTTTTGCCGTACGGAACAACGCATGTTTGGAACCAAAATAACCTCTAGCCAATTTCAGTACCTTTTTGCGACGTGCACGCGTCACGGTACCACCTTTCACTCTTGCCACAATAAATCCCTCCTGAAGTCTCTTTCTTTAGGCGTTTCTTACAGATAGGAAATCAACTGTCTGATCCGTTTTTCATCACCGGAGTGCATGATTGCACTTTTACGCAATTTGCGTTTGCGCTTCGGGCTTTTTGCCTCAAACAAGTGGCTTGTATACGCATGGGAGCGTTTCACTTTGCCGGTTCCGGTTTTCTTAAAGCGCTTTGCCGCAGCTTTTTTGGTTTTCATTTTTGGCATAACATTGTCCTCCTTCTACTGTTTCGGTGCTAAAATCATGATCATCTGACGGCCTTCCAATTTCGGAGCCCGTTCGATTTCCGAAAGGTCTTCCACTTCCTTTGCCATCCGGTCCAAAATACTGCGTCCCAATTCCTGGTGAGTGATTTCCCGGCCGCGGAATCGAATGGTCAACTTCACTTTGTTTCCTTTTTTAAGGAATTTTTTCACATTGCTTAATTTGGTTTTGATGTCGTTCTCTTCAATCGTCGGGCTGAGGCGCACCTCTTTGATTTGAATCGTTTTTTGATTCTTGCGTGCTTCTTTTTCGCGTTTGCTTTGTTCGTAACGGTACTTTCCGTAATCCATGATACGGCAAACCGGCGGTTTTGCCTGCGGGGCAACATTCACGAGATCGAGATTGGCTTCTTGTGCAAGCTGCAAAGCCTCACGGATGGGTTTGATTCCCAATTGCGTACCGTCAACACCGATCAGGCGAACTTCCCGAGCACGAATCGACTCATTGACTTGGTGCTGATGTTCCTTGCTGATACCTGCCACCTCCGGAAAAAAATTGAAAAATAAAAAAGTGTAAGCGCAGAAAACGCCCACACTTTGCTTCCAATATCCAACAGGAAAATCAGTTGCATCAGAACCTGCCAACTCCGCGTTGACCAGGTGAGAAGCGGGCGCTTCTTCTTGCATGACAAAAATATACTATCACAGAAATAAAACCCGTGTCAAACGTGACGCACGATTTCAAAACGGCCACTTTGAATATATTCTTTTCTCCGGGATCCGTCAAACGGAAAATAAAGGGAAAAGTTTTGTCCGTTTTGTCACCTTTTTTACAGGAGTTTGTCAGTAAAAAAATGTATACTGAAGTTGAGTTCATTGCAATGAAAGGGTGAAACCATGGCTGACCAAACCAGGCAAATTCCGGCGGACGAAAAGAAGACCACAGCATGGATCGTCGCATTGACCATCATCATCAATGCCATCATCGTCGTCCTCTTTTTCATGCCGAAATACCAAGGGTTCGATCATGTGGATTTAACGTTTTTGCCCATGTTAAACGCGATTTTCAACAGCTTTACGACGGTGTTCCTCATTACCGCATTATATTTCATCAAGAAAAAAAATATACGCATGCACCGTCGTTTTATCTTTGCCGCCTTTGGTTCGACTGCTCTTTTTTTGATCACTTATCTGGTTTATCATTCGTTGGCGCCTTCCACTTCTTACGGCGGCGAAGGGTGGATCAAAATCATATATTACTTCATCTTGATCACCCATATCGTTCTGGCCGCCCCCACCGTGTTTCTGGCCCTTTTCACGATGGTTCGCGGCCTGAAGATGCAGGTGGAAAGGCACCGGAAAATCGCACGCTGGACCATGCCGATTTGGCTGTATGTCAGCATCACCGGCGTGCTGGTGTATTTGATGATTTCCCCTTATTATTAAAAAAAGCACCCCTTCACCAAACGGGGTGCTTTTTTCATTGTCATTTTTTCTCTTTGATTTCGGACACCAATTGTTCTATCACTTCATCCAGCAGCTTGGCCCCGAGGTCTCCTTCGGTCCGCTTCCGGACAGCCACGGCGTCGGCATTCATTTCTTTTTCACCGATCACCAGCATGTAGGGAACTTTTTGCACCTGGGCTTCCCGGATTTTATAACCCACTTTTTCATCACGGCCGTCCAGTTCCGCGCGAATTCCCGCATCCCGTAACCGGGCCGTCACTTGTTCAGCGTAGTCATTGAACGCGCGGGAAATCGGAATCACCTTGGCTTGAACCGGAGCCAGCCATAACGGGAAAGCACCGCCATAGTGCTCGACCAATATCCCGATAAAGCGGTCAATTGATCCGTAAATGGCTCGGTGAATCACCACCGGGCGATGCCGCTCATTGTCTTCCCCGACATAGGAGAGATCAAATTTCTCGGGCATTTGGAAATCCAATTGGATGGTGGCGCATTGATGGCTCCGCTTCAAAGCATCCCGGATATGGAAATCGATCTTCGGACCGTAAAACGCACCGTCCCCCTCATTGATCCGGTATTTGATGCCGGACTTATCCAACACGTTCTGCAGCGCGGATTCGGCTTTTTCCCACAGTTCGTCCGAACCCATTGAATCTTCGGGACGGGTGGAAAGCTCGATGGAATAGGGGAAACCAAAAGTGCTGTAAATCTGATCCACCAGTTGAAGCGCGGCGGTCACTTCTTCTTCGATCTGATCCGGCCGCACAAAGATATGTGCATCATCCTGGGTGAAAGTCCGGACCCGGAGCATGCCGTTTAAGGCTCCCGACAACTCGTGGCGATGCACTTGCCCGAATTCAGCCAGGCGAAGCGGCAAATCCCGGTATGAGCGGATATCATGTTTAAATATCAGCATATGTCCGGGACAGTTCATCGGTTTGACGGCAAAAGCGGATTCATCCACATTGGTGAAGTACATGTTTTCCTTGTAATGGTCCCAGTGTCCCGATTGTTCCCACAAGCGCTGGTTCATGATGAGCGGAGTGCGGACTTCTTTGTAACCGGCTTTGATTTGCAAATCACGCGAGTATTGTTCCAATTCATTGCGCAAAATCATCCCGTTCGGCAAATAAAACGGCATGCCGGGGGCTTCCTCCGAGAACATGTATAAGCCGAGTTCTCTTCCCAGTTTCCGGTGATCCCGCTTTTTCGCTTCTTCCAGGAAGTTCAGATGTTCCTCCAACTGGGATTGTTTCGGCCAGGCCGTCCCGTAAATCCTCTGCAACATCTGGTTGTCCGAATCCCCGCGCCAATAAGCTCCGGCAATGCTTAATAATTTAAACGCTTTAATCTTTCCGGTGGACGGCAAATGGGGACCGCGGCACAGATCAAAAAACTCGCCTTGATGATACATGGTGATCACTGCATCTTCCGGCAGGTCACGAATGATCTCCAATTTCAGATGATCCCCGGTTTCTTCATAAATCCGGATGGCTTCCTCCCGGGAAACGACTTTTCGCTCAATCGGCAAATTTTCTTTGACGATTTTTCTCATCTCTTCTTCGATCTTGGGCAGGTCCTCCGGCGTCAAACGAACCGGCAAATCCACGTCATAATAAAATCCGTCTTCAATCACCGGGCCGATCCCCAGTTTCACATCCGGATACAATCGTTTCAACGCCTGCGCCATCAAGTGAGCGGTGCTGTGGCGGTAAACTTCCAAGCCTTCCTCATCTTCCAAAGTCAGAACTTGGATTTCGGCACCGTCCGGCACTTCTCTGGACAAATCCACCACTTGGCCGTTGATTTTGCCGGCAACAGCCTTTTTGGACAAGCTCCGGCTGATGGAGTCGGCAATCTCCCCAACCGTGACGGACGATTCATACTCACGAACGGAACCGTCCGGGAATTTGACACTGATGCTCATTTCCATCTCTCCTTTTTTCATCTTCAATAAAAAAAGCCCCTCCCATAAAGGGACGAGCTGGTCGTCGCGGTTCCACCCTTTTTCAACCTGAAACAGCCGGACCAGGCTGTTCAAGGTTCTCTCATCTCAATAACGGCGAGTCCCGGCAACAATTACTGGCATCCAAGATGCGTTCCTTGTTGCAGCTCTGAGGTGGTAAGCATTTTCCGATTGGGTTATGGAGGCTTCCAGCCGCTGACCCCCACTCTCTGAAACCGTCGGAGATGCCCGTGTCCTCATCATTGCTTTCGGATAAAATTTGTTATGTATTATACTCATTCCGTCACGGGTTCGTCAAGCATCTTCCAAAAACGGCCGGGCGGAAGGCTGACATTGGCTGCAGCCGTCACAAGTCATCACTCTTCCTTCAAAAATTTGCATCAGGGTCTTGATCACATTTTCATCCGGACAGGTGGTATGAATGATGATTCGCTCCGGCGTCATGCTTAACAAAATGCTCATCAGGTGATCTTTTTGGGATGCCGTTTGATCGGCCATTTCCATAAAAACCGGCTCCAGGTCTTTGTCCAAAACCGGGGTGCCGTCCGATTTCAGCACATGAAATTGTTGGTTGTCATGGATGACATGCACCAGCCCGATTTTCGGGGGCCGGGACTCGATGAACATGCGCAACAATTCAATAAATTCATGGTATTGCCTTTTCAAACGGTAAGCTTGAATGGCTTCCTCCACACAAGCCATCAGCGTTTTCCGGTATGCCTTCAAGCGAAAGGAAACAAAACCGTCCAAAGCAATGTGATGATTTTCTTTCAAAAATCCGGTGATTTGTTTCTCCAATTTTTCCCGCCGGCTGCGGTATATCACCTGTTGGCATTCCCATGCGCTGGTCTCCAATTGCTCCAACACCTGCTGCTGAATCTTCCTGATTTCCTGCTTTGTGAAATAATGGTGACTGGATTGAATCATTTTGCTGATCCATTTCGGTTCCAGATGGTCACAAATGTAACGGGTCAGGATTTTGCCCACTTGCCATACAATCCGATCCCTTTGTTTCTCATCCATCCACTTTCTCAACCGGATGAGGATGACAAAACGTTCTCCCATCCCCATCTCTTTCATGTCAAAAACCGGGCAGACGGAGCGGATGCCCTCCCGCAAGTCTTGCAAACAGGAACGAAATGGCTCATCTCTCTGATCAAACGAAATCAGATATTTCAACCGTCTCCCCTCCCATCCACGGATATTCTCAGAACCACTTTCCATACCAATATATGTTGCAACCAATAACGGTATACAAAAAAACAAAAGGACCCACAAGAAATAAAAAAGACTTGGTCAAAAAACCAAGCCTTCTCTTCAGAACCATCCGGCCATTTTTACTTCGTTATAAAGAATCAGTCCGATCAAATAAACAAACCCCAGCGCAGCCAACAAAATGGACAGCCTTCCGATCAATTTTTCTTCGCTCCCGCCCGTTTTCACTTTGATTCCAAAAGCTTTCATTGAAAATTTCTTTTTATAAGGCCACAAATAAGGAACACCCGCACTGGTTAACGTATCTGCAAAAAGATGGGACAAATAACCGACCAACACCGGTACGGACATCCACGGTTGAATCGTGTAAAACATCCAAGTAACATAAGCGCAGGTAAGAATCGAATGGGTAACCGACCGGTGAGGGGCATAAGCGACGCCGGCGGCAAAAACCCCCATCAGTAACACCCAAAGAGGCAGGCTTTTGATGAAAAACAACAGAATCATGACCAATCCCAAAGCCGCCAGCGCAAATGACCGGTAGGTCCTGCTCAGCGAAGGAAACAAAAAGTTGTTGATCAGGCTGCCGTCTTCATCGATGTCCGGGAGCAAAGAAGCAATTCCCGCCAAAACAATGGTTAAAGCAAGTTCTCCTACATCATCCGTATTTCCGGAGGCCACGGCCAGTCCGACACCCGATGCCACGCCGATGGCAAAATGTGTTTTTCCTGTCAAACCCTCTCCTCCTATCTCTCTGTATCTGAGGGCAAATGAAGGATTTGCCATAAGAAAACCTTTTTGATCACATATTTAAAATAGCAAATATATAAAGTAAAATCTATTTATTTTCTTAAATTATAAAATGACACCCCGGTACCGGAGTGCCATTGCATCCAAAACCCCAATCAGTTTTGCATCACGAAATCCTTTTCGGTATACTCTCCCTCTTGAAAAACACGCAAGATCTCATATTTCGTGTTCCGTTGCGCCGGAATTTTCCCGGCTTCCCGGATCAGGCGCAAAATGAGATGGTTGTTTACTTTATGAGTGGTGCCGGCAGCCGAAACCACATTTTCTTCGATCATGGTGCTTCCAAAGTCATTGCAGCCGAAGTGCAGTGATTTTTTCCCGATTTCCGGTCCCATGGTTACCCAGGAGGATTGGAGATTGGGGATATTATCCAGCATCAAACGGGCGATCGCCACCGCTTTCAAATATTCTTCAGGCGGCAATTTTTCCCGTTTCAAATTGGTGTTGTCCGGCTGGAACGTCCATACGATGAAAGCGAGGAAACCTTTCGTCTCGTCTTGGGCCTGCCGGATCCGGAGCAAATGATTCACCCGGTGTTCATTCGTTTCGCCAAAACCGATCACCATGGTTGCCGTGGTATGCATCCCCACGCGATGGGCCGTTTGCATGACATCCATCCAGTCCCGCCAAGAACCTTTCAACCGGCTGATTTTCCGGCGAATTTCATCATCCAGGATTTCCGCTCCGCCACCAGGCAGGGAATCCAACCCCGCTTCATGCAACCGGCGGACCACCTCTTCCAGGGAAAGGCCGGAAACTTCTTTCATTTTCAGGATTTCAGCGGGCGAAAAAGAATGCATGGTGATATCGGGAAAGCGTTTTTTAATTTCCCGTAACAGATTCGTATAATATTCAAACGGCAAATCCGGATTGGTGCCGCCTTGCATCAGAATTTCCGTCCCGCCCACATCCACGGTTTCCTGGATTTTTTGGAAGATCACTTCATTCGGCAGGACATATCCTTCTTCCGACCCCGGCCGGCGGTAAAACGCACAAAACCGGCAATACGTATCACAGATATTGGTATAATTGATATTGCGACCGATGACAAACGTTGTGATCGGCTCCGGATGCCATTTTTTCATGATCTGGTCCGCTGCCCATCCCATTTTTTCTATCTCATCACTTTCCCACAGAGCCAGCCCGTCTTCAAACCCCAGGCGTTCTCCGGCAAGCGCCCTTTCGATTATGGAATCAATCTTCGACATATCTATTCAACCTCCTAAAGAGTCAGATCGACCGCCAACCCAATCATGTCCATCGTATCACAAATCAAAACGGATGGGGCGGGAATACTGCACAAAAAATCCTCCTGTTTTCAGGCGATGTGAATTCACCCATTGAAAACAGGAGGATTTTTTTTGTTGTGGTGCCGAGGGTCGGACTCGAACCGACACGGTGGTACACCCACCGCAGGATTTTAAGTCCTGTGCGTCTGCCAATTCCGCCACCCCGGCAAAAAAATGGTGGTTCGGGACGGAATCGAACCGCCGACACGAGGATTTTCAGTCCTCTGCTCTACCGACTGAGCTACCGAACCTTATGTAACAAATTGTTGGCGACAAATGATATTATATCATGCAAGCATCAAACATGCAAGATGAATCAGGAAATTTTTTTCTTCTGACACCCCCTGCAACCATTCGTTGATTCAGGGGGTGTTTTTTTTCTCCTTGTTGCCGGCCACAAAGCGCTCATTCATCAACCGAAGTTTCGCGCGAATCTGTTCCTGCTGGTCAGCCCATTCATCTTTTGCCTCTTGTTCGGATTTTGACCGTTTGGATTGTTCCATTTGCATTTGCAACGTCCGGGGCAATGCTTCCGGCTTGTTGCGGGGACTTTTCGGATGGAAAGAACGCGGCTGCTGCTTTTTCCTTTTCGTTTCCCATTCTTCTTTTTTCGCCTGCTCCACGGCCTCTTCCACCGTGGAAATCCCCAGCCGCTTCCAATGGCCCGCAATTTTTTCCACCAAATTCCGCGGCAGTTTATAATCATATTTCAACAAGACATATTCCAAGAGCACATTGACAACCCCCGGCGGCAATCCGTAATGGCGAATCAACGACTCCACGATTTCCACATCGCTGGCCGGGATTCGCCCGCCTTTCTGGTAAAATGCCAAAAGTTGCATGGGGGAAATTTGCGCCAACTGCCGAATGTGCTTTTCTTCTTCGGAAAGCGGCTTATCCGGATCCGTCGGCATCTTTTTCTCCTCTTTTGCCTGTTCCGCATCCGCCTTCTTGGCCACCACGGGCGTGCTGCCAAACTGCATGCAATATTCACTTCGGACAAAAGAACGCAAGCGGTCCAGACGGATTTGCCCGTGACTGGTCACATAAGGATTCTGCAACGCTTTTAAAATCGCCCATTCATCCAGCTGATACAAAAAACCAAGCTCTCTGATTTCTTGTTTTAAATCCTCCGTCCAAACATCTTTTCCCAATAAATGCGCCAAGCGCAACTCCAGCATGGAAAAATCAATGTCCTGCTTAAAATCCGGCCTTTTTCCCTGATGCAGGCTTTCGTCGATTTTGGCCACCGGCACGGTCATTTCTTTTTCCCGTTCAGCTTGTTTGGCCAGTTCTGCCGGCGAAATGCTGTCAAACACATCCTGAAACGAGCGGGTGATGTTTTTCTTTTTTTCTTCCTTCCGGCCAGGTTGAAAACGGGTGTCCCCGGTCAGCCAGTCTTTTAATGCAATGTACCTTTCTTTGCCCAATGAGTTGTAAAGCGTGACACTTAAAATATCACTTTGAAAAAACTTTGCCGGCGTCAGTGGGGGAAGCATTTCGTATTCATAATAAACATGATCTTCTTCCTCTTCGATCTCATACGTATTGATCAGTCCGACACCTTCCAGCAAATGTCTGGCTTCCAACAGTTGATCAAACGTAAAAGAACATAATTGCAATAAATACGAATGAGCATACAACTTGGAAACACCGGCACGGTGAAGGGGAACTTGACAGGCCAGCGTCATGTATAATGAGATGGCAGAAGCTCCGACAATGGGTTGATACAGATGAATCAGCCCAATGAGATCTGCTTGATGGATCGGACGATGGGTGCGGCAACGCCAACCCGCGTCTTTCCAAAACATAGCCATGGTTTGGCCTCCTCTGCACTTCGCATTCGCTAGCATTGGAATATCATTGTAACATAAGAGCCTGCCGGATCATCAAATCCCATTTACCACCAATTCTTACTCAGACCCTTGTTTTTTTTCTTTATCAAAGGCCATTTGCGACCGTTGCAGCAGTTCTTCCAATTCATTGACAAAAACGTTGATGTCTTTAAATTGCCGGTAGACCGAGGCAAACCGCACATACGAAACTTCATCAATGTCAACCAGCCGCTCCATCACCATTTCACCGATTTCTTTGGACGGAACTTCTGCCGCTCCGCCTTGACGCAACTTTCTTTCAATATCCACGACAAGGTCTTCCAGCTTGGCCAACGGAACCGGCCTTTTTTCGCAGGCACGAATCAGGCCGCGAAGCAGCTTTTCCCGGCTGAATTCTTCGCGGCTCCCGTCTTTTTTGATCACGATGAGCGGTTGTTCTTCAATCATTTCAAAAGTGGTGAAGCGCTGTTCGCACTTTTCGCATTCCCTGCGCCGGCGAATCGCCCTTCCTTCATGAACCGGGCGGGAGTCCAGGACACGGCTGCCATGATTTCCGCAAAACGGGCATCTCAACGTTTCATCATCTCCTCCTGACTTCGTCTGCTTTTGCGTCTCTGTGCGAACCACCCTCATTCTGAGCGCAAATGTCATATTTCCATTTTAAATATTTGTTGACAGGATTCAACCCATATTTGTCACCGGTCCGGACTCACTTCTGATCCAACAAGGCTTCGATCCGGGGGGCAATCTTCTTGGGCGAGGTGGTCGGAGCAAAGCGTTTGACCACATTTCCTTGCCGGTCAACCAGGAATTTGGTGAAGTTCCATTTGATCTCTTTGTTTAACAATCCTTGTGCCGATTGGGTCAGGTATTTGAAAAGCGGATGTTGATTTTCCCCCTTCACATCCACTTTTTGAAACAAGGGAAAGGTGACGCGGTAGTTTATTTCGCAAAAATTGCGGATTTCTTCGTCCGTTCCCGGTTCTTGGTTTCCAAATTGGTTGCACGGGAAGCCCAGCACATAGAAGCCGCGGCCGTGGTATTTTTCATACAGTTCTTGCAACTCTTTGAATTGCGGGGCAAATCCGCACCGGCTCGCCGTATTGACGATCAACAGGACGTTCCCTTCATATTCTCCAAGAGATTGTTCCTTCCCTTGATTGGTTACAGCGGTATATTCATAAACACTCATGGTTCAACCTTCCTTTCAAGGATCATGTCACAGCTTCAGCGGCGTTCATCAGACCTTGTAAGCTGTTACAAATTTATTTTCCCAAAAGTGAAAAACCCTAAATAGAGAACATACATTCTATTTGTTTCATTAAATAAACAATCCGTCGAACGCCCGGCAAAAACATCCTATAAAAGGAAAAAGCTTGCAGAATCATTTTCCACAAGCTTTTCATCCCGTCACACTGTCACTTTCGTGTTCATTTTTTCCCCGACATATTTGGCCAAGTCGACGACACGGCAGGAATATCCCCACTCATTGTCATACCAGGCCAGGATTTTCACTTGCCGGTTGCCCATGACCATGGTCGACAAGGCATCCACAATGGATGAATGTTCGTTTCCGTTGAAATCGGAAGAAACCAGCGGCGCTTCACAAACATCCAAAATCCCTTTGAAACGGGTTTGGGCTGCATGTTTCAACGCTTGGTTGACCTCTTCTTTGGTCACCGGTTTTTCCGTATCCACCACCAAATCAATGACCGAAACGTTCGGCGTGGGAACCCGAAGGGCAAATCCGTTCAACTTCCCTTGCAGTTCGGGAATCACCAACCCCAATGCTTTGGCCGCCCCGGTTTTGGTCGGAATGATGGATTGCGCACAAGCACGGGCCCTGCGCAAATCTTTATGCGGATTATCCAGGTTCTTCTGGTCATTGGTGTACGCGTGAACCGTGGTCATCAACCCGTGGACAATCCCGAACGATTCATGCAACACTTTGGCCACCGGTGCCAAGCCGTTGGTGGTGCAGGATGCATTCGAAATAATGTGATGCCGGTCCGGATCGTAATCGCTTTCATTAACTCCCATGACAACCGTGATATCCTCATCTTTTCCGGGAGCGGTGATCACCACTTTTTTGGCGCCGGCGTTCAAATGTTTTTGCGCCCCTTCGCGGTCCCGGAATTTTCCCGTCGCTTCTACTACAATGTCAATATCCAATTCGCGCCAGGGCAACTCTTCGGGATTGCGGTTGGAAACCAGACGGACTTCATGTCCATCGACACGAAAACCGTGATCGGATACCGTCACATCTTTATGATATAACCCGTGAATTGTGTCATACTTAATCAAATGCGCCAAGGTTTCAGCCGGATAGCTCGCATTCACGGCAACCACTTCGATTCCCGGAACTTCCATAGCTTTGCGGAAAACCATTCTTCCAATGCGCCCAAATCCGTTAATTGCGATACGAACTGCCATAATGGTATACCCCTTCCCATTTGTCACACGCTAATATTCACTTTTATTATAATAAGTATGTCACATTTTGCAACCAGCAGAAACAAAAAAACCTGTTCCCGTACAGGAACAGGTTTCAAACCGTATTCATTTTTCTTGTTTTCTTTTGTATTCCTCGAATTCCCCTTGGTACAATTGTTTGTACTTCTCATAATAATAACTGACCCTGGTCACATAATGGCGGGTCTCCCCGAAATTCTCCGGAATTTGTGTGACATTTTGCCGTGTGCCGTCCCAAACCCCTTGCTCCAACCATTTGTCGACACGGCCATGACCGGCATTGTAAGCGGCCATGACCGCCACTTTATTTCCTTTATACCGTTCGGTCAAGTAAGCAATATACCAGCTTCCCAATTGTATGTTGATAGCCGGGTCATACACGTAATCTTTCAACGCTGGTGAAAAGTTTCCGTTTTTGATGATAAAATCCGCAGTATCCGGCATAATTTGCATCAAACCCTGTGCCCCGACATGCGATTCCCTTTTCGGTTGAAACTTGGTTTCCACCCGGATAATCGCCATGATCAAAAAGGGATCGGCGTTGGTTTCAATCGCACTGTTAAAAATATATTCTTCATATTTCAACGGATAGATCATCATGTTAAAAAGCGGGATGGCCACGATGACAAACACCAGCAACAGGATTAAGGCGATCATGATCGTGCGCTTGGGAGGCAGTGCATCCACTGCCGGCTTTACCCACTTTTTGAGATTAGTTGTTTCCATAACTGATCAACCTGTCTTTCCGTCTCTGACAAAGTTCCCCGATTGTCAATCACATAATCGGCATGCTTCTTTTTCTCTTCGATATCCATCTGTGCGAGAATCCGTTTTTCCGCTTCCTCTCTGGAAAGTGCGTTTCGTTTCATTAATCGTTCCAATTGGATTTCTTTCGGTGTATATACTAAAATAACGGCTTCCACCCATTGCGTCAAATTCCCTTCAATCAGCAACGGGACATCCCAAATCAACAAATCCGGATCTTTCTCTTTTTTTATTTTTTCCGTTTTGTCACGCATGGAATCCACGATCAACGGATGCAACAACCGATTCAACTTTTCCCGTTCGGCAGGGTTATGAAAAATTCTTGCTCCCAACCGTTCGCGATTCAGTTTCCCTTCATCATCCAGTATTCCGGGGCCGAATTCCCGGGCAATCCGCTCCAACCCTTCGGTTCCCGGCTCAACCACTTCGCGGGCAATTTGGTCTGCATCGATGATTTCCGCTCCCTTTCGGCGAAACATCTCTGAAACCGTGCTTTTTCCGGTTGCGATGCTTCCCGTCAATCCCACCAACAACGTCCTTCACCGCCTTTTCACATGAATCGCATCACTCCGAGCAAAATCAAAATAACCCCCGGCATATATGCCCAGAAACGATTTTTTAAGTTCTTGGCACAGGAAAACCCGATCCACATCCCCAACCGTAAAAACAAGGCACTCATCAAAGCAATCAAAAAGGCTGTGGGAACAGGCGGGAACCCCATCATCGCCGCCCCGATGCCGGCGCCAAAAGCATCCAGGGACAAAGCCGTTCCCAACAAAAACGCTTCGGCGGAAGAAATCGATCCGGAATTATCCATATCTGCCATCACGGGGGTTTTTAACACCTTGACCACCAAGCCAAGGCGTTTGATTTGAAAGGTCCAGGTTTTTATCGATAAACAGGATGGACTCTGCGAACGGATTTCATCCTCATTCGTTTCTTTTAAATTCTTTTCCCCCTGCAAAATGATCCACAAGCCGAGGACGATCAATAAAACGGCTCCGAGTGCTTGGGTAAATACGGGGGAAAACAAAGCAGAAAAAAATTTCCCCATGCACATCCCCATGTATAGCACGGCGCCTGAGCATCCGGCAATGATGACGGTAGATACCAGGGGGATACGAATTTTTCTCAGCCCATAGGTTGTTCCCACTCCAAAACTGTCCAAACTGACCGCAAAAGCCAACGCGATGATCAACCAACCATGCAACATCACTGATCCCCCTCATAAGATAGGCATTTGTTACCCTATCTTATGAAGGAACCATCCATGAGGTCACCGTTGGCAATGGGAACACACATGCGTTCCCCGCCCGGCCACAACCATCCGTTCAATCGGCCTTCCGCATTTGGGACAAGGTTCATGTTTCCGGCCATAAACCTGGATTCTCAACTGGAACATTCCCATTTCGCCTTCCCCGTTCAAATAAGAACGGACGGAAGACCCTCCCAGTTCAATGGCTTCTTTCAGGGTTTGTTGAATGCTGTGGTACAAACGTTCCACTTCTTCTTCCTTTAATGACGAAGCCGTCCGGGTCGGATGAATCGCCGCCCGGAACAAAGACTCGTCCACATAAATATTTCCAAGCCCCGCGATATATTCCTGATTTAAAAGAACCGCTTTGATATTGGTTTTCCGTTTGGCGAGCAACGCCTGAAACCAGGAAAGCTGAAACTCATCCGTAAGCGGCTCCGGCCCCAGTTTCTTCAACGGCAACTGCTCATCTTCTTCCCCGTATGGAAACAAGTGCATGGTGCCAAATTGCCGCACATCCCGGTAGCGGAGCTCGGTACCGTCCGTAAAGTGAAAGATGACATGGGTATGCTTCTCGCAAGGCTCCCCTTGTTCCGCCAGACGATACTTTCCTTCCATGCGCAGATGAGAAACCAGCACCAGCGGATCGCAGACGATTTTCAAAAACTTTCCCCGCCGGCCGATCCCGATGATGGTTGTCCCGGCCAACATGCGCCGAAAGGCCTCTGTGTCATCCGGACGTTTGATAATTCTGGGCAAACGGACCGTCACATCTTCGATCTGTTTGCCGATGACCAATTTTTGCAAAGTTTTTCTGACTGTTTCAACCTCAGGTAATTCCGGCAATCGTTTCTCCTCCTATTTTGCTTCGTACCAGTTGCTCCCGACACTCACTTGCACTTTCAGTGGAACCGATAACCGGACAGCTTGTTCCATCGTATTCTGAACCAACTCTTTCATGACCGTCAATTCTTCTTCGGGAACTTCAAAGATCAATTCGTCATGCACTTGCAAAAGCAACCGGCTTTTCAACCCTTTTTCACGCATCAACCGGTCCACTTTCACCATCGCATGCTTGATGATATCCGCCGCCGTTCCCTGAATCGGAGTGTTCATGGCCGTCCGTTCGGCAAAACTTCTTTCCCCGAAGTTGCGGGCATTGATTTTGGGCAAATAACGGCGCCGGCCCAACATGGTGGTGACATAACCTTCTTTTTTGGCCTTTTCAATCGTGCTGTCCATATACTGCTTGATACCGGGATACGTTTCAAAATAACGCTCAATAAACAACTTGGCCTCTTTTTGCGGAATATCCAGCCCTTGAGCCAGGCCGTATCCGCTGATGCCGTACACAATGCCAAAGTTGACGGCTTTGGCTTGTCTCCGCATTTGATCCGTCACTTCATCTTCCCTGACCCCGAAAACATCCATGGCTGTTTGGGCGTGCACATCTTTATCTTCTTTGAATGCTTTTTGCAAATTTTGGTCTTCTGACAAATGGGCAAGGACTCTCAGTTCAATCTGGGAATAATCCGCAGACAGCATGTACCATCCTGTTTGAGAAGGGACAAAGACCTGGCGGATTTTTCTGCCTTCCTCCATCCGGATCGGGATGTTTTGCAGGTTCGGCTCGGTCGAACTCAACCGGCCGGTGGCCGTAACCGTTTGTTGAAATTGGGTATGGATTTTTCCATCCGGCCCAATCTCTTTTTTTAATCCTTCTATATAAGTAGAATACAATTTTCCAACCTGGCGATAATGTAAAATTTTCTCGACAATTTCATGTTGCGGAGCCAATTTTTCCAAAACATCCGCACTGGTTGAATAGCCGGTTTTCGTTTTTTTGATCACGGGAAGCCCCAATTTTTCAAACAAGATTTCCCCCAGCTGTTTGGGAGAATTGATATTAAACGGCACACCTGCAATGTCATGGATTTCTTCCTGCAACCGGTCCATTGACGCCTTCAATTCCCGGCCCAGCTCATCCAACCGTTCATGGTCCACCCGGACGCCCCTTTGTTCCATGTCAGACAAAATGGAGGAAAGCGGCAGTTCCATTTCATACATAAGCGCATCCAATTTGGCTTCTTGCACTTGCTCTTTCAACAACGGGGTGAGTCTGTGAACAAACCGGGCTTTCCGCGATAGGTGTTCTGCCAGCTCATCCCCTTCCAATTGACGGCGTTTGACTCCTTTTCCATACACCTCTTCATCCGGCGGCAAATACCCTTCCCCACGCCGCTCAACGATATCAGACAAAGCCGGATGCGAATCAGACGGATCGAGCAAATAAGCCGCCAACAGCACATCAAAAGCCATCCCGTCCACCTGAAGTCCGGCATGTTGTTGAAAGGCGGTTTGAATCGTTTTGGCATCGTAGACAAATTTCGTCTTTTTTGAATCGGAAAGCCAATCGCGAACCATTTGATTTTCCCTCACCAACCCGGCCGGCAAAACCAGCTGGGTTTCACCGTCGGAAACCGCCATGGCCAGAAATTCCCCTTTGATCGGATGCGGTTCGGTCATTTCAACCACGAGCGCCTTATCCCCTTTGGAAAAAAAGGACTCCCACGGGCCGAGCGCTTCACCAGTTTCAATCCGGTGATAAGAAATGCTTTTCAAATCCCGGTCATCCTTCCGTCCTTCTTGCGGGGACAAGCGGGAAAGCAACGTGTTAAACGACAGCTTCTTAAATAACGAAACGATTTTTTCTTCATCCCGCTCTTTCAAAGCCAGATCATCCAATTCCAGGGACAAGGGAACATCGGTAAAGATGGTCGCCAGCTTCTTGCTCAACAGCGCCTGCGCTTGATGTTCTTTCACTTTTTCGCGCAATTTTTTCCCCGGCAACTCATCGGCGTGTTCGATCACTTCTTCCACCGACGGATAGAGACGGAGCAATTTGAGAGCTGTCTTTTCCCCGACCCCCGGAATTCCCGGGATATTGTCCGAAGTATCCCCCATCAAGCCTTTGAGGTCGATGATTTGTTCCGGTTTTAATCCGTATTTCCCGTCGATCGCCTTTCTGTCATAGTGCTCCACTTCCGTGATGCCTTTTCGGGTCAACAACACATGCACCCGGTCATTCACCAGTTGCAGCAAATCTTTATCCCCGCTGACAATCCGGATATCCAGGTCTTTGCGGTCACACGTTTTGGAAAGCGTCCCGATAATGTCATCCGCTTCATAGCCGCTTTCCTCGAAGTAAGGAATTTGAAAAGCATCCAAAACCTCTTTAATGAGGGGAAATTGCTCCCTCAGCTCGTTCGGCGTTTCTTTTCGCGTTCCTTTGTATTCCTGAAAATCTTTGTGCCGGAATGTGGTTTTCCCGGCATCAAACGCCACCAGCATGTGGGTCGGCTTTTCGTCTTCCAGGATTTTCATGAGCATCATGGTAAAGCCGTACACCGCATTGGTATATTGCCCGCTGGCATTGGATAAAAGCGGCAACGCATAGTAAGCCCGGTACGCGATGCTGTTGCCGTCGATCAAAATCAATTTACCCACGCTATCTTCACACCTTTTCCCATCACGTTTTCAAACATAAACCTATTGTAACATGTCCAAAATTCCTCCTTCCAGTCAATTGGTAACAATATGCGAACAAACGATCTGGATCTGCGCCTTTTGGGAAAGGATTCCACAAAAAAGAAGGGTCGGCAACACCCCTTTCCGTTTGTTTGTCCGGCTTTTTCCCTTTTAATCAACTATTCCGCCCGGCAACGCCCCCGTGCTGATCCGGCTCCGGCGGCTTCACATCGCCGGGATTTTGCCCGTTGTTTCCCGGATGATCAATTCCGGGTTATACAAAATGCGTTGGCTTTGAAACCGGCCTGTTTGGATTTTGTCGATCAACAAATCCACCGCCGAATTTCCCAGTTCGGAGATCGGTTGGACCACCGTGGTCAGACACGGATAGGTGGCCCTTGCCAGAATGGTGTCATCAAAGCCGACCAAAGACAGCTGATCAGGAATTCGTATTCCTTTTTCTTTGGCCCCCAAAATCACGCCGATGGCCAACTGATCATTGCAGGCAAAAATGGCGGTCGGCGGATCCGGCAAGCGGAAGAAGTCGTCCAAGGCTTTCATCCCGTTGGGAATCGAACCCCTGGTTTTGATCATATACTTCGGTTTCGGTTCAATGCCGTAAGTTTTAAGGGCTTGCAAATATCCTTCCGTCCGTTTCACGCTGGAAAGGGCCCATTGCTCACTGATGATGGCAATTTTCCGGTGCCCGTTTTGCAAATGGTGCATGGTTGCTTCATAGCCGCCTTTAAAATCATCCACAATCACTTTCGGTGCATCGATGGACGGGTCATCCTGCGTCAGCAACACCACCGGCAACCGGTTTTGGATCAATTCGGCCAGGATTTTTTTATTTTGGAATGTGGAACCGATGATAAAACCATCGATCAGTTTGTTTTGTAACAGTTCCACATACTTCTTTTCTTTTTCTTCATTTTCACCGGTACTGCACAAAATCACACTGTAGCCCCGTTCATGCGCCCGGTTTTCAATGATTCCGGCGATTTCCGAGAAAAAGGGATTGGATATATCCGGCACCAACAACCCCACTGTTTTCGTCCCTTTTCCCATGAGTGCCGAAGCCATGATGTTCGGATGATAATTCAACTCTTCCATCGCTTTTTATATTTGAAATCAATGTATTTTTAGACTATTTTGCATCATTGGCTTGACGGCTCATAAAAAAAGAGAGGGCTTTTCAGCTCTCTCTTTTCCCGCAGCTTGCAGGCTCCCCGTCCTCATCCACCTGCCTCACGCCCCCTCCAAAATGCCATCCGTTTGACTCCACCCATTCAAGAAAAGCGTCCACAAACTCATCCAGATCCACGTTTTGATTTTGGTCATTGGCAAAAACACAACCGTCCACCAGTACTCCGATCTGTTTTTTCTTATCCATATCCGTCCATCTCCTCCTCGCCAAGTTTATGCTTTTGAAACCGGCGGCTACTCTTTCATCCGCTCACCGGCCCCTCTTTCCGCCCTCTTTCTGGGATTCAACACATCCATCAATCGTTGCCTGAGAAGCCTTTGGTTCTTCTCTTTCACTTTGTTTTTGAGCTCAAAAAGATTGGTTTCCTCAGGATCGATCAGTCCGGTTTTCCGGTAGAATTTCTCGATTTCATCGATCGTTCCCTTAATTTCTTCGGAAACCTTGCCAAACGACTCATCGATCTCCTCTTCCAAGACCAACAAGCCCAAATCCATTTTCATGGCAATCACCAGCTGTTCCAAGCTGACTTTCCTTGCTTTGGAAGCTTTCCTGTATTCATGCCACTCCGTGATCTGCTCCAAAGGGACATTTCCATAGTGTCTCCTGCCCATATTGATTTTGCTTGTCACTTCCAAATAGCAACTTGCCGTCCAATTTCCCAACAGGTCCATCACCGTGGGGGAGACGACCAGGTATTTGCTTCTGCAAAACTGGTAAAAATGCTCGATTTCCTTTTTCAAATTTGCCAGTGCATCATGATAATCCGGCCGGACGGCCGTTCGCTCAAACTCCTGTTCAATCTTCTGCACCTTCTCCCAAATCCGGCTGTATGCCTCAAACTTTTGATCATACACTTTCTGGCTCATGACAGCCGTTTTCGACCGGTTGTAAATATAAAAGGTTGTGACCACCGTGAGCGCTGTCACCAAACTCTGAATAGCTCCTCCATATACCTCCGGACTGTTCAAAGCCTCCGGATCCAGCCCGAGGGATTTGAAAAAATCCTTGGTATGGGGGGAAATAAAAAATTTGAAATTGATGAATAAGAGCACGACAACAAAAGCGGCGATCCCCCATTTCACGGCTCTTTTCCATTTTTGCCTTCTCAAAATCTTCTGCCTCAATTTCCCGTCCATCGGCTCGGGGATGTCTAAAAACAGCATCATGCATGACCTCCAATCATCGTTGACATGAGACATTATAAACTGCAAAATGTTCCAAAACATCCCCCTTGAACCATTTTTGGGACAACGGGAGCAAAACACAAATGAAAAAACAGGGAACATCACCGTCCCCTGCCTGTCCTTCTTGCTTTTCCCAGGTCCCTTCAGCCTCCAAAAAATCCCCCAAAGGGTCCGGACAAAATCCTGTTAATTCAAATCCATTTGTTTACCGGTTTCCATATATACAACACTTTCGGCAATATTGGTGACATGGTCCGCTATTCTTTCCAAGTCGGATGCAATCTTCATCGCCTTGAATATCTTTCTGAGATCGGTGGCCAGGTTGTTGGGTTGCAATCAGTTTGACCACGGTATCATCGATTTTTTCTTCCATCTCATCGACATGGTGGTCTTCCCGGATCACTCCTTGCGCAACCGTAACTTCTCTTTTCTCAAAAGCCTTGAGCGCTTTGTGAATCGAAACTTCCACCTGCTCCCCCATCTTCAACAACATGGACTCCAGAGAGAAAAGAGTTAAAATAAAAATTCTTCATTCAATCAACTTCGGCTTTGAAACTTCAGTGTATCGGCTTTGGAAATCATCAAAAAGTCATTTACTCAATTGCTTCTACGATTAAAAGGGGAAAATCCCCTTCAGATAATACACCAAATATAGCGGAAATGTTCCACTTCATAATCTTTATGCAATCAAGTTCAACAATTCTTCTCTCCTAATTTTCCTATCACTGCCTGCCGGATAATTTTCCAATAGGTATTGTTTTAAACGACATTCTTCTTGGTATCCGTCTACTTTTTTAATTTCTTGTGTAAACGCGTTTATCATTTCATCATCAACAATCTCAATAGAAAGCATAACCACACCATTTTGCCCAGCTATTGGCATCGCCATGGATCACATCCCAAGCACTAATTTCTTAATAATCCATTGAATTGTTCTATTTATAAATCATACGCCTGCTTTCTTCCATATACATAATGGCTTAAGCAGGCGTATTCCCAGCTTAAAGTTTTTTATCAATCCCATAATTAAGATTCAATAAGTGATGCTTTCATTTAAAAATCATTCCCAATCCAGATCATTGGAAAGCTCTCTCGTTTGGTAAAAATACTTCATCGCATGGACTACTTCTTGAAAACCCACCAGATGAATATCTGCTATATCTGTTGCAATTTGACCTGTAGCTAAAAAAAGTATTCATCAGGGTCTCCATTTGGGTTAAGCAAGGTATTAAAATCACCATTTTCATCAAAGAACTCAACAATATATACTCTTTGTCCTTTCTCTTCAATAAACTCTCCACCCACTACTGTCATAAATCCAACATCTTCTATTTTTAGACTTGCTTGACTCACTTTCTTGCCATCCAGACTTTCCAAGACTTCATAAACTTTTTCCCAAGTAGGATTTGAAATTACTTTTGATTTATTTTGAATACTTAATTCATAATTTTTCAATATATACCACCTACCAACTTTGTCTTTTATATCCCGGTCTTGGACGAATTATTTCCTTTCCATCAGGTGTTTTAACAATCAATTCATCTAGTCCCACTTCTTCAACTAGATTTTGAACACCTCTACCATCACCACATGGTCCGCAAAATGGACGGTCTACCACTAATGTGGCTTTCCCACCTAGTATCTTTTTGCTCTTTCTATACTTATATAAATGCCAAAATACATCGCCTTCTGCATGAGTATAGGTTTGTCCATTTGTAGCAAATTTCTCCCGGGGGGTACCTAGTTTTCCTATTTTTCTTTTGCCCATTCCTTCCTCAATTCTGAATACCCTCCTACATCAATTCCCCATCCACTTCTTCCCCAAATTTGTACTCCATCCGATTCAAGTACTGCGACGGTATTTCCACTCTTCAATATATCATTTTCTATTAACAAGTTATCCTCTTTTAAAAACGGGATTCCTAATTCTTTTCTTAATTTAGCAACATATTCTAAGCTTAGTTTTCCTTCCGCTTTTCTATATTTTTCTATTGAATTTACCTTCACTATTTTCTGTCCTTTAATAATTGCACCGTTTTTTAGTTTATATCCTTTTCCTTTTAACCCTTCTTTACTTAAATCTGTATATTCTGCTATATGTTTTACATTTTCTCGTCTTTGTTCCAGAGAGAGTGGCTTTGCAGATGAAGAATTTCCACCTGAAGTTACTCCATCTGGAGCATGAAAACAATTAGAAAATGGAATATCAATTAAAGCGTGATATCTCCCCGTTTGCCGAACCGCAACACAATCGCCAACTTTGTTGAAAACATTTTTGACAATCGGGGTTTTGGCCAGTACCGGTTCCAGTGATGCAACGGCTTTATTAATCGCTGGTTGGGCAAAGTGAACCACGGCGACGGAGCCGGCTCCAAAAATTCCTGCCAAAATGGCATTTTTCCAATTGATCTTCCGTCCATGCAAAATATCGTCTGCCACACTGGTGCCGGCACCCTCGACGGCTCCGATGGCTCCGCCTTTACCAAACATTTTCTGAAGAGGTGCCGGCAATTTGGAAACCAGTTTTTGTCCTCCGCGAAGAACAGGCCCCAAGACTTTGGAATTCTTGGCACCCATGATCAGTTTTTGTCCGATACCGCTCGCCAATCCCCGGGAAGCTCCTGCCGTGATGCCTCCGCCGACCAATCCCAAGATGCCGCCAATGGCTACTTCCAAGAAGGTCATTTTGTTAATTTCCCAACCATTCAGGGCCATACTGATCACAAATGACAACATACCACTAAGTACGGCTCTCCCTAACGGTGTGGCAAAGATGCACAAGACGATCCCCAAAATCAAAACACCGGCAAAAGCTATATATTCTTTATATTTTTTCACCCATTCCCAAGCCGTTGACATCGTATCAATCACGACTTCTGCCATTTTGGAGCAAATCTTGGTGAGCCAATCCCAAAAGGCAGCCGCTTTCTCTTTGGTCCATTCCCATGCCCCTGAAATTTTGTCCCCGAACCAATCTCCAACCTTTGACAATGATTCGGTAACAGACAATTGAATTTCTAACTAATTTTTAACAAAAAAAATAAACCTGCTCTTTTGCAGGTCAAGCAATATGCTTCAGTTTTTGTGTATATTAAATTTTCAGGTGTTCGAGTTTTTCAAGATCCATATAATCCCAGAAGAAATTAAAGTTAGGTTGGGCACAAGCTTTACTGAAGTGGAATTCTTTTAATGAATGATCCAACGGACGGGCCAAGAAGGACCCTCTCCTTTCCTCAACCAAACCGGCCTTGAATATATTCTTCCGTCCGGCGGTCCCGGGGCCGGGTAAACAGTTGCCAGGTGTCATTTTCTTCCAACACTTCTCCGTTTAAGAAAAACACGGTTTGATCCGACACCCGGGCGGCTTGTTGCATATTGTGAGTGACCATCACAACAGTGTAATTTTCCTTTAACTGGACAACCAATTCTTCCAAGCGTTCGGTGGAAACCGGATCCAGGGCGGAAGCCGGTTCATCCATCAGAATGATTTCCGGCTCCACCGCCAACACGCGTGCAATCACCAAACGCTGTTTCTGTCCTCCCGACAACCCCATGGCCGACTGGTGAAGCCGGTTCTTCACTTCCTCCCATAAATGGGCTTGCGTCAATGTCCGTTCCACAATCTCATCCAGCTTCTTTTTTTCTTTCACCCCGTGAACACGGGGCCCGTACGCCACATTATCGTAAATGGAAACGGGGAAAGGGTTGGGTTGTTGAAAAACCATCCCCACTTTTTTCCGGAGTTGCACCAAGTCCACTTCCGGTTCATAAATGTTTTTCCCGTCAATCAAAATCCGGCCGTAAGTCTTCACCCCCGGAATCATGTCGTTCATCCGGTTGATGCTCCGGAGCAAGGTGGACTTCCCGCACCCGGAGGGACCGATCAATGCTGTGACTTTGTTTTTCCTGATATTGAATTGAATGTTTTTCAACGCTTGCTTCTCCCCATAAAAGAGATTGAATTGTTTAATGGAGATTTTGTCCGCCATTTGACTCCCCTTCCTTCAACCAAATCGTCCGGTCAAATAATCCCCGGTCTCTTTCTTCCCGGGCCGGGTAAACAGCTCCCGGGTCTCATTCCATTCAATCAAACGCCCCATGTAAAAATAAGCCGTATAATCGGAAACCCGGGCAGCCTGCTGCATGTTGTGGGTCACCATGACAATGGTGAACTCTTCTTTTAATTCCCGGACCAACTCCTCGATTTTGGCAGTGGATACCGGGTCCAGCGCGGAGGTAGGCTCATCCAGCAAGAGGATTTTCGGTTTCACGGCAATGGCTCTGGCAATGCACAACCGTTGTTGCTGTCCGCCGGAAAGCGTCAAGGCAGACTGATGCAAACGATCCTTGACTTCCTCCCACAACCCGACTTTCTTCAAGCTATCCTCAACAAGTCCGTTCAGCTCTTTTTTCTTGGCTCCGTAAATCCGGGGAGCAAAAGCAATGTTTTCATAAATCGATTTGTGAAACGGGTTGGGGCGTTGAAACACCATTCCGATCCGGCGCCGCAAGGCATTGGCATGAATCCCGGGGTCGTTGATGTCAATGCCCTCCACCAAAATTTTTCCTTCCACACGGGCGCCCGAAATCGTGTCATTCATCCGGTTTAAGCATCGCAAAAAAGTGGACTTCCCACACCCGGAGGGGCCGATCAAAGCCGTGACATGATGTTGATGGAAAGGGAGATTCACATCTTTCACCGCATGATTTTCGCCGTAATAAACGTTTAAACCGACGGTTTCCAACTGGACCACCCGATTTTTCGTTTCCAGTTGCCGGCCCTGTTTTACCTTTCCCTTCACAGGCAACCCGACCGTTTGTAACATCCCGCATTCCCCCTTATCGATTGGATGTAAGGCGTGCATGAATCCACCGCCCCAACCAACGGGCAAGCAGATTGAAAATCAAAACAGCGATCACCAGCAAAGCAGAAGCCCCGGCAGCCACTTCCTTGGCATCGGGAATGATCCCTTCGGCATTGACTTTCCAAATGTGAACCGCCAATGTCGATGCCGGGCGGAACGGATTGAACGGTGAAGCCGGTGAGGTAACATCCCAATGGGTAAAGTCCAGCGGAGGCGAAGTCATTCCCGCTGTAAACAACAAGGCGGCGGCTTCCCCAAACACACGGCCCGAGGCCAAAATGGTCCCGGTGATAATCCCCGGCAATGCAGCCGGAAGCAACACTCTGCAAATCGTTTGCCAATGCGTCACTCCGAGAGCCAGACTGGCTTCCTTCTGCTCCCGGGGAACCGAGGACAAAGACTGTTCCACAATCCGCACCATCAAAGGCAGGTTAAAGACGGACAAAGCCAGTGCCCCCGCCAGAAGCGAATATCCCCATCCGGTGTATTGGACAAACACCAACAGGCCGAACAGACCGACCACAATCGAAGGAAGGGAAGACAACACTTCGATACTCAAGCGGATGAAGCCGGTCAGCTTGCCGGGTTTGGCATACTCCGCCATGTAAATGCCGCCACCCAGCCCCAACGGGATGGTGATCAACATCGTCAACACCAGAAGATAAAAGGAATTGAACAACTGCGGCCCGACACCTCCGCCACCGGTCAAAACCGAACCCGGCGCTTCGGTGATAAACGCCCAATCCACCACTTTCAAACCGCGCATCAAAATAAAACCGATCAGTCCGAGCAATATTCCGACGATCAAAACGGCGATCGCATAAAAGATCGCGGTTGCAATCCGGTCGATAACTTTTGCGTTCATGTCAATCTTCTCTCCTTCGGGAAATAAAACGGATCAAAAAAATAAAAATCAGGGTCATGAGTAGCAAAATCAGTGCCATCGACCACAGCACATCCTGTTCGGTTGTTCCTTGGACGGTATTTCCCATGTTTAAAGTGATCACACTGGTCAGGGTGCTGATAGGGGTGGTGAAGCTGACCGGCAAATTGGGGGCATTTCCGATCACCATTTGGACCGCCAAGGCTTCCCCGAACGCCCGGGCCATTCCCAAAACCACTCCGGTCATCAATCCGGGCATCGCCGAACGAACCACCAGCCGGGAAATGGTTTGCCAGCGGGTTGCCCCCAGTGCATAAGAGCCTTCCCGAACCGTTTTGGGGACGGCTTGAATGGCATCTGCCCCGACACTGATGATGGTGGGCAAAATCATCACGGCCAAAACCAGCATTCCGGATAACAAGCCGAATCCGAAACCGCCGGCCACGCTGCGTATCCATGGAACAATGACTGTCAGGCCGATGAATCCGTAAACGACAGACGGAATTCCCACCAACATTTCAGTGACCGGCTGCAAAATTTTCCTCCCCCAACCCGGCGCAATTTCCGTCATAAAGATGGCTGCACCGATCCCGAGCGGGGCACTGATGATCACCGCACCCGCGGCAACCGCCAGCGAACCGGACACAAAAGCAAGCACTCCGTAAAAAGGGCCGCCTTGCTCCGGTGAAATGGCGGGACCCCACTGCAATGAAAAAAATTCAGACAAGGTGATTTTGTTTCGGAAAAACGGGGCAATTCCTTTGGAAGCAATAAACCAGATGAGCGAAAATAAGGTCACGATTAAAATCCACGCACAAAGAAACGTGATGATTTTTCCTTGTTTTTCAATTCTCAACATTTTCCGTTCGGGCTGAATCAGTTCTTCTTTCAGCGAACGTTTTGCGGAAGCAACTTGTTCCATCTTCCATCTCCTTCCTGTCCTGTCCAATGAAAGGGACAGAATTTGCAAACCCCTGTCCCTTCAGGATGCCGGAAATTATGATTGGATCGGGGTCACCTTGCCTTCAACGTCCCGCTCCACCTTCATTTCGCTGATGGGGATATACCCCAGTTTTTTCACCAATCCGTTTTGCACTTCATCGGACTGGATATATTGGATGAAAGCTTCTTCCAACTCTTTGTTTTTGCCGTTTTTATGGGTGTACATGTGTTCATACGCCCAGATTTTCCATTGATTGGTGTACACATTTTCATTGGTTGGCTCGACACCATCCACTTTCAATGCCTGCACCGAATCATCCACGTAAGAGAAGGCAAGATATCCGATGGCTCCGGGCGTTTCTGAGACGATTTTGAGAACCGTTCCGGATGATTCTTCCTCAATGCCGCCTTCACCGCGGAATTCCTGATTTTCGTTTAATCCGTATTTGGTGAAGGCCGCCCGTGTCCCGGAGCTGGCCGGGCGGTTCACCAAGACTATCGGCTGATCTTTTCCGCCAATCTCTTTCCAGTTTTTGATTTTGCCTGTGAAAATATCAATCAGCTGTTGCCGGGTCACATCCCCGACCCCGGTATCCGGATGGACAACCGGCGCAATTCCGACAACAAACACTTTATGGTCAACGACTTGATTGGGATCGATTTTTTCTTTTTCTTCAGCGTAAACATCGGAATTTCCGATATCGGCCGTATCATTCATGACCGCACTTAATCCCGCTCCGCTTCCACCTCCCTGAACATTGACTTGCACGCCGGGATTTGTGGCGGTAAAAGCATTGCCCACTTCATCGACGAGCGGTTGCATGGCGGTGGAACCCACCACGGTCAACGTGCCGGACAATTTCCCGTTGCCTGCGCCTTGGCCGTTGCCTCCACAACCTGTCAAAGTTCCGAGGGCGAAAAACAAAACCCCGGCAAGCAAAAAACCTTTTTTCAGCATGGTAAAAGTCCCCCTACTGTCAGGAATGATTCCGTTCAACACTTTGAACTTTAATCTTTTTCTTTTATATACAAATAAAACAGCTGTAAAGATTCTGTTAATCTCTCACAGCTGTTCAGATTCACACGATTTAGTCATCCTTCAGGTGCAGGGGAAAAGTCAACCGGAATGACGTGCCTTGCCCCACCCGGCTTTCCACATCAATCTTGCCTTGGTGCACTTCCACCAAATGTTTCACAATGGCCAATCCCAGACCGGTGCCCCCTGAATCGCGGGATCTGGCTTTGTCCACCCGGTAAAAGCGTTCAAAAATGCGCGGCAAATCCTCGGCCGGTATGCCGATTCCCGTATCTCGAACTACAAGCGTCCATTCTTTGTCATCGCCGGTGGCCCGGACCGTGATGCACCCGCCTGGAGGGGTGTAGTTCATGGCATTGGAAAGCAGATTCAACAAAATTTGCCGGAACCGGTCTTGATCGATTTCCACCTCAAAAGGTTCCGGAATCTCCATGGAAAAGGAAAGCCCTTTGCTGAAGATCCGGTCTTTGACCGTCTTGCTCACATTTTCAAGCAGGGTTTCAACCGGAACCCGTTCCAATTTCAAAGGCATCTTTTTGGATTCGATTTGCGTCAATTCCAGCAAATCGCCAATCAGCCGTTCCAACCGCAAACTCTCTCCATGAATAATGTCAAGAAATTCCCGGCATGTTTCTTGATCGGACATCGCTCCATCCAACAACGTTTCGGCAAATCCCCGGATGGAAGTGATCGGCGTTTTCAATTCATGGGACACATTGGCCACAAAATCTTTGCGCAATTGTTCCAGACGCCGGATGGCAGTCAAATCATGAAAGACCACCACCACGCCGACTCCGTTTTTTTCCACCCACATCGGCGCCAGATTGGCTTCCAGCATTTTTTCTTCCGGATAGTACAAATGGATTTCTTTACGGATTCGCATGTTTTTTTCGGCACACTCGGTAATCAGGGAGCGAATGTCGTAAGGATAAGTTAATTGCTTAAAAGAACGGCCGATCAAATCACTTTCGGGTATCCCGAACATCCGCTCAAACGCCCGGTTGGCCAAACTCACTTTTCCGGTGGCATCAATCATGATCAGGCCGCTTTCCATCGATTCGATGATGCTGTTTAACCGGCGTTCGTTTTTCCGGATCATTTCCATCTGTTTTTGCAAACTGTGGGACATCCGGTTGATCGCCTGCCCCAAATGCGCCATCTCATCCCCGCTTTCATGCCGGATCCGGCGATGAAAATTCTTGCGGGCAATGTCAACTGCCACCTGGGTGATTTCTTCCAACGGACGAGTGACTCCGCCGGCAATGCGGGAACTGAAAAATGCGGCCAAAGCATAAGCAATCAAAAGTCCCAGCACCAGGGAAACCCACACTTGGTGCAACGACTGATTCACTTCTTTGATATCCAAAGACAGCCGGATCGCTCCGACCACTTCTTTTCCTTTTTGAACGGGAACGGCAGCATGCAAATAATCATCCCGGATCGCGGTTCGCACACCCCCTTCTTTCCCGCTTGCCAGTGCATTTTTCACTTCCGGAAGTTGCAGTCCCGTTTTTGAATCCAATGTTGCGTTGCCAAACGGCTTGCCATGTACGTCAAAGAAATTGACGTGCACGCCCAACGTCCGCTCATACAACTCTTTTTGCTTCTTCAAAGCTTGCTGATCCGTCCACTGCACGGTTTCAGCCAACACTTTGCTTTCTTTCTCCAAGCGGTCGGTTAATGAATCCAAATAGGAAGATCTGAGCAGCAAAGCCACAAAAACCCCGGTTCCCAGCACGGAGCACCCGATCAAAATCAAAAAAGACCAAGTGATTTTCGCTCTCAGTGATCTCATCTTTCTTTGGGCCCTTCAAATTTATATCCGATTCCGCGAACGGTTTTGATATAAACGGGGTTGCGCGAATCCGCCTCGATCTTATCGCGCAAATGGCTGACATGAACATCCACAATCCGGGAATCGCCAACATAATCATAATTCCAGACCGCATTGAGCAATTGATCCCTTGACAGCACTTTTCCGCGGTGGCAGGCCAAGTATAAGAGCAACTCAAATTCTTTCGGGGTTAAATCGACCTCCTGGTGATCCCTTAAAACCACATACCCTTCCGGGTCGATTTGCAAATTCCCGATCCGCATCACCGACGGGTTCCCGCGTTCCTGCGCTTCCCTTCTCAACACCTCAATCCGGCGGAAAATGGCTTTGACACGCGCCAAAAGCTCCCGCGGGCTGAATGGTTTGGTCATATAATCGTCAGCACCGAGCTCAAGCCCCAGCACTTTATCCAGTTCATCCGTTTTGGCTGTCAGCATCAAAATGGGAATATGCCTTTTCTCCTGTCTGAGCCTGCGACAGACTTCCAACCCGTCCATTTTGGGCAACATCAAGTCCAACACCACCAAGTCCGGATGGAATTGATCCGCCATCTCCAACGCCATTTCCCCGTCATACGCCACCTCAACCTGATACCCTTCTTTCTTCAGGTTGAATTGCACTAACTTCACAATGGACGGTTCATCATCCACCACCAAGATTTTTTTGCTCATCGCCGTTCGCCCCCCTTTTATTCTCGCCATGAATTATTCCAAATTCTTTCATCTTTTATTTACAAAGCAAATCATAACATAACAAAGTTAAGAAAAAGTAAAAAAAGCACCTTCCCTTAAGAAGGTGCTTTCGTCCTTTGTCAAAAATTATCCAACAGATTGTCCATCATGGGATTTAAGGGTTGCGGCGGCAATACATCAATTTCTCCTTCCGCAATGGTACGCGCATCGCCGGTGACCAACACTTGTAAAGTAATGTTCCGGTCCGCGGGATTCTTGTCCTTCACCGTCAGTGAAAAAGAAATTTCATTTTCCGGATGAAAGGTTTCAGGAAAAGACAAACGCATCTCTTTCACAACGCTTCCGGGTCCCGGCAGCTCTGAAGAAATCAATGCTGAAATCCAACTGAAAATGAGTCCGGACGGAACGATCACCTGGCGGTATCTTGTCTGAGCAGCGTAGCTTTCTTTCAGGTAAATGGGATTGCAGTCGTCTGCCGCTCCCAAATAAGCAAAAATATCGCGCAAAATCACCTTTTTCTTGACTTGAATCCCGTCCCCCACTTGAATTTCGTTCCAACCTTTTCCTGTGGTCACTAATTTTCCAAAGTCCAAGCGAACCCCTCCCTATGTATCCGCTTTCATTTTAGCATACTTGAATGAAAATTCATAGAAAAGCAAAAAGACTTAAAAGGCCTTTTTATGCCGGCGGGCAGCTTGATCAATCCGGTTTATGCCTAGTTTTCCCTTCCGCATCGTTTTTTCATGCATCCCACCGCCGTTTTTTGGTAAAGAAAATGCCCGGAGCATCGTCCGACTCCGGGCAAAGGCGCTTGTTATTGCTGTAAAACTTTCATCACGCTTTTCACAGATTCCGCCGATTTGTCCAGGGCTTTCTTTTCCTCTTCCGTCAAATCGAGGACGATCACTTTTTCCAAACCGCTTCCGCCCAAAATGGTCGGCACCCCGAGATACAAATCGTTGTATCCGTATTCGCCCTCCAGATAAGCAACCGCCGGCAAAATGCGTTTTTTGTCTTTCAAAATCGCTTCGGCCATTTGAACCAGCGAAGCGGCCGGCGCATAATATGCGCTTCCGTTCCCCAACAAGTTGACGATCTCTCCGCCGCCTTTGCGTGTCCGTTCCACAATGGCATCCAGACGGTCTTGGGGAATCAGTTTCTCCAACGGGATGCCGCCTGCATAGGAGTAACGCACCAAAGGCACCATGTCATCCCCGTGGCCTCCCAAAACAAATCCGCTGACGTCTTCCACAGACACGTTCAATTCCTGGGCAACAAAAGTGCGGAAACGTGCCGTATCCAACACGCCGGATTGGCCGATCACACGGTGTTTCGGGAAACCGGAGGTACGGTAAACCTCATAGGTCATGGCATCAACCGGGTTCGTCAACACAATGATGATGCAATCCGGGGAATATTTAACCACTTGTTCCGTCACGGAACGGACGACTCCGGCGTTAATGTTGACCAGGTCATCCCGGCTCATTCCCGGTTTGCGCGCCACTCCGGCCGTGATGATCACCAAGTCGGAATCTTTGGTATCTTCATAGTTGCTGGTTCCGATGATGTTGGCGTCAAATCCTTGGACAGGACTGGCTTCCAACATGTCCAACGCTTTTCCTTTCGTGGGGTTTTCCGCTTTTGGGATATCCACAAGTACAACGTCACCCAATTCTTTTTGTGCAAGCATTAATGCTGTTGTACTGCCGGTAAATCCCGCACCGATGACAGAAATTTTTCTGCGTCGAATGGCCATTTGGCATCCTCCTCAAATATTACAAGTTTTGAATCAGGTGGTCTGCAAACTCAGAACATTTGACTTCTGTTGCTCCATCCATTAAGCGGGCAAAGTCATACGTAACGGTTTTGTTGCTGATGGTTTTGCTCATGGATTGGTAAATGAGGTCCGCCGCTTCTTGCCATCCCAGATGTTCCAGCATCAAGACGCCGGACAAGATCACCGAACCCGGGTTTACTTTATCCATTCCGGCATATTTGGGAGCCGTGCCGTGTGTCGCTTCGAAAATGGCGTGACCGGTTTTGTAGTTGATGTTGGCTCCCGGCGCAATTCCGATTCCGCCAACTTGTGCCGCCAATGCGTCGGAAATGTAATCCCCGTTCAGGTTTAAGGTGGCGATGACATCATATTCGGCAGGACGTGTCAGGATTTGTTGCAAGAAGGCATCTGCAATCACATCTTTTACGATGATTTTTCCTTCTGCTTCGGCTTTGGCTTGCGCTTCGTTGGCAGCTTCCGTTCCTTTTTCTTCTTTGATGCGGTCATATTCGGCCCAGGTGAACACCTGATCTTTGTAATCGCGCTCAGCTACTTCATAACCCCAATTTTTAAAGGCCCCTTCGGTAAACTTCATAATGTTTCCTTTATGTACCAAAGTGACACTTTTCCGTCCATGTTCAATGGCATAATCGATGGCCGCTTTCACCAACCGCTCGGTTCCTTCCGAAGAAACCGGTTTGACCCCGATTCCGGCCGTTTCCGGGAAGCGGATTTTTTTCACGCCCATTTCTTCTTGTAAAAATTGGATGACTTTCTTCACTTCTTCGCTTCCGGCTTCCCACTCGATTCCGGCATAAATATCCTCGGAATTTTCCCGGAAGATGACCATATCCACATCCTGCGGTTTTTTCACGGGAGAAGGAACACCTTCAAAATAACGAACCGGACGCAAGCATACATACAAATCCAATTCTTGCCGCAACGCGACATTCAATGAACGGATGCCGCCACCCACGGGTGTGGTCAACGGGCCTTTAATGGCAACGAGATATTCACGAATGGCTGTCAAGGTGTCTTCCGGCAACCATTCTCCCCATTGGTTGTAAGCTTTTTCGCCGGCATACACTTCATACCAGGCAATTTCTTTTTTCCCTTGATATGCTTTTTCAACAGCGGCATCCAAAACCCGTTTGGCCGCCGCCCAGATATCGGGACCGGTTCCGTCGCCTTCGATGAAAGGAATAATCGGATTGTCGGGGACTTGAAGCTTTCCGTTTTGTACTGTAATGGGTTCACCTTTTGTTGGCGCTTCTAACTGTTTAAACAATGCCATCTTTCACACTCCTTTACAATAATCCGAAAAGGGACAGGAGAAAATGGCCCGTCCTGCCCGAACATCTCACTGAACAGGTGCTGGCAGGCATCGATTCAATGAAAAGCCGGCCACCCGTCCACCTTCACCATTTTATTTTAACAAAATTCAGTGGATCTTGCGAGGTGGGGGAGTTCTGCCCCATCCCGCCACCGCATCAACGGGATGGGGATGATGCCTGAATGAAAGAGAATTGCCTTTTACCTGTTTTCAACCGGAACATAACGTTGGTTGGTCGGCCCCACATACTCCGCACGGGGACGAATGAGACGGTTGTCCCGATATTGCTCCAAGATGTGAGCGGTCCATCCGGTTACACGGCTCATGGCAAAAATTGGCGTGAAAAGATCCCGCGGAATGCCCAAATAAGTGTAAACCGAAGCGGAATAGAAATCGACATTGGGCTTGAGCCCTTTCTTCTCGGTCACCAGTTTCTCGATGGAGGTGGACATGTCGTACCATTTGGTATCCCCGTGTTGAGCTGACAATTGACGGGACATTTCCCGCAAATGTTTGGCGCGCGGATCCCCGTTTTTGTAGACACGATGACCAAAGCCCATGATTTTTTCTTTCCGGTCCAATTTGTCTTGGATCACCGTTTCGATGCGATCCGGGCTCCCGATTTCTTCCAACATGGCCATGACCCGTTCATTGGCTCCGCCATGCAACGGCCCTTTCAAGGTCCCGACCGCTGTCGTCACCGCCGAATAGATATCGGAAAGCGTTCCCGTGGTCACCCGGGCGGCAAACGTGGAAGCATTCAGCTCATGGTCGGCATGGAGCACAAGCGCTTTATCAAACGCTTTCACAGATACGTCGGAAGGCTCTTCGCCCGTTAACATGTACAGGAAGTTTGCCGCAAAGCTCAATCCTTTTTTGGGAGCAACCGGCTCCAATCCTTGGCGGATTCTGGCAAAGGCTGTAATGATGGTCGGGATTTTTGCCGTTAATTTGATCGCTTTTCTTTGATTTGCTTCCAGACTGTTGTCATCGGCTTCCTCATCATACAGGGCCAATGTGGAAACAGCCGTGCGCAACACTCCCATGGGGTGTACATCTTTCGGATACGCTTTCAATTGTTCATAAATGACATCCGGGATTTCCGCATAATCCTCAAAATTTTCCTTTAACTCGTCCAATTCCGACCGGGTCGGAAGATGGCCTTTCCACAATAAGAAAGCCACTTCTTCAAACGTTGCATTATCGGCCAGGTCATCAATGTTATATCCACGGTATGTTAAAACCCCATCAATAATCGAACTGATCTCGGAAGAACACGCCACGATACCTTCAAGACCTTTTGCAACCGTCATATGATCGCTCCTTTACTCAAAGATCTATGCCATGTGGGACACTACCTTTATTGAAAACGGTTAAAATTTTTTAATGAATGAACCATCATTCTCTTTACTAATTATAAAACATCTTTTTCAATAAAACATCATTTGTTCGTATTTACACAAATTTTGGACTTTTCTATTATCCTTGTTTATCAAATAATAATATTTAGCTAAATCATAATAAATATTATTATTTAAATTTATACATTTTGTAATTTTGGTAGTGCCCGGCTTTTTATATCGATTTTCATTTTATCATAAATTGAACAAATTATCACATCAGTTATTCACCATTGTTTATAATTGAACAAATTCAACGAATATTTTGCTTTGATTTTCTCCATGGACTGTCTTTTTCCATGGTATAATAAAACCGCAAAGAACGTTGTAACTGGGAGGTCCGCGTCAGATGGTTTATCCTAAGTGGATGGGAATTATTCTCCGGTCCCTTCTGGTGATCGGCGCACTGCTGGGTACATATTTATTGGTTTCATTCACCATGCCGCTGGTGTATCCCTTTGTGATCGGCTGGTTGATCGCCATGCTTATCGAGCCGATGGTCCGCTGGCTGAACAAAAAGGCCAAAATCCCCCGTTGGGCAGGAGTGACATTGATCCTGTTATTGCTTCTGAGCTTGTTGTTGACGCTGATTATTTTTTTGGTAGCCGAAATCGTGGTTGAATTAACGAAACTGGCGGACTTCCTGCCGGTGATTTTCGATAAGGTCGGCCAAACTTTTGTTCAGACATTCACGAAAGAAAACACTGATGTTCGCCGGATCATTGATACAGTGCAAACGTACCTGGAAAAAAATCCCGAACATGAACAACGCATCTCCCAAAGCATCCAGGAAAATATCGGGGTGATTGCCGATAAAGGAAGCGAATTCATCACCGGAATCCTTGTGGCCATCGGACAGTTTATCAGCAATCTGCCTTATTTAATCACGGTCCTTGTCTTTATCACGCTCGCCGCACTGTTTATCGGTTGGGACTGGCCGCGCTTACGAAAAAAAATATTATGGGTGATCCCCGTTGACATACAAAAAACAATCCGTACCATTTTAACGGATTTAAAAAAAGCGTTACTCGGATTTGTCCGTGCACAACTTGCACTGGTCACCATCACTGCCGTGATCATGTTGATCGGGCTCACGATATTAAAAGTTCCGTATGCCTTTACCATCGCATTTATCATCGGGCTGGTGGACTTACTGCCTTATCTGGGTGTCGGCGCCGTTTTGGTTCCCTGGATCATTTATTTGTTTTTGACCGGAAACCTTCAATGGGCGATCGGTCTTTCCATCACTTACGGAATCATTATCACCGTCCGTCAATTCCTTGAACCCAAATTGGTGGCAAGCAGCATCGGCATTGATCCGCTGCTCACCCTGATCTCGTTGTTTGTCGGCTTAAAGCTGTTTGGCATGATCGGGCTGATCCTGGGACCGGTTACGGTGGTGATTTTAATGGCTCTTCACCGGGCTCGTGTCTTCCAAGATGTCTGGAAATACATCCTCGGTCATCAACCGCCGGTTCTCCGGCAGAAAAAGGATTGACAGAAAAAACCCCATCCCCAAGCAAACAAGGAGTCCGAATCGGACTCCTTTTCAATATCTCCGGTACCATATGATTTCCCCGCGTTCGATTTTCTTCTTCAACCATCGGATGATCCAATGCTTGACAATCGCACGGGTATAAGGAAAGACCAAAAGAAAACCGGCCGCATCCGTAAAAAATCCGGGCGTGATGAGCAAAATGCCTCCGCTCAAAATACAAGCCCCGTCAAGCAAAGCTTCGCCGGGCAATTCCCCGTTTTGCATTTGGATCATGGCCAACCGGTACGTATTCCAACCTTCCCGTCTGGCAAAATAGGCTCCCAGCACTGCGCTCAAAAAAACGAGCATGATGGTCGGCAGGGCCCCGATCCATCCTCCGATTTCAATGAACAGCCAGATTTCTAATGCCGGGATGACGATGATCGCACCGAGAAGAAACAAAAACAGATTTCTCATTTTCCTTCCTCCGTGAAACGGATGAACCAATCATAAAGCTCCGGAACCGCTTTCTTCAAATTCACCCGCTTCATGTTCCGGTCCACCCATAAATGAGAGGATTCCCCTTTTGCCAGACATTGGCCGGTCTCATGGTTTACCACTTCATAAGAAAAAATGATTTTCCACTTGTTCCAGTCTTTGATACTTGTCCGCACAACCACCAAATCATCATATTTGGCAGAATACAGATATTTGCAGTGAATATCCACAACCGGCAGCAAAATGCCTTTCTCTTCCAATTTTTTATATGAAAATCCGTGTTCCCTCATGAATTCGGTACGCCCCGACTCAAACCAAACCAGATAATTGGCATGATAGACCACGCCCATTTGGTCCGTTTCCTGATAACGGACACGCAGCTTCGTTTCGGCCGTCTTTTTCATCATACGGATTCCCCCTTCGAATTGCACCGGTGACTTTTGACATATTGTTTTATTTGTCAACCTTTTTTTATAATAGCCTTAGCATAAATCAAACGGGAGCTTTCTTTACACATATTTTAAATCTTCCTCTCACATAATGTGAGTAACCACCCTCTTCATCCAACTCATATACAAACAAGGAGGGAAATCAATGAGCCGCAAAAAGAAGAAAAAGTTGCGCAGGAAACTTCGCTGGTGGGTCTTTCCGCGTTTGGGTCTGGTTCCATTTTCATTTTAATCATAACCGTCTTAAAGAAAAAGCGCTGGCTGATCCAGCGCTTTTTCTACAGAACGTTTGCCCTTCCTGAGTAAATTTGTCCGTGTTCCCCATCGACAGTCACTTCACTTTCGTTTGCCAACAGTTTCACGGCGTCTTTCACTCCCACAACCACCGGAATGCCCAAGCTGACACCAACCACCGCAGCATGCGAAGTCAAACCGCCTTCTTCGGTAATGACAGCCGAAGCCTTTTCAAATGCTTCCATCATGTCTTTATCCGTGCTGTGTGTCACAATGACGCCGCCTTTGACCATCTTGCGATTCAACTCATCCGCATTTCTTGCCACGACCACCGGACCAGTCACGACTCGCTTGCCGATTCCCTGTCCTTGAGCCAACACGCCGCCAATCACATGCACTTTCATCAAATTGGTGGTTCCTGATTTTCCGACTGGCACCCCGGCCGTAATGACGACCAGATCCCCTTGTTTCACGTATTGGTTTTCCAATGCCGTGGAAATGGCATAAGTGAACATTTCATCCGTTGTTTCCGCATTGATTCCCTTGATGGGATAAACTCCCCACACCAGCAATAATCTTCGCAAGGTCGATTCATTGGGCGTCACGGCAATCACGGGTGTTTTCGGGCGGTATTTGGACACCATGCGTGCGGTATATCCGGTTTCGGTCGGGGTCACGATCGCCGAACATTCCAATTTGTAAGAGGTATGCACCACGGCCTGGCTGATGGACTCGGTAATCGTGTGGCTGATCTCTCTGATTTTTTGTTGAAAACGTTCTTGATACCGAAGCGATGTTTCCGTGCGAACGGCAATGCGTGCCATGGTACTGACGGATTCAACCGGATATTTCCCGGCTGCCGTTTCCCCGGACAACATGATGGCATCGGTTCCGTCCAAAATCGCATTGGCCACGTCGCTGGCTTCCGCCCGGGTGGGCCTTGGATTGCGTTGCATGGAATCCAGCATTTGCGTCGCCGTGATCACCGGTTTGCCCAGATGGTTGCATTTTTTGATCATTTCTTTTTGGACAATCGGCACTTCTTCAACGGGAATCTCCACTCCCAAATCGCCACGGGCCACCATCAAACCGTCACTGACATCCAAGATGCTGTCCAGGTTGTCAATTCCTTCCTGGTTTTCAATTTTGGAGATGATCGGGATATTGGCTTGGTGCTCCTCCAAAATTTCCCGGATTTCCAAAACATCCTGGGGCTTTCTCACAAAAGAGGCCGCGATAAAATCGACTCCCTGTTCAATTCCGAAAAGAATATCTTTGGCATCTTTCTCCGTGATGCCCGGAAGGTTTATTTTGACCCCCGGGATATTCACCCCTTTGCGGCTTTTTAAAACACCGCCATTGTCAATGATGCATTCGATCTCGGAGCCATGAACCCGTTCCACGGTTAATCCGATCAAACCGTCATCAATCAAAATCGTGGCGCCCGGTTGGACATCCTGCGGCAACCCTTGGTAGGAGACGGAAATCCGTTTTTCATTCCCCAATACCGGTTCGGTTGTTAGTGTGACCTTGTTTCCGGCAACCAATTCAATCTCCGGCTTTTCCAAATCGCCGGTGCGGATTTCCGGGCCTTTGGTATCCAGCAAAATCGCAATATTTTTTCCTTCTTCTTTCGCCGCTTGCCGGATATTTTCAATCCGCTGTTTATGTTCTTCATGAGAGCCGTGGGAAAAATTCAAGCGGGCCACATCCATGCCGCTTTGAATCAGCTTTTTTAGCACCGGGATCTTTTCACTCGCCGGACCAATCGTACAGACAATCTTTGTTTTACGAAGCATCCTGCTACTCATCTCCTCATGTTAAATCGATAATATCTTTGCCAAGTCATATAATTCCATATCGGGTTGATGCTTCATGGAAAAAGCCTCATCAAAGTCAATTCCGACCAATTTATTATTTTGAATCGCCACCATTTTATCCTTTTCTCCTGCACGCAAAAGATCGACCGCTTTAGCTCCCATCCGGCTGGCTAAAACACGGTCGAAAGCAGTAGGAGATCCTCCGCGCTGCACATGTCCCAACACGGTCACTCTTGTCTCAACGCTGAGTTTTTCTTTGATTTTCTCTGCAAATTCGACGCCGCTGCCCACTCCCTCGGCAACAATGATGATGCTGTGTTTCTTCCCGCTTTCCGCTGCTTGTTTCAACCGGTTAACCACATCATCCAGATCATACGGCGATTCCGGAATCAAGATGGATTCGGCCCCGTCGGCCAATCCGGACCAGAGGGCAATGTCCCCCGCATTTCTTCCCATCACTTCGATTACATAAGTGCGCTCATGGGAAGTGGCGGTATCCCGAATCTTGTCAATGCAGTCGATGACGGTGTTGACTGCTGTGTCAAACCCGATCGTGAAATCCGTACCCGGAATGTCATTATCAATGGTTCCGGGAACCCCCACAGCAGGGAAACCCAATGCCGTCAATTTTTGGGCTCCCCGGAAACTGCCGTCTCCGCCAATGACCACCAATCCGTCGATTTCATGCTTTCTCAATTGCTCGACCGCTTTTTTCCGGCCTTCCTCTGTTTGAAACTCTTTGCAACGAGCACTATATAAAATGGTACCGCCGCGATGAATGATATCCCCGACCGATCTTAAACTCAACGGGCGGATATCCCCGTTGATCAAACCAGAATAACCGCGGATCACTCCATACACTTCCAGGCCATGATAATGTCCGCTGCGCACAACGGCACGAATGGCGGCGTTCATGCCCGGAGCATCACCACCGCTTGTAAGTACAGCTATACGCTTCATTGTTCAAATCACCTCATCAGATTCAGTATATCCCAGCCCCCAGGGACAAAAAACGTCCAACCGGGACAAAAAGAGAAACCGTCAAAACGGCTTCTACTTTGTGACCATTGAAGTAAATTCTCCGATCTTGGAAAATTTTTGATACCGATCCTCAATCAGTTCGTCTCCTGAGAGCAAAAGCAAAGATGACAGATGTTTGTTTATTGCTTGTTTAATATATTTTGATTGTAACATGGGATCTTGGTGAGCTCCACCTTTTGGTTCTGAAATAATTTCGTCAATGACTCCTAATTTTTTCAAATCTGCTGAGGTTATCTTCAAAGCTTCGGCTGCTTCCTGGGCTTTTGCCGCATCCCGCCACAAAATGGCTGCGGCCCCTTCCGGCGAAATCACCGAATAATAAGCATGCTCCAGCATCAACAAGCGGTTGCCGACACCGATGCCGAGTGCGCCTCCGCTTCCCCCTTCACCGGTGGTGACACAGATGATCGGGACCGAAAAACCGGCCATTTCCCGCAAATTCCTGGCGATCGCTTCACTCTGTCCCCGTTCTTCCGCTTCAATTCCCGGATGGGCCCCTTGTGTATCAATGAAGCAAATGATCGGTCGGCCGAACTTGTCGGCTTGTTGCATCAAACGAAGCGCTTTTCGGTACCCTTCCGGATGGGGAAGGCCGAAATTGCGGGCAATTTTATCTTTCGTGTCCGTGCCCCGTTCATGTCCGATCACCGTCACCGGACGCCCGTCCAACTTGGCAATGCCTCCGACAATCGCCGGATCATCCCCGTAGAGCCGGTCCCCATGCAATTCCATAAAATCAGTAAAAATGGTCCGGATGTAATGCAGGGTCGTCGGACGGTTCGCATGCCGGGCAATCTGGATCTTTTGCCAGGTTGTCAAATTCCCGTATATCTCATTTTCCAAACGGGCGGCTCTGTCTTCCAGCTTTGCGATTTCATCCGACAGATCGAGATTTTTTTCCTGCGAAAAATTCTCAAGTTCCTCAATTCTTTTTCTTAATTCAATCAGTGGTTTTTCAAATGGCAATGCATTTTTCATCAAGCTTCCCTCCTATCGGCGTGAAAATCCAAAATCCGTATCAGGGTTTCACGCATATCTGAACGGGGAACCACTTGATCCAACTGGCCGTGTTTCAACAAAAACTCCGCTGTCTGAAAATCATCCGGCAATTTTTGGCGAACCGTTTGCTCGATGACCCGGCGTCCTGCAAAGCCGATCAAAGCCCCCGGTTCCGCGATGTTGATATCCCCGAGGGAGGCAAAGCTCGCAGAGACTCCGCCCGTGGTCGGATGGGTCAAGACAGAAACAAACAATACACGATTCCGGTGCAATTTTTCCAGAGCCGCACTGGTCTTGGCCATTTGCATCAAGGATAAAATCCCTTCCTGCATCCGTGCCCCTCCGGAAGCACAAAACAGAATAAACGGGTACTTTTTCAGAACCGCTTTTTCCGCCGCACGGGCAATTTTTTCCCCGACGACCGACCCCATGCTCCCCATGCGAAAACGGGAGTCCATCACACCCAACACAACCGGATAGCCTCCCATGTTACCTTCACCGGTTATAATCGCTTCATTCAGATTGCTTTTTTCCATATCTTTTTTCAGTTTCCCCTGATAACCCGGAAATTCCAAAGGGTCGGCTGACCGCAAATCCGCGTCATATTCGATAAAACATCCGCTATCCACCAATGACTCAATGCGCTCCCATGCGGTCATGGGAAAATGATAACCGCACGCCTTGCACACTTTCAGGTTTTTTTCCAGCTCTTTTGTAATCAAGATTGTCCGGCATTTCGGGCATTTTTGCATAATCCCTTCGGGAATCTCTTTTTTGACCTGTTCTGAAGGAATGGTTGCGTACTTTTTCTGTTTCCTGAATAAATCTCGTAACACGTTAACACCTTCTCTGAAAGTCTTCTTTTCAATCTGTCAAGTCCAATTCCATTCCACTTGTCGATTCATGATGACTGATTCCGGTCCGAATCGATCGCCAGGCGGCAAAGAGCCGTTCCAAGCAAGAGATGGCGGACCACTCCCGTTTCTCCTTGATTGCATCCACAATTTCCTCGTAGCACGCGATCATCTTCCGGTAAATCTTCTCCTCATCGTCCTTCTCTTTGCTGATCGCCTTTTCAAAACAAACAACGGGATGCCAAACACGGGTTAACAGATAGTTGTCTGTTAACTTGATCAAATAAGCATGAAAATCCATCATCACTTTTTTTGGATTTTGATGATCATAAACCAGCCTTTTCATTTTCTCCACCAGATACTCCAAATGAGCCGTCTGCTCTTTTGTCACCGGGTGTTTTTGAATGAGACGAACCGCTCCGATCTCCAGGATCATCCGCATTTCCATGACGTCTTTCTTGGCATTTTCGTTTTTTAAAATGAATCCTGCCAACAGATCGACAAATTGATGGGCATAGACAGGCTCCAGGAAAGTTCCTTCCCCTCTCCGGGTACTGATCAATCCCAACAGTTCGAGTGAGCGCAAAACCTCCCGAACCGACGATCGTCCGGCATTTAACCGCTCGGACAATTCTCTCTCGGAAGGGAGGCGGTCACCCGGCCTGAGCCCGTCTTCTTCTATCAGTTTGTGTATTCCTTTAAAAATTGCTTCAAATTTACTGGATCCACTCATCGTTTTCATCCATCACGCCTTATTTCTGTCACGGTACATATACTTTGGTCCATTGGATTGTTTTTTGGCGAATTTCCTCCGGATCGACTTGAATTCGCGCCTCACCGGTTTCCATCGCCGCTTTGGCAACTTCCATGGCCACTTTCGGGGCCACACGCGGATCAAAAGGAGCGGGAATCACATAATCCGGACTCAACTCATGTTCCTCAATCAGACTTGCGATGCCATGCGTAGCGGCAATCTTCATTTCCTCGTTGATCGCTTTGGCCCTCACATCCAAGGCTCCCCGGAAAATCCCCGGAAAGGCCAAAACATTGTTCACCTGATTGGGGAAATCGGACCGTCCCGTTCCCACCACTTTCGCCCCGGCTTGTTTCGCTTCTTCCGGCATGATTTCCGGAACGGGATTGGCCATGGCAAAAATAATCGGGTCTTTGTTCATGGATCGAACCATTTCCGGCGTCACCGCACCGGCTACCGAAACACCGATAAACACATCGGCGCCTTTCATCACATCGGCCAATTCCCCGCGCAGCATCCGGTGGTTGGTCATTTCAGCCACTTTTTCCTTCACGGGATTCATCCCGTAGGGACGCCCTTTGTAAATGGCACCTTTGCTGTCACACATCACCACATCGCGGACGCCCATATTGAGTAACATTTGAATAATGGCAATACCCGCGGCTCCGGCACCATTGGCGACAACCCGGATTTCTTCCATCTTTTTGCCAACCACTTTCAAAGCGTTGATCAACCCGGCCAAAGTGACAATGGCGGTGCCGTGCTGATCATCGTGAAAGACCGGGATGTCCAGTTCTTTTTTCAACCGCTCTTCAATGATGAAACAATTGGGAGCGGCGATATCCTCCAGGTTGACCCCGCCAAATGTGGGGGACATAAATTTGACCGTCTCTACAATTTTATCGATTTCCGTCGTATCAAGGCAAATCGGAATTGCATCGACACCTGCAAACGATTTGAACAGGACCGCTTTTCCTTCCATCACCGGCAGGGCAGCTCCCGGACCAATATTCCCCAATCCCAACACGGCGGTGCCGTCAGTAACGACAGCAACCAGATTTCCTTTCATCGTATAATCATAAATGACGCCCGGATCCTTGTGAATTTCCCGGCAAGGTTCGGCAACACCCGGTGAGTAAGCCAAACTGAGATCATACGCCGACTCGACAGGAACCTTTGATTGCATCGTGAGCTTTCCGCGCTTTTCCCGATGCAACCGCAATGCTTCTTCGCGCAAATTAGCCAATACCGATTCGCTCCTTTTCTCCGAATAAGTGGTCTGACCACTAATAAGTCACATTATACCAGAACAGCCGGGGAAGTGAAAATGGCTGTTGTTACTTTGTATAACCCCTCACAAAGCCTGTGCTTGTCTCATCGGATGCGCACGGTTATTTTTCTTTATTTTCAGACTTTTATCCATCGTTCCGGATGCTTCCCCCGAAAACCATTATTTTGTCAACAAAACCTCCTCCTTTTGTTGATCCCACCGGATTTCCAGCGTCAACCGATCCGTCTCCTCCACCGGGGAAATGTCTTTCAAAACCGAATTCATGACCGCCTGGCCATTGCCATCCAAAAACGTTTTCTCCTCGCTTAAAACCTTTTGCCCGGATTTCAACTGATAGTGAACCGGCCCCACAAAAGCCGCTTCTCCGCCGATATACCGGATCATCAGTTTTTCTTCGCTGGTGTTTTCGCTTTGATGGTATTCCACCGCCGCTTCCCAGTGTTTCGTTTTTCCGGATAAACGGTCTGTCGCTTCCGGATGGGCACAAGCCGACATCAAAATCAAACCGGCCAAAAGAGAAAGAATGACCGGAAACCGGATGTTTTTCATCTGCACTCCACCTTTCTGAACCATCTTTTCCTATGTATCCAATCAGCTTTTCATCCCGCTGATCATTTTTTATATTTATGTTTTTATACATTTATATAAACAAAATCTATGATCTTCCGCAGGAGAAAAGCCCGCATCCGAGCTTTTCCGGACTTCCTGTCACAACACCAAACCCATTTCTTTTTTGGCTTCTCTATGAAACCAACATTCCCCCTTGGTGATCAATCCCAAAACATATTCCCTCACTTCCCGACGCTGCAAAGTCAAAAAACTCAAATCTTCGCCCATCCACACTTCCCATCCGGGTTCTTCCGCCTGACGGTTCACCCTGATATCCAACCCGTAATTCACATCAAAAAAACGCCAAACTTTTTTTGATGCAAACACACTTTCCAAATAATCATCTATCCCGGATTCAAACCGTTCGTACACAGGCTCCAGTTTTTGCGCAACCAATTTTCCACTCGTGAAAACTTCTTCTTTTTTTATTTCATTTATAAGTGAAACGAAAAAAATCTTTTCTTTTTCGAAATGGATACAGTATCGCTCATGATACACAGGATCCATCAGTTCACGGGTCTCTTGCTGTTTCCACAACCTGCGAATGGCCTTTTTCATCCCCATCCTCCTTGTCAAATATAAAAAAATATTCTAAAAACAATTTGTGAATGATTTCGTCTACTTTTATTATAAACAATCAGGGGAATTTTTCATTAAAGAAAGTAAATAAAAAGAAAAACTTGTGAACAAACATGCAAAAAGAAGTGTCCGCCTCCCGGCAAACACTTCTTTAAAAAGATCAAGGTTGATTTTTCATATATGGATTTGTATCGGGATGTTGATGAGCAATCCGCGCGGATGCCGCCGCCGCCACGCCGGCGACAATATCATCCAAAAACACATGAATCTGTTTCCCGTGGTTATTTAATTTCTCCATGATCCCGACTTTGTTTTTATCCAAATAACCAAAACTGGTCAGACCGATGGTTCCATAGACATTCGTAATACTGAGTGCCAGAATTTCATCAATTCCGTACAGCGGTTCATCCACTTCCATGATGGTTTGAAAAGGCTCGGGCAACTTCTTTTGTTCTGCGAGCATATCCAAGGACACACCCGTGATAATGGCATGTTGCACTTCCCTTTTTTTCAATACGGCTTTCACATTTTCAACGCAGGTTTGAAGTGACAAATCCTTGTTGTACGGTGATTGCAACTGATAAACGATCTCTGCGATTCCTTCGACGGTAACCCCGCGCTTTTTCAGCAACTTCAAGGAATGTTCATAAAACAAAATCTCACCTTCTCTTAGCGGCTTGCCGCCTGTTTGTGCCTTCCGTCTCTCTTTTGACCCGCAGCCCTTCTTCTCCGACAATTTGTTTCAGTTGGTTGACACATGCCTCCGTCAATGCGATCCCGTATTGTTCAACCGGCAACGCACGCACTTTTTTCAACCGCTCATAATAAAGATAAACGGGAATCCGCCCCCGGTTTTGAAGAATGACTGCTTTTAACCGGTTTAATCTTTCCGCTTGTTCCAACTCCGGAGTGATGCGCAGATACAACCCCCGCGGAGTGTCCGATCGGCGTGCTTTCACCGCTTTCAAATCCATCAATGCATCCACAACCACTTGAACCCGGTCATCCGGGTCGGTTTGGACACTTCCTTTGACCAGAACCATCGCTCCGTCTTGCACATCATCCCGGTATCGGGAGAAAGCTTTGGGAAACAAGATCGTTTCCACTTCGCCGTGCCGGTCGGCAAGCGTCATAAAGCCCATGGGTTCCCCTCTTTTGGTTTGAATAACTTTCAATCTGGTGACTTGTCCGGCAATCCAAACCCGGCTTTTGTTCGGCAGGCCCCTTAATTCCTGAATCGTATGGGTGGTGGTTTTTCGGATCTCTTCTTGATAAACGTCCAACGGGTGGCCCGACAAATACAATCCCAAAAGCTCTTTTTCCTTTTCCAATTTTTCTTCCCGTGAGTAAGGGGTCACCCGGCTTTGGGACAGGTGAAATTGAATGTCCTCCCCGTTTGAACCGGAAAAAGCAAAGCTTAACTGGTCTTTGTCGGCCAGTTGTTTTTCCAACAACGCCTGTTCCATGACATCGTCGAGAACGGATAAATTTTGCGCCCGATGCCCCGGAAACGAATCCATCGCCCCGCATTCGATCAACGATTCCAAGACGCGCCGGTTGCAGATTCGCAAGTCCACACGCCGGCACAAATCCAACAGATCCTTAAACGGACCATCTTCCCGGGCTTCAATGATATTGCGGATGGCTGCAGCGCCGACATTTTTGACGGCCAACAGCCCGAACCGGATTGCCCGGCCTTCCATCGTAAACGTCAGTTGGCTCTTTTGAATGTCAGGAGGCAGAACCGGCAAATTCATCCTTTTCGCTTCCTCAATATATTCGGCCATTTTGTCATGATTTTCCATCACGGTGGCCAAAAGCGCCGTCATGAATTCAAGCGGATAATTGGCTTTCAAATAAGCCGTTTGATAAGCCAGCACGCCATAGGCCGCCGAATGGCTCCGGTTAAACCCGTAATCGGCAAACCGGACAATCAAATCATAGATTTGTTCTGCTGTCGATTTATCATAGCCTTGTCCGATGCAACCTTTGACAAACGCCTGCCGCTGTTCCAGCAACAAGCTTTTTTCCTTTTTGCTGACCGCCCGGCGCAAGATATCGGCCTGCCCCAGCGAAAAGCCGGCCATTTTGGCGGCGATTTTCATGATTTGCTCCTGATAGACAATAATCCCGTACGTGCTTTCCAGGATCTCTTCAAGATCCGGATGCAGATAATCCACCTTTTCCAACCCGTGTTTGGCGCGGATAAACCGCGGAATCTGTTCCATGGGACCCGGACGGTATAAGGCGAGCACCGCGATCAGGTCCTCAAAATGGGTCGGCTTTAATTCTTTGAGTACTTGCCGCATCCCGAAAGACTCCAACTGGAAAACACCGACGGTCTCACCCCGGGACAACATCCGGTAGGTGGCCGGATCGTCATATTCCATTTGCGAAAAATCCGGTGTCTGTCCGTGGGTTTCTTTGATGAGACGAAGCGCATTTTCAATAATGGTCAAATTGCGAAGCCCCAAAAAATCCACTTTGAGAAGGCCGATCTTCTCCAAGACTTCCATCGGATATTGCGTCAGCGGAATCCCTTCACTTCCTTCCTGTAACGGAACGAAGCGGGTCAGGGGTTCGCTGGAGATGACCACTCCGGCGGCATGAGTGGATACATGCCGCGGCATCCCCTCCACTTTTTCCGCCGCTTTCAACAATTTGCCCATCGCCGGATCCAAGGTTTGCTGTTTTAACCGTGGTTCGGATTGATAGGCCTTCTGCATGGTCATCCCGGGGCTTGCCGGAATCATTTTTGCCAGCCGGTCCACCGACGGATAAGGATAATCCATCACACGCCCCAGATCCCGGACCGCCGCCCTGGGGGCCATGGTTCCGAAGGTGATGATGTGCGCAACGTGATCCTCGCCATATTTTTTGACAACATAACGAATCACTTCATCCCGCCGCTCATAGTTAAAGTCAATATCGATGTCCGGCATGCTGATCCTTTCCGGATTTAAAAACCGTTCAAACAACAGTCCGTACCGGATAGGATCGATCTGGGTGATGTTCAGCAGATAGGCCACAAGGCTTCCGGCAGCCGAACCGCGTCCGGGACCGACAGCAATCCCGTTTTCATGCGCAAAACGGACAAAATCCCAAACCACCAGAAAATAATCGTTCAAATCCATTTGATCAATGGTTTCCAATTCATAGTGAAGTCGGTTGAAAATTTCGTCGGTGATTTTTTCATACCTTTCCTCCGCTCCCTTTAAACATAGTTTTTTCAAGAAATCTTTCGCGCTCATCCCGTCCGGGACAGGGAAGCGGGGGAACCATTTTTGCCCGAGCGGAATCGTCACATGACAACGCTCGGCAATTTCGGCTGTATTCCGGATGGCTTCCGGCACATGCCGAAAGCGCTCCTTCATCTCATCTTTCGACTTTAAATAAAATTGATCCGAACCGAAACGAAACCGATTCTCATCATCCAATTTACTGCCTGTTCCTATACATAATAAACAATCATGAATTTCATGATCATTTTTTTCCACGTAATGGACATCGTTGGTGGCAATGAGTGGAATCTTGAATTCTTCCGCCCACTTGATCAGCACCCGGTTCACCTGCTGTTGTTCCGGCAATGCATGATCCTGCAGTTCCAGATAAAAACAATCTCTCCCAAAAATATCCAAATATTCCCGGATCAAACGCCGGGCTTTTTCATATTGGCCGTTTAAAATCGCCTGCGGAATCTCCCCCTTCAGACAAGAACTGGTTGCGATCAAACCGGCCGCGTGTTTTCGAAGCAAATTCCGGTCGATTCGCGGTTTATGGTGAAATCCCCGCAGATGGGCTTCGGTACATAAGCGGATCAAATTTTGGTATCCTTCATTGGACTCGGCAAGGAGCAGCAAATGGTATGTTTTTTGCTCCTTGAGGGGCGGTTTTTTCGTGTAATCGTCCGTCAAGTACATTTCACAACCAATGATGGGTTTGATTCCTTCTTCCAGACAGGCCCGGTAAAAAGGGATCACACCGTACATCACACCGTGATCACTGATGGCCAATGCCTTCATCCCCAGTTGTTTTGCTTTGGCAACCACCTCTTTGATCCGGACCGCCCCGTCCAACAAACTGTATTCCGTGTGAAGATGCAAGTGGACAAAATCATCCGGTTCCACAGCCATCACCTCCCATCTTTCTCCCATTATATCAAAGAAGGTCGTCCTCATATTTTACAAGAAGCGCTCATAGGGTGAATAGAAGAAACCGAATGGAGGACGGTTAAGCGATGGAACAGGAATTTTGGACCACAGCCATTTTGGATTTTCTGATTGCATTGGGCGTTGTGTTGGGCGGAGTCATGTTGGGAGGACTGGGTGCTTTTGTGGCGGATGATTACCCGATGTACAAAATGTTGCGGTTGTCCGAACAGCTGAAAATCTGGGCCATGGTTGCCGCCATCGGGGGAACGTTTGACACCATCAAAAATTTTGAAATCACCATTTTGGGAGGACAATTGAATTTAGCATTCCAACAATTGATTTTTATCGTCAGTGCTTTTTTGGGCGCCCACACAGGAACCATCCTGGTTCGTTGGTTGATCCAAGGGGAATTTTAAAAAATGTCCAATGGCGTTTGGCAAATGCTGAAAAAAAACCGCCGTTCTTTTGTAATGTTCCTGTTGGGCGTTGTCACGGGCAGCAGTATTTTTCTGATTGTCTACGGACAAAAACTGGACGGTTTGCTTTCCGAGAGAAACACCATCTATTATGCAAACAACCAAAAATACAAAGAAATCCTGAAATTGGAGAAAGAAATTGAGCAACTGACCAAAAAAGGAAACCGGCGGCAAGACGAGGAAGAACGAATCAAAAAAATCGTTGTGGAGGTGGATGCCGAACAGCCTTTTATCTCGGACGCCGTCAAAACGCGGATCGAGAAAAAATTATCCCCCTTTCTGGACAAATCCATGCAATGGATCAGCAACAATCCGGATATCATTGAACTGATCCTCGAAAAAGAACAAGTCACCATTGATGACACCCAACGCACCAAAGTGGAAGTTCACTTAAAATATGTCTCGTTGTACAATGAAACGCTGAAAATCTGGCTGGAAGCCAAAAGCCTCAACAATGACGTGGCAAACACGAACGGTTGATGCAATGCTTTAAGATATACGATATGATGTAAAGGAAACCGGCATTTTAGCCGTAAAGGCAAAACGCCTTGTTCCATCTTGGACATGACCAAACGCCGCATGCGGTTTCAGGAGGTATTATCAGTGGAAGCCCTTGTCATCCTGTTGATTTCATTGATATGCATCAGCATTTTTGGAACTTTTTTCAACAGCATTTTATCGCGTCGCCAACAAGGAATATCCAAACATCTTCACCGGGCCCGGATGAATATCCATATGGGGGTCATGTTTGTCTCCATCGCCCTGTTGCAATTTGTCACTATCCAAACGACAACGATACAGGGAGTGTTCATCGCCATCATTTTTGTGCTGGGCCTGATAAACGGATATTACGGAATCAAAAACCATCACTATTTCAAACAACTGAGACAAGAAAAACAAGAAGCCTCACAGTCCTGAAAAAACAAAAAGGCTCAAACCTGAAGAGATTTGAGCTTACCATGACGGCATGGGCAATGAAGTCCATGCTTTTTTTAACGGTCGATGGCGTGCGCTGTGATGAGCGCTTTGGCCACAACTTGTTGATCCAATATCATTTCCACATCCATTTTCGCCTGTTTCCGCCCCAGATCCAAAATTTTGGGTTGGATTTTTACGTTGCTTTCGATTTGAACCGGTTTTAAAAAATAAAGCGTCACATTTTGGATGGTGAGATCCCCGCGCCGTTTCCGGCGAAGGGCACGAATGGCGGCCTCTGTCATCAACGTGGTGCACACCCCCGTGCTTAACATCCCCAAAGAATCCGTCATTTGCGGGGTGATTTGACCGCTGAATACGGTTTCTCCATTGGTTCCCTCTTCCGAGAACCCGCGAAAACTCAATTCCTGGATCGTTTCGCCGACTTGCGGCTGTTTTTGCATATAGTGCAACGATTTGATCACATCTTCGCGGCTGATCACCCCGATGATTTTCCGGTAATCATCCACGACCGGCAACAATTCAATGCCTTCCCACACCATTTCATGGGCGGCGGAAGCGAGGGATGTCTTTAAATTCACCGTGATCGGATTTTTGGTCATCACTTTTTCAATTTTCTCATCCGGGGGAAATCCCATCACGTCTTTCGCTGTCACCATCCCGACCACGCGGTCTTTGTCATCGGTGACCGGATACCGGCTGTGCGAGGTTTCCCGCAACAACTCGTGAAAACGGGAAATGGTGTCATCCGCCCGCAGATAAACGGGACGATTGGATGTTTTGATCACATCTTCCACCATCAAGATCTCTTTTTTGATCAGCCGGTCATAAATCGCCCGGTTGATCATCGTCGCCACCGTAAAGGTGTCATAACTGCTGGAGATCACCGGCAACTCCAGCTTGTCCGCCAGCTGCTTCACTTCATCGGTTGCATCAAACCCGCCTGTAATCAGCACGGCGGATCCTCTTTCCAGCGAAACCCTGTGCACATTATCCCGATTTCCGACGATGAGAAGGTTCCCCGGTTCCACGTAACGCATCATGGCTTCCAATTTCATGGCTCCGATCACCATGCGGTTCAACGTCTTGTGCAAACCGGCCCGGCCGCCAAGAACACTTCCGTCCACAATGTTGACCACTTCGGCATATGTCAATTTTTCAATATCGGAACGTTGCTTTTTCTCAATACGCACCGTTCCCACCCGTTCAATGGCATGGACAAGCCCCTTGAGCTCTGCGTCTTTAATCGCTCTGTAAGCGGTTCCATCGCTCACGTTCAATTCTTTGGCAATTTGCCGTACAGATATTTTATGTCCCACTTCCAAGCTCTCAATGTATTTGAGAATTTGCTCATGCTTTGTCGCCAATTGCCTTCCCTTCCTTCGCCGTTACTGTTACACCTATTATATTACAAAACGGGAGACAGAAAAAATAAAAAGGAGCTTTCCAAGAAAACTCCTTCCTGTTTGCAATAGAAACAGTCTTGCCAAATAGAAAGAAACAGATCAATACCCGGTGATCTGACGGTGTTTTAGGGTTTTCTTCAGTTCCAACATTCTGAAATATTGCCGGATCATTTTTTCTTTGCGTTCTTTTTTCAACAACCGTTTCATCTCCAAAATATTGGCCGCGATATTCAGGGATAACCCCGTCAACCACATCAGGGAAAAAAACGTTCCTCCCCCTCCATGGAGATCAAAGGGAAGCTTGGGGACGGCAATGATCAAAAGGGCCACACTGATTCCAAGTTCAATCATCCGTTTACCTTTCAATTCCCTTCCCCCCCTCACCATTTACCAACAATATATTCTTTTGTCTTTTTATATAGCACCGGCTTATCAGCCTTATGAGCAAACAAAAAAAGAGACGGCTTTAAAACCGTCTCTACCAAAGGGGGTTTTCATCTTCGTCTATTGTAGTGGAAAAAGATTACGAGTCAATTACAGTAAATTTACAAATCGTTATCTTAGAGGGTGAATGTTTCGCCGACGCCAAGCACACTGCCGCTCATACCTTTGGCATTCAGTTTCTCCACAAAAGCGCCGGCATCTTGCCGGATCGGCGGGAACGTGTTGTAATGCATCGGAATCACATGCTTGGCCCCGATCCATTCCGCAGCCGTCAGCGCATCTTCCGGCCCCATGGTGAAATTGTCCCCGATGGGGAGAAGGGCCAAATCGATTTCTTTTCCTCTTCCAATCAGTTTCATATCAGAGTAAAGCGCAGTGTCCCCTGCATGGTAAATGGTTTTACCTTCCAAGGTCAGCACAAAACCGGATGGTGGTCCCAAATAAATGATTTGTTGTTCTTCATTTTTGACAAATCCGGAACCATGCAGCGCATTCACCATTTTGACATGGCCAAAATCAAACGAATAGCCTCCGCCAATGGACATGCCATGGGCATTCACCCCTTGGAAACCGAGCCAGACGGCCAATTCATGGGGGGCGATCACGGTCGCTTGATTCCGCTTGGCAATGTCCACCGTATCCCCGACGTGGTCGTCATGACCGTGCGTCAATAAAATCCAATCTGCCTTGATCTCTTCCGGTTTCGCTTTCGCCAGCGGATTGCCGCTTAAAAACGGGTCAATGACAATGCGGTGTTTCGGGGTTTCAATTTCAAAACAAGAATGTCCGTGATATGTAATGTTCATCCGTCATCCTCCTTCTTTGCAATCCTTTCAACCTGTCTGACCATCCCGGGAAACCGTGACCGTGGACAAGGTCATCCTTCCACCCGTCCGGCTTCAGCCCCCCCTCTTTTTCATCCTAACGATTTTCCCGCTTTTTTTCCATCCCTTCCGCCGAAGCCAAGCCTGTTTTATTCACCATGCGGTTGACGCCCACATACCATACATTAGTATTTTACAGGCGGAAGGGGATTGTCATGGGGCTGGCACAAGTACAAATTCAAATCTTGTCGCAACATCAGCTTCCTCACCACATTGATCTGGTGATGAGTCAGGCTTTGGCCAAAAAATTGGAGATAAAAACCCCGGTTTTCTCAGTCGCATTTGGTTCAGCCATCGCAAAAGGACGAGTCGCTTTCAGTCGCATGAACCATAAACTGATTTGCATCAGCTCTGAGCTTGCCGAGCAATTGAAAATGAACCCTCAGCCATGGATTCGGGCCCATTTTGACGCACATTCTCTCCGCTTGCGATTTGGACCTGTTTTTGGCATTTTGATCAATGCCCATCCACAGGAAAAGCGTGCTCAACCTTTTGGCCTGATGACCAAATTTCTGGATGAATGCATCACTGCCGGTCAGATGAGAGGAATCCGGGTCGCTGTTATCACGCCGGAACACATCGATTTAAACCGGAATGAAACGACCGTCTGGATCAAACAGAAAAACCGGTGGCAATGTACAAAATACCCGCTCCCGGATGTAATTTACAACCGCATCAACTCACGCCGCATCGAGCAACAAGAATCTTTGCAGAAAAAAATGTCCCTGTTAAAAAACCTTTTCCGGATCCCCATCTTTAATGAGAGGTTTTTGGATAAATTACAGGTTTATCAAATCCTGGTCCAAGATGAAGCAATCCGTTCGCGATTGCCGGAAACCTATTCATTCCGCGATCCGAGGGCCTTATCCCTCTTTAAACGATACTCCACCGTTTATCTCAAACCGACCAACGGCAGTCTGGGAAGCGGGATCATCAAGATAACCCATTCCAAAAACAGGTGGATTTATCAACTGTCCACTCCAGGGGGAACGGTTCGCCGAACCTTGAAGAACCATTCCAGCCTGATGAAATTGTTAAAACAAAAAATCAGAAGCCAGCCTTACATCGCCCAACAGGGACTCAGGCTGATGAAATTTGACTACCGGCCGGTAGACTTTCGCATTTTGGCACAAAAAACCAAGGAAGGGGTTTGGAAAATCACTTCTTCCGTTGCGCGGATTGCCAACATTCAACATATTGTATCCAATCTGGCCCGTGGAGGTACAATCCGCAAAGCAAGTGATGTTTTGAAGGAATTGTCCTATCCAAACAAACCGTCCATCCACCAACTTCGGGCCGCCGCACTTGACATCGCCAAAACGTTTGAACGTTTGGCCGACGGTCATTTCGCCGAACTCGGAATCGATCTGGCCATTGATGTGCACGGAAAAATCTGGCTGATTGAAATCAATTCCAAACCATCCAAAACCGATGACACCGTGATTAATCCAAACATCCATTTTCGCCCGTCCGTGTTGCGGTTGATCGACTACGTGCTATACCTTTCCAAGCAAGGAAAACATCCTCCCGCCCCTTCTCCTTCGACGACTTCCGGGATCATGAGGAGGCAACGGCGATGACCGATCAAAAAAACAGGCTTGGCATAATGGTTTGCTACGGAAACAACCAAAAACACCCTCCGTTTAAAGAGCACACATTCTTTGAACAACTGACACTCGAAGGAAAAAAGCAGGGGCTGGAAGTCTTTATATTCAATCCGGGCCGGATTCATTGGAAAACCAGAACGGTTCCGGCTTGGCATTATCACAATCAGCGTTGGAAACAACAGACGGTTCCGCTGCCGTATTTGATCTATGACCGTTGTTATTATGTCAACGCCCGGCATTATATGAAGTATAAACCCCATGTTCAAAAAATCACCCAAGACCCGCAAATCCGGTTGCTTGGAAGAGCTTTGGGCGGGAAATACCAAACCTATCTCATCTTGAAAGAGCATCCGGAAATCCGGACTTATCTCCCGGAAACCAAGCGGTTGACCCATGCACAAGAGCTGTTCTCTTTCCTCCGGAAACATAACCGTGTTTTGATCAAACCCAATGGCGGCAGTCACGGAAGAGGAGTGGTCGCCATCGAACAAATCCCCCCCTCCTCTTTCTTGCTGAAAGGGCGGACGAAATTCAACCGGCCTTTTTCCGTTCAATTTGAAACCCTGGTCCAACTCAGCCATTGGGTGGAACAAACCATCCGGGACACCCGTTACATCCTTCAACCTCTTTTGTCGCTGAACACACCGGATGGACGCCCGTTTGATGTCAGGATTCTGGTCCAAAAAAACGGACAAAAAAGATGGGAAACAACGGGGCATGCCATCCGGACCGGCCAACCCGATTCCATCACCTCCAATTTGCACGGCGGCGGGCAAGCTTTACCGTTCCAACCTTTTTTAAAGCAGCATTACACCCCGCAAGAAGCAGCCAAAATTTCCTCGACCATCAACTATCTGAGTGAAATCGTGCCCCCTTTTATCGAAAGCCGTCACGGTCCTCTGGTAGAGCTGGGAATCGATATCGGCATCGATGAAAACAAAGATGTCTGGATTATTGAAGTCAACTCAAAACCCGGGCGGTCCGTTTTCTTAAAAACCGGAGAACTGGAAGTGCGGCGGCGTGCCATCCAGTTTCCCATTCAATATGCGAATGCCTTATTGAACAGCTAGGAGGGTCAGTATGAAATCAATCCTTTGCCAAATACGAATTCACTCCAAAACTCCGGCCAAAGCCATTGTGATCAGCCAGGCATTAGGGAATTTATGGGGATGCCAAAGCGGGCAATCCATTAAAATTCAACTTGGAAACAAAACGATGATCACCCGGGTGATCATCGCTCCACTGGCCGGAAACAAGATTTTCCTTTCCCCGGCGGTCGCCAGACAGTTGCTCTTCCCTTACACGGGAACCATCCGGGCCCTGTTTACCGACAAAACGTTGAAATTCGGACCCGTGATCGGCATCCTCACCACCGGTTTCCGCCACCACCCGGAACAACCTTTCGGCAACCGGACCCAGTTATTTCGTAGTTTCATTCAAGCGGGTTTTGACGAAAAACCATTCATCTATGTCTTTACTCCGGAAATGGTGAATTGGCAGAATCAAACCGTCCGGGGATGGTACTTCTTCCAAAATCGTTGGCATCCCTTGCTCTCACCGTTTCCCGATGTCATTTATGAACGGATTCCCAATCGCCGGGCTGAATCCATGGCCCAGGTTCAGTCCTGTTTAAACCGCTTCAAAAAAAACACCGCTTGCAAAATCTTCAACCAAGGCTTTTTCAACAAATGGTCCATCCATCAGATGCTGAACCACCATCCGGCAACATCCACTTTCATGCCCGAAACTTACATGCCCCCCACTCTGGAGATCATGGAAAGAATGCTGAAAGAGCATCGGATGGTCTATTTAAAGCCCAGTGGCGGCAGTTTGGGGCTGGGGATTTTCCGCATCACTTACCACCCGGGAAAAGGTTACTATTGCCGGTTCCACAAAGGGAACAAAAACGTCCTTCACCTGTTCCGGTCTTTAAAAGCGTTAATCAGCCATTATTTTGGCAGCATCCACTCTCCCCGGTTCAAAAAATATCTCGTTCAGCAGGGGATCCGGTTGATCCGGAATAACCACCGACCTGTCGATTTCCGTGTTCACATGCACAAAGACAGCAAAGGGCACTGGAAAGTGGTTGCCATCGGCTCCAAGGCAGCCGGTTTCGGTTGCGTCACAACACATGTCAGGACCGGAGGCTCCATCATCCGGACGGATGAACTGCTTCTTAAAACATTCCATCAGCATGCCTCTGAAGTGAAAAAAATGATCATCCGCTCCGCCATCACCATTGCCGAAACATTGGAAGAACAGATTGACGGAACCCTGGGAGAGTTGGGGCTGGACATCGGGGTAGACCGCAACGGCCGCGTTTGGCTTTTTGAAGTGAATGCCAAACCGGGCAGGCACATCTTCTTGCATCCGAGTTTGCGCGAAGCCGGGCGCATGTCTGCAAAATATATAACCGATTATTGTTTAAATCTGACCAACTTCATTTAACAAAGGGGGAGCGCCATCTTATGAAATTACCCAAAGCCGGCTGGCTGTCCATCGTACCAAACAAAAACACCCTGGAATTTGTTCCGCTCAGACGATATCCAAAAAAACAGTTTCCCGGCATGGTTTCTGCCATTATCGGCCGTCACACGAAAGCGAAAATCAGATTCAACCCCCACGGCAGGCCCAGCCAATCCCATCACACGCCCGCCCGCCTCAGGCATTTGTCCCGGAAGAATCATTATCAAGCCGGTCCTTTTGTCGCCATATTAACCTCAAACAATAAAAAGCCGTTTGGAGGAAATCACCAAAATTTCGCCGACTTGATCCGGACGGGAAGAGAAATGGGCGTCACCGTGTTTGTCCTTACGCCCCAAGGCATCGGCAACCATTCCACCGTCAACGGATATCTGCTGGATCCTCATTCGGTGAAACCGCGGTGGAAAGCGGCCCGGCTGCCCTTCCCGAATGTCGTGTACAATCGCATCCCCAACCGGATGATTGAAAAAACCCCGGAAGTCCGGCAAACCATCCGGCAACTGCAGCAAATGCCGGGCGTTTACCTGTTTAACCCCGGCTTTTTTGACAAATGGACGCTGTACCAACAGCTTGCCGCTTCTCCCGACTTACACCGGCTGTTACCGGAAACCGTCCGGCTTCACCACATGGAACAATTGGAGAGCATGGCCGCCAAACATCCGGTTCTTTATTTTAAACCGGTCGAAGGAAAAGCCGGCATCAAAATGATGCGCCTTGACAAAAAAAAGCAGCACTATGAACTCTCCTACCAGACCACTAGGGAAAAAAAGAAATACCGGGTGCGGACCCTGAAAGAAGTTTGGGATTTGTACAACCGGCTGAAACAAAAAACCGCCTATATTTTGCAACAAGGCATCCCGTTGGCCACCTTTCACGGCCATCCGTTTGACATCCGCATTTTGCTCCAGAAAAACGGCACCGGCCGATGGGGGTTATCAGGGATGGGGGTCCGGGTGGCCGGCGAACGGGCAATTTCCACCCATGTTCCCATGGGAGGGCACATCGAAAAAATCGACACGGTACTTCAATCCGTGTTTGGCAGCGAAACAGATCGTATCAAAGAACGGATCGAACAAGTCGGCATCCGGACCGCCCGGTGGATTGAAAACCAACAAAACGCCCTCCTGGGGGAAATGTCGATGGATCTCGGCATTGAAAAAGACGGAAGCCTTTGGATCTTTGAGGCCAATTCCAAGCCGATGAAATTTGACGAACCCAACATCCGGAGACGGTCTTTGCGCCGTTTGATTGAATACTCATTGTACCTGAGCGGATTTTCACATACATCGGAGGGGACGGCGACATGAAAATTCATGCATTTCCGCCGCAATCGTTGGAGCGGATCCGAAAACCCCTGCTCCGCTTTTTGAGACGATACGGAGACGGGAGAATCACCCATCAGGCGATGCGGTGGTTCCACCGGTTGACGCCTGGAGAATTGAAGGAAGGAACTTATATCGCCGCCGCTTATGACGAAAAAAAAGTGGCGGGAATCATTGTCTTTGGAAACTACGGAATTGAAGAATCTTTCATCGCGGTCCATCCGGATTACCGCCGGAAACGGGTGGGGGAACAACTTTTGAAGCAAGCGATCCAATCCTTGGGGAAAGTATATGCCCGGGTCGCTTCCGACAACATCCCCAGCTTAAAACTGTGTTTTTCATGCGGATTGATGGCTTTTTCGCTATGTAAAGGCCCGACCGGAAAAGACACCCTCTGGCTGGGCGGGGGAAATTTCGATCCGGCGGACGTGTTGAAGAAATCCGAACCGTCTGTCAGAATCCCGGTTCCGGAAAATTAAACAAATGACTGCTCAGAAACAAGATCTGAGCAGTCATTTTCATTCGTTGGAGCGACAACGAATATTTTCAACGGATGTTTTTTCCGAATTTACCGAATCACACGTTTACTGAATCACACGTTGGGCTTTGACAAACCCTTCTTTCAACCAGCGGTCGGACAAATCGTCATACCGGACACCACCCGGTCCCCAGGTATGCAAGATTTTGTTGTTCCCGGCATAAATGCCCACATGGCCGATCCGGCCCGGATTGCTGCTCAGCTCAAAGAACAACAAATCCCCCTTTTGGATTTCACTGAAAGGAACCGTTTGTCCAACCGTTGATTGTTGACGGGAGTTACGCGGCAAATCAATGCCATTTTCTTTAAACACATGTTGGACGAAAGAAGAACAATCAAAGGTTTTGGTTTGTCCTGATTTAGCGCCAAACTGGTAAGGTGTTCCCAAATATTTTTCTCCTGTTGCAATAATCTGGTCTGCTTTGGTCGTAGCTGTTTGTTCTGTATCCGTTTGCCCGTTATCGGACGGTGCTTGTCCAGTTTGGTTTTCAGGAACCGTGGTTTGTCCGGACGGTTCTGAAGCTTCCGGATTTTCAGGCTGTGCATTTGCCGTTTTTCCCTTGAACGCCCAACCAAACTGTTTGAAAATCTGGGAAATCAAGGAATGGTTGGCCGTTTCCAAAGTGGCGGCATGTGTGATGCCTGCCGGAAGTCCTGTAGAAATCACAAGAGATGCTGCGACAGTAATTCCCAATTTAATAAATTTTTTACTGTTTTGCATCAAATCCTCCTCTTCCATTTTTGCCGCTCCCAAAGCTAGGTTCATACTAACATAAATCCACGCTCCTTTAATATGTAATAAATGGTTATTCTTAGGAAACCCGATGAATACTGGCGTTGTGCGATTTTGATTTGACATGTTTCCATTTTTCATTTTGATGCATATACCTAAAAGAGAGTGGAAAATGCCCGATAGAAAGGAGTACGACCTTTGAAGAAGAGAAAGTCTCATTCAGCCAAAAAAAGGGAACGTCCCTCTCCTTACATGGCCGATGAACGAATTTTGGAGGAACTCATTCAATTGGAGCAAGCAGAATTGAAAAAGAAACGGAACAAAACCGGTCTGTTGGAAGACATGGAAAACACCGCGGAAATGTCCGATTTATCCAAACCTTTAAAAACTTCATCCACCCAGACCCGGCAAAGCCATTCGCCGATTTACACCAATGACATCGCCGACGCCGCCGTCACGGAGGAAAAAATCGCCAACCAGTCGATCAGCGGGAAAAAGATCAAACCGGACAGCATTGGCACCGATCACCTTGAACAGGCGGCCGTAACCGAATCCAAATTGAAAAATGAAGCCGTCACCTCACAAAAAATTGCCAAAAATGCAGTCCGCTCCTTCCATCTGGATCATGATTCCATTGAAGGAAGCCACATCAAAAAAGATTCCATTCAAGCCAAACACATTAAAGACAATGAAATTCCCGGCAGCAAATTATCAGACGGCAGCATCAATGAAAGCAAACTCAAAGAACGCTCGATCCAAAGCAAACATTTGTCACTGGGCCATATTTTAAATGAGCATTTGGCCGATCAGTCCATCAGCGGCGAAAAATTAAAAAGCGGTTCCATCCGCACCATTCATTTGGAAAACGAAGTCGTGAACCAAGCAAAACTGGCCGATGAATCCGTCTCCGAAAGCAAATTGCAAAACGGCGCTGTCACCAGCGACAAAATCGCATCTCAATCCATCGAATCCCAACACATTCAACCCGGCTCCATTCAAGGTTCCCACATTCAGGAAAAAGCCATCAGCCCCCACCATTTCGGGGAACAATCCATCCCGGGGGAAAAAATCACCCATCAATCCATCACCGGACAACAAATCCGAAATCAATCCATTCACAAAGATCATTTGCAGCCGGGCATCATCACCCATGAACATTTGACCCCGGATTCCGTCAAAGAACAACACATCGCCCCAAACAGTGTCCATGCCGAAGCCATTGCCGAAGGCGCCATTCAGGAAAAACATCTGAACAGGAAAATCATCAGCGAAGAACACCTGCAAGAAAACAGCATCAACAAACGCCACATCCAGGAAGCAAGCATCAATGAGCAACATTTGGCCAATCATTCCATTTCCGGTTCCAAGTTGATCGACCATTCGATTTCCACTTCCAAACTGGCTCCGGAATCGGTATCCACCGACAAAATCAACGACTTTGCCATCACTTCGAACAAACTGGCCAACGGATGCGTCACGTCCGAAAAAATCGGACACCACACCATTTTGCGGGAACATCTGGGAGAACAGATCATCCAGTCCAGACACATTGACCGGGGGCAAATCCAACACAAACATCTGGCGGACGAATCCGTCTACGGGGATAAACTGGCCAATGAAAGCATTCAGGGAAAACACATCGGATCCGCCACCATCAGCGGCCATCACATCGCACCTTTTTCCGTCCAGTCCACCCACATCGTCGACGGAGCCATCACCAAAGAAAAACTGGACCACTCCGTCATCGAAAACCAACATATTGCGGATCAGTCCATTGAGGACCATCACATCAAAAACGGGCAAATTCACACACGGCATTTGAAAGATCAAGCAGTGACCGCAGAAAAAATCGGAGAAGGCGAAATCGATTCCCGCCATCTCCACAGCGAATCCGTCACCTCCCGCCACATCCGGGAAAAACAAATTGGTCCGGAGCACATCAAAGACCAGTCCATTTCCAACGAACTGATCCAAAATGAAGCGATCCATGCCCGCAACCTTGGAGAAAAATCGGTCGAATCCCGACATCTTGACGCTGAAGCCGTATTATCCCGGCATATCGGGGAAAAGCAGATCCAAAGCCACCATCTGCAAGACCAATCCATCGGCGAAAATCACATTGAGGACGGGGCAATCAACGCAAAACATCTGAAACACGGCGAAATTCACACGGACCATTTAAAAGACCATGCCATCGTCAGCGAAAAAATCGCCAATCACCAGATCAAATCCCGTCATATTCAAGATAAAGCCGTCAACGCCGAGCATATTCAGGATAAGCAAATCAGCGCCCGGCACATTCAGGAACAATCCATTTCCGGGGAGCTGCTCTGTGATGAAACAGTTTCTTCCCGGCATTTGACATCCGACTCCATATCGTCCCGGCATCTGTCCGCCGCATCCGTTTTGTCTCACCACATCGGGGAACAACAGATCCAAAGCGGACACCTGGATGAAAACTCGATTTGCGAACATCATCTGAACGAGGAAGCTGTCGGGTCATTGCACATCTCAGCCGGTGCCGTTTTGTCACGTCATATCAGAAAAGAACAGATCCAAGGCCACCATATTAAAGATACGGCCGTCTCCGGCCGGCACATCCAAGAAGAAGCCATCACCAAAGCCCATCTTCAAGATGACGCGGTCGATGCCGGCAAACTGGCTTCGCATTCCATCTTGCCGCGCCATATCGCAGATGATTCCGTGCGCTCCTGGCACATTGCCCAACGGCAAATCCAGGAAATGCACATTGAGCAAGGAGCCATTTCAACCGATCTGCTTCAAGATCAAGCCGTTCATTCCGACAAGTTGGCATCCCAGTCCATCTTCCCCCGCCATATCAACGATGATGCGATTTTGTCCTGCCACATCGCCAAAAAACAAATCCAGGGAACACACATTGAATCCGGCGCCATTTCTGCGGAACATCTGACGGACCAAGCAGTGACCACCGAAAAAATCGCTGATCAAAGCATCGGCTTGGAGAAATTGAATTTCCGTCCGCTCCTTGCGGATGAACAACCTGCCACGGTTTCAGGCATTGCCCGCTTCCAACTGGAAGAAAATATGTCCGGACGGACGTTTCAAATCCCGTTGGCCACTCCGATTAAATCGCCCTATGCCGTCGTGGCCATCACCAATCATCCGGAATGCCTGGTGACACTGAAAGAAAATCACGCCGACCACTTTGTCATCCAAATCGACCGCAATCATGAATCCACGACCTCCATCGAAGGATTGCTTCACTGGTTCGCCCGACAAACCCCGGTGGATGACATTCCTGCCGCCATCCCGGTTCCGGACACAGACAATGTCGCAAGCGAAGAGAAAAAACCGGAAAACGCCAATTCCGACCATCATCCAAAAACGGTGAAACTGGAAGAAGAAGATGAACAAAACCACAACCCATTAACGGATGACCCGGTCCAACCCTTTCTCCCGTTAACCATTTCCTCTGCAACGGACATCGCGGAAACCGAAACAACCGGGGAAGAAAAACAGCTGGAAGAAGAAGAAACGGAAACGCCGGATAAAGAGGAAATGAAAACCCGGGGTAAAGAGGAGCCGGAAACCGGATCGGAAGCCGGAACAGAAGATGCTCAACAGGAGGAGCCGCGTTCCGGTGAATAAACAAAAATGTCCGCTTCAACCCCGAATTGAAGCGGACATTTTTTCACAAATAGCGCCGTGTGCATTTTTTCCCGTTATAACAAAAAACCACTTTTCTCTCTTCAATCACTGTCTCCAAATAGACCGGGCGGCCCCATAATACATAAACATGCGGCAACGTTTTTTCCAGATATTTCGTATCCAACTCAACGCCTTCATACCGGTGGAGCAAATACAACCCTCCGTTTTCCGCATAATCCCCGTCTTTCACCACAATGAACGGATGTCCCCCGTTGATCCGGCTCATCACCAGCTCATCCCGGACCGACTCCCAGTTTTTGTCCGTGATTTTCCACTCGTCGCCTTTGCGTTGGAATACATACAAATCCAGTTTTTCCACCAACTCTTCGGTCAGGTAATTCCGCAAAAAGGAAATATCGGAATCCAACTCACGGACTTCAAAGATTTTTTTCCGCCCTTGCCCGGGCTTCATCCCCAACTCCCTCTGCTCTTTTTCGGTTGGATGATCCCACCGGCGTTCAATGTCTTCAAACATCTTCAATCCCAGGTAATACGGATTGATGGATGTTTTGGAAGGTTGCAAGACAGAGGCATTCAAACTGGCAAATTCAATCGCCTCTTCTTCATTCAAATCCAACTCGCGCATGATGCGGATGTGCCAGTAGGAGGCCCAACCTTCATTCATGATTTTGGTTTCCAGCTGCGGCCAGAAATACAACATCTCATTGCGCAAAATGGTCAAAATGTCCTGATGCCAATCTTCCAGCACCCGGCTGTGTTTCATCAAAAACAGAACCAAATCTTTTTCCGGCTGTTCAGGGAATTGTTTCTTTTTTGGAGAAGGCTTCGGAGGTTTTTCCGGTTGATCCAATTCCCACAAGTCATCATAAGGAGTGGAAGGTTTGGAAGGGGTTGACGGATTCGCTTTCTTCCGGTTGGCTTTTAAATCCAACAGGCTCGGATTGATGTGCTCTTGAATGGCGAGGGCATGATCCAAAAATTCCTCCACCACTTCTTTCCCGTACTTCATTTCATATTGGCGGATCCGCTCCGCGCTGGCGGCCATTGTCTCCACCATGTCTCTGGAAGTTGCCGAAAAACGGACGTTGTTCTTAAAAAAGTCGCAATGCGCCAGGACATGAGCCACGATCATTTTGTTTTGCGTCAAGCTGTTTCCCTTGAGCAAAAAAGCATAGCAAGGATTAGAGTTAATGACCAATTCATAAATTTTGCTTAAATTTAAATCGTATTGCAGTTTCATTTTGTGAAAAGCTTTGCCGAAGCTCCAATGCGAAAACCGCGTCGGCATGCCATAGGCACCAAAAGTATATATAATGTCTGCCGGACAAATTTCGTATCTCATCGGATAAAAATCAAGCCCGAAACCCTTGGCTATCTCTGTGATTTCGGCAATCGCCCGTTCCAACGCCTTGTGGTCCACACTCATCTCGCATCTCCTTCCCGAAAAGGAATTCCTTTCTATATCTGATTCAGACCCACATAGAACTGGAACGACTGCTTTCATGGAAGAACGAAATTTATATTAATATATAAGTATATTTTACTAAATTTTCCGTAAAAATTCAATCTTTCCGGTTGCAGGATGGCACCCTCCCCGCCCTTGTTTAATAAAATATAATGACAATATGTCCTTTAAGAAATTTCAACACAAGATCAATTGACAACCCTTTCTGCCAAGCGTTATACTTGACAACGTTCAAAACCTTATATTGTCATGGTTTTATCTCTGTTAGGTGAGGTTCCTGTTCGGAGATACGCTACTGCCCAAAAATGTCGAGAGACGCCAATGGGTCAGCAGAAAAGATCGGAACGAAGGTCTTTTCTAATGTAGCTGGTTGTTACAACCTATGCCGTGCAGTGCCAAAGCTCGATGAGGGAGATAAAGGCCGGCTCATGCTTCAATGGGCTTGTTTTGCTCTGTCTCCCGCTCTCATCGTCAGTGGGAGTTTTTTATTTTATAAAAGGGGGGAAACGAGATGAGTCAAGCAGCTTTCGTCAAGGAAGAGTTGCAAAACCTGTTCTGCTCCGAAAAAAAAGAAACGCGCTTGTTGGAGCTTTTGCGCCAAATGCAACCATACGATTTGGCCGAGATTTTCCGAGATTTGGATGTGGATCTCCAACGGGAACTCATCACCCATTTATCTTTGGCTCATGCCGCGGAAGTTTTGGAATATCTCGAGCCGGAAAGAACCTATGAGTTGCTGAGCCGCATGGACGAAACGGTCACCTCGTTATTGATCAAGCAAATGTCCAGTGACATGGTGGTGGACCTCCTGCTCGCCATCCACCCGCTGCAAGCCGAAAAGTTGCAACGGCTGCTCCCGGCGGATTACCGGAAAAAGATCAAACAGCTAATGACTTATCCGGAGGATACGGCCGGCGGCTTGATGACAGTGGATTATGTATCGGCCCGGGCCTATTGGACGGGGGAACAAACCATCCGGCACATCCGGAAAGTGGGTTATGAAGCGGAGATTGTCTCCTACATCTATGTCACCGACCAACGTGGCAAACTTTTTGGCGTGGCTTCACTCAAAGAAATCATTTTGGCCGATCCGAAAACCCCGCTTTCCGACATCGCCAAAACCGATATCATTTCCGTTCCGGCCGAAACCGGACAGGAAGAGGTCGCATCGGTTTTGTCCCGTTACGGTTTTTATGCCGTACCCGTCGTGGACCGGCAACACCGGTTGATCGGAATCGTCACCTACGATGATGTGGTCGAGGTCATTCAGGAAGAAGCAACCGAAGACATCCAAAAAATCGGAGGAAGCCAACCGTTGACCGAACCTTACTTCAAAACCTCCATCTGGAGTTTATACCGGAAACGGATTGTCTGGCTCTTCATTTTGTTTGTCGGAGGTGCTTATACCGCAACAGTTTTGGAAAGTTACCAGAGCACGCTGGATCAAGTGGTTGCCCTATCCTTTTTTATCCCTTTGTTAATCGGGACAGGCGGAAACACCGGTTCGCAAATTGTCACCACACTGATCCGGGCCCTCGGTGTCGGGGAAGTCAAGTTTCAAGATTTGTTCCGTGTCATCAAAAAAGAACTCCTCACCGGAATGTTTCTCGGCATGTCGCTGGGACTGATCGGCTTTATCCGGGCTTGGATCATGGGCGTCACCTTTGACGTGGCTTATGTGGTCGCGTTGGCTGCGATGTTTATTGTCATCTGGTCGTCCGTGGTTTCCGCAGCATTGCCGCTGATCCTGAGCCGGCTGAAAGCAGACCCGGCGGTCGTTTCCGGACCATTGATCAGCACCTTGGTGGATGGAACCGGATTGATCATTTACATGACGATTGCCAAAATGATATTGGAACTTTAAAATCTGATGAATCGAGGTTGATGAAACTTTGAGTACCGATCAAAGTTCTGATCAGGAGATGAAGGCAGGTGCCTTTGGTTAATCCTCTGTGAAACAACACCAGGACCAAACCAAAAGCACCTGCCTTTTAGTATGCAAGAAAAAAGAATTTCAGAAGGTTTTGATATTTTTACATAGAATTATTCATATGGATAAAGATTGCCTTCTTTTATCAATTGAATAGTTTCAATCTTTATCCAATTCATTATATTTTTGAAAGGAGTGCCTTTGTTCCCATGCTTTCCCGTAAAAAACGGTGGTTTTCCCTGACTGTCTCCCTGATGCTTTTGGCGGCCTTTCCGATGACCGGCTTTGTCAACAGCGCAACAGAATCCTTGGATGAAAACCGTTTTTCCACCACCGGATTCTACCACATCCCTGAAGTCAAAAGCAAAGAACAACGAACCGAAATTGCCCGGACCGGTGCATCCATCGAAGAGGTCGGAGCGGATTATGTGAGAGTGCTTGCAACCGACACGGAACTGAAAAGCCTGAAAGAAAAAGGCTTTCAACCCAAAGCCGAGCCGGTGTTGGGAACCCTCGATTTCCCCGATGCCGACTCCCGCTACCACAACTATGACGAAATGGTTAAAGAGATTGATCAAGCCGTTTCCGATCACGGCGACATCGTCCGCAAATTCAGCATTGGAAAATCATATGAAAACCGTGACCTGTGGGCGGTGAAGATCAGCGACAACGTTCAAGAGGATGAAGACGAGCCGGAAGTTCTCTACGCCTCCCTGCATCATGCCCGCGAACATTTAACCGTTGAAATGGCTCTTTATCTGCTCCACCTGTACACCGACAATTATGCCACCGATCCGAGAATCAAAGAGATTGTCGATTCCCGGGAAATCTACATCCTCTTTAATATGAACCCCGACGGGGGAGAGTACGACATCTCCACCGGCAAATACCAATACTGGCGCAAAAATCGCCAGCCCAACAGCGGATCTTCCTCCATCGGCACCGACTTGAACCGGAACTACGGTTACCAGTGGGGTTGTTGCGGAGGTTCCAGCAGCAATCCGTCCAGTGAAACCTATCGCGGACAAGCTCCTTTTTCCGCACCGGAAACTGCTGCTCTCCGCGATTTCGTCAACAGCCGGGTGATCAACGGGGAACAGCAAATCAAAACGGCCATCAGTTTTCACACCTACAGCGAATTGATCTTGTGGCCCTACGGATACACCTACGAAAACACCCCGGATGACATGAGCGCTGATGATTATCAGGTATTTAAAACCATGGGGGAAGCCATGGCTGAAACCAACGGTTACACCCCCCAACAATCCAGCGACTTGTACATCACGGATGGAGACATGACCGACTGGGCATACGGCGAACATAACATCTTCGCCTTCACGTTTGAAATGTATCCGAAAGGAACCTCCGGCGGAGGCTTTTATCCACCGGATGAAGTCATTGAACGCGAAACGGAACGGAACCGGGAAGCGGCTCTTTATCTGGCGGAACAAGCCGATTGTCCCTATCGGGTCATCGGAAAAGAGGCACAATATTGCCAAGCTAAGGATTAACAATATAAGATTTAAGATCCTTTCTCACAAAATCTGTGACGGCCCATGTCCGGCCGTCTTTTTTTTGCGCATGAAAAACAAAACATTGAAACACACTAACCATGAAGGTGATACCATGTGGGAATTTATCGTGGAGCATATTCCGGATAAGAAAATATTCATTTTTGCCATATTGATTCTCGTGATTCCTTGTGCCGTGACCCGCCTCTTTCAATGGATTCGTTCATGAAAGGATGACTGACATTGATCAAGCGCCATTTCTACCGGAAACGGAAAAAAGACACGCATGAAAACAAACAATCTGCCGATACGGATCGTTTGAAAAACAACCTTGAAACCAATGTGAATTATTTCAACAAACTGACAGAACAACATCCGGACTTGACCATCCGTTCCTTTCGAATCGGCGGGACCAACATCCAGGCGGCCTGTTTGTTTATGAAAGAAATGGTGGATGAGAAAACCATCAACGAACAAATTCTTGACCGGTTGATGCACAACTGGGATGAATTTTCCACCCGGGAGACCGGATTCATCCAGTCAGATGAAATCATCCACTTTATCCAGAATCACGTTTTAAGTTTCTATAATCTCAAAGTAATCCAAAGCTATTCGGAGATTTTCACGCATTTGATCCGGGGATCCACGGCGGTGTTAGTGGACGGATGCGACCAAGCAATTGTAATGGCCACAAGCAAAAAGTTGACAACCAGTTTGGGCCCCTCCGAAACCGAAGCAATTGTCCGGGGACCCCAAATCGGTTTCACCAACTCGCTGGAAGTCAATTTGGCGCTGCTCCGGCAAAGTTTGGCCACGCCGAATCTTACTTATAAGTCCTATGTTCTCGGAAGGCGGACACAGCGCAAAGCATCCGTCGTCTACATCCAGGACCTCGCAGACCCGGAATTGGTCAAAACGGTGGATCAACGCATAAAAGAGATCGACATCGATGAAGTATTGGACACCAGTTATATTGAGCATTTGATCGAAGACAACACCTTTTCCCCATTTCCGCAAGTGCAAGACACCGAACGGCCCGACCGGGTGGCGGGGGCGCTGACAGAAGGACGGGTGGCGATTCTTCTGGACGGGACCTCCTTTGCCCTGATTGTACCTGTCACGTTTTGGATGTTTTTGCAATCGCCGGAAGACTACTACACCCGTTGGATTCCGGGGATCCTGCTACGTTACTTGCGGTACATGTCTGCTTTTCTGTCGATTTCCCTGCCGGCTTTCTATATCGCCTTTACCTCCTTCCATCAAGGGCTGATCCCGACAAGGCTGGCGATGAGCATTGCCGCCACCCGGGAAGGCGTGCCTTTCCCGTCGGTTTTGGAGGCGTTGTTTATGGAAGTGGCGATTGAAGTGTTGCGGGAAGCCGGGCTCCGTCTCCCCAAATCGGTCGGCCAGACCGTGGGTATCGTCGGCGGATTGGTGATCGGGGAATCCGCCGCACAAGCCGGTGTTGTCAGTCCCATCATGTTGATCGTCGTGGCGATCACAGCGATTTCATCCTTTGCCATCCCCCAATATAACGCCGGGGTCGCACTCCGGTATTTGCGCTTTGTGGTCATGATACTTGCCGCCTTTTTCGGTTTGTACGGGATCATCATCTTTTTCTTGTTAACAATGACTCATCTCGTCCGCTTGGAAAGCTTCGGATTCCCTTACTTGGCACCGATTGCCCCCATACGAACCCAAGATTGGAAAGACATTTTGTTCCGGGCGCCGCTGAGTCGCACAAACCGCCGTCCGGTCACCTTAAAAACCCAAGACCCGGTCCGGCAAAAACAATGAAGGATGTGTCGTGATGCTAGACAGCAATCGGAAAGAGATCACCACCATTCAAACATCGATTTTCATCGCCTCGGTCATTCTGGGAATGGGCGTCTTGACCCTTCCCCGGAATGTGACGGAAGACACACAAGGGCAGGACGGTTGGATTTCGGTCATTCTTGCAACCCTGATTCTTCTGTTGATGGGATGGTTGATTATCCGGTTGAACCGGTATTATCCGGATCAAACTTTTTTTCAATACAGCACACAGATTTTTGGCAAATGGATCGGCAATTTGGCCAATTTGATCTTTCTCTCATATCTTTTTATCACTGCCGGATATGAATTGAGAGGCATGGCCGAGGTGACACAATTCTATTTGCTTCCCAACACTCCGCCGGCTGTATCCATATCGCTCATGGTGTTTGTCGGGATTTATCTGATGACCGGCGGAATCATTGCCGTCGCCCGGATGTTTGAAGTTTTGCTTCCCATCACCCTCTTCTTTTTCTTTGTCGTGTTGGCCACCAGTTTTAAAGTGTTTGAATGGCGAAACATTCTGCCGGTCATGGGAATGGGGGTGGAACCGGTGATCAAAGGGATTCACGGTTCATCCCTGACGTTTTCAGGTTATGAATTCATGTTGGTGTTAAACGCATTCATGCAACGAAAAAAAGAAGCATGGAAAGCGATTTCCGCCGGGATTTTGGTTCCCGCACTCTTTTACGTTGTCATTGTGATTGTCGTGGTGGGCGGATTGGGACCGGATCAGACGATCACCCTCACTTTTCCGACCATTGAATTAATCCGCTCCTACGAACTAACAGGCATATTTTTCGAACGATATGAAGTGTTTTTGCTGGCCGTCTGGATCTTGCAAATCTTCGCCACCTATGTGAGCATGCAATACATCTTTTGTCTGGGGATTTCCCAAATCACCGGAAAAAACATCCGTTTTTTTATCTACGGAGTGTCTCCCTTGATCTTTTTGATCGCATTCCTGCCGGCGGATATCAATGAATTTTTTGAGCTGGGCACCATTTTGGTGCACATCGAGCTCGTCGTGGTCTTCATCATTGTGCCGATCGCACTGGTGATTGCCTGGATCCGCAACCGGCGTTCAAGACATCATGATTAACGGAGGTCAACATGAACGGAAAAAGGCGACTGTTTGTCAGTTTGATTCTCGTAAGCCTGATCATGCTCACAGGCTGTTGGGACTACCGGGATATTGAAGAAACTTCAACCAATATCGGACTGGCCCTTGATCTGGGTGACACAGAGACCGGTGAAGTCCGGATTGAAGGGGAAAAACCGGTGATCAACGCCACCCTTCAAATCATGGATCCGAACCAAACTTCCGGCGGGGAAGGAGAAGTCGATTATCAAAATACAACGATCACCGGAAACACCTTAGGCAAGATGGCTGTGGAAGTCGCTTTATTCAACCGGGGGCCGCTCATTGGACAACACCTGAAGATCACTTTGATCGGGGAAGAATTGGCCAAGCGCATGAATTTTCGAAACATGCTTGGCTATCTGTTTCGTGGCCCGTACATCCGATTAAGCAGCACCATCCTGTGCACGAAAGGAAAAGCGGGAGAGTTTCTGGAGAGCGAGGAAAAAAGCAAAGGCAATGAATTGCCGGCTCTTAAAATTCTCAGTATCGCAGACAACACCAAATATTCGCTTCGAATATTGGAACCGGTGACGTATGGAAGAGCAGGGAGATTTTTGGCCAGCAACCAAAGCTTTTTGCTCCCCTGCATCGCCAAAAAAAATGATAAAATCGTACTGGAAGATGCCGCTGTCATCAGCGGGAGAAACAAGAAAATGATCGGTTTCATGAATTCCGAAGACATCGCCGGGGTCAACTGGATCACCGGAAAAAAGGGAGGTGGCGTGTTAAACGTTTATGATGAGGATCAAGCCATTTTCGCCGTCAGGATTTTTAACATGTCCAGCAAAATCAAACCCCGTGTGGATGGTGACAAAATTTCTTTTGATGTCCACGTGAAAACCGGAGGTTATTTGACGGAAGACTGGATTGAAGAAGAAGACGCCACGGATCCGAAGTATCTTGAACGCTTGGAACAAAAGGCAGAAGAAAAAATCGTCCATCAAATGCGTTCGGCATTGTATAAAATGCAAAAAATTTATCAGGCCGATGTGGCCGGTTTCGGAGACGCTCTCCGCATCCATGACAACAAATTGTGGCAACGCATCAAGAATGAATGGGAAGTCAAATGGTTTGCCGACGTTCCGATTCGCATTAAAGTCGATCTCAATTTGCTGGACTACGGTGTCAAAGCCAAAGACGAGTGATCCTCCTCCTTCTCACGCCAAAGATATGTTATATTGTTAAAAAATAAGGAGGAGAAAACCATGCATGCACAAATCATCCGCCAATTTGGTTCCCCGGATGTGTTTGAACCGGCAACCCTCCAACGACCGGCGGTGTTGCCCGGACATGTCCTGATCCGTGTTGCTGCCACCAGTGTCAATCCGATTGATACAAAAATCCGAAGCGGAGCCGTGCCGAATGTTGCCCCCGAACTGCCGGCCGTTTTACACGGCGATGTGACCGGTGTCATTGAAGAAACCGGGGAAGGGATCACCTCTTTTCAAGTCGGGGATGAGGTTTTTGCCTGTGCCGGAGGCTTTAAAAACACGCATGGCGGGGCTCTGGCCGATTACCTGCTCGTCCGCGAAGAGTTGGTGGCACCAAAACCCCGCACACTCTCCTTCCAAGAAGCCGCCGCCCTTCCCCTGGTGTCGATTACCGCCTGGGAAGCCGTTTTTGAGCGGGGACGGATTCAGGAAGGACAAAACGTGTTGGTTCATGCCGGAACCGGGGGCGTCGGCCATATCGCCCTGCAACTGGCCAAACTCACCGGTGCCACGGTACATACCACCGTCTCCACAGACCGGAAAGCAGAAATCGCCAAAAGGTTGGGAGCCGATCACCCCATTTTTTACCGGCAAAGCGAAGTGGATGACTATGTCAAACAATATACCGGCGGCGAAGGCTTTGACGTGGTGATCGACACCGTCGGCGGAGCCAATATCGACCGCTCTCTGCAAGCAGTCAAAATCCACGGCAATGTCGTCACCATCGCAGCCCGTTCCACGCATGATTTATCCCTCATGCACAACAAAGGATTGACCCTGCATGCCGTCTTTATGATCCTCCCGATTCTCACCGGCAAAGGCCTGCAACGCCATGGTGAAATCTTGAGACAAATCAGCCGGTGGGTGGATGAAGGAAAAATCAAGCCCTTGTTGGATGAAAAAACTTACGCTTTTGCAGAAGCGGCTGAAGCCCATCGACGGCTCGAATCGGGCCAGGCGGTTGGAAAAGTCACTCTGGTCAACGAAAACTTCTCCTGAAAAAAGAGGCGGAAATGCTCCGCCTCTTTTTACCGCTTCAAAGGGATTCTGCCACCGGGCGAATCACGGCCCTGACCGGGCTCCCGTCCCCTCCGAGAATGGGAAGCGGCAAAGCGATCAATTCATAAATCCCTTCTTCCACATTGTCCAAAACCGCCCCCTCCAAAATGTGGATGCCTGCATCCCATAAAGCATGGTGTGCCGGCAACGTCTTGCTGTCGATCGGATCCACGGACGGAACATCCAGCCCGATCAGGCGGATCCCCTGTTTTTTCAGATACGGGACCGCATCCGGATCAAGATGACAAATTTCTTCGGGAAACACGTTCCGATCCCGCCACGAATCGGTCCGGATCAGAAGGCGGCTTATCCCGCCCCATTCTTTTTCCATCAGGTCCTCCGCCTTGATTTTTTCTCTTCCCGGCAAATGAATGACCCTGGCTTTGCCGATATAAAGATTCACATCCAATTCGTTCACCTTGCTCCCCGCCTCGTCAAAGTGAAAAGGGGCATCAATATGGGTTCCGGTATGGGTGCTCATTTGCACCTGACCGACATTGACCGATCCGCTTTCTTCTTTGGTGTAAGTGAATTCATATTGAAACGGGGCATCTCCCGGCCAAACCGGGATTCCGGAGTGAAGGGGCTGGGAAATATCAATCCAGGTCATCAAGTCACCTCTTTCGATTCAGTGGGGTAATGTTGATACTTTTTCTCATCCATAATCTGCTTCAATCGTTTCATGGCTTCACAAACATCGATGAACGAGTTGTATAAAGCCACCGGAGCCAATCGTATCACATTGGGAGGGCGAAAGTCAGGGATGACGCCCTCTGCCTTTAATGCCTTGCTGATTTGAAGGGCATCGGGATGTTCCAAAGCAAGATGCCCTCCACGCTGCTTGGGATTCCGCGGGGTTCCGGTTTCAAATCCGTAAGAAGAAAAAATCTGATCCACCATTTTGAAAAGAAAGTCCGTTAACATTAACGATTTTTTGCGTATGGCTTCCATCCCCGCTTCAGCAAAGATGGACAGCGATCCAATGAGCGGAGCCATACTGAGCAAATGCGGCGTTCCGATCTGATAAGCCCCGGCGTCGCTTCCGGGGATCATCTCCGGTGCCATTTCAAATTGGCGCTCTTTGTCCGAACCAAACCAACCGGCAAGCCCCGGTTTGGTTCCGTGATGTTTTTTGTGGACATAGAGACCGGCCACCCCACCAGGACCGCTGTTCAAATATTTATACGTGCACCAAGCGGCAAAATCAACCCCCCACTCCGCAAACCGGTGGGGAACCGCCCCGACGGAATGGCATGCATCCCAGCCGATGAGGATGCCGCGCTCATGAGCCGCTTTGGTCAACTTTTCCATATCCAACAATTGTCCGCTTTTGTATAAAACGGCCGGCAACCAGGCCAGCGCCACCTCCTCATTCATCATTGCAATGATTTCATCCTCATCCAAATATCTCCCCGACGGGTCGGACGGCACACAGATCAAGTCTTCTTCCGCAGAATATCCGTGAAGAATCAACTGGCTTTTTAAAGCATAAAGATCGGAGGGAAAATTGAGTACATCCGCCAAGATCTTGCGGCGGGAACCTTGCGGGCGGTAAAAAGTGGCAACCAATTGGTGGATATTCACCGTCGTCGAACCGGTCACCACCACTTCCTCCGGCCGCGCCCCCACCAAAGGCGCCATCTTTTGCCCCAAATCCTCCGCCAAATAAAACCAGGGCCTTTTTCCCTGAACCCAGCCGTCAATCCCGAGTTTTTTCCAACTGTCCAAAACTTCCGTCAAGGCCAGCTCCGAACGTTTGGAAAGCAACCCCAATGAATTCCCGTCCAAGTAGATTTTCCCGTCCGGCAAATAAAATTCCCCGCGATACTTCCCGAGCGGATCGTTTTGATCCAGCTCCCATGCTTCTTCAAAAAAAGAGGAGAAGGACGGCACCGGATTCACCTCGCCTGTAGTTTTGTGCGCACATGCCAAAGCTCCGGAAAAAAGGATTGGTCCAACCCTTTTTTCAAATAAGAAACCCCGGACGAGCCGCCGGTTCCTTTTTTGTAACCGATGATCCGCTCCACGGTTTTCATGTGCCGGAACCGCCACTGCTGAAACCAGTCTTCCAAATCGACCAGCTTCTCTGCCAATTCATACAAATCCCAGTATTTTTCCACGTTTTGATATACCTGAAGCCACGCTTGTTCCACACTTTCCTCATATTGATAAGGCTTTCGGACATCCCGGTTCAATACTTTTTCGTCAATGGAGAAACCGGCCTTATGCAATGCTTCGATGGAAACATCATATATGCTGCGGGCTTCATAAGCTTGCTTCAATTTTTCAAGCAAAACCGGATCGTTTTCATAAATTTTTAAAATGTGTGTACTCTTTTTGCCCAGATAAAATTCAATCATCCGGTATTGATAGGATTGAAAACCGGAAGCATGTCCCAAATAACCGCGAAACTTCATATATTCGGACGGTGTCAACGTGGACAACACATCCCAAGATTGGATGATTTGGGATTGGATTTTGGAAAACCGGGACAGCATTTTAAAAGCGGCCGGCAAATCCCCTGTCCGGATCGACTCCATCGCCGCTTCCAACTCGTGAATCATCAACTTCATCACAATTCACTCGTCTGATGAATAATCACAAACAACATCTCATCATGATGGCCGGACAACAGTTTTTGGCAATCCAACAGCAAATGTAACCGGAGATAATCCCCGTAAGTCATTTGTTCACGAAAATCGGTATGGATGCCTTCTTCCGGATTCATCTCGGCTCCCCTTTCATGCAGGATGAGAGACGACTTGATTAACAGAAATGATTCATCCTTTTAACCCGCTGTCCAATAAGGTGATTTTCACGCCGGATAACGGGAAAAGCCGGATTTGCATGGTTTCCCGGTCTTTGAGCGCAACCATATTTCCGTCACGGGACCAATTGGCTAAATATCCGCAATACGTTTGCCCCTTATACTCCAACTCCACCAGTTCATACGGCTGCAACAGTTCAGTCATGGAGAACGCCTCTTTGTTCAGTTTGGTATCCAACGGAAATTGCAATTGAAACCGGTTTTCATAAACTTGGAAACACCGGGTCAATCCTTCCATCCGGTAAAATTCCTGCGTCATGCAAGAAACGGGAATCTTAAACTTGGGTTCTGATTTCAAGACTTCTTGCACCTCATCCGAAACCGATTCCACGATCAGCTCGATATGTCCGGAACACTCTTCATAATCATAAATCAATTGCCCGTGCAAAAACGGGATTTCTGTACGGGATATTACAATTTTGCGCAACAAATAACTTTCTTTCATAATGGCTCTCATTCTCCCTCTGTACTTAATTTTATTATAAACCAACGGGCTTTGGCTTTTAAGCACCAACCCGGAACCGGAAAATCCGTGCAGGGATCACTCCTTCCAAAAGAGAAGTCATTGGAAAACCATTCCAAAAAGGAGTATCGTATGTCAGTCCGCAGATACCACTTATTGATCGATGAAATCAAACGGGATATCGAAGAATGCGAAAAACAAATGTTTTATCATCTTGATGAAATGCAGCGCGCCAAACACCAAGGGAACAAAGAGGTGGAACGCCATCACCGGCTGGAACAATTGAAATGGGAACGCAAGCTTCGCGAAGCCACCCGCGCATTCATCCACACGGAACAAGCCTTGGCCAAGGCGGTGGAAGAAGAACATCTTCACCGTTTTCAGGAAGATCAGGCGCGTCGCGAGGGAAAAAGCCGGAACACGTGGCAATGATCCTTCTTTCTCTGTTTCAAAGGATGTTTTTATCACCGCTTGCGCACAATAAAAAACAACCGAATGAACGAGAAGGAGGATTTTTCGATGTTCCGAAAAAAAGCCGGTGAATACTTGGTTGATCTGCTGATCGATTGGGGAGTGGATCATATATACGGAATGCCCGGGGATTCGATCAACTCTTTGATCGAGCCAATCCGGAAAGCCAAAGACAAAATCAAATTTATACAGGTCCGGCATGAAGAAGCCGGTGCGTTGGCCGCAGCCGCCTACGCCAAATTAACCGGAAAATTGGGCGTTTGTACCGCCATTGCCGGGCCGGGGGCCATTCATCTGTTGAACGGATTGTATGACGCCAAGTTGGATCACGCTCCCGTTTTGGCCATAACCGGCCAAGTTGAATCCGATTTGATCGGAATTGACTATTTCCAGGAAGTCAATCTGGATCGCCTGTTTGACGATGTGGCCGTTTATAACCAGCGGATCATGTCGGCCGAACAACTGCCGGCGGTGGTTAATCAGGCCATCCGGACCGCCTACACCAAAAAAGGGGTTGCCGTTTTAACCATTCCGGACGACATTCCCCGCTTTGAAGTGGAACGGGAAGTGCGCACCACCACTTCGTTTTATTGCAAACAAGAAATCCGCCCCGATAAAAACGATCTTCTCCAGGCCAAAGAAATCCTGTTAAAAGCGAAACGGCCCGTCATCCTGGCCGGAAAAGGAACGAAACATGCGAAAGAAAATCTGATCCGCCTTGCGGAAAAAATGGCCGCTCCCATCATTCTCAGTTTGCCGGCCAAAGGCGTGATCCCCGATGAACATCCCCTTTGTCTCGGCGGTCTGGGACTGATCGGAACCCGCCCGGCCTATGAAGCCATGCAAAACGCGGACACCCTGATTCTGGCAGGCACGTCGTTCCCGTTTACCGGCTTTCTGCCCCGGGAAGCGAAAACCATTCAAATCGACACGGATCCCACCCAAATCGGAAAACGCATGCCCGTGGATATCGGACTGGCCGGCGACGCCGATTACACATTGGGCTGGCTCATTGATCAGGTTCCTTATCAAACAGACCGCAGCCATTTGGAGACCCATCAAAAAATGATGAAAGACTGGTGGGACCATCTTGCGAAACACGAAGAAGCCGATGAGGTTCCGATCAAACCGCAACGGGTGCTGAAAGCTTTGCAACAAGTCGCCGATGATGATGCCATTTTATCGGTGGATGTCGGCAATGTGACGGTATGGGTGGCACGGCATTTCCGTATGATCCGGCAACAATTTCTCACCTCCGCATGGCTGGCCACTCTGGGTTGCGGGCTTCCCGGAGCCATTGCATCCAAAATCGCACATCCGGATAAACAAGTGTTTGCCATCTGCGGGGACGGGGGCTTCGGCATGACGATGAACGACTTTGTCACCGCTGTCAAATATGGGCTTCCCATCGTGGTGGTGGTCTTGAACAACCACAAAATCGCCATGATTAAGTTTGAACAGGAAGTGATGGGCAATGTTGAGTTTGGAACCGATCTGACCAACCCGAATTTTGCCCGCTATGCCGAAATCTGCGGGGGGATCGGCTACCGGGTGGAAACCCCCGATCAACTGCTCCCGGCCTTTGAGCAAGCGGTCAGGCAGAAAAAGCCTTGCATCATCGACGTGGTGGTCGATGCCGACGAAGCGCCCATGCCGGCCAAGATCACCTTTGCCCAAGCTGCCGGCTACGCCAAGCACATGGTCAAAGAACTGTTCGCTCAGGGAAAAACCGATGTTCCTCCTCTGGTTTAAGTCCAGGCATTGAAAGCCTGGTTTCAATCCAAAGCCACAAAAAATCTGAAAAAAGAAGGAACAGACAAGGTAGGAGTAGAAAGTTTTATAGTTACAACCTACTTTTACGCTGGAGAGGAAGGAAGAAACCCATGAAATGGATGGCCATTCACGGAAGTTCACGGAAAAATGGAAACACGGAAAAACTGACACACTTTGTACTGGAAGATATACCGGCAACGCATCTTTATCTCCGGGAATACTCCATCCGTCCGATTTTGGATCAGCGCCATGACCCCGACGGCTTTGATCCGGTGGATGATGATTATGACCGCCTCATTCAACAGGTCATGGAGCATGACGCCATTGTCTTCGGAACGCCTTTATATTGGTACGGGATGAGCGGACACATGAAAAATTTTATTGACCGCTGGTCCCAAAGCTTACGCGATTCCCGGTATGATTTCAAAGAAGCCATGCGCGGAAAACAAGCTTACGTTGTGATCACCGGCGGGGAAAATGCCCGGTTGTTCGCTCTCCCGCTCGTACAACAGTTTGATTTGATCTTCAAGTTTATGTCGATGGATTTCAAAGGGTATCTGATCGGTTACGGAGGCAAACCCGACGGAATCCTGCATGATGAAAGAGCATTGGAAGAAGCCAAACAACTGAATCAACAACTGAAACGAATCCATGCCGGATAACATTTTTCATTCGCAAGCCCCGGTTCCTCTGCCCGGGGCTTGCGTGTATTCCACGGCCATGTTTCTTCTCCTTTTAACTTGCGGCCACAGGCGGCTGATTTTTAGTAATTTTCAATAAAATATAACCTAATTATTTTATATTATTAGCGACAGGATTCCTTTGCATGGAAGAAAATTGAAAGGGCCTTTGGATTGAAAATCATTAGCATCCATTTTTTCATGAGGTGATATCTTGATCCAGATTGCCAGCACGCTTGGGAATGCTTTGAGATCTTATGCCCAATTCCATCCGGATCAAGAGGCGCTGGTTTCTCCCGGTTTTCGCATCCGCTACCGGGAGTACGAGGAACGAACCAACCAATTTGCCCGTTATTTATCCGGGCAAGGGGTCAAAAAAGGAGACCGGGTTCCCCTTTTGACCGGAACCAATGCTTCGTTCGCCCTCAGTTTGATGGCCTTGGCCAAGATCGGAGCCGTCGCGGTTCCCCTGAACCATTACTGGAAACCGGAAATGATCCGGTGGGCCATCGATGATCTGGAAACGGACTTTCTCCTGATGGGAGATCAATTTTATCCCTTGATTCAAACGGAAGCCGAAACCGGAAAAATCCGCCACACCATCGTTTGTGAACAGAACAAAGTAAGTCCAGGCCTTTTGAGGGCGTTACAAAAATATCCGGACACTTCGCCAGTGGAATCAGTTGCACTTCCCTTGTTCTGGACAGGTATTCACGTCATCTGGTGGCGACTCCTTCCTTCCACATTTCAGCGATTGCACCGGTCTGTTTACAATCCTTTTTGGGTGTAACCCTTGTTTTCCCGCCGGAACTCACTGCTGAATCCTTGTTACAGACCATCGGCAAAGAGAATGTGAACACCGTCTTGTTGCCGCCTCATGCACTCGGCATTTTACAATCCCTTATTCGTCAAAGCGATTCTGCTTTTTCCTCTCTCAAACGTTTCCTCTCCGAAGGGACCAGAGTGCCCGAAAATGTGATCAAAAGTGGCGAATCACCGGACTTTGAGGAGGTTCAAGCTTATGGAGCCACCGAATTAAACGGGATCATCTCCATATGGAATCCGAAAATGGGTCTTGATAAAATCCATACCGTCGGAAAAACGCATTTATTCCCGGAAATCAAAATCCTGGACCCCGAAACCAAAAAAGAGCTTCCACCGGGTGAAACCGGGGAGGTTGCCATTCGGGGCCCGCAACTTTTCACCGGGTATTGGAAAAAGCCGGAGGAAACCAAAAAGCTTTTCATCAAGGATGGTTCTTGACAGGAGACGCCGGGAGAATGGATGAGGACGGGTTTCTGGAAATCGTGGACCGTTATAAAGATGTAATTTATTCCCCCGAAATCGGCGGGATTTTCCCCGCTGAAGTGGAACAAGTGATCCGGGAACTCCCCGGCGTGGAAGATGTCAGCGTCACCGGGGTCCTTCATCCACAATGTTCGGAAATTCCCTGCGCTTTTGTAAAACCCGTCCAAGGGGCTTCACTTACAAAAACAGAGATTCTCCAATACGTACACCAAAAACTCGGTCCCCACAAACTCAAGGATGTTTTCTTCTGCAGGCAACCGCTTCCCCGCAATGCCAACGGAAAAGTGGACAAATCACAGTTGCGCCGGATGTATCAGCAACTTGTAAACGCTTCGGAAGAATAACTATCTTTGTTGAAACCTGACCGGCTGCTATATCCGGTCAACTTCCTCCGCGCCCGAACTGAAGACATGCGGATTGATATCCGTATCCGGTCCTTTGAACAGACGATGCTCATACCACTCCGGCTCCCGGATCCGCAAGAGATAACCGGCTTCCTCCAACGCCGGGACATAAGCCGATTCATCTGTGAATCTTTCACCACCAGCTGGATGTCGATGACAGGCTTTGCACACAGTCCCGGCACGGAGGTGGATCCGACATGCTCCAAACGCAACATCTTGTCGCCAAGTGCCAAGCGGATTCGTTTGGCTTCCCGTTCAAACAACTCCGGCCAGCGCGGATCATACTCCTCGAGATGGATGGTCGCATTGTGGGTTTCAACTCCCCCACGGTAACTTTCTGAAGCTCTTCGTCACTCATGGGCTTGCTTTTTTGATCCTGTCCATTTCCCTCAACCATGATGATTCACTCCTTTTCCAAGCATCTTGACACCGATTACAGGAAGAATGTCCATGATCCCATCAATTCTCTTCTTTGCTATGGATATTCAATTTTTGCCGGGCATTCCATGGTACCACTGATCACAATCAATCTGCATGAAACCTTTTTTGAGTGCAAAAAACCCCGGAGCGGCAACCCCGGGGTTTGTCTTTTTATGACAAAGCCAGTGCGTTGGTCACTTTTCCATATTCGGAAGCGTGCGGACGGTCCACATCGTCTTCATATCCGTAATCCAGCATCCGGTTGCGGTTGAGACAAAGTTTGGTGAATTTCGGCCGGAGCAAATCAAACAACCGGAAACGTTCTTGGAGTTCGGGGAACCGCTTTTGGTAAGCCAGGATGGTGTCCCGTACTTTTTTCCAGAAGACTTCTTCCGGATACTGATGATATTGTTCCAACAGATCCGACAGATAGCGCATATGGCAGATAAACAATCCGGTGAAAATAAATTGGCAAAGCCCTTCCGGCTCTTCACTGCGCAACACCTGTTTCAGATCTTCCGGCAAATCTTTCAATTCCTCCAGCGGTTCCCGGCTCACGTTGACATCATCGACAAAGTCTTTCATGGCCAGGCGGATCGGAACGGAATCTTTCAACACCAAAATGGTGTTTTGCCCGTGCGGGGAGAAAACCACCCCATAGCGATACAAGTAATGGAGCAACGGCGGCAAAATGGCTTCAAACAAACGATCCAGCCATTCATCCAAGCTGAGTCCCGATTTTTCCACCAACCGGGAGACAAACGGTTTGCCTTCCCCGTCCACATGCACCAGAGCCGCCAAGGTGATCGGTTTTTCCCCTTCTTCCATAAAGTTGTAAATGCTTTCCCGCCAAATGCAACCCAACATCTCCAAATATTGATACGGGGCTCCTTTAAGCTTGGCATAATAGGGATGATCATAGTTGATGCTGGCCACTTCCCCCGGTAAGATCAACCGGCACTCCTTGTGCAAATACGGATCATTTTTCCATATGTTCCAGATGTATTCCGTGATTTTGGGAGCCAACACGGTTCTTTCGCCGGGCAATCCACGGTAAACCAAGGTGTTTAAAATGCTCATCGGCAACTTGACGTGATGCTTCTCTTTGGAACTTGTATTGACAAAGGTGCGAATCGATTGTTGCGGCAGATATTCATCTTCCCCGGTTCCCAGCAGGATGATCCGGTTTTGCGCGAGTTCTTCCGCAAAAAACGGCACAATATAATGATCCCACTGCCAGGGATGCACCGGCATGAAGTAATAATCTTTGTCATCCAAACCGTTTTGGATGAGGACTTGCCGGAAGGATTCCACCTGCTGTTCTCCCAGTTCTTTTTTCACCAGCTCCTCGTATTCAACACCGGTGACCGAATGAAAATCGGCTCTTTCTTTATGCACGGCAATCCAGGACAGTTTAGCCTTATTTTTCTGTTCGGGGGCATAGTTCAGGTAATCTTCATGGCTAAACCCGATTCTCCCCTTGTTGTAAGTGATCCACGGATGCCCTTCCATTTCCCCTTCCAGCTCGGCATAATCCAATTCGGTCAAATCCAGCTGTTGGTTTTTCTTTTTTTCAAGGATATATGCATCCGCCACCAGGGTGTGGGTGTATTCCCGAATCAAATGCCCCGCCGTCATTGAATTCATGCCGATGGTGCTTTGGATGTCCAGCAAAAATTGAATCGGATTGTCGGCCGGTTTCACCTCCCCGTTTTCCTGTCGGTAAATGGTGTCGCCATGAACCCGGTAACTGTCAAACAACCGTTTTTTCACTTCGAAAGTGTACGTGACACCGCTTTTCAGCTCCAAACGGCAACGTTGATTCTCCCCGTCCGCCTTTTCCATATCCGGATGAATGATGTCTTCATACATAAACTCGGCAATCATCTTGGTTAACAAATTCCGGGAAACGGTCTCCCATGTTTCCGGTTGAAAACTTTTCAGTGTATTCATGATGCATCCCTCCCTTTTATACCGGTAAAGAGGACGTTTGATGTGCATCCTCTGTGGTGTTGATTTCTTCCGGGACTCCGAATTGCTGAAAAACATTCCGCTTTTGAACCGGGTAAATCTCCCTTCCGGTCAGTGTATTGATAATCACGGAGTTCCGGTATGCCCCGAGACCCAGATCCGGTGCCCCCACCCCGTGGGTATGAAGCTCCGCATTCTGCACAAAAATCTCATTTTCGGCCTCTTGGGTCTTTTTGAGCCGGTAATCCAATGACACCTGATAACGTTGCTTCTCATCCCAGGCGATCAGGCCGGACAAATTCTTGACACAGGATGGGATCTGATGCTGATAACCCGTTGCCAGAACCACCACTTCACTTTCATGCGTGAAGGTTTTGTTTTGCTCACGGTGGTGACAAGTCAGGCGATATTTCTTTTCTCCCGGCACCGGCTCGATTTTTTGGATTTCCGTTTGGGCCAGCATCCGCACCGGCACATGTTGATTTCCCACCGTCCGTTCGTAAAGAAGTTCATAAATATCGGCGATGGTGGCGGCACTGATGCCCTTGTACCACAAATCCTGGGTTTTCAGCCGCGCTTCTTTCACCTTTGGCGGCAGGGAATAAAAGTAGTGAATGTAGTCCGGTGAAAAATGTTCCAGCCCCAGTTTGGAATATTCCATCGGGAAAAATCCGGTGGAACGGGTCAGCCAATCCAGCCGGTAGCCGTGATTTTTTTGTTCCTGAAGCAAGGTGTAAAAGACTTCCGCCGCACTTTGCCCCGATCCGACCACGGTAATCGATTCCGCTTCTTTTAACCGGTTAAGCCGCTCCAAAAAGTGGGCCGAGTGAAAAATATCTTCTTCCGGCAACCCTTGGAACGATGGAGGAACAGACGGAACACTGCCGACGCCGAGGACCAGGTGTTTTGCGTGATAAACCGAAGTTTGTCCGGTCAAAGGCGATGTGACTTCCACGCGGAAGTACGTTTCACGGTCTTTCACCCAATCGATTTTCGTCACTTTTTGCCCGAACCGGCAGGTTTTCAGGCTTTGTGACACCCAACGGCAATATTCGTTGTATTCCCGGCGCGGAATCAGAAAGCGCTCCAAAAAGTAGAAATGATAAAGTCTTCGCTGTTCCTTCAGATAATTCAAGAACGTATAGCGGCTGGTCGGATCCGCCATCGTCACCAGGTCGGCAAAAAAAGGTACTTGCAATGTGGTTCCTTCCATTAACAGACCCGGATGCCAGTCAAAGCGGGGTTTCTGCTCAAAAAACACCGCTTTGACTTCCGTCACGGGATCAAGCAATGCCGCCAGCCCCAAATTAAAGGGGCCAAGCCCGACTCCGATCAAATCAAACATCTCATTCGACTCATGCTTCACCATGGTTCCATCTCCTTTGAAAAGTGTCCCGGCAACAAAACATCAAAGCCGCCCGCTTATCCGGCAGATCAATCTCCCGTTGAAATTCAAATCCGCATTTTTCAAAGATATGGATCATTTTTTCATTTCGGATATCCGGCTCTGCAACCACTTTTTGCGTCGGTTGATGCTGAAATAACCGGTACGTCATGGCCCTTAACAGGGGTAAAGCATATCCTTTCCCCAAAAACGAGGGCGGACCGATCAAAAGATGAATCCCCTGGTCTTCGGGATCATAGTCATAATATTTTCCGAGAATATCACCCCGGACCCAATAGGTTTCCCAATAACTCATGGGGGTGCCGTCAAGGGAACCGATATGAAGGGTTTGGTGTGGATCCGCCAGGAATTTGCGCAAATGCTCCCGGTATTGATCAAAGGGAATGTTTAAATTCCAAAACGGAATGACATGCGGTTGGTGCATCCACTCATGCAGCCTGTCCAAATCTTTTTCCATCTCCACCCGGCGAAACGATATCACTTTGCCGATATCGGGATCCTTGATCGCAAACGTTTCAGACATGACTGGGTATTTCATCGCAAACCTTCTCTCCTTGCCGCAAGGGATTTTGAATTTGAACATAAACCGACTGGCTTTCCATCGGCCCCACCAGCTCGTCCATATCATGAAGACGGGTGAGCAGATTGGCTTTCCCCGGAAGCCATTCATCTTCCAGAAGGCTTTCAATCAAACGGGAAGGTTTTCGGTTCTTGGGCAACCATTTTCGAAGCGCTCCGGCAAGCTCCTCCAACAGCACCTTTTCGTTCGCCAGGCCACATGCCCCGAAAGCATTGATCAGCCCGAATAAATGATTGATAAAAAAGTAGTAGCGGAAACGCTCATCGGCCACGGCATCGGCACACAGGGTATGGCTTTTTTCATTAATGCCCGGAAGGATTCCTTGCAGTTTGGCAAAAGTCGATTCACAGTAGTAATAGCCCTGGTTATCCCGGTAGAAAAATTGGTCCGGATATCCGTTTTTCAGCTTTACCAGGCTGTTTTGCTGATGGGCCTCCAGTGCAATGCCGTACTCCGAATACAACCACATCAGCGGTTCAAACGAAATCGCCAGGTATTTCTTGAACCAGTCGATGCTCACTTGTCCGGGATCTCTGCCTTCCCTTTCTGCCACCTCTTTGATCACTGCGGCCAGGCGGGGTTCAAATCCGGGCAGGGCATCTTGACAAAGCCCGGCAAGCAATGTCACGTCTTCTTTACCACCTCCCTGAAACGGGTTTTCACGCAAAACCACTTCAAACCCCGACTCATCCGCACCGGGAATCTCAATCGTGATAAAGGCAGGGTCTTTGACCACATGAAATCCGGGATATTTTTGCTTCATACGGTACCCGATCTCACTGTCCAACAGGCGGGTCACTTCCACTCCCCTCTCCAACTCCTTATACAGATTTTGCCGGACGGAGTTGGTGATCTTGATCCGGACAGAAAATTTCAACATAAAGGAAGATTCCGGATGGTAGACCGTGCGGATGGAAGCGGTCGGATAATAAGCTTTTCCCAGGACCCCCAGATCTTCCAATAACCCCTTGTCCATCAACGACCGGACCCGTTCATCCTCCAGCAAATGTTTGGCTTGCAACGGATGGACGGGCAAAAGGGAATATTCATCCTCTTTCAGATACTTTTCTTTAAAGGACGGATCCACTTCTCGGTCGTTCCAAAGCTCTTTTTTGATCCAATCCGTCGCAGACTCCGGCAAGTTGCTCCCTTCTTTGACAATGGAACGGTGAGCACGGAAATAACGCAGGGAAAAACGTCCCTTCAATTCAGGAGAATAAGTCTTTTGCTCCTGCTCCGGAATGCCTTGCCGACTTTTCGGCGTCGGATGCAGCAAATGTCCGAAAATGAGGGATTGTTCGGCATCCAAATAATCAAAGTGCGTGCGGTACAGTTCTTCTGCATCTTGATATCTCTGCGCCACAAACGTTTCCATTTCATGGCAGCTTTGGATCACGCGAAGAACCAGCTCATCCGGAAAGACATTCAATTTTCGTTCAACGGTCAATTCTTTGGTCAGCATCGTCACCAGCGTCACATAATCCAGCTCCCTCAGTTTCCCGCCTTCTCCGATCCGGTAAAAGAACGGGAAGTAAAAGAGATGCCGGCCGGTCAAGGACCAGTATTTCAGCGGGGCGATAATCTCCATCTGATGGTGCTGTAAGGAAACAACCAAAAATTCTTTTGCCGGCGAATCGACCGTTTTTTGGTTGTGAATCCGGTGTTTTTCCCACTCATCCTTGGCATACCGTTTGAATTGCCGGGTTTCTCTGAGGTAACAGTTGAAAAAGGCCAGCATGCTGGCTTGTTCCGCAATTTTTTTAGCCTCCATACGAGTCTTTCTCTCTCCTCTCTTCTTCCAGTTCCAATCCGGTTTTCCTGACTTCCTCCAGTATTTCCGTCAAAACGGGAAGCGTGATCCGGGGATTAATGATCGTCAGTTTCAGCGAAGTCAGCCCGTCCACTTTGGTCAAAGCCATCACCGCTTTCCCCCGTTGCAACAACGTTTGGCGAATATCCCGGTTGATCCGATGAATATCCACGGTTTGATCACGGGGGACATAACGAAAAACCAGGGCATTCATTTGGGGCGGATCATTGACCAGTTGCAAGTGTCCGGTCCGCCGAATCCAGTCCGCCGCCTTTTTGGTCACCTCTATCGTATGGTCAATCATCCCGGCAAATCGTTTTTTTCCGACTGCTTGCAAAGAAACAAACAGTTTTAATGCATCGAACCGGCGGGTGGTTTGCACCGATTTATGAACCAGATGAGGAATTCCCGACCTTTCATCTTCTTCTGAATTTAAATAATCTGCATGCCGCTTGATCAGTTGAAAACGGGACCCGTCTTTTAACAAAAAGGCTCCGCAACTGATCGGCTGATAAAACAGTTTATGAAAATCAACGGCCAGTGAATCCGCCCGCCCGATTCCGTCCAGACGGTGCCGGTGTTTTTCACTCAAGGCCAACGCTCCGCCGTAAGCGGCATCGACATGAAACCATGCACTTTCCGCTTCCGCCCTGTCCGCAATCCCTTGCAGCGGATCGATGCTTCCAAAATCGGTGGTTCCGGCCGTCGCCACGATGGCAAACAAATGATAACCATCCTTTTTCAACCGGCTGATCTTTTCATCCAAGTCCGTTAAACTCATCTGATACTTGGCATCCGTTTTCACCGGCACCACTGCATTTTCTCCCAATCCGAGCAAGGCGGCCGATTGTTTGATCGTAAAATGCGCGATGTCCGAACAGAGAACCTTCATTTTTCCCGCCGCCGGCGGCAATCCTTGATGCATCCCGTTTATATTCAGCTTCTGTTTCAAGAAGTGATCCCTTGCCAACAGAAGTCCCATTAAATTGGACTGGGTCCCTCCGCTGGTAAAGACGCCGTTCCCCTGACTGTTTCCGTAAAAAACGGAACACAGCCAGGAAACCATTTTTTCTTCCAGGATAGTGGCGGCAGGACTTTGATCCCAGGAATCCATCGATTGGTTGGTTGCGCTGATCAAAAGCTCCGCAGCCAGGGCCGGTGTCAGCGGGGGACAATGAAGATGTGCGGAACAAGCGGGATCATGCACCCGGACGGAGTGTCTTAAAATGTGATTTCCGACATCCTCCAGCACTTCACCCAAATCCCGACCCTCTTCCGGACAAACCGGCATGTCCTTGAATAACGAAACCAGCTCGTCAATCCCGGTTCCGCTGAACGGTTGGTTCAACGATGCGTAATGTTCATACAATACCGTTTGTGCAGCTGATATCGCTAGTTGGTATGAAGACCACGCTTCCGGTGTATGTCCCAAAAACAAGTCTTTTACCGGCAACTTTGTCATCATGTTGCTCTTCAATTGCCTTCCCCCTTAAGCCAGGCCTTTTGATTGTTCGGCAGCTTGTACTGCTTCCGCAAAAATTTCAACAATGCAGTCGATCTGCTCCGATGTAATGATCAGCGGAGGCAGGAAACGGACCACACTTCCATGACGACCTCCCAACTCCAAAATGAGTCCGCGGTCAAAACACTCTTTTTGAATGAGCCGGGCCATCGCCGGGTCGGTTAGATAACTTCCCAAATGATCCGGTTCTTGTTGAGGATCCACCACCTCAACACCGATCATCAGGCCGCGGCCGCGCACCTCGCCGATCACATGGGATTCTTTTTGAACCTTTTTCAACCTGCTCATCAATTTTTCTCCCATTTCACGGGCATGTTGTTCAATTTGATTTTGGCGGATATAGCGGATCGTTGCCAGTCCGGCAGCCATGGCCAATTGGTTTCCGCGGAACGTACCCGCATGCGCCCCGGGAGCCCATCGGTCCAACGCCTCATCATACACCACCACCGCGAGCGGCAGCGAACCGCCAATCGCTTTGGACAAGGTGATCACATCCGGTATGATGCCCGCATGTTCGAAAGCAAACAGTTTTCCGGTACGTCCGAGACCGGTTTGAATTTCATCCACAATCAACGGAATTTGATGCTTCCGGGTGATGGACCGGATTTCGCGCACCCATTCATCCGGCGCCGGGATCACACCGCCTTCGCCTTGGATAATTTCCATGATCATCGCCGCCGGGGCGGGAATGCCGCTTTCCGGATCTTCCAGTGTCCTCCGGATAAACTGACTGCCAATTGAAGCTCCTTTTTCCCCGCCTTGTCCAAACGGGCAACGATAAGAATACGGATAAGGCAAAAAGTGAACATCCGGCATCAATCCCGGAATCGGATCTTTCGGCCCTTTATTCCCCATCAGACTGAGCGCCCCGTGGGTCATACCGTGGTAACCGCCCTGAAATGCCAGAACACTACGCCTTCCGGTGGCAGTTTTCACGATTTTGAGCGCCGCTTCCACCGCATCGGCACCGGCCGGACCGCAAAACTGAATTTTCGCTCTTTCCCTGAACTCGCGGGGCAAGCTGTCAAACAGCTCCTCCACAAACTCATCTTTTACCGGAGTGGTCAGATCCAATGTATGTAAAGGCAACCGGTCTTTGAGCGTCTGCTCAATGGCTTCGGTCACAACCGGGTGATTGTGCCCCAATGCCAACGTCCCGGCTCCCGCCAGACAGTCAACGTATTTTTTCCCCTCTACATCCGTGACATAAATGCCGTATGCTTCCCGGATGGCAATCGGGATTCTCCGGGGATAAGAACGCGCATTGGATTCTGTTTGTTCCTGATGCGCGAGATAATACCGATTGGTTTGTGCATGTGTGATGCTCATTGGTGATCCCCCTTGGGCTCAGCTTAATATTGATAATGATAATGATTATCATTATCATTTATCCATCGACTATATTAACATGAAGTTTGTTTTTCTGTAAACGAATTTCCGTAAATTTTTTATCTTTTATGAAAGACTGGTTGCGTGTGCTCCTTGGTTTGCGGTTTGATCAGACAAGCCATCACAATCATTCCCGACAAAACCCACAGGCAACATTCGAAAGGTACAACCGGATGAATTTCATATAAAAACGATCCGGCAACGGGACCGGCCATCGCCCCGATGCCATTGGCGACCCCGCTCAATCCGGCCGCCGCCCCTTGCGACTCCTCCCCTGCATTTAATGAAATGGCACTTAAGCACCCGGGCAGCATCAGGCTTACCCCCAATCCGATTCCCGCAAAGGAAAGAAGCATACCGGACATCGACACACTTTGCAAAAAACCGAAAAATCCCAAAAACATGACCGGCGCTCCCAGTCGAAGCAACCAGGTATTTGAAGGGTTCCATAAACGTACAATCACCATTTGTCCCAAAAATGCCGCCGTTCCCATGGCAAACATGGAAAGACTGATCCATTGAGCAGCTGTTTTCACATTGACACCCAACTGGTCCGTGAAATACAGACCTGCGGTAACTTGCAAGATGACAATGACCAAATGGACCAAAACCGTCATCAACAAATAAGGAAAAATGCTGCGGTCAAACGGGCTGAGTTTTTCTGTATGCGGTCGGGATTCTTTTCTTCTGACAGGCTCGTCAGGTTCCTTTCTCATCCATATCCATCCCATGACCAGAGGGAAAAGCGCGGCAAAATAAACCGGAACCGTCCAGTCCCACAAAACAAGGATACTTGCAAATGCCGGGCCCAATATCATCCCCAACCCATTGGCAGCTCCGAGAAGCGCCATTCCGGAAGTTCTTTCTTTTACATGGGTCAGATCAGCCATCAATGCCTGGGCCCCGGTTAAAACCGCACCAAAAACCACACCGCCATACAACCGGATCAACAAGAGAAACGCAAACAAAAGCGAAAAGGAAATCCAGTTTGCAAACCCCAATTGAATGACAAACGCAAACAGCAGATAAGCAAAGGAAAAATGAAAAACGCCATGTACCAAAAGCTTTCTCCGTCCATGTTTTTCACAATAATCCCCCCACACCAGGCTGGATACAAACAAAGACACCGCAGCAATGGCAAAAACCATGCTGATCTGTGTCTCATCCAAACGCAATTCCCTCAACATGGGAGCAATAAGGGGATTGACCATCGACAAGCCAAAATATGTACTAAACAGTGTGAAAAATAATAAATAATGATGTCTCATGGTTTACCACCTTAATAACCGCAATCGTGATATTGATAATGAGAATTATTATCATCATAGCTTGTCCCAAAGTATGGGTCAATACACGCCATCCCTCTTTCCTCCGTCAAAAAAAGCTGTGCAGAAGATCTGCACAGCTTTTTTCACTCTTTTTCACTTTATTTCAACAAATTCATCACATCAACAAACTCGTAGCCGAGATCACGGGCCACCGGAAGGCAGGTGACTTTTCCTTCCAACGTATTCAATCCTTTGGCCAGTGCCGGGTTGTCCAAGGCCGCTTGGCGATATCCTTTATCCGCAATTTGCAATCCGTAATTGACGGTGACATTGGACAAAGCCATGGTGGCGGTACGCGGTACCGACCCCGGAATATTGGGCACGGCATAATGAAGGACTCCGTGTTTGACATAGGTCGGTTCATCATGGTTGGTGATCCGGTCCACGGTTTCAATTGATCCGCCTTGGTCTACGGCAACGTCCACAATGACCGATCCCGGTTTCATTTGTTTCACCATTTCTTCGGTCACCAAGCGCGGTGCACGGGCTCCCGGAATGAGAACCGCTCCGATCAGCAGGTCTGCTTTTTTCACTGCTTCGGCAATGTTGTACGGGTTGGACATCAGGGTGTTCACTTTGCCTTGGAACAGATCATCCAATTCCCGCAAACGGTTGGCATTGATGTCCAGCAATGTCACATTGGCTCCCATACCAACTGCCATTTTGGCTGCGTTGGTTCCGACGACGCCGCCGCCGATAATGACCACTTCACCGGGCAATACGCCAGGAACGCCGCCCAAAAGAATTCCTTTTCCGCCTTTTACTTTTTCAAGATATTGCGCTCCGATTTGAACGGACATTCTTCCCGCCACTTCACTCATCGGGGTTAACAAAGGCAGGGAACGGTTTTCCAATTGGATGGTTTCATAAGCGATGGCCACGACTTTGTTTTTCACCAATGCTTCCGTCAGTTCGGGAGCGGCGGCCAGATGCAAATAAGTGTACAAGATTAATCCTTCTCTGAAATATTGGTACTCTTCCGGCAATGGTTCTTTTACCTTCACAACCATATCTGCCGCCCACGCCTCTTTGGCGGAGCCAACGATTTTGGCGCCGGCATCCACATAATCCTGATCCGTGAATCCGCTTCCTTCACCGGCCGTGGTTTCTATCAACACTTCATGCCCGTGATTGATATAAGAAGCAACCGCCGCAGGGGTCAAACCCACCCGGTTTTCATTATTTTTTATTTCCTTGGGTACACCGATAATCATGAATATCACCTTTAATTTCCGTTTGTAATTCGTACGCCTCCAGTATAAATTATTTATTAAAGCGGTTCCAATAGACACCATGTCATAAATCTGTCCGCCCTTTTCTTACACTCTATCCACAGAAGGTGAATCACATTGGCATCACTCATTTTGCAAGATATCCTGAAACGTCCGACATTTGCCGAGGCCAAGGTGGTTGCAGGCCATAACGGGTTGAACCGGCGGGTCCGGTGGGTTCATATTTTGGAAGTTTCCGAGTTTGACACGTTGATCAACGGCGAAGAAATGATTCTGGCCACAGGCATCCATTTTCAATCTTCTTCGGCTTCTCCCGCCCGTTATCTGGAAAAATTGATCCGGCTCAATGCTTCCTGTTTATGCTTGGAACTGGGATACTACTTTCACACGATCCCGGATGACCTGATTCAAATTGCCAACCGGCATGACTTTCCGTTGATCGTGTTTCCCAACGACATCCGCTTTGTGGATATCACACAAGATTTGCATTCCGTTCTCATCAACAAACATTTTCAGATACTGAAAAACCTGGAAGCCCTGTCCCGTGAGTTGCACCGCTTGAGCCTGGAACCCAACGGCACCAACAAAATTTTAAAAATGCTGTATCACAAAACCCATTCACCCATTCTCTATCTGCCTTTTAAAGATCAGCCTTCTGTATTTCCAAAAATGGAACCCGAAAAAGAAACCGAACTCATTCAGTTTTTAAAAGATAAACGGACGGCTCCCGGCATGGAAACATCAGAACACCGGTCGGCCCGGTATTGGCCGTTTCAAAATCAATATATCCTGCTGCAGCCGGTAAGTGCCATGGGACAAACCTGGGCACACATCGGCATGATTTTGAAACAAAAGCCAACCCGTTACGAATTTTTGATTTTGGATTGGACCTCCTTGGCGATTGCTCAAGATCTTTTGCGCAAACGGTATATGGAAGAAAGACGGTTGCACTCTGAAAATGTATGGGTGGATGATCTGCTTCACAACCGGCTCGACGAATCCCAAATCCACCATCATTTGGGGGCCGATTTTTACGGACTGAACCATAAAAAAAGCTTTGTCTGCCTGATCGAGTGGCTTCCCCGCGCCGAAACCAAACAAGAACGGCGGGAAGTGGAGGAATATCTGCAATACGATTTTCCGATCATCATCCGCGCCATTTTTGAGCAACATCACTTTTATCCGCTGATCACCCGGAGCAACCAAAAGATCGCCATCATCGCATTCGATCTGGAATCTGATTTCTCTTGGAAATCCCGCGTTTCAAAGCTGTTGAAACAATTAAAAAAACAGTCCGGTTTCCTGTTCAAAGCCGGGGTGGGACAACGTTACAACGGGTTTGCTTCCATCAGCCAAAGTTATCAGGAAGCCCGCCAGGTTTTGGATCTGAACGCCCGCCAAAGCAGTGAATTCACCTTTTATGATGAATTGGGCGTTTTCCAGCTGATCATGAATTTAAAAGATAAAGACCAGCAATTAAAAAACTTTATCCATCAACATTTGGGACCGGTCATCGAACACGACCAGAAAAGAAACAGCCATTTGCTCTACACGCTCAAAGTTTACCTGGATCACAACGGATCCAAAAAAGCAGCCGCCGACCATCTGTACATCGCACGCCAATCGCTCTATTACCGGTTAGAGAAACTTCAAGAATTATTGGGGGACGGCTTTTTGACCACAGAAAATCAGCTGACGCTGCAGACCGCGTTGAAAGCATGCCAGTTGATCTATCCGGAATTACTGACAAGCCGTGGCGAAAACACGAAAAAATAGCTTCCCGAAAACAACCGGACGCGTCCTTTGGTCCCCTGTGGAATCCAAAAAACGCGTCCGTTTTTCTCCGGATGATCGGAAACTGCTTGTCCGTTGTTAAACTTTGGACAACGGAATGAGTTCCCAGCCGTTTTTCATACTCAACCGTTCCTCCGACACGGCCACGATCATTTGTTCAAAGATGCCTTGCCAGTTTAGCTGCGGTCTGACCAAAAGACGGCGGGCAATCAGGACATTATCCATCGCCAGCATGATTTTCCCGGGAGAATGCCTCATGCTCAAACGTTCGATCCCGGAATCGCGAAAAATTTCCGTCTCCCCTTTCAATGAATTCATCAAAATGTCCCGGTAATACAAAAGCAACACATCCAACAAAAACCAAGCTCTCTCTTCCTTCACTTCATCCAACAGCCACGATTCGGAAAGGGTGAGCAATGCATCAGGACTGCCTGACAAAATCCGGCCCCCCCACTCTTTCACCTGATGCACCACGGACGCATAGTGTTTGATTTTCCGGTCGTCATACGCTTCGCCATCCGTTTCCAATGAACCGGAAAGTCGGGCAAAGACGCCGGCAAGTTCCTCCGGAATCCCCTTTTTCAAAAGCTGTTCTTTTTTGACCGATGGCGGAATCTCGGAAAAACGGACCAATTGGCAACGGGATTTGATGGTTGGAATCACATCGGACAAATGCCTGGTGATGAGAATGACCACCATGGCGGATTGCGGTTCTTCCAAAAATTTCAACAAGCTGTTGGCGGCTTCATCCCTCATTTTTTCGGCTTCCTCGATGATGGCGAACCGGGTCACGCCTTCCGGGGCGCTGTAACGAAAACGCGATTGCAACTGTCTCAACTGCGCAATTTTGATTACATTTCCCTCCGGAAGGATCTTCAACACTTCCGGATGATTGCCTTGCGCAATTTGAATGCAAGAAGGACACCGGTCGCAGGCATCCGCTTCATTCCGTTCACAATTGGCGGCTTTGGCCAGTTCCAAAGCCATTTCTCTTTTCCCCGTGTTTTTGGGGCCGTAAAAAATATATGCATGCGCCAACCGGTTTCGTTGGATCGCGTTTTTCAGCACCTCTGCCAGATGAGGTTGCAGGGAATTTTCAAAAGACATGGCAACGCCTCCCCGCGCGAACATTCTCTTCATTCATCTTTGCATTTTCCACGCACAAAAATCAAGCGATCATTAAAAAGATCCGCACATGGCCTCCGGGAGACAACCATCCATTGAACCCGCCCGTTCCCGGATCGACAAAACCCGTTGGCATTTGGCAGAATTCTCTTTGTTTCCGATAAAAACCAAGCACTTTTTTGTTTTGTATTGATAAATTTTAGTAACCCGAAATATTATTGCTTAAGCCGGAACCAGCGGAGCAAAGAAACCTTGATTCGCGGAAAAGACGATCGGTACAATCTAATTAGCGGCCTGCACAGCTAAATTCCACCCAAAACAAACCGCAACAATCCATGCAAATTTATGATAAAACTACAATGGGACCTGATTAAACAACATAGAAAGGAAATGAATTATGCCTTTTTTACGTTTTAAAGGTTTTCCGAAGGAAACCCTGAAGCAATTGGCCCCGCAAATTGTCACCGACTTTGCCAAAATGGCACAAGTCCCTGAAGAAAAAGTAAAAATTGAATTGCTTCAGGTCGAACCGATTATCCAGTCACCGCGTTCACTGGAAATCCTGATGTTTCCCCGGGACAAAAAAGTGCATGACCAATTGGTTGCCAAACTCCATCAATTATTGGAAGAAAAAGGTTTTTCAAATACACACATTTTTTTCATTCTCCTCTCTCCCTCCCTCTATTACAAGAACGGACAACCTCTGGAGAACATTCCTTCTCCCCCCTTCCTGCATTCATACTGAGGAGCATCGATCCGGTCAGCTCACCTGGTATCACAGGTGAGCTGATTTTTTGCCCATATATTCATATAAAATATAAATTTCTTTTTATATCTAATATTATTTTTCTTGCAAACAGAAAGCCGAACCCCGTATACTGAAAGTACTTTAAGGAGGTTATTGAATGAAAATTGCATTGGTCACAGACAGCACCTGTGATTTACCCTGTGAAATGGTTGAAAAACTCAACATTCACGTTGTCCCGCTTCGCATCCATTATTCCGGCGGAGAATTCCGCGATGGAATCGATATCACTTCCCGGGATATCATAAACCGCCTCGAACACGAAGTCCCCAAAACATCCATGCCTTCCCCCGAAGATATCACCCGGATCTATCACTCTTTACAAGAGCAGGGATATACCCACTGCATCGTTCTGACAGTCTCCGCTTCCCTCAGTGGCACCCACAACACCTTCCGTTTGTGTGCACAAGAGATTTCCGGCATGAAGATCGATGTCATTGATTCCAAAGGGGTTTCTTGGATACTGGGATTTTTGGTGCTGGAAACGGCCCGGCTGATCCAAAAAACAAAGAATTATGAGGAAATCATCCGGAAGATCCACGAAACCAAAGAAAAAATTAAGGCCTATTTTATCCTGGACACGCTCCAATACGTGCAAAAAGGCGGGCGAATCGGGAAAGTGGCCAAGTCTCTCGGATCGATGCTTTCCATCAAACCCGTCATCACTTTTGATTCGGAAGGAAAACTGCACACGCACTCGGTGGCACGCGGAAAAAAACAAGCCCTCAAAAAGCTGATGGCCCCCGTTTACGAGCATCTGTCTTCCACACGCGCCCGGATTGCCGTGTTGCACACCCAAGCTGAAAAGGAAGCCGAAGCGCTGTTGAATCAAGTGAAAAACGCCGGAAATGTTTCCGAAACTTATCTGGGATGGATCAGCCCCACTCTGGCTGTCCACGCCGGCCCCGGTTTGCTGGGCATCGTCATCCATCCCCAGGATTGACATGACCTCATCCACTTTCTGTGTTTTCAGGAGTGGATGTTTTTTGCACAAAAAAAGGGCGGGTCCCCTCTCAACTATATTTTTGCAGATAATGTGTCATCGCCATTAAAGGCCAAACATACGGATAGCTGTGGTAATACACATAAAACTGCCCGGAAAGACCCGCTCCCGCCGGATAAGACCATTCTTCCCCACGTTTCTCCATCATTTCCAACAAACAAGCCATCCCCTTTTCAATCGCCGGTGTCGGATGGTCATGGTAGGCGATCAAAGCATCCAATGCCCAAGCCGTTTGCACCGGAGTCGAAAACGAAAGGGGAACAAACCGGTCCTCCGCATCACTGTAACAAGATTCTCCCCATCCCCCGTCGGGACGTTGCTTGGAGAGTAAAAACCGAATCCCTTTTTGCACGGAAACATGGGTTTCGGGCACTCCCACCGCAGCCAGTCCTTTCAGCGCCGCCCAAGTTCCATAAATATAGGAAACGCCCCATCGGCCAAACCAAGAACCGTCGGAATTCTGGTGATGATAAAGCCAACTCCATGCCCGCCTGACTTCGGGGCGGTCGATGGTCCAGCCAAGCTCCGATCCCAAAAAATGCAAAACGCGTCCGGTCAGATCCGCAGTGGACGGGTCGCCCCAAACTCTTTTTTCATTGCGGGCAGGCAACAACTTGAGCCACATCTTGTTCGTGTTTCGTTCAAAAGCAGGCCATCCGCCATCCCGGTTTTGCATGCTCAACAACCATTGCAATCCCCGTTTCCATTCATCCTGCGCCCAGCCTTCCCGGACAGCCGGAGCAATTGCATGCAAACATTGAACCGTATCATCCACATCCGGATTGATCGTATTGGTGTCGGAAAATCCCCATCCGCCCGGAATCGCATAACGATTCTTTAAACACCAGTCTCCGCACGATGTATGCTGTTTTAACAAAAGATAATTTCTTCCTTTCTGTATCACACCATGCCCGGGCGAAAGGCCCGCATTTTGCAATGCCGTCATCACCAGGGAAGTGTCCCAAACCGTCGAAGTTGCCTCCTGCAAATGAGCGCCCTCTTGAAGAGGAAAAATCATCCGGTCCAATCCTTCCATTGCCTTTTGGATCAACGGATGATCAGGCGGATAGTCGAGAGACAACAAAGCAAAAATCATCAAAAAGGTACTGGTCATATAACTGTACAGCGTCCCGTCTTCTTCAATGCGGGAAAGCAAAAAGTTCTCTCCCCAGTAAAGGGCCCGCTGATGGACATTCTTCTTAAAAAACGTGGAATAAGCCGTTGTTTCCACCGCGGGAAGCAAATCCTCTTTGGTCCAAAAATAATCCGGGTGCATGCGTTCCATATACGTCCGAAAAGAAGAAGGCAACCAGTCTTCCACTTCCCGATAACCTTTGAGATGAATGTAAAAATCCTGATCGGACGCCAACATGACGGGAGCGATGTGAACACGCGCATATCCCACGAAATCAAAAAAATTGACAGGGCTTGCGGCCGGCAACAGAAAAAACTCAACCGGCAGTTTGGTGATGCGCGACCAACTCCGGTGCCCAAGCAATGCCAGAACCACTTGCGTCAAGGAGCCCGCTTTCGTTTCCATGCCGCGGGAAAGCAGGAAGTCGCGCGCTCTTTTGAGCGAAGGATCATCGGGCGTTTTCACCCCGGAATACAAAAGCGCAAGGGAGGCATCCAAAGTGGCGGAAACATTCCCTTCCTTCTCATCCGGAAACGCTTTCCAGGTTCCATCACCGGTTTGTTTGTCCAGAATGCGTTCCAAAACCGGCGCCAAGGTGCCGGGGTCAGGACGCTTTAACACTTGATGCAACAGGACATAATACGCGTCGGTCCCAATTCCATTTTCAAAGCAAAACGGCCACGTTCCATCCGGGTTCTGTTTTTGGATCAACTCTTTTTTCAACCGGTGAATCATCGCTTGAACATGAAGAATCCATTGACTTTGCATCGCACTGCTCCTTCATTCCTGCTAGTTAAAACATATTCAGGGCGCGATGACAAATGACTAAAATTTGAGAATGGAATTTTCCATGATATTTTCCTGATTTTAGAGTAAAAATCTATTCCGTTTCCTGATAGAATAGAGATTACGATCAACATCGATTGCAGGAGGAAGGTTCGTGATGAAACGGATCAACAATGTGATGGTTCCGGTGGGCAAAAACGTAAAAGCGGTCGACAAAGAACGGCAGTTAAAGCTCCTGCTTCAATTTCCGCTGGTCGAAGAATTCAGGAAGCAACATCCTGAACTTCCGACAGAAGTTTATCAGCGTTCTTTCTCCTTCCTTCAGCAATTTGTGATGGAACGTTCCAATTGCCAACAATGTCCGGGGCTGGACCGATGCCCCAACATGATGAAGGGACATTACCCGGAACTGGAAGAGTATGGCGGTTATCTGGACCTGACCATGCATGAATGCAGCAAATGGAAATCGGAAAAACAAAAATCGCTGATTCAAAGCCATTACATCGCCAAAGAAATTCAACAATCGACGTTTGAGCAGATTGACTACGACCACCCGGAACGGAACAAAGCCATTTTGACCGCCATGGATTACTGCATCAGTTTCAAAGAATCCCCTCTTTCTTACGGCCTGTATTTATACGGGGCGTTTGGGGTGGGCAAAAGCTACATTGCCGGTGCGATCACCAATGAATTGGCCAAACACAACATCTCTTCGATCATGGTTCATTTCCCCGCCTTGGTCGAAGAATTGAAAGCATCCATTGCCGATAATCAAATCAGCCGGAAAATCGAGGCGTTAAAAACCACGCAAGTCCTGATCCTGGACGATATCGGCGCCGAGTCCTTGACCCCCTGGCTGAGGGACGAAGTGCTTTCCGTCATTTTACAAAGACGGATGACGGACCAACGGCCGACCATCTATACATCCAACATGACATTGGATGAGTTGGAAGAACACTTCAGCTATACGGCAAAAGGCGGATGGGAAATTTTAAAAGCCAAGCGGTTGATGGAACGAATTCGTCCTTTTGTGCAACCGGTGTTGGTTCAGGGACGAAACCGGCGCTATCCCGCTGAATGAAAAACCTTCATCAAAAACCCCTTTCCCGTGAGAAGGAGCTTTCTGATGAAGGTCACAACAAAGAGCGGAGCCATATTTCTGTCATGAATGCCCAAATCAGCCCTTTGGTCGACAACATCAGCAACCGCTGGTGTTCCAGGCATTCTTTCAGCCGTTCACAATGGATGATTCCCCAATCCGCCAAGATCGAGTCTTCATCCAGCAATTCTTTGACTTGTTCCCGGTGCTTCAGCAAAAAACGGGCCTCCATCGGCAACACCCGGTACTGCCGGGGCACATAGGCAATCACTTCACCCGGCAGCCAATCAAAAAACGCCTGTCTCAACACCGGTTTTTCGATCCATTGCCCCCCGCGAAACAGCACTTTCATTTCAGAAGGCAGGGAAATGGCGATTTCCATCAGTTTTCTGCTGACAAAGGGAAACAACATGTTCATTTGATGCGGGGACAATTGATGCAACTGAATAAGGGACTCCTTGTCCCGGTTTAATGAATACCCCATCGCTTGCCGGGCACTGGTTTTTTCTTTCAGCGAGCCTAGATAATTTTTGGCTTCTTTTGCCGCCTTGTCGGTAAAAAAAAGCGGAATCGGGATGTCTTCCGGATGATTGGCCCACGTCGGGCGAAGCATTCCCAGCTTTTCCATCAGCCGTCTGGATAACGTTTTGTTCCATATCCGCTTGGAAAAGCGTCCGGTTCCGTCATAGCCGAAAATATAGTCGCCAAAATACCCGGAAGCAAGCAGGTTGATCCCGTCCTTTTGGCTTTGCCTGCGGGCTTCTTTGATCATCAGGTAATCCAAGCCGGGATACGGCAAATAAAATTGGTTGGCATCTTTTGTTAACGCCTTCAAATCCCCCGGTTCAAGGATAATGAGCGGGACATTCGCCAATCGTGTCACCTTTTCCGCGCTGAAACGGACCTTGGACTTTTCGCCGCGCCATCCCCAATGATACGCAACGACCGGGATCTGGCAGGATTTTAACATCATGAGAATCGCCGAGGAATCAATGCCTCCGCTCAGCAAAACCCCCACCCGGTCGGCCGGTTCAATCCGGTCCTGGATCGTTTGGGTCAGGATTTCGATCACCAAATCCGCCGCTTGGTCCCATTTTAACTTGGCATAATCCGGCCGGGGACGCAATTGGTCAAACAGGGTCATCTCTTCATTCTCCCGGTGGACGCGGATCATGTGCCCGGCCGGCAGCTTTTTGATATCCCGAAAATAGGTCTGGGATGGCTCCTGGACTTCCGCAAAACAGGACCCCACCAGTTCTTCCTTTTTCACTTTGGACAAATAGGGACGGTCTTCTCCCAGTACCTGTTCAATCCGGGTGGACCAAAAGATCTGCCGCCTGGTCCGGCGCAGATAAAGGGAATATTTACACAACAAACTTCGGTAAATCAATCCGGTTCTTTCTTTCCTTTCAAAATAAACGACAATAAAAGCACCGTCGATTTGTTTTAAAAAACCGGGCCCTTCTTTCAACAATGTTTTGAATTCTTTTTTGGCCTCATGCCAGTTGTTGTTTTGGATCAGCTTCATCAAAGGTTCCAACCGGGGCGGATAACCCCAGACCTCACCGTAAAATTGGAAAAAACTCTGAAAAAAACCGAAATCAATGAATCCCTGGATCGGATCAAATTTTCTCAATGGACGTCAAACCTTTCCGGAATACGCTTAATTTCTCGAAAGTGCCATTCAACCTCCCATGATTCATTCAGGGGAATCTGCCGGAGTTCAACCCAGACATGCAAATTTTCAATCACATGGTCGTCACTTTTTTCCCCCAACACCATTTGCGCCGGAATCCCCAACTTTTTAAGAGACGCACACAATGACAGGGAACGGAGGAAAGAATCAATTTTTCCCGCATTCAACAGGGACACCACAAATTGCGACCAGACCATCACCCGCCTGGCGAACAAAAATTCCGCCAACGGATTTTTAATGCGCACGGGATCTTTGCATCGGATCGACTTGAGCCGGTCCATGGCTTTGTTTAAACCGTAAATCCGGTAAATCAAAAGCATCCAAACCGAAATCACGATCACCCGGAGCAACCGCTTGAACGGTAATGGAGGAACTTTGGCCGCCCGGTCCTTGGCAAACAAAAGAACAAAATACAGATTCACCCAAGAAAGCCTCCAATCCATAAAAAAAGCACAGTATTCCCGAACCCCTACTGTACTTTTCCTCTCACTTATCACTCTATCTGTCAACGGTTTGGCATGATTCAGCCATCAAGAAAAATCCCCCGGTTAATTCCATTTTAATGCAAATTTTTACATCTTTCAATAAACAACTCCTTTCAGCGGACGCTTGCAGCCATGGATGTTAAAAAAGGCGGAAGAATGAAAGCGTTGCCTCCGGGAGGACGTGAAAGTCCTTTCCAGGGCAACGCTTCAGCTTTGTTGAGGTGTAAACAGGTTCTCTCTCATTTTTTCCGCCGTGCATCCTTGTTTTTGATGGTTCTATGAAATGACGTGCCATCGCACAAGCACGAGAAATTTTACATTCCATCAATATGATAAAATCATTACGTTCCAAAAATGTCAAAGGAGCGTCCGGTAATGATTTTTTTGCCGTCTTCCATCTCCACCTGGATGACATCGATCAACGGAAGTTGAATTTCCAACCCGTCACCCGTCGACAATTTCACCATTTTGATGCGGTGCTCCGGTTTGTGCTCCACGTAACAAATCACACGGATTTCTTCTTTTTCCTGAAAATTGGTTTCATCTCGCAAATATTCGATTTGCGAACGTTGTCTCAATTCCGACAAAAATGGTCCGACCTTTTCCTTTTGGCCTTCAACCTGCACCTTCAACATAAGCAACTCCTCCCAAAATTTTGCGGTGTTTCAACCACTGAAACCAATCGGCATCTTCCTGACTATAGTTTATAAATCTATTTCTTACATTGCAAATCGATACAAAATTACTAATAATAGAAGGAATTTTGCAGATTTGTGCCAAACTAGATAAATAAATAAAAATAAAGCAAAAATGTTCACTCAGATTTTGCATATTTGCATGAAAAGCAACAAAAAAACAACCGAAAATAAACAAAAATTTTTTTATTTGCGGAGGTGAGTTCGTTGCTCCCTCTTGACCATGAGAATGCGGGGCGTGTCATTCGGAAAAGGCGGAAGGATTTGGGGCTCAGGCAAAGCGATTTGGTGGATAACATGATCAAACTCCATACCATCCGCAAAGTCGAAAAAGGCGAAGTGGTGAATGAGGATATATATCTGCACATATGCAACAAGCTGGATCTGGACATCAAGCAGTTATCCAAGTCTTATGATGACGAGAAGGAACGCGAAGAACAATTGAAATTCAAATTATTCGCGATCGAGCATGACATCGACATGGCGGGTCCGGACAAAGGTTTGGAAGAACTCAGGAAAACCGAGATTGACAAAAACTCCCCCTTGCTTCCCACATACCTCTTTTTAAAAGGAAAATGCATTGCCCGGAAAAAACATTGGAAAAAAGCACAGGCCCAATTTTTGAAAACGTTGAGCACACTGAAACAGTATCCCGATTGGAAATCAACCAACGTGCAAGCCGCAACCTACAATGAACTGGGCCGTTGTTGTTATTATTTGAACAATATCGATCAAGCCCTCCATTATATTGAAAAAGGGTTGGAATCCTATGACCCCTCCGGTGAACGCGAATATGTCGTGTACCATTTAAAAATGAGCAAAGTGATTTACCTTGAAAAATTAAACCGGAATGAAGATGCTTTCCGCACCTTGGAAGATATGTGGAAAGAAGTCGACAATATCGAGAGCATCGAGATCCGCAGCAGTATGTATGAAGTGCACGCCACCTTGCTCAGCAAACAGGAACTGCATGAAAAGGCTATCGAATATGCCACCAAAGGCCTGCATCTGGCCCGTGTGGACCAAAATGTGGACCGCGCGTTTGAGCTCTGGACGGCGCTCGGGGATTGTTATCAAAACATGGGGGATTATTACAAAGCAGAAGTTGCATTTCGCACAGCATTAAAACTAGAAAAAAAAATCGGAAAAAAAAATATGTTGGTATCTACCTATACGAAACTAGGTATGCTATACTTAAAAACAAAAAAAATCCCCTTCGCACAAAAAGCTTTGCAGAATGCCGTACAAACAGGACAAAAAACAAACGATGCTTTAAAATACTGCAATGCTCTCATTGCTCTGGGCGATTGCTACATGCGCCAAAACAAAAACGGCGATGCACGCAAATGCCTGCAAAAAGCACTCACGATCTCCGAAAAACATGCACTCAAAATCCTTGAACCGGAAATCCTCGTCAAACTTGCAAAATGTTGCGAAGAGGAAGATCCTGTCACTTATGAAAAATATAAAAACAGATTTTTTCAAACTTACTGCCAATTACTTGAAAAAGGCGAGGGAAAATTGTAACCCCTTTCCCTTCCTTTTCCTGGAAAGGAGGGATCCGGATGAAACGCCTTTTCGGCGGAGAACCGCCCGCTGTTTGATCGTACTTTTCCAATCCAATCTTAATCTTAAGGAAGGGAGTTTAACACAATGACTTTTCTCTTTGACGGAGAACCGCCTGCCGTATAATTCCAAACCAAGCCAACTTTTCTTTTTGCCTGAATGATCACAAAATTCGCGCAGCCATTTGGGGGAATGGCTGCTTTTTTTATTTGATCTTTATAGAAAGTTTATATTAATTTTACAGAATTGTCAATGTTCTCTACCCTTTCCCAGACCGGATTGGAAAAGTACCGGTCACTATATTATTCGTAACCCGGTTCGAATTTGCATCCCTTCTCTTCCACTTTTTTTGAGAAATTTGCCATAGTCTTTTCAATTGAATTCACCACAGGCATTCAGTATGATAAAATCATTGCTTGATCATAGGGAAGGGAAGTACCATGTTGAAAAAAACTCTGCTGATTGTTTGCACACTCCTTCTTGCATCCGGTTGTTCAGTCTTCGCCGATTACCAGCTTTCACACCAACTGGTTGAGTCGATCGAACAGTTGGTCGTGCAACACAATGACACTGAACATACCCGGAACAAGATGGAAACGTATTATAAAAACATGGAAAAAAGCATGAACCAATTTCAACGCAGCATTCAAGAAACGGGAAAAGCCGATCCCAATGAGTTAAAAGCGCTCTTAAGCGATATGGACCAAGTGATCGCTGAACTTCGCAACTATCAAACAGAAGAAGAAAAAGCCCTGAAGCAACTGGACCAATTGATGAAAAAAGCGGAAGAAATGTCCGGTGACAAAGGTCAGATGGCAAAGGACACCTTAAATTTGTTTAAACAGCTGGTTCAGCGTGAATCCAGACTGGCCGAAGTGAATATCGGGATTTTGACGGCGAATAAAAATTACTACACCGCCATCGCCAAGAAAAATACGCCTCCCAAAGACCAATTTGAATCGTTAAATCAGGAAAGAAAGAAATTGGAGAAAGAAACGGAAACGCTCATTCAAAAATTTAATCAGTCTTGGGGCCGCTTCAGCGAGGAAGTCACAGGACAGCCTTTGAATAAAAGCAACAGCAATCCATCCTTATAATCCGTTTTGCCTGCCTTTTCTCTCCACGATGCAGAGAAAAGGCTTTTTTGTATGCAGATGATCATATTTTTCAAATCCTTCCAAAAAAGAGGGAGACGCCGCTTTCGGCCACTCCCTTTTGACACAGCGGAAGGGACCGGTCGGCTGCGACGGTCCCTTTGATCATAATAAGCAAACCGGTTTTTAAACTTTGACAATCTGTTTTCCCAGGTTCTCTCCGTGAAACAGCCCCAAAAAGGCATCGACGGTGTTTTCGAATCCTTCCACAATGTTTTCTTTATATTTCAGCCGGCCGGCATTTACCCATTCTGCCAACTGCTTTAACCCTTCATCAAATTTGTCGGCGTAATCGGAAACGATAAATCCTTTCATCAAAGCGCTTTTAATCAACAATTGCGGCTGGATTCTCGGTCCGATATCCGGTTTTTCCAGATTGTACAGGGAGATTTGTCCACAGAGCGGAATCCGGGCCTGATGATTTAATAATGAAAGGACTGCATCGGAAATGTTCCCACCCACGTTGTCAAAATAGATGTCCACCCCGTCGGGACAAGCTTTTTTCAGTTCTTCCCGGATGGAGTCCGTCTTTTTATAGTTAATCGCGGCATCAAAACCCAATTCGTTCTTCAAAAATTCCACTTTCGTCCCGGAACCGGCAATCCCGACCACTCGGCAACCCTTGATTTTGGCAATTTGTCCCACGGTCATGCCGACGGCTCCAGCGGCACCGGAGACCACCACCGTTTCCCCTTCCTTGGGCTGTCCGATTTCCATCAGTCCAAAATAAGCGGTAAGCCCCGGCATGCCCAAAACGCCGAGAGCGGTGGAAATCGGAGCCAGATCCGGATTCACCTTGGTCAATTCATCTTCCCCGGCCACGGCAAATTTCTGCCAACCGTAATTGCCGAGGACAATCTCTCCTTCATCAAACAGTTTGGATTCCGATGCAATCACCTCACCGACCACTCCGCCGGTAATCACTTCATTCAGCCGGTAAGGCGGTACATACGATTTTTGGTCGTTCATTCTCCCGCGCATGTAAGGATCGACGGACAGATATAACGTCTTGACCAGAACCTCACCGCTTGACGGTTGAGGAATCTCCTCTTCCACCCATGCAAAATCTTCAGGCACCGGCATTCCTTGAGGACGTCTGGCCAGCAAAATTTTTTGGTTTCTCTCTTTCCCCACGGATAACTCCCCCTTCATTCGACATTTAATAACGATATTATTCCCGCAACCTGTTTCATTCAAACGGCTTTTCAAATAAAATGAAAATGAGAAGGGATGTGATGACCGCGATGCAGCCGATTCGTTGCCTTGAGTGCTACAAACAGCGTCCGGGCGGCCGTTGTGACTTTTGCCCGCTGCACCGGAAAAACCGCGACAAGTATCAAGCATTGGGAGACGGATGGTATTTGCCGAAAGAAGAGAAGCAACCTGTTGAATCAGATCACCTCTCTTCTCGCAAATCCCCACCAAGCCAAGAAAATAAACAAGACATAGTGAACCGCAAGCATCACCAATGAGAAGCCCAAGGTCATCCCGTCAAATGCCGGGAATCCTCCAAAAATATAATTCGCCAAATCCACATTCGCAAAGAGAAGATATTTTCCCCATTGGACATCGAACCCCCGGAGCAATTCCACCCAAAAATACCCGGTGAAATACAGAAACAGGGTAAGTCCGATGGACAGCGAATTTTTGGTTGTCAAGGCCGAAATCGCAAAAGCCATGGTCACCATCATCACCATTTCCACCCACTTGCATCCGTAGATCACCAGGGCACGCGCCAAAAGCATCCCCGAATCTCCCCGGACAGGTGAACCGAAAAAAACCCATCCGTACAAGGCGGAAGTCCCCGCCAGCAACAAAACCCCTGCCAGCAACAAGAGTAAAACCGAGGCATACTTGGACAACAAGATTTTCAAACGGGAAACCGGGCGAATCCAAAGATACGTCATCGTCCCCCAGGCATATTCACTGCTGACGGCATCCGCGGCAATGATCAAAGCAAACAATTCCACCACCGGCAAAAGAAAAGTGTTCGTAAGAAAAAATCCCCAGACATCTTCCTTGATGCCGCTTACGGATTGCAAAAACAAACAGACAAACGCCATGACAAATCCGGCAAGCAAAAGAATTATAAAGAAAACCGATGTACGGGTCCTCAGAAAAATTTTCATCAACTCATTATGTACAAGCCGGTTCCAGTGGACCATCCGCTTCACCTTCAATCATTTCCAAATACTGATCTTCCATGGTCTGATGAACCACCCCGATTCCGTAAACTTTGACTCCTTGTTTCATTAATTCGGCAGTGAACTCCGGAATTTGTCCTTTTTTTAACATGATTTCAAATCCCTTGGGGACAGGCACAAATTCCTTTTCCCAATTCAATTCTTGTAAGGCGGTTTTCACGTTTTCCAGCGAATCCACTTCAAAACGGACCCAACCTGCCTCCGCTTCCTTGTCCGGTTCTCTCTTTAGCGAGCGGACCGCCACGCATTTTCCCGCATTCATCACCGCAAACCGGTCACACATCCTCTGCATTTCCGACAACAAGTGTCCGGATATGAGCACGGCCGTTTTTTGTTCCCTTGCCAGCTTGCCCAATAAATCGCGCAACCGGCGGATTCCTATGGGATCGAGACCGTTGACGGGCTCATCCAATATCAACAGGCGGGGCTTGGAAAGAATCGCCTGTGCCAATCCCAAACGTTGTTGCATGCCCGGGGAAAAGGTATGCACCGGATCATGAACGGAATCGCCAAGATCCAGGAAAGCGATTACTTCATCGATCCGCTCTTTTTCGACATCCGGCATCATCCGCGCAAAAAGGCGTAAATTTTGATACCCGGTTAAAAAGGGATACCACTTGGGACGTTCCACAATGGCGCCGACCGGCCGGATCGCCTTTTGAAATTGGGTGCGGACTGAATATCCGTCAATGAACACATCTCCCTGATCCAACTTCATCAAACCGACAATCAACCGGATCAACGTTGTTTTTCCCGCACCGTTCGGGCCAAGCAAGCCAAACACCTCTCCCGGGTAAACATCAAAAGAAACTTGGTCAATCACCTTTTGTTTTGCAATCGATTTGGATATATTTTTGATCTCAAGTATCGGTTGCCGGTCCATGTTTTTCTCTCCTTCATCCAACGGCCTTGTCTTTCAAATTGTAACAAAACCGCACAGAGTGACAAGGAAACGTTTGATGAACGAACCAAACAAAAACACCGCTCTCAAAGGAACGGTGCCGGATAAAAAATTTTGCCGCTTATCTTTCCAACACCGGGTAACAGCTTTTCAGCTCAGAAATGCCATCCTGTTGATGGATGGAGGCAAGTACCCGGTTTAAATCGGCTTTGACCGCTTCATGTGTCACCAAAATAATTTCCGCACGGTAACCTCCGTTATAAGGTTTTTGAATCACTTGCTCCATGGAAATGTGGTTTTCCGCAAACAGTTGAGTCAGCCGGGCCAGCACTCCCCGCTCATCGGCCACCACCAGCCGCAAGAAATATTTTGATCCTTTCTCTTGGTCGGTTTTTAATCGTTTGGTTTCATAAGGCGCCACCATTCTTTGCCCGTTGACGCCCAGTTTCATATTCCGGATAATCGTCACAAGATCAGACACCACGGATGTCGCCGTCGGCAATGAACCTGCCCCCGGGCCGTAAAACATGGTTTCCCCGACCGCTTCCCCTTCGATCAAAATGGCATTATTCACCCCGTCGATGGAAGCGAGCGGATGTTTTTGGGACAGGAATGTCGGTTGAACGCTCACTTCGACCTTATCGTGGTCCCGTTTGGCCAAACCCAGCAGTTTTAATTCATAGCCCAGATCTTTGCCCAACTCGATATCCTCCATGGAAACTTTTGTAATCCCCCGCACATCCACTTCATCCGGATGGACAGCGATGTGGAAACCCAGCGTGGACAAGATGGACATTTTATATGCCGCATCCCACCCGTTCACGTCGGAAGAAGGATCGGCTTCCGCATACCCCAGCTTTTGCGCCTCTGAAAGAGTGTTCTCAAAGCTTGCTTTGTTTTGGCTCATCTTGGATAAAATGTAATTGGTCGTCCCGTTGACCACTCCCATGATCTTGTGGATCCGGTCGGAGGAAAAGCTGTCCATTAAAGCCCGCAAAATGGGAATCCCGCCGGCCACACTGGCCTCGTAATAAACATCGCATTGATTTTCCTGTGCCACCCGCAAAATCTCCGCCCCATAAAGAGCCATCAAATCCTTGTTCGCAGTAACCACATGTTTTTTCCTTTTCAGAGCCGTCAGAATATATTCCTTTGCCGGTTCAATGCCCCCCATCACTTCAATCACCACATCAATTTCCGGATTTTCAATCACTTCCCCCGGATGAAGGGTCATTTGATCCGGATTCACATCGGTTTCCCTTTTTTTGTGCAGGTCTTGCACAAGGACTTTATGAATTTCCACATACAGCCCGGTCTCTTTATACAGATCCTGTTGATGATCCGAAATAATCCGCACGACCCCTTGTCCGACAGTTCCCAATCCCAATAGACCCACTTTGACGGCTTGTCTTACCATATTCTCCCTCCCGCTTGATGTAAACAATGGACAAAAGAAGGTTTTGTCCTCCGTAGAAATACATATGTTTTCCGTATGGAGACAGTATAACGAATTCAAAAAAAATTAGCAACCGATATGAAAAAGAAAAAACAGGAGATGATGGTTTCTTCTTAATATTGTCATTTTTTTCTCTTATAAATTTGATAAGATTACTATATACAAGATCATGAAAGCGCGTTTTTTTGGCATAAAGAGAAAAAAACCGGCGAAGTCCTTGTCTATTTCAATAAGGGGGTTCTTTCGCTTATGATGTTTAAAACCTTATTGGCCAAAATGGGGAAGGGCGGAGCACAGACAGACTTGATTCTGGAAAAGGATCGAGTGCATTTGGGAGATCAAGTGAAGGGAAAATTATTGGTTCGCGGAGGCATCATTGATCAAGAAATCCACCAGATCGCGACCGATCTGATGATTCATATCCGGATGGAACAACAAGTGCATTCCTATTCCATTGCATCATTCCCGTTTCATTCTCCATGCTCTGTTCGTCCCTCGGAAGAAATCACGTTTCCTTTTTCTTTTCGACTGCCTGCAAACCTGCTCGTTTCCGGTTATACCGTCTCCTATCAATTTGTCACCCGGCTGGAAGTGGGTACCGGTGAGAAATACACAAAAACCGATCCGGTCATTATCACCCCGCCCCGTTCTTTTCAACCTTTGTTAAATGCTTTGGAGCAATTGGGGTTCCATGAAAAATACGGCTCCCGCAGCTATGATGGAAAAATGCAAACGTTTGAATTTAATCCCACTGCTTTTTTGAAAAAGAAAGTCCGTGAATTAGAAATGGCTGTTGCCATCGGAAAGGAAACGGTTTATATGTTGGTACAACTGCCATCTCTGGCGGCTTGCCGGGAAATCAAGTTGAAACGCGAATGGTTCAATCAACCGGAACGGCTGAAAAACTTTTTGCAGGCATCTTTATGGGAAATGGTGTATTATCCGGAGCACTGTCAACAAAGCAAAGAAATGTTTTATAAAAAATACTGTTCTCTCCCCGGGTCCATCGGCGCTTTTGCCGGAGAGTGGTCGGAGCATTATGAACACCCGGACTGGGTGATCAATCAGAAAAAGGCTTGACGACGAATCCATCGCCAAGCCTTTTTTGCAATCATGATTCCAATGGAGCTTTCTCCATGGCATCTTCTTGATGTGGTTCCTTTGAATCCAGCGGAGAGACAATGATCCGGGAAATACGCAACTGATCCATCTCTTTGACGGTAAACACCCACTTGTCAAACGATACTTGATCCCCTTCCTCCGGCACTTTATCCAGCTCGGAGAAAAGCCAACCGCCGATGGTGTCATTATCCGGATCCTCGATCGAAATGTTGAAATGTTCATTGACATCCTCGATCAACAAGCTGGCATCGATCAATGTGTCTTCTCCGACTTTTTGGATCAACGGCAGTTCGTTATCAAATTCATCTTGGATTTCTCCAAAGATCTCTTCAATGATATCTTCGGTTGTCAACAATCCTGAGGTTCCGCCGTATTCATCCACAACAATCGCCATTTCCACGCGATTCTTTTGCAAGTTATGGAAAATATCCTTTAACTCCATGGTTTCCGGCACCACCACCACCGGGCGGATGATTTGGGAAATATCCGGCTTTTCCCCTTCCGCAATGTATTTATAAATATCACGGATGTGCACTATCCCTTTGATATCGTCTTTATCCTGACCGCAAACCGGGAAGCGGGTATGATGGTTTTCTTTTATGATTTCAAAATTTTCTTCAAACGAATTTCCTTCAAAAAGGCAAACCATTTTCACCCTTGGTACCATAACTTCCCTGGCGATTCTTTCCGTAAAGTCAAAAACGTTATCAAACAACGTCAATTCGGTTTTGTCAATCACTCCGCTTTTATGGCTTTGCGCGATCAGCATCCGGATTTCTTCTTCCGTATGCGCTTGCTGATCCGCTTTTCCATCGACACCGATTATTTTCAACGCCAAATTGGCTGAAGAGTTCAAAATAAAGATGAAAGGCTTAAACAAATTGTAAAACCAATTGAGCGGTGTTGCCGTCCATAAGGTTGTTTGCTCCGACTGGCGGATGGCCAGGGATTTTGGAGCCATTTCCCCCAAAACAATATGCAAAAATGTGATGATCAAAAATCCGATCACCGCGGAAATGGTATGAATGACCCAGCCGGGCATGCCGAAGTAAGCAAGCACCGGTTCAATCATTCTTGCAATGGCTGGCTCACCAACCCATCCCAATCCAAGCGAAGCCAAGGTGATTCCCAACTGCGTTCCTGACAAGTATGCATCCAAGTTCTTTACAACTTTTTTGGCTACCTGAGCACGGCGTCCTTTCATATTGGCAAGTTGCGTCGCTCTTACCTTGACAATGGCAAATTCTGCAGCAACAAAAAAGCCGTTTAAAAATACGAGAAAAAGCACCAGGATTAATTTCAATATAATACTTATCACTTCGTCCAAATCTTTTTCCCCCTATTAAACACCGCAAAAATCATGAAGTAAAAAGAAATCAAATCTTATTATAACGCATTTTTTCTCATGGGCGTTGATCATTTGATGAAATCATAAACCGGGCAAATCGTCAAGATCACCAGTACCAACAAGGTCAGGTAGTAATCCCGCTTCTGCTGTTTCATCACTGGTGTCTTCTTCATGAAACCGTCGATCCTGACATCCATCCATGCAGAGGAAAAGCCGGCCGACCCATGAATGGAAGACACGGGGGAAGATTGTTCCAAAATCTTCAAAAGAGCGGAAGCCAACGGTTTTAAACCGCATTGCCCGATGGCATGCCGGTCGGCAGCCAGTTCCTTTTCTAAATCATATTGTTTTGACCAGGTTCTGATTAATGGAAAATAAAAAAACCCGGCAGATGCACTTTTGGCAAACCATATTTTTAACGGATCCCTTTGTTTGCAGTGATAAACCTCATGTTCCAACACGGCTTTCAGCTCTTCCTCATGAAGCGCTTCCATCATTCCTTCACTCACCAAAATTTGCGGGCGGAACCATCCGTACGCAAAGGCAAAAGGCTGAGGATGTTTCACCACCTTAAACGGGATTGAGGTCTTCTTTTGCATCTGGTGAACCAACGGGAAAAAGGCATCGGATTGCCATTTTAACAGTTGGTTGATCTTTCGTTTTGTTCGGATCAGAATCGTTGCCGAACGGACGGAAAAAATCATCAGACTGAGGATGAAAATCCCCTGCACAAGATCATGATGGATCCACCGGGACTCCCCAAAAAACCTGTCACAACAGTGATCCATCCATCCGGCCGCAAACCAGTTGAAAACACCCCATCCCACGGTAAAGGCAAAAAGCTTTTGGAACGAACTCATTTTCGTTCCCCTTCCTCTAACTCATTTAACAACTGTTTCAACTTTCTCAGTCCGTCCGGTGCGTTGCCCACCGCATCGACAAATTGGGCAATCGCAATATCCCCGAAATCATCCAAGATACCTTGGATCGTATGAGAGGAAAAATGACGGATCAAATCTTCCGGTTGATAACGTGCTTTGTAAAGATATCTCTTTCCCTTTTTCTTCCGGCTCAACACGCTTTTTTGGTGGAGGCGGTTCATCACCGTCATAATGGTTGTATAAGCGTAATGCTTGTGCGCCGGCAATTGATCCAACACCTCTTGCACGGTTTGCCAATCTTTTTGCCAAATGATTTTCAGGACTTCCAGCTCCAAAGGACCGAATAATTTGCTTAACATCTTGTGTTGTTCTTCTGTCATCATCGTCGTTTCCTCTCCTTCTTTCTTCATTGTATCAGCCTCCGAACCTTTCGGTGGAAAAATTCCATCGAAAAAAGAACTCCGGCTACCGGAGTTCTTTCAACCATGTTCGTTAATGATGTCCCATATGTTCGCCATGCCCGTTGTTTCCCTGCATGGGCATATGCTCCTCATGTCCGGACCCGCCGCTTTTGGGCACAATCTCCAGCAAACGGTCGATTTTCCCTTGAACCGCAAACGGAACCGATTTTTCGGAACCGATCAGATAGGCGTGATTGTAAGGGCCTTCGGTCGGCTCCTTCTCATACCCGGGCTGAAGTGATGTTAAATATTGTTGCAGCGCCGCGGATAAATCGTTCCCCTCCAAAACAAGCATGGGGGCATGTTTTCCAAGATGGGCAAACGAAGCCGAAGCAATGGCGGTGTCCAATGAACCGCTCTTGACAAAGGTCAAGCCATGCCCGGGTTCGGTCACTCCCCAGCCAAATCCGGTTTTTTCATCTTTGAATTTGGCAAAGGCAATCGCATTTTCTTCCGGAACATCTCCTGCAATCCGGACCACTTCCCCATAGGACTGCAATTCTTTTTCCACTTTGGGGGAAATCACTTGTTCCGGCCCCAGCAAATATATTTTTGCTTGCCCCTTCCGTTGTTGAAGTGCCTGCCGGGTGGCTTCCGGAACCGCATCTTTGCTGACATAAAGCAACGGCTCGGGCATATGGGCGATCCAGCCGGCTGCCGGCAAAGTGTAGTCAAGCCGGTCGACCGAACCGACAATCACGTTTTTAGGATACTCTCCCCCGTTTACTTTTGCATAGTAAGCGTCCAGCTGCCGGACCATTTCAGCAGGATCTTCCCCGTGAATGACATCCACTTTGTACCCTGCATCCGTGATTTGTTTTTTGGCCTTGGGAGCAAAAGAACCGATCATGATCACTTGGGTTCCCTGATTCATCGAACTTCCGGCCGGCTGAAGCCGCTTGATTTCATCCAGCGTCTCTTGCGGGATCTGATCTTTTTTGGCATACAACAGCGGCCCGTTATTCGGATGATGCACCAGAGTGACCGACGGCAAATTGAGTTTGGTTTTGCCGGCTTCTGCAATCAATACCGTTCCCGGCCGGTTTTGCGCATCCGTGGACGGCCAAATCATCCGGGAAATCAGAACCGCAGCCTTGACCGGATCATCCTCATTCACCCGCGTCACATTCTTGGTTTGCAGCACCCATTGTCCGGCGCCTTCCGGCCGGTCCGGTTCCTGCCCCCGGGAACCGCAACCGGCCATCAGCATCGCCACGGCCAGGATCGCCATCCATACCATCCGTCTTCTCCTCATTTTCTCTCCCCTTTTTACAGTCGAAACATTTTATACTACATCATTGTAGTAGTTTGACGGGGATGATTCAACAAAAAAGACGCCCCCTTCGGGACATCTTCGGTCAGGAACTGGAAAACGAAAAATATTTTTTATATTTGCGATGGCGGTAACGGTCCGATGATGAAAAAAACGGAGACGAATAACGGCGACGGCGCGGATATGAACTTGAATACTTGTGGTGGCGCGGGTAAGAACTCGAATACTTGTAACGGCGCGGGTAAGAGCTGGAATATTTACGCCGGCGGCGGTGCTTGTGCCGGGATGAGGAAAAGAGGCTGCCGAACAATCCGCAGTGATATTGCAAACATTCCAGTTCCTCCCCGATGCGGGACCGGTAAGCCTCTTTGTCCTCTGTAAAAAAGAAACGCCCTGTATCAATCACCCGGATCCGGTTGGTGTCCTTGTCCAACATCAAATTGTTCAGATGGAGATCAGACGGGATGATTCCTTCGTCATAACAATCCTCCACAATTTCCTCGATCTGCGCATAAGTCCGGCTGTCCAGCTTTTCTCCGGACCGGACGGCCTCCGCCAGTGTGAATCCGTCCACTTTCTCGACCACCATCCACCGCTTTCTTTGATCGATGTAATGAAATGCCGGAAATGCGGGATGGCCGTTTAAACCGCTCAATGTTTTGTAATCATCATTCTCGCTGTAATTTTCTTTATACACTTTGACTGCAAATCCGTCATAATCATATACTTTTCCGCTCAACCCTTCCCCAAGCAGGGGATACTCCCCGATTTTCCCGCTTTCAATCAACGCCTCCAAATGGCGGATGGCTCCTTTATCCGTTGCAAAATTCTGTTTTTGGATCACCTACATTTCCTCCTCCATGTTTTCTACCTGAGTATTTCTCGTTTCGCCCACGGAATAAACCTCTTTTGCCCCCGCGAATATGAACAAACGATGAACACAGCGGGTTGCCAAACGAAAGCGTTCACCGGAAAACTTCCCTTTACACAAGGCATCTCCGGTAAACGCTTCCGAATTCTTTAGGAGAATAAATGCCGCTCTTGAAATTCTTTTTCGATCTCCACTGCCAACCGACTCCAATAATGATTCATTTTTTGATCCATTCTTCTTTTGAATAAGGTATAAAGAATGCCGTTCAACCAATTCCATTTCCTGGTTCTTTGTGTAATGACCGTGAGCCGGGTTCCTGCTTCCACCCGTTTGAGCCGGTAAGTATGCGTCAGGTTTTCCTCTTCCGTGGAAACGGTTGTCTTTAATAAGGAAGGAGGAGCATATTCGGCAATTTTCATTTGGATGGTTTCCGTTCCGGCCGGTTTTTCGTACGTGATCCTGAACACTCCCCCCACTTCCGGCTCCATCTCCACCTCTAACACATCCTGATGGGCCCGGCGGCGGATTCTTTCATTCGTTAATTTGGAAAAGCAAAACTCCGGCGGTGCCTGAACATAAAAAACGGACACATGTTCAATGCAGATGGTGTCTTTATTCTTTTGTTTCAGTGGTTTCATGATGTTTCCCCTTATTCCTGATCTATTCTTATTTTACTGGAATTTTTCCACTGTCGATGGAGAAAATATGTTTGATTTCTGCCTGCTTCTCTCTGTTTGTTTTTGTCCACTGTGAGTAAACATTTTTGTGAAAATATGATAAATTAGTATCAGAAACGTTGATATAAAAAGACCGACGCACCTTAATATGTCCTCGTCATGCGGACATATGTGTTTGTGCTCAAGAAAACACGGATGGCGCAAGGAGGAGTTGCCATGGCAAGCAAAACATTAGACCAGTTTTTACATGACAACTTGGAGGATTTAAAAAGCCGGGGCCTTTACAACGTGATTGATCCGCTGGAAAGCCCCAACGGACCCGTGATCGAAATCGACGGCCGGGAATTGATCAATCTTTCTTCCAACAACTATTTGGGTTTGGCAACAGACGAACGCCTGAAAGAAGCGGCATTGGAAGCGGTTCAAAAATACGGCGTCGGTGCCGGTGCCGTTCGCACCATCAACGGAACCCTGAGTCTTCATGTACAGTTGGAAGAAAAACTTGCTGAATTTAAGAATACAGAAGCGGCAATCGCTTATCAATCCGGCTTTAATTGCAATATGGCCGCAATTTCTGCCGTGATGGATAAAAATGATGCCATCTTGTCCGACGAACTGAACCATGCATCCATTATTGACGGTTGCCGCCTTTCCAAAGCAAAAATCATCCGCTTCAATCACTCCGACATGGATGATTTGTATGCCAAGGCAAAAGAAGCCAAAGAATCGGGACAATACAAAAAAATCATGGTCATCACAGACGGCGTTTTCTCCATGGACGGCGATGTCGCCAAGTTGCCGGAGATTGTGGAAATCGCCAACCGTTTTGACCTGATCACTTATGTCGACGATGCACACGGCTCGGGTGTCCTGGGTAAAGGGGCCGGCACGGTGAAACACTTCGGACTGTCCGATCAAGTGGATTTCCAAATCGGAACCTTGTCCAAGGCGATCGGCGTCGTCGGTGGTTATGTCGCGGGCAAAAAGCTGTTGATTGACTGGTTAAAAGTCCGCAGCCGTCCGTTCTTGTTCTCCACCGCCCTGCCACCGGCCGATGTGGCTGCATGCATCAAAGCCATCGAGATTTTGATGAGCAGTACGGAACTGCATGACAAATTGTGGAGCAACGGGCGCTATCTGAAAAATGGCTTGAAGGAACTGGGCTTTGATATCGGTGAAAGTGAAACCCCGATCACCCCTTGCATCATTGGCGATGAAGTGCTCACCCAGAAATTCAGCCGGCGCTTGAATGAAGAAGGCGTTTATGCCAAAGCCATCGTCTTCCCCACTGTTCCAAGAGGAACCGGGCGTGTCCGGAACATGCCGACGGCGGCCCATACCCGGGAGATGCTGGATCGCGTGCTCGCGATTTATGAAAAAGTGGGAAAAGAAATGGGCGTCATTTAATTTGACGAGTTGTGACAGCAGGAGGCGTTTTGCATGAAGAAAATATTGGTTACCGGTGCTTTGGGACAAATCGGTTCGGAACTGGTAATAAAGTTAAGGGAAATTTATGGAGACCACAATGTCATTGCAACGGATATCCGAGAAACCGACAGTACGGTCGTCCATTCCGGACCGTTTGAGATTCTGGATGTGACCGATGGCAAAGCCATGTACAATATTTCCAAAAAATACCAAATTGACACCCTGATCCATTTGGCGGCATTATTGTCTGCCACCGCGGAAAACCGTCCGCTCATGGCCTGGAATCTCAATATGGGTGGACTGATCAACGCACTGGAAGTGGCACGGGAACTTCGTTGCCAATTTTTCACCCCGAGTTCCATCGGTGCTTTCGGCCCGTCTACTCCCAAGAAACATACGCCGCAAGATACGATTCAACGCCCCACCACCATGTACGGGGTAAACAAAGTTTCCGGTGAGTTGCTGTGTGATTATTACTATCACAAGTTTGGCGTGGATACACGGAGTGTGCGTTTTCCGGGGTTGATCTCATATGTGGCTCCCCCCGGAGGCGGAACCACAGATTACGCCGTCGAAATTTACTATGAAGCACTGAAAAAGAAAGCATACACTTCCTATATTGCCCCGGGCACTTACATGGACATGATGTATATGCCGGATGCCTTGAATGCCATCATCACGCTCATGGAAGCGGACGCAGCCAAATTGAAACACCGCAATGCTTTCAATGTGACCGCCATGAGCTTCGAACCGGAAGAAATTGCGGCGGAGATCCGCAAACATATTCCGGAATTTCAACTGGATTATCAGGTGGATCCGGTCCGGCAATCCATCGCCGACAGTTGGCCCGACTCCATTGATGCCACTGCCGCCAAAGAAGAGTGGGGCTTTCATGCCGAATATGACTTGGAAAAGATGACCCAAGACATGCTCACCCGTTTGCAAGAAAAATTTGCGGTGTTGTCGTAAAAAAAGCCGTCTTCCCTCTGATTCCGGGGAAGACGGCTTTTGTCATTCTTTCTCAGATCTCTCTTTTTCTTGCCGGATGATTTGGGTGAACGCTTTGGACTCCGCCACCACGACGCCGGACAAACCGATCAGGCCGATCAAGTTGGGAATGGCCATCAATCCGTTGAAAACATCCGCAATGGACCACACCAACGCCAAATTCAGTCCCGAGCCCAACAACACCGAACAAGTGAAGACCACCCGGTAACCCGTGACCGACCGGGAACCGAACAAATATTCAAAACATTTCTCGCCGTAATAGGACCATCCCAACACGGTGGAATAAGCAAAGAAAATCAAGCCGATCGTAACGATCCATCCGCCCGGGCCCGGCAACAAACGGTTAAAAGTTTCGGTCGTCAATGCCGCTCCCGTCAAATCGCTGCCGACATAGTAGCCGCCCATCACCAGACCGATTCCCGTGATGGAACAAACAACAATGGTGTCCAAAAAGGTTCCCGTCATCGACACCAGCGCCTGCCGTCCCGGATGGTCCGTCTTGGCTGCGGCTGCAGCAATCGGAGCCGATCCCATCCCGGCTTCATTCGAGAATACCCCCCGGGCCACTCCATAGCGGATCACCGTCCCGATCGCTCCGCCGGCAACCGCTTGTCCCGTAAACGCATCCGTAAAAATCAAGGCGAGGGTGGAAGGCAGTTGATCCACATGAAGCACAATGATGAGGAGCCCCCCCAAAACATAGAAGATCGCCATCAACGGAACCAAAAAGCTGGTCACCCGGCCAATCGATTTGATGCCCCCGATAATCACCATCCCGGTGATCACCGTCAATACAACGCCGGTAATCCAGGGATTCACACCAAAACTGGCCTTCATCGACTCCGCCACGGAATTGGATTGCACCATACTGCCAATACCAAACGCGGCAATCGATCCAAACAAGGCAAACAGAACCGCCAGCCATTTCCATCCCAGACCCCGTTCGATGTAATACATCGGTCCGCCGGCCATCTCGTTCCGCTCGCCAACCACCCGGTACTTCACGGCCAAAATCGCCTCTGCATACTTTGTCGCCATGCCAAAAATCGCGGTAATCCACATCCAAAACACCGCTCCCGGCCCCCCGGCAACCACGGCCGTGGCAACCCCCGCAATATTTCCCGTCCCAATCGTCGCAGAAAGGGCGGTCATCAACGATTGAAAATGGGAAATATCCCCTTGCGACTCATGATCCTGTTTCAAGGAAAAGGCGGTTTTCAAAGCGTAAGGAAGTTGGGAAAATTGCAAAAATGACAAACGAATCGATAAATAAATGCCTGTCCCCACCAATAAAACCAGCAAGGGAGGACCCCAAACCACATTCGAAATTTGATCCAACCATTGAGTAAATGATTCCATACCGTTTTCTCCTTTTTGTCTAACACATATCGAATGAATTTTTTTATAATTTTATTTAAAAAGATAATATCACGGCCCCTTCATTTTTTTCAACAGATGTTCACAATTTCCGAAACCGCCAAATAAAAAAGCTGCCCGCCATCGAGCAGCTTTCTTTCAAGAAAATGGATCAAAATACCAAGAAATAAATGATTACCGCCAAGACAATCCGGTATACGGCAAACGGCACCAACTTGACTTTGTTAATCAGTTTCAAAAAGTAGCGAATCGACAACAACGCAAAAAGAAATGCACTGATGAAACCGGCGATAAAGAAAGGAAGAGCATCCGCCGTAAAATACTCCCAGTTTTTAATCAGAGACAGACTGCTCGCCCCGGCCATGATGGGAACGGCCATAATAAAGGTAAAATCGGAAGCAGTCCGGTGGCTCAAACCGATCAAAACCCCGCCGGAGATGGTGGAACCGGAACGGGAAAAACCGGGCCACAAGGCAATACATTGAAACAACCCGACGAGAAATGCGTCTTTGTAACTGATTTGATCCAACGTTTCCACTCTCGGTCTGGTCGGACGGAACCAGTCTGCGACAATCATCAGGATCGCCCCGGCCACCAAACCGACGAGTACCGTGGACATGCCAAAGAGATGTTCATCGATCAAGTCCTCAAATAAAAAGCCCAACACGGCAGCCGGCAGCAACCCGACAAAGATTTGCCCCAAGGTCAGGCGGTCTTTCTTTTCGCCTTCTTCGGAGCCTTTTCTTTTCAAGCCCAACAGATCCAGAATCCGGTCTTTAAAGACGATCACCACCGCCAAAATCGAACCCAACTGGATGCACACTTTGAATGTATTGGCAACCGGCTCGGAAAAAATCTCTTTCGTTTTAAAAAGAATGTCATCAACCAAGATCATGTGCCCTGTTGAAGATACAGGAGCAAATTCGGTCAATCCTTCGACCATCCCCAAGATGATCCCGACAAAAATTTCCCACAAGTTCAATGCGCTCACCTTTTCCTTCAGACTTAGTGATGTATTTCCTGTGAAGACTTCGGAAAAAGAAAATCTATCTCCTATAATGGCACAATTCCTTTTTTCTTGACAATGAAAAGTCCAACAGATTTTTTAAATGTTCATAACTATTTTTTATAAAATCGGAGAGAGCAACCGGGAAATCGATTCTTTAAATCGAATCCAGTTGGAACGCCGGTTATACACCTCTTTCGTCAACTCCCGCGAGTTTTTGAGATCTTGCTCAAAAATGGTTTGCAGACGTCCGGCCACCTGAACATCAAATAAAAAGGCATTGACCTCAAAGTTTAATTTAAAACTGCGCACATCAAAATTCGCTGTCCCCACCGATGCAATTTTGCCGTCGACCACGATGGTTTTGGCATGGATAAATCCTTTTTCATAGATGAAACACTTCACGCCCACTTTCAACAGTTCCCCGATATAAGAATACGTCGCCCAGTAAACAAACATGTGATCCGGTTGGTTCGGGATCATCAGGCGGATTTCCACTCCGGACAGCGCAGCAATCTTTAAGGCATGCATCAAGCTGTCGTCGGGAACGAAATAAGGTGTTTGAATATCTATGCGTTCCTTGGCGGAATAAATCATTTTTATCATCCCGTTTTTGATTTGTTCCCACTCGGAATCCGGACCGCTGGACACAATCTGAAGCGCCGAAGTCCCTTGGGATGATTTTTCCGGAAAGTAACGTTTTTCATAACGGAGCTCCTTTTCCGAAGCATTGTTCCAATCCAGGAAAAACCGGGATTGCAAAGCATCCACGGAACTTCCCTTGATCCGGAGATGAGTGTCCCGCCAATAACCAAACTTCGGGCTTAATCCCAAATACTCGTCGCCGATGTTGAAACCGCCGACATAGCCGATTTTCCCGTCAATGACAACGACTTTGCGGTGATTCCGGTAATTCACCCGGAAGTTTAAATACGGAATCCATTTGGAAGGAAAAAAGGCAGCTACTTCTCCCCCGGCTTCGATGAGCGGTTTAAAAAAGCGGGGCGGCAGCCAGGCCGATCCCATATCATCATACAGGACGCGCACCTTGACCCCCTCTTTGGCTTTTCGGGTCAAAGCTTGCACAATTTGATTGCCGATCCCGTCGTTTTTAATGATGAAATAAAGCAGATGAATATGATCTTTGGCCTGATCAATATCCTTTAAAAGAGCATGGAATTTTTCCTTCCCGTCTGTGAATATTTTCACTTCGTTGTCCTGGGTGAGCAGCCCGTATCCGCTGACCAGATTCATGTAAATAATGGGCTGGTATTGTTCAATCTCCGGATCCCGGAATTGAAACCGCCGCTCCTCCAACTCCTTGGCTTGTACGGATAATTTACGGACAAACTCTTCGGTGTGCTCGGCATTGAGCTGGAAGATTTTCCGTTTGCTCAGATTTTGTCCAAAAATAATATACAGCATAAAGCCGACAACAGGCAGAAACAGCAGGATCAAAATCCAGGCCCAGGTTGTGGCCACGTTCCGCCTCTCTAAAAATATAATGACGATCGCCAACAGAATATTCACCATGGTTAACAATGAAAGCGAATGTACACCCATGTCCACGAAATTCATCCCACTTCCTCCGCTTTTCCCATATTTTTCATAAACTCTCCAAACAAGCCATATAAAACATATGAAAAGGAGAGAAATAGCCATGTCATTCGGTCCCCGTTTTTCCCGACGCATTCGTTTGTTTGCGAGAAGACGCTTTAAAACACACAAAAGAAGACCGAGGTTTGCCCGCTCGTCTTTCAGAACTTCCAATACGTTTTTGAAGCCATCTTCAATGATTTTTCTTGTCTTTCTCGGATTCACTGTATTGACCGGTTACCTTGGTTATACCTTTGTGAACCACCAATTGAAACCCGTATTGGTCGCTCTCGCTGAAGAAGAAGCCAAAAAAACGGCACAAAAAGCATTTTTAAAAGGCATTGAAGAAATGCAGCAAAAGGTGAACCCGGTGGCCACCTTGCAAGTCGACAAACAAAACCGGATCACCGGGGTCCAGTTCAACAGCCAGATGGAAGCCAAAGCCTATCAGGTGGTGACGCAACGGATTCTGAAAGAATTGAGTAAAGAAGAGAACCGGCTGAAACACATTTCTTTTGGGAAAATCTTGCAGAGCAGCATATTTGCCGATATGGGCCCCAATATCCCGGTTCATATCTGGGTCGAAGGAACCCCGCATGTCACCTTTACATCCAGTATCGAAGGAAAAGGAATCAATACCACCTTGATTACCGTAAACCTGCAGGCTGTCATCGAAATGCAGTCGTTATTGCCTTTAACCAATGAACATTATACCCTAAAATTCAACCAGCCCATTGCCCGGCAAGTGATCGTGGGGGAAGTGCCGGATTTTTATCCTTTTGGCCTGAATCCAATCCCCCAAAATGATTAGACTGTTATAATGAAAGAAACGGCTTTTTTCCGCCTGCACCCATCATGACAGGAGGACTGTTTATGCATTCGCATCACCATCATCATACCCCTTCCACCCGTAACCGCCAAAGCCTGACCATGGCACTTGCAATCACTGCAAGTATAATGGTTTTGGAGTTTGCAGGCGGATTATGGACAAAAAGTCTGGCTTTGATATCGGACTCCGGGCACATGCTAAGCGATTGCACCTCACTCGCCCTGAGCCTGGCGGCCTTATGGTTTGCCGCCCGGCCGCCATCAGCCCGCAAAACATACGGCTATTACCGGTTTGAAATCTTGGCGGCGCTTTTTAACGGCGTCACCTTGTTCATCATCGCCGGGTTCATCGTGTGGGAAGCCATCCAACGTTTTTTTGCCCCGCCCGAGATCCAAGGGAACATGATGATGGCCATTGCAACCATCGGACTGATCGCCAATGTGATGAGCGCCTGGATTCTCTTTAAAAAAGGGGATGTGAAAGAAAACCTGAATGTCAAAAGCGCCTACCTGCATGTATTGGGTGACGCCTTGGGTTCACTGGGCGCCATCATCGCCGGCCTCATGATCAGTCTGTTTTCTTTTTACCTGGCCGATCCGCTTCTCAGCATCATCGTTGCCGTCATCATCCTAAAAAATGCATGGGGAGTGATCACCCATTCGGTCCATATCTTGATGGAAGGCACACCTGTCACGGTGGATCGCGAAAAAGTGGAACAAGCATTAAAACAGATTCCCGGTGTCATCAATGTCCATGATCTTCACATCTGGACCATCACGTCGGGCATCGATTCCTTATCTTGCCACTTGCTGGTGGAAAAGGATACAGACCCGCAACAAATCTTAAAAACCGCCATCGAGGTGATCGAACAACAATTTGCCATCCAACACACCACCATTCAAATCGAAACCACTGATTTTCAGCATCAAGCCGGACACCTTCTTCACTGACCAACTTGACAGAAAGGAGCATTCATGATGCAAAACGAAGAACACAAAGAAAACGCAAAACAAGAGAAAAAAATATTATTTACCATCGTTTCCTCCGCCTTTTTGATTGCACTTCTCATCTTGATTTTTGCCATTTCCATCACTTCATAACAAAAGCCCCGGCCGATGTGGCGGGGCTTTTATTCTATCCATTTTCCCGATTGAAAAGCTGTCCCCAAAACCCGGATTGCACCCGGCTTATGGGGTATAAAATTGGAGTTGAGTATTGAGAATTATATCGAGGAAAAAAATATCAAAAGCTGTAGTAGGGATGCAAAACTAAGCCGAAAAATCCAGTCAGTATCAGAGTTTATGAAAAGCAACGAAATATTAGAAAAAGACGATTTAAAGCCTGTACATTTAATAGTTTCCTCTCAAGATTCCTTAGCTTCTACAAATACTCTTAATTCATATGTACACAATCCCAATGTACAGCCTATTCCGAAGGATCTAAAAGTAGCATGGGATAATATTGAAAAGTTTATCAAAGCCCTTTGGGATTAGACAGGTGTGAATGACCTGTCTGTTTTTTTACTCCCCATTCAAGCATGAATCCGCCTTTTTAAGAATAACATTCAGCAAATCCATCCGTTTTGGGGAGCGACGTAAATGAATGAAAAAATCGATATCCGGCAATTCAAGCGTGCCAGTAAAACGGCCGAGTTTGCCGCTTTGTTCCGCACGTTGGAATACTCTTTTCCCAAAGAACGGCGTTTGGTGGAAGATCCGTTTGCATTTCATTTTTTAAGCCGGCCATTGAAATTAATTGCAGCATTGGCCCGCATTCCGGTTGCCGGCTGGTGGATTCCCGGACTGATTGATCGCGTTGAACCCGGAGCCAGGGCTTCCGGCGTGGCCCGAACCCGCCTCATTGACGACCATTTGATCTATGCTTTGTCCCGGGGAATATCACAAGTGGTGATCCTCGGTTCCGGATACGATTCCCGCCCTTACCGCATCCCGGAATGCCGGAAAACCCGGGTGTTTGAAGTGGATCAAGCAGGAATCTTGCGTTTGAAAAGGACAAAACTGGATCGCCTTCTTCACCGGTTCCCCGGGAATGTCTCTTTTGTTAAAACCGATCTGAACATTGAAAAGATCAACGAAACATTGCGGCAACACGGGTTCAACAAAAACAAGCCCGCTTTTTTTATCTGGGAAGGTGTCACCCAATATCTGACCCGCCGCGCAGTGGACCAAACCATGGATTTTATCAGCGGGACGGCCCCCGGCAGCTTTCTGCTTTTCACCTATGTCCATAAAAAAGCGATTGAACAGTGGTTGAACGGGCCAAAAGCTAACTGGATCCGCCGTTGGGTCAAGCAAATGGGGGAACCGTGGATCTTTGGTTTTGATCCCAAAGAGCTCCCGGATTACTTGTACCGTTATGGGCTGGAATTGGTGGAAGATGTGGATTCCAAAACGTTCCGGCAGCGTTATATGAATCCACGAAGTCCCCATATCGAAGAATACCGGTTTTACCGGGCGGCTCTGGCCCGCGTTAAAAGCGAAGAACAACCCCGGATCCGATTCTTTCGATCTTTTTTTCGCCAAATGGAATAAAAAAAGAAACCAATGCCTACAATGAACCTTAAAGAGGCACTGGTTTCCCGTTTAATCCTGATGGTACGCAGGAATATCCAAAAGTTCATTCACGGTGACAAACTGGTAGCCTTCTTGTTTTAACTGTTGAATCAGCCGGGGGAGGGCTTGAACCGTTGCCGAACGATTGCCTCCTCCGCTGTGCTGTAAGACAATGCTGCCGGGTGATGCATGTTGGACCACATTTTGAAAAATCCGGTCCGGTGTCTGTCCCGGTTCCCAGTCCAATGTGTCGATATCCCATTGAATGACGGAAATCCCCATTTGATGGATCAATTTTTCTTTTCCTTTGACAGCCCCGTATGGCGGTCGCAGCATCGCCATTTTTTTGCCTGTCAGTTTTTCCACGATTTGATAGGTTTTGGTGATTTCCTGCCGTACTTTCGCATCATTCTCCTTCACCAAATTCGGATGGCTCCAGGTATGACTGGCAATCACATGTCCTTCATCCACAATCCTTTTGACCACGTCTGGATGGCGCGGCACTTGATTGCCGATCACGAAAAATGTGGCAGGCACCTGCTGTTGCTTTAAAATGTCCAGAACCTGACTGGTATATGTAGCATCCGGTCCGTCATCAAAAGTGAGTGCAATTTTTTTCTCTTTGGTCGCGCTCTGGTAATAAGTTGCAGCTGGTTTCGCGTGATAATAAAAAGAAGGGACAGAAGCCCTCTCCGCAAGTTTATCCGGCATGGCAAGCGTTTTTTCGTTCAATGCATCCGGCTGCTCTTCCGGATTTGCTGCAAACAAAGGCGTGCCTGCACAACCGCTGAGCAAAAAACAACACGACAACAGTAAGATTAACTTTCTCATCGATGAACTTCCTACTCTATTCTTCTATATAGTAAGCGATCCTATATTAAATCTATGCCATCTATGAATCTAAATTCAAGCGATGATCCGTGGAAATTTTTGATGATCATGTGAACCTTTTGCATTACAATGACACCACATCTGCGATCGTTGATCCTTATGTCATTTTAAAGAAAAATATTCTTCCATGACCAGTCCTTTTTCATTCAGCTCTTTGGCCAATTCTTTGCCCACATACCGAATATGCCACGGCTCATAAGCATAACCGGTCACGTCTTCTTTTCCTTTGGGATACCGGATAATAAAGCCATGCTCCGCCGCATGATCGGCAAGCCAACGTCCGGCTTTGGTTTCTCCGAATGATTCAATCAACTGATAATTAACGATGGAACTGGAAACGTCCATCGCCAGTCCGGTCTGATGTTCGCTGTGTCCCGGCCGGGCATTATACTTCGACGTATCGGCCATCCCCTTGCGTTGCAAAGCAGACTGATACGTCGCTTGTTGCCGCTTATATGAACGGTAACCGGATACGGCAACCAGATCAACCCCGTCTTTTTCAGCCGCCTTGAACAATTCCGCCAAGGCTTCTGCCGCTTCCTTTCGCATCAATTTCTTTTCAGCGGTGCCGGCAAAAGAAAAGGTCACATCCGGTTCAACCAAATCCGGGGGAACATAATCCGCCGGAATTTCTCTCTTTTTATTCACCACCACCGTGATCGAATCCGGCGTATCAATATCCCATTTTTCCTGCGGCGGTACCGGTTTGGGTTTCTCCTGTGTCACCTTTTCCTGTTTGGGTTCTATATTTTTGGCATCAGCCGGCACATCCGTCTGAGTACAGCCGGCCAATAGCACTGTGCCTGCAATCAGTGGAATCGAAATGGATTTGAAAAACATTTTTTTCATATCTGTCCTGCCTCCAGTGTGCATATCCGTCCAAGCGAACGTGTCAACGGATAAACCATTGAACTTCCTCATATCATTATATCGCTAATCCAACGGTATGTGCGGGGGAACTCTTCGTTGTTCGAAAAAATATCAGCCTTTTTTGCCGTTTTTAACCATTTTGTAACATGAAAGCAGAAGAAAGAATTACTCTTCCCCCTTCTCCCGGTTCAAGGCGCAATCGGTATCCCGCCTCATTTTTCTATGTATTATGAATGGAAATAACCTTTTGCAAACAACACGATGGTATCCAGGACATTGAGTCCGATCAAGATCCAATCTTTCTCAACATCAGCGATACAACGGCCCACAAAAGAGAAGCAATGCCGAAAGGTGACCAAAGAAACACAAAAAGGATAACCACCGTAATCCTCGAACTGAGATCGGGCAGCAAAAGGATTATGTTATATGTCACCACAAATTTGACAAGGAGCGTCACGGCTGCCATCACATTATAACCATTGATTTTTTCAGTACTTTTTTCCAGCCTTCTTCTTCCCCCGGGAGAGTGTCTTCTTCCAGAACTTCATCTCCTGCCTTCTGTTGATTGATCAGATACTGCAGATAGAAAGCCCCCAGAAAAAAGGCCAACAGATAGGTGACGATTTGATTGGCGAGGTCGGTGCCTTTCCCCTCATGCTCCAAAAACATGCCCCGTAAATAAACGGGAATGATCCGGTTTAGAACAAACAAAACCGGGAAAATCACCAAAGCAACAAATTCAAGATAGAAATCTAAAAATTCGTAGGAAAACTCAAGTCCTGCCAATCCCGCAAACAACCATACAAAACTCATGGCAAAATCAAGCAATGCGGCGATCCAGATATACCAAAACGGGAAACGCTTTTGGGTGTTTAATTGCTGAATCGCTTTTTTTCTGCCCAAATACCAGTAATAACCATAAAACCGCCATGTCACCACTTGCAAAAGAATCATTGCCACTACCGGAATTTTTTTAAATCCGGCTGCCCGGTATGTTTTTTTCAGTCCGGCATGACCAATGGCTTCCAAATTAAAATCTCCTTTTCGGAAATTATAATTCTATTCATTTATCTTATCATAAAACTGTTTCACAAGAATTATCGCAACCCCCGGAATAAAACATTAAAAAAGGCTGTTGACTTTTAATAAGCCAACAGCCTTTCAGTCTGCCTTCATACGGGATTATGATTGAAATTTCCCGAGGACGTCAGCGATATTGACTCCCAAAGCATCCGCCAAACGAGTGCCGTATTCTTCATCCGCACGGTAGAAGTTGTAGATGGCCCGTTGTTTCGTCTCTTCATGCACTTCTTTCAAATCATTTGTCAGGTTTTTGATCAAATTGTCCTGCTCTTCTTTTGTAAACGAACGGTAACGTTCGCCTGCCTGCTTAAAGTCGAGGGTTTTATAGATTTTATTCCGTCCGGCGTTTCCTTCCAGCGGGGTTTCGCTTTCCAAGTATGCCGGATCTTCTTTCGGACGGTCGTCATAGCGGTTGGGTTCATAGTTAACGGTCGGGACATCTTGCTTCATTTGCATGGGTCCGTCCGTTTGATAGTTATTCACCGGAGCAATCGGCCGGTTGATCGGGAGGTGCAGGTAGTTTGCCCCCAAACGGTGACGTTGCGTATCCGGATAAGAAAACAACCGTCCTTGCAACAATTTGTCTTCCGACGGCTCAATTCCCGGAACCAGCGCACTCGGGGAAAATGCCGCTTGCTCGACTTCGGCAAAGAAGTTTTGCGGGTTCCGGTTCAAAGTCATGCGGCCGACCAATTGCCACGGATACTCGTCTTCCGGCCAGATTTTGGTTGCATCCAGCGGATCAAAATCAAATTTATCCATATCTTCCGGCGGCATGATTTGGACGTAAAGATCCCATTCGGGATAATTTCCTTTTGCAATATTTTCAAACAGATCGCGTGTGGCATGGTTTGCGTCTTTTCCTTGGATTTCCATTGCTTCTTCCGCGGTCAAATTTTTGACACCCTGGAGGGGTTTCCAGTAATATTTAACATATACGACTTTACCTTCATGATTTACCCATTTAAACGCATGTACACTAAACCCTTCCATTTGCCGGTAGTTCGCGGGAATGCCGTAATCGGAAAACAGCCATGTCATCATATGTGTGGATTCCGGACTCAGTGTCATGAAATCCCAATACCGGTCCGGCGACTGGATATTGGTATCGGGAGCCGGTTTCAGCGAATGAACCATATCCGGAAATTTGATGGCATCGCGAATAAAGAATACCGGCAAATGGTTCCCCACCAAATCATAGTTTCCTTCCTCAGTATAAAACTTCGTTGCAAAACCGCGCGGATCCCGGGCCGTTTCCGGCGAACCTTTGGAATTGATCACGGTTGAGAAACGGACAAATACCGGTGTCTCTTTCCCCACTTCTTGCAAGAAAGCCGCTTTCGTATATTCTTTCATGCTGTTGATCACACGAAACACACCGTGTGCGCCGGCACCCCTCGGGTGAACCACCCTTTCCGGAATGCGTTCACGGTCAAAGTGCGCCAGTTTTTCGATCAAATGATAATCTTCCAACAGGGTGGGACCACGCCGGCCTGCGGTGCGGGAATTTTGGTTGTCGCCAACAGGAGCCCCCTGGTTCGTGGTTAAACGTTTTTTGGATTGATCCATCTGTCTATCGACCCCTTTTCAAGGTGATTATTATTATCATTCTTTATTAATAATAATTATAATCTAGAAAAAATGCAATGGGTTTTCCGGAAAAAGATTTGACATAAAAAAAAAGCGATCCCGTCCAGGACCGCTTTCATAAATCCGGGGAACATCTCTTCTTTCTCTCTGATAATATTATTCGCAAACGGACCTGCGTTTACGGTCTCCGAAACAAAAAAATCATGAATCTGTTTCATTTCTTTTAATAATCAGCTATAAAAATAGCAATGAACACGCTATACTTATGTGGGAATAATCATGGAAATAGATGAGGAGTTGAAACACGCAAATGGAGAACTGGATTATTGAATTCATGGAAAAATTCGGATATTTTGGCGTCTTTTTAATGATTGCTTTGGAAAACATCTTCCCTCCCATCCCTTCGGAAGTGGTTCTCACCTTTGGCGGATTTATGACCACCAAATCGGAACTATCCGTTTTCGGCGTGGTGGTTGCAGCTACATTAGGAGCCGTTGTCGGAGCCGTCATCCTGTATCTGATCGGGTTTTTGTTGAATGTGAACCAACTGGAAAAGATCATTGACCGTTGGGGACATATCCTGAAAATTAAGAAAGAAGATATCCATAAGGCAGATCGTTGGTTTGAACGTTATGGCGTATGGACTGTTTTCTTTTGCCGCATGGTTCCCATTGTGCGCAGCCTGATTTCTGTTCCGGCCGGCATGGCCCGCATGAACATGGTTATATTTTTGGTTTTCACCACCATCGGAACCCTGATCTGGAACACCATTTTGGTCATGCTGGGAGCTGCTTTCGGTGAAGCTTGGACCACGGTGTTGGATTATATGAGCGTTTACTCCAACGTTTTCTACGTCATTTTTGCCGTTTTGTTCATTTTGGTGATCGCTTGGTATGTCAAAAAACGCAAAGCTTATTAAACAAACAAAAGGTAGGGAAAGGGAACTTCCCTACCTTTTGTTTGTTGCCAAATATCTTTTGGTCGTCTCCATGCTTTGGTGTCCGGCCAAACGGCAAACGGTTTTTAAATCGGCTCCGGCTTCGATTAACCGGCGGCAAAAGGTGTGCCTTAAGGTATGGGGCGAATACTCTTTTAACCCGACCTCCTTCAAATATTTTTTCACCAGGTAATGAACCCCCTGCCTGGACATTTTTTCCCCGTTTTGGGTGCAAACCACCGTCCCTTTGTTTCCCCCTTCTCTCCGCCAGTCATTCAGCGCCCGGTAAAGACGTTGCGTGACCGGAATCCTTCGTTCTCCCTGTTCGTTTTTCACTAAAATTTCGTGATCTTCCCACAATATTTGCTCCCAATCCATCGTAATCAGCTCAGAAACCGTGCAACCCGCGTCCAGCATCAACAACAACAGGCACCGGTTCCTTGATCGTTTCCAATCATTTTTCTCCAGCTCCACCCGGTTCAGCAACCGCTTCTCTTCCTCTTTACTCAACCAGGAGTGGGGAGGCAAAACGGTTGGGGAAGAAGGTGTTTTCCAATCAATCTCCAGCAATGGATTGGTTCCCGCCAGATTTTTTTCGATCAAAAAGTCCCAAAAAGATTTTAATGAAGCCATATATTTATGAACCGTGGCGATCGAAAGCTTTCTCTGCGTTAACAATTCCTGTTGAAAAGCAATGATATGAGAGCTCAATACCTGGGTAGGCAAGGCCAATGAAGGATATTTTTGCTGAAACCATGCCGCGAACATCAACACCGTCATCACATATTCATCAATCGTCCGCTGCCTTCTTCCTGTGTCAACCAACCACTTCACAAACTCATCCACAAAATCCGAAAAACTGCTGAAATCCACAAATCACACCTCCCTTGGTGTCTCCCATTATAACATCCGGATCAGTTGGCAAATTGTTGGAAGTTGAAACATATAAATAATCAAAAACGGACAAGGTTGGTTTCGCTGATGTACAAGCTTATCATGCGCATGCTGTGCTACCCCGCCGGTTTGATCATCAAATCACTGGGAATCACGCTGATGATCGTCTCCCGGGCGGGAACCGATGCCTGGAACGGATTATATGTGGGAATGAGTAATCAGTTTGGATTCACCGTCGGGACATGGGTGATTCTCATCGGAATGCTGATCATTTTGCTCAATGCCGGTTTAAAAAAGAGCAGGCCGGATCTTTTTTCATTGCTGACGGTGCTCATTCTCGGAACCTGCATCGATTTTTGGCTGAACATCCTTTCCTTTTATCCGGTCAATCGCTTGGAGCAAATGCTCACGTTTTGGGCCGGACTGCTTTGCACCTGTTTTGGCATTTCGGTCTATGTACAAGGAAAATTTGCGCTGACACCATGTGATGATCTGATGTATGTCCTGTGCCGGCGGTTCAGGCTGAGCCTGGCTGTATCCAAAACCCTCATGGACGGCTTCGCGCTTGTTTTCGCATTGATGCTTCACGGGCCGATTTCGGTCGGAACTGTCATCTTCACCTTTTTAAGCGGCCCTTTGGTGCAGTTTTTTGCCCCCAAAATCGATGGGTTGTTGGAACGGGTAAAATAATCCATCCTCTTCGGCAAAAAAACGGCCATCCCTACGAAGCCAGGGATGGATCATTGCCCGGAGGCGCCAACGCCTTGATCTCCAGGTTTTTCCCAATTCGGAATATCAGGCGGGTCCCATCCGGATATTGGCTCAATTGTTCTTGGATCCAGTTTTCCACCACCCGGTTGTTGTCACTGGGAACATAATCCACATACGAACCGGCTCCGCCCTCCTTGCAGACATGAAGCGGCCACTCCACCCGGTCATAACCATCTTTTACGGGATGGTTTTTAAAAGCGGCTTCCCTCCGTGCTTCGGCATTGGCCCGGTCGAGGGTGCAAACATGGATCTTGGTAGTCCGGAAAGCATTTCGGAAAAACCTGGCCCTTTCGGCAAACGTCTTGTCCAAATAAAAAACGGCCCCTTTGCTGAAATCAGCACTCTGGTTTTCCCCGCTTGCCGAACATCCCGTGACCAGCCAAATCAAACTGAACATCACAATCCAAAAGCGCATCGGTTTCCTCCTTTATGGCAAAACAATTTCCGGAATCAACACATGTTTTCAATTTTTAATATGGACGGATCCATCCCTTTTTATAAGCGCCATTTGCCAAGCGAAAGTTGGTATGCCCGCCATCAAAGCCTGACCAATATCTTTGCCATCCGGATCACTCTTTTGGTTCCCGACCTTCAGATCCTATATAATGAATAATAGGAATGTTTTTATAAATATCCAACCGAATTCATCCGGAGGTGTCGTTTCCATGACCCGAAAACATGGATTAAAAATTGTCGCCATCGGCGGCGGGTCCAGCTATACGCCGGAACTGGTCGAAGGATTCATCAAAAGATACGACCATCTGCCTGTCCGGGAATTGTGGCTGGTCGATATTCCCGAGGGAAAAGAAAAATTAAACATTGTCGGGAATCTGGCCAAACGCATGGTGAACAAAGCCGGACTGCCCATCCGCATTCATCTCACGTTAGACCGGCAGCAAGCGCTTCAAGGTGCGGATTTCGTCATCACCCAGTTCCGGGTCGGAGGCCTTCGCGCCCGGGCATTGGATGAAAAGATCCCTCTTCGATACGGTGTGATCGGACAGGAAACCAACGGGCCGGGCGGCCTTTTCAAAGGACTTCGCACCATCCCCGTCATCCTGGATATCTGCAAAGAGATGGAAACCCTTTGTCCCGATGCCTGGCTGATCAATTTCACCAATCCGGCCGGCATGGTCACGGAAGCCATCCTCCGATACAGCCCGCTTACCAAAGTGGCCGGCCTTTGCAACATTCCCGTCGGAATGAAAATGAGCGTGGCCCAAATGCTTCAGGTCGAGCCGGAGCGGATTCATATCGACTTTGCCGGATTAAACCACATGGTCTTCGGGCTCAACGTTTATCTCGACGGGCAAAACATCACCGGACAAATCATTGACCGGATCGCCCAAGGAGACACCTCCGGCATCCGTGCCAAAAACATTATTGACTTGGGCTGGGAAAAAGAGTTTATCAAAGCGTTGGGCATCCTTCCTTGTCCGTATCACCGGTACTACTTCCAAACGGAAAAAATGCTGGCCGAAGAACAAGAGCAAGCGCGAAAAACCGGAACCCGCGCCGAAGTGGTGCAAAAAGTGGAAGCTGAACTGTTTGAAAAATACAAAGACCCAAAGCTCGCCGCCAAACCGCCCGAACTGGAACAACGCGGCGGCGCTTACTACAGTGATGCCGCCTGCAACCTGATCGACTCCATTTATCATGACCGCAAAGACATCCAAACCGTCAATGTAAAAAATCAAGGCGCCATCGCCAGCATCCCCCACGATTCCGCCGTCGAAATCAACTGCGTCATCACCGCAAGCGGCCCCAAACCCATCGCCATCGGAGACCTGCCCATCCCCGTCAGAGGCCTCGTCCAACAGATTAAATCCTTCGAACGGGTTGCCGCCGAAGCCGCCGTAACCGGCAACTACCATACCGCCCTGCTTGCCATGACCATCAATCCGCTCGTCCCTTCCGACTCCGCCGCCAAAAAAATCCTGGATGAAATGCTGAAAGCCCACCAAAAATATCTGCCGCAATTTCAACAATAAAAAAGGCGGGGATTCATTCCCCGTCCCAACCATAAAATTAGAGAACCGGATTAAACACAACGCACCGAAATCAGCGTATTTCGGCGAACTCTCCGGACAATCGTTCTCCGGATGCGCCGCCCTCTGCAGACAAAAATAAAGGTTTGTCTGTGCCGGCCCCGGCCGCAGATGACCACCAAAACTTCACCGGGGCGCAAAAAAAAGCGGCGAATGCGCACCACTCTTCTTCCGCAGCGCACAATTCTTCTCTCTCCCCGGCGGAGAACGAAAATTCTCCTTGCCTGTGCCGCAGTGACCCCATGATCTTGGCCAAGGTGGATTCCAAACTCTGTCATCCTATCCCTCCTTTTTACAAAGCTAAATTATTCTATGAATTTCCCTGCAATTGGTCTAAACCAAGAACCAAATTTCATGAAATTAAACTTCTTCTTGATTCCCCCTGTCATTTGCTTTGCATGCAGATGCAAAATTGCTCTTGACACTCTGAAACAAAAGGATCATCATGACCGTGCGAAGAAAAAACAGGGAGAGGAGACAAAACATGGAGAATGTACCTGCCAGCGTGATAACCGAATCCATCCAATCCTTTCAATCCACCATCCGCAAATCGGAGAATGCCTTGGATCAGATGACGCAAAAAGGCGCAAACACCTCCCTCATCCGGAAAAGGCTCAAAGCCTTTCACATCGGCTTGGCCATGCTGGAATACGCCTGGTATCAAAGGCCTCATCCTTTCACATCGGAAGAGCTGACCGAAGCCCGCCAAATTCTCACCGGTTTGCTCCCTTCCATTGAAAAGATTTACGCAAAGTCAAAAGAAGGAAGTCCGCAAAAAACGCTTTTGGAAAGAAGAATCCAAGCGTTCAACCTGGCCGTTCAAGCAATTGACGATTCAGCGAAAAAGTAAAGGACAGGCCGGCCGCCGTGCGGTCTTCCTGCCCTTTCGTATTTAATGTTGCAATTGTTAAGATCATTATATATATACTGTCTAAGTGGCTCAGCCATAAATTTAGGGATGGGCCGATTTCTTTCTGCCCATCCCCGTTTCTCTATTCTTTAATGACTGTCTTATATTGATTCAGATCATGATGATCAATGTCTATGTTTTGGATATCTTCAAAATGAATATTATAGCGGTATAAGGTATATTGACTTTCTTCAGCTTCCTTTGGTGCTGATTTTAATTCATCATCTGCAACAAAAATTGTTACTCCAACTTGGTTAAAGTTTAACCTTTTTAATTCTTTTAGAAAGTTTTTGATTCCTTGTTCATATTGACCATTTTGCTCATAAACCCTTAAGGTCACATTTAGCTTATATTCTGGATCCCCTCCATTTTTCAAGACTTCAAACACAGATGGAATCTCTCCGGTATACTTATCTTTTTTGGTTCCGTTTGAAAAACCAATATTTTCGATTTCTCTTACATCAAAATTTTTTTCAACTAAAGACGTGATTTTGGGTTTTAATTCTTCCGTCCATAATGTTGCCACATAGGTATCCCTGATTTCATTCGGTTCCATAATGATTGCCACATAAGTGTTTTGACCATCTTTTATATTCCCTTCAACGGTATAAGTCTTGCCAGTAAAAAGATCTTTCCTGACCTCGGATACTTCATAATCTTTATTATATGTATCTTTGATATACTGGATCGCTTTTTCTTTGATCTCTTTCTCTTCTGCTCGATTCATATCTCCCATGCCTCCCGTTCCTGTGCATCCAGCCACAAGGAATACAAACAACAGAATGAAAACCATCCAGCTTCTTTGGATATTCACCTTTTCCACTTCCTTCCTATCATCAATCAATTCCTAAGGTCATTATATAAATTTCTCTGTCCCATTAACTTAGCCATAAATTTAGGGATGGGCAAATTTCTTTCTGCCCGTCCCCGTTTCTTTATTCTTTGATTACTGTTTTATATTGATCCAGATCATGATGATCAATGTCTATGTTTTGGATATCTTCAAATGATATATTATAGCGGTATAAGGTATATTGACTTTCTTCGGCTTCCTTCGGTGCTGATTTTAATTCATCATCTGCAACAAAAATTGTTACTCCAACGTGGTTAAAGTTCAGCTTTTTTAGTTCTTCTAAAAAGCTCTTGATTCCTTTTTCATATTGGCCATTTTGTTCATAGACTCTCAATTTTACGATTAGCTCATAATCCGGAGCCCCTTCATTTTTCAAGACTTCAAACACCGATGGAATCTCTCCGGTATACTTATCTTTTTTCGGGCCATTTGAATAAGCAATGTGCTCAATCTTTCTCTCATCAAAATGTTTTTGAACCAATGACGTGATCTTTGGTTTGAGTTCTTCGGTCCATAATGTTTCCACATAAGTATCCCTGATTTCATTCTGTTCCATAATGATTGCTACATAAGTGTTTTTATCATCTTTTATATTTCCTTCAACTGTATATATCTGTCCGCTTAAAAAATCTTTCGTCACATCAGAAACTTCATATTCCTTATTATACGTATCCTTGATATACCGAATCGCTTTTTCTTTGATCTCTTTTTCTTCAGCTTTATCCATATCTCCCACTCCTCCCGTGCCTGTGCATCCTGCCAGCAAGTATACAAACAACAGGATGAAAACAATCCAGCTTCTTTTGAAATTCATCTTTTTTACTCCCTTCCTATCATCAATCAATTGTTAAGATCATTATATAAATTCCGCTGTCCCATTGACTTAGCCATAAATTTAGGGATGGGCCAATATCTTTCTTGCCCATCCCTGTTTCTCTATTCTTTGATTACCGTTTTATATTGATCCAGATCAAGATTATCAATATCTAATTTTTGAATGTCATCGATAACAATATTGTAGCGATACAGAGTATAGCTGCTTTCCTTAACGTCTTCAGGGGCCGATTTCAATTCATCATCTGCAACAAATACTTCCATCATAACTTTATTAAAATTCATTGATTGGGCTTCTTTCAAAAAGTTTTTCAGACCTGATTCATACAGCCCATTATCGTTATAAATTCGTGCAGTAATCACTAAAGTAAAGTCCTTATCTCCACCATTTTTCAACACTTCAAATACAGATGGAACTTCTCCGCTATATTTATGGGGCCTCTTCCCATTGCTGTATGAAATACTTTCAATCCGCCTTACATCCATATATTTGTTTATCATTGCTGTTATTTTGGGACTCAATTCTTGCCTCCATAACGCTATTACATAAGTATCTTTGATTTCATTGTCCTTCTCCCAAATCACCGTCACTTCCGTATCCTTTCCATCTTTCACTTTTCCCCGTACACGGATGAGTCCGGCAGCTTGTCCCTTGCTCACTTCACTCACTTCAAAATCTTTATTATATTTTTCTTTAATATATTTAATTGCCTTTTCTTTGAGCTGTTTCTCTTCTTCTTGACTCATTTGCTTTCCCTCTTCCTGTATTGTTTCTATCGAATTTGTCTGACAACCAGTTAACAACAAAGCAAACATAAATATTACAAGAAACCATCTTTTTCTAAACACCTTTAATTTACACCTCACCTTTTTACAATGTTTCCATCTTCATCATATACATCGGGAATAGGTGTATCTACAGGTTTTTTTTCACCTCTGTCATATCCGGTAAAGTTGGAAATCCCGTGACTGGATAATCCAAGTCCGATTTGATTATCCAATCCGGTTAACTCGTCCACCCTTTTCACACTTCCATCAGATTCTATCTCATAAGTTTCACCCGGACGATATCCTAATGAACCAACAAGGTCATCATCATAACGATAATTTCTAATTAGATCATCATAAGCACCTGCTATTTCCTTAGCAGCTATTTCACGAACTTCGGGATTTAACAGGTTTGTAAAATAACTTCTTAATGTTCCCCCAATACCTCCTAGGATAGTGCTGGCATTAACATTAGGAAACAAATTTTTTCCAGGAGCATTAAATGTTACTGCTGGAATTCCATATTTAGTTGCTGAATCTAATGCCAAATATCCTCCAAGAGAATGTCCAGTCAATACCATTTTGTATCCTTTATATTCTTCACTATTAACTATATTTGAAATCATTTTTCTTGCTTCGATTGCTTGTGGATTTATATCATTCCCTAAAGCAATCGGACCATCACCAATTACAATATCTTCCCATCGGTCTGGCTCAGTTCCTCGAAAAGCAATCACCATTTCCTTAGAATATATATTTTTGAATACATACATTTGTAATCCATTTTTTAAATCAAGGTTTAAATTTGAATCTATCTCCCACTCTTCACCTAAAACTATATCCAAATCATCTTTTATAACAGTTTCATCAGCATAAACTAAATCAGATAACTCAGCCAACTGTTTATCTGAAATATTGATATCACTCAGCTTTCCATAAGGATATTGGCTGTTCCCCCCTGCCATTCCGGCATTCCCCAGACTGGCGGTCAGATTTTGTCCTTCCAATCCCTTTCTCGCAAAAAGATTTTTCAAACTCGTATAGGCCGATTGGATTCCTCTGGCGAGGGGTTGTCCGAATTTACTCAACAATCCGGTAAGGGCTGTGATTCCAAGCACAATTCCCCCAGTAATTTTGCCTGCTGTGGAGGTCATCCAATCCCAGGCTTTTTGGGCCGCTTTCTTGGTGGCGGATGCGGCGGTGTCCCAAGCCTTTTTCGCGCCGTTTTTCAGGTTGTTCCAAGTGTTGGAGACCCCGTTTTTTAATTTGTTCCAAGAACCGGAGACAAAGTCTCCCACTTGGCTGAAGAAGCCTTTCTCCTGCTTGGACGGGGTAACGTTCAGCTCCTCCGTCGGCTTGGGAGCCGGAGCCGGTTTTCCTTGGTTGAAATCCTCATGGATCTGCGGAACATCGAAACTCCCGCCACCGGTTGCATAGGCAGTTGGTGTGGCCAGTACACATGCAACAAAAATGAAGCATAAGAAGAGTTTCCCATGATGTATCGTTTTCATTTTGGCAACCTTTCACCTCTTTTGCATGATGCGTCCCCTTGCTGAAGGGGAATTCTGAAAATCCTATGAAATTATATAATATATGACATTATTTTCAATACTCCTTTCTTTTTCATAATCTATTCACAAATTGTTTAACCGATTTATCTCATCAATTTCAAATGGGGATATTGAAATTTTATCAAGTAAAAAAACAAAGGGCGTGACATGCGCCTTGTTTTCCCCTTGAAAATGCATCTTTCCAACCGCCCCATAAGACAAAAGTTATCTTGGAACAAGATTCCCCTTCACTTTTCCGAAAAATTCAAAAAGGGGTGTGCCCTTTTTCCCGAACCGTCCGCCGGAATCATTCCCGCTTGTTTCCGGAAAACGATAGTTGCGGATCAGTTTGTCGTATGCACCGGTTGATTCTTTGACGACTTTTGCCGCACGGGAACCCTCTGTGATTTTGACCGCATAATTGCCCATGGGAGCCATTCCCACGGCTCCTTTGGACCCGCCCAATGCCCCCAACAATGTTTTCTCACTTACGTTTGGCAACTTTGGAACATTAAACGTCACGGCCGGGATCTTGTATCTGGCGGCACAGTCCGCAGCGACATATCCTCCCAAGGCATGTCCCGTCAGGATCTTGTCATAATGGCGGTATTTTTCTTCACTGAAGATCTTTTCTTGCAAATATTTACGGGCCGCAATCACTTGCGCATTGACGGCATCCTGATCAAATCCCGCAGCACCTTTGCCCGTTTTTCCCGGGAAAGTCTCCGTGTCCCGGAAAGCAATCATCATCTCGTTGGTGCGGGGGTTGACAAACACATCGGCTTGCAAGCCGTTCGGAAGCTCTTCCCTTAAACCGGAAACAGCCTCCCAATCTTTTCCCGGCTTGTCCACGGTTTTCTGCCCGACAGTTCCCCCCTTGGATGCCATGGCGGCGATCGCCAACTCCCGGTCAGTCACTTTCCGGTCTTTCAATGTGCCGTTCGGATACAGCCGGTTCTGCATCCTCTGCTTCAGACTGCTGTATGCTCTTTGGACGGTGCTTTGGATCTGCCGGCCGAACTTGCCGAACAATCCGGCGAGGGCTGTGACCACCAGCATCATTCCTCCCGTTATTTTCCCGGCAGTGGATGTCACCCAGTCCCATGCTTGCCGGGCCACATTTTTGGTGGCCATGATGGCGGAATCCCATGCCTTTTGGACCCCGCTTTTTAATTGGTTGAAAAAGCCGGAAATCCCGTCCGCCGCACGATCCGGAAAACCTTTCCCTTCCCCGGTTTCCGCCGTCGGTGTCCCTTTGTCGGGAGCCGGTCCTTCTTTGATCTCACGGAAATCCTCATTGATTTCGGGAACCTCAAACCCTCCGCCGACGGCATGGGCTGAAACCGGAAAAATAACCATGGAAGCGAAAAGAAACAAGAACAAAAGGCTCCCGTCACGTAATCTTTTCATCTTGGCAACCATTCACCTCTTTACCTGTGAGTCCGTTTCATTAAAGACTTTGAAATCGATGGATTTTCTTCCTTTTTCTTTTGCCAATATTAATAATTATAATAAAAAATTCCATATTTGAGTTAAAAAATGAAGGAATAACTTGATAAATTATCCTTTGTCGACTTGCGATAAGGCAAAAAGATGGACAGAACAAATTTTCTGCCCATCTTTTTTAATGTTGGATCACAGTTTTATATTGATCCAAATCAAGGTTTTCGATATTCACTTTTTGGATGTTTGGGATGTGAATGTTATAGCGATATAACAAATATTTATTTTCATCTTTGGCAAGATCAGCGTTTAACCGGTCATCGTAAACATGGAATTCGAATCCGATCTCATGAAAATTCATATCCCTTAATTCTTTTAGAAATGACTTGATATTTTCGGGAGTCTGTCCGCCGTTTTCATATATTTCACCGGTCACCTCCAAGATATACTTTTCATTCCCTCCATTCTTCAACACGTCAAAGATGGAAGGAATATTTCCGGTATATCTCGTGTCTTTGGCAGTTCCGTCATTATAGGAAACATGGTCAACGCTTCTCACACTCATATGTTTGTTCAACATATCTTTGATTCTCGGGGTCAATTCTTTCGTCCATAATTCCGTGAGATAGGTGTCATCCATTTCCTCTTCTTTTTTCCAAAAAACCGTCGCTTCCGTATCTTTTCCGTCTTTCACAAATCCCCGTACACGGATGAGTCCGGCAGCATGTCCCTTGTTCACTTCACTCACTTCAAAT
>NZ_JBBOVH010000002.1:0-192556 GCF_038006465.1 Thermoactinomyces sp. FSL K6-2592
GGTTTTCAGGGAACACTTGAAAAAGCCCCGCAGACTATGTCTGCGGGGCTTTCCTTACATCATGAGACCCAAAAAGGGTTTTCTTTTTCCAGCAGATGGATAAATGCAGGAATCAACAGTCCATAATGCGGTTCCGGTTGAAAGGGCAAATCCTTTTCAATCCACAGGGTTCCGTATCCGGATTCAAAAGCCAGTTCCTGACAATGTTTGGCCGTCTGCATGGGCAAAATGGTTAAGGTGTAAGGATGAAGCGTGGGTGTCAAAGAGCATAAAACATATTGAAGAGGTTCCAAATAATGATTGGCTAATTGAAAGAAAAACCGGACATAAGGATGGCTGACCGGGTCTGAAGAAGCGAAATGGCATTCGTTCCATTTGCCGTCACGGATCACCCATGCAAACCGTTTGGTTTTTTTGTCGTGTTTGGTGCTGAACCAGGCGGAAATGAGGGATTCGTCAAAAGTAAAGATCAAATTTCGCTGTTTCAAAGAGTGAATCAGTGCAAACCAGGGAAGATTACTAAGTGGAACGGAATCCATCATCAACGTGGTTAATAAATATTCTTTGGGATTTTTTATGCAAAAATCGACTTCTTCGGCCAGGGTTGGATCATTGGGAAGCAAAAAGCGCGCAAGATCCAAAAGTTTTTCAGGCTGATATTGCATAACGACTCCCCCACATAAGATATCGAACAAGTGTTCTGAATCCATTATAAAAAAAGAATGAATCAGGAACAAGGGGAAATGCGAAATTATCCATAAAGAGGTTTGACGGGGGGAGTTCGGGTGGAAAGGTTCATATTGTGACAACAGAAACATTCAATCAAAGGGAGTCTGGTAACATGAACATTTTGCTCCTTGGCGCCAATGGAAAAATCGGCAGGAAATTGGTATCGCTGTTGAAAGAAACGCCTCATCACCTTCGGGCCATGGTTCGCAAAGAAGAACAAGTGCCGGTCATTGAAAGACTGGGAGCGGATGAGGTGGTCATCGGCGATTTGGAAAAAGATTTTTCCCATTGGGCAAAGGGTATGGACGCGGTCATATTCTCAGCTGGTTCAGGCGGTCACACTGGTCCGGATAAAACCATTTTGGTGGACCTGGACGGTGCCTTTAAGGCGATTGAGGCCGCAGAACAGTATCAAGTCCGTCGCTTTGTGATGATCAGTTCCATCGGGGCGGATCATCCGGAAAAAGGGCCGGATTCCATCCGCCATTATTTGGTTGCCAAAAAAAGGGCCGATGAACGATTGCGCAACAGTTCCCTCAATTACACCATCATTCGCCCCGGAGCTTTGACAAATGATCCGGCCAAAGGCACGGTCTTGCTCCTTGAACATATTGAAAAACCGGCTTCCATTCCGAGAGCGGATGTGGCGAGAGTCGTGGTGGAAGCATTGGAACATGAAAATACTTATCGCCGTTCGTTTGATTTGGTCACAGGGGATCAACCGGTTCAAGAGGCTTTAAATAATTTGTGACGCAAAGAAAAGCGCCGGAGTGTGAGCATTCCGGCGCTTGTTTTTTTATTCAAAAATGAAATGAAAAATTTAAGTCAAAATTATTGATTCCTTAAAAATTATATGCTAAATTAAAGAAACTAATGAAAACTGAATAGACGGATCGATTCTCTTATCCAGAGAGGTGGAGGGACAGGCCCGATGAATCCTCGGCAACCATCTGCATGAAGCAGAAAGGTGCCAATTCCTGCAGGACGCTGAGCGGTTCTGACAGATGAGAGAAGGTGATAATGATAGATTGGTTTATCCCTTTTTGCATCTGCAGAAAGGGATTTTTTTATTACCTGGCATAAGCGGGCGGTTACCGCTGTATGGTAAAGCATCATTGATTGAAGGATGGTGATGGCAAGTGGCAACTGATCGGGAGTATATCATTGCGACCTATCTGATTCACGGGGAGCATGATTTCCACAAAAAAGCCAAAAGCATTGCTGTCGGTTTGACGGCGGGAACATGGACGGAATTGCCGGAGACCCGGAAAAAACAGATGGCGGCCCATCTCGGTGAAGTGATTGAAGTGACCGGGCTGGCGCCGGGAAAGGACGGAGAACCGCGAGCCCTTTGCAAAATCGGTTATCCGGTCCGCAATCTGACACCGGACTTTCCCGCTCTTCTGACCACGGTGTTCGGCAAGTTGTCCTTGGATGGAAAAATCAAATGTATGGATATTGAAGCACCGGATTCGTTTTTGGACGGGTTTCCCGGCCCCAGGTTCGGAATCGAAGGCATCCGCCGAAAATTGGATGTATCCGGCCGTCCGCTGTTGATGAGCATTTTTAAACAATGCATCGGCATGACATTGGATGAGTTGGAGGAAGCTTATCAACAACAAGTGGATGGCGGGGTGGATCTGGTCAAAGATGACGAGATTTTCTTCCGAGAAGATTATGCACCCGCCGAAGAAAGAATCCGCATTTTCAAAAGGATCAACCGGGAGAAGGAAGAACGGACCGGGCAAAAAACTTGGTATGCGGTCAACCTGACCGGCCCGGTGACACAACTGACCGATAAAGCCAAACGTTTGGCGGAACAAGGGGCGGACTGTTTTCTCTTAAACGCGGTTCCTTACGGGCTGGATATTCTCCACCGGTTGGCAGAGGATCCCGATATCGATGTGCCGGTCATGGCTCATCCGGCTTTTGCCGGTGCGGTTTGTTCCTCTTCTGATTACGGTTTGAGTTCACCGCTGCTGTTGGGAAAACTTTTGCGATGGGCAGGTGCGGACATGGTGTTGTATCCTTCACCTTACGGTTCGGTGGCCATGCCGAAAGAGGACGCGCTCAAAGTGGCTGAAAACTTGCGTCATTCTTCCACCGTTCACCGGCCATCCCTTCCGGCTCCGTCGGCAGGCATTCATCCGGGGCTGGTGCCGGCCATGGTGCGGGATTTTGGAATGGATCTCATCGTCAATGCGGGCGGAGGCATTCACGGCCATCCGCAAGGTTCAACGGCAGGGGGAAAAGCATTTGTCGAAGCGATCGGTGCTGCGGTAAAAGGGCGTCCGTTGGAAGAAGCGGCCCAGGAGTCTCCGGAATTAAAGCTGGCTTTGGATAAATGGGGGAGTATCACATGACGTCTTCATTAAAGCGGGTGATTTTCTGTGATTTTGACGGAACGATCACCAATCAGGATAATATTGTCAATATTTTCAAGCATTTTAACCCGCCAGGCTGGGAAACGCTGAAAGACGATATCCTCGCCCGGCGTATCAGTGTCCGGCAAGGTGTGGGGCTAATGTTTTCGCTTCTTCCCACGGCAAGAAAAGAAGAGATTGTGCGTTATGCCATTGATCAGGCGGAAATCCGCCCCGGGTTTGAAGACTTTATCCGGTATTGCCGGTCGAATGATATCCGGTTGTTGATCACCAGCGGAGGGATCGACTTCTTCGTGTACCCGGTTTTATCCCGCTTCGCGATTCCTGCTGGGAACATTTATTGCAACGGTAGTGATTTCAGCGGGGAGACGATTCGCATTGTCTGGCCGCATCCCTGTGACGAGCATTGTGACGGGGATTGCGGCATGTGCAAAACCAGTGTAATCCGCTCTTATGATGAAAATGAGTATGAACGGATTGTGATCGGGGACAGCATTACTGATTTGGCCGCTGCCAAACTGGCTGATTTTACGATTGCCCGGGACTTTTTGCTGGAACAATGCCGTAAGCAGGGGCTGAATCACCAGCCTTTTGACACTTTTTATGATGTGATTGAAATCTTGAGCCATGATCGGGGCGATGGGAGGTGCAAGCAATTTGACGCGACTGGAACATCCTGAACGGATCCGGGTGGAAATGGAAAAGGTGGAAGAGGCTTTTCACGAATTGCGAAAGGTCAAAGAGCTTTTTGCCGGTCGGGGATGGTTTCCGGCCACCAGCGGAAATCTTTCTGTCCGGGTGGACGTTCAAGAAGGGGAGCCGGACTTGATCGCCATCACGGCCAGCGGAAAAGATAAGACCGTTCATACCCCGGAGGATTTTTTGCTGGTGAACAAAGAGGGAAAACCGGCGTTTCCGACTTGTCTCAAACCTTCGGCCGAGACTTTGGTCCACACGGCGATTTATCAAAAAATAAAAGAAAGCCGCGCGATCTTCCATATTCATACTGTTCATAATAATATCATTTCAGAGCAGTGCGGGGATTCGGGGTACGTCTCTTTTTCCGGGCATGAAATCATCAAGGCGCTGAACATCTGGGAGGAGGGAGCCGTGATCCGGCTGCCGGTTGTTCCCAATCACGCCTCGATTCCTGACTTGGCCCAAGCGGTTCGCGAGGTGATCGATCCGCAGGTTCCTGCGGTTCTGATCCGAAATCATGGGATCTATGCATGGGGTGACAGTGTATTTGCTGCCAAACGCCATTTGGAAGCTTTTGAATTCTTGTTTGAGTATCAGGTAAAGCTTCAGCTTTTAAATTCATAGACCGACGGAAAGGGGTTTTTCACATGGCGCAAATTTACATCAGAAATTCGGGAAAACGGTTGGAATCAGAGCAAGAAGTCCGTTCCTTTCTCAAAGAACAAGGCGTGTTGTTTGAACAATGGCCGACAGAGAAACTTCCGCAGCATCTGCGGGAGAAGTTTGTGTTGAATGAGGAAGAGCAAGAGGAGATTCTCAAGGCCTATCAAGAGGAAATCCAATCGCTCGCCAAGCGAAACGGCTATGTCCAATGGGATGTGGTGGCGCTGTCCGAAGCAACAGAAAATTTGGAAGAGCTCTTGAAGAAGTTTGAAAATGTGCATACCCATTCGGAAGACGAAGTGCGGGCCATCGTCTCGGGGAACGGAATTTTCACGATTAAAGGAAAAGATGGAACCGGGTATTTTGATGTGGAGCTTTCCCCCGGAGATGTGATCTCCGTGCCGGAAAACACCCCTCACTTTTTCACGTTGATGAAGAACCGGAAAGTGGTGGCCGTGCGTCTGTTTATCGATCCGTCCGGATGGGTGGCTCATCCTTATCAAGATCCGGAGTTCACGGCTTGACCGGTGTCCCGCCCTTTGTGCGGGACTTCCCGGAGGAAGGAGGAAACAACCAATGTTTGAAAATTATAAACATTTCACGGAAGAAGATGCAGTGCAATATGCCCGCTCGAAAAAAGAATGGTTTGCCCCCGATGCAGAACTTGACTGCAGGGAAATCGGCGATGGAAATCTCAATTTGGTCTTTCGCATTGCCGACCATTCAACTGGACGGAGCCTCATCTTCAAACAGGCGCTACCGTATGCAAGGGTGGTCGGGGAGTCATGGCCGTTGACGCTGGATCGGTCCCGCATCGAAGCGGAAGCCTTGAAACTGGCGGCCCGTCGGGTGCCGGATTTGGTGCCTGCCGTTTATTTCTACGATGATCAATTGGCTTTGACCGTGATGGAAGACTTGTCTGATCACATCATTTTGCGAAAAGGGTTGATCGCGGGAGAGGAATACCCCCGGTTAGCGAAGGATTTGGCGGAATATCTGGCTCACACGCTCTTTTTCACTTCGGAATATTACCTGGATGCCGGGGAGAAAAAGGAGAAGGTCCGCCGCTTCATCAATCCGGAAATGTGCAAGATCACGGAGGATTTGGTGTTTACCGATCCTTATTATGATGCCGAAACCAATTCATTCAACCCTTTGATCCGGGAAACGGTGGAATCGATCTGGAACGATGACCGCCTGAAAAAAGAAATTGCCCATTTGAAAGAACGCTTTATGACCCGGGCACAATCTTTGCTGCACGGGGATCTTCACACCGGTTCCGTCATGGTGAAAAAAGACAGCACCAAAGTGATTGATCCGGAATTTGCTTACTACGGTCCCATCGGCTTTGACGTGGGGGCTGTGATCGCCAATCTTTTCCTTTCCTTTGTTTCCCATGAAGCGCACACCGGGGATCTGAAGCAGAGGGAAACCTACCAAAGCTGGTTGCTGGAAACCGCCGAAAAGATTTGGATCGGTTTTGAACAAACCTTTCGGGCGCTTTGGAAAGAGCATGTCAAAGATGAAATGTGGTCCGTACCGGGGTATCTGGATGACGTGTTGCACCAGGTGCTTCAGGACGCGGCGGGCTTTGCCGGTTGCAAAATGATGCGGCGCGTGATCGGTTTGGCTCCCGTGGCGGATTTGGAATCGATCGAAGATCCGGCCGTCCGCGCCGAGGCAGAAACCAAGGCTTTAAAAATCGGGCGGCTACTGGTCTTAAAGCGCCAAACCGTAAATCAAGCGGCTGATCTGATCCGGCTGGCCCGGGAAGCCGGGGAAGGGCTGACGGTGAAATGAAGCAAGATTACACAATTCCCCATCCGCAATCGGTTTTTTGGGAAGACGACCACCTGGTTTTGCTGGATCAGCGAAGGCTTCCCCGTGAAACCGTTTATTTGCACCTTTTTACTCCGGAAGAAGTTTGGGATGCGATTGTCACATTGGCTGTGCGGGGGGCGCCGGCCATCGGTATCGCCGCTGTTTACGGTTTGTATATGGGCGTGCGCCACGTCACCGGGCGGGAAGAAACTTTCTTTTCCGAACTGGAACGGGTGGTTGAATATTTGAGTTCGGCCAGACCGACCGCGGTGAATTTGTCATGGGCCTTAAACCGGGTAAAAGCCAAGGTGGAATCATTCAAAGGAAGTCCGGTATCCGTCTTGAAGCAGGCGGTGTGGGAAGAAGCGACAGCCATTCATGAAGAGGATGTGAGGGTGTGCCGGAAAATCGGGGAGCATCTGCTTCCTTTTTTGCACGACGGAATGGGCATCCTCACTCACTGCAATGCCGGAGGGCTGGCCACCGGTGCGTACGGAACCGCCCTGGCTCCGCTGTATCTCGCCCGCGAGAAGGGATGGAACCTCAAAGTGTATGCCGACGAGACGCGGCCGGTGTTGCAGGGAGCGCGGCTGACCGCATATGAGCTGATGCAGGCAGGGATTGACGTCACACTGATTTGCGACAACATGGCGGGGGCCGTGATGAAACAAGGAGAGATTCAGGCGGTCATTGTCGGAACGGACCGGGTCGCGGCCAACGGGGATGTTGCCAACAAAATCGGCACTTACAGCTTGGCTGTCCTGGCCAGGGCGCACCAAATCCCTTTTTATGTGGCGGCTCCTTCTTCATCGATTGACTTGGAGACGGAAACGGGTGACGGGATCCCGATCGAAGAGAGAGCGCCGGAGGAGATCGTGAGCAGCTGGGGCAAGCCGATTGCTCCCGAAGGGATCAACGTCTATAATCCCGCTTTTGATGTGACGCCCGCGGAGTATGTCACCGCGATCATCACCGAGTACGGCGTGATCCGGCCGCCCTACCGGGAAAATTTAAGAAAAAGTCTTCGGCGCATGATGCCGGTATAAACAACATTTGAAAAAGGGAGTTTCATGTCGGATGGAAAAGGCGCCGGTGAAAAACCGGCGCCTTTTATTAAAAAGATTCACGGGAGAGGAGGGCTCCCAGTTCTTGAATGACCGTGGTGAAGGGGACGGTTTCGTCATAGATGCCGTGAATTTCGCCATTTGGTGTGATCAGGACATCGGTGGGAACCGAGGAAAGCCGGTAAGCGTCGTAGGTTCGGGTTCCATGGTCGCGTAGCACCGGAAAATGAAAACCGGCTTCTTGGACAAATTGGTATACCCGGTCGGGATCGGGTTCGCGCCCGGAGACATGGATCGTAAGAAAGGCGACCTGGTTCGTTTTTAAAGACCGGTAAAAAATTTCTTTTTTGGCCAGGGACTCCTGGCAAGCGGCACACCAGGTCGTCCAAAACTCAAGCCAGACAATCCGTCCCTGGTAATCGCTCAGTTGATGGATGTTTCCGTTTAAATCGGGAAGTGAAAAATCGGGTGCTTTCATCGATCTGGATCTCCTTTGCGTAAGGATGTCGGTTTAAAACCGCGGTGTGAGACGGAAAGTTGCGGGCGGTTTAGGATTTCGGTTCCGGAAGTGACGGCCGGATGCGAAAAAGATTCACCTCGCGAATCCGGTTATTCAGCGAAAATGTAGCCGGCTTTCAAAGCGTACAAAAAGGTGATGAAAAAAATGACCAGATTGGGATACATGACTTTTTTTCCAAACTGTTCACTGACGGGCCACACCCGGTGCTGATACCGGGGGGATGGAAACACCAAAGGTTCATACATCATCATGATCCATAAAGATTGCGAAAACACGGACATCATTTTGGCGTCGAAAGTGGGAACAAAGATCACATGGAGAACGGTTACGGCGAGCGATACATACAGCATGATTTTCATGGTTTTAAACGCTTTTACCCGAAACCGGGTATCCAAAAGAAAGAGACAAACCAAATGAATGACACCACATAAAATCAACAGAAGGATTTGAAATGCCAACATTTCGATCATCAGACAAAACTCCTTGCTTGCATAGAGTAAGGATTAATAATAACAAAAGTTCGAAAAAAACCGAAGGGCCTCCGGAGAATTTTTTCCGATTCAAATGCGGATCAGAATCAGTCCGGCAAACAACAGGATTAAAGACACGGATTGCATCAGGGATAAGCGTTCACGAAAAACAAGGATGGAAAGAAGCGCAACCACCAGGCTGTTTGTGGAAAAGATCGGGGCAATGATGGACGCAGGGCCGTGATCCAGAGCGATGGCATAGAGTTGCATCCCGGCAAATGAAAAAAATCCCGCTCCCAATCCCCAGACCATTCCCGTGCGGCGGCTCTTTTGGCGAAACCCGGCCGGCGGCGCCTTGCGGAGAATTTGCCATGTGAACCAAATCCATCCGAATAAATAGCTGATCAACAAAATGGATGTGTTGGAAAGATTCATTTCTTCCGTAATCTTTAATCCGCCGTTTCTGAAAAAGAACAGCAACATGGCCAGGAAAATAAGCAGATACCAGCGCCTGTTTTGAATCCGTAAGTTTTCATTGGGGTCCACCGGTAACAGCATGATGGCTGAAACTAACAAAAATGCACCGGTCGCTTCGGTCACCGTGATGCTCTCGCCGTAAACGAGCATGGACATGGCCATGGTCAAAATGATGTTCGCATTGACCAGGGGAGAGGTAAGGCTTGCAGGGCCGATTGAAAGGGATTTCATAAATAACAAGTTCCCAAAAGCCGAACCGATTCCCACCAAAGTTCCGGCCGCGAGGTTGAGCCATGTGAATTGGATATCGCCGGTTTTGACAGCCCACCAGACGAATCCGAGAGAGCCGGTCAAGTATAATCCCCATAACAAAAAGTCATCATCCCCGCTTTGGGCGGAACTGACTTTCATCAAAAATCCGGACAACCCGAAAGTAACGGCACTGGCCAGTGAGATGAGAAACCAGGTACTCATACAGGTTAACCCTTTCTGTTATGATATAAACTTTTACTATTATCGCATTTTTTGTTGGTGAAGTTTATAGATAATAATTTAAGCATGAAACTCCAAAACGGCGGAACGGGGATCCAAGACGGATGGCGGGGGAAAGAGCGGTGATCCAGGGGGAAATCAAATGAAAAGAAACGGGGAAAGGACACCCATGGACAACCCATGGACTCCTCATGCGGGAGTCCATGGGATTAAGCATGAGCTTCTTCTTTGGTTTTGCCGGTTTGGTTTTCAAATTCCAGCAAAAGTTCATTCAATGTCATTTGGTCATCCAAATACAATTGAACCAGTTCCAAAAATAATGTGTGGGCTTCATCCGGAAGCTCCAATATCTTAATCATTTCATTAAACGGATCGAAGTCGCGGGCTAAAATATGTACGCTGCTGGCTTGAAAGATCTTTTCCAAATGAATCGTTTTTCCATAAATTTCTTTGACCATGCGTAAGATGATGCCGATCAATTGTAATTTTTGCTGATCCATTTTCATTTCCTTTCTGTTATAAAAAAGCTTTCTCAATATTGGTTCAAGATCTTACTCTATTTTAAAATAATATATTTATTAATGTAAAGATAATAACTGTAATTACAGATATAGATTTGAATATTTGTATATTTTTCTTTTGTACAGGAAAACTAGTCATGGAAGGAGAGATGAATGATGCAAGAAAACTTTGTCAAACAATCCCTGACGGATTATAAAAAAGGAATCGGCCAACTCCAAGAGCAACTTCCGCATGTGGTGGAAACGTACAACGCGTTTACGGAAGCTTGCTTTCAAGACGGTGCCCTGTCAAAGAAGGAGAAACATTTGATCGCGCTGGCACTCGGCGTTTATACCAATGATGAATACTGCATTGTTTATCACACAAAGGGAGCCTGTGATCAGGGAGCAAGCGCACAAGAGGTGCTGGAAGCGGCATGCGTGAGCAGTGCCTTCGGAGGGGGAATGGCCATGTCACAAGCTGCCACGTTGGTCCAACAAAACCTCTCCCAGATTCAGGGGCAAAACCTTTCCCACTAATGTTGACAATCCGGCAAATTGCCGGATTGTTTTTTAATGGCCGTAATATTTCAAGGTTCACCGGCGTTGTTATAAAATAAAGTTAAGGAATGGATAAAAGAGTGATAAGAACGTTGACAGCGGTTTCGGGAACAAGATAACATGGTTGGGGAACTGTTATCATTACAAAAAAAGAGAAAAGATTTTGACGTCAATTCGGGCTTATCTTTATCACTCTGTGGTAATGGCCGGAGGGATTACCAAGAGTAAGGGAGTTTTTGCTTATGCAGAAACGGGATCAAAACAATTATTTATTTTCACGCGAGATTACTCCTTACATTATTCCGAAGGAAAAAGTTGTTGTTGTCCACACGGACTGGTCACTGGAGCGTGCTTTATTGGTGCTGACCCGGAAGGGGACCAATTCGGTGCCTGTGGTGAATGATCAAGAACAAGTCGAGGGGATCATCAGCAAAACCGACATTCTGGACTTTATGTTAAAGATCAGCCAAGGCAATGAAATTGATTTTTCGCAATTGAAAGGATATACGGTTCATGAAGCGATGAATAAAAATCATTCAGGCATTTTGGCCAATTCCATTTTTTCGTTTGCTTTCGAAGTGCTGGTCAACCGGCCCTATATCCCGATCATTGATTTGAAAGGGAAGCTGGTTGGCATTTTGACGAGAAAAGTGATCATGGAACAAGTGATTAACTATTTTAAAGAAGAATATATGATGATGAACAAACTGCAAGGTTCCTGAAAAGTTTTACCAACAAAAAACACCGCCTTTTCCGGCGGTGTTTTGCTGTTTTATATCTCATCCTGATTCAGGTTGCTTATAAATGGAATCATACAAAGATGAATAAATGAAGCCTTGTTCATTTGTTTATCATTACACATAGTCAAACAGTCTTATTGATCAAGAGACTTGTTTGAAGGCCTTTGTTCGAAGAGATCTGTCAACAAATCGTTTTTGTGACATTGTTGGAAAAACAGCGCCATTTCATCCCATTGCTTTGCATCTTTGGCTTTGCCCGTGATTTGCGCGGTGAGTTTGACGTACTGCAACCAGCCGAACAAAGTAAACGGAATTAAAGGGATGTTGAAATCTTCCTCATAGGATTGGATCAAGAGCATTTTTAATTCTTCGTAGATCTGTTTTCTTTCCTGGTTTGTTTTTTCTTCAGACGGGTGTGAAACGGAGAGGATGTGGCGATGTTTTTTCCAAAGCTGCAGCAATTTTTTTTTAAGAAAGCTGTTCAAATACCGTTCTTGATCTTTTTTTTTCAGGGGTATGCTGAAGTTTGACGGCTCTTCGGAAATGATCACGTTGCCAAATAAAAAAGATCGCTGCTTTTTTGTTTTGTATTGTGTGTCTGTGGCGGGTTTGGTGTAAATTCCGATCGGAGAGCTAAGAGATGGGGGCATACAAGATGGTTCTTTCGAAACCCTGTAAGTGCTTTTTTCCATAAAAACTCCTCCTACCAACGCGCTTATTCAAAAAGGTGCGGAAATAAAAAAAAGATGATCAACCTGATGATGGCAGAAACGATCTCCCGAGGCAAAATATTTCGATGAATTCCGAAAAAAACCTCCTAAAGATATTTTGCCTGAAAACGGGCTGAAAAGCAAGGGAAAATTAAAGATTTCCGGGGCATTCACGGGAAAAAGCGATGATATTGAAAAGGTTTGCATCCGTTTGCCGGATTCCAAAGAATGAAGTTTCATGTGCGGCGATGAAATGTTATATTTATGAGTAGTTTTGAGCCCATGAAGAAAAAATACCAATAACTTCACATTAAAAGAGGAGGACTGAAACCGCACGATTTCCAATCTTCACTTGATATACCCCATATCGTGAAGTAAAATGAAATGAGAATCAGGTGATAATCACTTTAATTTAGGGTGATTGTCCGATTGGTTTTTCTTTTCACGCTGTCCAAACGGACGGTGTTGAGGGAATATCTCCGGTTGATGACAACCCGTTGCGGTTCAGGAGATAAACAAGGGCAAAAGACATGATGGAGGATGAGACTATGTCGACAGCACCAAAATTGATAATAAAGGATTTGCATGCATCCGTGGATGGGAAAGAAATCCTCAAAGGCGTCAATTTGGAGGTCAATGGCGGAGAAGTTCATGCGATCATGGGTCCGAACGGGACTGGTAAGAGCACCCTGGCTTCCGCTTTGATGGGTCATCCGCGTTACGAGGTCACCCAAGGGAGTGTCACGCTCGACGGGGAAGATGTTTTGGAAATGGAAGTGGATGAAAGAGCGCGTGCCGGATTGTTCCTGGCGATGCAATATCCGGCTGAAGTAAGCGGCGTGACCAATTCCGATTTCATGCGCAGCGCCATCAACGCCAAAAAAGGGGAAGGCAACGAAATTTCGTTGATGAAGTTCATCCGTGAAATGGATAAGAAAATGGAAATCCTTGAAATGGATGAGAAGTTTGCCACCCGTTACCTGAACGAAGGTTTCTCCGGCGGGGAGAAAAAACGGAACGAAATTTTGCAAATGATGATGTTGAAACCCCGCATTGCCATCTTGGATGAGGTGGACTCCGGATTGGATATTGATGCGTTGAAAGTCGTTTCCAAAGGGGTTAACTCGATGCTGAGCCCGGAAATGGGCGTGATCGTGATCACCCACTATCAACGCTTGTTGAATTACATCAAACCGGACCATGTCCACGTGTTTATGCAAGGAAGGATTGTGAAATCAGGAGGGCCGGAACTGGCTGAACGTTTGGAAGCCGAAGGTTACGACTGGGTGAAAGAAGAGTTGGGCATTGAAGACGAAACCGTTGGTCAAAAGGCGTAAGGTTGGTGATTTTGGATGAGTACAGATACCCGATTGCTTTTTGATGAAAATGTTGTAACGGAAGTATCCCAAAAGAATCAGGAACCGGCCTGGATGCTTCAAAGTCGTTTGGATGCACTCAAAAAAGCTGCCCAACTTCCACTGCCCAAAGTACAACAAACCAACATCAGCCGTTGGAATTTCACCGGGTTCGAACCGTTCCGGGAAGAGGCTCCCGTCCAATCTTTGGATGAACTCCCGGAAGGCGTCAAAGAATTTGTGTTTGGCGAACAGCCCAGTGTGGTGGTGCAAAAAAACGCCAGTGTCATTTTCAAGCAACTGTCTGCAGAATTGAGTGAAAAAGGCGTGGTCTTCACTGACCTGGGCACGGCCGCCAAAGAATATGAGCCGTTGATCAAAAAATACTTCATGACGGACGGAGTGAAGAAAGACGAACATCGCCTGACCGCCATTCATGCTGCGCTTTACAGCGGCGGGGTGTTCTTGTTTGTACCAAAGAATGTGGATGTACAAATTCCGTTGAACGGATTATTCTGGTTGTCAGGTGAAGGAGCTGCACTTTTGCCTCACATTCTGATCGTTGCCGAAGAAGGAAGCCGTGTTGATTTTGTGGCCAACTTTGTGTCGGATCCGGATGAACCGGGGGCCATGAACAACAGCGTCATCGAGGCGTTTGTCGGGGCACAGGCAAAAGTCCGTGTGACCACCATCAGCAATCTGGGCGCTTCTGCGGTGAATGTGGTTTACCGACGCTCCCTTGTCGACCGGGACGGTCATTTGGAATGGATTATCGCCGATTTGAGTGACGGAAAGGTTGTCTCCGACAATACTTCCCATCTCAAAGGAGAAGGCAGCCGGGCCGATGTGAAGGCGGTTGTGCTCGGAACGGGTGAGATGCGAGCCAATGTGACGTCATCGATTTATCATTGGAACCGGTACACCACCAGCTATATCAATGCCCGTTCCGTCATGACGGATAAGGCATCGAGCATTTTGAACAGTATCACCAAAATCGAAAAAGGTGCCAGCAAATCGGATGGGCAACAATCCGGAAAAGTATTGATGCTTCATCCGGAAGCGCGCGGGGACGCCAATCCCATTTTGTTGATCGATGAAAACGACGTCGTCGCCGGACACGCGGCAAGCGTGGGGAAAGTGGATCCCCTGCAAATGTATTACCTCATGTCGCGTGGAATTCCCAAAAAGGAAGCAGAGAAACTGATTATCCACGGTTTCCTGGATGCAATCATTTCGGATATTCCGTCAGAATTATTGCGTGAACAGATTCATCGGCTGATTGAAAGGAAAATCAAATCATGAATGAATTCCGCAAAGACTTTCCCATATTGGATCAGGAAGTAAACGGCCACCCGTTGGTTTATTTGGACAGTGCAGCAACATCGCAAAAACCGTTTCAAGTGATCGAAGCGGTGGAAGCCTATTATAAAAAGGACAACTCCAATGTGCATCGCGGTGTCCATACATTGGGCTCCAGAGCGACGGATGCCTATGAAGGAGCTCGTGAAAAGGTACGCCGTTTCATCAATGCGGATTCAACCAAAGAGATTGTTTTCACAAGGGGAACCACCACATCGCTGAATCTGGTCGCAAGAAGTTTTGCCACTTCCATGCTGAAGCCGGAGGACGAGATTTTGATCACTCCGTCTGAGCACCACAGCAATTTGATTCCGTGGCAGCAAGTGGCCAAATGGACCGGAGCGCGGTTGAAATATTTTCCGCTCAAAGAAGATGGTTCCCTGACGATGGATTTGGTACGCCAAGCCGTGACCGACAAAACGAAAATCATTGCCATCCAGCATGTGTCCAATGTGCTGGGAACGATCCATCCCATCAAAGAAATTGCGGAGTACATCCATCAAAAAGGCGGATATATCGTGGTGGATGGCGCGCAAAGTATTCCCCACATCAAAGTGGATGTCAAGGATTTGGACGTGGATTTCTTCGCTTTCTCCGGACACAAGATGTGCGGCCCGACCGGAATCGGCGTTTTGTACGGCCGGGAGCATTTGCTGAATGAAATGGAACCCATTGAATATGGCGGAGAAATGATTGATCAAGTGGGAGATTATGAGTCGACGTGGAAAGAGCTGCCCTGGAAATTTGAAGGGGGAACTCCCATTATTGCCGGAGCGGTCGGTCTTGGTGCAGCCATTGATTATCTGGAATCCATCGGCATGGACCGGATTGAAGAGCACGATCGCAAACTGGCTGCTTATGCTTATGATAAGTTGCAACAGATTGACGGAATCACCATTTACGGCCCCAAAGAAGGGCGGATCGGGTTGGTTACTTTTAATTTGGGCGAAGTGCATCCTCATGATGTCGCAACCGTCTTGGATGCGGAAGGGATTGCCGTCAGGGCGGGGCATCACTGTTGCCAGCCGCTGATGCGCTGGTTGAAAGTACCGGCAACGGCAAGAGCCAGCTTTTATTTGTACAATGATGAATCGGACATCGACCGGTTGGCGGAAGGCTTAATCAAAACGAAGGAGTATTTTGGCCATGTCTTTGGATGATCTCTATCGTCGCGTGATTTTGGAACACTATCAAAAACCGAAGAATCGAGGCAGAATCGAAAACGGAGCGATAACCATCGATTTGAACAACCCGACTTGTGGTGACAAAATCTCTTTGCAGATGCGGATTGAAGATGGCCGGGTACAAGACGCGAAGTTTTTGGGGGAAGGTTGTTCCATCAGCCTGGCCTCCGCTTCCATGATGACGGAAGCGGTCAAAGGATTGACCGTGGAAGAATCGCTCGAACTGGTTGATCTGTTTTCCCGGATGATGCAAGGAGAAGAAGTCGATCTGGATAAATTCCCGCTGGAAGATATTGAAGCGCTGACCGGCGTTGCAAAATTTCCGGCACGCATCAAATGTGCGACATTGGCATGGAAAGCACTTGAAAAAGGGATGAATGAATATCGCGAATCTAAATCATAAGGAGGAGAAAACCGTGACGACAAACAACCAATTGCCGGATCTGTCGGATTACAAGTACGGTTTTCACGATAAGGATGTCTCGGTTTTCCGTTCGAAAAAAGGGTTGAGCCGGGAAGTGGTGGAAGAGATTTCCCGCATGAAAGGCGAACCGGACTGGATGCTCGAGTTTCGCTTGAAAGCATTGGAGCAGTTTTACAAAATGCCGTTGCCCAATGCCGAAAACAGCCAATGGTTTTCTCTTTTGCCCGGAAAACTGGACGATCTCGATTTCGATGATATCACTTATTATGTAAAACCGTCTGAACGCCAAGGAAGATCTTGGGACGAAGTACCGGATGAAATTAAACAAACGTTTGATAAACTGGGAATTCCGGAAGCTGAACAGAAATTCCTGGCCGGGGTTTCTGCACAGTACGAATCGGAAGTGGTTTATCACAACATGCAAAAAGAGCTCGAAGAGCAAGGCGTGATCTTTTGCGACACCGACACAGCCGTCCGCGAGTATCCGGAGCTGTTAAAAGAGTATTTCGGAACGGTGGTTCCGCCTTCGGACAATAAATTTGCCGCATTGAACAGTGCCGTGTGGAGCGGCGGAAGCTTTATTTATGTTCCCAAAGGAGTGCGTTGTGAAGTTCCGCTTCAGGCATACTTCCGGATCAATTCGCAAAACATGGGACAATTTGAACGGACACTCATCATTGTCGATGAAGATGCCTTTGTCCATTATGTCGAAGGATGCACGGCTCCAATTTACAGCACGGATTCATTGCACAGTGCGGTGGTGGAAATCATTGTGAAAGACAACGCCCGCTGCCGTTACACAACCATTCAAAACTGGTCTCCCAATGTTTACAACCTGGTTACCAAACGGGCTGTTGCTCATAAAGGGGCACACATGGAATGGGTTGACGGAAACATCGGAAGTAAACTGACGATGAAATATCCGGCTGTCATCATGAAAGGGGAAGGAGCCAAAGCGGATGTGTTGTCCATTGCCGTAGCAGGGAAGGGGCAACATCAGGATGCCGGGGCAAAAGTCGTGGCACTGGCTCCAAACTGCACCTCCACGATTGTTTCCAAATCCATCAGCAAACAAGGCGGAAAAGTCACCTACCGCGGATTGTCCAGCTTTGGAAAAAATGCAACGGGATCCAAAGCTAATGTGAAATGTGATACGTTGATTTTGGATAATGAATCGACTTCGGATACGATTCCTTACAACGAAATCAAAAATGATGATGTGGTGTTGGAACACGAGGCAACCGTATCCAAAGTGAGCGAAGAGCAATTGTTCTACCTGATGAGCCGCGGACTGACCGAAGACGAAGCCACGCAAATGATCATCATGGGCTTCATTGAACCTTTTACCAAAGAATTGCCTATGGAATATGCGGTGGAAATGAACCGGTTAATCCGTTACGAGATGGAAGGATCCATTGGTTGATCCCGGATCAAACCTGCCACAGCTTGAGGTGGCAGGTTTTTTTATGGAAATTGTTTTTATAAAAAAATCCCCCTTTGGAAAAAGGGGGATTTGTTGTTCAGTGAATGAACCATCTGGCCACCGGATACTCAAAGTACTTCTCCTTCCAAGCGTATACCATTCCCTTAATCGGATAATAGAGTCCCATGATGGAAAAAATAACGAGAAATGGAATTCCGATCAAAACAAATGATAACACAAAAGAGACGGAAATCAGCAGCCAGAATACGGCGTGAAAAACAATGGCTTGCAGCGACAGACGTTTCAGATCCCGATCTTTAAAGATGAGATAGACAATCAGCGGGACAAGCATGGGGGCAAACCAGGTGCTTGCGTGAACCAAAATTTTGATGCCTCTCTTATCCAAAAACAAAACCTCCATAACACAACATTGTTTCATTATAAAAAATTCCCGGTCACGGGACATTTGAAACCTGTTTCTTTATTCATGGGATTGATGGAGTGAAAACGGCATTTCCGTTGAGACGAGATTTTGGATGATGTTTGGAATCCGGACGGCCTTTGGGAAAATGGTTTGTTTGAATGTTACTTAATCATATGATATAATGTGGTTATGTAACACGAATCGAGGTGATACAGAGCTGGAGTTTGTCGAAGCGATTCGGGATAAACAGATCATTTCAGCAATGAAGCGATATTTAAAAGCCCATTCCGAGCGGGATTATTTGCTTTTCGTCTTTGGGATTAACACCGGTTTGAAAATTACGGAGCTATTAAATGTAAAAGTTTGCGACGTGATAAATCCTGACGGCACGTACAAGGAATTTTATCAATTACCCGGCGGGGATCAAGAAGTGTTTTTGAATCCCAAGCTAAGAAAAGCGATCCGGCATTATGTCCAATCGAACCAATTGAAACATGAGAACTATTTATTTCAATCCTCCAAAACCCAAAAACCCATTACACGCCAACAAGCTTACCGCATCATCCAACAAGCGGGAAAAGCGGCCGGTTTTCAAGGAAAAATCGGCACGAATTCTTTACGGAAAACGTTTGGATATCATGCTTATAAACGAGGAGTCGCCATCTCTCTTCTCCAAAAGCATTTCCATCACTCCACCCCTTCCGAAACCCTTAAATACCTTGGTATTTCAAAGGATGAAAAGATCCGGACTGAAATTGACGTGGACTTGTGAAAAAGCCAAATGCAGCATACAAAAAAACATTGTATGGCTGCACTTGGCAACACAAAATTGAACAGAAAGGGGAATCCGAATTGGATCGACTCAAAGATACCGGAAAAGAAGTCCTTTTATCGATTCTTCCCATGACAGTGGTGATTTTTTTGTTGCAATTCACGGTCATTGGTTTGCCTGTTGAAATGTTTTTACAGTTTTTAACCGGCGTGGTCATGGTTGGACTGGGATTGTTCTTGTTTTTTGTCGGGGTGGATATCGGGTTGCTTCCCATCGGTGAAATGATCGGCTCTTCCATGTCAAAGTTTGGGAAATTGAGTGTGGTTTTTCTGATCAGTGTGGTTTTGGGATTTGCCGCAACAGTGGCTGAGCCGGATGTGATCGTCCTGGCTTCCCAGGTGGATATGGTGACCGGCGGAACCATTCCCAAAGGCATTTTGATTTCCACCGTGGCACTGGGTGTGGGGATAACGGTGGGAATTGCCATGCTCCGAATGATCTTCAATATCCCGATCCTGTATCTGTTAATGGGAGGATATGCCATCATATTTGTGCTTTCTTTTTTCGCTCCCACGGAATTTGTTCCGGTCGCACTGGACTCCGGCGGTGTCACCACCGGTCCGATGACCGTTCCGTTTATTATGGCTTTGGGCGTGGGCGTGGCTTCCGTCCTCGGCGGTAAAAGTGCTTCCACGGATGGTTTCGGATTGGTTGCATTGGCTTCGGTCGGCCCGGTTCTTTCTGTACTGCTGTTAGGGGTGGTGTATGCATGATCAATCCATTGCACGGACTGACAGATACCATGGTTGAAGTGGCCCTTGCATTGTCTCCTTTGTTTGTGATTTTCTTGCTCTTTCAGTTCTTTTATTTGAAACTTCCTTGGCGCAAAGTGGGGAATATCGCCGTTGGATTTATCATTACTTTCTTTGGACTGGTCTTCTTTTTACAGGGGGTGCATATCGGCTTTATGCCCGTCGGTGAACAGATGGGCTTGATTCTCGGGGATCTCTCGTATAACTGGATTCTTGTTCCCATTGGCCTTCTTCTCGGGTTTGCCGCCACTTTTGCAGAGCCGGCCGTAAGAATTTTGAACCAACAGGTGGATAAAGTGTCGACCGGTTCCATTCCGGAAAAAGTTATGTTATATACTGTATCCATCGGGGTCGCTGTGTCGGTGGCTTTGTCCATGTTACGGGTGATTGCCGGAATTCCTTTGTGGTACTTTATTATTCCGGGATACTTGTTAGTGTTCCTGTTGGCCCGCTTCTCAAAAGACAGCTTCACAGCGATTGCGTTTGATTCTGGAGGGGTTGCCACCGGTCCCATGACCGTTACTTTCATTTTGTCCATGGTCGTTGGCGTGGCCACCGTCATCGAGGGGCGCAACCCTTTGATGGAAGGGTTCGGCATGGTTTCGCTGGTGGCACTGGCTCCGATCCTTTCTGTATTGATCCTGGGAATTTTATACAGGAGGAAGGAGAAAGAAAATGAGCAAAGTACCTGATCACAAACTAATTGTTACGGTGGTGAAAAAAGGGCTGGCCAAAAAGGTGGTGAGAGCCTCCAAACAAGCCGGGGCGGAAGGCGGAACGGTGATGTTCGCCAGAGGCAGCGGAATCCATGAGTGGGTGTCGTTTCTGGGCATTCACATTGAACCGGAGAAGGAAGTGATTTTAACCTTGGTTCCCGAAGAGAAACTGGAGCCGATTTTGAAAGCGATCAAAGAAGCGGGACGGCTCGACCGGCCGGGAAACGGGATCGGTTTTGTCATGAATACGAAAAAAATTGCCGGGATCTCTCATTTGTTTGAATCCGATTCCCGGAAGGAGGATGAAAAAAATGGCTCAACCGGACATTGAATATGATTTGATTGTGACTATCGTGAACAAAGGGTTTGCACAAGAGGTCGTGGAAGCTTCCAAAAAGGCAGGCGCCGAAGGGGGCACCATTCTGCAGGGGCGCGGCACGGGAATCCATGAAAAAGCCAAGCTTTTCAATATTGTCATCGAACCGGAAAAAGAAGTGATTCTGACTTTGATTGACCGCAAAAAAACCGAACGGGTTTTGGATGCGATCATGAAAAGCGGCCAATTGGATAAACCCGGAAAAGGGATCGCTTTTGTCATGAAAGTGGAGCGCACGGTCGGAATCAACCATATCCCTGCTGAATGCCATCCCGATGAATAAATCCGCAGATTTCGGAATCGGTGCAGACGGCGCGTTTCTCGTATGCATTCAACATGGGCTTGAACGGATTTTCTGATTCCGGAAAAGATCCCGAGGTGCAGGTGAAACGCCCTGATTTGGCGTTATTTTACAAACACGGCAAAGTCCGATGAATGAATTAGAAGAGATGAACAGAGGCTGCCTGAATGGAGATGAACGGGCAGCCTCTGTTTATTTGCAACCTGTTGCCAAAAAAATACACCATCGTGCAGCTTGATGTACTTTCAAAAAAACGAACGGACCAGAGAAACAAATCCATTGCTTTGTCATTAACTTCGCTTCTGCACAAAATTGCAGGGTGTATTTAATGGATAAACCATTTGGCAACGGGGTATTCATACTGTTTTTCCCACCAGGCGTAAGCAATTCCCTTGACCGGAAAATAAATCAACATGATGCCGAAAAGAATGGCAAAAGGAATTCCGATCAAAAGAAAGGAGAGAACTTTGGAGATGAAAAACAGCGGCAAGAAAATGGCATGAAAAACAAGGGCTTGCAAAGACAATCGTTTGACGTCCCGGTCTTTCACAATTAACCAGGCAATCAGCGGGAGAAGAACCGGTGCAAACCAGGTGCTTGCATGAATCAGGATTTTAATCAGCTTATTCAATGATGCAACCTCCATAACATAACATTGTTCTATTATATAGTACCCTGAGATGAACAAAAGGTAAACCTTTCTTTTGGATTTTGGGCTAAAAAAACATCCTCGTAAGAGGATGTCACCATGTTTGCGGGCGGTTGCCCAAGTGTTCCAAGTATTTGGTCATGACCGAAACAGCGACGGGAATCGCTTCATCCCGGGGTTCCATTTTGGGATGGTGCAATCCGTACGGGGTCTCCACACCCAGCCAAAACATAAATCCGGGAATTTCATTTAAAAAGTAACCAAAATCTTCTCCGGCCATCGATTCATCGCATTGCACCAGCTCGTAAGGAGTATGTCTGTTGACGAACTCCATGAAAGACTTTGTCCATTTTTCATCATTGTAGACTTGGCAGTAGTTGCATCCCCAATCGATGTCCGCCCGGCATTGAAAGCCGGTTTCGATGCCCCGGACCAATTCCCGGATCCGGTTCTTGACCAAGTTCATGGACTCGATGGATTTGGTGCGGATGGTTCCTTCCAGACGGGCATGGCCGGCAATGATATTTTGTTTCGTGCCGGCTTCAATTTTTCCGATCGTGATGATGGCGGCATCCAAAGGATCCAGATTGCGGGAAACAACGGTTTGAAGTTGCTGGACCAGTTGGGCACAGGCGATGACCATATCATTGGCCAGATGGGGACGGGCTGCATGGCCGCCGGTCCCGTGAAGATCGATGAAAAGTTCTGATGTATTGGCAAAGAGCAAACCCGGACGCAAGGCAATGGTTCCGACAGGATATTCCGGAGCGACATGAAGCGCAAAGATGACATCTGGTCTCCATTCATTAAATTCAGGGCTTTGCAGCATCGGCCATGCGCCTCCGGGCCCTTCTTCCGCCGGTTGGAAAATGAAAAGCAGGTCATCGTCCGTTTCATGATGGACAAAATGCGTTAAAATGCCCAAAGCGATTGCCATGTGCATGTCGTGTCCGCATGCATGCATATAACCTTCGTGAAGCGAGCGGAAGGGATAGGAAGTTTGTTCTTCCATCGGGAGCCCGTCCATATCGGTCCGGTAACCGATGCATTTTTTCGGGTTTTTTCCGGGAACTTTCACCAAGATACCCGTCTTCCAAGTGCGAATGATCCGCCGGTGTTTTGGCAAGGTTTCCAGATAATTCAACAGATGTTTCTGGGTTTTGAATTCCTGAAAGCCGGGTTCCGGAATTTGATGCAACTGATGCCGCAATTCGATAAAAGGCGAAGCTTGCTTGACATCCAATCTTAACCCTCCTCTTCCAGTTTTCTTGCTTGCAGGTGTTTGTTCAATGCTGCCATGAGTGTGTCGATTTCTTCTTCCGTCAGTGTCAGGGGAGGAAGCAGCCGTATCACGGTTCCAGCGGTAATATTGACCAAAATGCCGTCTTCCATCAGGTTTTTTTGCAAAGATTGAAGTGCCTCCGGAGAAAGACAAGTCCGGATTCCGATCATCATGCCGCGCCCCCGGATGCTTTGAATCAGGGGTGGAAAAGTTTCTTTGAGTTCATGTAAACGGGACCACAACAAATCGGCTGTTTTCTTTCCTCGTTCCAACATGCCTTGTTCCAATAAGACATCCAACACCGCGTTGCCGAGGGCGGCGCTCAACGGGGAGGGGGCAAAGGTCGTTCCGTGATCCCCGGGTTTGAATTCATTTTGCAGTTTCTCGCCGGCAATGATTCCGCTCAGCGGCAAGCCGCCCCCGATCCCCTTTCCGAACAAAATCAAGTCCGGTTTCAGTGAATAAGCCTGATAAGCAAAAAGGGTGCCCGTGCGCCCGAGGCCCGTTTGGATCTCATCAACCAAGAAAAGTATTTCTTTGGATTGGCAGATTTGCTGAATGGTTTGCAGATATTCTTCCGTTAGCGGGATGATGCCCCCGGATCCCAAAATCGGTTCCACCAGGATGGCGGCGGGCCGGTTTTCTTCGCAAACCCGGATCAATTCTTCCGGTTGGTTGGCTTCCACTTCATAAACCGGATAGTCAATCAGCGGATAATCCTGATACACCCCGGGTTGGCGGGTTAGTTTCAAGGCGCCCAACGTACGGCCATGGAAACTGTTTTTCAACACGACGATCCCTTTTTTGTCCGGAGCATGTTTGACTGACCATTTATGGATCAGCTTGATGGCTGCTTCAGTGGCTTCGGCTCCGGAATTGCCAAAATAGACCCGGCCGGTGCCGACGGTGTTTTGAACCAGCCGTTGAGCGAGACGGATGGCCGGCGGGTTGAGAAAAAGATTGGAGATGTGCAAAAAGCGGTGTCCCTGTTCATTCAACGCTTTCATCAAATGGGGATGGGAGTGTCCCAAAATATTGACGGCAAGGCCCGTGAACAGATCCAAATAGCGCTTTCCTTCAGTGTCGATTAACCAATTGTTTTCGGCCGCGGCAATGGTGACCGGCAGCCGCCGGACGGTTGGAAAAAGATAAGTTTGATCCAGATGTTGCCAGTCTGACATACTCGTTCCTCCTGCAAATATAAAATGAGCCCCTGAATGGGGCTTGGATGTTTTAAAGTTCGCGCAATGCCTGAATCACTTCGGTTTTGGAACGGGTTTGGCTGTCAATGGATTTGATGACGCGTGCCGGGGTTCCCGCCACCACACTGTTTGGGGGAACGTCTTTGGTCACGACCGCACCGGCGGCAACAACCGCTCCTTTTCCGACCCGGACCCCTTCCAGAATCACGGCATTGGCACCAATTACGACATCGTCTTCAATCACGACGGGCTTTGCGGAAGGAGGCTCAATCACGCCGGCAATCACGGTGCCTGCACCGATGTGGCAGTTTTTCCCGATGGTTCCGCGGCCGCCGACCACCACGTTCATATCGATCATGGTTCCTTCACCGATGACAGCTCCGATATTAATCATGGCCCCCATCATAATGACTGCGTTTTTTCCGATTTCGACATTTTCGCGGATGATGGCGCCCGGTTCAATCCGTGCCGGAATGTCTTTCAAATCCAAGAGAGGAATGGCCGAGTTTCGTCGGTCGTTTTCGATGACATAGTCTTTAATTTTGTCTTTGTTTTCTTCAAGAATGGGTTGGAGTTCTTTCCAGTCGCCAAAAACAACGCCCACCCCGTTGTTGATGAAGGTTTGGGCACCTTTAAAATCAATATGTTCCAAATCCCCTTTAATGTGTACTTTCACGGGAGTCTTTTTTTCGCTTTTTTGAATAAACTCAATGATTTGATGTGCATCCATTTCCTTCATTTAATACATCCTTTCTTTGTCGAAGGGTAAGGGGGACACTTTTTTGTGTACCGTATCACATGAACAAAAGTATATCATATCTCCTCATTCATCGAAAACCGAAAGACTTATCAGCACTAAAAAAAGATCCTCTGAAGAGGATCCAATGAAAGAATCTTCCTTTTTAAAGTCCGCCTGGCTCGCTTTGAAAAAGAGTTGCCAATCCGCCCGGTTCGCTTTGGGAGGGATTCGCCTCGATGGATAATCCACCCGGTTCGCTTTGGAAGGGAGCGATTAATCCGCCCGGTTCACTTTGAGCTGCATGAACCGTGGGGCAGGCAAATCCGGTCAATCCCACAGCAGCAGCCACAACCCCGGAGACAATAAATTTAGATGTTATTTTCATAATCCTCTACCTCCCATCTATTAAAACCTTTTTTTACATTATACATATTTCGCATGCAATTCTGAAATTCCTTTTCATCATGTCCATCATAACAGCGTGCCAAACTAAACCAAATTTTGAATTCTTTATCCTGATACTTATGTTTTTGAGATATTTCAAGCGCTTTCTTATAAGTTAATATTGCCTCATCCCTTTGGTTGCACATCAGGCACAAATCACCGAGAATAATAAGACTGGTGCTTAAGCGGGGAGCGTCGTTAAACTTCTCAGCCAACCGGATTGCCGTTTTTAACATCTGGCTGGCTTCGTCGTTGCGGCCTTGTTTGATGTAGAGGATGCCCAGGCGGGTGTAAACCGTGGTCAGCCGCTGGTCAGGCGGGAATTTTCCTTCCAGTTTCAAAGCCATTTTGAACGAAGTTTCTGCCATTTCCCATTCTTTTTTTGCAGTGTAAACACTGCCGAGAACCGTCCATAAATCACACATGCTGTCATACTGCTTGTTGTTTCTCGAAATCTCGATGCCTTCTGTCGCATAATCAATGGCTTCATCCAACAAGCCGGACAAGCGGGAAAATTCGGCGCGCAACCAATAGAAGCTGAGCAGGGTGCTGATATCGTTGATTTGGGGGATCATATCCCATATATCCTGAACCAGGCGCATCCCTTCGGTGATTCGTCCCATGCGCTGGAGGTAAACACCTTTGTTGCGGTATAATAAATATTTGATGTGCTGATTATCTCCTGAGTCTTTAAAGGCTTCAATGCCGTTGTTTGTCATTTCCAGGGCCTGTTCGATATTGTTTTGTTTGTAACGGATCAAGCCGAGCAAAAGATAACTGGCTGCTTCCATATTGCTTTCTTTATAAGGGTTTTGCTGAGAAATGCGAAGGGCATTATACAAGGTGCGCTCAGCCTGTTTCCACTTTTGCTTGCTCATGTAGCACTCGCCTTTGTAATAGTAAGCTTGGGCGATGAACGGGTTGTTTTCATCCAGATTAAGCGCATCCAGGCGTTTCAATGCTTCATCGATCAGGCCGATTCTTCGCAATGTGGCAATGGAGAGAAGTTCAAACTTAACTTTTTTTAATTTTTCTTGCTCTTTCATGAGCATTTCTGGTAATTTACGCATGGGGAGATTCAATTTTTCCAGAAGATATGAAATTTTCTCAGGACTCACATGGGCGACCCCACGCTCGATGTTGGAAACCGTCGCCGGTGAAATGTTTTCATCGGCAAGGTCTTCCAATCTCAAACCGCGGTCTTTTCGAACCTTGCGAATCACTTCACCGATTTCGTGAAGGGCCAATTGTTTCAAACCGATCACCTCACAATCCGTTAATTATTATTATATTACACCTTTTTAAAAAAAATGGGAATGAGTGTTTTTTAAACTTCTTAAATATAAAAGGAAGTTTTTTGCGGGATTTTCAAATTTGTCATTACTAAAGCAGCCGGGACAAGGAAATAAAAGTAAGAAGAAAAAGAAGGAGGTTTAAAAAAGCAGAAAAGACGAAAAAAAAATTAAAAAAAAGATTCCGATCATCCATCCGTTTCGGTTGGAATAAAATGGTTCAACTTTGGAGGTAAACATTGTGTTTTGGGTATTCATCAGGGAATTGAAACAACGGATCTTGAAAGAAAGGCTTTATGATCTTGCCGCCCAGTTGGCTTATTACTTCTTGATGTCTTTGTTTCCGTTTTTATTGTTTACGGTAACCGTGCTGGCTTATCTTCCTGTTTCCAGCGACAACATCCTGCGTTTGATCCAGCCTTTTGCGCCGGAAGATACGTATGTGCTTGTGGAGAACAATTTGCGGGTCATATTGGATCAACAGCGGGGAGGCATTTTTTCGGTCAGCCTGATTGTCACGTTATATTTGGCTTCCATCGCTTTTCAATCGGTCATCCGCATCTTGAATAATGCTTATCAGGTCGAACAAACCCGGCCGTTTCTCATCCAGTGGCTTTTGGGAATTGTTTTAATGATGGGGCTTTTGATCGCCATCACGGTTTCTTTGATATTGCCGGTGTTTGGAAAGATCATCGGAGAGTTTGTGTTCGGTCTGCTCGGGTTGAGTGACTTTTTTTATGAAGTATGGATTTGGCTGCGGTGGATTTTAAGCAGTTGCGTTCTGTTTCTGGTGTTTTTCTTTGTGTACAAATTTGCGCCCAACCGGAAAATCGGCACGATGGAAGCTTTGCCCGGGGCCGTTTTTTCGACGATCGGCTGGCAACTCAGCTCGCTGGCTTTTTCTTATTATGCTTCAATCAACAATTATTCACATATTTACGGGAATTTGGGTGCTATTATTGTATTGGTGGGATGGATATATTTGTCTGCCATGATTTTGATATTGGGCGGGATGATTAATGCCACCTTTGGACAATTGAAAAAACGGGACAGATGGGAGAGTTGAGAGCTTATGCCGGATACAAAGGCATTTCGGATCGGATATGGGATCATCATTATATTATTGATTATTTTGTTGGCGAATCAAGTGAACTTTATTTTTCAACCTTTGGTGGTGTTGGTGCAAACCTTGTTTTTCCCATTTTTGCTGGCGGGGATTTTATTTTATTTGTTCCGGCCGTTGGTCCGCTGGCTGGAGAAGAAAAAGATTCCCCGCACCATCTCCATTTTGTTGATTTACCTTGCCATCATCGGCTTGTTGTTTTTGCTCGGTTCGTTGGTGGCGCCGGTTCTGCAAGAACAGTTGACCCATTTAATCCAAAATTTGCCGGCGATCACCGATGCGGCCAAAGAAGAGTTAATCCGGTGGAGCCATCATCCGTGGGTGAATGACAACCTGGATTGGAAGAAAATCATGACCTATGTGACCAATTACTTGAATTCCAGTTATAAAGCGATCGGCGCCAATGTCGCCAACTTCTTCCAAGTGCTGACCAATATCGTGATGGTTTTTATCACGGTTCCTTTCATTCTTTATTTCATGTTAAAAGAAGGGGAGCGTTTTCCCCATTATGTTTTGCAATGGCTCCCTGAAAAAGAAAGGGATAAGGGATTGCGGATTTTGTCGGATATGGATTTTGCGCTCAGCTCATACATCAAAGGACAAATTTTGGTGAGTTTTTGTGTCGGGGTTTTGGTTTACATCGGATATTTGATCATCGGCTTGGAGTATTCATTGATTTTGGCCATCATCACTATGTTTACTAACGTCATTCCGTTTCTCGGCCCGTTTCTCGGAACCATCCCCGCAGTCATTGTTGCATTGATTGATTCCCCGGGCATGGTGGTCAAAGTGCTGGTGGTCACCATCGTTGCCCAACAGATTGAAGGAAATCTGGTTTCTCCGCTTGTGATGGGAAAAAGCTTGAACATTCATCCGTTGACCATTATCGTTTTGCTCTTGGTTGCCGGAAGTCTGGTCGGTTTTTTGGGGTTGTTGTTGGCGGTCCCGGTTTATGCCGTCACGAAAGTGGTGTTGAGTCATCTGTATCGGCTCTTTTTGCTGCGGTGGCGTCAAAAAAGGGCTGAAGGGTGATATTCAAATCAGTCCATCTCATGATGGGCTGATTTGAAAAAGATGAAAGAATCGCTTTATCATAAAAAGGAATAATTTAAATATTGTATAAAATATATTAATAAATACCAATCATTTGCCATCGATCCGTTGGATTGTTTCCATTTCTGATTCACCATTCATCCAAAAAAGGGGGAAAGGGAATGGGAAAAGAATGGGATCCGACAGAAATCAAGCTTGAATCACCTGACCCGGAATTCGAGGCGGGAATTAAAGAATTTGAGTTGACACTCGATGAAGAATGCGCCGAATTGGATATTGACATTTAAGCCGTTGGACCGCTCCGTGGAGCGGTTATTTTTATTTGTTAAAAATATAAATTCGAAAAAAATGAATTTTTCTGTTGTTATATAACAGTAACTGTGATAATATAAATGTTGAAAGCAAGATCTGTTATATAATAACAGGTGGCCGAAAATGGGGAGGAATCATCGAATGACTGAGCTGGTGTCAGAGGGAATCAGGGTTTCTAAAGAGGTGCCGCCCTTATATCGGGAAATCTTGTCCGACGATGCGTTGCAATTTATTGCCAAGCTGGCACGTGCTTTCAGCCCGATGCGAGACAAACTGTTATTGAACAGGAAAGAAAGGCAGAAACGGCTGGATCAGGGAGAGTTGCCGGATTTTTTGCCGGAGACCAAACACATTCGGGAAGGGGATTGGACGATTGCCCCGTTGCCGGAGGATTTGAAGGATCGGCGGGTGGAGATTACCGGGCCGGCCGGAGACCGGAAACTGGTGATTAATGCGTTGAATTCCGGAGCCAACGTCTTTATGGCCGATTTCGAAGATGCCAATTCCCCGACCTGGAAAAACACCATTGGCGGTCAAATCCATTTAAGGGATGCGGTGAACGGGACAATTGAATATCGCAATCCGGACGGAAAAGAATACCGGTTGAAAGAAAACCCGGCTGTGTTGATCGTACGGCCGCGCGGATGGCATCTGGATGAGACGCGGATTTTGGTGGATGGAAATCCGGTTCCGGGAGGACTGGTCGATTTCGGCCTCTACTTTTTCCACAATGCCAAGAAATTGATCGAAAAAGGATCCGGTCCTTACTTTTATCTTCCAAAATTGGAGAGTCACTTGGAAGCACGGTTGTGGAATGATGTCTTTCTGTTTGCCGAGCATGAGTTTTCCCTTCCGAAAGGGACGATCAAAGCCACGGTTTTGATTGAAACCATCATGGCCGCATTTGAAATGGACGAAATTCTTTATGAATTGCGTGAGCATTCGGCCGGATTGAACTGCGGTCGTTGGGATTATATTTTCAGCTATCTGAAACGTTTGAGAAACCATGAGGATGTGATTCTGCCGGACCGGGAACGGGTGACCATGACCGTGCCCTTTATGCGGGCATACACCTTGTTGGCCATTCAGACCTGCCATCGTCGAAATGCCCCCTGCATCGGAGGGATGGCCGCACAGATTCCGATCAAACAGGACGAAAGAGCCAATGCGGAAGCCATGAAAAAAGTCCGTTTGGATAAAGAGAGAGAAGCCAAAGACGGCCATGACGGGACCTGGGTGGCACATCCCGGTTTGGTTCCGGTGGCAAAGGAAGTTTTTGACCAATACATGACAACCCAAAACCAAATTCACAAGAAGAGAGAAGATGTCAAGATCGAGGCGAAAGATCTGTTGGCCGTGCCGGAAGGCATGATCACGGAATATGGACTCCGGAAAAACATCCGGGTGGCCATGCAGTATCTGGAGGCTTGGCTCAAAGGATCCGGAGCCGCTGCGATTGACCATTTGATGGAGGATGCCGCCACGGCGGAAATTTCCAGGGCGCAGGTTTGGCATTGGATCCGGCATGAAAAAGGGATTTTGTCCGACGGCCGGAAAATCACTGCGGAATTGGTCCGCCAATGGATTGATCAGGAATTCAACAAGTTGCGCAAAGATGCGCAGGATGACAGTGTGTTGAACCAGGCAAAAGAAATATTTTCAGAATTGGTGTTTGAAGATGAATTCAGCGAATTTTTGACCCTGAATGCCTCCCGCTATTTAGATTGATTTCATCAAGAAGAAAGGATGAGCGAAATGACTCAACAACAAGAAGCGTTGGAATTAAAAAGAGACTGGGAAGAAAATCCGCGTTGGAAGGGGATCAAACGTCCGTATACGCCTGAACAAGTTCTGAAATTGCGGGGATCGGTGAAAATTGAATATACTTTGGCCCGCAGAGGGGCCGAGCGTTTGTGGAAGTTGATGGAGAAAGAATCTTTTGTGCGCGCACTGGGTGCCCTGACGGGAAACCAGGCGGTCCAACAAGTGAAAGCCGGCTTGAAAGCCATTTATTTGAGCGGTTGGCAGGTTGCCGCCGATGCCAACCTGGCCGGACAAATGTATCCGGACCAAAGTTTGTATCCGGCCAACAGTGTTCCGCATGTGGTCAAACGCATTAATCAGGCTTTGCAAAGGGCCGATCAAATTGAGCATTCGGAAGGAAAAAGGGAAAGAGAATGGTTTGCCCCGATTGTGGCGGATGCCGAGGCCGGGTTCGGGGGCCCGTTGAATGTCTTTGAGTTAATGAAAGCGATGATTGAAGCAGGAGCCGCCGGAGTACACTTTGAAGATCAGCTGGCTTCCGAGAAAAAATGCGGGCATTTGGGCGGAAAAGTGTTAATTCCGACACAACAAGCAATCCGCAACCTGATTGCAGCCCGCCTGGCAGCGGACGTCATGGGAGTTCCCACCATCTTGATTGCCCGGACTGACGCCAATGCCGCCAAATTGATCACCAGCGACATTGATCCCTATGATCATCCGTTCATCACCGGCGAGCGTTCTCCGGAAGGTTTTTATTACCTGAAAAACGGTCTGGACACCGCGATTGCAAGAGGATTGGCTTATGCTCCGTATGCCGACCTGATCTGGTGTGAAACGTCTGAGCCCAACCTGGAGGAAGCACGCCGCTTTGCAGAAGCCATTCATGAAAAATATCCCGGCAAATGGCTGGCCTACAACTGTTCGCCGTCCTTCAACTGGAAGAAAAAATTGGATGAAAAAACCATTGCCACTTTCCAAGAAGAGCTCGGGAAAATGGGTTATAAATTCCAATTCGTCACCTTGGCCGGATTCCATTCGCTCAACCACGGAATGTTTGAACTTGCCAAAGGCTACAGCGAAAGAGGAATGGCCGCTTACTCTGAATTGCAACAGGCGGAGTTTGCAAGCCAGGAAAAAGGCTATACGGCCGTCAAGCACCAGCGTGAAGTGGGCACCGGCTACTTTGACGAAGTATCCATGGTCATTTCGGGAGGAACCTCATCGACCACCGCTTTGAAAGAGTCGACCGAAGCAGAACAATTTACGACTTGATCCCAAAAAGAAGGACCTGCTGTGAAGCAGGTCCTTTTCGTCTGGTGCCGGTTTTTCACGGGGTGGAATCACCGGATGATTCAGCATGGCCGTTTTCCTCGGTTTTGATCGTTTGATACACTTTTTGAATCATTTCTTCTTTCGTTTGCCAAAGTTTGGTCGACAAGTTCACATGATATTCTTCAGGGTTTAAGATCCGTAAATATTCTTCCCAAAACTGGGAAAGCTGTTCCCGGTGATAAGCACGGATCTCGTTGAGTGAAGGGAGGTCATAAACCAGTTTTCCGTTTTGAAAAATCGGTTTTAATAACGGGACCGCCTTAAAACGCTTCATTTTTTTGCGGCGGAATGTGTGAACCGGATGGAACAGTGTGAGTGGTCTGTTTTCATCGATTTGTTCATCGGTGAGTGTGAGCAAGTCGCCGTGTGCCTTGTTTTTCCGGTCGAGAATCCGGTATACGTTTTTGCGGCCCGGTGTTGTCACTTTGGCCGGATTGGAAGAAATTTTGATGGTGGGTTCCCACACCCCGTTTTCATAGCGGGAAACCATTTTATACACGGCTCCCAAGGAGGGGGTGTCATAAGCGGTGATCAGTTTTGTGCCGATTCCCCATGAATCCACTTTGGCTCCTTGCGATTTCAGGTTTAAAATCGTGAATTCATCCAAGTCGCTCGAGGCGACGATTTTTGTTTCCGTCAGTCCGGCTTCATCCAGCATCCGGCGGGCTTGTTTGGATAAATAAGCGAGATCCCCGCTGTCGATCCGGATTCCCTTCAGGGTTTTTCCTTGTTTTTTGAGTTCTTTTCCCACTTGGATGGCATGCGGAAGACCGCTTCGCAAGGTATTGTACGTGTCCACCAAAAGCACACAATGATCGGGAAATGCTTTGGCATAAGCGCGAAACGCTTCCAGTTCGCTCGGGAAATCCTGGATCCATGCATGGGCGTGGGTTCCGCTGGTGGGAATGCCAAATTTTTTTCCGGCCAATGTGTTTGAAGTTGCATCAAAACCGGCCAGATAGGCGGCGCGGGCACCCCAGACGGAAGCGTCTTTTTCCTGTGCACGCCGGGTTCCGAATTCCATGAGCTGTTCATCGGGCGCCACATGCCGGATTCTTGCCGCTTTGGTTGCGACCAAGCTTTGGAAACCGATAAAATTGAGAAGCGCGGTTTCGATCAATTGTAATTCGATGATGGATCCTTCGGCACGCAGCATGGGAACCCCCGGGAAAGTAAGGGTTCCTTCCGGGAGGGCATAAATATTTCCGGTGAAACGAAAGTTTCTCAAGTAATCGTAAAACGCCGGGTCAAACGGTTCATCAAAGGATTTGATATATTCAATGTCCTCTTCCGTAAAATGTAGATTCATCAAATACCTGACGGCTCTTTCAAGCCCCGCGAAAACCGTATATCCGTTGCCGAAAGGAAGTTTGCGAAAATATAAATCAAATGCCCGCTGATGGAGGTGGGTTCCATTTTTAAAGTGGGCATACATCATCGTCAGTTGGTATTTGTCGGTGTGCAATACTGAAATATGTTCATTCATGGTGTAAACTCCTGTTCTACATTCATTCGATGATCTTAAACATGAGCGGAATGGCTTTGCGATCATGTATATAGTAAGCGCAAAATTGCATTTCTTTATCCTTTAAGGACATGATCCACAAGCTTTTGTTTGCAAAACTCCATGCAGACAGATCCCGGTTTGAGGGGTAGGCTTGAGTCAGCGGGTGTGAACGCATGACACCCAGCCACTCCAATTGATTGGAACGGATTTGTTTAATGATGTCAAAATAGGCGCTGGGTTCCGGTTCCAATGAACAAGGTGTGCGGTTTTGGCTGGGAACGGGAAAAAAATGTGTGATGGTGGTGAGATGCCCCGCTAAAAAACCATACCCTTCGTCAGGGTATTTTTTATAGCAATACTCTTTGATTTGCTCTACGACATGCTGATGAATGGTATAATAGGACGGCATGAATCCGGCCCCCTCATCGGAATTTGCATTTAAAGGAGTCTGCCATTATTTTATATTTCTATAAATAGAAAGTCTATGCCGGATTTCAAAGCGGGAAGCCGCTTGCGCCCCTTTTCCCCGTTTTTTGTTGCCGGCGGGGAGGGGAGGTTCGTGTGCCTTTCATTTTTTTTGCTTTATACAAATGGTAAAATAAAAGATATTTAGTTACTTGTTGAATTGGGGAAAGGCGGATGAAAGATGAGCGAAATCATAAACCCGGTTCAGGTGGGTTTATGCGGGTGGGGCGACCATGACATCTATCCGCCCGGAACCCGGTCCCATGAGAAATTGGCCATTTATGCAGGTCATTTTCCGGTGGTTGAATTGGACAGCACCTTTCATGCCATTGCCCCGCCGGACCGAATGGAGCGTTGGGCACAAGAAACACCGGCTTCTTTCAGGTTTGTGGTGAAGGCTTACCGGGAGCTGACCGGACATGGCCGCCTGGAGCGTGCTCCGGTCCGGACGTGGACGGAGCTGGTGGAGGAAATGAAAGATTCGGTGGAACCGTTGATCAAACATGGAAAATTGTCGATGTTGCTGTTTCAGTTTCCGCCGTGGTTTGACTGCACCAAAAAGCATGTGAAATATATCCGGCGGGTTCGCGAAGCATTTCGTGATTATCCGGTGGCAATTGAGTTTCGGCATCAAAGCTGGTTTCTGCCCCGGTTCAAATCGTCCACCCTTCGTTTTTTGCGGGAGGAAAAACTGATCCATACCATTTGCGATGAACCCCAGGCGGGGGAAGGATCGGTTCCTCCGGTTGTCGAAGTCACCCATCCGCAGCATGCGCTCATCCGCATGCACGGACGGAATTTGGAAGGATGGAATAACACCGGGCAACCCAACTGGCGGGATGTGCGGTATGCGTACCGATATTCGGACGAAGAACTGGACGAATGGAAAAATATCATTGAGCAATTAAAGGGCAGAACCGGTCAGGTGACCGTGCTTTTCAACAATAACTCACAAGGGGACGCGGCCGGAAATGCCAAGCAGATGATTGGCAAACTGAATCTTACCTTCAGCGGACTGGCTCCGAGACAGTTGACTTTTTTCGAAGAGTTGTGAGAACGTCGCAGCCAATAACAGGGGTGAGGGGATTTTCGTGAGCCGATTGAAACGAATTCATCTATTGCATACCAACGACTTGCACAGTCATTTGGATCAGGCCGGGAAGATTTACACGCAAGTGGATTTATTGCAGAAGCAATTCGAAGAAAAAGGGGAACCGCATTTTCTTTTGGATATCGGGGACCATATGGACCGGTTCCGGTTGGAAACCGAAGGAACCGACGGCAGGGTCAACCGTGCTTTGTTGGAGAGAACCGGTTACGATATGGTCACTTTTGGCAATAATGAATTGTTGACTTTTTCCAAAGAACAATTGGGGATGTTGTATGATGATGCGCCTTTTTCGGTGGTGTCCACCAATGTTTTTGATGTAAACGGGGTGGAACGGCCGGATTGGATTGTTCCTTACGAATGGAAAGATGCCGGCGGCATCCGTGTGTGTTTTCTGGCGGCGACGATCCCTTATCCCCGGGTGTATGAAATGATGGGCTGGCAGGTGAAAAATCCTTTTGCCATCCTTGGGAAGACGGTTGAATCATTGCGCAACCGGGCGGACATTATTGTATTGCTTTCCCATTTGGGTTTGGGAAACGACCGGAAGCTGGCCGAACAAATTGATGGAATCGACATCATCATCGGCGCACATACCCATCACTTGCTGGAAAAAGCCGAGAAAGTGAGAAATACATATTTGGCTGCAGCAGGAAAATTTGGTCAGGCGGTCGGCCAAGTGACGGTTTTCTTTGATGAAACCACCCGGTCAGTTCAGGATGTAACGGCACGCTGTCATGATCTGGCGGGGCAGGTGCCTGACGAAAGCATCAATTTGTTGATCCGCCGTTACAAAGAGCGGGCTGAGCAAAACCTGTCCCAACCCGTTGCCCGTTTGGAGGAACCGCTCACCGTCAACTGGAATGCGGAGTCGCCTTTTGCCAATTTGTTGGCGGACGGCATCCGGGATTGGGTCGGGGCGGATGTGGCCTTGGTCAACAGCGGTCAATTGTTATGCGATTTGCCCAAAGGAACGGTTACCTTGGAAATGATTCACCAGACGTGTCCGCATCCGATCAATCCGGTGTTGGTCGAAATCAGCGGAAGGGATTTGAAAAATGCGCTGGAAGAGTCACTGCTTGCGGAGTTTCAACAAAAACCGATCCGCGGTTTCGGCTTTCGCGGAGAAATCTTGGGAACCCTGAGTGTATCGGGAATCGAAGTACGGTTTGACCCGAGGCGCAAACCGTACCAAAAGATTACATCCATCCGGTTTGGGGAAAAAGGGGAATGGAAAGAAGAGGAAACCTATTTGGTGGGAATGATTGATATGTTTATATTCGGGGCCGGTTATCTGTCTTTAAAAAACGCGAGGTTAATCAAGTACTTTCTTCCCGAGTTTTTGCGGGATTTGCTGGCCTATCAGCTTAAGAAACCGGTGGCCGTCGAACGATGCAAAGAACGCAGGTTTTTCAAAGCAGGTAATTGAGAACGAACGACAGTGACATAAATTCATATGGATTTGGAGGTTGTTGCATGAGTTTTGTGGATGAGGTTTACGATTTGTATCGCGATCAATTAAATGATGATGAAGAAGATGCCGTGGCCATTGTACTCAGCATACTGGAGGAGCAGTCCCGTGAACACATGATGCAGCTCATTGAGCAGATGGATGATGATGAAATCACGCAAATGCTGGGGGTTTATCTGGTTGAAATGTTGAAGCTGAAAATGGTTCAGGACGGGAAATTGCCCCGTTTGCGTTCCGTGTCCCCGGTCACTCGTTATCATTGATCCGAAAGATTTCCTCACATGCACCGTTTGCGGCACATACATTGTATAAAAACGGTCCGCATGAGGAGGGAATCGGATGATCCAATTGAAACCTTTGGATATTGAAGGAAAGCAAGTTTTGGGAATTGAAGTCAAATTGCCGAAAACAACCCTGTTGGTGGTTACGACCGATAAAGGATATATTATGTGCGGTGCTTTGGATGTCGCGTTGTTAAACGAACGGCTTTCGGAGCGGAACATCATTGCGGCGCGTGCGCTGGGGGTCCGAACCTTGGAGCAGTTGTTGGATGCGCCGCTGGAATCGGTCACGCATACGGCGGAGGCGAAAGGAATCAAGCCGGGGATGACCGGAAGGCAAGCTCTGCTGCGGATGATCTGAATAAAGATGAAAAAAGCACTTTCCATTGGAAAGTGCTTTGTTGTCTGCGTTGAATCAGCGTACAGAGTTCAAACGTACGACATTGGCGGATTGGGGACCGCGGTCTCCTTCCACAATGTCAAATTCAACAGGTTCGCCTTCTTCAAGTGTTTTGAATCCTTCAGATTGAATGGCCGAATAATGAACAAATACATCTCCGCCGTCTTCGCGTTCAATGAATCCATAACCTTTTTCGGCGTTAAACCATTTTACTGTTCCCTTCATCTCAGGGCCTCCTTCTTTCCATTAAAAAGCGGCCAAACTCAAGCACTTGAAAACCTATTGTTTTGAAACAAGAGGCCACAAGATGAAACTTGACTTGCGATACCAGCTTTTTAACTCATTATGAACCTAAGTTTACCATGTTGAGCGGCAAGTGGCAAGTTTTTTCTGTGTCACTCCAAAAGATGCCGGTATTTGGACAGATCGATTTGTTTTTCTTTCAATTTTTTGATGAGCCACTTGTGGTCCCGTTTCGGGGTGGCCAGAATATAACCGCGGATAATATATTCTTCATTTAATGCCTCGGCCTGGTCTTTCAAAGCCAATTCCCCGATTTTTGCCGCAATCTTTTGTTTGGCCACATCCCGGAACAATTGGGGGACCGGCTGGACAAGTTCGTTTAAAAGTTCTTTTTGTTCCTGATTCCACAAATGAAGAGTCTCGTTTATGTAATATTCCTGCCAATCAAGAATCGATTTTCCATCTTCTTTGGGAAGGGCTTTTAAAAACTTGCGGAACATAAAATAACCGCCAATGGCGAGAAAAACGAGAAAACCAATCCAAAAGAACAAATAGATCCACTGCAGCCAGGCTGGTCCGATGCTCATCGCGGCTTCACCTCTTCTCTGCTTCTATCTAAAAAGTTATTATAAAGGAGAGGAAAATCGGAGTAAATAAAAAACGCCTTCATCCTTGTTTTCCCGATGAAGGCGTTTATAAGATCCGCTGATTATACCAACAAACTAATTCCATAACCGATCAGTCCCCAACATGGAATGCTTAATAACACCGCGTTAAATAATCCAGCCATTGGTTTTTGCATCAGGCATACCTCCCGTGAATTGGTTTCTGTGTATGATCAGGTTCAGCCGGCCAGCAAGCGGATGCCGAAGTAAATCATCGTCCAAACCGGAACACTCATTAACACTGCGTTAAATAATCCCACCGATGCGTGGTTCATTGTTTTTCCCTCCGTGACCTCTTTGTTGATCTCATTATAGCGGCTCCGGGAATGGTTTGTCTTTGTTTTCGGGCAAATGTAAAGTACATGTAATAATGGGGTTAAATTAAAGAAACAGATGGACCGGTTTGTTACATACGGAATCCTTTTGTAATAAAAAGCGGGCATTGCGCCCGGAAGATCGTTGCGTTATATTCATACACAGTGTTTTATGTATTGCAGGCAGGTTAAAAGGAGCAATGGCCATGATAAGGATGACAAATCAAAAAAAAGAACTGACGCCCGATTGGGATCCGTGGGATCCTTGGTATACAAGAGTTGAAAAAGGCAGGTACGAATTGACAAGTGTGGAATTCACGGTGACACAGTTGTGCAATCTTCGCTGTGAACATTGTGCGGTCGGGGAGGAATTGGTGGAACGGGAAGGCATTCCGATTCCGGTTGAACGATTGATTGCAGCTTTGGAGGAAATCGATACCTTAAAGACGGTCAGCATTACCGGCGGCGAGCCGGTTTTGAATCCCGGAGTCGTCCAAAACACCATTCAACCCTTGTTGAAATATTGCAAGGAACGCGGGATTTATACGCAATTGAATTCCAATCTCACGTTGCCGCTGAACCGGTATCTGGATTGGATTGATGATTTGGATGTTCTGCATATTTCATACAATTACCGGGATGAAAAAGATTTTTACCGGATGGCCTTTAAAAACTTCGGGAAGGAAATCAAGCCCAAAGTGGCGGAGCGGTTGTATGAACAGATGATCGATAATGCCCGCGAGCTTTCCAAAAGAGGGGTTTTTGTTTCGGCAGAGTCCCTGTTAAGCCCGTTTACGGCCAAATATATTGAAAAAATGCACCAAACCGTTGCAGAAATGGGATGCAAACGGCACGAAGTCCATCCTTTGTACCCCAGTGACTTTGCCAAAAACATGGAGCTTTTAAGTTTGGATGAGTATCGGGAAGCCGTTTGGAAACTGTTGGATCACCGGCATCCGGATGTATGGGTTTTGTTTGGGACCCTTCCTTTTTATCCGTGCAGTGACAAAAAAGAAGACCGTGAATTGTGGAGGCGTCTGCATCAAGAGGCCAACGTGACCGTTCGCCAGGATCCGGACGGACGCAACCGGTTAAATGTGAATGTTTTCACCGGGGATGTGATTGTGACCGACTTCGGGGATGTTCCTCCGCTCGGAAACATTCATCGTGACCGTCTCAGTGATGTGTTTGAACGTTGGCTCAACAGTCCCGTTGCCAAAGAAGTTCATTGTTTTTGCAAAGAAGCTCGCTGTGCGGGCCCCAATCTGCTGGTGAAAAACGCTTACTACCCCCATTGGGATTTCCAAAACCGGCAAGCCAAAGTCAGGGTGGGTCGCCGTGAATCATTGGATCTTCTGTAGAAAACCATCTTAAAAAAGGAATATAATAGAAGTGAGGGCCGAACAAGGTTCCGGCCACCGAAAGCGAATGTCCGGCAAGACATTGTTGTCACCGGGAAAAATGAGGGAGGCATTCGTTTGCACGATACTTTTTCCAAAGAGGAGCAGGAAGTGATTTACCGGGTGATCCGAGCCCGTCGGGACATCCGTCATTTTTCAAGCAAGCCGGTTCCCAAAGATGCATTGAAGAGAATTTTACAGGCGGCTCATTTTGCGCCTTCGGTCGGATTTATGCAGCCGTGGAATTTTATTTTTGTCAACTCTTATGCATTGCGCCGGTCCATAAAAGATCAATTTATCGAGACCAACCGGGGGCAATTGGAAAAAATCCCGGAAGAAGAGCGGAAAAAGTTGTACCGGGATTTAAAGTTGGAAGGGATCATGGAAGCGCCGGTGAATGTGGCGGTCACCTGTGACCGGAATCGCGATGCCCCTTTTGTGTTGGGGCGCGGTCCCATGCCGGAGACCGATTTGTTCAGCACGTGTCTGGCCATCCAAAACATGTGGCTGGCGGCCCGTGCCGAGGGCATCGGGATCGGCTGGGTCAGCATTTTGGACCAAGAGAAAACGGAGGAACTTTTGAAGTTGCCGGAAGGAGTCCGGCTGGTTGCCTATCTTTGCATCGGCTATCCGGTTGAATTTCGTCCCAAACCCATGTTGGAAGAGAAAGGTTGGAAATCCCGGTTGGATTTGTCGAAACTGATTTATGAAAACGAGTGGGGTAACCCGTTGGAACTGGAGCAGATGGAGTGAGACCCGGAAGCCAAATTTCTTGTTTTGGAAGTTTGGCTTTTCTTTTTACAAGAAAGGGGGAAGCCATGATGGATGTGTTTCAACGGTTTGTACAGCAAAATGTGGATCAGGTTCAAACTGCAAAGTCGGAACGGGTGGTGATTTTGCCGAGGGATTTGGAAAGGTCGTTTGAGCATTATTGCCGAAAACGGAATCTGAGTTTCAACGAAGCCCTTGTAAAGTTGATAGAAGAAGCGTGCAAATCGGAGCAAAAAGGAAAAACGGATCAGTCGGCGGATGAACAGGAACCCGATGCGGCTTTGTTTATGAATGATGCTTTATAAAGCGATGTGAAGGGCTTGAAAAGGAGGGGCTTCGAATGATCGTCAGAAAACGGGGAAATTATTTCATTTTGATCAAACAACACGACCATGCGTTGATCGCAGGGGAAATGGCGGCGCATATTGATGAGCCGGTTCAGCCCCTCGCCAAAACGCTGTTTGCCATTTCCCACCATGATATCGGGTGGGAAGAGCTGGACCGCTCCGTGCTTTGGGATGAAAAAAACAATTGTCCGGTCAGCTTTTACGATTATCCGTTATTGCCCAAATTGGAAGCCTATACCCGGGGGATTTCCAAAGTGGTTGCCAATGATCATTATGCCGGTTTTTTATGCAGCAAGCATTATGCTTCTTTTTTTACCAATGAGACCGATCCCGCCTGCCGCAGGTTCCGGGAGCAGGAATTGGCCAGACAAAATCAGTTGCGTGAATATTTCACGGAAACTGAAGAAGAAAATATCGCCCGCAACTTCCGGTTGCTGCAATTTTTTGATCAGTTGTCGCTTTTTGTGTGCTTCAATGAACCCGGGGAAAATACCTTCCCGTTGTATAAAGACGGGATCTTCTATCAAGGGAAGCGGTATGAGTGGATCTGGGAGGGAAAAGACCGGTTGCGTCTTTCCCCCAACCTGTTTAAACAGTCCTACTCCATTGAAATCCCGTACCAAATGGTGGATTCCTACCGTCGCCTGGTCGGAAGCCAGACATACACACTCCATGTGATGGTGTGACGGAAAAGGAGGAGAAGAGTGGATGAACGTCAGCGGTTTCAATCACCTCACTTTGAGAGTGAGGAACTTGGAGCAAAGCCTCCGGTTTTATAGTGGTCTTTTGGGAATGAAACTGGTGCACAAAGGCCGGAAGGATGTCTATCTGGAATGGGGGAATGCCTGGATTTGCTTATTGGAAAGGCCGGAAGAAAGTTCCGCCGCATCGGGTCCCGGAATGGACCATGTGGCTTTTACCATCCGCGAACCGGATTTTTTTCATGCAGTTTCCCTTTTGAAAAAAAATCAGGTGGAGATGGTGAGGGAACCAGTTTTCCGGGGAGGAGGATGGTCCGTCCAGTTTAAAGATCCGGATGGCATCGTGCTGGAGCTTTTTACAGGAAATTTAGAGAAAAGAATGATTCATTGGACAGCTTGAACCACGAGGAGAAAAATCAGTTCACAAAAATTGCCGTTTTTTTGGGTCTGCAATGTTGCAGATGAAGAAAGACGGCATTTTTTATGTAAAAAATTTAATAATCAATTAATAAAAACAATGATTTAATCGCATTCATCTATTTTTATAAATAATAACATTGTCGATGAAGCGAGTCCCGACAGAAAAAATGTGAGCCAAATAATAAAATTGATAAAAAATTCGCATCTGCAAATTTTACGAAATTGTGTTGAAAAAAGTACGATTTATGTAATATTATATGGAAAAGGAAGAGTTATGACGACGGTTTTTACAAGGGGGGAGGATGCCTGCTCCCATTTTTGATAAAGAAGTGATTGTGCCGGGCGGATGAAAAGCCGCCTGATGTTTGATTAAATCGGTTTGGCATGGAGTTTTTCTTTCAATGTTTATTTTTAATGAGGGACAGGAGGGATTGAAGTGAAAGATCCCAAACAAATTTTAGAGTCGTTTCGTACAGATGTTCAATCGCGAAACCTTTACTCCAGCCTGTTGAGGCAGTTTGACCTTGAATATCCCAATCCAAGGGGAAACCGGCGCAAACCCAAGCCGTTGGCAGGAAAAAACGTGAATCAAATGGCTGCGGCGTTGTCGGTCTGCTTGGTGACGGGTTTGTCGGCGGGAGTGGGAACCGCTTTTGCCAACAGTGATTTCGGACCCGGCCAACATCCGTTGGATGAGCCTCCGAGCAAACCGGACCAGAAAATCGAGCAACCGCAGTCCGAAGGAAAAGAATTGGAAAGAAAATTGTCGGACCAACCGGTGGAATTGGAAAATAAGATAGAAACCCCGAAACCTGAAAAGGATCATCAACCAGCAGAGAAAGAATTTCCCTCCATGAAAGAAATTCCTGAAGACATCGGCAAAGCGGTCATTCCATCCGATTCTCCAAAAGTGAAGGAAAAAGAAGCGGTATCATCCGATAATCCATCAGACATGGAAAATTCATCCTCAGACGAAAATCGTCCGCAAGTGTCGAATCTTCAAGAAGTTCCCAAAGAATCCGCACAGCCTGAATCCCGACAGCAAGAGGAAGTGAAACCATCCCACGACCGGGAAGAAAGCCCGGTGGCCAACCAGATTGTCTCCGAAGTGACGAAGCCAAAAGAGTCCATCGAGGAGAAGCAATATTCGCCCAAAGCGGCAAACGCTGAAAATAAAGAAAACGCCGGGGCTGAGACCAAGCATTTGGCTGCAGCCGGTGACGAGGAACAAAATCAGAAGCAAAACCGGCCGCAAACGGAAGAAGGCGGGGTTTTGCCGGATACCGCCGGGAATGACTTAAACGGCGTTTTGCTGGGAAGCGCTTTGTCCATGCTGGGCTCCGTTTACGTGCTTCGCAAGAATAAGGTGGAATCGTCTTGAAATGGGACAAAGCCGTTGCTCTCTCGATTGTGATCTTGGGAGCTTTTTACGCCGGTTATTCAGGGGTTTCGTATTTCCTGAAACGGCAAACGGTGGAAACCACGTCGGAGGCCGTTCCCAAAGCGGTGGTGGAGGCCGGAACGGGCTCTTCACCGCAAGAGGATTGGCTGATTGTCCCCGAGGAGAAAAGGCCGGAGAAAGGGGAACATTTTGCTGATTTGATCATTCCCGCGTTGGAGGCCAAAATGCCGATCATTGAGGGAACGCATGAGGATGAGCTGGACAAAGGAGTCGGACATTATGCCGGAAGTGTGCTTCCGGGAGAACCGGATAACGCCGTTTTATCGGGACACCGGGACACGGTGTTCCGCAAAATCGGCCGGTTGGAGCCGGGAGATTCATTGATCGTCCAATCTGAATACGGCAAATTTGCATATACGATTACCAAAACATGGATCACCACCCCGGATGACCGCACAGTGATCGTCCCGCATGAAAAACCGGTACTTACCCTGACAACCTGCTATCCGTTCACATATGTCGGACCGGCTCCAAAACGATACATTATCCAGGCAGAACAGATGACAAAACTTGAGTGACTTCTCAGATCATTAAGGAGGAGAAAAATGGAACGGCCGATCATTCGCCGCAAGATTCCGAGGATTTTGTTTTGGCTGCTCATTATTTACACGGCATGTGTTTCCACGGTGGTTTTGGCCATTCAATTCGGCTTGATTCAGTTGCCCCCGCGCCAATTGGAAGCAGCCGGAGGAGAACCTGCACAAAAAAACACACAGCCTGTCATCGGGGAACTTGCTTTTGCGGAACAATTCGCCAGAGAATATCTTTTTTGGACGCAAGGAAAAGAGGAATCCAGGGCAGAGCGGTTGAAGCCCTTTTGGAAACCGAATATGGATGTGCAAGGGGGGCTTGATTTTAAACAGGTTCAGTGGAATTCTTACGCCCGCAACGTGAGTGCATGGGCGGTCAAAGAAAGGGATGACCGGTCCGGTGTGACGGAAGTGACGGTATATGCCGAAACCATTCTCAGCAACGTGAAGAATCCCAATGACCAAAAGAGAGTGGACCGGTATATGATTGTTCCCGTCAAGAAAGCCGGAGAGTCTTATCTCGTCGTGGGATACCCCCGTTTTATCCCGCCGCCGGTGGCAGAGGCACCCGCTGAGGAGGAAAAGAGCGGGAAAGACAATGGCGGGGAAGCGGTTGACCAAAAGATTCGTGACGAAGTGGAACAGTTCATGAAATCTTTTTGGAAGGTGTATACCACCGGAACATCTGAAGAAATTGCTTATTTCGAAAAAAACAATCAATCTTTGCCCGGTTTGACCGGAATCATGTCATTTTCCGAAATGAAACAGCTTACCGTCCGTAAAAAACAGGATGTCTATCTTGCCGATTGCGATGTCTTGCTTGAGGATCTGGCTTCGGGAGCCAAGATCACGGATCATTACCGCTTTGAGCTCGTCAAAGAGGGCGGGCGTTGGTATGTAATCAGTACGGAACAAGGAGAGGTCTGACGAGATGGCACATATGATGTTACTTGCAGCAGGCCCTGGCGAAAAACTCCAGGAAACGCTCGGGGCGGAAATCGGATCGTTGTTTTTTCTGGCAGTGATTTTTATCAGTTTGACATTGTTTTGGAAACGCGCATTTACTGCGTTCATCGGTTTTGCGTTGTTTGCGATGCTGGTCAGCGTCTTCATTTTCCAACCCGAATTGATTTCATCACTTGGTTCCGACGGATTTCGCTGGTTGTTCGAGGCTTATTTGGAATGAAGCAAATTCGTGTGTACAACCAGGTTTTTCGCATTGAAAAAACCGTCTATTCCATACAGGGAATCCATTTACCATTACCGGTATCTTACCGGCAAATGGCGTTTTTTGTCGGAGCCTTGATTGTGATGGTGATTTTAAACAAGTTTCCGCCGGTCAGCTGGATCGATTTTTTTCTTGTGAAATTTATAGGGATTCCAGCCTTGGTTTCGTGGTTTTTTACAAGAAAAACGCTGGATGGCAAAGCGCCGCACCGGTTTATCATACGATGGATCGAACATTTTTTCAGTCCGCATCACTTTGCGCGTTACAAGGAAATTGAAAAACCTAGAGATCCGTATCAATACGAAGGGGAAGTATCATACCGATTTGCATCCAGGAGGGAGTTGCCGTGACGCGCATACCTTTTCCCGTGAAGTATTTTGAAGATAACTTGGTTTTCGGGCAAGATGGAGCCGTTTATGCTTATTATGAGTTACAGCGGTTTAATTATGATTATCGGTCAATGGATGATAAGCTCAGCCTCCATTCGAATTTGGAGGCTTTTTATTGGAATATCCATGCAGATACGCATGCATTGGTTGTGCCTGAATACCAAAGCCTGGAAGAGCAGCGCCGGGCGATGGAGACAGGCTTGTGTGACGAATTGAAAGAGACGGGAAAAAAGCATATTCAGGCGGCAGTGGAACATTTACGCGGAAAAGAAATACACCAAAATCGTTTTTTTATGGGCGTCAAGTTGAAGCCAGCCACGGTCAAAGGGCTTTCTTTTTTGAATGAGCTCCGTTATATCTGGAAGGATTTTAAAAGGTATTTAAACAATCAAGCCGGAACGGACGCCCCGGAGGTTTTCGAAGAGGAAATCCAGGCGTATCGTGTGCAGGAGGAAATGATTTTTTCCAGGATCAATGGTTATTTGCGTGCCAGACGTGTGGATACCGCTGACTTGGAATGGTTGATCCGTCGGGGATTTTATCGCGGGATCGGGGAAGCGCCGCGGCGGAAAGATTGGAAACCCAAGGCTCTTCCGGCAGAAGTCAAAGGGAAAAAAGGAATTCGTCCGGCCAGGGATATTTTGACATTGGCAGAAGGCCGTTTTGATGATTCGCACGGCCGGAATTTGATCGTTGAGCAACACGTGTCGGGAGAAAACAAAAAAGGATATATGGCTTTTCTGACGATTTCTCACATCCCTGATAAATCGCCTTTTCCGGGATTGGAATGGTTATATCATCTGCAAAACCTTTCGTTTCCCGTGGAGGCCTCCGTCCGGACGGAGACGATCGAGTACGCCAAAGCGTTATCCCAGGTGTTGAAGAAGAAAAAAGAACTGAAAGCCGAGGACGAACACGCAGCGGAAAGCGGCGTGGAAACTGCATATCACATTTTGCACAGCCGCCAGGATGCCAATGAACTGGAAAACCATTTGCGAACCGATAAATTTCCATTAATCACAACTTCTGTCGTTTTATGTGTCTATGCTTCTTCGCTTGAAGAGTTGAACTTACGGATTCAGCTGGTGAAAGATTTGTACAGTGACATGATGATTCAAGTGGAAGTTCCCTACGGAGACCAATGGCGCGGATTTAATGAATTCATTCCCGGTGCGAAAAGGTACATCCACGACTATATTCATTACATGGAGCCGGCTGCCGTGGCCGCCGGAATGATCGGAGCCACCCGGCAGCTCGGGGACGGACAAGGTCATTTTATCGGGATGTCCCGCAATTTGCCGGTCTTTTTCCAACATGACCGGGGCCCCAAGGATAAAAAATTGAGCACGACCGCTTCCGCCGCATTTATCGGGGCATTGGGGGCCGGAAAATCGCTGGGGGCCAATTTACTTGCCTATCAAGCGCTGTTAAACGGTGCCAAAGTGCTGATTTTTGACCCCAAAGATGAGCGGGCGCACTGGGTGGATGCACTGCCGGAATTAAAGGACATGACCCGGGTGGTCACCCTGCGGGCAAGCAGTGAAGACCGCGGGAAGCTGGATCCGTTGGCGGGCGTGGTCAGCCCGTCTGAAAAACAAGCGGCGGGCGAGACGGCCAAAAAAATACTGCAGTTTTTGGCGCGGTCCGAAGACGGCACTTATGAGGCAATTGTGATTGGAAAGGCTGTCGATGAAGTGTTGAAACATCCGGACCCGAGCATGATGAAAGTCATTGATCAATTGCGCAAGGTGACCAAAGAAGCCCCGGAAAAACGGCAGGACAGCCTGGAAGAGATTGTGGATGTGTTAAGCTATCTGGCAACATCCGGGCAAGGCCAGCTGTTGTTCGGAGATGGCACGCAAAAAGCCATTGATCTGTCCATGCGTTTGACCATTTTGCAGGTGGAGGATTTAAAACTTCCGGATGAAAGCAAATCCGATTATGGCCGGATGGCCATTGCGCTCTTGATGGCGATTTCCGATTTTTCCCGCCGCTTTTCCAACCAGTCGTCGAATGAGTTTAAGCTGGTATTGTTTGATGAGTCATGGAGATTGGCGAAAGTCAGTGAAGGAAGAGCGATTTTGGAAGAATTGGTACGGACCGGGCGCAGCAAGAACGCCGCCATCTACTTAATCAGCCAAAACGCCAAAGATTTGTTGGGAGAAGAGATTCGGTCCAATCTGGGGTGCCGGTTTGTTTTCCGGTGCCGGGATGCAAAAGAAGCGGAAGCGGCCTGCCATATCCTCGGCATTGAGCCGAATGAAGAAAACATTGAAACGATTCGGAGCTTGCCGACCGGAACCTGTTTGATGTCCGATTTGGAGAAGCGGGTGAATGAAGTCGAAATCCGCGTTTTGGAAGAGCGGCTGTTTGAGGCTTTCGACACCCGTCCCGGTTCCAGGAAGCAAAAACGACCCAAAGATGTGCAACCGGATGCATATCAATCTGTCCCATAAAGGGGTTTCCGATAAAGAATAAAGCGGAGGAGACCTGCTCGATGAACAGAAGACAAAATCTGCTAAGATTTCTTGTTGTTTTCATACTGATCGCCGGCATGCTGGGGAATCATCCCGTCACCATGGCCCAGGAAGAGCAAGAGCAGCAACAAAAATCGGATGGCTACAGCCTGATTACCGATTTGTTGACGATTTTCCCGAAGGAACAAGTTGAAAAAGCCAAAGCCAAAGGATATGATGTGCGGTTTGCCAAATATCAGCCCAGCCAGTATAACCTTGAAATTTACACCGACGAGACATCCATGTTTGAATGGGACACAAAAATATCCAATCAGGCGTACATTCTGCTCAACGAGATTAACAACTTTATCTGGCAAGCGTTGTTGTCGTGGAACTTTACCGTGATTTTGGTTGTGGAGAATGCCTTTTCCCTTGATGTGGTGGATCAGTTTGCCGATGCTGTGGAAAAAGCGGTTCAGCAATTGGCCGGCTTTACCGGGGCGGGTTACGGAAACACAGGATTGATGGGCAACTTTATGACATTGATGATCATTATTGCCGGAGCTTGGATTGCATACAAAGGATTGATTAAGAAAAACACAACGGAAGCTCTGACCGGAATGCTCACCAGTGTGGCCATTTTGATCCTGGGGATCGCTTTTTTTGCCAATGCCGGCAGTGTGATGAAATATTTGAATGAAATCAGCAGCGGCCTGAGCCAAGAGTTGATGGGGGTCGGCATTGAATTTCAGGAAGACCTGGATGAAGATAAGATGAATTACCCCGCGGAGGTTTCGTCCCTGGTCATTTCCGACAAGCTCTACAATATGATGGTTTATGAACCTTACATCATGTTGCAGTATGCAAAAACTTCCAATGATTCCGAGTTGACCCGGGGGAGAATCGAAAAAATCCTGGCTTTTAAACCCGGAAGCACGGCACGGGAACAGGCCGTGGAATATGAAGCCAAAGAAATGAACAACCCGATGGTGAAAAAGGACGGGGTTTTCCAACGCTTAACCTTGTTAATTCTGCTCTGTGTTTCCCATTTTATCTTGGGATTGCTTTTTTTCATCATTGCCGGAGCGATGATTGTGTATCAGTTTTTGTTCGTGCTGATTGCTTTGTTTGCTCCCTTTGCCTTTTTGATCGCGTTAAACCCGTCTTGGTCCAGTGTTGCCGTCAGTTGGTTTAAAAAGTTTGTCGGTTATCAGTTGATCAAATTGATCATCGGTGTTTTCTTCAGCATGTTGCTTACCATCTCGCAATTCCTCTATCAAATGAGTCCGCCGGAACAGGTGGGTTATATTTGGACCATTGCCATGCAACTGATTTTGGTGATTGGTGTCATTTGGAAACGGGAGGAATTGTTCAGCATCATGAAAGCCCCCATGGGCAAAATCGATGACAGCTTGAAAGGGCAATTTAATATCCAAATTCCGATCCAACAGATGACCAAGTACACCCAAACACTCGCGCAACGAGCCGGAAAGATCAAAGTGCGGAAATAGCTGCTGGTTTGCATCGGCGGTTTTGGCAAACAGGAGGGAAAATGATTGTTTAACACAAATTTGCCCAGTGGACGCCGTCGCCTGTTTTTATTGGTTTTGTTTGTTTTTGTGGTTGCCGGGTTTTCAGCCAAGTATCTGCTGATCCATCTTGGCTGGGTGGGAAATGCCGGTCAGCAGGATAAAAAGCCTCAGAGCCAACCGGAACAAACCGCAAACCCGGAGGAGGTTTTACCCACTTTGTCACCGGAGCAGCTCCAAAAGGCGCAACAAACGGCAGATGCTTTCATGCGGGCTTATGCAAACCGCAATACAGATGAGGTGGACCGGTGGCTTCAGTCAGTGAAGCCTTATGCCTCGGATTCCTTGTTGGCCTTGCTCGAAGAGGAGACAAATTTCCTGAAAGAAAAAGGCGTGAAATTCATCAGCGTGTTGAAAGAAATCCACAATCTCCATTGCCAGGAGCAATCGGGTGAAGTCCGGTGTTTGGCGGAGACCGTCGCCGAAGAAAGCGAGAACGGAAAAACCATTCCCATCGAGCGGGTTTATCAGGTGACATTGACGGAGCAAAACGGGAATTGGATTGCACAGGAGGTGGAAGTGCGTGGAAGTTTTGACTAGACCGAAACTTTCCGCCCTCCGCCGCCGTCAAATCCGGAGAAATCAAGGGTTGTCCCGGAATGTCAAAGGGTTTGTCTTCCTTTGTTTGATGGGGATGGCCACATTTGTTTTCTTTTTCATTTCCGTTCTGGGAGCGGTGTTTGTCAGTTTGTTTTCATCTTCCTCTTCCAAAACAAATCAAATGGAACAATGGGAAGTGGCGGAAGGTTTTCCGAAAGAGGCGGAAGCCTACTTGCCCATCTATCAGGAAGCCGGGAAAAAATACGGCGTGCCTTGGCAAATCCTGGCTGCCATCCACAAAGTTGAGACCAATTTCGGCCGGGATTTGAGGGAAAGTTCCAAAGGAGCGAAGGGACACACGCAATTCATGGATAAGACGTGGGTCGGATGGGATTACCCGGGCGGAACGCGTTTGGGGGATTTGCCCGATTCCGTGGATATCACGGATCCGAAATTGATTGAAAAATACGGTGGATATGGGGTCGATGGGGATCAGGACGGCAAAGCGGATCCGAACAACCCGGTTGATGCCATTTATTCCACCGCCCATTATTTGGCGAGAAATTATCAGGAGGGAAAAGATTGGTTTGCCCGTGGCGGACCGGTCTGGCAATACAACCATGACTATGAGAATTATGTGCTGAAAGTCAAAGAATACGCTGAATCCTTTGCCAAGCCGGTGATTTCAAAAGCAAACGGCCTTGCTTCCGGCGGGTTTCTCTGGCCGGTGGAAGGGGGAAAGGTGACGTCCCCTTTCGGGCTTCGCTTTCACCCCTTGAAAAAGGTGTATCGCAAACACGAAGGGATTGATATTGCCAAACCTTTGGGATCCCCCATTTTTGCCAGCAATAGCGGTGTGGTGGTGGAATCAAGGACATCCAGCGGGTATGGCTGGAAGATCGTGATTGATCACGGAAACGGCTACCAAACCCTGTATGCCCATATGTATCCGCAAGATGTCCAAGTCCGTGTCGGACAGGAAGTCAAAAAAGGGGATGTGATTGCCAAGGTGGGTTCCAACGGATGGAGCACCGGTCCCCATTTGCATTTTGAAATTTTAAAAGACGGGCAAGTGGTTGATCCGATGAAAATACTGAAAAAATGAATCCTTGCTTCTGATTGGTGAAGGGAAAGAAGGACAGCGGGAGAATGCCTGATACAGGACTGGACGGAGTTAAAAGAAAGGTGGGGTTGGATTGTTTCCTTGGAATAATGTGCCCAAGGGCGGTGAAGAGCAGATGCGTCAGGTCGCCAAATGGTTTTTTTACACGGTTATCGGCGTGGCATCTGTGATCGGGATCTTGTATTTGTGGAAGTTTCTCGCAGAGTTGTTCGGGGAAAGTGATCAAGCCGAAACGGCGGGTAAAGCGACCAACTTGGCATGGGATACGCTCTCATCCATCGGAATCTGGGCGCTTGCCGTACTTCCCTGGCTGATTTTACTCGGGATTTTGATTGTCATTGCCGTTTTGGCCGGGCGTTGGTCCACCAAATCCCATTATCGGAGCCGGGCCAAAAAGGGAGTGAAATATTTACGCATTCTGCCTTCATACGACACCGAACTGGATTTGGATAAAATCTCAGAATTGACAAGAACTTTCGGGAGCATGATTCGCCCGATCCGCATGCGTGTCCAATACGGGCGCCCTTGGTTCCGCTGGCGGTTTGCCATTCCGGAGGGCAGCAACCAGATCGGAATTTACCTGGCTTACCCCGAGGACAAGGAGAACAGTGTAAAGGACACCTTGCGCAGTGTTTATCCTTCTGCAGAGTTGCATGACATCAAAGAGGAAGAATTCCCCACTCCGAAAAAAGGGGGGACCGGCGGACACTTCATCTTTAAATTCAAAACCAAAGGTTATCCCTTGACCTCGTTGCTCCAAAGCAAACAGAGCCAATTGGGAAGCATTTTAAACTGTTTGCGTTCCGGAACCTATTTGGATTTGCAATTTTCCCCGGTCAGCTGGCGGGCTGTCGAGGAACGTTCGGGAAGTGCCCGGAGCCTGTTGACCAGCAAAAAGAAGAAAGACATGGGACCGGAAGAGCGGATTCGTCGCGCCGGTTTGATTCAACGCTTGACCGGGCGTGAACTTTCCTTTCAAGTGCGCCTTTCCATCTGGTCCAATCACGAAAACGCGGAAGCGGTGGTCCGTTCAACGGCAGAGTCGGTTCAAACCGCGATGAAGTATGACGGGGAACTCCGTTTTATCCGCCAACCTTGGTGGAATCCCATGAAAGACAACAACCTGGTTCCGATTCCCTGGCCGTTGACCCTGATGGCTTGGACGTCGGATGAGATTTCGAGCTTGTTCCATTTGCCTCCGGCCAATCATTACATTTATCGTCCTCCGGCAGAAGATGGCCCCAACGCGCGGGGATATGTGGCCCATTTGCAAGAAAACGAAAGGACATTGGAGCCGGGCGAATTGACGGAGGGCGTGAAAATCGGAAAATTGAAACATCCTTTTGATGACCGGGAAGTGCGCGTCAACTTTGAACAGTTAAACAAACATTTTGTTTTAACGGGTGCCAGCGGCATGGGGAAATCCAGTGTCGCGATGGACATGGTCCAGTCACTTTTGGATGAGTGGTTTGACAATCCGGATGAAAGCCCGGGTTTCACCATTATTGACCCGGCCAAAGAGTTGGTGGCGATCATTGAAAACCGTCTGCGCATCGCAGAAAAATTCGGCGTGAAGTTCCCCCGGGAGAAAATCCATCACCTGAATCTGTCGGATGATACCACTCATCTTCCGGCTTTGAATATGCTTCACTGTCCGGAGAACGTCATCCCCGGACAGATGGCCCAACAGTTGGCCACTATACTAGTGGACTTTGAATTTAAAGAAGAATCCATTGAACGCTCGCGCCGGCTCGTTGAAATTGCGGTGCAGAGCCTGTTGGAAGATAAGGAAACCCATACGATTTTGGGCATCGATGATCTGTTCAGAAACCATCAGTTCAGGGAAAAAGTGGTCAAAAACGTGCAAGATCCTTATATCAAACGCTTCTGGGTCAACACCGATGAGCAGGAAATCAAAAGAGAAGTGGAGCCGGTGCTGTACCGGTTAGACCGGATCTTGCAACATTCAACGCTGCGCCGTCTGTTCTGCCAGAAAGGGTTGAGCCTGGATCCCCAAAAGTATATGGATGAAGGACATATTGTCTTGATTGACACCAATGGAATCAAAGACTACAACTTGCGGGTTTTGGTCGGTTATTTGATCAACCTTTACTATCAGGCAGCACGAAAACGGAACACTGCTTCCAAATTCCATTTAATGCTGGTGGAAGAAGCCCACATGGTTCAAATTCCGCTCCTTACCGAGATTTTGCAAGAGGATAAAAAATATCCGTTTGGGCTGGGGCTTGTGACCAGAGAGATCGATCACTTCGAAAATCAAGAATTGATGCAAGCGATCCGTTCCTATATCGGGATGGTCATCAGTTGCGGTCAGACGGAAGGTTCGGATGAAGTGGAAAGCCTGACGCGGAAATATATCAAGACCAGTCTGGTGGAATCGTTGCCTGAACGAAATGCAGCGGTCTACATCCGCTCCAAGCGGAAAGGCCGGAGCGATGTAACGACATGTGTGGTCACCAATGAACCGCCGGTCGTGTACCGGCCCGACGGCAAGCCGGCGGACCATCGCACGGCAGAGAAAGATGAAGCCATGAATTGGGGATTGGAATGGGGATTAAATGCTCTTTACCATGACGGGGAGACACTTCCCATTGAACAGGTGGACAAAGAAATTTCGGATTATATGGATCGTACTTTATATGAAAATCCGCCTTCGGAAAATGCCAACTGATCGTGAGCAAAACAGAACCGGTCCGGTTGAAGGATCGGTTCTTCTCCACTTTTCGACAGAGAGGAAGACAGAAATTGGGGAACCTGATCAAAGCAATTTTTGGGCTTTTTGCCAATCTGATTCCTATTATTGAAACATTGTTTTTAACGTTTGTGATCTCCAGGCATTTGGAGTCGACTTCCACCGGGATCATTTTGTTTATCGTTTTGATGATCGGTTCATTTATCTGGCACTCCCTGGTCAAGGGGATTGCTTGGGGGACCATGATTTATTTGACGATGACCCAAGAGGATTCCTCCGGCATGCTCTTTGCCGTCATCTTTGCATTGGCGGTCGGGGTTTTGCGTTTTCTTTTGGAAAAATGGTTGCGAAAATAACCGCCAGTCTTCAATTGATAAAAAACAGTATGTTTTGAAGGGAAAAGTAAAAAAATACTCCTAAACAATTTCACTTGTTTAGGAGTGTCTGTCATGCCCAAAATCCTTGCCGTGGGAACCGCAGTCCCCCCGTATTCTGTGAAACAGGAAGAAGCCCAAACATTTGCCAGGGAATGTTTTGCCCCATCTTTTCCGCAAATCGAACGTTACATGTCCATTTTTGATCATGCTTCCATTCACAACCGTTATATCAGCCAACCGATCTCTTGGTATAAACAACAACACCCGTTTACGGAAAAGAACCGGATTTACGTCGAAACTGCGATCGAACTGGGGGAAAAGGCCATCCGAACGTGTCTGGATAAGCAAGGATGGACCCCGGAGGATATCGATCATTTGGTGTTTGTTTCAACGACCGGGATTGCAACGCCCAGTATGGATGCCCGTTTGATCAACCGGTTGTCGATGAAAAGCGATGTGAAGCGCACCCCGGTCTGGGGATTGGGCTGTGCCGGAGGGGTGGCAGGATTATCCAAAGCTTATGAATTTGCCAAAGCCAATCCATCGGAAAAAATATTGCTGCTTGCCGTGGAATGTTGTAGTTTGACCTTTTGTCCCTTGGATCATTCCAAAAGCAACCTGGTGGCAACTTCGTTGTTTGCGGACGGGGCGGCCGCCGTTTTGATCTGCGGGGATCAGGTTTCGCTTCCGGACGGGACATTTCCGGAAATCACCGGGGCACAAAGTTTTTTGTGGCCGGACACGGAAGAGGTGATGGGATGGGACTTGACCGGGGACGGATTAAAAGTCATTTTTTCCCGGAGCATTCCCGAACTGGTGTTGAAAAAAGTGAAGCCGGTGGTGCAACGGTTTTTGGATGAAGCCGGGGTCCCTTTATCACAAATCGATGTATTTCTAACCCACCCGGGTGGGAAAAAAGTGTTGGAAGCTTATCAAAAAGCGTTAAATCTTCCTCCCGGGAGCCTGAACGGAGCCTTTGAAATATTGGCCGGTTACGGCAACATGTCATCAGCGACAGTTTTGTTTCTTTTGGAACGGGAGCTCATGCAAACGCATCCTGCGGGAAGTTACGGCCTCATGGCAGCGATGGGACCGGGTTTCAGTTTGGAATTATCTTTGTTGCATTGGGATAAGGAGGGATGATCATGCCGGCCTGGGGAAGTTGGCTGTTATGGGTCTTGGTCATTGTGCAAAGGCTTTATGAACTGCGGATTGCACAAAAAAACGCCCGGTGGATCCGGGAACAAGGTGGTGTTGAATACGGCGGAAAACATTATCCGTGGCTGGTTTTGATTCATGGATGCTTTTTTCTCAGTTTGCTTTTGGAGGGACGATGGGGAAGGACGGAGCCGGTTGCATGGTGGTGGGTGCCGTTTCTGTTGTTTCTGGGGGTGCAAGGGTTAAGGATATGGGTCATGCGGTCTCTGGGGAAATTCTGGAACACACGGATTTATGTGATTCCTGGCAGGAAGCCCCAAAACCGCGGCCCGTATCGCTACGTAAGACATCCGAATTATGTTGTGGTCCTGTTGGAGTTTGTTTTGTTGCCGCTTTGTTTCGGAGCCTATGGCACGTTGATCGTTTTTCCTCTCGTAAACTTCCTTTTCCTTTATTTGATTCGCATTCCCGCGGAGGAAAAAGCTTGGCAAATGTATGGGGCAGATCCGGATGAAATCATGAAGAAACACCGTTTTTTCCCTTCGTTTCAGAAATGAAAAAATCCCCCGGGCGGGGGGATGGTGTCATCCTGTCCGACGGGCGGACTCGCTTTTTTCCCAGCAATCGGCATTGGCCAAGTCTTTGATCTGATCGCTGGCGAAACTCGGGTTTTTCCCTTCTTTCAGCTGTTGATGATAATCTTGGAGCACGGCAAATGCCACTTTTCCCAAAAGGAGGATGGCAATCAGGTTGAGAATCGCCATTAAGCCCATAAATAAATCGGCCAGATCCCAAACGACTTGAACTTGAGTGATGGAGCCCCAAATGACCATGGCGATTACGGCCAAACGGTAAATCAACAGCCAGGTTTTGTTTTCGCGAATAAATTCGATATTGGTTTCTCCGTAATAGTAGTTGCCGATCAAGGAGGAGAAAGCAAACAGGAGAATGCTGATGGTCAAAAAGTGTTCCGCCCACACACCCACTTGCTGGTTCAAAGCCAATTGGGCAATTTCAATGCCGGAAAGGTTGTCGTGGGTAAACGCGCTGGAGAACAAGACAATCATGCTTGTACAACTGCAGATGATCAATGTATCCACAAAGACGCCGAGAGCTTGAATCAGCCCTTGTTTGGCTGGATGTGAAACCGTGGCGGTTGCCGCCGCGTTCGGCGCACTACCCATTCCGGCTTCATTGGAAAACAGTCCGCGCTTGATCCCCTGCATCATGGCCGCACCAATTCCGCCGCCGATTGCTTGTTCCAGCCCGAACGCACCGGCGAAAATTTGCTTGAATACGGCCGGCAACTGTGTAATATTTGTCAACACGACATAAAGAGCGAGCAAAATATAGATGACCGCCATGATCGGAACAATCCATTCTGTAAAGCGGGCCACCCGTTTGATTCCGCCAAAAATAATGATTGCAAAAACCGCAGCAATGATGAGTCCGAGAACGGCCCGGTTGATGCCGTAGGTGGATTCAAAAGCCACCGTAATGGTGTTTGCCTGTACGGAGTTGAAAACAAGGCCGAAGCACAAGGTGATCAGGATCGCAAACAAAATCCCCATCCACCGCCTGTTGAGCCCTTTTTCCATATAATAAGCGGGTCCGCCGCGAAACGTATCCCCGTCCTTTACTTTATAAACTTGCGCCAAGGTTGCTTCAATGAATGCGGAGGCACTGCCGATGAGGGCAATCAGCCACATCCAAAAAACAGCACCCGGACCGCCGATTGCAATTGCCATGGCAACACCGGCAATATTCCCGACGCCGACGCGGGATGCCGTACTGATACAAAATGCCTGAAACGATGAAATCCCGTCTTTTTTTCCCATTCCTTCGCCGAGCAAACGAAACATTTCTTTGATAAACCGGAATTGGACAAAGCGGGAACGAATGGTAAAATATAAACCCGCAACAATTAACAAAGCCACGATGACATACGTCCATAACACATCATTGATTGCCAGTACATACTTGTCTAATAGATCGACCATCCGATCACCTCTGTTCAAGAAATTTACACATTTACACAATTTATTTTATATCACAAAAAAATACATTTCGTCATTGGATGAATATAACAATCCGAATGAACAGAGGTGATTAATTGGAAGATGAATTGTTTTCGATTCCTTCCGACAAATCTCTTTTCTTGGCCCGTTGGTAAACGTCATGGGGGTTGCGGGGCTTTTGAGCAATACGAAATCCGACGGCTGCAAAATAGATGGTTTTTTTTTCGGGAATATACCGGTAGATCAATCGGAGATCAGGGCGTTGTCTTTTGCGTGGGCGAGCGACGGAAAAAAATTTTTTCTTCCGGAATCCGGTCAGCGGGGGATATTTTAACCGGGCGGCTTTGTAAGGGTTTCGGATGACTTGGACAATGGCGCGATCCAGTTGGATCAAAAATTCCTGGAACCGTTTTCGTCCCAACCTGCTGGCGATGAATAACAAGTCGTCGCGAAATTGCGGGTGATACTTTTCAATCATGAGGACGATGACCCTTTGTCGATCGTTTGTTCAAAGAAGGCAAGGCGGGACATTTGTTCCGGCTTTTCCAGCCATTTGGTTTCAGGAAGCCGGATCCGTTCCTGCAACATTTCATTCCATTTCATGTCCTCCAAGATTTCCTCCAGTTCTTCCAAACGGTGCATCAGCTTTTCATACGTCTTTATATCCAAAATCACGGCCCGCAACTGATTGTCATGGACCAATCCGAGCTTTTTGCAGGTGTTCAACAGATCATCAAAGAAGTGGCGGTTATTCATTTCCTTGAGCTCGCTGGTGGAAATCAGTTCATTTTGAGCAAAAGGTTTGGACACGGGATCGAACACCTCCGTTTCTGTTATAAGTCTATTATACCTTTTATCGGGTAATTCATGAATATTTTGCTTTTACTGAAACAGAATAATACATCACGGCATGAAAGCGGGTTCCATGCCGTGACAAAGCGGTCAGTTATTAATCCGGCGCTGTGCATATTTGGCCAGTGCCGGATGGTGGTTTTTCAGTTCTTCAAACAAAGATAAAAACGTTTGGCGAATATCCCATTGAGCTTCCGGGGATGTTCGCAAATTGATCAGATGGTACAGCTCCCACAGGCTGGCCGTGGCGGTGACTTGCCGGTGGTGCGCATTCGTCACCACATAGGCGGCGGCTTCCGGATTCCATGACTCAATGTCTTGGTAGACGTTTTCCGCTTCATGGAGGAAGGATTGGTAACGTTCTTCCAGTCCGGCTTCCCGGATGTGGGGAGGGATGGTATATCCGAGATGAATGGTTGGCAAACCATGGCTGAAGTGCGTGCGACGGTTGTGGCGGAGCAGTTGGTGCCAATTTGCCTCGGAAATGAGCAATTCAAACTGGTAATGAATATGTTCAAATTCCCATCGGGGATTGTCAAAAAAGCGCAGTTCGCTTAAAGCCGTTTCGGCAATTTGTTCTTTTTGTTCTCTGGAATACGAACGGGCTTGTTGGTGTGCTTGCTCATAAGAAAGAGCCGTTTCGCTGATGATCAAACGGGTGACCAATTCGGTCAAAGCTTCTTCATAGTCCGGAATGTGAACCATGCGGGCGCGCGGGCCTTGGACCGGTTGCAAAGACGCTGTTTGTTCAAAGAAAAGCTCCTTTAGCTTTTTTCTGGTGTGTAGCAGATAATCGTTCGGTTTTACATATTTCAACAGCGTCGGGATCACCTGGCTGATTTCCCGTTCCATTTCCTTGGCCAGTTTGCGGCATTCGTCGTAAGGGCTGGACAGAAGACGGACCAAAGTGTCCCGTAATGCGCGTCCGTTCCCGGTCATGCCAAGGTTGGTGAACGTGGCCAAAGTGAGGACATAACGGGCATCTTCAAACGCGATTTTTTCAATCCGCATCCGGTAGGCACGCTCTGATTCTTCCGGTTTTTGCGGGATCACCTTCACCAAATACGCGGTCAGGCCGCTGAGCAATTGCTCATACGTGTCATAAGCTTTGTCCTGCAAAGACAAAAATTTTTCTTTCAACCCGGGGTTTTGTTCCAGAACGGGAGGGACATAAAAATCGCCCCGTTTTGGCCGCTGATAACGCTGGCTGTATTCGGTGAAACTGTTAAACGGGTTGGACAGTTCCAATTCGGCCGATGCCAGCCGGCTGATCTTTTCAATTCCGATGTGTGCAACGGCATGTTCCGCCACGCTGCTGTGGCCGTAACCGACAACCCATTTTTCATGGAAGCGGGCCGCTTTTTCCGAATGCCCCTTGGCGGCACCGGCCGTCTTCAGGTTGACATTTAACTCTTCATCGGACAACAGCTTTCGCAAATTGTCGCGGAAGCTGGCTGAAGAACGACTCACATAGGCAAAAATGACGGCAATCACTTCTTCAGGCAAATTAAAAATGGTGTATACATTTTTATCAAGATTGGATACATAATGGGATAAATCGATTTTTTGCTCCTGTTTCATACTTCCACCCTCCCTGTCATTGCCTTACATTCTAGCAAAATTCCTTCCAATGGAAAATGGAGAAAAATGTTGTGAAATGATGTGAGAAAGTTTAAGCTAATTTTGAGCTGACGAAAGGTAGGAGGATAAAGATGACAACCAGATACAAAGTTCTGACGATTGCAGGTTCCGACAGCAGCGGAGGTGCAGGAATCCAAGCAGACCTGAAAACATTCCAGGAGCGCGGCGTCTATGGAATGTCAGCCATCACCACCATTGTGGCGATGGATCCGGATCATCAATGGAATCACAAGGTGTTCCCCATTCCTTTCGATACATTTCAGGATCAATTAAAAACGATTTTGCAAGGGATTGGCATCCATGCGTTAAAAACGGGCATGTTGGGATCAGTAGAGATCATTGAATATGTGGCCAAAACCATCCGTTCCCAAGAGGTCCCGGTGGTGATTGATCCGGTGATGGTATGCAAAGGAACGGATGAGGTGCTCAATCCCGAAACAGCCGATGCCTTGAGGGAAATTCTGATTCCGCTGGCGACCGTGGCGACCCCCAATTTATTTGAAGCCGGCCAGCTGAGCAAAATGCATCCGATCCGCACGGTGGAGGAAATGAAAGAAGCGGCGGCACGCATTCATGACCTGGGGGCAAAAGTGGTGATTATCAAAGGCGGAAGTAAGTTGGATCACGAAAAAGCGGTTGATGTCGTCTATGATGGCCGTACCTTCGAAGTGATGGAAGAAGAACGGGTGGAAACCCCTTATGTTCACGGTGCCGGTTGCACATTTTCCGCAGCCATTACCGCCGAATTGGCCAAAGGAAAAACGGTTTCGGAAGCCATTCGCCTGGCCAAAGCCTTCATCACCGAAGCCATTCGCGGCGGATTTCCGTTAAATGAATATGTGGGTCCCGTGCTTCATATGGGTTACCGGTTAAAAAACGGAAACGAGGATCTGAAATAACAGGGCAGATGGAACAATCCGCCCTGTTTTCTATTATTTTTTGATGGAAAAAACGAGGGGGTATTTTCCATTTGGGGGAAGAAAGCGGCCAAAAGTAGAAAGGAAAGGATTTATTTTTTAAAAGGGATTTTTGATTATACAGAGAATATAAGGAATTGATAATATTTTTATTCAAAATAAAAAATAATTAATTGGAAAAATGGGAATTAAAAGAAAAAATCCGCTTATGATTGGATTTAAGAGGTTTTTAACAAATCGTTTGAGGTGATCCATTTGACTCAGCCCGTGTTGGATATCCGGCAATTGAAGCTGCATTTTTTTTCGGAAAAAGGAGTGGTCCAAGCGGTTGACGGGATTGACCTGACCATCCGCCGGGGGGAAATCGTCGGACTGGTGGGAGAATCGGGATGCGGAAAAAGCGTGACCTCACTGAGCATTATGGGGCTGGTCCCGCAACCGCCCGGGAAAATCGTCAACGGTTCCATTTGGTTTGAGGGACAAGACCTGACCAAACTTTCACAGAAAAAGATGCAGAAAATTCGAGGTAGAGAGATTGCAATGATTTTTCAGGAACCGATGACCTCCCTGAATCCGTTGTTTACGATTGGAAATCAATTGGTGGAAGCGGTCCGGGCGCATGAAAAATGTTCCAAAAAAGAAGCGGAAGCCCGTGCCGTTGAAATGTTGGAAAAAGTGGGGATCTCCCGGAAGGGGATTTTGCGTGAATATCCGCATCAATTGTCCGGCGGAATGCGCCAACGAGTCATGATTGCCATGGCCATGATCTTAAACCCTAAGTTATTGATCGCCGATGAACCCACGACCGCGCTGGATGTCACCATTCAGGCACAAATTCTTGATTTGATGAAACAATTGAATGAAGAGTATCAAACGGCGATTTTAATGATCACGCATGATTTGGGGGTTGTCGCGGAAATGTGTGACCGCATTGTGGTCATGTATGCCGGGCAAGTGGTGGAGGAAACCGACCGCCACCGTCTGTTTAGCAATCCGAAGCATCCTTACACCCGGGGATTGTTAAAGTCAATTCCCAAGTTGAAAGAAAGAAAAAAACGGTTGTATGCCATTCCCGGCCAGGTGCCGACGCCCCGGAACATGCCCGCAGGATGCCGGTTTGCGCCGAGGTGTGAATTTGTCATGGATCGTTGCCGCAAAGAAACGCCCGAACTTACCGAAACAGACAAGAACCATTACAGCCGCTGTTTTTTGCATCAGAGGGAGGAACCGGTACATGGCACTGATTAACGTGAAAAACTTAAAGAAAAGTTTCCCGGTTTACGGGGGATTGTGGAGCAAAAAAGTCGGGGAAGTCAAGGCGGTGGATGACGTTAGTTTCGCCATTGAAGAAGGAGAAGTGTTGGGGATTGTCGGGGAATCGGGCTGCGGGAAATCGACGACCGGGCGAACCATCATCCGTTTGGTTGAACCCAGCGGCGGCGAAGTGGAATTTAACGGGAAAAATTTGTTTGCCTTGGACAAAGAGGAGATGAGAAAAGCCCGCAGAGACTTGCAAATGGTTTTTCAGGATCCTTTTGCATCCCTCAATCCCCGGCAAAAAGTGCGCGAAATCCTGGAGGAACCTTTGATCGTCCATTCCATGGGAACGCCCAAGGAAAGAAAAGAACAAGTGCAAGAATTGCTTCGGGTGGTCGGGCTCAATGCATTTCACGGTGACCGTTACCCCCATCAATTCAGCGGGGGGCAGCGGCAGCGGATCGGGATTGCCCGCGCATTGTCGACCAAACCCAAACTGATTGTTGCCGACGAGCCGGTATCGGCATTGGATGTGTCGATCCAGTCGCAGGTTTTAAATCTGATGATGGATTTAAAGGAACAGTTTTCACTGACGTATCTCTTTATTTCGCATGATTTGAGTGTTGTCAAACATATCAGCGACCGGGTCGGCGTGATGTATCTGGGGCGCATGGTGGAAATATCCCCGCGCGACGAGCTTTATGAAAAGCCGTTGCATCCCTACACCCAGGCTCTGTTGTCGGCCATTCCCGTTCCGGATCCGACAGCCAAGCGGGAACGCATCATTCTTGAGGGCGATGTGCCGAGTCCCGAAAATCCCCCACAAGGCTGCGCGTTTCATCCGCGTTGTCCATATGTGACGGACCGTTGCAAGGAGGAACGCCCGGAGTTGAAAGATGCCGGCGGCGGACACTTGGTTGCCTGCCACTTGGTTCATGAGGGTTGAAAAGAAGATCCCTTGACTTGATGGGGGAGGTGGTTGATCGGGAAAACGTGACGATGCAATCAAACGAAAAACCAATAAAGGAGGACGAAATATGAAAAAGCGTTTTTGGATTGTCAGTGTGATGGCCATTTTCCTTTTTTCCACCATCCTGGCCGGATGTGTCGAAAAAGATTCGGCGAAAAGCGGAAAGACTTTGATTTATGGGAGGGGAGCCGACGCCAAATTATTGGATCCCATTCAGGTGACGGATGGAGAATCTTTTAAGCCGACAGACCAGATTTTTGATAACCTGGTCGAATATGACCAAAAAACAACCGAAGTGGTTCCGGGACTTGCTGAAAGTTGGGAAACCAGCGAAGACGGACTGACATGGACATTCCATTTGCGAAAAGGCGTCCAGTTCCATGATGGCACTCCATTTAATGCCGAAGCGGTGGTTTATAACTTCCAACGTTGGATGGATCCGGAACATCCTGAGCATAAAGGCGGGGAATTTCCCTACTACGGATATATGTTTGGCGGGTTTAAAGGGGATGAAGGCCATTTGATTGAAAGCGTGAGCGCCCAGGATGAATATACGGTGCAGTTTAAACTGAAAAAGCCATTGGGGCCTTTCCTCAGCAACCTGGCCATGTCTCCGTTCGGAATTGCTTCCCCGACGGCTGTGAAAAAAGATCCGGTGAAGTTTGCACAACATCCGGTCGGAACCGGTCCCTTCAAGTTTGAAAGCTGGAAGAAAAATGACACGGTCGTGCTCGTGAAAAATGAGAACTATTGGAAAAAAGGTCAGCCGAAACTGGACCGGGTTATTTTTAAATCGATTCCGGATAATGCGGCCCGCTTTTCTGCATTGAAATCAGGGGATATTGACATGATGGACGGACTCAACCCCAATGATGTCCAACTGGTCAAACAGGATCAAAACTTTGAACTGTACGCACAAGAAGGCATGAATGTGGGTTATCTGGCTTTAAATACCGAGAAGGAACCGTTTAACAATGTCAAAGTGCGGCAGGCGATCAACCATGCGGTGAATAAAGACGCCATTATCAAAAACTTTTATGCAGGCCAGGCCGTGGCGGCCGTCAACCCCATGCCTTCCATGATGTGGGGATACAATGACCAAGTGAAAGATTATGAATATGACTTGGATAAAGCGAAGCAATTGCTGAAAGAAGCTGGCTATCCGGATGGTTTTGAAGTGGAATTTTATGCGATGACCGAACCCCGTCCGTATATGCCGAACGGAAAGAAAATTGCGGAATTTATTCAGGCGGATTTGGCCAAAATCGGCATCCGGGCCAAAATTGTGACTTATGACTGGCAAACGTATTTGGATAAGACCGGAAAAGGGGAACACCAAATGGCGTTGATGGGGTGGAACGGGGACAACGGAGACCCGGATAACTTCTTGTACGTCTTGTTGGATAAAGACAACACGCGGATGCCTGACGCCGGAAACATTGCTTTCTATAAAAGTGATGCCGTGCATGATCTTTTGATTCAGGCGCAAAGCTTAACCGATCAGGGAGAACGTGCCAAACTTTATGAACAAGCACAGGAAATCATCAAAGCGGATGCGCCTTGGGTTCCCATCGCGCATGCGACCGTCAGCTTTGCTGGGCGAAAAGAAATCACCGGCTTTGTTCCTCATCCGACAACACAGTTGAAATTGGAATTTGTTGATCTGAAGAACTGAAAACAGGTGTAAAGGCGGCATTGCGGGGAGTCCGCAGTGCCTCCTTATTCATTGCAAGAGTCAGGTGGTGAATGGATGTTATGTTGGCTTACACGATACGCCGGATTTTGATGTTGATTCCTGTGTTGATCGGCATGTCGCTCATTACATTTTCCATTGTTCATGCCATCCCGGGGGATCCGGCCAAAACGATAGCGGGTGACAAAGCGACACCGGAACAATTGCAGGAAATCCGGGAAAGTCTGGGCTTGGATCAGCCGTTTTACATTCAATATTTCAACTATGTCAAAGGACTGTTGCAAGGGGATTTGGGGACATCCTTGATCACCAATACCCCCATCTCCGAAGAAATCGTTCCTTTTTTGGCCGCCACGGCTGAACTCACTTTGGCTGCCATGTTGATTGCCGTATTTTTCGGGGTGAATCTCGGGATTTTATCGGCTTGGAAGCAAAATTCATGGCTGGATTATGGATCAATGCTGATTGCATTGATCGGGGTTTCCATTCCCGTGTTCTGGCTGGGGTTGATGGAACAGTGGCTTTTTGCCCAGGTTCTGGATTGGTTGCCGTCCAACGGGAGAGTGGATCCCCGCCTCGGTTTTGAGCCGCTCACCCATTTTTATATTTTGGATTCCTTGTTATACGGGGATTTTGAGTGGCTGGGAGATGTGTTGAAGCATTTGATTCTGCCGGCGGTTGCGCTGGGGACCATCCCGATGGCGATCATTGCGCGGATGACGCGGTCCAGCATGTTGGAAGTCATGAGATCCGATTATATTCGTACGGCCCGGGCCAAAGGATTATCCGAGTTTTGGGTGATTTACAAGCATACGTTAAAAAATGCATTCATCCCGATCCTGACCGTGATGGGGCTGCAGATGGGCCTGTTGCTCGGGGGGGCGGTTTTGACGGAGACCATTTTCAGCTGGCCGGGAGTGGGCCGGTATATTTATGACGCCATCACACAGAGAAATTATCCGGTGATTCAGTCCGGAATATTGGTGCTTGCAACGATTTTTGTCGTGATCAATTTAATCGTTGATCTGTTGTATGCATGGATTGATCCCCGCATCCAATATGGGAAGGAGTGATGAAGGTGCAGCAAATTTCATCCGGAATTCAGCCGCCCGCTCCCGATGCAGCCGGTGAAATGGGTCTGGAAGAAAACACGGAAACCCATTCTCTTCGTGATTTTTTTCAAGCTTTTGTCCGGCACCGTTCGGCGCTCATTGGCACTTCTTTGGTGATGATTTTTATCTTGCTGGCGATTTTTGCCCCGGTCTTGACTCCTTATGACTATCAATCTTCCAGTCCGGATACATTACAGCCCCCGTCGTCGTCCCATTGGTTTGGAACGGATGATTTGGGACGGGACATTTTTACCCGGGTGGTGTATGGAGCGCGGATTTCCTTGTGGATCGGTTTTGTGGCGATCACCGGGTCCATCGTGATCGGGAGTTTTTTGGGATTGATTGCCGGTTATTACGGCAAATGGGTCGATTCGGTCATTTCCCGTTTGTTTGATATTCTGCTTGCTTTTCCGAGTATTTTGCTGGCCATTGCCATTGTGGCCATGCTGGGGCCGAGCTTGAACAATGCTTTGATTGCGATTGCCATCATCAATATCCCCAACTTTGGTCGGTTGATGCGTTCCAGAGTGTTAAGCGTCAAGGCGGAAGATTATATTCTGGCGGCCAAAGCGTTGGGGATGAAGAACAGCCGCATTTTATGGAAACATATCTTGCCCAATTGCTGGACACCGATCATGGTGCAAGGGACGCTGGGATTTGCCACGGCGGTGATCGAGGCCGCGGCGCTCGGGTTTTTGGGCTTGGGAGCCCAACCTCCCCAGCCGGAATGGGGAACCATGTTGTCCGATTCGCGTGAATTCATCCAGCTCGCACCTTGGACCATGATTTTTCCGGGAGTGGCCATGATGTTGACGGTTCTCGGGTTTAATCTGTTGGGAGACGGTCTCAGGGATCTTTTTGATCCGCGGATGAAACAGTAAGAAAACGGTGTGCCCGGTTTCGGGACACACCGTTTTTGTATTCTTTAGGAACCAAAATATTCTTTCCAGCGTTCGTCCACTTTCTTTGTGATGGAAGGGTCGGGCACCAGTTCATCCGGGTATCCCGGCTTCATTCGTGCATCCACGATGAAGGGGAATTGGTAATGTGGATGATGATGTTGAAACCGGGTTTGTGCATGGATGTCAAATGCCGGATTGAACCGGGTGAAAATGGTCCACAAAAATGCGGTTTGCCCGCTAGCCGCCTCGATGTCATCCACCAAAAAGACAAAGGGCCACCCGGCCAAGTCCTCTTTATGGTCGCGGAGGATCTGTTCTGCCAGTTTTGGATTTTGTTCATAAGGTTCCGCTTCCAGAACGAGGGCACCTTTGCAATACACCCGGGCGTCGCGGATGCCTTTCATATCCGGCCCGTGAAAGGATGCCGGCAACGTGCGTTTCGGTTCCCCGGTGCCGATCAGGACGGCTTTGCTTCCATGATTGAGCCGTTTACCGGTATAATCAAGGGTGTCCATCGAAGTGTGGTTAAAGATGAACAAATCGGTGGCCGGATCCATCCGTTCAAGAACGGTTTCAAATAATTTCGGGAAATCCCCGAGCGATACCGACTGATCGGTTAAGATCAAGAACTTGGTGAGCGTCAGCTGCCCTTCGCCCAAGATCCGGAAAGCGTTGGCCAGCACCTCACGCTGGTAGCTTTCGCGTACAACGGCTGCAGCCAGCGAATGGAAGCCGGTTTCAGAATACGTCCATAAATCACGCACACCGGGCATAACCATGGGGAAAGCCGGGGACAACAACCGTTGCAAAAACTCGCCCATGTAATAATCTTCCTGACGGGGTTTGCCCACAACCGTGGCGGGATATATCGCATCTTTGCGATGATAAACTTCTTTCACATGGAAGACGGGAAATTCATGTGCCAGGGAATAGTAACCGTAATGATCCCCAAACGGCCCTTCCAAACGGCGTTCATGCGGGGGAACACTCCCTGTCAGCACAAATTCCGCTTCCGCAATGAAAGGATAGCCGTTTTTACCGGTGACGACCGGCAGTTTTTCGCCCATGATCAAGGAGGTCAGGATCAATTCAGGCAAAAATTCCGGAACCGGTGCAATGGCCGAGGCAATCAGTGCCGGAGGCCCGCCCAGGTGAACATGGACCGGCAACGGTTCATTTCGTTTTTCGGCTTCATAGTGGTGAAATCCCCCGCCTTTATGGATTTGCCAATGCATGCCGGTGGTTTGTTTGTCAAAAATTTGCATGCGGTACATGCCAAGATTGTGTTGTTTGCTTTGGGGATGCTCTGTATACACGAGCGGAAGCGTGATGAAAGGGTCGCCGTCTTCCTGCCATGAAGTGATCACCGGAAGCCGGGTGAGATCCGTTTCGTTTTGTTTGGTTTCCAAAACCGGCGCTTTGTTGGCCGGCACGGTTTTAAGGCCGACTTTCAAGAGCTCTTTGAAGACGTTCCGTTCGTTCCAAATGGCTTTCGGGGTCGGGGGCATCAACTTGTCCATGAGCGATACGATTTGTTTCATCAATTGCTCGGGACGCGGGCCAAATGCCATTTCCACCCGCCGGGGGGTGCCGAATAAATTAGTGACCACCGGGAAGGAACTTCCTTTTACCTGTGTAAATAATAAAGCAGGTCCGCCTTCTTCGATCACGCGGCGGTGTATTTCTGCCAACTCGAGGAAGGGATCCACTTCTGCATGGATTTCCACGAGCTCGTCTTCAGCTTTTAATTTTTGGATGAACTGACGTAAATTTCTATACAAATTGCATCTCTCCCAGTTTGATGGACTATTTAGGCTCTAGCCACATTATAAACGGAAAACGGACAGTTTGCTTGCGCGGGATCATGAGGATTAAAGGAGTGTCTGACATTGAAAGTAATCGTTTATTCGAGACCCCATTGTTTGGAATGCAATGTACTGAAGCGGTTTTTGAATGACTATAAAATTCCGTATGAAGAAAGAGATTGCTCAAAAAATCCTGCCTACTTGGAAGAAGTGAAAAAAATGGGATTTTTGGGCGTCCCGGTGACGGTCGTGCATGGTCAGGCCATCGAGGGATTGCAGCCGGATGCGATTTTAGCCGCTTTGGAAAAACAAGACAAAAATGTCAATGTGGATTAAACCAGCCGCAAAGGATCAAACCCCTTTGATAACAACGGTTTCAAAGGGGATTTTTTATTTGATGAATTCTTCTTATATGGAATAATTCATTATTTAATTTTACAAAAATTTAATATATAATATATACAAAGTTTTATTTTCAAAATAATTTAATAAGAAAGATTTTTCTAAACCAAAAAGGGTTAGGGGGTTTCTGAGTGGAGATTTTCCGCAAGAAGAGCATTCAGGAAATGATTCAAACGACTCAACAAGGCACCACGCTCCGCAAAGAATTAAACGCTGTGGATCTGGCGATGCTGGGCGTTGGGGCGATTATCGGGACGGGGATTTTTGTATTGACCGGGGTGGGCTCCCTGGTCACCGGACCGGCACTGCCGCTCTCTTTTATTATTGCGGGATTTACGTGTTTGCTTGCCGCATTTACTTATGCTGAATTTGCCTCATTGGTTCCTGTGTCCGGATCCACCTACACCTACAGCTATGCCACACTGGGAGAATTTTTTGCCTGGGTGATCGGTTGGGATTTGATTCTGGAGTATTTGCTTGCCGTCAGTTCGGTCTCGGTGGGTTGGTCCGGTTATTTCCAGTCCTTGCTGGCCGGTTTTGGAATCGAAATTCCGCATGTGTTAACCCAGTCCCCCCTGATTGACGGCACAAGCATCTTGAATTTGCCGGCTTTTTTGATCATCCTCTTCATTACTTGGTTGCTTTCCATCGGCGTGAAAGAATCGAAAAGAGTCAACAATATCATGGTTCTGATCAAAGTGGCAGTGATTTTGCTCTTTATTCTGGTGGGTGCCTTTTATGTGAAGCCGGAGAACTGGACCCCCTTCATGCCGTTTGGAATCAAAGGCGTATTTCAAGGTGCCGCACTGATCTTCTTTTCTTATCTGGGGTTTGATGCGGTGAGTACGGCGGCAGAGGAAACCAAAAATCCGGCAAAAGATCTGCCGAAAGGAATTCTGTGGTCGCTTGGGATCGTCACCCTGCTTTATATGATTGTGTCTGCATTGATGACGGGAATTGTTCCGTTTCAACAGTTTGAAAAGCATGCCGATGCCCCGGTTGCCTATGCCATCAGCATGACCGGACAGGATTGGCTGGTCGGGATTGTCAGCTTGGGGGCCGCCATCGGCATGATCACGGTCATGTTGGTCATGTTGTACGGCCAAATCCGGATCATTTTTGCGATGTCCCGGGACGGATTGATGCCGAAGTTTTTGTCCAAAGTGCATAAAAAATACCGCACACCGTATGTTTCCACTTGGACGTTGGGATTGATTGCCGCATTCCTCGGCGCGTTTGTTCCTTTGGATCAGCTTGCCGAACTGGTCAACTTGGGAACATTGGCGGCCTTTGTCCTCATCTCGGTCGCTGTGATTGTCCTGCGTTACAAACAGCCGGATTTGCCTCGGAAATTTAAAACTCCGCTGGTTCCGTATGTCCCGATTTTGGCTATTATCTTCTGTTGTGTTTTGGCTTTCAATCTCGAGGTGATGACGTGGATCCGTTTCCTCGGTTGGTTTGCTGCAGGACTCATCTTTTACCTCGTGTACGGATATGAACATTCGAATCTTCGCAAAAAATCGGATTCCAATTCTTAATGACATGTGAACGGGTTTTTAAGCATGGTGTATAAAACACACCATGCTTTTTCCATTCATTCCTCAATCAATCCATTTCCAGGTGTTTTTGAACGTAGCGGATTTTTTCTTTTTTTGCTTTTTTAGTTTGTAAGCTTCCCGTTCCCATTTTTTCAGTTGGGGATAGGGGTCAAACGAGTATGTGTTTTCCCCGTTAAAACGGTAGATGCCATAATGCAAATGCGGAGGGAACTTACCGGAGGTTCCCGGAGGGCCGTATCCGGAAGAGCCCACCGTTCCGATCAAGTCTCCGGGGCGGACGATATCCCCTTTTTTCAGCCCTTTGCGAAAATGGTTCAGATGGGCGAAATAGTGATAATTGTTATGGATGTCGCGAATTCCGATCCGCCAACCGCCATAGCGGTTCCAACCGATCAATTCCACATAGCCGTAGCAGGTGCTTAATACGGGAGTTCCGTAACCGGCAAAAATATCCGTCCCTTCATGAATGCGCAACCCGCCCCAACCGCGGCGGTCGCCCCAGGTATCATGGTATGTGTAATTATATTGGATCGGAATCGGAAATTTTTTTTCTTCCAAATCCAATCGGTCGAATTTTTGATAAATTTTCGCAATATGGGTGATCACATCCACTGCCACGGGATGTTGGTAATAGTCCCATAATCTGGTTCGGATCTGGTCTTCTTCCACTCCGTTTTCGGACAGGTAGAGAGCGACGGAATACAGGACGTCGATATCATTCTGTCGATCTGCCAGACGGTCGCCGTTTCCGTCCCGGCCGATGCCTTGAAAAAATGAAATCGACTCCGGAATGTTGTCATCCGGATCCGGATTCAGTTTCCCGGCCCAACGTTCTTGCGGAATTTGAATGGACAATAATTTCCGGTCGTTGCTTTTTGCTTTGTCATCTTTGGCTTGGTTCCGGTTTTGCCGGATGTTTTTTTCATACTGGTTGACCGCCGCCAGATAATACCAAGGGACTCCGGATACGGATTCCATGGCTTCAAACAGATGCAGAAGTTCCTCTTGATCCGTTTGATTCCGGCCGGTGGCGACGGCAGACGGGAAAGGAAAGAGAAACGCAAGAAAGAGTGCGAGTGTGATCAACTGTTTCATCATGTGAATCACCATGTGTCTTAAGTGAATGATAAGAATAGTTTGCACGGCCCGGGAAAAATTATGCACAGAAAAAACAGCCCGGTGGCAGGCTGTTTATTCGGATGCAGTAGACTTTCTTTGTTTGATTTCATTGATGTGCTGATTTAACTGATCCAGCATCAAGAAAGCGGCTTTGGCTCCTCCCGCAGTGTTCCAAATCACATCATCCACTTTAAAAACCATATTGTTTTTTACGGCTTTCAAGTTTTTCCAAAGCGGATCGGAAGTGAATTCTTTTTCTTGAGCATCACCTTGGGGATCCCCATAGTTATAAGTAAAGTAGAAAAGAATATCCCCGTCTGCCTGAGGAATTTGTTCTTTGGTGATCACGGCGGCGAAATCGTTTTTGTTTTGGATTTCCGGACGTTTAAAGCCAATATCTTTTAAAATGACTCCCGAAAAACTGTCCAATTGATAAAGACGGGTGTTTCCAGCTACAAATCGGACAACGGATACTTCTTTATTGATTAAATCTCCGGCATTTTTCCGTACGGCTTCCACCTTTTTGTGATACTCGTCCAAGACTTCTTCCGCCTTCTTTTCCTGTCCCACGGTTTTGGCGTACAGCTTGAAATTTTCTTTCCAATCCCCGGTGAGATCTTCGGCGAATACGGTGGGCGCAATGGCACTCAACTGGTTATACACTTTTTCCTGTCGCACTTTGTTGCCGATAATTAAATCGGGTTTTAAACCGGCAATGGTTTCCAGATTGGGCTGAAGTTCCGTCCCCACGGATTTTACACTGGACATTTCCGGCTCCAGGTGGTCATACCACAGACCCCCGTCCGGGGTAAACCCTTGAACCGCACCCACGGGTTTGATCCCGATTGACAACAGGGCTTCCAAACCTTCATTAGTCAGCACCACGATTCGTTTGGGATGCTCAGGAACTTGAGTGGTTCCCATGGCATGCTCAATCGACCGGGTGGGTGAGTTATTTTCTGTGGTGGTGGAGGAGTTGGTGCATCCGGTGGCAATGAGAGACAGAAGCAAGCAAAAGAGGATTCCGTTTTTGATCCAACGGGACATGTTTTGACTCCTTTCTAATTGAAAATGATTATCATTTATCGTGCATTTTTACTATAGGGAAATGTAACAATCTTGTCAAATCTATTTGATAATGATTTTCAAAATCGTTGACACTTTTTAGCGGATCACATAGACTTAAATTGATTTTTAAAAGAAAAAATGCGTGTTTACCGGGGGAAAAGGGTTGGACAGAAAGGGGACGGGCATGGACGAAATTTTTTCAACCAAGGGATGGAAATGGACGGGACTGATTTTGGGAATATTTTTGGCCGGTTTCCTCAGTGTGGCAAGTATCAGTGTCGGGGTGACACCGGTCCCGTTTGAAACGGTGATTGAATCCTTTACTGACTTTCAAAACACCAATGAACATTTGATCGTCCGGACAACCCGGGTACCCAGGACGATCATTGCCGTGGCAGTGGGAGCCAGTTTGGCTGTTGCCGGTGCGGTGATGCAGGCTTTGACCCGGAATCCGCTGGCCTCGCCTTCAACGTTAGGCGTGAACCAGGGAGCGGGTTTGTTTATTGTTTTGGCGGTGTCATTATTTTCCGTCACTGTGATGTCCACTTTGATGGTGATGGGTTTTGCCGGGGCCGCGTTTGCCATTTTCATCGTGTATATATTGGGATCGGCCGGCCGGGACGGAATGACGCCGGTGAAGTTGACCTTGGCCGGCGCTGCGGTGATGGCGCTTTTTTCATCGCTTACACAAGGATTTTTGACCATGAATGAAAGAAGTTTGGAAGAATTGTTGTTTTGGCTGGTCGGATCGGTGGAAGGCCGGAGTTTGGATTTGGCGATTCCGGTTTTTCCGTTTCTTTTGGCCGGCGCGGTGATGGCGCTTTGTTTGGCACGGGCTTTTAATGTGCTCATGATGGGGGATGATGTGGCCAGAGGACTGGGGATGAATGTCGGAATCATCAAGCTTTTGGGTGTGGTCATGATTGCATTTTCAGCGGGCGGATCGGTAGCCGTTGCCGGTCCGGTTGTTTTTGTCGGGCTGATTGTGCCGCATTTGGTTCGTGTGCTGGTCGGGAATGATCATCGCTGGCTCTTTCCTTATTGTTTGGTGTACGGTGCCAACTTGCTTTTAATTGCAGACATACTGGGGCGGCTGATCATGCAGCAACAGCCCATTCCGGTCGGCGTGATGACGGCATTGATCGGAACGCCGTTCTTTATCTATTTGGCCAGACGAAAAGGGAGGGTGCGGGGATGAAGCGTTATTTTTCCGTGCGTTGCAGCCGGTTCTCCGTCATGATGGACAAAAAAGCGGTGTGGATCATCAGTTTGTTTGCCGTGCTGACGGGGTTGATTTTCACTGCCGGGTTGATGATCGGGGAAACCCCGGTTTCTTTGCAGGACGTGATTCAGGCTTTCTTCGGCCGGGGGGAAAATGCTTTTGTCATTCTGACGCTGAGATTTCCAAGGATCTTGATCGCCATGATGTCCGGGGCGGCACTGGCCCTGTCCGGAGCGATCTTGCAGGCGGTGATCCGAAACCCTTTGGCTTCTCCGGATATTATCGGGGTGACCGGCGGTGCTTCCGTGGGTGCGGTTGGCGTGATCACTTTTTTCAGCGACTGGTCCAGTACATTGTCCATTCATTTATTTTGGGTTCCGTTTGCCGCTTTCATCGGGGCTTCCGTGGTTGGAGCGCTTATTTATTTTCTTTCATGGAACCGGGGGGTTTCCCCGCTTCGTTTGGTCCTGATGGGAATCGGCTTTTATACGGCAACCCAGGCATTGACCAATCTCATTATTTTGTTTGGACCCGTTTTCCATGCCAGCCAGTCCAAAATGTGGATCACCGGAACAGTTTACGGGAGCAATTGGGACCAAGTGGCGGTCTTGTGGCCCTGGCTTTTAATTTTGATTTCGGTCGCCTTGCTGTTTTCCCGCCATCTGAACGGCGGGCAGTTGGGAGAAGAAGTGGTCAAAGGGCTCGGGGGAAACAGTGACCGGATACGGATCGGGTTCTTGTTGTTGAGTACCGGTCTGGCCGGATCGGGAGTGGCGTTTGCCGGGGGAATCAGTTTTGTGGGCTTGATTGCGCCGCATTTGGCCCGGCGGTTAGTGGGGGCTTCGTATGGGGCGATGTTGCCTCTGTCCGGATTGTTGGGGGCCGTTTTTGTCATGGTGGCCGATATGATCGGCCGGACCGTCATGGCGCCGGCGGAGATCCCGGCAGGCGTGTTTACCGCCGTGATCGGCGCCCCTTATTTCATTTATCTTTTGATCCGTCAGCACCAATGAAAGACCAGCTTGATGCACGGCTGGTCTTTTGATTATGCAAAAATGATTTTTTGCGTTATAGTATAAAGGAACATCGATTTTGCCATTTTAAGTGAAAATGATAAAAACACTTGTGGAAAAAACATTTTTTTGCAATGGTGAAAATGGAAACGATCCGGCTGTTCCCTCTTGTACTTTGTGAAATTTTTTGCAAGGCTGGGAAGGGCGGTTTGGTGTCGATTTTGATTGTGGAGGGATTCAAGTGGCAAGCGATAACAAAGCAAAAACCCGGCAGCGGAAACCTGAATGGCTGAAAGTGCGTTTAACCACCAATGAAAATTTCCGCGAATTAAAAAAGATGATGCGGGGAAAAACCCTGCATACGGTTTGTGAAGAAGCGCGTTGCCCGAACATTTATGAATGTTGGGCAAACCGAACCGCGACTTTCATGATTTTGGGGGATATCTGCACCCGGGCCTGCCGTTTCTGCGCCGTGAAAACCGGGCTCCCAACCGAACTGGACTGGGCCGAACCGCAACGTGTGGCGGAAGCGGTTGAACAGATGGGTGTTCGTCATGCCGTTGTCACATCCGTGGCCAGGGATGACTTGAAAGATGGCGGGGCTGCCATTTTTGCCGCAACCATCAAAGCCATCCGCAAACGGAATCCATTTACCAGTGTGGAAGTACTGATCCCTGATTTCCAAGGGAATTGGGATGCCTTAAAAGTCGTGATGGATGCAAAACCCGATATTTTGAATCACAATATTGAAACGGTTCGCCGCCGTTCCGACCGGGTCCGTTCCAAAGCAAAATACGACCGTTCCTTGGAATTATTGAAGCGGGCCAAAGAAATGCAACCGGATGTTCCCACCAAATCCAGCCTCATGGTCGGAGTGGGGGAAACCTTTGAAGAAGTGGTGGAAGCGATGCAGGATCTTCGCGATCACCAAGTGGACATTGTCACCATTGGCCAATATTTGCAACCGACGAAAAAGCACTTGAAAATCGAACGGTATTACACTCCGGAGGAATTTGAAAAATGGAAAGAGATCGGGTTGGAAATGGGCTTTTCCCACGTCGAATCCGGTCCGCTGGTGCGCAGCTCTTATCATGCGCATGAACAAGTCCGGTCTGCAAAACAAAGTGAAGAAAAAATGGCTTGAATCAACAAAAGCAGTGCCGTCCTTACGGGATGACACTGCTTTTGTTTATTTTTCCAGCGGGTTGATATCCCGGCGTCCGTTGGGTTCGATTTGTTCGTTGACGTCCGGAGGGGTGTCGTCTCCCAATCGACGCAACAGATCTTCCAAATCTCCCCGGACACCTTCCACATCGTTATTGGTGGACATCCGCATCCCGATGTTGGTGATTTTCTCATTCAGATTTTTGTCGCTGGTCACATGAACCCGGTAATAACGGGGGGTTAAGCTTTCGGCCGTACGTTTCGCTTCTTTGACGGTCTTCGGGTCGACTTTCCCGTTCTTTGTGTTCACGCCGATGAACACGCGGTCATCCGTGACCAGTGCGGTCGCGTCTTTGACATTGGGCAGGTTGGTCACCATTTCCGCGATATGTCTTGCCAGCAAAGGACGATCCACAAACACATTGGTTTTTCCCGCGCTTTTTTCGTCATAATTTTGAGGGTTGTATTTGAAATATCCGATTTCGTTTTGTCCCCCGCCGCGTGCTTCTTCGTTCCCGTTGATTGAATCGTTGCTCGTTCTGCCGATGCGTGTGTCATTGTTTTGTTCACGGTAAAGAGGTTCTTCATAACTTTGATTTTCCATTCCCTGATTTCCTTCGTTTTCTCCCCGGTTGTCAGGGGAACAAGCGGTCAGGGAAAAAACAAAGAGGCCAGAGAGTAAAAAGACGATCCATCGTTTCATGCCATTCCCTCCTTTTGTTTTATAAACTGCCCAAAAGGAGGCGGTCATAACGGGCTAAATTTTTCCGGAAAATAGGAGGGATATGGTAACATATAAGTAGAGATTTGTAATGGAAAAGGTAGGTCGTTATGGAGCGAATTTATATACATGGCCATGAGTATGAGTTATTGACCAACCATCGGGAAGGATGGGATCCGGAAGCGTTTAAACGCCGTTTTAGCGAAATTCTGGACAAATACGATTATATTGTCGGGGATTGGGGGTACGGACAACTGCGGTTAAAAGGATTTTTTGCCGATCACCGGTCACGTGCCACGGCTGATACCAAAATCAGTTATTTGGAGGAATATCTCAATGAATTTTGCAATTTTGGCTGTGCCTATTTTGTGTTGAAAAAAGTGAATCCAAAAGCAAAAAGTTAACGACAAACCGGCCCGTCGTGACTCAAGCGGCGGGCCGGTTTGCGATGGAAAGCGGGTTTATTCATGATCATCGGGATCATCGTGGGTCGGATGGCTGCCTGGAAAATGCCGTTGCAACCCCTCATGAAACTCCCGCATTTCATATGTAAAACGGGGAGAAGCGTGTTGTGTGGGCCGCCAGGGAGATGATTTTCCCGGCTTGCCGCTGACAGCCGCCCCGTAAGGTCCTTCGGGAAATTCTTCCGGAACAAGCTCGTTTTGTTGTGATTCCACCGTTTTCAGTTCCCGGAAATTCTGCTTTTTTTTCATGCACAGTTCCTCCCTTTGGGATTAAGTTGTGTGAACCAAAGGAAGGTTATACGTTTTAAACAAGGGTATGCAAAAATTGCCGTAATTCATCCGCTTCGTCTTCTTTCAATTGATACACTTCTTCCAGATAACCCGGCTCATCCACGTCGTCCGGGCCGATAATGGCAAACCGGTTGGATTGGAGATCCAAAACCAAAAGTTTGCCGTAGAAACGATCCGTAAAGGTAATGGCAAGGTCAAACCGGTTGGTGTTCCCGGCAAAACTGACAAAACGGGTACGGGTGTTTTCCTTTTCATCATATAAAACCATGAGGTCCTGATTTTCCATCTTTTTTGCTCCTTTGTCGTCGTTTGACCCCATTATACATGAAAAGGATCCATTATAAGAGTCCGAAAAAACGGGCTTTTTTCTGCCGCCTGGGCAATAGTCCCTGTTCCCCAGTTGCCGCTGTCAGCCGTTGAGTGAAGGTCACATTGCGCAGCTCCATTCGCAATTGATCCTGTTTTTTCCGGATTTCATCGAACATTTGGTGAACTTCGTTGGAAGAGGCGGATTCATATTGGACGGACAACAGTTTATGTTGCATTTCATCCAGGGAATTAAACAAGTTCATCATATGCTTTTCGATATGATTGATCCGGTTCGTCATCTCTTCCAATAAATCGGTCATGCCATCCATCATATCCATCATGTCTTGCAAGCATCTTTCCGTCTCTTCCATGAACTCCTGGGAGGGGGAAGCGGGATAAGGGCTCATTTTCCCTTCCTGGATCAATTCCTCTTTGACTTGTTTCATGGAACGGTGCGGTTCTTGCAGCCGGCTTTTAATGTGGGACAGGCGTTGAAAGCTTTCTTTGGATAACAGATAATGCCCCCGTTCGTTGATATCGGGTTGAATATATTCTTCAAAAGTATCAATCCATTTCCGGATGGTGCGGGCGTGGACTTGCAGTTGTTCAGCGGCTTCTTTGGTGGTCATGTGTGACTCTGCCATAACCGAATCCTCCTTTTTTCGCTGTATATTTGTTAACGATTTCGAGACCTGTAAATAAATTCCTTCCTTCTGACAAAGGAAGTCATTTGCTGACAATTTCCTTGTTCAACGGACAGAAAAAACCTCTCCGCTTCTGGAAGCAGGAGAGGTTTATCCTTCAGGAATAGGGGAATTGTGTACGGTAGTTGCTGAATTGCTGGAATTTCTGGCTGATTTTATCAGGTTGTGCCGCTTCGAGTTTGTACCATCCTTTCTGATGCATCAGATTGAACAGTTCGCGGCTGGCTTTTTGGACATCCGACAAACACTGCATCTGTAATTGAAACAATCCTTCATGGCTTGCTTCATGGCAGGCTGTGTTGTAACCGTATGCCAAATATTTTTCCGTGGCCAGGATATCATTGATCCGGTCCCGGTCATTCAACTCCGGACTTTTCACTTGCGGCAATCCGGTTGACTGCTGAGGTCCCATGTTTTGTTGGGGTGTGGATTGCATTAATCATTCCCTCCCTTATTGTGTGACCGACGGATTTCCGGCGCCGGGCGCTCCGGTCGGTCCTGTGGCTTGTTGTAATTGATTCAAAAGCATTTCGTAGTGATTTTGATGCATTTGGCCAACTTGGTGAAGCAGTTGGCGAACTTGTTCATCCTGGCACTCTTGGGCGAAGTGATTACATTTTTTCATCGCCAGAAGTTCCCAGGACATTTCATCGCTCAAGTACGAAAGATCTTTGGTGGAGATCTGCATCACACGGATCCTCCTTTACAGGAAATTTACTATTAATCTTTGTTGGATCGTTTTCATTTATTCTTGAACAGGCTTCCCTTATAATTTTTGTTTGAAGGATACATTTATCGCGGTTGGAAACCGGCAGAAAGAGGGGAAAAATCATGGTTTACGATGTGGATGTGGAGCGGATTGAAAAACAGTTGGAACATTTGGAGCAATGCGCCATCGTGTTGGAACGGTTGGGAGAAGGGCCTTCAAACACAGAAGACCGCTTTGCGTTGGAGCGGGCTTTGCACTTGGCCGTGGAATGCATGATTGATGTGGGAACGGCCATGATTGACGGGTTTATCATGCGGGATCCCGGAGGATATCTGGACATTGTCGACATTTTGTTGGATGAAAAAGTGATTGATTCAAAAGTGGGCAACCGGGTAAAGGAACATGTCCATTTGCGGGACCGCTTGGTCCGGTATTATACTGAGGTCGACTTGGACGAGCTGAAGCCGTTTCTCAAAGACAGCGGCCTTTACCGTGAGTTCCGCGTGCAAGTACAGGATTATCTGAAAAGAGAATTATAAAGAAACCATATGGCGGGGAGGGGGTGGAAGCAATGAATGAAACCGGATCGACACGAATGCAGATCATGACGATGCTCAAGACCGAAGGAGGCTTGACCGTCAGCGAAATCGCCGAGCGGTTGGGGGTTACGGAAATGGCGGTCCGCCGGCACATGAACCAATTGGAGCGGGATCAATTGATTGTGCCACAACTGCTTCGAAAGTCCATGGGGAGACCGAGCAACCAATACTTTCTCACGGAACGTTCCGAGCAGTACTTTCCAAAAATGTATGCCGGGTTTGCGATGGAGATCCTGAAGGATTTGGAAGAGAATTACGGAGAGGAGATGATCCAATCCGTCTTCAAAAACCGGGAGAAGCGCCTCCTGAAAGAACACTTGTCTGATTTTCAAGGAAAGAGCTTGGACGAAAAGGTGAGACGGCTGGCTGAACTTCAGGACGAAAAAGGATACATGGTGAAATGGGAAAAAGAAGGGGAAGGGGTTTACCGGTTTGTTGAATGCAATTGTCCCATTTCACAAGTGGCCAGTGTTTACAATCAGGCATGCCAATGTGAAATGAATTGGTTTTGCAAGCTGTTGGATGCCAAGGTGGAACAGAAAGAATGCAAAGCGATGGGCGGACAAAATTGTGTCTATGTGATTCGTGAGCGGAAGGAATGAAAACAGGGAAACTTTCAAAACGGCACGAGGGTTGCGTGTCGTTTTCTTTTTCGAAGTTTCTGGTACTTGTGATACAATTTACAAGGAGAATAGTTCCTTTTAAACAAGCAGGAGGGAAATCCATGCCGCAATGGTATGAAGAAAGTTTTGGAGAAGACTATCTCATCGTATATAAACACCGGAATCAGCAGGATGCATCCAAGGAGGTAGAACAAGCCGCCAAATGGCTGGATTTGAACCGGGATGATTTGATTTTGGATCTGTGCTGCGGAATGGGCCGCCACAGTATATCGCTGAAAAAAATGGGTTATCAAGTGGCCGGGCTTGATTTGTCTGAGGTTTTGTTGAAAAAGGCCTTGGAACAATCGGCAGACCTGGCGATTCCGTTTATCCGGGCGGATATGCGGATGCTGCCTTTTGTTGACGGGTCTTTTGACGTGGTGCTCAATTTGTTCACCTCGTTCGGGTATTTTAAAGAAGACGCGGACAATGAGCGGGTTTTGTCGGAAATTGCCAGGGTGTTGAAACCGGGTGGCCGCTTTTTGATTGATTTTTTAAACCGGGCATCGGTGGAGAAAAACCTGGTTCCGGAAAGCCGGCGGCAGGTCGACGGACGATGGACCAAGGAAAAACGGTGGATTGAAGGCGATTTTGTCTGCAAGTCGATCGAATTGAGCGATGAACGTGGAAAACGCACCTATCAGGAACGGGTCAAAATGTACGATTATGAACAATTGATCTCCATGTTGGAAAAATACTCTTTAAAACATAAGCAAGTCTATTCGGATTTTGACGGGGAACCTTATTCTCCTGAAGGAAAAAGAATGATTGTGACAGGTTGTGTGAAAAAATGAATCAATACAAAGGATACTTAATCGATCTGGATGGAACCTTGTACCGCGGTGACCAAGTGATACCAGGAGCCTTGGAATTTGTGAAACGGCTTGATGAGGATCAAATTCCTTATCTTTTTTTGACCAATAATTCGACGCGTTCGCCGGAACAGGTGGCTGAAAAGTTGCACCGCTTTGGTTTTCCGGCAGAAGCGGAGCAGGTTTATACCTCATCGTTGGCCTGTGCCCGCTATCTGGAGGAAAAAGAGGATGTGAAGTCAGTTTATATTGTCGGGGAAGAAGGGCTTCACCAAGCGATCACACAAGCCGGGTTTGTGGTGACCGACGACCATCCCGATGCAGTGGTGGTGGGATTGGATCGCGATTTCACCTACGAAAAAATGAAAAAAGCTTTTTTGGGCATCCAGGCCGGAGCCGAATTGATCGGGACCAATGCGGATCGGGCTTTGCCCACTGAAGAAGGTTTTTGGCCGGGATCCGGGTCGCTGGCAATGGGCATCGCCGCGGCGGCGGGGGTGGAACCTCGTTTTATCGGAAAACCGGAACCGGTGATCATGCGTTACGCCCTTGAAAAACTGGGTTGTCGGAAAGACGAAGTGCTTGTGGTCGGCGATAATTTGCAAACCGATATTTTGGCAGGAGTCCGCGGCGGGATGGATACGCTTTTGGTTTACACGGGAATCACGACCCCGGAAATGGCAAAACGTTCGGAGATTCAGGCTACTTATGCGGTGGATCGCTTGACAAGCTGGATGAAATGAAGAGAGAGGAGACAACCTCATGAAACAGTGGGAGGACATCATCGAAGTACCGCTTCCTTTGCCGTTTGCTTTAAAGATCATTAACGCTTATTTGATCAAAGGAAAGACGGGATACACCATTGTGGACACCGGCCTTCATGACGAAGCGGATTTGGCCCGGTGGGAGCAGGCACAAAAAGAAGGGAACTGGTCTTGGGCGGATGTGGAAAAGATTGTCCTGACCCATTATCATCCGGATCATTACGGTTTGGCCGGACTGTTGCAACAAAAAACGAAAGCTCCGGTGTATATGTCCAAAACCGACTTTGAACAGGCACAGCTTTTCTTTTCCCGGGAAAGCAACATGCCGGGGCAGTTGGCTGATTTTTACGCGAAACACGGGCTGACGCCGGAACGGACCGCGCAAATTCCCGGCCATATGCAAAGTTTTTACCCATGGGTGGAGCCTCACCCCGAACCGGAATTTATTGAGGCCGGGGAAACGATTCGACTGGGGGACCGTGAATATGTCATCTTCCATACCCCCGGCCATGCGGACGGTCATCTGAGTTTCTATGATCCCGAACGCGAATTTCTCATCGGCGGGGATTTCTTGTTGCCGAAGATTACTCCCAATATCAGTTTATGGCCGGCTTGCCACCCGAATCCCTTGCAAGTTTATCTGCAAACTCTGGGAAAAATGAAAAGCTTGCCGGTGAAACGGGTGTTTCCGGCCCACGGATCATCGTTTACCCATTACCGGGAGCGGATTGACGCATTGATCGACCATCATGAAAAACGGTTGGCTTCCATCAAGAACAAGCTGAAAACATATGGGCGTTGCACCGCGTATGATCTGTGCAGGGATTTGTTCGGGACCAACTTGAACATTCACAATTTGCGGTTTGCCTTGGCAGAAACATTGGCTCATTTGGAATACTTGAAAATCAACGGAGAGATTTGCCGCGAGTGGTTCGAAGACCAATACCGTTATTTTGTGAAATGAGAAAAAAGGCACGGAGCGATGGGAGAACACCCCTTGCTCCATGCCTTTTCCGTTACAGACCAAAGCTGCGGCTGTGTGCGATTCTTGCGGATGCGGAAGCGGCAATGGCCCCCACGAGATCGTCCAAAAAGGTGTGCGTTTGTTTGCTGTCATGATTGTTTAACCGGGCAAGCACACCGGGTTTGATCCGGTCGATGTAACCGTAATTGGTCAGTCCGATGCTCCCGTAAACGTTTAAAATGGCAACGGATAAAATTTCGTCGATTCCGTATAATCCTTCATCATTGTTGATGATACTCAGTAAAGGTTCTTCAATCTGTTTTTTTTCAGCGAGCATATCCAGTTGAATGCCAGTCATCACTGCATTTTGGACTTCTCTTTTGGTGAGGACGTGACGGACGCTTTCAAGACATTTCTCCATGGTCAAATCCGGGATATAGTCCTTCTGCAGGAAAAAAGTGAGTTCTGCAATCTCTTCAAGGCGGACGCCCCGTTTTTGAATCCAATCCAGTGTGGCTTGGTAACATTTTTCATCAGCAACCGGTGAAAATGCTTCTTGATCCATGCTATCTCTCCTTTCAGGAGCTCGTGAACATTATTTTTTCCGTAACCGATCGAAATATGAGTTTGATAAAGGAAGGAGTCCCTTCAGGAATGAGTCACAAGAAAGTGGCATTGATAACAGGAGGATCCGGTGGTTTGGGAAAAATGGCCGCCGTGGTTTTGAGTCAGGACCAATGGTCTTTAATGGTGAATTGCCGGCGCCGGAGAAAAGAAGTGGATGAATGGGCGGATCAACTGGCCCGCCAAGGGACGGAGATCGAAATCAGTGTCGGAGATCTCCGCTGTCGGGAAACGGCCCGTCAGGTAGTTTTAGAGACCATGGAACGGTACGGGCGGATTGACGCTTTGATTCATGCGGTCGGCCCGTTTATTCGGGAACGAAAATGGTTTATTGAACATACACCCGCCGAGATCGAGGAAATGGTGGAAGGGAATTTGTTAAGTGCCATGTGGATGGCGCATTCAGTGATCCCGGTGATGCGCAGGCAAAAGTGGGGAAGGATTTTGTTTTTTGGATTTGGCAGGGCGATGGAGGCCCCGGCCTGGCCGGACCGCTCGGTATATGCCGCGGCGAAAACCGGATTGGTTTCCTTTGCCAAAACCTTGGCGGTGGAAGAAGCGCCGTACGGAATCACGGTCAACATGATTTGTCCGGGGGATATCGTCAAGGAACGGAAAGAAATGTGGATCGATGAGGTCAAAGCGCTGGATGACGGGGAAACGCCGCGTGGACGCCCCGGTTCGGGGGAGGATGTGACCCGGTTGATTCAATTTTTGCTTGAAGACAAATCCGATTTTGTGACGGGAAACATCCTGCAAGTGACGGGCGGGTTGGATGTCATTCATCCGACTTCCAAGCGCGAAGCGTGACAGGGAACCATCCCTTGCCTCCGCACATATCATGGTGGATGAGAGGTGAGGGATCAATGCCTGTATTGAAAAACAAAGAGGAGTGGGCCTTCTTAACCGGGGAAGAACGGCTGGATGACTGGATCCGCTATCATTACGGACTTGACTTGGTATCGGTGGAACCGGTCGGAGGCGTGTTAAAGCTGGGAACCGACCAAGGTTTTTTTGTATTGAAACGGGTTCGGATGAGGGAAAAAGACCGCTGGCAGCAGATTGCCCGACTGGCTGATTTCTTGTCGATGGAGAAAGGGCTGTCGTTTAGAATGCCAAATCCGGTCCGGACGAAACGAAAAAAAATTTTTTTTGATGGTTACCGGTATCCGTATGTTCTCCTCCCGTGGCTGGAAGGAGAGACTCCGCAACTGAACAAGGCGGAGGAGTGGCGGCAACTATCCAGGGGAATGGCTTCTTTTCATTTGGCAACCGCCGGGTTTGAAACCCGGAAAATGCCCGATCCGTGGAACCGGATTGGGAAATGGGGCGATTGGTGGTTGCAAGTGTATAAAGAAATGGAAATTTTCCATTTGGCGGCCCGATGGACAGCGGTTCCCACGGAACTGGATGAAATCTGGCGGAAAGTTTCCCATTATTCGCTGGGCTTGATGAAAAATTTGTTGAAATATTCGGTGAAAACGGGGCTTGACCGGTTATGCCTGGAAACGGAAAAGTTCGGGAACATCAGCCATGGACGCTGGCACAGGCGAAATCTGTTAATCCAGCCGGATGGGGCTTTTGCGCTCATTGATTGGAATGAAATGGTTGCCGACGTTCGTGCGGCTGATCTCGCTGACTGGTTAATGTATGCCTATGGACGAACCCAAAGCCCGGAAGTGATCAAAATTATCCTGAGCGGTTATCAGGAGGCATCGGAATTGACCGACGCCGATTATGCTTTGATTTATGCCCGGTTGCTTTTTCCCGGACAATTGGTCCGCCATCTGCGGAATGTCTATCTGAATGAAAAAAAACCGGGGGATTTTACCGTCCGGTTGGTGCATCAGGCCATTCAAACCGAACAAAAAAAGGCGAATTTGCTGAAGTGCTATGCACAACTTGCGCGTGACCATTTTCACGCATCTTTTCCGGAAATTGATTGGATTCATAAAAAAGAGGATCCGGTGCCGGAAGGAGGGGATCATTACCGGGAAAATGACAACGATTGGGAAGAGGATTCATTTTCCAATGATCCATATTCCTAGGAGAAAAACAGGCATTCAAGTCAAAAACGGGTCATCCATTGGACTGGATTCCAATGATGACCCGTTTTGGCAGTCAGCTTTGTTTTTGAACCGGACGTTTGAAAAAAGCGAGCAAACGATTTCCGTGGGGAACAACAGACACCAGTTCCCAGCCGTTTCTTCCCCAGGAGGCGAGGGCATGGTCCAGGTAGGATACTTACACTTCCCCGCGCCCGGCATTCAGGTAATCGCCGAGGCCGGTTTCCACACTGTATTCCCACCCGTCGTTTTTTTGCTCTTGCCAAACCCCGCGGTATTTTTTGGTTCAGGCGGACCGAAGCGTTGCAGATGGCATTCTGGATCGCTTCTCTTTCTGTTTCCTCCAGACTGAACACATCCGGAGCATGAGGAACGTTAAATCGGACATGGGAGTGGAACACCCGGAGGACCAAGGTTCCCAATGGGGTTCCGTTTTGATCCTTCACCACACACCACATGCATCTTTCCCGCTCTTCCGGCGGACCCCAGTGTTCGATGGAGTTGGGGAGAATAAAGCCTGGTTTGGTGACAAAGCCAGCCTCCGAGAGTTCACGAAACACGGGGTTTAACACCTTGCCCAGATACAATCCGTACACCTGTTCCCCGATTTCATAAAATTTCCGGTTCCATTCTTCGCGATATTCTTTCAAAATCACTTCCCATTGTTCTTGGATCACGTGATTAAAATATTTGGCGATCCCCTGGATGGTGATCGCTTGATCCGGTTTGAAAAATTCGTTCCAAGTCTTCTTTTGGATCATCCTTCCCCTCGGATAAGAAAGAACAACCGGGCTTTCAAACCCCGGTGATCTTTCCGTTTAAACCACTCAACGATTTTCTTGCGGCGACGAATTGTTTTGTGGCATTGTAACCTGTTCCAATGCTTTTATTCAAATCATAGATTTTCATTTCAAATTCATCAAGATGGATGTTTTTGTTTCTTTGCACCGGGTTGCAGGGTGGAGGCCAGAAAGTCAGCGAGGTGCATGACTTTGATTTGTTTTTGCAATCCGGCCCTTTTCACTCCCAACGCCATTTGCAGAAAACATCCCGGATTGCTGGTGATCAACAGATCTGCCTGCGTGTTTTTAACATGATTCATTTTTTCGTCCAACAAACGGTTGGCCATTTCCGTCTGCAATAAATTGTAGATGCCGGCAGATCCGCAACACCGGTTGGCTTCTTTCAATTCAACAAACGTGGTGTTTTTGACTTGCTTTAACAACGTTCTCGGCGCAAAAACCCGCATGCCGTTGATTAAATGGCATGAATCCTGATAAGTGATCCGTTGGTGCCGGTCGGCGGAGAAGGTGATCAAACCGGAGTCCGCTTGTTCCAGAATCAGTTCGCTGATATCTTTCACTTTGCGCTGAAATTCGAGGGCTTGTTCACGCCAATTTGGTTCTTCTTTGAAAAGCTCGGCATATTCGGCAAGCATGGCCCCGCATCCGCCTGCATTGGAGCAAATGAAATCCACCTTTGCACCGGCAAAAGCCTGGATGTTTTGTTTGGCCAGCCGGATGGCTTGCTCCCGGTCCCCGGCATGGGCATGCAATGCGCCGCAACAATTTTGACCACCAGGAACTACGACTTCATAGCCCGCCGACGTCAACAGCCGGATGGTGTTTCGATGGGTCCGGTTGAAGAGGACATCCATGACGCAACCTAGAAACAGACCGACCCGTCCGGATTTTTTGCCGGAAGAAGGATATACCCGGGTTCCCGGGGAAAATGCGGGGGATTCCACGTCCGGCAGGATCCGTTCCATTTCCCGGACCGGCTCCGGCAACAGGCGATAAAGAGGCACCTTGTTGATCCATTTGGGCATGCCGGACCGCTGATACAGACGGAGCAGGGAACCCAACGCTTTTAAGCGGCGGGGATGCGAAATCACATCCCGCAACAAAATTTGTTGCAGGATGTGGCTTTTTTTGCTGCCCGGCCGTTCTTGATGGATGGCCGCGCGTGTTTGTTCCAACAGTTGCCCGTAGGGAACCCCGGCGGGGCAGGCCGGCTCGCAGGCACGGCAACCCAAACAAAGGTCGATTTGGTTGATGAAGTTTTGGTCCGGCTTGATTTGACCGTCATAAACCGCTTTCATCAAGGCGATTCTTCCCCGGGGAGAGGCTCCCTCAAACCCGGTTTCCCGGTAAGTGGGGCAAGCCGGGAGACAAAAGCCGCAACGCATGCATTGGGTCAGTTGGTCTTCATCCAACGTGTTTTGCAACTGTTTGGCAAGCGATTCGTTCCATTTGTCCATGATCACTCCTCCTCGGATGGCAGCAAAATTTTCCCCGGATTCAGGAGATGATGAGGGTCAAATGCCTCTTTGATGCGTTTTAATAACTCCATGCCCGCTTTTCCCCACTGTTTTTCCATATAAGGGGCTTTGGCTATTCCGACACCGTGTTCCCCGGTGATGGTGCCACCCAGTTTTAAAGCCGTTTCAAAAATTTCGTCAAATGCTTTTTTAACCCGCCCGATTTCTTCTTTGTTGCGGGCATCTGTCATGCATGTCGGGTGCAGGTTGCCGTCTCCTGCATGGCCGAACGTACAAATGCGTATATTGTATTTTTTCGATATCTCGGTAATTTTGCGAACCATTTCCGGAATCGAAGCGCGCGGAACCGTGGCATCCTCCAAAATGGTGGTGGGGGTGGAACGGGCCAGGGCGGAAAGGGCTGTCCGGCGTGCTTCCAACAGCGATTCCCTTTCTTTTTGTGTACGGGCGATTTCAATCTTGGTGGCTTGAAGCCGTCGGCAGATTTCAGCCATTTGCTCCAGATCTCGTTCCACCACTTCCGGCGGGCCGTCTTGTTCCAAAATTAACATGGCTTTTTGATCCGTCGGCAGCCCGATGTTGGTGAAGGCTTCCACCACTTCCATCGTGCCCTGATCCATAAATTCCAAAGTGCAAGGAATGATCCGGGAGGAAATGATGTTGGAAACGGCTTCCGCAGCCAGATCAAGCTCAGGGAAATAGGCGACCATGGTTTGTTGGAAAGCCGGTTGGGGAAGTAATTTCAACGTTGCCTCGGTGATGATGGCAAGGGTTCCTTCGGAGCCGACCATAAGCTTGGTGACATCATAGCCGGAAACATCTTTGGCCAGTTTTCCTCCCGTCCGGATGACTTCCCCGTTGGCGAGCACGGCTTCAAGGCCGAGCACGTAATCTTTGGTGGTTCCGTATTTTAATCCTCTCAATCCGCCGGCGCCCTGGGCAATGTTGCCGCCGATGGTGGAAATGGACATGCTTCCGGGATCCGGCGGATAGAAAAGCGAGTGGGCTGAAACAGCTTCATGCAAGTCCCGGGTGATCACGCCGGGCTGCACCGTGGCCGTTAAGTTTTGGGTGTCGATTTCCAGGATGCTGTTCATTCGGTTGAAAACCATGACAATACCGCCATTGACCGGTACGGCGGAAGCACTGAGATTGGTTCCGGAACCGCGGGAAATTACGGGGATTTGGTATCGGTTTGCCACTTTCATGACGGCTTGGACTTCTTCTGTGCTTTGCGGATAAACAACGGCATGAGGAAAGGCTTGAAACAGCGGTGTGGCGTCATAGGAATGGGTGAGACGGGCTTCCTGATCCGTCCGGCAGTATGGTTGCCCCACAATTTTTTCAAGTTCACGGATGATTTGAGGATCCAATGACATCTTTTCACTTCCCATCCATACTAAATGAAAAGGCTGTAGCAGAAGATTTATCTTTATGCTACCACAATCTTTGTTTTGCTTGTATCCACCTCCATTGTTGTGATAATATAAAATATTTAATAAATTTAATTTTTCTAAAAACAACGACATGGATAAATGCCGTTTTTTCAGAGAGGATAGGAATGGGCAGTGAATTGGCAGTTGATGTAACAGTAATAATTTTATTTTTCGATAAAAAACATTTAATATATTTTGGTTTCCATGTTATTATGAACTAGGTCATGTCAATTTACTTAATTTGTCAAAATGATACACATCAAAGGCGGTGAAAAAAGTGTCAAAAAACAAACAAAAGTTTGTCCCTTATATTCCAGCGTCCAAGTCATTGCCGGAATTAACGGTTGTCGCAATGATTCTCGGAATTTTGCTGGCCATTGTTTTTGGTGCGGCCAACGCTTATTTGGGGCTGAAAATCGGATTGACCGTTTCTGCTTCCATTCCTGCAGCTGTGATTTCAATGGCCATTTTGCGCGGGTTGTTCCGCAGAAAATCCATTTTGGAAAATAATATTGTGCAAACAATGACCACGGCCGGGGAAGCGGTGGCGGCCGGTGCGATTTTTACCCTGCCGGCTCTTTACTTGTGGGATTTGAGTCCAAGCCAGGCCATGATTGCTTTTATCGTTGTGACCGGTGGATTGCTCGGTGTTTTGATGATGGTTCCTTTGCGCCGTTTGTTGATCGTCAACGAGCATGAAGTGCTGCCGTATCCGGAAGGAACTGCATGTGCAGAGGTTTTAAAATCGGGCGAAACCGGCGGAACCAATGCCAAGCTGATTTTGTCCGGGTTTATTGTCGGCGGCTTGTTCAAAGCATTGGGAGATGGTTTAAGATGGTTTAAAACTTCGGTGGAAACACAAATCATTGGCTATAAAAATGCAGTGCTCGGCATGAGTACCATGCCCGCCTTGCTTGGGGTGGGATATATCATTGGTCCGCGCATCGCGGGACAAATGATTGCCGGAGGGCTTCTGGCTTCCGTCGTTTTCATTCCGATGATCTCCTTTTTTACACAAGGAAGTCCTGCGGTCTTTTTCCCGTCGGAAGATCCAGTGGGAGGAATGGATGCTTCCGCGATCTATTCCAGTTACATCACATATATCGGGGCTGGTGCGGTGGCCATGGGCGGTTTGATCACGTTGGTGAAAACCTTGCCCATATTGTTCACTTCCGTACGTGATACGCTGCAAGGTTTGTTGAAGCAAGATCACAATGCGGCCTTGCAAATCGAAAGAACCGACAAGGATCTGCCGATGCATTATATTTTGGGCGGTTCGATTTTGCTGATATTGATCATTGCTTTTGTGCCGGTGACGAAAGTCGGAATCATCGGTGCGATTTGCATCGCCTTGTTTGGGTTCTTGTTTGTGGCGGTTGCTTCCCGGATCGTCGGGATTGTCGGAAGTTCATCCATGCCTGTGTCCGGCATGACCATTGCCACCTTGCTGATCACCACCTTAATTTTTAAGGCGATTGGCTTTACCGGTCAAACGGGGATGATTGTCTCACTGACCTCCGCAGCCATCGTTTGTGTGGCCATTGCCGTCGCGGGGGATATTTCCCAAGACTTAAAAACGGGTTATCTGGTGGGAGCAACTCCGTGGAAACAACAAATTGCCATGATGGTCGGGGTGCTGGCCAGCGGTTTGTTGATCGGATACGTTTTGTACCTCTTTGATCAGGCGTATGAAATCGGAAGCGAAGCATTGCCGGCTCCCAAAGCCATGTTAATGAAGATCATTGTTGAGGGGCTGATGCAAGGAAACTTGCCTTGGGAACTCATCATAATGGGGGCGGCGCTGGCGATTACGATTGAATTTTTGGGGATCAATTCCTTGACGGTGGCTGTCGGATTTTATCTGCCGATTTCCATCAGTGCGCCGATCATGGTCGGAGGTATTGTCCGCTGGCTTACGACCCGGTTCAGCAAAACCGAAGCTGAAAAACAAGGGCGCGAAGAAGCAGGAACGCTCTTTGCTTCCGGTTTGATTGCCGGGGAAGCGTTGCTCAGCGTTGTCGTTGCCTTGCTCATCGTGCCGGGAATCATCGATCCGGAAGCTCCGTTTAAAGTGGAAAGCCAGCTCTTGCCATTGCTTCTTTTCCTTGCATTGGTCGGCTTGTTGGGATTTGTCGCTGTGAAATTTGCCAATAAAAATGTAAAAGGATCTTCTTCTTCTGCCAAATGATGAAGAAGAAAAGAGAAAATCTGCTGGAATTAATCCCGTGTTTAAAGCCGCATCTTTCTTTGCAGCCGGCAAGGGAAGACAAAGAGCTGGTTTTTGTGGTGATCCCCCGGACCAGCTGGATTGAACGCTTTTCCATCCGTTTTTTGAAACAGCCGGAAGCCATCAAGGTGAAACTGGATGAACTGGGAAGCTTTGTGATCCGGCTGTGTGACGGGCGCCATACCGTGGATGAAATACAGAAAAAACTGGAATCGGAATTCGGGGAAAAGGCAGAGCCGGTTTTGCCCAGGCTTGCGACGTTTTTGCAAATGATGGAAGAAAACGGATGGATCCGTTTGGAAAAATCAGGCGAAAAAAAAGGCTGTTGATTTTCAACAGCCTTTTTTATTTGGGAGTGAGAAAAGATTACTGAAAGAACAGGAACAGAAGCGACGCCAAAATGAAGATGATTCCAACGTTCAAACAAATGAATTGCAGGTTTTGGAGGAAAGCCCTCCGTTCCGCTTTGGACAAAGGGGAATCATCTTCGGCTTCATCCTCCCGCCTCTGTCCGGGGAGTTTGTTGAATTTTTTAAAAGTGCGCAAAAAGACGGAAAAGAAACCGCCTTGGACGACAAAAATGCCGGCGGCAAGGATCAAAAAGAGCAATCCGGCCAAAAAGGATTGATCGATAAAGGCAAGCGCATTCCCTTTGGAAATGAAGCCGAGAAACAAAAACACGACCATCGTTATGAGAATGGTTGCCCAAGCACGTTTATTTCGCATCTTCATGGCGTTCCTCCGTTTACGGTCTGAAATGGAAATATGGTTTATTTTGGACAATATCCATATAATCTTTTCTAAAGCTAGCAATTCATTTATAATGTTACAAGTTAACCCGGTCCAGATCCACGATCTGAAGGGGAATTGTCAGAAAAGAAAGTATCCAAGGTTCGACTGCAGGGAGGGGGAGTCATGCTCAAGACAGGGAAAGTGTTGTTGGCAATCGCAGCCTCTTTCAGTTTAGTACTGAGCGGGTGCGGTTTTCAAGCAAACAGTGGTTCCAACATGAAATTAAGTGACGAGCAGGTGTTGAGGATTGCCGAAGAAGGCGGCATCACGACACTGGACACGGTCAAGGCCAATGATGCGATCACGTTTAATGTCCTGAATAATGTGAATGAAGGCTTGATGCGATTGGGAAGGGAAAAACAACCGGAATACGGGATTGCGTATGAATATGAACTCAGCCCGGACAAAACCAAGTATACCTTCAAACTGCGGGAAGACGCCAAATGGAGTGACGGCGAACCCGTGACGGCGCAAGATTTCGAGTATGCATGGAAACGGGTGCTCAATCCTCAAACTGATTCCGGATATGCCTATGTCTTTTTCCCGATTAAAAATGCCAAACAGTATAACCAGGGGCAAGTGGATGCGTCTGCTGTCGGAATCAAGGCGGTGGATGATCACACCTTGGAAGTGCAATTGGAAAAGCCGACATTGAACTTTATTCAGCGTACGACCATGATCGCTTTCATGCCGCAACGTAAAGATGTGGTTGAAAAGTTTGGGGGTAAATACGGAACATCCGCGGAAGAAACCATTTATAACGGACCATTTAAAGTCGCCAGTTGGACACCGCAAAAAGTGTTGTTGAAAAAAAATGAAAATTACTGGGATAAAAACGGAGTAAAGCTGGAAACCGTTGAAATCAACGTGGTGAAGGATTTGGCAACGGGAATCAATCTATACAACTCCGGGGAAATTGACACCGCCACGCTGAACCAGGCATTTGTGGATGCCTTTAAAAATACAGAAGAATATGTGGAAGCGGAAAGGGCAAGAAACTATTATATTCTGTTTAATCATGACGATCCTTTTTTTAAAAATGAAAAAATCAGGAAGGCAATCAATCTGGCAATCGACCGGGGAACGATTGCCAACGAAATCATGAAAGGCGGATCCAAACCGGCAGATGCTTTGATTCCTTCATCGATCAGCGGGGTGGGCGGCAAAAACTTCCGTGAACTTTCAGGATCCTACGTCAAAACCGATGTTGCCCGTGCCCAAGCCTTGTTTCAGGAAGGTTTAACGGAATTGGGAATGTCCGAACCGCCCAAGGATATCGTGATGGTCAGTTATGACGCAACCCCGCTGAGGGATGTGGCGATCAACATCAAAGAGCAATTGCGGAAAAAGCTGAATTTGGAGATCAAGCTGGATTCCCCGACTTGGAAAACCCATGTCAACAAAGTGAAAAACAGAAACTTTGACATGGCCATGCTGGGTTGGGTGGCGGACTACAATGATCCGTTCAACTTCTTTGAAATTTGGGAGTCGGATAATGAAATGAACTTCTCCCATTACAACAATCCCAAATTTGACCAGTTGATGGATCAGGCAAGGCAAACTTCAGACCCGAAAGCGCAGTTTGAGTTGTTAAAACAGGCCGAAGCGTTGCTTTCCGGCGTGGATGATCAGGGGAGTGCCGGTTTTGTGCCGTTGATTTACTACTCTAAAGCGTTTGTGCAAAAGTCTTATGTCAAAGACCTGTACCGCCATCCGTTTGGTCCGGAATACAGTTTGAAATGGGCATATATTGTGGAGAAAAATGAAGAATGATGAAAAGCTCAAGCCACTGTCAAAAGGGGCTTGAGCTTTTTTGTGCAGCTTGTTATCAAAGGCGGATGAAAAAGGGTATTCCTTTATTATAGACTTTTATTTAATACAACAAAAGATAAACCCCCTTTACAAATCAATGAAATATGAGTTAAATATAAATAACGCCTAAAATTTGATAAAATTAGAATAAAAAATTGTTAGAAATTTGAGTTGACTCTTTGTTCGATTTTCTTGGTGAACCGCTCATCTTGCCTTAAAATAACAGATGAATTATTTATTTTCAGATTATTAGGCGGAGGGAACAACCAGTCTTTTTCCATTCAGGGTTTATGACCATTTTTTGGTCTAAACTATATACTTTATTTTAAAAAAAGGGGGCAGACGTTTTGAGGCGGAGAATCAAATTGTTTTCTTTGCTGTCACTGGTTTTGGCGTCAGCGATGGTGTTGACGGCTTGCTTTGGGGGAGGGACCGAGACCAAAAACAGTCAGGTATTGAACTTGGCAGAAATGTCCGAGCCGCCAAACCTGGACAGTGCCAAAACGACAGATGTGGTGTCTTTCATGATCTTGGGAAACACCATGGAAGGGCTATATCGTTTGGATAAAGACAGCAAACCGGTTCTCGGGATGGCAGCCAAAGAGCCGGAAGTGAGCGAGGACAATTTAAAATGGACTTTTACTTTGCGTGATGCCAAATGGAGTGATGGAAAGCCGGTGACGGCCCATGACTTCGAATATGCATGGAAGCGGGCGCTGGATCCCAAAACGGCATCCGAATATGCGTACATCCTTTACCCCTTGAAAGGAGCTGAAGCTTACAATACCGGGAATGGTTCAGCCGACGATGTGGGAGTAAAGGCTTTGGATGACAAAACATTGGAAGTGGTTTTGGAGCGCCCGATTCCCTACTTCAAAGACCTCTTGTGCTTTGCGACTTTCTTGCCGCAACGAAAAGACATTGTAGAACAGTATGGAGATAAATATTCCTTGGAAGCCAACACATTGGTTTACAACGGTCCGTTCGTTCTTTCCGAATGGAAACACAACCAAAGCTTCCAAATGAAGAAGAACCCCGGGTATTGGGACAGCGGGGTTGTCAAATTGGAAGAAATCAACTGGCAAATTGTAAAGGATAACTCGACACAAGTCAACCTTTATAACACCGAAAAATTGGATTTTGCCTATTTAAATTCCGAGTTTATCGACGCATTTAAAGACGATCCGAACACTTTTTCGATTTATGACGGTTCCAGTTGGTACCTGGAAATGAACCAAACCAAAGATTTCTTTAAAAACAAAAAAATCAGGCAAGCAATCAATTTGGCGATCGATAAAAACACGTATGTCAACAATATCCTGAAAAACGGATCGATTCCGGCAGGAGGATTGGTTCCGCCGTTTATCAAAGCCAGCGGCGTGGATGACAACAAAAAATACCGCGATTTGGTGAAAATGGATCCGCAGTTTGATCCGAACAAAGCCAAACAGTTATGGCAAGAAGGATTGAAAGAATTGGGCTTGTCCCAAGCGCCGGCCATTGAATTGCTTGGAGATGACACCGCTTCTGCAAAACAAAGTATGGAATTTATCCAAGAGCAACTGCGCGTCAACTTGGGGGCTAATGTCCAAATTACCTCGGTGCCGTTTAAAGAGCGTCTGGAAAGAGGGAAAAACCAACGGTTCGATCTGTTGATTTCCGGTTGGGGACCCGATTACAACGACCCGATGACTTTCCTCGATCTCTTTACCAGCGACAACTCCTTCAACCGCGGAAAGTACAGCAATCCGGAATATGATGAGCTTGTTAAAAAATCGAAAGAAAACGGGGACTTTAAACAACGTTTTGAAGACTTGAAAAAGGCTGAGCAAATCCTGATTGAGGATGCAGGAATTGCACCGCTTTACTACCGTACGAAAATTGCGGTGAAAAGACCGTTTATCAAAGATTGGTACTGGAGCGCGATTGGTCCGGAATACACGTTGAAATGGGCATCAGTGGATACCGGAAAATAAGATCCGAGTTTTGCCGGGAGAAGGTATATGTCAACGGTTTGGCATATACCTTCATCCATGCTCAATCAGGAAGGAAAGGAAGTGAAGCGGTTTGCTGCGATATATTTTAAGCCGGTTGGGGTATATGGTGCTTACGCTTTGGATTATTGTCACGGCCACTTTCTTTTTGATGCACTCTTTGCCGGGAACCCCGTTGAAAAATGAAGAAAAACTGCCTCCCTTGATCCGGGAACAGATCATGGAAACCTATGGTTTGAATGACCCGTTGCCGGTGCAGTATGTGAACTTTATGAAACGGCTGGTGCAGGGGGACTTTGGAAAATCTTTATCGCACGACGGACGTTCTGTCACCGAAATGCTGTTGGAAGGATTTGAAGCGTCTGCTTTTATCGGGGGACAGGCATTGGTTTTCGGGGTTTTGGTCGGACTGTTGCTCGGAGTGGGTGCGGCGCTCCGGCGCGGAGGCTGGCTGGATAATGTGGCCACAGTGATTGCCGTCGGGGGAATATCGATCCCCAGCTTTGTGATGGCGGCTCTTTTATCTTATTGGGTCGGCGTGAAATGGCAAATTCTGCCGGCGGCGTTGTGGGGGTCTTATGAACATACCATATTGCCGTCGTTGGCTCTTTCATTCACCGTTATTGCACAGATGTCCCGTTATGTGAGAACCGAAATGGTGGAAGTGATGGATCAGGATTATATGAAAACGGCCAAAGCCAAAGGCTTGGGAAGACAGGCCATCGTTTTCCGCCATGCTTTGCGAAATGCCCTCATCCCTGCGATTACCGTGTTGGGTCCTTTGGCGGTGAATATTATTACCGGTTCGCTGGTTGTGGAAACCATCTTTGCTGTACCCGGAATCGGGTTATTCTTTGTTGAGTCAATCCAGGTCAATGATTACACCTTGATTATGGGGGTTACCATTTTTTACTCCATTTTGATTCTTGCCACCATCTTTCTCGTGGATATTTTGTACGGAATCATTGATCCCCGGATTCGACTAACGGGTGCAAAGGAGTGAATCAGCGATGAGTGAAAAAACAATCAACGAGATCACACCGGAAATGTTTGAGCCGATTGGCGCTGATGAATCGGCCGGGGAGCAGATTACCCGGGAGCGGATCGGCTTTTGGAAAGATGCGGCACGCCGTTTTCGTTCCAACTGGGGAGCGATGATCGGCCTTGTCATTATTTTGGTTATTGGATTTTTCGCTTTTGCCGGTCCCTTGATGAATGATTATGATTACCGGTCACAGGATTACTCCGCTCAAAACAAGGAACCGTTTGCCGACCATTATTTTGGAACCGATAGTTTTGGCCGTGACTTGTGGCAACGGACATGGAACGGGGCCCAGGTTTCCTTGCAAATCGCTTTTTTGGCGGCTTTGTTTGATCTTTGCATCGGTGTGACCGTCGGAAGTGTTTCCGGATATTTCGGCGGCCGGGTGGACATGATCTTGCAACGGGTGGTGGAGATTTTATATTCCATTCCTAACCTGATCATCATCATTTTGATGCTTCTGATCTTTGAACCGGGGATTATCCCCATTGCGCTGGCCTTGTCCCTCACGGGATGGGTGCCGATGGCCAGGGTGGTTCGTGCGCAGATCCTGAAACTGAAATCCCAGGAATACGTGTTGGCGGCCCGTACGTTGGGGGCCGGACACCGGCGCATTCTGCTCAAACATTTGATTCCCAATGTGATGGGGCCGATTATTGTTGCGGTGACGTTTGCCATTCCTTCAGCCATTTTCTTTGAAGCATTTTTGAGTTTTATCGGTCTGGGGATCCGCCCGCCGCTGGCAAGCCTTGGATCACTTGTGAATGACGGCGCCAGATATTTGCAGATTTTTCCGTATCAAGTCTTTTATCCGGCAACGATTCTCTGTTTGATCATGCTCGCCTTCAACCTTTTGGGAGACGGCTTGAGGGATGCACTTGATCCAAGAATGCGCAAATAAAGGGGGGAATCAGTATGGAGAAATTACTCGATGTGAAAGACTTGCATGTTTCATTTAAAACGTATAACGGAGAAGTGAAAGCGGTAAGAGGTGTGAGCTTTCACGTCAACAAGGGGGAAACCGTGGCTGTTGTGGGAGAATCAGGATGCGGGAAAAGTGTCACCTCGCAAACCATCATGCGCTTGATTCCCCAACCCCCGGGCATCATCAAAGAAGGCGAAATCCTTTTTGAAGGAAGAGATTTGACAAAACTCAACGACAAAGAGATGGAAAAAGTCCGCGGGGCCGAAATTGCCATGATTTTCCAAGATCCCATGACTTCTCTCAACCCGACCATGACGGTGGGACGGCAAATCACGGAAGGGTTGATGAAACACCAGAATCTGAGTGCGTCGGAAGCCAGAGAAAAAGCGGTGGAAATGTTGAGATTGGTCGGAATTCCCAGCCCGGAATCCCGGATCAAGCAGTATCCCCACCAATTTTCCGGAGGCATGCGGCAACGGGCGATGATTGCAATTGCACTGGCTTGTCAGCCCAAACTGCTGATTGCGGATGAACCGACAACAGCTTTGGACGTAACCATTCAGGCGCAAATCATTGAATTGATGAAAGAATTGCAACGGAAAACGGGAAGCTCCATCATTTTGATCACCCACGATCTCGGGGTGGTGGCCGACATTGCCGACCGGGTCGTGGTGATGTATGCCGGACAAGTCGTGGAATCAGGCACTTTGGAAGAAGTGTTTTATCATCCCCGCCATCCGTACACTTGGGGGTTAATGGATTCCATGCCACGGCTGGATTTGTCGCATGAGCAGGAATTGCTTCCGATTCCGGGCTCCCCTCCCGATTTGATTTCCCCTCCGAAAGGGTGTCCGTTTGCAGCCCGTTGCAAGCATGCGATGAAGGTTTGCAAGGAACACATGCCGGGAGTCACCGAGGTGTCATCCACGCATCAAGTGACTTGCTGGCTGGAACATCCCATGGCGCCGAAGCCGAATGTCCGGAAAGGACCGATTGGAGGGGAGAAAAGTGAGTAAGCAAGAAAATAAAAATCATGAAACACGGCCGGAAAAAGATGTGATTTTGTCGGTGAAGGGATTGAAAAAACATTTCCGGCTCAGTAACGGCCAAGTGGTCAAAGCGGTGGACGGGGTCACCTTTGACGTTTACCGGGGAGAAACCTTCGGGTTGGTCGGGGAGTCCGGTTGCGGAAAGTCCACCATTGGCCGCACCTTGATTCGGCTGTACCATGCGACGGAAGGTTCGGTTACGTTTAACGGGGACGATGTGTATCAATTAAAAGGAAAGAAACTGAAAGAATTTAACCGGAAAATGCAAATGATTTTCCAGGATCCGTATGCTTCGCTCAATCCACGCATGACAGTCATGGATATCATTGCGGAAGGGATCGACATCCACGGTCTGGCTCAAGGAGAAGAACGGAAAAAACGGGTCATTGAGCTGTTGAAAGTGGTCGGGCTCAATGAAGAGCATGCCAACCGTTTCCCGCACGAGTTCAGCGGGGGTCAACGGCAGCGGATCGGAATTGCCCGGGCTCTGGCAGTCGATCCCGAGTTTATCATTGCCGATGAACCGATTTCGGCATTGGATGTTTCCATTCAGGCACAAGTCGTCAACTTGATGCGAAAACTCCAAAAAGAAAAAGGGCTGACTTATCTGTTTATTGCCCATGATTTGTCAATGGTGAAATATATTTCGGATCGTGTGGGCGTGATGTATCTGGGAAGCATGGTGGAGCTTGCGGACAGTGAGGATCTGTATGACAAACCGTTGCACCCGTATACGGAAGCGCTGCTGTCTGCCGTTCCCATCCCGGATCCGGATGTTTCCAAAAAACGGGAACGGATTATTTTGGAAGGGGATGTCCCCAGTCCCATTGATCCTCCCAGCGGCTGCCGGTTCCGGACCCGGTGCCCGAAAGCGATGGACATTTGCGCCAAGGCCGTTCCGGAATGGAAAGAAGCCGCACCCAAACACTGGGTGGCTTGCCATTTGTATAATGAACAATAAAGAAAACCCGGTTTCATACCGGGATTTCTTTTTTATGAGAATTTTTAAGGCTTCTTCTAAACCATATCCATGATTTGGATGACAGCAAGGATGGCAAACAAGACCAGACTGATGATCAGAACGGCATTGGCCCACCAACGGTTCCGGTAAACCGGATCCAATTTTTTGGAATTTAACAAAATCAACAATGTGACGGAGATAAAAGGCATGAACAAGGAACCGAGAACTCCGTACAAAATCACAAGGCCGACCGGTTTTTCCAAAAACAAAAGCAACATCGGAGGGAATGTCATCCACAAAAGAAAGCCGCGGTAGAAAGGATCCCGCACGGAAACCGGAGCGGGTTTTTTTGTTCCCGGGACTTCTTTTTTGAAATGGCGCACCAAGTCGGCGAAAAGATAGGGAACACCGTTAAACACCCCCAAGACCGATGTGAAAGACGCAGACCAAAAACCGAGCAGGAACAACCAATAGACCGGGGTGCCAAATTCTTTGCCCAAAAGGACGGCAAGGTGGATCAATCCTTCTTCGTTTTGCAATTCAATGCCCGATCCGTATAAAAATTCAGCTCCCACGATCAACAGCGAAAGGGTGAAGATGGCGGTCAGCGTGTAAGCGACACAGGTATCCAGGCGCATGACCGGAATCCACGAAGGACCCGACCAGTTTTTTTCCCGCACCCAATACCCATAGGAAGCGATGGTGATGGATCCGCCAACGCCGCCGATCAATCCCAAGGCATATGTGATGGAGCCGTTTGGCGTGCGGGGGATGAGTCCCGTGGCAATTTGATCCAGCTGGGGCAGAACGATGACAGCGGTGCCGACGACGGTAATGAACATAATGCCGGTCAGCAGGGACATCACTTTTTCAAAAAACTGATATCTTCCGATCCATACGAATATTAAGCAAATAATGGCGTGCAGGATGGCCCAGCCTTTCAACGGGATTTGTGGAAAGATGGCGGTGGCGGCCAGAGCGGCGGAGGATGATCCGGCGGCTCCGTAAATGAATCCCCATATCACGATATAAATTCCAAAGTAGATCAATGCCCAGTGGCCCAAAGATCTCCATCCCTGCAGAATGGTTTGTCCGGAGGCGAGTTGGAAACGGCCCACACCTTCATTCAGGAAATACTTGATGATGGCCCCTGCAATAATGGTCCAAACAAAAACCGTTCCAAACTTGGTTCCGGCCACCAAGGCGGCGACCAAGTCTCCGGCTCCCACACCGGTGGCGGCGGCAACCAGCCCGGGTCCGATCAATAAAAAACGTTCTTTTAATGTTTTGGGAGGCGTTTTGGTTTGTACGGGAGATCCCTCCTTCATCGCAATTGTATTTATACATTAAATAAGTTTCTTTTTTTGTTTTCGAGATGAATATAAAAAATCCCTCTTTACAAAAAGTAAGAGGGATTTGAGAAAGAGCTTATAATACCTGCTCGACTTCGCGAACTTCCGGTACTTCTTCCATCAACGCCCGTTCAATTCCGGCTTTCAGTGTAATGGTGGAACTGGGGCAGCTTCCGCAGGCACCGAGCAAACGCACACGCACGATTCCGTCTTCGACTTCAACCAGTTCCACGTCTCCACCGTCACGCTGAATGAAAGGGCGCAATTTGCCCAATACTTCATTAACGCGTTCTTCTACTGACACAACCATAACCCCTTTCTAAATAGGAGTAACAAACCAAGCAGATATCCCAATATCAAATTCATTGTAGGGGGTTTTTCCAGCAAAATCAATGGTTAATTGGCGGAAACCGGCAGGGAAAAACGAGTCTTTTTTCCAAATCAGAAAATTGATATGATGGATATGTCTCAGTTTCATTTCAAAGGAGTATGTATATGAAAAAGCGTTATGAAGACGTAAAGGAATTGATTGGTCAAACCCCGATGTTACGTCTGAAACGGATGGGAACTCCGAAGAATATAAAACTGTTTGCGAAATTGGAGTTTTTTAATCCCGGTGGCAGTGTGAAAGACCGCTTGGGAGTGGCGTTGATTCGCGAAGGGGAAAGAACGGGGAAACTGAAACCGGGCGGGACGATTATCGAGCCGACAGCCGGGAACACAGGCATTGGCATTGCTTTGGCCGCGGTGGGGACGGACTATCGGGTGATTTTTGTCGTTCCGGAAAAGTTTTCAGTGGAAAAGCAAGAATTGATGCGCGCGTTGGGAGCCGAGGTGATCAATACGCCGACCGAGCTCGGGATGAAAGGGGCCATGGAAAAAGCGAAAGAATTGGAACAATCCATTCCCGGCGCTTATTGCCCGCAACAATTTGTCAACCCGGCCAATCCCCGGGCGCATTATCAAAGCACCGGCCCTGAAATCTGGGAGCAGATGGACGGCCAAATTGACGTGTTTGTGGCCGGGGCTGGTTCAGCCGGAACGTTTATGGGGACGGCCCGCTACCTGAAAGAAAAAAATCCGGCGATCAAAACGGTGATCGTGGAACCGGAAGGATCCATCATCGGGGGCGGAAAGCCGGGGCCGCACAAGACGGAAGGAATCGGCATGGAAATGTTCCCGGATTACTTTGACCGGTCTTTGATCGATGAAGTGTATACGGTAAAGGACGAGGATGCCTTCCGGCTCGTCAAGGAACTGGCGACGAAGGAAGGGTTGCTGGTGGGAAGTTCTTCCGGGGCCGCTTGTTATGCCGCTTTGGAAGAAGCCAAAAAATGCTCCAAAGATGCACAGATCGTGGTCATTTTTCCAGACAGCAGCGAACGTTATCTCAGCTCAAAAATTTACCAAGGTGGGGTGTAAATGATGAAAACGGATACAAAATTGATTCACGGAGGCGTTTTTGGCGATGCCCAAACCGGAGCCGTCAGCGTTCCGATATACCAGGTGTCAACCTATAAACAAAAACGGGTGGGTGAACATTCCGGTTATGAATATTCCCGGACGGGGAACCCGACCCGGGCGGCATTGGAACAGCTGATCGCGGAATTGGAAAATGGTGCGGCCGGGTTGGCTTTCAGCTCGGGAATGGCTGCCATCTCAACTGTCCTTTCTTACTTCAATCAAGGAGACCATTTGGTCATCGGGGATGATGTTTACGGCGGGACGTACCGGGTGGTTTCCAAGGTGTTTAACCGGATGGGATTGAAAGCCACGTTTGCGGACACCAGTGATCCAAAACAAATCGAGGCGGTCATTCTTCCCGACACGAAGGCCATTTATATGGAAACACCAAGTAATCCACTCTTAAAAGTATCTGATATCCGGGCGATCGCACAGTTGGCCAAAGAAAAAGGGTTGTTGCTGATTGTGGATAACACGTTTTTGACTCCTTACTGGCAAAACCCGTTGGACCTTGGTGCCGATATTGTTCTTCACAGTGCCACCAAATATCTCGGGGGACACAGTGACGTGGTCGCCGGACTGGTTGTCACCAAAGAAAAATCCCTGGGTGAGGAACTCCACTTTTTGCAAAACTCGATCGGCGGCATTCTCGGACCGCAAGATTCCTGGCTTTTGATGAGAGGAATGAAGACGCTGGGATTGAGAATGCGCCAACATGAACAAAATGCCCGGCGGATTGCCGATTGGTTGAATGAGCATGAGCAAGTGGAGAAAGTGTATTATCCGGGATTGGAAAGCCATCCGGGGCACGAAGTGGCATCCGTACAAGCCAAAGGCTATGGCGGGATCATCTCGTTTGATGTGGGCTGCGCGGAAAAGGCGGATCAATTGTTGGAGAACACCCGCTTCTTCACCCTTGCGGAAAGCTTGGGAGCGGTGGAAAGCCTGATTTCTGTCCCGGCCCGCATGACCCATGCATCGATTCCTGCCGAACGCAGGGCGGAACTCGGGATCACGGACGGATTGGTCCGCATTTCCGTTGGTGTGGAGGATGTGGAAGACTTGATCATGGATTTGGATCAGGCGCTTCGGTAATAGAATAGAGAAGCGGAGGGAAGCCGGTGAATCATGTCGTTGTATACGTCTATGGTGCGGAAGAAATTTGTGCCAGTTGTGTCAACCTGCCTTCTTCCAAGGAGACCGCAACCTGGTTGGAAGCGGCCCTCAGGCGAAAATATCCCGGGCAGGTGACGGTAAAATATGTGGATATTTTCCATCCCCAGACAGAAAAAGAAAAAGCATTCAGCCAACGGGTCATCGAAGAAGATTTATGGTACCCCGTCGTGGTCATTGAGGATGAAATGGTTGCGGAAGGAAATCCGAAACTGAAAAAAATCTGTGAAGTGATCGACCGCTTGATTGCTGTGTAGAGGTTTCTGCACAGCATTTTTTTTTGTTGCTTCGGGGATCGGGGGTTTTCATCAGCAACTCAAAAAGGTTTAATATTTTTGTTCTATTTTTGCTACGAGTTCCGGCGGGTTCGTGATATCTTATTATGTGTCTGCTATTTAACGTTCTAGTAAAATCTTATTAAAAGTCATTAATAGTATAATATAAACAGATAAAAAATGGATGTTCCGGATGGGTGATGAAATGGCCATCACCGCTTGGATCACGGAGGAACCGAGGAGTTGATGGATATGTGGTTGATCCCCCTGTCGCTTGGGGCGCTTTTTGGCCTGGGGGTCTGGGAAAAGAAAAAACACCAAAAAAATATTGATTCCATTCCGTTGCGGATTAATGTGAACGGCATCCGCGGGAAATCCACGGTGACCAGATTGATTACCGGAGTCATGATTGAAGCCGGATATCGTGCGGTCGGGAAAACCACGGGGACGGCCGCCCGGATGATCTATTGGGATAAAAAGGAAGAAAAACCGATTCGCAGACGCCTGGAAGGGCCTAATATCCGGGAACAAAAAGTGGTTGTGGAAGAAGTGGCCAAGCTCGGAGCCAATTGTCTGGTCAGCGAATGCATGGCAGTGAATCCGGATTATCAGATTGTATTTCAGGAAGAAATGTTGCAAGCCAATGTCGGCGTGATTGTCAATGTTTTGGAAGACCATATGGATGTGATGGGGCCGACGTTGCAAGAGGTGGCGGATGCGTTTACGGCGACAATTCCGTACAAAGGATATCTGATTGTATCCGAAGGGCCTTTCGTTCCCTTTTTCAAAAAGGTTGCCCGTCGCCGCCGCACGCGTGTTTTTGTTGCCGATACTTCCAAGATCTCGGAAAAGTTTTTGCGCCAGTTCGATTACATGGTGTTTCCGGAGAATGCCGCATTGGCGTTGGCTGTTGCCGAAGCGTTGGGCATTGACCAGGAAACGGCTTTCCGGGGCATGTTGAAGGCAAATCCCGATCCGGGAGCCATGCGGATCCTTCCGCTGAGTGCGGATGAACATCCTGCCTATTTTGTCAACGGATTTGCAGCCAATGATGCTTCATCCACCCTCAATATTTGGGAACGTGTCGGAATGTTGGGATATCCGGTCAAAGATCCCGTGGTCATTATGAACTGCCGTCCGGACCGGGTGGATCGGACCGAACAATTCGCAAGGGATGTTTTGCCGCATATGTCCATCGATACACTTGTCGTCATCGGACAAACGACTCAGCCGATCGTGGAAGCCTGCGAAAAAGGCCTGATCCGGTGCAGTGAACTGCTGGATCTGGAAAATCAGCCGGTGGAACAAATTGTTCAAGCGATTCAAGGCAAATTACATAACCGGTTGGTTTACGGCGTCGGAAACATTCACGGGGCTGCGGAGCCGTTGTGTGAATGGTTTGAACAGATGAACCAAAAAGCCAAAGAGCAGTTTACCGCCCGGCTGGAGTCTGAATCGAATCAACCCGAAGATGAACAAAAAGCGGTACAAAACAAGAAAATGGCACATATTGTCAGCTAGGAGGAAAGTTCGTTGTTTGGATCAGACTTATACGTTTCGTTAATTATCGGCGTGGTACTCAGCCTGTTGTATGCGGAAAAAGTGGGGGTAATGCCTGCAGGACTGATTGTTCCCGGATATATGGGATTGGTTTTTGATCAACCTGTTTTCATTTGTGTGATTTTGTTGATTAGTTTTTTAACATTTATAATTGTGACAAAAGTCGTCGGGCGATTTACCATTTTATACGGGCGGAGAAAGTTTGCCGCCATGTTGTCCGTCGGTGTCGCCTTGAAGCTGGTTTTTGATTATTTTGCTCCCATGACTTTTCCTTATTTGCCTTTTGAAATGCAGGAATTCCGGGGGATCGGTGTGATTGTTCCCGGACTCATTGCCAACACCATTCAAAAACAGGGCGTGATTCCGACCGTCGGAAGTACGTTGTTATTAAGCGGGGCGACTTTCGTCATTATGTTTTTATACGAATTTGTGTTGCTGAAATTTTTCTAAACATCAAAGGGCAGCCAAAAGATGCGGGGGTGGAGAAAGAAACAGGCTCTAACCCCGAACTTTATTTTTTATGCAAGGTGTAAGGATGGATTCTACATGTTAACTTGGAAACAAAAATTTCAACGCTATATCAAAAGGCAAAAGAAAAAAACGATGCAGCACACGTTGATTGCTCTTGGCATCACCGTTTTGCTCATCGTCCTCAGCCAGGTTTTGGATTCGCCGCCAAAAGTGGAGGAAAAAGATGATCACAGCCTTTTGACCATCAGCATGGCAGGAGACATGTTGTTCGGGCGGTATGTCGATGAAGTGGTGGTCCCCAATCACGGATATCAGTCGTTGTTTCAGTATGTGCGGCCTTATCTCAAGAAATCGGATTATATTACCGGAAATTTTGATCAGCCCGTCACCGAAGGCGAAGATTATCCCAAAGCGGACAAACGGGTGCATATTTCCACCAAACCGGAGATTGCCAAAGTGTTGAAAGAAGAAGGTTTCACGACCGTCAACCTTGCCAACAACCACATAAAAGATTATGGGAAACAAGGCTTGTTGGATACCATTCGGGTGTTTCAAAACCAAAAGGTGAAGACGGTCGGAGCCGGCTACAATATCCAAGATGCTTCCACTGTTACCTATCAGATGATCCGGGGCATCAAAATTGCCACCCTCGGGTTTTCCGATATTCTTCCCAAAGATTTTCGCGCTTTGTCCGACCGGTCCGGTGTGGCCCCGGCGGATCCGGACGTGTTTTTTTATGATGTGGCCAAAGCCAAAAAAAATGCCGATCTGGTGATTGTCCATATGCATTGGGGTGAAGAGTATGACAGCAACTTCCACCCGAGACAGCAGGATTTGGGACGGTCGTTGATCGATGCCGGAGCCGATATCGTGATCGGCCACCATCCCCATGTTTTGGAACCGGTGGAAGTTTACAAACACGGGGTCATCTTTTACAGCCTTGGGAACTTTATTTCGGATCAGGGGTGGTCCCGTACCCGCGAAAGTGCTTTGGCTCAGTATAAAGTGATGAATGGAAAGGTGAATTTGGTGATTCACCCGCTTGTCATTCGGCAGGGAACCCCGAGGCCTTTAACCGGTTTTGGTTCTTTTTACCGTCGGGAGAGGATTTTTATGCAAATCACCGATGAGCCTGTCTTTTCGAAGGAATGGAGTCGTTTGTGGAAACGGGAAGGTGACGCGTTGGTACGCACCATCGATCTTCCGCCGAAACTAAAAGCAAAATTGGCTCCATAAAAGATATAGGAAATTTTCTTCCATTTGAAATTGATTTTGATTAAGATTACATCGTGAAGGGACGAATGGAGGAAATGTTGACTTATCGGCAGAGGTTCCAGCGATACATGAAACGCGAGAAAAAAAAGGCTGTGATCCATTCGTACATTGCTTTGTTCCTCGTCATCGTGTTGATGACGGGATGGGCGGCCTTGGATCGCGTGAAAGCCGTATCCGTCCGGGAGGATCCCGACAGCCGGCTGACGGTCACGCTGGTGGGGGACATGATGTTCGGGCGGCATATCGAGGATGTGATCGTCAAAAACTACGGTTATGAATATTTGTTTCATTATGTTCGTCCTTATTTTCAGTATTCGGATTATGTGACGGGTAACTTCGAGAATCCCATCGTGAACCGGCCGGGTTATCCCAAGGCGGACAAATTTATTCATCTGAGCACAAAACCCGAAGCTGCCAAAGCATTGAAAAAGGTCGGTTTTTCCACCGTCAATCTGGCTAACAACCATATGAAGGATTATGGGAAACAAGGCTTGTTGGATACATTGAAGGCTTTTCGGGATGCCGGATTGGAGACCGTCGGGGCTGGCAGTCATTTGGACGAAGCCGTTGAAGTGGTATATCAAACCGTGAACGGGATAAAAATTGCCACCTTGGGCTTTTCCGATGTGATGCCGGTCGATTTCCGCGCGATGCATCAACGTTCCGGAATCGCCCCGGCGGATCCGGATGTTTGGTTTCCACAAGTGGCCAAAGCCAAACAAAATGCGGATCTGGTGATTGTACATATGCATTGGGGATTGGAATATGACAGCCGCTATCATCCGCGGCAGAGAGATCTGGGGCATGCTTTGATCGATGCCGGCGCGGATCTTGTGGTCGGCCATCATCCCCATGTGTTGGAGCCGGTCGAGGTGTATAAAAACGGCGTGATTTTCTACAGCTTGGGCAATTTTGTGTTTGATCAGGGTTGGACCCGTACCCGCGAAAGTGTGCTGGTGCAATACAAGGTGTTAAAAAATGATACAGCCCGGTTGGAAATTTATCCGTTAATGATCCGGGAAGGACAACCACGTCCGCTTCTGGGATGGAGTCAGGCGTACCGGCGTGAGCGGGTGTTTATGCAAATGACACAAGAGAGGATATATTCGGATTTGTGGAATCGCACATGGAAACGGGAAAACAACATCCTTGTCCGCACGGTTCCGCTTCCGCCCGGGCTGAAAGGAGGGAAAAAGGTTGAACAATAAAAAATTTCATGTCATCTTGGCTGTTTTTGTTATTATCGGCACCATTTTTGCTTATTTTTATAAAAGCAATGAGTATGATTCCAAAGCCTTTGAGCAAACCGTTGACCAAAAGAACAAGCATAAATACGGAGTGGCAGCGGCGCATCCGGAAGCGGTCAAAGTGGGGATGCGCATTTTGGAGCAAGGCGGCAATGCGGTGGATGCGGCGATTGCCGTCGGATATGCTTTGGGCGTCGTTGAGCCTTACGGATCGGGGCTTGGCGGCGGAGGAACGATGTTGATCGATTTTTACAGCAAGGAGAAAGACCCCGTGGTCATCGATTATCGGGAAACAGCGCCATACACCGGGATCATTCCGGATAACGGAGTGGGGGTTCCGGGGTTTGTGAAAGGAATGGAACTCGTTCATCAACGATACGGAAAATTGCCGATGGATCAGTTGATTCAACCTTCGATTGAGCTGGCGGAACAGGGGTTTGAAGTCACCCCGATTTTAAACAGCCGCTTACAGGCTGCTAAATACCGGCTGCCGGTCAACGATCTGAAGCACATGTTCCCGGACGGGGAGCCGATTCAGGCGCACCGCTTGCTGGTCCAAAAAGATCTGGCCAATACACTGAAGGCGATTCAAAAAGACGGATCCAAAGCGTTTTATGAAGGCTTGATCGCCAAAGACATCGAGAATAAATCCCAAGGCGTGAAAGTCAGTGATTTACACAAGTATCAGCCGTTGGTCAAAGAACCGATTGTTGTAAAATACGGGGACTATGAAATGATCACCCCTTCTCCCCCAACCGGTGGAATTATGTTGGCCGAGTCGTTAAAAATGGCGGATAAACTGAAGGTGGGCAAAACCCAGGACTTGTCTGCCGATCAGATCCATTTGCTCGGGGAAATCGACAAAAGGGTGAACCATGCGCGGCGCCAAAACGTGGGAGATCCTCAGTTTTCCAAGGTTCCGGTAAAGGAGATGTTGGCGGATCAATATATTCAACAATTAACAAAGGATATCAACCTCAAACAAATTTCGAGCCAGTATCAAACCGTGGCCGATTCGCTCGCGGACAAAGAGGAACATGACAATACGACCCATTTTGTGGTTGTCGATAAAGACGGAAACATGGTGACGGCCACCAATACCTTGAGTAACTTTTTCGGCTCGGGGATATACGTGGATGGCTTTTTCTTAAACAACCAGTTAAAAAATTTCAGTATCATCAAAAGCTCTCCCAATCGTCCCCAGTTGGGGAAACGGCCCGTCAGTTATACAGCTCCGACCATTTTTGCCAAAAACGGACGCCCGGTTTTGGGGATCGGAAGTGCAGGCGGAAGCCGGATTACGCCGGTTTTGACACAAGTGGTGTTGCGTGTCTTGGAATATGATCTTTCGGTCCAGTCCGCCATCAACCGCCCCCGGTTTATCGTGGAAGATAATATCGTTTATGTCGAAAAAGCGTTGCCTGCCGATGTCCAGAAAGAATTGGAACAAAAAGGATATCAGGTGATTGTGAAACCGACGGGCATGTATTACGGGGGAGTGCAAGGCATCCGGGTGAACCGGAGTAAGAACAAGATGGAAGGAGGGTTTGACGGACGACGGGACGGAGCCTTTCGCTTTGGTGCAGACTAATGGAGACGGGTTGGAGGCATGGGTATGAAGCGTTTGTTGCGAATACTTACTCCTTTTTTGATCATTGGAGCCATATTGTTTTTTTTAATGGATTTTCGTCATGTGGAACAGCTGAGTCCTGAAGAAAAACAAGCGATTGAAAAATACCGGGAACAGTTGGTGAAAGGAACCTTACTGGACAAGCCGGATGAAGGGATTTTTCGGCGGGAGGATTTCGATGCGATTGCCAGATCTTTGGACGCACTCCATCAGCATGATCACTATTTTGTGTTCGGGCCGGAATGGGGGGCCCCGCTCGATCATCCGGAGAGCGAATTTCAAAATATCGAATCCATCATTAATCAACCCGAATATGTAAACAACGGAAAGTACTTTGCTTTTTTCCAAGCTTTTCGTCAGGATTTGAACCAGGCAAAGAATAAATTGGGAACGAGAGCTTCCCATGACATCTTGGACGACTTGTCCACCTTGGTTTTTACGGATGAAATCATCGAGGACCGGCAATGGAGCCAATCAGAGACGATCCGGGTGATGAAAGAAACCGGCCTGAAATTAATCAAAGAAGAGAATCAGAATGCACCAAACTCCGGGTGAATCCATGGCCCGGAGTGCTGTTTTTTTCTGGAAATGGGAAAAGCCATGGAATCGTTATATAATAACAACCAAAAGATGAAGTCAATGATGGAGTGAATATAAATGATCCCTCTTGTTGAGTTTTGCATCAATAATTTGACGGATGAAGTGTTGGCCGTAAAAAACGAGCTGGAAAAAGATCCGGGGATTGATGTGTTGGAGTATGACTGTTTGGGGAACTGCGGAATCTGTGCGCAAGGTCCCTATGCATTGGTCAACGGGGAAATCGTCACGGCGGACAGCGGAAAAGAACTTCTCAAGAAAATTTATGAGGAGATTGAAGACATGGAAATTCGATATTAAAAAAGCATCCGGTTGTTTCAGCCGGATGCTTTTTTTCTAGTAAACCGCAATTTCGTTGTAGAACGTGTCCCGTTCGACCGGTGTGCGGTTGGCTCCTTTGATCAGCCAGATCAGTTCGTCTTTGGTCAATGCTTGTTGCGTCAAAGCGCCAGCGGCATGGCTGATTCGTTCCTGAACCAGGGTTCCGTGCAGATCGGAAGAACCGAATTGCGTGGCCAATTGCGCCAGCTGCGTTCCGATATTGATAAAATAAGCTTTGATATGCGGGAAATTATCCAGCATCAGCCGGCTGATGGCAATGGTTCTCAGGTCGTCCATCGCCGAAGTGCGACGTTTGATGGAAGCATTGACGCTTTTGGGTTGTACCGCCAAGGGAATAAAGACCAAAAAGCCGTTGGTTTCGTCTTGCAATTCACGCAGGCGGATCATGTGAATCAACCGTTCTTCCTTGGTTTCAATCGATCCGTAAAGCATGGTGCTGTGCGTTTTCATTCCCAGCTGGTGCGCGGTGCGGTGGACATTCAACCAGTCGTCGGTGCTTGCTTTGTCGGGGCTCATTTTTAAACGGTAACGCTCGGTCAGGATTTCCGCGCCGCCGCCGGTCAGGGAGCTGACGCCGGCGTCCATCAGTTCTTTCAAGACCGTTTCGACCGGACGCCCGGACAAGCGGGAGAAAAATTCCACTTCCGCCGCCGTGTAAGCTTTGATGGTCACATGCGGGTAGTGTTTTTTCAAGATGGCTACCGTTTCAAGATAATAGTCAAACGGCACCGTGTGGTTATGTCCGCCGACAATGTGGAATTCCCGGATTCCTTCCGTGTACCGCTCGCCGACATGTTCCAGCAATTCCTCGGGCGACATGGTGTAAGCCCCTTCTTCCCCGGGATCCCGCCGGAAAGCGCAGAATGCACATCTGGCTTCACAAACGTTTGTCGGGTTTAAGTACATATTCTGGATAAAGTAAACACGATCCCCATTCTTTCTCCTGTTTACTTCATTGGCCAATTGGCCGATGGTGAGTAAGTCCGGCGATTCGTATAAAGTGAGCCCGTCTTCCAATGTAAGGCGTTCCCCATGTTTCACCTTCTCCACAATCATATCCAAATTGCGGTCTGAAACCGTGGAGGTTAACGACATGGAGGGTTCCTCCTCTCATTTCTGATCAAACAAAGAACCAATGATATCTGAAATTATTTCGAATGTCTAAATAACAAATCGAACTTATATTATTCTACCACAAAGGATAATCATTGGAAAACAAACGGGAAGGCCTCTTCCGTCGCCCGGATTTTGTCAATTTCCCGGGAGGGAAGGGGGTTACATTTTTTTACATAACGGCGCAAAAAGTTTGGAAAGGATGGAGATAACAAGAAGTTGTGTCTAAATAATATATTTAATTGAATAATTTGTAAAAAATGCGGCTTTTCTTTTCAGTTTTGTCATTGTATACTGAAAATAACTGGCAGATTTCGAACAAATGTGCCTTGTTTGATGAGAGATGGGTCAAGACCGGGGAGAGGAGGTCATAAGATGAGTGGGGATCCGGCGTTAAAAGATCAGTTGGAAAAAGCAAGAAAACGCATGGAAGAAGCGGCAGATCGTTTCGGTTTGAATCATCCGGCCGTTTATGAACTGAGCCGGGAGCTCGACGAACTGCATAATTTGTGGGAGCAGGAAACGATTCTTCACCAAAGGGGAGAAGAAATCATCTATCCGCTTCGTTCCCCGATGCAAAGAACGAAAAAACGTTCCAAACAGGCGATGATGAAAGCGATCTGAGCTCATCGGTTGTATCAGGGGAAGATTCCCTTGTATACTGTAAAGAGAAGGAGGGAATGCCCCATGATTACATTGACGGAACAAGCCGCTTTAAAAGTGAAGGATATGTTGAGCGAACAAGAGCATCCGGAAAACCTCTATCTGCGCGTTGGCGTGGAATACGGCGGATGCAGCGGTTTTTCATATAGTATGGGTTTTGATGAAGAAAAGAAAGAAAATGATATGGAATTGAACCAGTTTGGTGTCCGGATTTTGGTTGATCAACGAAGCCAACCGTTGCTGCAGGGAACGGTGATTGATTACAAAGAGACCGTCATGGGCGGCGGATTCAGTATCGATAATCCGAATGCAACGGTTACTTGCGGTTGCGGATCATCATTTCGGACGGCAACGGAATCAGGCCGGCCCGACGAGGATTGTTAAAAAAAACCCGTCTCCATGTGAGATGGGTTTTTTTACGATATCGGGATTTCATCCACCAGCATCACTTTGGAATGCCCGCAAGCGGGACAGATGAGGGTGTGAGGACATTGACGGGTTTTCAGATCGGTCAGCCCGTCGGTCATTTTCAGATCATCAATCTCCCGGTAAGGACTGTAATCACTGAACAGGTCAGTCAACCGTCCGTTGTCTTCCAAAACATGACCGCACCCGGGGCAACGATGAGTTTCGAGGGCGGAAAACCCGTTGCAAACGGGACAAGCATAATGAGTACCCAAAAAAAATCCCTCCTTTGATTTTATATTTATCGTTTCAAATCAAAGGAGGGATCATGCAACAAATTACCGGTCCAATTTTAAATTGGAGCTGTGTTGAGGCTGAACACGGGCATCCGGATCAATGTATTGTTTGGCATGGTTGACGGCAATGGGGGCTTCCCCGAAACCAACAGTGATCAGTTTGACTTTTCCTTCATAGGTGGCAATATCGCCGGCGGCGTAAATGCCGGGGATGTTGGTTTCCATTTTGGAGTTGACAAGGATGGATCCTTTTTCGATGTGAAGTCCCCACTCTTGAATCGGCCCCAACGAAGAGACAAACCCAAAGCTGACAATCACTTCATCCACTTTCAATTCCTCGGATACACCGCTTTTTTTATCAGAAATCGTCACTTTTTCGATGTGTGTGGCTCCTTCGATCGCGGTAATTTCCCGCGGGGTTAACACCCTGATGCCGGAATTCATCATTTTTTCGACACTGTGCTCATGAGCGCGGAATTTGTCCCGGCGATGGATCAAAGTGACACTTTTGGCGACCGGTTCCAGCATCAAAGCCCAATCCACCGCGGAATCTCCCCCGCCGGCGATTAAAACATCTTTTCCTTCAAACTGCCGCTTGTCTTTGACAAAGTAATGAATATGGGTGTTTTCAAATTTCTCAGCTTCCGGCAGTTTCAATTTGCGTGGTTCAAAAGCTCCGCAACCAGCGGTGATAATCACAGAACGGCCCAAATGCACTTGTTTTTGGGTGACAACCTCAAATAATCGTTCTTCTTTTTTATGAACTTGTAAGACCTTTTCATCCAAACAATAGGTGGGATGAAAAAGGTTGGCTTGCTCAATCAGATTATCCACCAGGTTTTGGGCGGTCACTTTGGGAAAACCGGCAATGTCATAAATATATTTTTCCGGATAGAGTGCAGACAATTGGCCTCCCAATTGCGGCAGGCTTTCAATGACTTTGACGGAAGCTTGGCGCATTCCGGCGTAAAAAGCAGCAAAGAGCCCGGTTGGCCCTCCGCCGATCACAATGATATCGGTTATGTTTTGTTCAACTTGTTGTGTTGTCACAAGCGCACCTCCAAAATATTATTGCGAAAATGGAGAAAATTATATAATAATCATATAACATGATGTGATGATCGAATCCATAGCTTTAAAAAATTTACCAATTCGTTTTTGCCGGATAGACTGAAATGAAGTGGAGAAAATGTGAACAAAAGCTCTTGCTAAAAGTTCGTGAAAATAATATCATAATCAATGGCATGATTCAATGATCACGAAGCGTTCGAACCTTTTCAGATTGTGAGAAATCAATCATACTAAATAATACTTTAGATGGATGTGATTTGTGATGAGTATACCTAAAATCGTGATCCTTGGAGCAGGGTATGGCGGACTGATGACAGCCAAAGGATTGGCCAAAAATCTGAATGCGAACGAAGCAGAAATTACCCTGGTCAACCAAAACAGTTACCACTATATCACGACGAAATTGCATGAGCCGGCTGCAGGAACTTCCCATCATGATCACGCACGTGTTTCGATCCCGTCGGTCATTGACACCAACCGGATCCGTTTTATCCAAGACCGGGTGACCGGAATGGAGTTGGACGAAAAAACGGTTCTGTTGGAAAACAATGACCCGATCCAATATGACTATTTGGTGGTTGGATTGGGAAGCGCACCGGAAACGTTTGGTATTAAAGGTTTATTGGAAAATGCGTTCTTTATTCGCAATATCAACAGCGTGCGCATGATTCGCGAGCACATGGAATACATGTTCTCGCGTTATGCCATTGAGAAAAAAGAAGAATTGATCACGATCGTGGTCGGGGGAGCCGGATTCACCGGAATTGAGTACGTGGGCGAATTGGTGGATCGCATGCCCGAGCTGTGCCGGGATTATGACATTCCGCTTGAAAAAGTCCGTATTGTGAATGTGGAAGCGGCACCGACCGTCTTGCCGGGATTTGACAAAGAACTGGTGGACTATGCAGTGAAATACCTGGAAAATAAAGGTGTTGAATTCATTGTCAATACGCCGATCGAAGAGTGCACCAAAGACGGTGTCATCCTGAAAGGCGGACGTGAAATCAAATCGTCTACCGTGGTCTGGACCGGTGGCGTGCGCGGAAATAAACTGGTTGAAGAATCCGGCATTGAAACGATGCGCGGACGTGTGAAAGTGGATGAATATCTACGTGCTCCCGGCCATGACAATGTGTTTATCGTGGGTGACAGCTCTCTCGTGTTCCCGGGAGAAAGCGAAAATGAGCGTCCTTACCCGCCGACAGCCCAAATCTCCACACAGCAAGGCCAATATCTCGGCAAACAATTGGCCAAAGTGGTTCGCGGGGGTCAATTTGACCAACCGTTTAAATATGAACCGAAAGGAACCGTGGCTTCTCTGGGAAGAAAAGAGGCCATCGGTGTGGTCGGAAATAAAAAGATGACCGGCGGAACAGCTGCGTTCATGAAAAAAATCATTGATCTTCGCTGGCTCTTCTTGTTGGGTGGCGTTTCTTTGGTTCTTCGCAAAGGAAAACTGTAATCATTTATGATTTTTACAAAAACCCTTCTTGGTTTAAGAAGGGTTTTTTGTTATGGAATACAGCAATTTTCCGAAAGAAAAGGCATGATTCTGATGTTATCGCTTACATGGATTGTGAACGCGGTTCTTGCTCCTGAATGGAATTTTTCATTTAGATTAGAATATTATATCATTTCTGAAACGGGACCACAGGGGGCGATTCCATGAAAAAAGCCATGTCAGAACTATCAGAAAATACTTGCCATTATTGCAGCGGAAAAGGGTATTTGGAGCTTTTGCTGGGCGGTACGGAAGCGTGTTATGCCTGTCACGGAACCGGAAAAGAAGATAAAAAATGAAGTGAACCCGCTTTTGGCGGGTTTTTTTATATCGTTGACCTTCTGAAAGATATTCAGTAAAATGAGTGGGAACTTTGAGATGTGGAGGCGATGACTCAAGTGACGCTCGCCCAATTGATCATTTCCATTCCGTTGTTATTTGTTTTATTTTTTGGATTGGGCTTTATTCTGAATATGATTTTAAAAACCACTTGGTTGCCGCTCGCCCTTTTTTTCGGGGTTGTTTTGTATGTGGGGCGGGATGTGACGCAAATTTTTACCATTGTCAATGCCGTTTTGTTCTTTTCGGGTTTTTTGGGAGTCCTGGGCGGGATTTTTACCATTCGTACGTTGCGCTTAAAAGGATATCGGATGTTCTAGAAACCAGGGATGCACCCTGGGTTTTTTTTAGCAAGAATGCATTCGGGCAGAAGGTGAGAACATGATTTTATTTGTGGTGAATCCGGAATCGGGAAAAGGAAAAGGAAAAGTTTTTTGGGAAAAGGCAGAAAAATATCTCAAGGCCCGGTCCGTTGCTTATGAAGTCTGGCATACGAAGCAAAACGAAAAATTGACTTCCCGGATTCGTGACGGAGCCAAACAGAAAAAGTGGCAAGCGGTGGTTGCCATCGGTGGCGACGGAACGGTGAACGAGGTGGGGAGCGGCTTGATTGGCGTTCCGGTTCCATTCGGGATTATTCCGTCCGGAACCGGAAATGATTTTGCTTTTGCCCACGCCATCCCTTCCCGGCCGGAAAAAGCGCTGGCGCGTATCTTGAATTTTCACCCGGAACCGGTGGATACGGCGACCGTGAACGGAAAACCCATGTTTGGATCCACGGGGGTGGGATTTGATGTCAGTGTGGTGGAGCGGGTGAACCGGTCCGGCTTAAAAAAGTGGTTCGGATCGTTTTCATACGGGATGGAAGCGGTGAAATGTTTGTTTTCCTACAGGGCCCGGTCCATGACACTGAGGATGGACGGAAATGAGTATCGGCTGGAGAAATGTTGGATGGTGTCCGTTGCCAATATCCGCCAATACGGCGGAGGAATCCGGATTTGTCCGCAGGCGGATACTCAAGACGGATATTTGGATGTCTGTTGTGTGCAAAATCTGAGGAAAGGTCAGTTTATTCGCGCTTTTCCATTAACTTATTTCGGGTGGCATGCCCGGCACCCGTCCATACGGTTTGAGCGGGCACAACAAATTGAAATCCTGGGACCGGAATCGTTTCCTTACCATATTGACGGGGAAGTTAAGGGGACGACTCCAATCCGGATTGAAGTGCACCCCCGTTCTTTACTCCTCCTGTAAGGGAAAAGGGTGATCCGGATCCGGCGGTGAAAACGTTTCCGGATATAACAAGTGTGCCAAATGGCAAAGGCCGGTCAAAATCCGGGGGGAGGGGCGGCAATACCATCCCTCGTCCAACAGGAAAATATTTTGCTCCTTTGAAAGTGGCGTTCCTTGCCAGGCCGGACGGGATTGGATCATCTCTTTTTTTATCCGCTTCAGCGGAACCCCGGTCCAGACAGTCAAAACATAATCGGGCTTTTTATCCCGTACGGTTTCCCAATCCGTCTGTACACTTTCTTTGTCAATGTCGGAGAAGATGTTGACTGCCCCGACCAATTCACTCACCTCGGTGAGCCAGTTTCGTCTGCCCGGGGTGAAAACCGGTTTTGGCCACCACTCCCAATACAGGCGCGGCGGTGTTTCCTTGCCGGGAATCCGGGCTTTGAGCCGGTCGATTTGGTCTGTAAACCGGCGGGCGGTCTGTTCCGCTTTGGTTTGGAGGCCGAGAGCATCTCCGAGCCGGATCAAATCTTGTGCAATATCCCGGAGGGTTTTGGGGTTCAGAATCATCAAGGGGAGATTTTCTTGTTTTAATCTTTCGATATTTTTCTCCATTCCCGGGACACTGAGGGAAGCGATCACCAGATCCGGATTCAATGCTTTGATTTTTTCGATATCAACATTTAGATCCGGACCGACGCGCGGAAGGTGTTGGCATGTCGGGGGCCAGTCCGAGTAATCATCAATTCCGACAAGCCATGAGTGCGCTCCCAGAAAATAAAGCATTTCCGTATTGCTGGGACAAATGGAAACCAGTCGCATCCTGATCCCCTCCTTTGAGTGCAATGCGCTTCTTCAGAATGATGAAGCGGGCATTGCTTGAATGTCCCGCTTCACTTAATACCAGAGAAAGTACATCGCAACAGAAACCAATATGCCTAACCAGGCACCGGTAAAGACTTCGATGGGTTGGTGGCCCAGGATTTCTTTCAAGCGGATCCGCGTTTCCGAGGTCGGCTTTTCTTTGATGTTCCTGAGTTCCTTCAACAGTAATGCGAAGTCGTCAGCCAACTGGTTGAGAGCCTGGGCATGCATGCCGGCCTGTCGGCGGACACCGGTGGCATCGTACATCACAATGATTCCAATGACAGTTGCAATGGCAAAGGCGGAAGAATCCCATCCTTCCGTGATTCCCAGGGAGGTTGCCAGCGCGGTCACAGCGGAAGTGTGTGAGCTGGGCATGCCCCCGGAGCTGACCATCCAGTTCCAATCCCAATGATGCGTGATAAAAAAATTCCAAGGGACTTTTAACAGTTGTGCCAAGATAATGGCAGCGAGAGATGCCCAAAGAGGAAAATTGGCCATAAGTTCAGCCGGTATCAATGCCTGGTCATCCTTTCCGTTCGGTGTCGGTTCTATTTTATCCATGCGTTGTTTCCGAATCCTTTGTGAAACTATTTTATTATATCTCATTAAGAGACGATTTTTAAATGATTCTTGGCAAATTGTTGCAGGAAAAGCCTGAGTGTTTTTCGAAGGATTAATATGAAAAATGAAAAACGCACTTCACTTATTGTCTCCAAAAAACGTTTCATTAAGGAGTTTTTTTATGAGGGACTATTTACCGGATCCGTTGCCAGTCAGCCATCGTTTGCAATGCCGGGAGTGCCGGGAACAGTTTAAAACATTACATTCGGAGCCGCTCGAAGAGAAAATGGTGTGTCCGTCCTGCGGATGGTCCGGGACATTATCTGAGTGGATGACGGAAGAAGCCGTCCTTCATGAACTTGCTCTGGCACGCAAAAAATTGGAAAAAGTTTTTTTCAAGATGAAAAGCTCCCATAAAAGCTGATGATGACTGGTTTTTAACCGGTTCTTTGTTTTTACCTGTTTAAAAAAATCGTTGACATTTATTCTTGTTGCTGATATGATATTTTTTGTCGATTCGATAATGAATTTTCATCTCAAGCCGAAGTGGCGGAATTGGCAGACGCGCACGACTCAAAATCGTGTTCCTTTATGGAGTGTGGGTTCGACTCCCACCTTCGGCACCAAGCATGCTGGGGTGGCGGAATTGGCAGACGCACAGGACTTAAAATCCTGCGGTGGGTGTACCACCGTGTCGGTTCGAGTCCGACCCTCAGCACCAAAGTGTGAATCGGCCCGTTAAAAAAGCTCCGCTTGAACAAGCGGAGCTTTTTGCGTGGTTTGACCGGTAATGAAAGATGCCCCGTGAATAGCGGGGCATCTTTCATGTTATGAACTGAGAAGAGGAGTGGATGAAGAAGATTGGTCTTCCAACCGCAGGACCTCTTCTTTGTCCGGAAGTTCATAAACTTCCTCCAATACATGTTTTAACACCAAATAGGCGGAGTAAGGCTTTTCCAGATAGTTTTCGGTAAAAAAACGTTTTGTGTCGGGACAGAAGATAAACGCTTTTAACTCTTCCAGTTCCTCAATTCTTTTTTGAATCACTTCCAAGACTTCGGGGCAGTCGCTGAATAATTCTCCTTCTTTCCACGTCAAAGTGATATGTTCATATAACCATCCTTTGATGGTAAATTGACGTGACATGTTGTACCACCTCCACGGGTGACAAATCAAAGACCTGCTTTTTTATACGTCGTACGGCCGGAAAATCCTGCCGCTCCATCGTATCCGCAAACATTCGAAAATTTTGACCGGGGGTGCCTGGCGACTGAAGCCGGAAACGGAAAAAACAGGTTTCAAATGATCAGGAAGAACAAATCTCCGATATTTTATCTGCCATTTTTTCTTTTTAATATCTCAATATTTGAATGTTTCGCATTTGCTTGTGGTTTTTATCCGCTCCTGTTGGTTTCCCGTTTCTTTCCCATCCCTCCCTTGTGTGTCCCGGCGCCCGGGATGATTGCGTTTTTCCCCGTCAGGCGGGCTGGTATGGATCCGGTTGAAATCACCTTTGTTTGAAGAAAAGAAAGGTAGTAGATCCATACTTGATCAATTAATATAAAAATAATTATAATCTTTGTATGATTGTTTTTGAATTAAAATATATAGGTTCTTGATTTTTGAACACTAGAAAACAGGGTGAAGCCGGATCATGTTAAATGAACAACATCATCGCCAGTTACAAATGATTGCTTCCTATTTGCCAAGTATTCAATTTGATTGGGATAAGGAGCAAATGGTTCATTCATTTTCAGTACTTGCCGAACTCTTGGATTATCGCATGATGTGGGAAAAGGAAGAAGGCGTGTGTTTTTGCAATCATTTGGACGGATATCCCCGTATTCTTTTGGAAAAAAAGGAAGGGCGCATTCAATCTGTATGGCTGGATATTGATACATACCGGGAAATGGATGAGATCCTGAAGGATCAAAGTGAAGACCGGATGAACGAATTAACCATGGAAATGTTGAGGAGTTTGGACGTTGTTGTGCGCTTTTTGTCAACCAATTGGGGAGCTCCTTTTTTTTATGGGGAATTTTGGGATCCGCAATTTCCGCGTGACCAGTATGTCAGCATCCGGATGGCATTGTGGAAAGTGCAAGATGCCCACATTGCCGTGCAAGTGGAACATCAGGACCGGGAATACCCCATCAGCCTGAACATGCTGATCACTCCTGAACAAGAATTGAGTTCGCACCGGTTTGATGCATTGATGAAACGGAAATGAAACTCCTTTCCAATATTCTACAATTTTATTGCTTCGGATTTATGTTAGACTGTGAAGCAAGTTGAAGGGAAAGGGGATGTAGCATGAGTTTTCAATTGATTCTTGCCGGATTGACGGCACTGTTGTCCACTGTTTCCGGTTTGGGGTTTTTGGAAATCCAAAATCAAGCCGATCCAAAGGTGACACCGCAACAACAGGAGGCAGTAAGTGAAACGCAACCGTCTTCTGCGGCGGCAACCGATGATCAAGATGCAGAGATCCTTCCCATTGAAAAAGAGGTTTTGGCCTTGGTGAATCAGGAACGGGAGAAGCACGGCTTGAACCCGTTGCAACTGGATGCCGCGGTTTCCAGAGCAGCGGACATGAAATCCAAGGACATGAGGGATCATCACTATTTTGACCATCAATCCCCGACTTATGGTTCTCCTTTTGAAATGATGAAACAACAAGGCATTGATTTTAAAGCGGCCGGAGAAAATATTGCGGCGGGACAAAAAACGGCGGAAGAAGTGATGGACGGCTGGATGAACAGTGAAGGACACCGGGCCAATATCTTGAATCCTGATTTTACCCATATTGGAATCGGTTATGTTCAAGGTGGAGATTACGGCACTTATTGGACACAATTGTTTATTCAAAAATAAAGAGGCGAAGTGAACCCCCTGCATGGGCAGGGGGTTTTCGTTTAAAGGAATCCCAATTGTTTTTGCTCTTCTTCGGTAAACAAACGGGAACGAATGATAAACCGGATCCCGAGCGGGATTTCCAAGGAGAAAGACGCTCCGCGGCCTTTGGTGACATCGATGGTCAGGTGGGTGTGTTTCCAGTATTCATATTGGGCCCGTGACATATAAAAAGGGCAACCGGCCACATCCCCGAGGTAAATATCGTTGGCTCCGACCCGGAATGTTCCCGCTTTGAAACACATTGGAGAAGATCCGTCACAACAACCACCGCTTTGGTGAAACATTAAATCGCCATGTTCTTTTCGCAAAGCCTCAATCACTTTGGCTGCTTCTTCGGTCACAGACACCCGCTCCACTTTTTTCATCCGTGTTCACCTTAAAACAATCCGGTGGGGTTTTGATCGTAGGAAATCAGCATGTTTTTGGTTTGCTGGTAGTGTTCCAGCATCATTTTGTGGGTTTCCCGCCCGATCCCGGATTGTTTGTATCCGCCAAAGGCAGCATGTGCAGGGTAGACATGGTAACAGTTCACCCACACGCGGCCGGCTTCAATTTTCCGGGCGATCTGGTAAGCTTGATGAACGTCTCGGGTCCACAATCCGGCTCCCAAGCCATAGAGCGTGTCATTGGCGATTTCCAACAGTTCCTGTTCATCTTTAAATGTTGTGACGGAGACAACCGGTCCGAAAATCTCTTCTTGGAAAATGCGCATTTTGTTGTTTCCGACAAAGACGGTCGGCTCAATATAAAAGCCGTCCGGATATTTCGGATTGTCATACGGTTTTCCGCCGGTCAGGCATTGCGCTCCCTCTTCACGCCCCAATTCGAGATAGCTTAGGATTTTTTGGAATTGATCCGAAGAAGCTTGCGCCCCCATCATCGTTTCCGGATGCAGGGGATCCCCCAGTTTGATTTTGCTCACCCGTTCGAGGGCCCGTTCCATGAATTCTTCATAGATCGATTCCTGAATCAGTGCACGGGACGGACAGGTACAGACTTCCCCCTGGTTTAACGCGAACATGGTAAATCCTTCGATGGCTTTTTCCAGGAAGCTATCATCTTGCCGCATGACGCTTTCCGTAAAAATATTGGGAGATTTTCCGCCTAACTCCAGCGTGACCGGAATGATGTTTTCAGAAGCATATTGCATAATCAACCGGCCCGTGGTGGTTTCACCGGTGAAAGCGATTTTTCCGATACGCGGAGAGGTGGCGAGCGCCTGGCCGGCCTCGGGGCCGAAACCGTTTACAATATTGAGGACACCGGGTGGAAGCAAATCTTGAATGATCTCGGCAAATAACAGGACGGTGACAGGCGTTTGTTCAGCAGGTTTCAGTACGACACAGTTTCCTGCCGCCAGTGCCGGTGCCAGTTTCCATGCGGCCATCAACAAGGGGAAGTTCCAGGGGATGATTTGTCCGACCACACCGATCGGTTCCTTGATGTGAACCGAAAGCGTTTTGGCGTCAATTTCGGAAACGCTGCCTTCTTCTCCGCGGATGACACCGGCGAAATACCGGAAATGGTCAACGGCAAGCGGGATGTCTGCCGCCAGTGCTTCGCGGATGGGTTTTCCGTTGTCCCATGTTTCCGAAAGTGCCAGTTTTTCTTTGTTGGCTTCAATCCGGTCGGCAATTTCAAGGAGGATTTTACTTCGCTTGGCAGGCGGGGTGTTGGCCCATTTTTCCTTGGCTTGGTGCGCTTTGTCCAAAGCCAGTTCGATATCTTCTTTTTGTGAACGCGGAACTTTGGTAAACACCTTGCCGTCGACCGGTGACGGATTGTCAAAATACTCGCCGTTTACCGGAGGAACCCACTCGCCGCCGATAAAGTTTTCATAACGGGGTTTAAAGTGAAGCAGGCTGCCTTCCGTGTTGGGGGCTTTGTAACCGGAAAGTTTGACGCTCATGGCCTCATCCTCCTTATTTTTTCGAAAAATATAAATGTTCCATATATAAATTTCTTGAAAGATAATTTGATTCCTGCCTGACCGCAGGGTTTTATCCTTTTAAAACGGCCTTACAAAAATCGCCTCTTTCTCTCTTTGTATATGTTCGATACAATAAGTAAATGACTCGAATCATTCCGATGTGGTATGGGAAGAGAAACCAAGTATTTGGAGGTCTTTAGCAATGAAGGGGAGGCAAGCACTGGTTAACCTGTTCCATGAAGCCGAATTGCCGGAAGAATGGCTGAATCATGCCTTTCGGGATGGTGTGATTAAAGAGGTGCAAGTCCGTCTCCAAGACAGAACATGGAATATTCACCTTCATTTGGTGGAGCCGATGAATGCGGAGTTATGGCAGGATTTTCAGATGCGCGTGAAAAAACATTTTCAGCCGTGGGTCCGGGTGAATATGTACTTTACCTACGACCGCTTGCAACATGAAATCGTTTTGCAAAAATATAAATATTTTATCCAAAAATGTTTGCAAGAACAGGTCACACCCGCCGCCGCCACTTGGTTCGGACAGGCTGAATGGCAGGTGGAAGGGGACCGGATCGTTGTCATCTTCCCCAACCCGGCTGTTTTGAAAATGGCCAAACAACGGGAAACAGACCGCTACATCATGAAGTATTACGAACGCATCACCGGAACCAAACTCCCCGTCATTTTATCAGCAAAAGAAACCGAACCGGAGCAGGCCGCCGAACAATTCCGCGAGCAGAAAATCCAAGAGGAAAAGACCTTGATGCAAAAAGCGTTGGCCGAACAAAAAGAGCGGGCCAAGAAACAGAAAGAAAAGAGCGGGCATCCGGAGGAACCGGTTGTAAGCAAAAAATTGGGCTACAGCATCAAGGGAGAACCGGTGAAAATCAAAGACATTGTCGAAGAAGAGCGGAATGTGGTCATCAAAGGCAAAGTGTTTAAAAGCGAGTTGAAAGAGTTAAAAAGCGGTCGGAAGTTGTTAACCTTCAATTTGACCGACTTTACCGATTCCATTTCGTGCAAAGTGTTTGCCCGTGACAAGGAGCAAGCCGCCGTTTTGGCCATGATCCGGGACGGTGATTGGTTAAAAGTGCGCGGAAGTGTTCAATATGACACGTTTTCCCGCGAACTGGTCGTGATGGTGAACAGCTTGGAAGAAACCGAACCCGATTCGTTTGCGCGCCGGGATACGGCGGCAGAAAAACGGGTTGAGCTTCATTTGCACACTTCCATGTCGGCGATGGACGGGATTGCCAGTGCGGGGAAAATGATTCAAAGAGCGGCGGAATGGGGTCATCCCGCCGTGGCGATTACCGACCATGCCGTTGCGCAAGCCTATCCGGAAGCATACAAAGCGGCCGGCGAACATGGCATCAAAGTGATTTACGGAGTGGAAGCCAATATCGTTGACGATGGCATTCCCATTGTGATGAATGAAGCTGAGATGGATTTGCTCGAGGGTACATATGTCGTCTTCGACGTGGAGACCACCGGGTTGTCCGCCGTTCACGATGTCATTATCGAACTGGCAGCAGTCAAGATGAAAGACGGAAAAATCATCGATAAATTTTCCTCCTTTGCCAACCCTCACCGCCCGTTGTCCAAACATATTGTCGAGCTGACGCATATCACCGACGACATGTTGAAAGACGCACCGGAAGTGGATGATGTGGTGGCGGATTTTCTTGAGTTTATCGAAGGAACCGTACTGGTGGCGCACAATGCGCGATTTGACATGGGATTTTTGCAGGAAGCGGTGAAACGGATTGGCAAGGAGCCGGTGAAAAATCCGGTGCTGGACACCCTGGAACTGGCACGGATGTTATTCCCCGAGATGCGGAACCACCGCTTGAACACACTGTCGGATAAGCTCGGTATCAAACTGGAACAGCACCACCGGGCGATCTATGATGCGGAAGCCACCGGCCATGTGATGTGGAAAATGTTGCAAATCGCGGTTGAGAAAAAGAAGATCACCCATTTGCACATGTTGAATGAAAACCGGGGGGAACGGGATTTAAAAAGGGTTCGCCCTTTCCATGCCATTTTGCTTGTGCAAAACCAGGAAGGGATGAAAAACCTGTACAAGCTTATCTCGATGTCCCATTTAAAATATTTTTACCGGGTGCCGCGCATTCCCCGCAGCGAACTCGTCAAGCACCGGAACGGCCTTTTGGTCGGATCGGGCTGTGAACGCGGAGAATTATATGAAGCGGCGTTAAACAAGTCGCCTTCCGAAGTGGAAGAAATCGCGCGTTTTTATGATTACTTGGAAATCCAACCGGTGGAGTACAACATGCATCTGGTGGAAAAAGGCTTGGTGGAAAATGAAGAGCGGTTGCGGCAAGCGAATCAATTGATTGTCGAGATCGGTGAGAAGCTGGGCAAACCGGTGGTTGCCACTTCTAACGCCCATTATTTGGATGAACAGGATGCCATCTTCCGCGAAATCATCGCCGCAAACCAAACCGGCGCGAAACCGCAAGGGCCTTTGCCGAAAGCGCATTTTCGGACGACGGACGAGATGTTGCGGGAATTTCAATATTTGGGCGAGAAAAAATGCAAAGAAGTGGTGGTGGATCATCCCCGGGCGATTGCGGAGCAGATTGAAGTGGTCAAGCCGTTCCCGGATGAAACGTACACGCCCCATTTGGAAGGAGCCGAAGAAGAGTTAAAAAGGATTTGTTACCAAACGGCTCACGAATGGTACGGGGAAGAGTTGCCGGAAATCGTGAAGAACCGGTTGGAACGGGAATTGAACTCCATTATCAAACACGGATTCAGTGTGCTGTACATGATTTCACAAAAAATCGTCAGCAAATCGCTGGAAGACGGATACTTGGTCGGTTCCCGGGGATCGGTCGGTTCTTCGGTCGTTGCTTGTTTGAGCTATATTTCCGAAGTGAATCCGTTGCCTCCCCATTATCGTTGCAAAAAGTGCAAGTACAGCGAGTTTATTACCGACGGTTCTTATGAAAGCGGATTTGACCTGCCTGACAAAAAATGTCCCCGGTGCGGGGAAGATCTGTGGAAAGACGGGCATGACATCCCGTTTGAGACGTTTCTTGGCTTTGAAGGGGACAAAGCGCCCGATATCGATTTGAACTTTGACGGAGAATATCAATTGCGCTCGCACCAGTACACCGAGGAACTTTTTGGGAAAGAGTACATTTATCGTGCGGGAAGCATCAACACGGTGAAAGAAAAGACCGCGTTTGGTTATGTGAAAAAGTATGCGGAACAACATAATTTGAATTTGCGGCGTGCCGAAATTGAGCGCCTGGCGCAAGGTTGCGTCGGGGTGAAAAGGTCCACCGGGCAACATCCCGGAGGGTTGATGGTGGTGCCGCAGGAACGGGAAGTCTATGATTTCACGCCCATTCAGCACCCGGCGGATGACACCAAATCCGGGGTGATCACGACCCACTTTGATTACAAAGCCATCTCCGGGAAGATTTTGAAGCTGGATTTGCTCGGGCATACGGGACCCACCATCCAGCGTCTGTTGCATAAACTGACCGGTGTGGATCCCACCAAGGTTCCGCTCGGGGATCCCAAGGTGATTGAACTGTTCCGCAGCACCAAAAGCATCGGTGTCCGGCCCGAAGACATTAACGGAATTGAACATGGCACGTTGGGGATTCCGGAATTTGGAACCTATTTTGCGCGTGGGATTTTGCAAGATGCCAAACCCAGTTGTTTCAGTGAATTGGTTCGTGTGTCCGGGCTGTCGCACGGGACGGACGTCTGGCAGGGCAATGTGCAGGATTTGATCAATGACGGCGTTTGTACGATTTCGGAGGCCATCTGTTGCCGTGATGATATCATGTTGTATCTGATCCGCATGGGATTGCCGTCCAAAGCGGCGTTTAAGATCATGGAAAAAGTGAGAAAAGGAAAAGGGGTTACTGAAGAAGAGGAAGCCTTGATGAAAGAGCATGGCGTGCCGGATTGGTACATTGAATGCTGCCGGAAGATCAAATACATGTTCCCGCGTGCGCATGCCGCGGCCTATGTGACGGCGGCGGTCCGCATCGGGTGGTTTAAAGTGTATCATCCGGAAGCTTTTTATGCGGCATTGTTCAGCACCCGCGTCAATGAATTTGACATTGAGCTGGTTTTAAAAGGATATGATGCGGTCAAACGGAAACTGAACGAGATCAACGAGATGGGCTTCCAGGCATCGGCGAAAGACAAAGCCATGGCGGCCACCTTGGAATTGGTGATGGAAATGTATGCACGGGGAATTGAATTTGCGCCCGTGGACTTGTACCAGTCGGATGCCGTCAAGTTTTGGCTGGATGACCAAAAACGCCTCATCCCTCCCTTTGCTTCGATTTCCGGAGTCGGGGAGAGTGCGGCGCAAAACATCGTCCAAGCCCGGGAGCAAGGAGAGTTTTTGTCGATTGAGGATTTGCAAAAGCGGGCCCGTTTGTCCAGCACGGTGATCGAAGTGCTGGAGCGGCTGGGTTGTTTGAAGGGGCTTCCGGAAAGCAACCAGTTGGCTTTGTTTTAAAAAAGGAGCCGGGGAAAAACCGGCTCCTTTTTTGATCAAAATTATTTTAATTTCTTTAAAAACTCCCGCATAAATCCGGGGAGATCCGGCCAAGCATGAGCCGATACCAAGTTGTTGTCCACATGAAGCTCTTTGTTGACGTACTCTGCTCCTGCGCTTTCCACTTCCGGTTTGCAAGTGGTGAATGCCGTCATCGAACGGTTTTTGACGGATTCCGGAATCACGCTGAACACCAGTGCGGCATGGCAAATGGCCCCCACCGGTTTGTTGTTTTCGAAGAAATGGCTGACCAGTGCAGGGATTTCTTTTTCCATGCGGATGTATTCCGGAGCCCGTCCCCCGGGAATGATCAAGCCGTCATAATCAGCCGGATTGATTTCGGAAAATGATGCATGGGAGTCAATGCCGTATGCCAGTTTTTCCGTGAATGTTTCCATGTCCACAAAATCATGGCAAACCGTTTGCAATTTCTTTTTATTCGGGGACGCGATGGTGACCTCGTGTCCTTCTTCCAGCAACCGGTAATAGGGATAGAAAATCTCCAGGGCTTCCACGGCATCACCGGTCAAAATCAACACTTTTGCCATAAAAAATCCCTCCATCTTGTTATTACAAGTTACTTACTATTTTCTCGTACATTATTTATTTTAACCCAAAAGGATCTGTATGTAAAAATTTTTCTTTCCCTTAAAAAAGTTGAATCCATTGGATGAACCCATACCCGGCTCCGGTTTCCAAGGCGATGGATGGAATTTTGCCCAAGGCGGTGGAACTTGAGAAGATGAAAAAGCGGGTTTCTGCCCATACGGCAAAAAGGTTTACGGCCCCTGTCGGAATCCAGGGCACCAGCCGGGCAGTAACAAGCAGGGTCCATTGCCGCCATTGCGGCTGTGCATGGATGGACTCCAGCCAATGCCAGCGGTTTCGGTATTTTCGGGGAAGCATGCGCACGCCCCGCTGATAAAGCACAAAGGCAAGCATAGCTCCCAAAACTTCCGCGGTCCAGGACAGGACCCCGCCCCACCAAGCTCCCCAAAGCCAGACGTTTGTTGCCGTCATAAAGATCGAGGGGAGAAAGCCGGTCAGGTTGACGAGCGTATTGATCAAAAGGCTGACTGGAATGGCCCAAATGCCGAGTTCCAGCAAAATGTTTCTCCACATTTCTTCCATGCAACGTTCTCCCTTGCTTCAGATTAAGTTTATTATACCGGGAGTTTTTAAAAACCACCCGGCTTCCGGGTGGTTTTTAAAGAAATCATCATCTTTTCAATACCCTCAAGGCGGCGGCAACTTTTCTGGCAAAAGTGATCGGATTTTCGACGGATTCAAAATGAATGTAAAATAAACGGGGGTTTTCAAACAACCAGTGGTTGTGAAGAGCGGTTACAATAATTCCCCGTTTACGCAATTCGGAGATGAACGGATTAATCTCTCTTTGTAAAATCACCGTTTCTCCCAAATTGAGCGCGCGGCCTTGGCGGTCAAGGCTTTCAAAACTGAAGAAGGTGGGAAGAACCAGCGGAGAACGGGACCGTTTCCCCAAAATGGTGACGGGGATGTTCCGGAATTTTTGAATAAAACAAACCCCGTTTATGGTGCTTGGCTGGCCGTTGACAATTCGTGCGAATTGACGGCATAAGCGCTCAAGCGCTGACATAAAATCACCTCCGCGTTTTTCAAATCGCTATAACATATGTATGAAGGATCCGGACGAAAGGGCCAGTACCCAAGGAATCAAAGCTTAAATGCAAAAAGAGGCGTTTTGGAAAAGAGGTTGTTTTTTTGTCTTAAAAATTGAATAATCCGTGACAAAAAAACTTTTTTCGTACAAAAAGACCATAATTTAGGAAGACCGTCCGAATAAATCATCAGATGGACTCCCGATTAAATCTCTTCGAATCCCCATTCGAACCGGGTTTATATCTGGCCAGGGCAATTGCCCTGGTTTTTTAATGGGTTTTTTGAGAAAAATCATTGACGATGGTCCTTTCCAGTCATTATAATAGAGTCAATTCAATAAAATAATACTATTCTTATCAGATTTTGCTCTTATCCAGAGAGGCTGAGGGACTGGCCCAATGACGCCCGGCAACCCCGGATAAAGATCCGGAAGGTGCCAATTCCTGTAGAAATCCTTTGGGATTTCTAGAAGATAGGAGAGACTTCGATGAGTGATCAAGCCTCTTCTCTGGATCAGAGAAGAGGCTTTTTTACAACAAAAGGGGGAAAAAGGCCAATGAGTGAATCCACGAACTATCGAAGCGAAACCATTGCCGTACACGGAGGACAGGTGCCGGACCCGGTCACGAAATCGAGAGCCGTGCCGATTTACCAAACGACCTCTTATGTGTTTGACAATACGGAACATGCTGCCAATTTGTTCGCGTTGAAAGAAACGGGAAATATTTATACCCGCATCATGAATCCCACCCAGGATGTTTTTGAAAAACGGGTGGCGGAACTGGAAGGCGGAGTCGGAGCGTTGGCAACCAGCTCCGGGCAGGCAGCCATCACTTATGCCATTTTGAACATTGCCAAAGCCGGAGATGAAATCGTCGCTTCCAGTGCGTTATATGGAGGAACTTATAATCTCTTTTACCATACTCTTCCCAAAATAGGGATTCGCGTGAAATTTGTGGATCAATCGGATCCGGAAAACTTCCGGAAAGCGATCACCGACCGGACCAAAGCCATTTTTGCCGAAACCATCGGAAATCCCCAATTGGATGTGCTGGATTTTGAAGCGGTTTCGAAAGTGGCTCACGACCACGGAATTCCGCTTATTGTGGACAATACTTTTGCTTCCCCGTATTTGTGCCGTCCTTTTGAGCACGGGGCCGACATTGTCGTTCACTCGGCCACCAAATTCATCGGGGGACATGGAAACAGCATCGGCGGAGTTATTGTGGATTCCGGAAAATTTGACTGGACCAACGGCAAGTTCCCGGATTTCACGGAGCCCGATCCGAGTTATCACGGAGTGGTGTACAGCGAAGCGCTCGGACCGCTTGCATACATCACCAAAGCGCGGGTGCAGCTTTTGCGTGACACCGGAGCGGCGATTTCCCCGTTTAACGCCTTTTTGTTGTTGCAAGGGTTGGAAACATTGCATCTGCGGATGGAACGGCACAGTGAGAATTCACTGGAAGTTGCAAAATATCTGGAAAAACATGAGTCGGTTGAATGGGTCAATCACCCGGGGCTTCCGAACCACCGGTCTTATGAACTGGCTCAAAAATATCTCCCCAAAGGCCAAGGGGCGATTTTTACTTTCGGCATCAAAGGCGGATTGGAAGCCGGCAAGAAGTTCATTGAAAGCCTGGAACTCTTTTCACATCTGGCCAATGTCGGCGATTCCAAGTCCCTGGTGATCCACCCGGCCAGCACCACGCACCAACAATTGACGGAAGAAGCGCAAAGAAGCGCAGGAGTGACTCCGGATCTGGTCCGTTTGTCCGTTGGAATTGAGTCGGTGGATGATATTATTGCCGATCTGGATCAGGCCTTGAGAAAAAGCCAGCTATAACTGTTAAATCGAATCCCTTCACCCGTCAACCCCTTTCTATTTTTTATGGAAAGGGGTTTTGTTTATTTTAATAATGTCAACAATTAGGAGGACAAAATAGGATTTTCTATAAATTGAACCAGCTTGGATCGCCGTCTTATGATAAAAGTAACGAGATGTTCACAAAATATAAATATATATTCCCAAAAGAGAAAGGAGAGAGGAACATGGCGGAATCGGGTCAGGCAAATCCCGGAGTCAAAATGAAGGTACAACGTTTCGGGAGTTTTTTAAGCGGAATGATTATGCCTAATATCGGCGCCTTCATTGCCTGGGGATTGATCACGGCTTTATTTATTCCTTCCGGATGGTTCCCGAATGAGGATTTGGCCAAACTGGTCGACCCCATGATCCAATATCTGCTTCCGGTTTTAATCGGATACACCGCCGGAAAAATGATCTACGATGTCAGAGGAGGTGTGGTGGGAGCCACGGCCACCATGGGCGTCATCGTCGGATCCGGTATTCCCATGTTTTTGGGAGCGATGGTGATGGGACCGCTTGGCGGTTATTGCATCAAAAAATGGGATCAATTGGTCGAAGGAAAAGTGAAACAAGGGTTTGAAATGCTTGTGAACAACTTTTCCGCCGGGATCATCGCAGGAATTTTAACCATCCTCGGCTATAAAGCCATCGGCCCGGTGGTATTGTTGTTGAACAGCACACTGGCGGCGGGGGTTCAAGCCATCATCGATGCGCATTTGTTGCCGCTTGCCAGTTTGTTTGTGGAGCCGGCAAAAGTCCTGTTTTTGAATAATGCCATTAACCATGGAATTTTAAGTCCGATCGGGATTGAACAAGTTACTGAGTCCGGAAAATCGATCTTGTTCTTGTTGGAAACCAACCCGGGTCCCGGACTTGGAATTTTGCTTGCTTATATGTTGTTTGGCAAAGGAACGGCCAGACAATCCGCGCCGGGTGCGGCAATCATTCATTTCTTCGGGGGAATTCATGAAATTTATTTCCCTTATATTTTGATGAAACCCTTCCTTTTGGTTGCGGCCATTGCCGGCGGAGCCACCGGCGTCTTCACCTTCTTGATGACCGGCGCCGGATTGATCGCAGTGCCGTCACCGGGAAGCATTTTCACCTTGGTGGCCATGACGCCGAAAGGGAACTATGTCGGTGTTTTGGCGGGAGTCATCGCGGCGACGCTTGTTTCTTTCCTTATCGCATCGTTGATTTTGAAAACATCCAAACAAAGCGGTGAAGACTTGGACAAAGCTGTTGAAAAAACCAGTGAATTAAAAGGGAAAGAAGGCAGAGCGGCCGAGCTGCTGAAAAAAGAAGAAAAACCGGCAGACGAAGAGCCGAAAGCCGAGACGGTTGAGTACGGCAAAGTGAAAAAAATTATTTTTGCCTGTGATGCAGGAATGGGCTCCAGCGCCATGGGGGCATCCATTTTGAGAAACAAAGTGCAAAAAGCAGGCTTGGATCTGTCTGTGACCAACACATCGATCAACAACCTGCCGGATGATGCCGACATTGTGGTGACACACAAAGACCTGACGGACCGGGCCAAAGCCAAGGTCCCCCATGCTCATCATATTTCCGTGGACAACTTTTTGAGCAGTCCGAAATACGATGAACTCGTGGAAGAATTGAAAAAGGCCAAAGAATAACGGGAAAGCACGGCTTGTCCGAAGCTTTCCGGGCGATGTCGTTTTAATGGAGTGGACAAGATGTATATCACTGCAAGGGAAAGGTTGATTTTAAAACGTTTGTTATCCACCCGGGTGGATAATTTGACCACGAAGCAACTGGCGGAAGAACTGGATGTCAGTGTCCGCACCATCCACCGGGATTTGAAAGGGATTGAACAATTGCTTCAAAAGTATGACCTGGAACTGGTCAAAAAGCCGGGAGTCGGCATTCAGCTGTCCGGTGCAGCCGGCCAAATGGAGGCATTGAAACAGGATCTGTTCCGGCAATCCCGCCGGGAGTATACGCCGGAAGAACGGAGAATCCTGATTTTATGCACGCTTTTGGAAGCAAAAGAACCCGTGAAACTGATTTCGCTGGCAAGTGAACTGGACGTCACCATGGCAACCGTCAGCCATGACCTGACCAAGCTGGAAAGCGGGCTTGAAAAGTTTGATTTGTCGTTGATTCGAAAACGCGGATACGGGGTTGAAATTGTCGGAAGCGAGTCGGCCAAGCGGCGGGCCATGAGCAACCTGATTGCCGAAAATATTGATGAAGTCCAGTTCTTATCCCTGATCCGCGAAAACATTCAAAACAAGACAAAAAAAACGTCTGAATCCCTTTCCGGAAGATTGCTGGGGTTGGTTGAAAAGCGAAAGCTCATCCTGGTGGAAAAAGTGGTTGAAGAAATCAGCAAACAATTGCCTTATTCTCTTGCGGACAGTGCCTACATCGGTTTGGTTGTCCACTTGGCGCTGGCGATCGAACGCATTATGCAGGGGGAAAACATTGAAATGGATCCCGTTCATCTGAACCGGTTGAAAAACACGCCGGAGTATGCGTTCGCCCGGCAATTGATCGCCCGGTTGCAAACGGTGTTCCGCCTGTCGATCCCCGAAGCGGAAGTCGGCTATATCACCATGCATCTGCAAGGGGCCCGGCTTAGACACGATCAGGAATACCGGATCGAGGAAGAGGATTATCCCGTTCTGCTTTGGACCAAAAAGCTGATCCGGTTTGTGGAAGAAGAGCTGAATTGCCGCTTGTCGGATCAAACATCACTGGTTCAGGGGCTGATTTCTCATTTGAAGCCGGCCCTCACCCGCATCCGGCGAAATATGAAAATCACCAACCCCATGTTGCCCAAAATCATGGAAGATTACAGGGATTTGTTTGCGGTCGTCAAAAAAGGGATGGCGGCCGTCTTCCCTGATGTTTCCGTTCCGGATGAAGAAATCGGATACCTCGTGATGCATTTCGGTTCGGCATTGCTCAACAAACAAGATCAGGATTTGCATGCGCTCATTATTTGTTCCAGCGGGATTGGCACATCCAAAATGCTGGAAACCCGGATCCGGCAGGAGATTCCTGAGATCAAAAATTTGACCAACCGGTCGGTTTTTGAAATCGATCAGGAGGACCCGGAGGCGTTTGACCTCATCATTTCCACCATCCAACTGCCTTATTTCCAAGAGAATTATCTGGTGGTCAGTCCCATTTTGACCCGCGATGAAGTGGAAAAGATCCGGGCCTGTATCCGGGAAAAAAGGCGCAAAAAGAGACAGGGCTTCAAACCTTCTTCCGGGCGTCCGGATCCGGCCCCTTCCCAAAAGCTGGAACAAACCGTCTCCAACATGCAAAAGATCCATCAGTATTCGGGGGGGATCGCCACCATCCTCCAAGGGTTCCAATGTTTTGTTGCGGAAGAGGCCGGATCTGTCCCGGAAGCCTTGGAAGCAGCCTGTTTGCGATTGCGGGATGAAGGGGTGATCCAAAGGGTGGCGCCGGTGGTGGAAGCTTTATTAAAGCGGGAGGAAAAAGGGGGATTGGGAATTCCCGGGACACGGCTCGCACTTTTCCACACACGGAGCAAACAGGTGGTTCGCCCCTCCTTTACGGTTTGTTTTCTGAAGCAGCCGTTTGTGATGAAGGGCATGGATCAATCGGACATCCGTGCCGATACGTTGCTGTTGTTGTTGGCGCCGGAGAAGGTTTCCGGTCCGGTGTTGGAAGTCTTGAGTTTCATCAGTTCCCTGTTTATTGAAAATGATGAGGGGATTGCCTTGTTTCAGTCGGGAGACCGCCAGGCAATTTCCGCTTACCTCGCTAAACGGTTTGAACGATTCTTTGAAGAGAAATTAAAAGAAACAAGGAGTGTTTGACATGGCATCATCGATCTTATCTCCGGAAAACATCCGTTTCAATGCAAGCGTGGACAGCAAAGAGGAAGCGATCCGCTTAACGGGCCAATTGTTGGTGGAAAGAGGTTACGTCAAACCGGCTTATGTGGATACCATGCTGGAGAGGGAAAAATTGACTTCGACGTATATGGGCAATTATGTTGCGATTCCCCATGGAACGGAAGAAGGCAAGGAAAATGTTATCGAATCCGGCATTGTGATCGTACAGGTTCCTGACGGCGTGGACTTTGGCGACGGCAACATCGTCAAACTTTTAATCGGAATTGCCGCAAAAGGCGATGAGCACTTGGATATTTTATCCAAGATCGCCTTGGTGGTTGCCGAGGAGGAAAACGTGCATCAAATTGTTCAAGCGGAAACAGCCGAAGAAATCATGAAATTCTTTTAAGAGGTGGACACACATGCTGGCAGTACATTTTGGAGCTGGAAATATCGGACGCGGATTTATCGGCAGCCTGCTTCACCAATCGGGATATGAGGTTTGTTTTGTGGATGTGAACAGGGAGATAGTGGATTTGATCAACGAACGGAAAAGCTATTCCATCGGGTTGGCCGATGATTCCAATGAAGAAATCATCGTCAAAAATGTTTACGCCATTCACAGCGGAGACCATCCGGAGCAAGTGATGTCGGCCATTGCCGGTGCGGATCTGGTCACCACGGCGGTCGGTCCCAATGTCTTGCCGCTGATTGCCGGACTGATTGCCGAAGGGTTGAAACAGCGGATGGCAACCGGAACCAAGCCCTTGAATGTCATTGCTTGTGAAAACATGATTGGCGGCAGCGCCCTGCTAAAAAAAGAAGTTTATTCCAAACTGGATGAAGAAGAAAGAGAAAAGGCTGATGAAATGGTCGGTTTCCCCAATGCGGCGGTGGACCGGATTGTTCCCAACCAGTCCCATGCGGATCCGTTAAAAGTGGTGGTGGAACCCTTTTATGAGTGGGCGGTGGACCGTTCACAAGTGGTGGGAGAACTTCGAGTGGCCGGCATGACCTTGGTGGATGATTTAATGCCGTATATTGAACGAAAGCTGTACACCGTCAACACCGGCCATGCCGTGGCCGCATACTTCGGCTACCAAGCCGGTTACCAAACCATTGATGAAGCCATGGCGGATCCAAAGATCCAAAGCCTGGTGAAAAACACTTTGCAGGAAACCGGAAAACTGTTGGTTGAAAAGCACGGGTTCAACCCAGAGGAACATCAAAAATACATCGACACCATCATCCGGCGTTTTGTCAACCCGCATATTTCTGATGACGTGACCCGGGTGGGCCGTTCCCCCATACGGAAACTGGGACCCCAAGACCGTCTGGTCAGTCCGGCTGCCCAATATATCACGTATCTGAAGGAGCAGCCGGTTTCACTGGCCAAAGGTATTGCCGCTGCCCTGCGGTATGATTACCAGGAAGATCCCGAGGCCGTTCAAATTCAGGAAAGCATCCGGCAAAAGGGATTGGAGAACACCATTTATGAGATCACACAAATCCCGCCCGAAAGCGACCTCATGAAACGGATTGTCGGGGAATATTCCCATTTTGCGCTTTAAAGAAAAAACCGGAGCTTTGTCTGCTCCGGTTTTTTTGGAAGCGATCTTGATGAAGCCCATCATTTTATTTAAAATAAAATTAAAAATATTCTATTTAATCAAAATAAAACATCGATTTGTGTATTGAATGAATCCAGTTGCAATGATTACTCAGAAAAAAGGCAAACCGTTGGTGTAAACGACCCGTGTTTCCAATGTCACAGGGTTGCAATTCGATTCTTTTTCCGTTCATACGGATCCATTTACTCACCGAGAGGGAGTTGGAAAATGCAAAAAGAGGTTCATATGATCATTTACGTTATTCTGGTTCTGTTGACAATTGCCCTTTTTTCTGAAATTTTTTCGAACTCATGACCGGATCAAAAGCGAAATCCGGAGGAAGAATCGATGGAAAAACGCCGCACCATTGGCAGTGGCCGGCAATTTTCATGGTGAGCCAAACGGAAATGGCAAGTGCAAACCCAACCCCGTCTGTCATTCTGGGGGACGGGGTTTTTTATTTGTGTAAAGCATCCCGTGAACATTCCGGGAAGCCAAAGAAGTCCGTAAAAAAAGCGAACTTCATGATTTTTAACAAAAACGGCTTATCTTTTTGTAAAATAGAATAAATCAGTCTCTTGTGAAATAGCTGAATAGAGTTAAAAAAGGAGGTGTGCAGGCTACGGGATGATTAATCAATTATCGGCGTACGGATCGATTTTACCGACAGAACAGAAAAAACGGGCGCAGACACAATTTTTTCCGTAACGGGGAACATGCGAAAATTGATCCTTCCGGGGTTGGCAGCCCTTTTTTTTTATGATGGCGGCCGGCTTTCCCATTTCGTTTGCCGAAAGCGGAGGTTTTGAGGTCCCGAAGGTGGATGACCATTTTGAGGAAGTGAAACCGGGTCCGGGCCCGGCGGATGAGCAACCGGTCTCACAGGAAGTGAAGAAAGAGAGCCCTTCTTCCGAAAAATCGGGTAATCCGATTGGTAAAGCGTGGAATTGGTTTAAGGGAAAAGTAAAGGGAGTTTGGGAAGGAACAAAGGAATTTTTGGGGGACTTATGGGACTGATTCACCGGAGTTTGTGCCAAGATGAAGGAAGTGGTGGTGGACAAACTGTCCGCTGCCTGGAAATGGGTTAAGGAGAATATTGGATATATCGCGGCCGGAGTGGTGTTGGTGGTCGGAGTGGTATTATGTTTTGTCGCTCCACCGCTGGGAGCTTCGGTGTTAATCGGGATGGGCCTTTCTTTTGGAATGAGCTGGTTGATGAATGGCGAAATCACGCAGGACACCTTTTTGGAAGCAGCCCTCGGCGGTGTATTGGGGGCGATCGGATTGGGGATTGCCGGGGGAGCGGCCCGGGCATTGGCCGGTTCATTGGGAAGCCGGCTGATTGCATCCATCACCGGTTCGAGGTTGTTGGGGCCGCTGGCTTCCGGGATTCGGAATGGGGTTACGAAATTGCCGGGGCCGCTTCGTTCCATTTTCTCCAGAGCTGGTGTCGTGGGTGCGGTGGAAGGATCCGGAACCAGCGTTGCCGATGATCTGCTTCACGGACGCGGCATCAACTGGAAGAATGCGATCATCGCCGGTGTCGGTGGTGCGGCGTTGGTCGGGGTCACCGCTTTTGCCGTGCCCGTGTTTAACAAAGTGAAACAGCTCGATCTCGGCATACCGGCGGTCAAATCAGAAACGGATGAACTGTTTGACAGCTTTCAAAGGTGTTTAAAAGCCCGGTCCACCGAACGTTACACGGCAATGATCGAGTTGCCTTGCGGAAACCGCACACCGGATCCGAAAACGCCCAAAGTGGAAAAAGACATCTCATTGGTTCCGTGAACCCCGGAACATAAACAAAACCGGTGGGAGATTTACAAGGCAAACGGCGGAAAATGGAGTTATGAACAATGGAGCAAAACGTATGATGCCAACATGGAAAAAGCAAACCGGTCGCACCAATTGGTGGAAAATTACCGGAAAACCCTCAACTGGGAAAACTCCACCATGCAACACAGTGTGGACACCCCACTTGGTGTGCGGATTATCGACATTGCCGATCCCAAAACATTAAAAGCGGTTGAACATAAGACCACGACCAAAACCGATGGAAGCAGAGGGTATTTTTCAAGAGATGTGCACATCCGGGATGAACTGGAAAAGGACAAATATCTGGTGCAAGTGGAAAATTGGGATATCACCTGGGTGTTTGAAAATGCCGATGCCAGCCAGCCGTTGATCAATGAATTAAAAGCGGCAGGAATTAAGGTGGAATTCCGGTAATTAACCGTAAAGGAGGGAAAAAGGCAGTGGTACAGGAAAATCAACGAGACTGGTTCGAAGAATGGCTGATGATCCATCCGGATGAACTGGAAAAATTGCAAAAGAAGCTGGGGCATTTGGATCTGGATTACACTCCGGAGTCCCTGCTGAGAGTGGAAGCATGGGTGTTGGAAAATTACTCCTCGCCGGATGAGATATTGAAAGATGAAGAAAAAATGACGTTGGACGGCCTGTTGCGGTATGTGGGCGAAGTTTTTAAAATTCATCTACAAGGGCGGTGGAATATCCATCAGGAGGATCCGGAGCATCTGTTTTACAACCTGCCGGTGATCAGTTTTCCGGGCAACATTCCGGATACTTCCCCGCTGTCGCTCATCACGGCCAGCCTTGATCGGAAATCGGGGAACTTTCTTTACGATTCACTGAACCGGAAAAAGAATTATATGGAAAGCCAGGACATTTTGGCAAGACGGAAGCCGGACGGAAAAAAAGGAACTCCCTTTGGACCGTCCGGTTTTTCCTTTGGAGGCGGGCAGGCTCTTTTTGATGCGGGGGAATAACGGCATGGTGGCGGCGGGATCGGTTGATGAGCCAAAGACCGCTAATGTAAAATAAAAAAGCTGTATACGAAAAATTCCGAAGCCGTTTGCATTTTTAAAACAAAAAGAAATTCGACAACAAGAGTTTAAAGGATGTTTGGGGATGAAAATACTGTTCATTCTGCTTGTGGTGATGGTTGGAATCATTGGTTTGGGAATGTGGTTCCGGTTCAACCGTTTGCCCCGGCTGCCATTGAAAAAGCCTGAAAAGATGCTGAAACCGCAGGAATGGAGCCGGGAAGAGGTGACGGTTGGCTGGGTCGGGCATTCCACGGTTTTGATGCAACTTTATGATACACGCATTCTCACCGATCCCGTCTTGGGGAAACGCGTGGGAGAGTCCATCAAATGGTTGAACCGGCAGATCGGGATGAAACGCCATACCGAGCCGGCTGTCTCTCTTTCAGATTTGGAGAGGGTGCAGTTGATCCTTTTGTCCCATGCCCATTTTGACCACTTTGACGTTCCCAGCTTGTCGCAATTGGCCCATGAAGGGTGTTATGTGGTGACTCCCAAAAACACGGCCCGTCTGATCAAACACTTGCCGTTTAAAAAAGTTTTTGAGCTGGGATGGGATGAACAACTGGAGATTGAAGAACTGGGAATCAAGATTCTGGGCGTCCCCGTCAAACATTGGGGGAACCGTTACCCTTGGAATCGCCGGTACGGCTATAACGGTTATTTGATAGAGAAAAAAGGAACCCGGATCTTTTTTCCGGGGGATACGGCTTTTACGGATCAATTTCGCAAGTTGTCTGATACGGGGCCGGTGGATCTTGCTTTTATGCCGATCGGAGCCTATTCCCCCGATCATTTGCGATGGGCACATTGCACGCCGGAAGAGGCTTGGGCCATGTTTCGCGATACGGGTGCGAAATGGTTGGCTCCCATTCATTGGGACACCTTTGTATTGTCGGCCGAACCTTTGGATGAGCCGTTAGAACGGTTGATGCAAGCCGCCGGGCAAGAAGCGGGGCGGATTGTTTTCCGCAAGCACGGGGATACATTCATGCTATCCAAGGAGAAACAGAAAAAGCCGGATTCTGAAATCCTCAACAGGTAACGGGCGGCTATCGGCACAGCGGGTGATAAATGCTTTTATGAAAGTGAAATGGATCAGCAGGTTTGAATGGAGGCTGAAAAAACTTTCTTTTCGATCGGGAGATCATCATGTGGAATCCGGCAGATAAAGGAGTCGATCAAATGGCATCTTCGATGGATTTGACACCGGAGCAGAATCAATTGCTCCGTACGCGATTGGAAGCTCTTTTAACCAGCATGGATCAAAATGAGAAGATCAAGCCCCGTCCGGCCCGAAAAAAAGCCAAAACCGATCAGGGCGACGGATTCAAATACGGCCGGGCGATTCCCCGGGCCAGAAAATATTATCAGGAAGACAATGTGATCTATCTCCAGAGCGCACTGAAACTGAAAGAAAGCACGGAACAAGCCCTCAATGAAATGAAGCAGCAAAAGATCAAGAAAGAAACGATCCGGAAGCTGAAAAAACAGTGCAATGAATTCGTGAAAGAATACGGCGGCTTGATCACCCTGACTGCTACACTCGCTTCTTTGGTCAGCAGTGCCAAAGATGTTCTCGAAGCATTAAAAATCATTGAGTAATTCAATCCGGGATTTCCGCCATCAGCTGTTTGGCGGACGGGTGGATGTTGGTTTTGCCAAGGATGAACTGATTTGGATCAACCGGATTGCGGAGGCGGGTTGCATGCCTCCGTTTTTTTTGTGCTAAACTACTGGGAGAGACAAGAATTTTATGGAAATCCCGACGGGTGACATACATGAATATTTTGGAGGACTGATTTATGAGTGTTCATCAATCCAATCAGCGAAAGTCCAACCGGTTGATCCGGGAAAAATCGCCTTATCTTCTCCAACATGCGCATCAACCCGTGAATTGGTTCCCATGGGGGGAAGAAGCTTTCCAAAAGGCCAAGAAAGAGGATAAACCGGTCTTTTTAAGTATTGGTTACAGCACCTGCCATTGGTGCCATGTCATGGCACGTGAATCGTTTGAGGATGAGGAAGTGGCTGCCATTTTGAACCGGGATTTTGTCCCGGTCAAAGTGGACCGGGAAGAAAGGCCGGATGTGGATCAAGTATACATGACCGTTTGTCAGGCGATGACCGGCCAGGGAGGATGGCCGCTCACCATCATCATGACGCCGGAGCAAAAACCTTTTTTTGCAGGCACTTATCTGCCCAAGCAAACCATGTACGGACGCATGGGCCTGATTGATTTGTTGAAACGGGTTTCGATGCTGTGGAAAGAGGAGCGGAACCGGGCCGATGAAGTCGGGGACAAAATTGTCCACGCGGTCAAGTCTTATTTAAATGCGGCGGAAGCCGGGGAGGTGGACTTGGGGGTCATCGATCATGCGTATGAACAGTTCGCCAGCCAGTTTGATCCGGATTTTGGAGGTTTCGGCGATGAGCCGAAGTTTCCCCGCCCGCATGATTTGCTGTTTTTGCTCCGGTACCACAGGCTGACGGGAGAAGAGGAAGCCCTCCAGATGGTGACCCGCACGCTCACAGCCATGCACAGAGGGGGGATTTATGACCACTTGGGCCATGGCTTTGCCCGGTACGCCGTGGACAGGGAGTGGCTGATTCCCCACTTTGAAAAAATGCTTTATGACAATGCTTTGCTGGCTTTGGCTTATCTGGAAGCGTACCAGGTGACCCTTGAGGAACGTTACGCCGAAGTGGCACGGGGCATTTTCCGTTATGTGACAAGAGACATGCAGGCGCCGGAAGGCGGTTTTTATTCGGCAGAGGATGCTGATTCCGAAGGGGAAGAAGGAAAGTTTTATGTTTGGACCCCGCAGGAAATCGCGGAGGTGTTGGGAGAAAAAGAGGCTGAAATCTTTTGTGCGGCTTACGGCGTGACAGAAGAAGGAAATTTTGAAGACGGAAAAAGCGTCTTAAACCAAATTGGCGTTCGCCTCGGGGAGATTGCCGAGAGGTATCAGCTGCCGCTGAATGAATTGGAGGAAATGCTGGCAAGAGGGTGCCGGAAATTATTTGAAGCCAGAGAGCAACGCGTACGCCCAGGAAAAGACACCAAAATCCTCACGTCCTGGAACGGATTGATGATTGCGGCATTGGCCCGGGGCGGCCGGGTTCTCGGAGAAACGGAATACACCGATGCCGCGGTCAAAGCGGCCCGCTTTCTTTCAGAACGGTTAATCGATGAGAAAGGCCGTCTGTTTGCCCGCTATTGTGACGGGGAAGTGGCCTATCCCGGCTATCTGGATGATTACGCCTTTTTCACCTGGGGTTTGACGGAGTTGTACGAAGCCACTTTTGAGCCCCGGTTTATCGAGCAAGCTTTGGTGTTGACACGGCAAATGCTGGCGCTGTTCAAAGACGAAAAACAAGGAGGATTTTATTTTTACGGAAAAGATGCAGAGTCCTTGTTTGTCCGGCCCAAAGAGATTTATGACGGTGCGACTCCGTCCGGCAACTCGGTGGCGGTCTATAATTTGATCCGGTTGGCCAAGCTGACATCGGATGAATCTTTGCTTCAGGAGGCGCGGGAACAAATCCGGGCTTTTGCCAAAGCGGTGGAAGCTTCACCGATTTCCCATTCCTTTTTCCTGATGGCGGTGATGTTGGTGCTGGGGAAAAGCAAAGAAATTTTCATTTCCGGTTCGCCCAATGATGTGAAAACCAAAGAAATGATCCGGTTGATCCAAAGGGCTTACTTGCCGGAAGCGGTCATTTCCCTGGATCCGCGCGGAAGTGATGCCACCACCATCAAATGGTTTGTTCCCCGGTCTGAAGAAGAGGCGTCCCAAACGCTTGGCCCCAAAGTGTACATCTGTGAAAATTATGCCTGCCAATCGCCGGTGACCGATTTGGAAGAGCTGAAAAAACAATTGCAGTAAAAAGCATCATGACAAGCTCCAAAAAGAGATTTTTGGAGCTTGTTTTTTTATTCTTTTTCCAGTATGACGTTCAAGTGGACGGGTTTTCCGGCATCTTTGGATTGAACCGGAAGGCGGCGCGGTTTGTAACCTTCTTTTTCGATGACAAATTCGTACGATCCGGCGGGCACATACCATGTAAAACGGCCATTTTCATCGGTATATCTGGCGATTTCCGGGACGGGTCCGCTGACGTCTTCTTTCGGTTTCGGGACGACCAAAGCGCCGGAGACAGGCGAATGGTTTTCATCCGTGACGGTTCCGGTGACTTTCACTTTGGACACGGGTCCGGCATCCGGTGTTTTTTCACAGCCGAAAAAGAGCGGGAAACAAAGGGTGAACAGAAGGATGGTGAATCCGCATTTCCATTTCATCAAGCAAAATCCCCCCTTGAATAAAAAGAGAGAGGAAAGATCCTCTCAGAATGGTACGGCTACTTTATATGACTTTCCTTCAGGGGAAAAAGTTCCAACCGGTTGGAATCTATTGGTCTTTCCAAGTGTTCAGGTTATCGAAAACTTCTTTGGTGATGCGGGTTCCGCGGTTGCTCTTTTTATTTCCGTAAACTCCGTTGGTGTGGATGGCAATGCTGCAAACCCCGCAATTCTGATATTGTTCCTGATAGACGGGTGATCCGCTTTGTCCGGAATAAGTGTCGTTGTCATACAGCAACTTGTATGGGGTGGTTTCGCGGATTTGGTCTCTGTGTTCCCATTGGGTGCCTTGCGGTTTGTCACCGGGATAACCGCTGATGTTCACCCGGGTGCCGTCCAATGATCCGCTCTGCCAGCGGTATCCGAACCAGCCGGTTTGGTTTCCCACGTTTTTGTTCAATTTGACGGCTCCGTAATCATAATTGGTGTTTCCATACCGGGTCCATCCGACAACCGAGTAAAAACGGGTGGCTTTCGCATAACCAAATGGCAAACGGTCGCCGTCCCGTCCGGGATAAACCTTTGCCCAAGAGGCCCATTTTTTCTCATCCGGGTCAAAGACGCAGTGGCCGGCCGTTGCAACGGTGTCCGGTCCGATCAGCCAACCGGTGCAGTTTCCGAGATCGCTTTGGATCTGGACGACAGCGCTGTAGGGGTATTTGGAAGTGTCTTTTACACGCGTCCGGTTATCCGGCCCGATGACAGATTCGGCGGATGCACCATTTTGGGAAAGGTTTTTTTCACGTGCTTTCAGCATGTTTCCTTGATGCCCTTTGCTGTAGGCGCCCCCGGAGGTTTGGACAATGTCCCCCGACTGCGTGGATTGTTTGATGATTTTGCCGTCGCTGGCCACGGGAGAGTGGGGGGAAGCTTCGGCAAACACTGCATCGGCTTTTGCAAAGGACCAAGAGGCGGGAACCATCAGCAAAAGGGTTGACAGGAAAGAAACAGTCATTCGCAAACCATTGGCATGTCGCATTGATATCCTCCTTCGGCGGTATGTACAGTTACGGGAATATTATAAATAAATGGAATAATTGTTACAATCAGGGGTCGGGTGAGACAAAAGCCGATTCAAAGTAAAAAACAAAGGATTTCCGCTTTTATCCCGCTCAATGAATGGCAGATGGGAATCTTCAGACCCGTATTTTTTAAGATGAAGGAAAAGCCTGAAAGATAATCTCTTTCAGGCTTTGTTGGATGAAGCATTTCCCCGGTAGGGATGCGGTTTGAAGGAAACAAGACGTCCTGTCACATGGAAAATGCGGTGAGGTTTATCTTGATGGCCGTTTTCGGAAATCCAGGCATAGCCGAGCTTTTTGGCTTCGTCGTCACTCGTGGCATTGATGGGACCATCATAAAGCAGTTGGCCATCCATATCATATACCGTCATGTGATACACGGATCCGGATCACCTCGAATGAAAATTTAAAAGTATAACTTTATTATATCATTTTTAATGGTTATGTGGTTTCGGTCAATAAATAACCGGCTTTGTCGGTGGCTTGGACCAATTCTTTGCGCAACCGGCGTTCCACTTCACCTTGTTTCCCGTTTTCTGCCCGGGCCTGGATCCGGACAATGGACGACTGCGGGGTCACATCCACCACGCCCAGCACGTTAGGACCGTCGATCACGTCCGGCAACGATTCCCGGAGGTGCCGGCATTGTTCTTCCAGGTAAGCGAGGGCCTGATCCAGATCGGTTTTGGTTGAAAGCGGAAGGTCTACTTTGGCAAGCATGTGTCCGCGGGAATGATTGGTGAGGGATTTGATATCCCGGTTTAAAATAAAGTGCAAATCCCCTTCCGGATCGCGGATTTTCAGGACGCGGAGGCCCACATGCTCCACGGTGCCGGAAAATCCGTTGACGGTGACATCTTCCCCGACTTGCACCTGGTCTTCCAACAAAATGAAAAATCCTGAGACGATGTCGGAAACCAGATCTTTTGCGCCAAAACCGATGGCAAGCCCCAGGACGCCGGCACTGGCTAAAATGGCAGAAATGTTGATGTGAAATTCGGCCAGGATGGAGACCAATGCGATGAAGATGATCACATAGGTGGTGACATTGATCAAAATGCTTTGAATGGTTTTTAACCTCAGCTGCGTCCCTTTGCTGAGACGGCTGTGAGTGGTCAGGCGGATGATCAACTTTCTGGCGATGATGATGCTGATGATTGAAAGCAAAATGATGATCCCGATTGCGATGACGGATGCAAGAATCGATCCCCAATCGAGTTTCAATATCATGTTTATCACTTGCGTGTCCCCCTCTTTGGATGTTGAGCAATCATGATTAAAACCAATATAATGGTTTGAAAAGATTTTGAAAAGGGGGGCGAAAACATGGCCTGGTCTCTCCGGACGTTCAAAGGAATGGTCTGGATGATTTGTGTGGCCGGGATGACCCAGGGGTTATTGATTCCGCTGTTGACGATGTTTCTGGAAGAAAGAGGAGTGCAAGCCGATTTTAACGGCCTGAGTGCCTCTGCGCTTTATCTCGGCATCTTGCTCGCGGCTCCCCTCGGACCGGCCATGGTCCGGCGAATCGGCGTGAAGAAATCGATTCTTGCCGGGTTGTACATTGTCACTGTTGCAGTTTGTTTTTTTCCGTTTTTTCAAAGTTTCTGGGTATGGACCGGGCTTCGCTTTCTGGTCGGCATCGGCGACAGTTTGTTGCACTATGCCACCCAATTGTGGATCACCATCCATGCTCCCGTGAAAGAAAGGGGACGCCGGATTTCCCAATACGGGTTTGCTTATGGATTGGGATTTGGGATCGGTCCGCTGGGGCTGAATCTGGTTCATTTTGGAGAAACGGTTCCGTTTCTCTTTGTTTTGTGTATCCTCTTTTTTTCCATTTATTTAACCGGCCGTTTAACGATCGCCGAATCTTTGGACAACGAATGGAAAGAAAAGGATGCGAACCGGCAGGGATCATTGCGAACGGTTTACCGGCTTGGCTTCATTGCTTTTTGCTCCCCGTTCATTTACGGGTTTTTGGAAACCGCTTTGACGGGGAATTTCCCGGTGATCGGCATACGGGAAGGCATGGGCCAAGGCTTTATTTCCCTTTTGATTTCCGCATTTGTCTGGGGCAGTTTGCTCTTTCAGGTGCCGCTCGGGGTGTTGGGGGACCGGATCGGCCGTAAAAATCTGCTGATTTTGGTTTGTTCGGCCGGATCGGCCGGCATGTTTGTCATCCCGCATTTTTTGTCCAACGAGATTTATCTTTTTGTTTCTTTCATATTGATTGGCGGATTGGTCGGCTCCCTTTACTCCATGGGATTGGCTTGTGCCACGGACTTGCTGCCGGCCCGCTTTTTGCCTGCCGCCAATGCCATCGCTTCGGTTCATTTCAGTGTGGGCAGCATTCTCGGCCCTTCTTTGGGCGGTTTTTCCATTGAAAAAGCAGGCGGGGAAATGTTGTTCATCACCATCGGATGCATGCTGGCCGGTTATGTTTTGATGATTTTATTGGAGAAGATGGGCAACCGGATGAATTCGTTCAAATCCAAAGAAAAACAAGCGGTGTGAGCTGGTCCGCCGGCTGAATTAATAGGTCCGGCGTTCCCATCCTTCCCCCTGCCATTGAAGCGGAATGGTTTTTCCGCGGGTTTCAAGGACCGGATCCATGATGTACCAGCCGCGTCCGTTGACACTTTCATTGGTCTGATAATGGAAGCGGATGAAACGGGCTTCTTCGGGAACCGGAATGGCGTAAGTCTTCCAATCTTTTCGGTTTCCGCTGAATTGCTCCGCCGCGGACCAATGCCGGCCGTCGGCGGAAAATTCCACCGTGGCTTGATCATGAACCGGTTCAATCCGGTGCCAAGTCGTAAATACAAGGGTGCGATCGTGAGTCGAAAGCGGCAGGGATGCCACCAGCGAACGGGACAGTTGGTCGCCGTAACCGGAAAACCAAGCCGGAACCTTGCCCGGGATTTTCACGGGAATGGCGTCCGCCGCCATGCGTGCCACTTCTCTTCGCAGCGGATTGATGGATTCGGTTTCCCGGGTCGGGTGGACGCGATTGGTCAAAAGGATGGCGATTGTTCCCTGGCTGCGGTTGATCACCAGCGAAGTTCCGGTGAATCCGGTGTGGCCCATCGCATCCGGACCGCTGAGTGCGTCCATGTACCAACCTTGGTTTAATTCCCAGCCGAGACCGTGATCATCGCCGGGAAAGTCGGTGTTATAGTTGTTTTCCATCAGACGGACGGTCTCTTTTTTTAAAATCCGCGTGGATCCGTATTTCCCGTCCATCAACATCATATGGGCGAAGACGGCCAAATCGCGGGCAGTGGAAAAAACCCCGGCATGTCCCGCCACTCCATCCAGTGCCGCCGCATTTTCATCATGCACGGTTCCCCACACCAACCCCCGGCCGGTCCACGGCTGATATTCCGTTGCGGCAATCCGGCGTTTCAACTTTTGCGGAGGGTTGTAAAACGTGTCATGCATGTGAAGCGGGCCCGTGATTTCTTTTTGGACAAATTGATCCAACCGCAGACCGGAAAGGCGTTCGACAAGAACCCCCAGTGTAATCATGTTGAGATCGCTGTAGGTGTAAGTGGTTCCGGGCGGATGGTCCAGCGGGTAAGCCAAAGCGATTTGCAACCGTTCTTCCCGGTTGTTTCCCATTTGATAAAGCGGAATGCCGGAACGAAAGCCGGAAGTGTGCGTCAGAAGCTGGCGGATGGTGACCGATTGCTTTCCGTTTTGGGCGAATTCGGGGATGTATCTGGCTACGGGATCATCCAGCTCAAACCGTCCTTTTTCATACAATTTCATCACGGCCACGGATGTGAAAATCTTGCTGACGGATGCGAGGTCGTAGATGGTGTCTTTCCGTGCGGGGACCGGGGGATGAACGGGAGTCTGTCGGTCATCGGCATAACGGACGGCATATCCATAGGCTTGGTGTTTCACAATGGTTCCTTTGCGTGCAACGAGGAGTACGGCGCCCGGAGTCATGTTTTCCCGGATGGCCTGACGGAGAATGGTGTCCATGTGAAGGAGCGGTTTATTTACCATGCCGCAAGATTCGGGAGACCCCGGTTGGAGAACCGGACGGGTCGGGCGTGAATCTCCCCAGACCGGGTTGTTGTCCGGGAGGCGGTCGGAGGCATGAAGCTGCACGGAAGTCTTTCCATGAAATTCGTTTCCCCAAGCGGTTGCCGGAGCGAGGGACGGTAGAATCAGCGCGGTGACCAGCAACAGATGGATGCCGGTTTTTTTGTACACGGCCCACATTCCTCCTCTTTGATCGGTTAATTTTATTTTAATCCATTTTGACAGGAGAAAGACACCGGAAACAAAGGAAAAGTGTTTCCGGTCAGGAGGTGCCGTGCGGGGGAAGGGTGTAGCTCCACCGGTCCCGGGCGAGATCGGTCGACGGGAAGACGTCTCTGGCTTCTTGAAGCAAAGCCTCGCATTCTTCTTCTTGAAACCGGGTGCTGATATGATTCAAGATCAAATGGTTCACCCCGGCTTCTTTGGCGACGGCGGCGGCTTGCGTGCAAGTGGAGTGAAAATATTTGCGGGCCAGATCTTCTTGATCCCGGCGGTAAGTTGCCTCATGAATCAGCAAATCGCACCGGTTTGCCAGGATGCAGGCTTCGGGAGTGTACCGGGTGTCTCCAAGAATCGCCAAGGTTCTTCCTTTTTTCGGGGGGCTGACATAATCTTCCCCTTTTAATACCCGTCCGTCGGGAAGGGTGACGGTTTTCCCTTCCTTCAACAACCGGTAATGAGGACCGGTCGGAATCCCGGCTTTTTGCAACTTTTCCACATTCAATCTGCCGGGTTGATCCGGTTCTTCCAGACGATATCCGTACGAAGGGATGCCGTGATCCAGCTTTTTGGCCCGGATGGAAAAAGGGGGCGCTTCAAATTGGCAATCCCCTTCCATTTCGACGATTTCCAGCGGATACCGGAGAAAGGTGCGGCTTGTCTTTAAAGAGATTTCGACAAACGCTTGAATCCCTTTCGGACCGTACAAGGTGAGGGGGGAGGTGGCGCCTTGGAACGAACGGCTTCCCAAAATCCCCGGCAGACCGAAGAGATGGTCGCCGTGCAAATGAGTGATGAAAATCCGGTTGATTTTGGCGAGTTTCACCGGCGAGTCCCAGATTTGATGCTGTGTGGCTTCGCCGCAGTCAAAAAGCCAAATCTGCCCGTTATACTCGGGCATGATCAATGCCAGGGAGGACACGTTGCGGTTCCGGGAGGGAACCCCGGCACCGGTACCCAAAAAATAACATTGCATCGTGCAACCCATTCCTTTCTTATGAAGACTGGTTATATTGAAGAACCCATTCGCAGGCTTCGCGGACGGAAGAAACGACCCGGCCGGCTTTTTGTTTTACTTCTTCCGGGGCATGGCGCATGGCAAAGCTGTGGGGAGTCCATTCCAGCATGGAAACATCGTTAAACGAATCCCCGACGGTTGCGATTTCCTCCGGTTTCAGGCCGAGTTCATCCGCCAGTTTTTCCAGCGCATTCCCCTTGGAAATGCCGGTCGGCATGAAATCGAGGCAATCGGTGTCCGAAATAAAGGAGTCGACTTGGGAGGGGAACCGTTGGTGAATATGTTGATCCAAACGTTTTAAATCGTTCAGTTCCCCAAAGAAGCAAACCTTGCTGGGAAACAGTGATTTTCCGATTTCTTCATGCAATTGGGGGCGGGAATGAACAGGCATCTTCATCCTTTCTTCAATGGCCCGGGCTTTTTCCGTCTTTTCGGCGACAAACATTTCGTTTTCCTCGCTGACAAAGCAAACAAGCCCGAAAGGACGGGCCGCTTCATAGATTTGTTTGGAAATGTTTCCGGGAAAGGTGACCCTTTGCAAACATTTTCCTTCTTTGGTATAGATGAAAGCCCCGTTTTGGCTGATCCGGTGAAAACGGGCTTGAATCCGGTTCATCACCTGAACGAGTTCAAAGTCCATTCTTCCGGAAGCCAACCCGATTTCAAGGCCTGCATCCATCAGTCTGTGCAAGGCGTTTTGGTCTTCCGGATGGATTTGTTTTTCATGGTCGAACAGGGTGTTGTCCAAGTCGCTGATAAATAGTTTAATCATTGCTCTCACTCTTTCTTTTTATACTCTTTCTGGTTTTCCTGTGGGTATCATATATGATGCTTGGCTCCGGATGCAATCGTGGTGGCTTTGGATGCGGAGTGACTGGTATAAAAATACGGACGTTTGGAGGAAAAAGGTCATGATATCGGACGGGCGGTTTCCCTGAAGGAGGGAAGACAGGGAAAAAACAGCTTCATTCCACCGCAGATTCATGGAATGAAGCTATTTTTTCAAAGCTTGCAATCTTTCTCTTTTGGCAATGACCGCTTTAATGGCCATATAATCCACGGATTCCGGCAAAGCTTCTTTGATGGGGCGCAATTTTTGGGCGCCCAGTTCTTCCACTTTCTCCATGATCAATGCTTCATATTCTTTGGGAATAAAAGCATCCCAGTCGAGTTCCAAGCCTTCCAAGCCGGCGCGCAATAAGTGATCCTCGATGGTGCCGCGCGTCAGGTTGCGCTCTTTGGCGATTTCGGGAATGGTTTTGCCTTGAAGGAACATCTGATAAGTGATGAAATGGCTGGACGGTTTTCCCGTGCTTTTTTCCCGGACCGGTTTTTCCCCGTGATTTTGGACATATTCCCGGATTATTTTTAAAAAATGAGCCCCGTATTTTTGAAATTTCATTTCCCCGACCCCGGAGATCGCTTGCATCTCCTCTTCCGTGACGGGCAAGCGGCGGCACATCTCTTTTAAAGTGCTGTCCGGAAAGATCATGTACGGCGGAAGTTTTTCGGTTTCGGACAACTGTTTGCGCAAGGATACCAGCTCATCCAAGAGGCGGTGGGTTTTGGTTTCGGGGGTTTTGAGCCATTTTTCGGTCTCTTTGTGCAGATAAACCGGTTCTTTTCCTTTCAGCACCGCGACTGCTTTCGGGGTCAGGCGGACCAGCGGATAAGGGCGCCCTTCGTAGACCAGGGAGAGATAACCATCAGAGGCCAAAAGTTGGCACAACCGCTGGATTTCTTTCTCCGTGTACTCCCTCATGGTCCCGTATGTAGAAATCCGGTCCAGCTTCCATTCCTTCAGCCGCTTGTTTTTGGAACCCCTGAGGACTTTTGCGATGATGGTGAGTCCGTACTGTTCGTTCAACCGTTTGATGCAGGAGAAGATTTTTTGTGCTTCAATTGTATAATTGACCAAATCCCCCATTTTTTTGCGACAGTTTCCGCATGTTCCGCATGGTTGCATGATGTCGGCCCCGAAGTACCGGACGATTTCCTCTTGAAAACACCGTTGGGTGTGGCAATAATTGACCAGCTTTTGCAACTTGCTGAATTCCAACGTTTTTCTTTCCGGGGAAAGATCGGAATGCCGGATCAGGTAACGTTGCATCGGGATGTCTTGCGGCGAAAACAATAAAATGCATTCGCTTTTTTCCCCGTCCCGGCCGGCTCGTCCCGCCTCCTGGTAATAACATTCCAGATTGCGGGGCAATTGATAATGAATGACAAACCGGACATTGGATTTATCGATGCCCATGCCAAAGGCATTCGTGGCGACAATGGTTTGCACCCGGTCATATGAAAATTGCTCCTGTGCTTTTTCTCTTTCTTCATCGGTCAGCCCGGCATGGTACTTGGCTGCGGAAAAGCCGGATTGCACCAGTGCTTCATAGACATGATCGGTATCTTTGCGGGTGGCACAATAAATGATCCCGTTTTGGCGGGGATGGTCTTTTAAATATTGCTTGATGTAATCCAGCCTGTTTTCTTCGTGTATGACTTGAAAGGACAAATTCGGCCGTTCCAACCGGGTGGAATAGATCCGCGACGGATCGATTTGCAAAAGCCGGGAAATATCTTCTTTCACATCCGGCGTCGCGGTGGCGGTTAAAGCGGCAATGAGCGGCCGGCGGGGCAGGGATAAAAGTTGTTTGGCCATGGACCGGTAGCTGGGCCGGAAATCGTGTCCCCACTGGGAAATGCAGTGGGCTTCATCAATGGTGACCAGATAAACCGGAAGGGTGGAGAAAATTTCTTGAAAGGCCAGGGATTCCAAGCGTTCCGGAGCGATGTAGAGCAGTTTGTAAACCCCTTCTCTCAGCTTTTTCATGCGCCGCTTGATTTCGGCATGCGGAAGCGAACTGTTGATGTAGGTGGCCGAAATGTTGTGCTGGCGCAAACGGTCCACTTGATCTTTCATCAATGAGATCAACGGAGAGATCACCAACGTGATCCCGGGAAACATAAGAGCCGGGATCTGATAACAAATGGATTTTCCGCCTCCGGTCGGCATGATCCCCATGGTATGGTGGCCGGATAAGATGCTTTCGATGATTTTCTTTTGTCCGCTTCGAAATGAAGAGTAACCAAAGTATTTTTGCAACAACAATTCCGCTTGTTCCATCGACATGACGGATCCCCCTGCTCGCTCTTCTCTCTGTTCTCTTTAATAAAGGTATAATAAAACCGGGATTTGCTCAAATTCGCCCAAACGTGATTTTGTCCCGGGAAACGGGTACAATGGTCAATGGAAACAGAGGAGCCCGGATCCATCACGGAATGTCCGGGCAAAGACGGGAGGAATCTATCATGTTATTCATAGATAACCAAAATATGACCGATCCGCGCATGAACCTGGCGATTGAGGAATATGCGCTGAAACATTTGGATATTGATGAGACCTATTTGCTTTTTTATATCAATGAACCCTCCATCATTATCGGAAAGCACCAAAACACAGTGGAGGAAATCCATGTGGATTATGTCAGGGAAAACGGAATCCATGTGGTCCGCCGCTTATCCGGGGGAGGCGCCGTATACCACGATTTGGGCAATCTCAATTTCAGCTTTATCACGAAAGATGACGGAAAAAGCTTCGCCAATTTCCGGAAGTTTACGGAGCCGGTGATCGAGGCGCTGAGATCGCTGGGGATTGATGCGGAATTAAGCGGACGGAATGATATTTTGGCAAACGGGAAGAAAATATCGGGAAACGCCCAGTTTTCAACCAACGGGCGGATGTTCAGCCACGGAACGCTGATGTTTGACGTCAATGTTGATCACGTCACCAAGGCATTGCAAGTGAAAAAGGAAAAGATCGAGTCCAAAGGCATCAAATCGATCCGCAGCCGGGTGGGCAATATCGTTGACTTTTTGAAAGAGCCTATGACCATTTTGGAGTTTCGCCAATTGTTGTTGGAACATATCTTTCAGGGGCAAAAACCGATTCCCGAGTATGTATTGTCCGAGAAAGACTGGGAAAAAATCCGGGAAATCTCCGAATCGCGCTATCAAAAATGGGAATGGAATTTCGGCGAGTCGCCGGCATTTAATGTCAAACACAGCCGCCGTTTTCCGGTCGGAAGCATCGACGTGCGGTTGAATGTGCAAAAAGGAATCATCCGGTCCTGCAAGATCTACGGCGATTTCTTTGGAATCGGCGATGTGAAAGACATTGAAGACCGCTTGACGGGAATCCGGTATGAACGGGATGAAATTGAAAAATCCTTGGACGGCCTGGATATCAAGCACTATTTCGGAGCCGTTTCCAAAGATGATTTCATTGACCTCATTTACTGAACCCGGTTGAAAGCAAGACGGAGGAAAGGGGTTCCTTTCTTCCGTTTTTTGCTCTATTTTTCCACGGTTTCTTTTTCTTCTTCCTCAGTTTCCAACTGGCGCCAGTGTTCCAATGTTTTTTTGACAATTTTTTGCACCACGGCCGCCGGATCGGTTTGGTGATCGCGTGCGATGGCTTCCAACTGCTCGATCTCCTCCAAGGTTAACCAGAAATGAAAGGACATAAAGGCATCTTCGCTTGCAGGATGAGATCTCTTTTTAAATAACACGAATGAGCCCCCTTCTTCCCCCGCTTCAAAAATTTGGGATATCTTTTTTATCTAAAACTTAGATAAAAATGGACAAAATCCTTTTTCAGGAAAGGGCCATTTTTGGTTGACGGGGCAGCCGGTGTATGACTGGTTCACTTGCCAGAGCCCAAACAAGAATAACACTCTCTGAAATAAATGGATTCTTGACAAATGTCTGAAATTTCTATTATCATGGAAGCGAACAAGCGCTTGTTTCGCAGGAGAGATGAAACATGACAAGGCAGGAACGCAAGGAACAAATTTTGAGCACGGCTTGCCGGCTTTTCAGCCAAAAAGGATATCACGGGACAACGATTCGGGATATTTCGGAAGCATGCGGGATTTTATCCGGCAGTTTATATGCGCATATCCGCACAAAAGAAGATTTGTTATATGAGATTACAAACAGAGGCGCTGAAGCTTTTTTAAATTCCCTTCGCCCCATTGTCGAGAACGATGCACCGGCAGTGGATAAGTTAAGACAAGCGGTCATCGCCCATATCAAGGTGGTGGAAGCCAACCTGGAAGCGGCAACCGTTTATTTTCATGAGTGGAAGGGATTGTCCAAGGAAAGGTTTTGTGAAATCCAGGAAAAACGGGACCGGTATGAGAAAATGTGGGCCCGGCTTGTGTCCCAAGGGATCCGGGAGGGGGAATTCCGGCAGGTGGATGAAAAATTTGTCCGGTTACTCCTCTTATCCGTGGGAAATTGGCTTTATCAGTGGTACCGTCCCGAAGGAGAGTTGCCGCCGGAGGAGATCGCCGACCGGTTTATGGATTTGTTTCTGGACGGATTGGCAAACCGGAAACAAGGGGAAATGCCGGGGCCGATGTCTTGACGGAATGGATCTGCCGGAAAAGATGACGGGAGTGGTACCCAAACGGGACTGGGGAAGAAGGAAATATTTTCATTCAGGAAAGAAGCGAGAAAAAAGGGATGGATTTTGGCAGAAATCGGGTTCCATTCTGAAGGGGGTTGTTTCATGAAACCGGGTCTTCATCAAGGATACCAGGAAAAAATGTCCGTGACGGTCACCGGGGAGATGGTTGCTTCGTTTGACGGCAAGATGATTCATCCGGTCTTGTCCACCGTGTCCATGGTCTATTATATGGAATGGGTCGGAAGGAAAGTCATCGAGCCGTTTTTGGAAGAAGGGGAAGAAGGAATCGGTGCTTCCATCAATGTCCGCCACCGCTCGCCGGCCCCGGTCGGGAAAACCGTCACGTTTGTGGCCACGGTCAAGGAATGGACTCCGCAAAAAGTGGTGTGTGATGTGATTGCCGAACATGACCAGGCGCTGGTGGGAGAGGCCGAGTTCGTTCAAGTGATCTGGCCGAAAGAAAAGCTTCAGGCGCATATTGAGCGAATGAAATAAATTTGGAAAAAGGTGAACTGAAATGTCGTCTGGTTTGCGAATAAATAATTAAGGGGGCTTACGTTTATTCTATAGACGCTGTGAAAAATCTTTGAATCAGAAGGTGGTACCTTGAAAAGCTTGCCGACATGTTTGACGGGTTGGCAAGCTTTTATTTTTTTTAATGACCGGGAAAAGAAAAAATGGATCCATCGGGTTTGATCCATAAAACAAGTGTGTGGAGGGATCATTGAATGAAGCGACTTTTGCTGGGGATGGAACGGGAATTATTGGTGGCTGACCTGGATGATGGGGAAAGTGCCGGGACAACTTCCCGTCTCAAAGGCATGCAACCCACTTGCATTGCTCAAGATCCGTTCCGGCCGGAACGGTTGTACTGCGGGATCTTCGGCCGTGGCTTGTGGTGTTCGGACGATTTTGGCGATTCATGGTACCCTGTCGGGGATGGATGTGATTATTTTGAGCCGTTAAAAGAAAAAGGAATTCTTTATGAAAAAATCACTGCCGTGGCGGTGAGCCCGCATCAAAAAGGGAATGGTTACGGGGTGGTATATGTCGGAACGGAACCGAGTGCGCTTTTTTCATCGGAAGACGGAGGCCAAACCTGGCGGGAACATAAAGAGATGAAATTCGTGCCTTCGCATCGGACCTGGAGTTTCCCTCCCCGGCCGCACACGCATCATGTCCGGTGGATTACGCCGGATCCGGAGCAATCGGAACGGATTTATGTTTCGATCGAGTTTGGCGCTGTGCTGCGTAGTCTGGACGGGGGAAAAACCTGGGAAGACAAAAAATTTCAAGGTCCCCTGGACGCTCATACCCTGTTGGTGCATCCCAGTCAACCGGATCGTTTGTATGCGGCATGCGGCGACGGATTGTTCCGTGAAGGTTGCGGCTACATGGAAAGCCGTGACGGGGGCCAATCTTGGATTCCTTTGGGCCAGGGTCTGAAACATCCTTATTTATACGGGTTGGCGGTCGATGTCAAAAACCCGGATTGGGTGCTTGTCTCTGCCTCCATTCATCCGAATAACGCTCACCACGCCAGAATGGAACAGGCTTCATCCACCATTTATCGAAAAGAAGGGGATCGATGGATGGAATCGGTTGACGGCTTGCCGGGGCCGGAAGGAATGCTGATTTCTGCATTGGCAAACGACCCGTCGGAATCCGGGGTTTTTTACGCGTTGAACAATCTGGGGCTTTTCCGGTCTGCTGATGCCGGAAAGACATGGAAGAAAATCAAGCTCGGGTGGAAAGAGGAATACCGGTCTCAACATCCGCATACCCTGTTGGTCATTGATTGTTAATCCGGATCGGAAAAACATGAGCAGGCCTTTCAGGTGCCTGCTCATGTGAGGCAAAAATGGATAAGGATTTTTTGCCGGCGTAACACGAATGGTTGTGCTTGATGCCAAGCGAAGTGCGTAAGACGAGGATATTAGGTATCGGGTCTGTTACAGGATACGGTTCCATTAATGGGTATAAAAATGTTTCAATACAAAATATTAATGTATTGGGGATACGCGATGCAGCCGAACGGGTACAAGCCGTGCGAGGATTGCTGGAAACAGCCAAAGAAGTGTATGATCACGTGAGTAATTTTCTTTCATGAATTCATACATAAAAAATATAACTAAAACACGCACTGCATTTTAAATGTTGCGACTATCAAATGCTGCGCAAAGATGAGATAGTCGAGAGAAATCAAACTAACCGGAGGGATCGCTCATGGAATGGATGCCGACTGAAAGTTTTCTTGCGGGAATCAAGCCGTCTAGCTATGAATGCTTGGCCCAATTGCCACCAGATGCTTTGAAAAAACTCGAAAAGTTCCCGCGTTTTTCCGTTTATCCCGGCTATGACATTTTCTTTCGGGATGAGCCGGAGCGTGACGGGTTTGCCAAAGCAGTCGAAAACCTTTCCCGCGACAGCACAGAGTTTCATCGCCTGTTGGGTCTTGCGCTGGGGTTTCCTCCGCGGGCTGTTGATTTTTACGTAAAGAGGATAAGCGGAGAACTGAATCGGGAACAATTTTATGAGCAAAAGGTCGGCTTGTATCATGCCGGTGTTTGGTGCGCAGGGCATAAACGCGATATCGTCGAAAACATGGGCTGGTTGTGGGAACGGTATCCATATCACGATCAGTCAAAAGTTGCCACTTACCACAATAACGATCGCCAAGCATATCCGGTCCAATACGGCGATTATGAAACTTTGCACCGCCTTGCGGAAAGGTTGAATAAAGCGTCTGACCCGGTGGATGGAACGTAATGGGTCAATCTTGCCAAAAAATATATTTTTAATATTGCGTAAATAAAGAGTGCGGGTTGGAAATGGATCGGAAGGGTGGGCCGAAATCCGCTTTTTATCCGGGGTTTTCGGGGGTATAGGATCTTCGGTTGATGTCCGGCAATCTCTAAAAATTTTATTTGACATTCGAGAATAAAGCGTATATAATAAAAATCGTTCCAAGCGAGATTGAAATTTTTTAACCGCCTGTCATGCCGAAGTGGCGGAATTGGCAGACGCGCACGACTCAAAATCGTGTTCCTTTATGGAGTGTGGGTTCGACTCCCACCTTCGGCACCAAAGCGAAACGGTTTCCTGATGAAGGAAACCGTTTTTTTATTGTTTGATGCTCCGGGATGAAAGGAGATTGGATGGGCCCGGAGGAATTTCGGCGGATCTTGGACGGACGTCTTTTTTTACCGAATGGGTATTGATCAGAAAATGTTTTTCTTTTCCCTGCATATGATGATGCTGGAGCTGGCTTTTCAGCCGGCTTACATTCAGGGAATGGGGGCGAATCGGGATGAATTGGATGACTCGGTTTCGCAACTATGGTTTCTGGTTATCATTGTTGGCATTTGTTGCCGGAGGTCTTCGGTATGCCGGTTTTGACCTGGGGATCACTGAGGGAAATGCGATTGTGGATCTGATTATCGCCATTCTGGTAGCGCTCGGGATTATTAATGATCCCACCACGGAAAGCAAATGGTACAAAGATGATTCCAAATCATAATGGAAAGGATTTTTTGAGACGTTCACACGGATGCTTCCGTGAACGTCTTTTTGCATTTTGAAGACAGCCTTTCCGGCTTCAAGGCAGAAAGAATTGATGATTGACATTGGAAAGGATGGCATGTTAAAATGAGACTCGTCGTTTGAAAATTGAGGCCCTGAAATAACCGAATTGTCGGGATGTGGCTCAGCTTGGCAGAGCACCTGGTTTGGGACCAGGGGGTCGCAGGTTCGAATCCTGTCATCCCGACCAGTTAGCGGGACGTGGCTCAGCTTGGTAGAGCACCTGGTTTGGGACCAGGGGGTCGCAGGTTCGAATCCTGTCGTCCCGACCAACGATATCTGGACGGATTCATGGTATGTGCGCAGGTCTTGAGAAAAGGCCTGCGCTTTTTATTTATTTGCAAAGGGAAGGTCAAGCTTTTTTCAAACCGGCGGCAAAGAATGGTCCGTTCACAGTGATGGTGGATAGGATACGCGCCATTTCCTCGGGGGATTCTTTTCTTCCGCTGTTTAACCACTGCTGAACCACTCCGATATGGGCGGAAGCAATATAAGAAATCAGGTAATGTCCCGGAACCAGCAAATTTTCTTCTTTCAATATGGAGTTTGGATTGTTTTTGATGAGTGCATTCCACATGAATTCTTTCAATCGGTTTTGAAAAGTCAAGTCTCCTTTGGGGCCCAACAATGTTTTCATAAACCGGTGATTTTGATTGATATATCCCAATATGGAAACAATCGTGCTCACCGGTTTTAAAGTGGGGGACGAGTCATTGATTTCAGAAAGGGCATTCGGCAGATTCCGTTTGACGATTTCTGCCATCTCCGTCAGGATCTCTTCCTGATATTTGTCCATGAGATCAAACTTGTCCTGATAGTGCGCATAAAAGGTTCCCCGGTTGATCCCGGCTCTCGTGGTGATGTCTTTTACGGTGATCGCGTCAAAGCCTTTTTCCTCCATCAATTCCACGAATGCTTCTTTAATCGTTTTCCGCGTTCGAAGGACACGCAGATCCGTTTGATTTTTTCGCATCGGGCTCCTCCTTCCCTTTTTGGACGACACTGCATCCGGAAGTGTTCCATAACCGACAGATTCCGCCGTTTTGATCATTGTTGCGGATGAAATCCAAAAATTATAATGAAAATGAACAACCTGTTGTTTATTATACAGGAAGTAAAAATCGGCGTGAAAAATGGTATGGTTCACTTTAAAGCGGAAAGAAGGGAAAGGAATGAAACCCCAAGTACTCATTGTCGGTGCCGGCCCCACCGGCTTGGCGCTGGCCATTTCGCTTCAAAAACAAGGGATTCCTTTTCGGATCATTGATCAAAATCAGGGGCCCGGCACACTTTCCAGAGCCATGGCGGTTCATGCCAGAACCTTGGAGCTATACAGCCAGTTCGGTTTGGCGGACCGGTTGATCGAGGCCGGCATCAAAGTGGCCGAATTACAAATTTTTAAAGATGCGGAATCGGTATCCAAAGTGGAATTGGGCGAAAAAATGGCGGAAAACATCAGCCCTTATCCTTATCTGTTAAGTCTGGCCCAAGATGAGCATGAAGCCATATTAATCGAATATTTAAATGCCAAAGGTGTTGGGGTCGAGTGGGAAACCGGACTGTTGGATTTAAAGGAAACGGATGGCAGGGTTCATGTCATAATTCAAAGGCAGGGAATGAAAGAGGAACCATCTTATGATTATGTGTGCGGGTGTGACGGAGCGCACAGCACGGTTCGAAAAGCGTTGGGGCTCGGCTTTCCGGGCGGAACCTATGAGCAAGTCTTTTTTGTGGCGGATGTCAAAACCAAAAATCCTTTGCAAGGGATGGGAGCCGGATTTTCAGAAAGAGAATTTTGCCTGGCTGTCAATCTCCGCGACAAGGAGCATGCCCGGTTTATCGGGCTGATTCCGAAAGAAGTTTTAAGCCGGGGCATTCCGGAGGACTTGACGCCGCTGATTCCCTTGATTGAAAAAATCTTTCCGGTGAAAATTGAAGAAGTCAACTGGTACTCTTCGTACAAAGTCCATCACCGAGTCAGTGAAAAGTTTCGCGTCGGCCGGGTTTTTTTAGCCGGCGATGCGGGGCATATTCACAGTCCGGCAGGGGGACAAGGCATGAATACCGGCATCGGGGATGCGATGAATCTGGGTTGGAAGATTGCCGCGGTTTTGCAAAAGAAAGCGGATGAACGAATATTGGATTCATATGAACAGGAGCGGTTGAGCTTTGCCAAAACATTGGTCGCCACCACGGACCGGTTCTTTAAAGGAGTGATTCGGGTGATGGAAGGAAAAGGACTGTCTTCCTCCTTTTATAAAGAAGTGTTTATTCCTCGTCTCCTTCCCAAACTGGTCAAACTTCCGGGAGCAAAAGAAAAGTTCTTTAAAACTGTCTCACAAACACAAGTCAATTATCGGGGCAGTTTGCTCAGCGCCGGAAAAACCGGAGCGATCCAAGGGGGCGACCGTTTGCCGTGGGTGCAAACCGGTGGCGGGGAAAACTATAAACCATTGCAATCGGTGGATTGGCAACTTCATCTTTATGGCGAAACCACCCCGTCCCTGCGAAAGTTTGCAGATAAAAACGCGATGGTTTTGCATGAAGTGAAATGGACGCCGGACATGGGCAAATCAGGAATTCAGAAAAACTCGGTTTTTCTGGTGAGGCCGGACGGCTATATCGCTGTGGCCGGTACCCCTCAAGAGGTTGACAAAATGCAGGCTTTTCTGGATGAATACCGCATTGTCCCGTTTGGGAACGAACCGTTTCCGTGTTAAAAATCATGTTCAAAAGAAAGACGACAGGAAGTCCGATCCGTCCCTGTCGTCCTTTTTTCTATAACGATGCTTTGGCTTTGTGGGGAAGCAAATGGTGTTGGATGAAATGTTTAACCCCGTCTTGGTGATGTGGCGGCACATGCACCGCGGCTTGTTGCAACACGAGCGGATGGGCGTTGGCCACTGCGGCCGGCAAGCCGACGATTTCCAGCATGGACAAGTCATTCAAGTGGTCTCCGATGGCCGCGGCTTGGCCGGCCTGAAGATGAATGCTTTCCAACAGTTGCAACACGGCATTTCCTTTTGAGATTCCGGAAGGCAGGATTTCAAAGTATTCATCCGAAGACAAGATGCAATCTAACGGAAATGCGTCCGACCGTTGCTTGGACCAATCGAGCATGGCCTTCATCTCTTCCTTTTCGGCGATTGCCACCACCTTCAAATAAGGAATGTCCGGCAATTTATCAAAAGAAGAGATGATTTCGGGTTCAAATCCTTCGTCGATGCTGGCTTGGGTCACATACCCGATATTGGTTCCGTAAACCCGGTCCAACCCGTAGACAAAAATGTCCACTTGGGGAGGAATGGTTTTCTTCCATTCCTTCACCAGTTGGAGAATCATTTGGCGCTCAAAGGTTTTGACCGGAATTTGTTTGTTGGAAACCGGATCGTACATGGCGGCGCCGTTGCACAAAATGACAGGAACCTGAATCTCCAATTCTCCAATAAACCGTTTGGCTTCCATATACGTTCTTCCGGTGGCGAGGGTGAAAACGCCTCCTGATTTCCGGAAGGATGCGATGGCATTTTTATTGGCTTCGGAAATTTGTCTTTTATCGTCAAGCAGGGTGCCGTCAATATCTGAGACAAAGAAAGGATAAGGTAACAGTTCCAATGATTTTCAACTCCTTTGCTATTTCCGGAATAAAGCAGAAAGATCAACAGGAGGTTGAGTTTTTGTTAAAGCTTTTGAAATGGAATTCCTAAGAGTATAACATATTTCTTGACAGAGGAGAAACCGGAAGAAAAGGGAGAGAAGAGAATGGACCTTGAGACATTGGCGAAAAGATACGAGCAGTGCACCATGTGTCCGTTACACCAAAGAAGAACCCAAGTGGTGATGGGAGAAGGAAATCCCCGTTCTCCTTTGATGATTGTCGGTGAAGGACCGGGTGCCGATGAGGATCGCCAAGGCCGCCCTTTCGTCGGCAAAGCGGGACAACTGTTGAATAAAATTTTAGAAGCTGCCGAAATTCCCCGTCAAGAAATATTTATTACGAATATTGTCAAATGTCGTCCGCCGGGAAACCGGACGCCCAAGGATGAAGAAATGAATACATGTATTTCCATTTTACGGCAGCAATTTGTATTGATTCGTCCCAAAATAATTGTTACGTTAGGTGCAGCACCCACCCGGGCTTTAATCGATCCGTCTGCCCGGATCACCCGCGTCAGGGGAAAATGGATCCGGCGCAAAGGGGTGCTTTTCATGCCAACCTATCATCCGGCCTATCTGCTCCGGAACCCAAGCGCCAAAAGGGAGTCTTGGGAAGATTTCAAGCAGATCCGGGATGTATACAAAAAACTTTTAAATAATGCTTCCAAACAGGACAAGCATGAGGATGGTGAACCGCAATGAAACAGTTAAGCCAAATTTTAAAACGCATTGACGGAAAAGGGTACAAAGCCTACAAAGACTTGCAGGGGACCTATCAATTTCCGGATTTTCAATTATTCATCGATTATGTTCAGGGAGATCCTTTTGCCACTCCGTCCAGAGTGCGGGTGCGATTGGAGCGGAAAGAGGTTCCCGTCGATCTGTCCTGGATTCAAACCCGGGAGAGAAAAGTGGCATTGGAAGACTGGTTGGCCCGGAAATGGTCGCACCGGTTGGAGAAGTATTCCTTTAAAGCTTCCGGCACGGGAAAAAGCGGATTGATGACCATGGACCGGCCGGGACAGGAAATTTTGGAGAGAACGGCCGTGGTGGTGGAACCGGAATATATGGAAGCCCGGATACATATCGGATTGCCGGCCCGGGGACGGACGGTTTTGGGCAGGCAGGCGGAACAAATGCTGCTTGATTTCCTGCCCCGGATTGTCAGAGAAATGAAGCTGTCGGAGAAGGACATAAAAAAGATTGAAGACCGGATGAAACTGACAGACAACCAGCAGGCGATCCGCAAAGCGCTGAAAGAAAACGGATGGGTTGCGTTTGTGGCGGACGGAGCGGTTTTGCCGCGTGAAAGCGGGATCAGCAACCGCCCCTTAAAAAGCGGAAAAGTGGTTCCATTCCGCTCGCCGGAGTCATTGCAAGCGGTGATTCCGGTGCCGCATGGCGAACCGATTTCCGGCATGGCGATTCCCGAAGGCATCACCCTCATCGTGGGAGGGGGCTATCACGGAAAAAGCACCTTGCTCAAGGCCATTGAGCGCGGGGTGTACAACCATGTTGCCGGAGACGGCAGGGAATATGTGATTACCGTGGAAGATGCCGTCAAGATTCGGGCCGAAGACGGACGCCGGGTGGAAAAGGTGAACATTTCCCCGTTTATCAGCCGGTTGCCTCTGGGCAAAGATACGGATCAATTCTCCACCGAAGATGCCAGCGGAAGCACTTCCCAAGCGGCCAACATCATGGAAAGCCTCGAAATGGGAAGCACCTGCCTTTTGGTGGATGAAGATACCAGTGCCACCAACTTTATGATCCGGGATGCACGGATGCAGTCTTTGGTGGCCAAAGGAAAAGAACCGATCACCCCGTTTATTGACAAAGTGCGCCAGCTTTATGAAGAAAACCGGGTGTCCACCATTTTGGTCCTGGGCGGATCCGGGGATTACTTCGATGTGGCGGATCATGTGATCATGATGGACCATTACCTGCCTTATGATGTGACCCGTCAGGCCAAAGAAATTGCCGGTGTCCATCAATCGGGCAGAGCACCGGAAGGCGGAGAGTCCTTCGGAGAGGTTTCCCGCCGCAACCCGGTTGCCAAAAGTTTTGATGCGAGAAAGGGCCGGAAAGAAAAGGCGGAAGCCAAAGGATTGAAAAGCATCCTTTTGGGTTCCGGCACGATTGATCTGACCTACTTGGAACAGTTGGTCGATCCCAGCCAAACCCGTGCCATCGCCCAAATTTTGCGTTTGCTCGGAGAGCGCGCAGATGGCAGGAAATCATTGCGGCAATTGCTGGAGGAAATCGAATCGGAAATCAAGGAAAAAGGATTGGACTGGATTTCCCCGTTTCGCGGGCATCCCGGGGATTTGGCACTTCCCCGCAAATACGAAATCGCAGCGGCTGTCAACCGGATGCGGACGCTGGCGGTCAAAGGAGAGAATGGGCGTTGAAAGAAGTGATTGTCTATACCGATGGGGCCTGTTCCCACAATCCCGGCCCGGGGGGATGGGCGGCCGTATTGATGTATAAAGAACACCATAAGGAAATTTCCGGGGGCGAGGAAGTGACCACCAATAACCGGATGGAACTGACCGCAGTCATCGAGGCGTTATCCCGGCTGAAAGAACCTTGCCGTGTCAAGGTGCATTCAGACAGTGCATACATTGTCAACTGCATGCAGCAAAAATGGTATGAGAAATGGGCAAAAAACGGTTGGATGACCTCCGGGAAAAAGCCGGTGGAAAATCAAGATTTGTGGAAAAAATTGCTTGCGTTGATGGAAAAGCATGACGTGGAGTTTGTCAAAGTCAAAGGACACAGCAATGTGACGTGGAACAATCGCTGCGATGAGCTGGCCCGTGCGGCTGTACCTAAGTGATGGAATAAACTGATGGATCAAATGGATAGATAACAGTGATATAATAACAGGTTAAAAAGGGGGTGAGAAAGGTGAATGCAGAGGAATTGAAGCAACGGTTGAAGGAAAAAGCAAAGGAAATCGGAATCGACAAAATCGGTTTTGCCAGCGCGGATCCGTTTACTGAGCTCAAGGAGAGACTGAAGGAGAGCCGGGAAAAAGGATATGCATCCGGTTTTGAAGAGCCGGACATCGAAAAACGGGTGGATCCCAGTCTGTCTCTTCCTCAAGCGAAAACAATCATCGCCATTGCCCTGAGTTATCCCTCCCGGTTAAAAAATGCCCCGCGCTCGGAAGAAGGGGCTTATCGGGGGTATTTTTGCCGGGCTTCTTGGGGGCAGGACTACCATGATGTGTTAAAAGAACGGCTCCGCCAATTGGAAGCGGCATTAAAAGAGTGGGTGCCCGAAGCGCGGACCATGATCATGGTGGATACCGGCGCATTGTCGGATCGGGCCGTGGCAGAAAGAGCAGGCATCGGCTGGAGCGGAAAAAACACGGCGATCATCACGGAGGAATTTGGTTCCTGGGTTTACTTGGGGGAAATGATCACCGATGTGTATCTCCCTCCGGATGAACCGGTGACGGACGGATGCGGCGATTGCACGCTTTGCCTCGATGCCTGTCCGACCGGGGCGCTGGTGCAACCGGGGCAATTGAATGCCCAATCCTGCATTGCTTATCTCACCCAGACGAAAGGTTTTTTGCCGGATGAATACAGGGGGAAAATCGGAAATCGTCTTTACGGGTGCGATACCTGCCAAATCGTTTGCCCGAAAAACCGGAAGATCGATTTTGACCATCAACCGGAATTTCGCCCGGATGCGGAAAAAGTGAAGCCGCTTTTGAAGCCGCTGCTTTCCATCAGCAACCGGGAGTTTAAGGAAACGTACGGATCGATGGCCGGTTCATGGCGGGGGAAAAAACCGATCCAACGAAATGCGATTTTGGCTTTGGCCCACTTCCGGGATCGCTCCGCCGTTTCCGGTCTTGTCCGGCTGCTTCGGGACGACCCGCGCCCGGTCATCCGGGGAACGGCGGCATGGGCGTTGGGCAAAATCGGAGGAGATGAAGCGAAAGAAGCATTGCTTGAAGCCAAAGAAAAAGAAACCGATCCGGACGTCTTGCGGGAAATTGACAAAGGCCTGGAATTCTTTGCCGGGGACCCGGTTGTCTCCTGAAAGATTCATCCGATTGAAACCAAGTTGATCAAGAGGAGTTTTTACAGATAAAGAGAATTCATTCTAAACACTAGAGAATAATGCATGTGAAACAGACTTTTAAGGATCTTCGGTTTCAATCATCCGGAAGATGCGATGGTTGGTATTCCTTTATCAGGACGGCAGCACCCCTTGAATATGAATTTCTTGCAACATATTGCAAATCGATTCGTCTATAATCTGAAGATGTTTTTTGTCAAGTGACGAAATCCCGAATGGGAGGTTTATTTCATGGCCTCAGGGACGCAACGTATGGTTTGGAGTCACATGGAAAGTCCGGTCGGTTTGATCACCCTGTTGGCGAATCAGCGGGGGCTTATTTACTTGGACTTTTGCAAACAAAACGATCCCGTTTTGGGAGCCGGGATCTGGTTGAATCATTGGTTTCGCCATTACACACTGGAAAAGAACGAGCAGGCATTGCTCCCGTATATGGACGAAATTGATGAGTATTTTCAGGGAACACGGAAGACATTTGAGATTCCGTTTGACCTGTACGGAACCCCGTTTCAAAAAAGGGTTTGGCGGCAGCTTTCCACCATTCCTTACGGCGAAGTCCGGACGTATAAAGAGATCGCGTCCGCCATCGGGTCGCCGAAAGCAGTGCGGGCAGTGGGCGGGGCCAACAATAAAAATCCGTTGTCCATCGTCATCCCTTGTCACCGGGTCATCGGTTCAAACGGTTCGCTGGTCGGATACGGAGGCGGCCTCCATATTAAAGAATACCTGCTGACACTGGAAGGTTGGTTAAAACCATAAACAAAGCAAAACACGGATCCTGCGGATGGAAACATCCGTTTTTCTTTTTGAATGGGGGAATTCATATGATTTTACATCACAGGAAAAAAAAGAAAAAGATCCGGGGTTGGAAAAGACAAGTCCGGAAAATCGAGCACTGGAAACAGGCGGCGATGGCGTTACCTCTTCGGGAATTGGAAGAATACGAGCGTGTTCCCCCGTTGCATGTTTTAAAGAGAAGGAAGCCCCCTTTGTGGTATCAGCAATTGTTATTGGAAGCATTGCTGGATGTCAGTGAATACTGGCAGCAAAAACTGCAGCAAGCCCGGAAAGATTGTGAACTGCAGCTGTGGCTTTTTCTTCCGCACATGACGGAATCGCAAATTGTTGTCTCGACAGGTGAATCCCGTCCGCCGTGGGGGATGTTTGACCCCGATCCGGATCCGAAACCTTTTCCCGGCAATTGGTTTCCCCGGTTGAAGGCGCGGTTGGATCAACTGGATTGGAATCTTCATATCGAAAGTGATGTGTTTACAAAAAGCGATTTGAAAAAAAGCTCCCTCGCTTCCCAAGAGATCAAGCAAATTTTGGGCAAAGTTTATCAGCAGACCGAGCTTCACTTGTGCGAAGGAAAGAAAGAGACCATTTACAGTGTCAAAGTGGGGGAGGTTTGGGTGGGCCGCTTTAAATAGAGAATGATCCCGTTGCCGGATTCATAGGATGTTTGTAAAAACCGAAAAAGGAGCGTTGTGGATGACGAGCATGGTTTACAACCGGCAACGGGCGGTCGCTTTTGCCAATCGATACTGGAACAGCCACCATCCCGGATATCTGCTTTTTGAAGATGACTGTACCAATTTTGTTTCCCAATGCCTGTATGCAGGCGGAATGCCCATGGTTTTCGGGAGCAGGAAAGAGGGATGGTGGTACCGGAGAGACAGCAGGAACCACCAATGGAGTTTCAGCTGGTCGGTTGCCCACAGTTTGTATCTGTTTTTGAAAAAAGGGGGTTCCACGGGCAGATGCCGAATGGTCGGGTCGGCCGGGGAGCTTTTATTGGGGGATGTGATTTGTTATGATTGGGAAGGAGACGGGCGTTTCAATCACAATACGATTGTAACGGCGTATGATGCAGACGGACAGCCGCTGGTCAATGCGCATACCCAAAACAGCCTGCATCGCCGTTGGGAGTATCGTGATTCCCCCGCCTGGACACCACAGACACGCTATGTGTTTTTCCGCATTGAATAGGAACAGTTGAAGCGGATTTTCTTTTTCAGGTAAAATAGACAGGAAGTTTGGACAGATGGAAGGGATGAAACTGTGCCGTTTCATATCGTGCTGGTTGAACCGGAAATTCCGCAAAATACAGGAAACATTGCCCGCACTTGTTCGGTGACCGGGGCGAAATTGCATTTGGTTCGTCCGCTGGGTTTTGAGATCGATGACAGCAAATTAAAACGGGCCGGTCTCGATTATTGGCATGAACTCGATATCGAATATCATGATTCCTTTGACGAATTGAAGGAAAAGTACCCGGATGGGCGCTTTTTTTGTGTGGAAACCTTTGCGAAAAAACATTATACCGAACCGTTTTACCGGGAAAATGATTTTTTTGTTTTCGGCAAAGAAACCAAAGGATTGGCGCCTGAAATTTTGGAGGCGCACAAGGATACCATGATTCGGATTCCCATGCGGCCGGTCTCCCGTTCGTTAAACTTATCGAACTCCGTTGCCATTGTTTTGTATGAAGGGTTGAGACAAACCGGCTTTAAGAACCTGGTCTGACGGAGATTCACACAGAAAGAGGGACATCTTATGATCAAAGCATGCTTGTTTGATTTGGACGGTACGCTGCTGCCGCTTGACACGGAGTCTTTCGTACGCATTTACTTAAAAGAACTGGCGGGAAAGGTGAAGCACCTGATCGCTCCTGATCAACTGATCCAAACCATTTGGGAAGCGACGGAAGCCATGATTAAAAGCGGGGACGGGACAAGGACCAACGAACAAATTTTTGAACGGGAGTTTCTCAAACGTTCGGGGCTGGACCGGGAAATCATCTGGCCTTTATTCAATCAATTTTATGAACAAGATTTCCCGAAACTTTCCAAATATACAAAGGTGAGTCCTTTGTCCCGGAAAGTGGTACAAGCCGCGGTGGATCACGGGTATAAAGTCGCAGTGGCAACCAATCCGGTTTTCCCGAAGGCCGCAATCATGGAGCGGTTGAAATGGGCCGGAATCAATGATCTGCCCTTTCAATGGGTGACTGTGTATGAAGAGGCCCACTATTGCAAACCCAATCCCAAATATTATCTGGAAGTTGCCGGGCGGATCGGGGTCCGGCCGGAAGAATGTGTCATGATCGGCAACGATATGCAGGAAGACATGGTGGCTTCCACCACGGGAATGAAAACATTCTATTTGAAATCCGAATACCAAATTGACCGGGGAAAACCGACGTATCCGGTTGATGATGCCGGGGATCTTCAAACCTTGTTGGAATCGATCCAACAGCAAACCGGCGTATTTGAAAAAAGAGATTCTGAGCCATCCATCCGCTGAAGATTTTTGAAAAACCTCAGATTTTTTCCTGAGGTTTTTCTATCTTTTTCCTTTAAATTCTGATAAAATAGAAGTAACAACTTTCTAAATAGCGCATATATATGATAGAAAATCACGCCTTAGTCTCTTTTCCTTTTTCAGATTGTTAGTCACCAGGGATTTGAAAAGTCAACGGTTTGGTTTGAAAGTTTAGAGAGGAGGCTTTCCATGGATCATTTCCTCAGACGCCTTGAGGAGTATCGCAACCGCGAGAAGAGCTTGGAATGGGAAGGAACCTTCATTGACTATCTGGACATTGTGAAGAAAAATCCCCGCGTGGCTCAAACCGCTCATTCCCGAGTTTACGATATGATTATAAAAGACGGTGTTTCAACCGATTCACAAGGAAATAAAAAATACCATTTCTTCACAAAAGAGCTGTTCGGGCTGGATCAGGCCATCACCCGCCTGGTCGAAGAGTATTTTCACTCCGCCGCCCGGCGCTTGGATGTCAGAAAACGGGTCCTTCTGCTGATGGGACCGGTCAGTGGAGGAAAGTCCACCATCGTCACGCTGTTGAAAAAGGGGTTGGAGAAGTACTCCATGACCGACGAAGGGGCCGTTTACGCGATTAAAGGATGCCCGATGCATGAACAACCGCTCAACTTGATTCCCGAAGAGTTGAGGCCCGAATTTGAAAAAGAGTTTGGCGTAAAGATCGAAGGAAAACTTTGCCCGTCTTGCCGGTTCCGGTTGAAGGAAGAATTCAACGGACGGATTGAAGACGTTCCCGTGAAACGGATCATCTTGTCCGAGGATGAACGGGTCGGGATTGGAACGTTCAGCCCGTCTGACCCCAAATCACAGGATATCGCCGATTTGACGGGAAGCATTGACTTTTCCACCATCACCGAATACGGTTCGGAGTCCGATCCGCGCGCTTACCGGTTTGACGGCGAGCTGAACAAAGCCAACCGCGGGTTGATGGAGTTCCAGGAAATGCTCAAGTGCGATGAGAAGTTTCTGTGGAACTTGTTGTCACTGACCCAGGAAGGCAATTTCAAAGCCGGCCGTTTTGCACTTATCTCCGCGGATGAAGTGATTGTCGCCCACACCAATGAAGCCGAGTACAAAGCGTTTATTGCCAATAAGAAAAATGAAGCGCTGCAATCACGGATCATCGTGATGCCCATTCCATATAATTTAAGCGTGACGGAAGAAGAAAGAATTTATAAAAAATTAATTGGACAAAGTGACCTGGCCCACATCCACATTGCTCCCCACTCGCTCAGAGCCGCAGCGATCTTTTCCATTCTGACCCGGTTGAAAGAATCGAAAAAAGTGGATCTTTTGACGAAAATGCGCCTGTATGACGGGGAAGTGGTCGAAGGATCCAAAGACATCGATGTGGATGAATTGCGCAATGAACATCTCGATGAAGGCATGTCCGGCATTGACCCCCGCTATGTCATCAACCGTATTTCCAGTGCACTCATCAAGACGGAAACCAATTTTATCAACGCTCTGGATATTCTTCGTTCCCTCAAAGACGGTTTGGACCAACATCCTTCCATTACTCCTGAGCAACGCGATAAATACCTCCATTTCATTTCCATCGCCCGGAAAGAATACGACGAAATCGCCAAAAAAGAAGTGCAAAAAGCGTTTGTCTACTCTTATGAAGAGTCGGCAGAAACCCTGATGGAAAATTATCTGGATAATGTGGAAGCTTATTGCAACTGGCAAAAAATCCGCGATCCGATCACCGGCGAAGAACTGGAGCCGGATGAAAAGTTGATGCGTTCCATTGAAGAGCAGATCGGCATTTCGGAAAACGCCAAAAAAGCGTTCCGCGAAGAGATTTTGATTCGCATTTCGGCTTATGCACGCAAAGGGAAAAAGTTTGATTATAAACAGCATCCCCGCCTGCGTGAGGCGATCCAGAAAAAATTGTTTGCCGATCTCAAGGACGTGGTGAAAATCACGACATCCACCAAAACCCCGGATGAAAACCAATTGAAAAAAATCAATGAAGTGATCAACCGGCTGGTGACCGAATACGGATACACGCCTGCCAGTGCCAATGAGCTTTTAAGATATGTGGGCAGTTTGTTAAACCGCTGATGGTCAAAAAATTGCGGCAAGGATTCTTCTGTCGGAAGGAGGATCCTTGCCGCAACAGTCTAAAGGGCTTGATTTCAGGGAGGTGAAATCCATGGCGCACCCCCCGTTTATTGTCTCTGAGGAAGACTGGTCCCTTCATCGCAAAGGATATCAGGACCAAATGCGGCACCAGGAAAAAGTGAAAGAAGCGATCCGAAAAAACCTGCCGGATTTAATCAGTGAAGAAAGCATCATTATGTCGGACGGGAAGCAGATCGTGAAAATCCCGGTTCGCTCCATTGAAGAATACCGTTTCCGTTATAACTACAACAAAGGGAAGCATGTGGGACAAGGAAATGGGGACAGCAAGGTGGGAGATGTGTTGGGGAAAGAACCCGGTTCCGGCAATCAGGGGCCGGGAAAAGGACAGGGAGCCGGCGATCAAGCAGGACACGATTATTATGAAGCGGAAGTCTCCGTGGAAGAATTGGAAGGCATGTTGTTTTCCGAGTTGGAACTGCCGCACCTGGAAAGTAAAGAAAGCCAGGATATGTCGGTGGACGACATCCGCTTCAATGATGTCCGCAAAAAAGGATTGATGGGAAACATCGATAAAAAACGCACGTTGCTGGCGGCCATTAAACGAAATGCACTGAAAGGAAGCAAAAAGACCCAAATCTCCGTTGATGATCTCCGCTTTAAAACATGGGAAGACATCGTCGTGCCGCATTCCAATGCGGTCGTAATCGCCATGATGGACACCAGCGGATCGATGGGGGTTTTTGAAAAATATATTGCCCGTAGTTTCTTTTTCTGGATGACCCGTTTCCTTCGCACCAAGTACGAAAATGTCGAGATCGTGTTCATCGCTCATCACACGGAAGCCAAGGAAGTGAGCGAGGAACAATTTTTCACCAAAGGGGAAAGCGGCGGAACCATTTGTTCCTCCGCCTACCGGAAAGCTCTGGAAATTATTGATTCCCGCTATCCGCATGACCGGTATAATATTTACCCGTTCCACTTTTCGGATGGAGACAATTTAAGTTCGGATAATGAACGCTGCGTTCAATTGGTGCGCGAAATCCTCAAACGTTCCAATATGTTTGGCTACGGGGAAGTCAACCAATATAACCGCCATTCCACCTTGATGAGTGCGTATCGCCATTTGAAAGTGCCGCGCTTTGCCCACTTTGTCATCCGGGAAAAAGGGCAAGTCTATGATGCGCTGAAGCACTTTTTTGGAAAGAAAGAGACTTGAATCAAAAAACGCCTTCTCTTTGAGGAGGTGTTTTTTCTTTTGGACAATGATTGGGGTACTAAATAGACAGATAGAAAGAGAATTGGTAAAATAATGATTATTTCGGGATTTGATCTAAAAGGAGTTGTCCGAGATGGCAACCAAGCGATTTACTGCACCGGTCACGATTCATCTCTTTTTTATCAAGGATCATCAAATTTTGTTGCTTCGTCGTTTCAATACGGGTTATGAAGACGGGAATTACTCTGTTGTCGCCGGTCATTTGGATGGCGGAGAGACCGTTAAACAAGCTGCCGTTCGCGAAGCAAAGGAAGAAGCCGGAGTACATTTGACAGAAGAGAACATTGAAATCGTCGGTGTCATGCATCGCAAAGCCGGGGATGAGCGGATCGATTTCTTTGCAACCATGAAAGAATGGGAAGGAGAAATAAAGAATCAAGAACCTCATAAATGCGATGATTTAAGGTTCTTCCCGTTGGATCAATTACCGGTAAACACGATTCCGTATATTTTAAGGGCCATTGATAACTACAAAAAAGGCAAATGGTTTGACAGCTTCGGTTGGACTGAAAGAAAAAGATCAATAGAAGATCACCGATTTCAGAAGACGGCTGCTTTTGTGATCCAGCTGAAGAGATATGCTTTTTTGCGAAATGATTTTAGATTTCAAGAAGGGGATTCTTTAGCGTTTGCTGAATTAAATTACTCTGTTAAGAAACAGAAATCTGAAAGTGATCCGGAAAGGAAAGCAGTATAAAATGATCCAAGCCGTGATTCATGGAATCATTTTGTCTTTCGGGCTGATCTTGCCGCTCGGGGTTCAGAATGTTTTTGTTTTTAATCAGGGGGCCACGCAACCCAAGTTCCTCCGGGCTTTGCCGGTGGTTCTCACTGCATCGGTTTGTGACACGCTCCTGATCTCTTTGGCTGTTTTGGGCGTATCGGTTGTGGTTTTTGGCGTATATTGGGTCAAAGTGATGCTGATCCTCGCAGGCGCCCTCTTTTTAATCTATATGGGATGGGTGACTTTCAAAAGCCAACCGGACCCGGATCAGCCGCAAAAGTCATCGCTTTCCCCCAAAAAGCAAATCGCTTTTGCTGTTTCCGTTTCATTGCTCAATCCGCATGCCATCATGGATACGATCGGGGTGATCGGCACCAGTTCCCTTTCCTATACCGGTGTCGAAAAGCTTGCTTTTACGCTTGCCTGTGTCGCCGTATCCTGGATCTGGTTCTTTTCCCTGGCATGGATGGGAAAGCAAGTGGGAAGGCTCCATCAATCCGCCGACGTGATCAACATGTTGAACAAGGTGTCGGCTTTCATTATGTGGGGCACGGCTTTGTACCTGCTGTTTACCATCTGAAGCCCGGAGCCTTTTCATCAACCTGGTGGCGAACCAACCGTCACCGGGTTGATTTTTGTTGTTTTAACCTGGCGGATATTTTATCAGTATAGATGTAGTTACATGTTTCATAGATAAACCGTCTGAAATTTACTCAACTGTTGCACCAAACGAGCGAGCGAGTTGGATGGCTTGCGCAAGGTCGATGCGGGTTCCTTTTAAGTTGGAGCTTTTCAAATCCGCTCCTTCCAAGACGGCGCCTCTCAAATCGGATCCTTTGAAAGAAGCCCCTTGGATATTCGCGTAAGATAAATCCGCCTCTTTTAAATTGCATTTTTCAAACTCTGTACCATATAAGTCGGCTTCTTTGAACCGGATTCCGGAAAGGTCGCAACGTTTAAAATGCTGATTTCGCAACAAGGTGTAAGACCAGTCTCCGCCTTGGATGGAAACCCCGGTGAAATCGGCCTCGCCGAAGGAAGAGCCGGTCATTTTGCAGTTTTCAAAAACCGAAGCAAACAACCGGGCGTGTTCAAATTGACAATTGAAAAAGGCCGATCCCTGATGCGTGGAGCCGTTCAGGATTGCATGAGCAAAATGGCATTCTTCAAAGACACAACGGATGGTGCTGATTTCCTTCAAAAACGTTTGTCTGAAACGGCAGCGGAGAAAATGGCAGTCTTCCATGGATACGTCGGGAATGCGTTGATGGCTGAAATCTTCATCGACGAACTCTTTTTTTGTCCACTTTGTCATGTCCATTCTCCCTTGTTAAGGTTGTTACAAAGAATATACAACAGTCTGGCGAATAAAGACAGGAGTGGTTTTATCGGCAAAATTTACGGGAACAGGAGGGAACGTGCTCGTGTCGGATGTTTGCTTCCGGAGTTTGGAGGATGTTGTGCGGGCGATGCCGGAGTGGGTGAAACTGGATGTCGCTATTGAAGTCATGGCCGAAGTGCTCTCGGATCAAAGACGGGCCATCGCGAACGAGGAAAAGAAAGAAAAGCCCGATCGGGAGAAACTGGAGCGGTTAAAAGCCGAAAAAAGGAAACTGTTGCAAGAAAGACAAGCCATGTACTCAGGAAACCGGGAGGTCATCCACAAGATCTTAACCGTATACGGAAACAAGGTGAGAAAAAAATACACGGGGGTTGAACGGGTTGATTCATGCATGGATCCGTTATCGGAGGAAGAACATAACGAAATTTTGGAGCGTTTGAAACAGGAAGTGGAGGAGTTCAACGCTCCGGCAAAACATCCGGCCGCCGTGATTTTGGGCGGCCAGCCCGGAGCCGGGAAAGGCGGGCTGATTGCACTTGCGGAAAACGGGTTTTCCGGTCATTCTTTTGTGGTGATCAATGGCGATGAATTCCGGAAAGAACATCCCATGAGTAAAGAAATTTTGCTAAAGCAAGAGGAGGATTACGCCCGGTTGACGGATCCTGACGTCCGCCGGTGGACAAGGGATGTGTTCGAATATGCGATCCGAACCAAGCGGAATCTCGTTTTTGAGGGAACCATGAGAACCGACGGCCCGATTTGCAACACGCTTCAGCGTTTGAAACAACAAGGCTACCGTGTGATCGTCCGAGTGATGGCGGTACATGCGTGTGTCAGCCTGTTGGGGACTTATGAGCGGCATGAAGAACAAAAACAAATTTTCGGATATGGAAGGCCGGTGGCCAAAGCGTCGCATGATGCGGCTTATCGCGGTATGCTGAAAACTGTGGAACGGATTGAGAAAGAAAAACTTTTTGATGTTTTGGAAGTATACAACCGGGACAAGCATCTTCTATACGAAAACCGGGTCATCGGCCGTGCATGTCAAAAACCTCCGAAAGCGGTTGAGGCCATCATCGGGGAGCGGGAGAAAAAATGGACAGCGGATCAACTCCGCCGATTCATTCAAGCCTGGGACCAAGTGTTGGACAAAATGGTCTTCCGGTGTGCAGACCTGCGGGAAATCGGTTCGGCCCGGCAGCATCGTGATTTTATAATAAAAAGAAAGGGGGGAAGTCCATATGCCCATTGAATTTGAAGCCAAAGTCCTGGAAATCGATCCGGCTGAAATGATGGAACGGATCTTGCAAGCAGGCGGGGAAAAGTCCGGCGAATTTTTGATGCGGCGTTATGTCTATGAAATCACTCCGGGAGATCAAAGCAAATGGATCCGACTGCGCGATACGGGTGAAGAAGTCACGCTGGCGGTGAAAGAAGTGTACCATGACGGAATCGGCGGAACGGAAGAGATTGAGATCACCGTGAGCAGCTTTGAGGAGGCCGACCGGTTGCTCGGGAAATTGGGGTATCGTTCCAAGGGGTACCAGGAAAACCGGAGAACCCGTTTTTTGCTCAGTGGTGCGAGACTGGAGATTGACGAGTGGCCGGGTATCCCTCCGTATCTGGAGATTGAAGGAGAGTCCAAAGAGCATGTGATCCAAGTGGCTTTACAGCTTGGAGTGAAGGAAGAACAATTAACCGGTGAAAGTACCATCAAAACATTGGCCCGGTACGGGATCGGGCAGGAAGCTCTTCAATCATTGCGGTTTGAATGAGGAGGAAATTTTTGGTGAAGATGAAACTTCTCAGATCGTCCGGGAAAACTCCCGAACCGTTTAATGCAGATAGACTGGCAGACTTTCTTTCGCCTGAAGAAAACCGGTATCATCATATCTTGGGTGTTGTCCGTTCTATGAAAGAGATTTTGCCAAAGTTAAACTTGAATGAGGAAGTGAAAAGAGAACTGATTCAAGCCGCTTTTCTCCACGATATCGGTTATAGTCCCAAGTTAAACAAAACCAACTTTCATCCCTTTGACGGAGCTTGTTTTGCTCTTAAGGCCGGTTTTAACAAGCCGGTGATTGCCGCAGTCCTTTTTCATTCGGAAGCTTATGAAACGGTCAAGGAAAAAAGAAGCGATTTGCTTCCAACCTATTCTTTGAATCATGAACTGTTGGATGAACAAGACCGGCTGTTTACAGACTTGGTCACTTATTGTGATGTTCAAACCTCGCCGCAAGGGGAAAAAGTCAGTTTGGATGAAAGGGTCCGGGACGTGGTGAAGCGCTATGGAGAGCATCATCCGGTCAGCCGGATGATGATTCAGTGCAAACCGAAATACCAAGACATCATCAACCGCGTTAACCGGTGGATCTGTTCATAAAGCCGAGACTGGCTTCCGGATCAAAATCGTCTTAACATGGATGGGAGAAGGAGGGTAAGGGCATGAGAGAATGGGTGAAAAAGGTTCAAAATGCCAACCATCTCGTGGTTTTGACCGGGGCGGGGATGTCCACGGAAAGCGGGCTCCCGGATTTCCGCTCGCAAGGCGGGCTTTGGAGCGGCAGGGATCCCAATGAAATTGCCACCCCGGGTGCCATCGGGACGAAAGATTTTTTTGAGTTTTACCAGATGCGGGTGGAAGAGTTGTTGAAACATCACCCCAATATCGGCCATTATGTGTTGGCTGAACTGGAAAAAGAAGGCATGGTGAAAGCGATCCTGACGCAGAACATTGACGGTTTCCATCAGCGGGCGGGAAGCCAAAAAGTGATCGAGATTCACGGGCACATGCGCCATCTGGTTTGTTCCGGCTGCGGAAAAGAGTATCCGGCCACTTCGTATCGTGAAGGCACTTATTATTGTACCGATGAGCAGTGCCAGGCTCCTCTCCGGCCGCCGATTGTGCTGTTTGGGGAACCGCTGGACACGGCTTCCTGGAATGAGGCAGTTCAGGAAGTGGAGAAAGCGGATCTGATTCTCGTGATGGGCACGTCCTTGCAAGTGTATCCTTTTGCCGGGTTGGTGGAGATCGCCCATGAAACCGGTTCGGATGTTATCATCATCAACCAGAGTGCCACACCGCTTGATTCCTTGGCGGATCAACTCATCCGCGACAGCATCGGGCTGGTTCTGAGCGAAGCCGGAAAAGCCCTGTTGGGGGAGAAGCGGTTACGGCAATTGGAAGAAAAGGTGCAAAATTAAAGGCTGGGATGTGGATCATTTAGATTGACAAGTCGAAAATATGTTATATTTATAGAGACAAACATTGCTGATATCCCATGAAGAACACCTCCCGGGGATGAGACCGGGAGGTGTTCGTGTTTTTAAGGGGAGTCAGCGGGGAGGATCACGGGCAGGGTTTCTTCCTTCTTCCTGCCTTTGACATGGGAATGGAGGAAATCCAAGGCAAAGGCATGGGTATGAAGTTCTCCCAGCTTGTCCAGATGCGTGCCGATCAGAAGATGAATCCGGTCGGTTAAGTCTGAAAACGAATAGTTTGTCGCGATTTGGAGCGCTTGCTTTAATGTTTGAAAAGCTTTGAGGTTTTCGTTTTGCAGAAAAAAGCTGTTTGCCATGAGCATCAAGGCTTCGCACTCATGGTAAGCCAGGCCTGCTTTTCTGCTGGATGCAAACGCCTTGAGGGAATAATTGCGGGCCGGTTCCGCTTGTTTCTTTTTTTCATGCAACGTGGCCAGCTGTATGTAAAGATAAGCGGACAATCCCGCCTTTCGCACCTTTTTTTCCAACTGTTGCGCGGTTTCCAGACAGATTTCCGCTTGATGAAGCTGTCCGGAATCGATGTAAATCCGGCCCAGCATTCCCCAAAACTTCATCAGGCGATCCGCCATCTTATCCACGCGGGCCAGTTCAATTCCTTTTAATGCCGATTGGATGGCCTGAGCGTGCATCCGGGCTTTGGCCAAGATGGAAGAACGGACGTCATAATGATGCAGGAGAGCTTCTTTGCTGAGATATCCGGCTTGCTCTTTTTTTAATTCATTCAAGGTGTTTTGCGCTTCTTCCAGGCGGTTCAGTTTTTCAAGATAAATGGCCTGATTGACCAGAATGATTTCTTTTAAATACCTTCTTTCCCCCTCTTCCTGAAAACATTCCCGTGCCTGTTTGGCATACCGGAGTGCTGAACCGTATTGGTCTGCCATGTACTCCAGCCGGCTTAACCCGTTGTAACTGGCAGAATGCAAGTTGCTTTCGGCCATCTCCGGATATTGTTGTTCCAGTTGTAAAATCGCCTCCGTAAAATGTTTCTGCGCTTTTTTCCCCCTCTTTTTCCCGGCGTAAGCTTTGCCTTTCAAATAATGCGCCCACACAGAGAGCGGATGGTCATCGTGAATGTTCAGTTCCCTTAATTGTGCCAGTCCCGGGTCCGGGCTGATCAGATCGATGATCGTTTCGACGGCCGTCAGCTTCAATTTGACGGTCTCATTGATCTTTTCTTCTTTTGTCTTTTGCATGGAAAAACACGTTAAGTCTTCTTCCACTCCCAGCTTTTTCAGGACATATTCCAATTTTTCCTCACTGACTTGCCCTTTGCCGTTTTCAATCGAGCTTAAAACGGGTTGGGTCAACTTTTCATCCGTCAGATCCGTCTGGCGGAGTTTTCGTTTTTTCCGCTGCTGGCGGACAAACTTCCCGAGTGCCAAGCGATCAATTTGTTCTTTGTTCATTCCATTCACCTCAAAAAATTTTCCGTCCGGTTTTGTTGATATATTTGGGGGAACATTCCGTTTATTTGGTTTGGTAATCCAAATATCCGGAGGGTTTGTTTAAATATTTAATTCGCATTCAGAAATATCATGAATAAATGAGAGAATTTAATTATTTTTGCTAAATTTGCAAATATTTTTCGTAAATTATATACTATTTTCGGATAAATCTTCAACCATTTCATGGAAAATCCAAGGAAGGGGACAGTGAACCGTGTTGAAGTTAAACATCGAAGGAACCGAAAGCGAAGTGGAGAAATTTTTGCAGGACATGCAAAAAATGTACTTGTATGTCGCGGTCAAACGCGATGGCAATGAAGAAAGAACCGAGGTTTGTTGTGAGGCCAAAAAAGTGAAACACACCCGGGTCCGGATTCAGACTGAAGACGGGAAAATGATTGAAATTCCCTGTTGGGATTTGGAGGTTTTCAAAGAAGAGAAAAAATCGGTGTGGAAATTTAAGTCCTACGATATTTTCGCGTAAATCCGACCGGATGGGGAAAAACTGGGGACTTGGATGCTTAAAAGGACTGGAAACGCATAGGATATAGTATTCCATGTCCTTGGAGGTAAATCATGAATCCTTTTATCCCCTCGTTATCCAATGAAGAAATGATCTCCATCATCCAAAAAGGACTCGGCCGGACATCCCAACCGAAACGGATCATTGTGGTTGGAGCGGGAATGGCCGGATTGGTGGCTGCTTCTTTGTTGAAAGAAGCCGGGAATGAAGTGATCCTTTTGGAATCCTCAGATCGTGTGGGAGGAAGGGTTTATACCATCCGGTCACCGTTTGAAAACGGGGAGTATATGGAGGCCGGAGCCATGCGCATTCCCAATACCCATCATTTGACATTGGCGTATATCCGGAAATTCGGGCTGATGCTTCGGCCGTTTGTGAATTCCACTCCCAACGATCTGATTTTTGTCAATAATGTGTTGGTGCGGCAGAAAGAGTATGAACGAAATCCGGATGTCTTGAGGTTTCCGGTAAATGCCTTTGAAAAAGGGAAAACGATCAGCAATTTGCTCAAACTGGCCGTTTCCCCGATCACTCAGTTCATCGAAGAAGATCCGGAACAGCGGTGGATTACGGTGATCAAAGAATTTGACAAATATTCTGTCGATTCATTTTTCCGGTACAATCCGGTGGGATGGACCCTGTCGCCGGCAGCGATTGAACAAATCCTGGTGCTCGCGGATTTGGAAGGGCTTCCCGAATTGTCTTTTCTAGAGGCGTTGCGTGAACTGATCCTTCTTGAAAGCCCGGATGTTTCTTTTTATGAGGTGGCCGGAGGGATGGATCAATTGCCGAAAGCCTTTTTGCCGCAACTTCGGCCCAACATTTTGTTCCGGCACAAGATGACCCGGATTGTGCAAAATGAACGGGAAGTCACCATTTATGCCCTGGATCAAAATTCGAGGACGGTTCAAGTGACCGGAGATGCTGCCATCATCACGATTCCTTTTTCCGCTTTTCAATATGTGGACGTCGAGCCGTACGATTCTTTTTCGCATGCCAAATGGAAGGCGATCCGGCAATTGCATTACGTGGCTTCCACCAAAATCGGAATCCAGTTTAACAAACGGTTTTGGGAAGACGCGGGACTGTTTGGCGGGAAAATGATCACCGACCAGCCGACCCGCTTCACCTATTTTCCCAGTCATGGGTTTGGCAGTGACACCGGCGTGGTGCTGGCCAGTTACACATGGGAGGATCATGCATTGATTTGGGATGGATTGTCCCTGGATCAACAAATCAAAGAATGCATGGATGAGCTGATGAAAGTTTTCGGCCCCTCGATCGAAAACCATGTCGTGACGGGCGCTTCCTTCAGTTGGCAAAAATATCCGCATACCAACGGTGGATTCTCGATGTTTAAACCGGAACAGGAAAGCGAGTTGTTTCCGGCCGTTATTGCGCCGGAAGGAAGGGTGTACTTTGCAGGGGAACATGCTTCCTATACGAGAACATGGATCCAGGGAGCGATTGAATCCGGAATCCGGGCAGCCCACGATGTCCACCGGCGGGATGAACCATAAGCCTGTATGGGATGGATCAGGCTTATTTTTTTTGCCTGTTTTCCACAAGGGGGGGATGCAAACTGGTACTCTGCCGAAAACAGTGGTAGAGTGAGATTGGTAATCTTTTTTGCGTGGATTGAAAGGATGTTAAGAATCAAGATGAAAAAATCAGTGGTACTTGCAGAAAAACCTTCCGTCGGCCGGGATCTTGCCCGTGTCCTCGGTTGCCGCAAAAAAGGAAATGGCTTTATGGAAGGAGACAAATATATCGTGACATGGGCATTCGGCCATCTTGTCACATTGGCGGAACCGGAAGCCTATGACAAAAAGTACAAAGTCTGGCGGATGGAAGATCTGCCGATTTTGCCCCAACCCTTGAAACAAGTGGTGATCCGGAAAACGAGCAAACAATTTCACCAGATCAAGAAGCTGATGTCCCGACCGGATGTGAAAAACATTGTCATTGCCACCGATGCCGGCCGGGAAGGGGAACTGGTGGCCCGGTGGATTATTGAAAAAGCCCGGGTCAAAAAGCCGGTCAAGCGTTTGTGGATTTCCTCCGTCACCGACAAGGCGATCAAAGAAGGTTTTAAAAAACTGAAGGACGGAAAACTGTACGAAAACTTATACCGTTCCGCGGTGGCCCGGGCGGAAGCGGATTGGGTGGTTGGCATTAATGCGACCAGGGCGTTGACCAGCAAGTATAATGCCTCGCTTTCATGCGGACGGGTCCAGACTCCCACATTGGCCATGATTGCCCGCCGCGAAGAGGAGATCAAAAATTTCCGGCCGAAGCCGTTTTACGGGGTGGAAGCGGTCACGGACAAAGGATTGAAATTCACTTGGAAAAAAGGCCGGAGCTTTCGCAAAGAAATTTGCGAAAACATCGTGTCCGCAGGCAAAGGAAAGAAACTTTCCATCACCCATGCCAGCCGGAAAAAGAAAAAGAAATGGGCGCCTGCCCTTTACGACTTGACCGAATTACAACGGGAAGCCAACCAGCGGTACGGATTTTCCGCCAAAGAAACCTTGTCGACGCTTCAGCAATTGTATGAAACACACAAAGTGGTCACCTATCCGCGCACGGATTCCCGTTATTTGTCTTCTGACATCGTGGATACGTTAAAAGAGCGGATCGAAGCCTGCCGGGTGGGTCCGTATGCGGAGTTTGCCCGGCAAGCAAAACAAGGGGTGAAAGCCGGCGCCCATTTCGTGGATGACCGGAAAGTTTCTGATCACCATGCCATCATTCCGACCGAAGAGCCGGTCCGGTTGGAAGACCTCAGCCCCCGGGAACGAAAGATTTTTGATCTGGTGGTGCGAAGGTTTTTTGCCGTGTTGTTCCCACCCTTTGAATATGAGGAGATCAAGTTGGAGGGAACCATCGGAGGGGAACCATTCATCGCCGGCGGGAAAACCGTGTTGTCCCCCGGCTGGAAACAAGTGGCCGGCAGCGAACCGGAAGCCGACATCAACCCGGCATTATCCCGGGTTCAGCCCGGCGAGGAGCTGAACGTCCGGTCTTTGAAGTTGACGCAAGGCGAAACGGAGCCGCCGGAACGCTTTACCGAAGGCACCTTGATCGCCGCCATGGAAAATCCGGTGAAATACATGGAAACCGACCGGAAAGATTTGATCAAAACGATCGGGGAAACGGGCGGGCTCGGAACCGTGGCCACCCGGGCGGATATCATCGAGAAATTGTTTGACAGCTATTATATTGAAAAGAAAGGAAAATACATTTACCTCACCTCCACCGGCAGACAACTGCTCGATTTGGTCCCGGAGGAGTTGAAATCGCCGGAACTCACCGCGAAATGGGAACAAAAACTGCAGTCGATCGCCAACGGGAAATTGAAAAAAGATAGCTTCTTGCGTGAGATGAGGGATTATGCCAAACGGGTGGTCCATGAGATCAAAGCCAGCGAACGCACCTTCCGCCATGACAACCTGACGGCCACCCGCTGTCCGGACTGCGGCAAGCGGCTGCTTGAAGTCAAGAACAAAAAAGGAAGAATGCTGGTTTGCCAGGACCGGTCCTGCGGTTACCGGAAAAACCTGGCCCGCATCACCAATGTCCACTGCCCCGAATGCAGAAAGCGGATGGAACTGCGCGGGGAAGGAGAGGGGCGCATCTTTGTCTGTTCTTGCGGTTTTCGGGAAAAATACGCCTCTTTCAAAGAACGGATGGAAAAAGAGCAAAAAAGCAAAGTCTCGCGAAAAGAAATCAATCGCTATCTCAAACAACAGGAGGAACTGTCCAATCCGGCTCTCAAAGAAGCCTTGTCCAAACTCTTTTCCTCCAATGAATGAGAATTCTCCCCGTCTTTTCAACCCTGCTGAAAAGGCGGGGGTTTTTTATATTCTTCGGATCATCACAAAAGGAAACCGAAAGAACAAGGTTAAATGGATAAACCTTGATTTGGATCAATATAAAACCGTGATCCAACATTAAAAAAGATGGACAGAACAAATTCTGCCCATCTTTTTGCCTTATCGCAAGTCGACAAAGGATAATTTATCAAGTTATTCCTTCATTTTTAAACTCAAATATGGAATTTTTTATTATAATTATTAATATTGGCAAAAGAAAAAGGAAGAAAATCCATCGATTTCAAAGTCTTTAATGAAACGGACTCACAGGTAAAGAGGTGAAAGGTTGCCAAAATGAAAACGATACATCATGGGAAACTCTTCTTATGCTTCATTTTGGTTGCATGTGTACTGGCCACACCAACTGCCTATGCAACCGGCGGCGGGAGTTTCGATGTTCCGCAGATCCATGAGGATTTCAACCAAGGAAAACCGGCTCCGGCTCCCAAGCCGACGGAGGAGCTGAACGTTGCCCCGTCCAAGCAGGAGAAAGGCTTCTTCAGCCAAGTGGGAGACTTTGTCTCCGATTCTTGGAACAAATTAAAAAACGGGGTCTCCAACACTTGGAACAACCTGAAAAACGGCGCGAAAAAGACTTGGGACACCGCCGCATCCGCCACCAAGAAAGCGGCCCAAAAAGCCTGGGATTGGATGACCTCCACAGCAGGCAAAATCACCGGGGGAATTGTGCTTGGAATCACAGCCCTTACCGGATTGTTGAGCAAATTCGGACAGCCCCTCGCCAGAGGAATCCAATCGGCCTATACAAATTTGAAAAATCTTTTTGCGAGAAAGGGATTGGAAGGACAAAACCTGACAGCCAGTCTGGGGAATGCCGGAATGGCAGCGGGAAACAGCCAATATCCTCATGGAAAGCTGAGTGATATTGACGTTTCGGATAAACAGTTGGCTGAGTTATCTGAGTTGGCTTATGATGACGAAATAAACTATGATGATTTACGAAATATTTTAGGTGAAAATTGGAAGGTTAGTAAAAAAATAGATAAAGATAATGGATTACAAGGCTATATTTTTACAAATAAATTCACACAAGAAATGGTTATTGCATTTCGAGGAACCGAACCAACGAATGACTTTATTAATGATGTTTTTATTGCTGATTATAAATATATAGCTCATGGAGATGACCGAAATAATCCCCAAGCTGTAGAGGCAAGAAAGATAGTAGCGGATATTATTAATAGTGAAGAATATAAAGGTTATAAAATGGTATTAACCGGACATTCTTTAGGAGGGTATCTGGCTGTAGATTGTGCTGCGAGATATGATATTCCGGCTGTTTCCTTTAATGCTCCGGGAATGAATTTGGAAAAAAATCTTAATATCAGTACAGTGAAGGAGTTTCTTCGTGCATTCGCCTTTTTCCCTAAATATTTAGTGCAATCTATTTATGACAGAGAAATAAAATTTGGTGTTTATAATAGCTATAAACGAAATATCACAGATCCGAAGATACGGGAAATTGCGGAAAAAGAGAGGTCCGGTGCTTATGATGAAATGATTCGTAACTACAGATATAATGATGATCTGATTGGCTCATTTGGTTATCGTCCTGGGAAAACATACAATATTCAACCCGATGGAAGCATTGAAGAAGCCGATGATAAAGACGGATTAGATCAACAATTAACGTCGAAGTTTGGTCATAAAATAGGTAATTTTACTGATAGTAGCAAATCACCGATTCCAAAAATCTATGATCAGGATGGAAATCTTGTATCGAGGAAAAGGAGTGCGAATTAAGTGAGGTACATAAGAAGTTGGCTGGTTATTTTAATGACATTCACTTTACTGTTAGTAGGCTGTACAGAAGGAGTGGGACAGATGGAACAACAAGAGCAAAAAGAAATCAGAGAAAAAGCTATTGAATATATAAGGGGCAAATACAATAAAGAATTTGAGGTAACAAAAGTAAGTATAGGTCAAGTAACTGGACTTGTTCGTGTACGAGGAGTAGTAAAAGATGGTAAAGATACTGAAGCAACGGTTTTTTGGGAAAAACCGGATGAAATGGATGATACTTATGTTACCAGATTATGGACAGAAGAACTAAAGCCAAAAATTACATCGGTGATTCATAAACATATGGATGTAAGAAAGGTTGAAGAGGTGGTTTATAGTGATGGAACAAAGAAAAGTGACTATACCGGAGAAGTTCCTTCTGTATTTCAAGTGTTGGAAAACGGAGGAGATCCGGATTTTACATTGGAAGCCACAATGCGAATTTATGAGAATGAAGGAAAATATGAGAAAGAATTGCGGAATTTTTTAAAGGAAATCCAATTGATGAATTTTAATAAATTCCTGATGGAAGTATTTGTCGTAGATGATGAATTGAAATCGGCCCCTGAAGACGTTAAGGAAAGCAGCTATACTCTGTATCGCTACAATATTGTGATCGATGACATTCAAAAAGTGGATATTGACAGTCTTGACTTGGATCAATATAAGACAGTAATCAAAGAATAGAGAAACGGGGATGGGCAGGAAAAATCGCCCATCCCTAAATTTATAGCTAAGTCAACGGGACAGCGGAACTTATATAATGACCTTAGGGATTGATGATAGGAAGGGAGTAGAAAAAAGGTGAATATCCAAAGAAGCTGGATTGTTTTCATCCTGTTGTTTGTATTCCTGTTGGCCGGATGCACAGGCACAGGAGGCATGGGGGACATGGATTGGTCAGAAGAGAAAAAAATCAAAGAAAAAGCCATTCAGTATATCAAGGATACATACAATAAAGATTTTAAAGTATCCGATGTAAGTAAGGACCGTTTCACAGGACAAACTTATACAGTCAGAGGGAATGTCAAAGATCAAAAGAACACTCAAGTATCCGTTATTATGGAACAGAATGAAATCAGGGATACTTATGTGGAAACATTATGGACCGAAGAACTCAAACCAAAGATCACGTCATTGGTTCAAAAACATTTTGATGAGAGAAAGATTGAGCACATTGCTTATTCAAATGGCCCGAAAAAAGATAAGTATACCGGAGAGATTCCATCGGTGTTTGAAGTCTTGAAAAATGGAGTTGATCCGGAATATAAGCTAAATGTGACCTTAAGGGTTTATGAGCAAAATGGTCAATATGAACAAGGAATCAAAAACTTTCTAAAAGAATTAAAAAGGTTAAACTTTAACCAAGTTGGAGTAACAATTTTTGTTGCAGATGATGAATTAAAATCAGCACCAAAGGAAGCTGAAGAAAGTCAATATACCTTATACCGCTATAATATTCATTTTGAAGATATCCAAAACATAGACATTGATCATCATGATCTGAATCAATATAAGACAGTCATTAAAGAATAGAGAAACGGGGATGGGCAGAAAGAAATCGGCCCATCCCTAAATTTATGGCAAAGTCAATGGGACAGAGGAATTTATATAATGATCTTTAATCATAACAATTGTTTGATGAGAAGAAAGGAGTAGAAAAAAGGTGAATATCCAAAGAATCTGGATTCTTTTCATCCTGTTGTTTGTGTTCTTGGCGACCGGATGCACAGGCACCGGAGGCATAGGTAATTTGGATCTGGCAGAAGAAAAAGAGATCAAAGAAAATCAATACAATATATCAAGGATACATATAACAAAGATTTTGAAGTGAGTGAAGTGAACAAGGGACAAGCTGCCGGACTCATCCGTGTACGGGGATTTGTGAAAGACGGAAAAGATACGGAAGCGACGGTTTTTTGGAAAAAAGAAGAGGAAATGGATGACACCTATCTCATGGAATTATGGACGAAAGAATTGACCCCGAGAATCAAAGATATGTTGAACAAACATATGAGTGTGAGAAGCGTTGACCATGTTTCCTATAATGACGGAACTGTGGAAGCATTGAAGAAGCCGATGATAAAGACGGATTAGATCAACGATTAACGGCGAAGTTTGGTCATAAAATAGGTAATTTTACTGATAGTAGCAAATCACCGATTCCAAATCTCTATGATCAGGATGGAAATCTTGTATCGAGGAAAAGGAGTGTGAAAATGGAGTGAGAACTATAAAAAGCTTTTTAATAGTCTTCTTTATGTGTTCATTGTTATTGACAGGTTGTCAGGTTGGTTCTACAGGTTCAAATGAAGGAGAGAGAGAGATGTATCAATTGGAAGATGAAGAATTAAAGGAAAAAGCTGCACAGTATATAAAAGAAAAGTACCAAAAAGAATTTGAAGTAAAAGGAATAAATAGAGGCAGGGTGACAGGCACAGTTTATGTGGATGGGATCGTGAAGGATGGAAAAGATACGGAAACTAGCATAATATGGGAACGTAACGGACAAGTAGGGGATACATACGTTTCTGTATTATGGACAAATGAGTTGAAACCAAAAATTGAAGCACTCGCAAACAAACACATGGAAGTAAGGCGTATTGAAGACATTGTGTATAGTAGTGGAAAAATAGATAAATATACAGGCAATATCCCATCTGTTTTTGAAGTATTAAAAAACGGAGGGGATCCGGATTTTGCGCTACAAGTTACATTACGAGTATATGAACATGCCGGCCAGTTTGAGAAAGGATTAAAAGAATATTTAGATGAAATTAAAGGGCTTGGCATAAATGAGATTATAATAACGGTTTTCGTTGTAGATGATCAGTTGAAATCTGCACAGGAAGACGTAAAAGAAAGTAGCTACACCTTATATCGCTACAATATTGTGATCAATGATATTCAAAAAGTAGATATTGTCAATCTTGATCTGAATCAATATAAGACAGTCATCAAAGAATAGAGAAATAGGGATGGGCAGAAAGAAATCGGCCCATCCCTAAATTTATGGCTAAGGTCAATGGGACAGAGGAATTTATATAATGATTTTAGCGATTGACTGAAGATAAGAAAGGAGTGGAAAAAAGATGAATTTCAAAAGAATCTGGGTCTTGACTATCATGTTGTTTGCATGTTTGGTGGCTGGATGCACGGGAGGTATGGGAGAGTTGGATCAAGCCGAAGAGAAAGAAATCAAAGAAAAAGCGATTCAATATATCAAAGATAAGTACCAAAAAGAGTATGTGGTGTCTGAGGTAGTCAAAAACCCGGCAACAGGTCAGGCTTATACAATCAGAGGGAACATCAAAGATGACCAAAACACCAGGGTAACGGTAATTATAGAACTGCCAGATGAAATCAGAGATACATATGTAGGGAAATTATGGTCAGAGGAATTAAAACCAGAAATCACTTCTTTGGCGGAAAAGTATATGGATATAAATACTGTGGAAGATATTGCTTACACAAGTGGAACGAAAGGTGACAGCGTTCGTGGAGAAATTCCTTCCGTTTTTGAACATCTGAAAAATGGTGGAGATCAGCAGTTTACATTGTCGATTTCATTAAGAATCTATGAACAAAATGGGCAATATGAACAAGGGATTAAGCGCTTTTTGAAAGAACTAAGGGGTATGCATTTTCATGAGGTAGTGATGGAGATTTTTGTTTCCGATGACGAATTAAAAACCGTATCAGAAAAAGCCGAAGAGAGTAAATATACCTTATATCGCTATAACATTTCAATTGATGATATTCAAAAAATTGATATTGATCATTACAATTTGGATCAATACAAAACAGTTCTTAAAGATTAATCAAACAGGGATGGGCAGAAAGAAATCGGTTCATCCCTAAATTTATTTGCTAAGTAATGGGACAGAGGAATTTATATAATGACCTTAGGGATTGATTGATGATAGGAAGGGAGTGGAAAAGGTGAATATCCAAAGAGGCTGGATCGTTTTCATTCTT
>NZ_JBBOVH010000003.1:0-163981 GCF_038006465.1 Thermoactinomyces sp. FSL K6-2592
CACTTTGTTTGTGCCGCTCTCTCGCGGCGACAAATATGATATTATCATCTTCCCCGACACAAGTCAACACTTTTTTAAAAAATTTTATTCCCAATGAACAGAAGAAGGAGACAGTCGTCTCCTTCTATGCCCGATCACTCACTGTCCTTGCCTGAACATCCGGCTTTCCTGCCGGCAAAGCCAACGTCAAGCCCAGGTTGACCACCGCAATTCCGATTAAAATTAAAAAAATATGATGCATGCCCAGTGCCAATGTTTCGCGCAAACCCGACAAAAGCCCTTTCGGAACCGCGGACAATCCGTGTGCATCCAGCAGGCGGTTGATTTCGGAAACCGGGATCTGCATTTTTTGATTCCATGCATTATTTTGCAATGACAGGTTAAACAGCGCTCCAAACACCGTAACCCCCACCGTTTGTCCAAGTGAGCGCAAAAAGGTGTTGGACGCGGTGGCCGTTGCGCGCAGGTTCCATTTTACAGAGGATTGGACAATCACCGTGCAAACCGTCATCACAAAACCGAAGCCGAATCCGTTCGCCAACATGACAACCGGCAAGATCCAACCCGGGGTGTGAATATCAATGTTGCCCAAAGCCAGACATCCCGCCAATATAAATAGCATGCCGAAAAACGCTGTCAGGCGGGGGCCCGTTTTCAACATCAACCGTCCGCCAACAAACGCCCCCGACATCCAGGCAAGCGACATGGGCAACAAAACCATTCCCGACCCGGCGGCACCGTAACCGATCACCCCTTGCACCCATAAAGGTGTATATACATTTAAAGCAATCAAAATCGAACTGGCCAAAAAGGAAATGACATTCGCCACCAAGATGGACGGGATCTGGAACAAGCGGAGCGGAAGCATCGGTTCGCGAGCCTTGGTCTCAATCCAAAAAAACAGGATAAAACCGATCCCCCCTGCAGCCGCAAGTCCCTGCAAATAAGGAGTGGTCCAAGAGACTTCCGTTCCCCCGACCGAAAGCACAAACAACAAAGAAGTGACTGCAATGAAAAAAGTCAAAGCGCCCAAGTAATCCACTTCCGGCTTTTCCTTTATTTCCCCTTCCTCCTTTAAGAACAACATCACCATCAACATGGCAAGCAACCCGAAGGGCAAATTGATATAAAAAATCCACCGCCAGGAAACATAATCAACCAAAAAACCTCCGATCAAAGGGCCGACCAACCCGGCCAATCCCCAAACCGAACTGAATAACCCCTGCACTTTGGCCCGCTGCTCATACGGGTAAAGATCCCCGATAATGGTAAACGTGGTCGGATTCAGCGCACCGGCCCCGACTCCTTGCACCGCCCGGAACCAGATCAGCCAAGTCATGGAACCGGCGGTTCCCGACAGCATGGAACCAATCAAAAACACAATTCCCCCGAACATAAAAACCCGCTTACGCCCGAACAGATCCGCAAGCTTCCCGAAGATCGGAATGGTCACCGTCGATGCCAGCAAATAGGCGGCAAATACCCAACTGATATATTGAATCCCCCCCAAATCGCTGGCAATACGCGGGATCGCCGTGCTGACCACCGTCACTTCAATCGCTGACAAAAACGTGGCAATCAACATGGCCACGGTCACTTTTTTTCTGTCTGACATTTCCGTCCCCCTCACATTTCATGCAATCATTATTCCGCCGGTCCCATCAACCGCTGTTACATTGTACAAAAAATCGGTTCATGATAAAATCTAGCTGATTTCAACTTGAAGGAGGAGCATCATGCTGCTGTCCGGGAAACTGAATAAAATACGCACTTTTGCCATGCTTTTGATCTTTGTCGGAGTCGGGGTCATGTACCTGGGTTTCTTCTTTGAAAGCTTGATGGTCTTGTTTTTTGTCCTCGGTATGATTTTCGTTTTGGCCAGTGTGGGGATCTACTTTTGGGTCGGCATTCTTTCCACACACTCGGTGCAGGTCGTTTGCCCTTCCTGCAACAAACCGACCAAAATTTTGGGCAAAAAAGACGAATGCATGCACTGTAAAGCCATCTTGTCCCTGGATCCGAAAGATGCTCCGGCGGAAGCACTTTCCGGGTCACCCGACGGGAGCATGGAAAAGTGAACCATAAAAACCTTCTTCCGTCTTCCCTGAAGCATTACGGGATCATTTTGTTTGACGGGGACTGCTCCTTCTGCGACGGATGGGTGCGGTGGATCATTCAACGGGATTCCCAAGGTTATTTTCGGTTTGCCTCCTTGCAATCCGAAGAAAGCGAATGGCTTTCCCGACACCTTGGAGTCCCTTTTTCTGCGCTTGACTCGGTCATTCTCATTGAACAAGGGCGTTATTTCATCCGGTCCACGGCGGTTCTTCGCATATTACAGAGATTACCCCGTTTTTCAGTCTTCACCAGGCTGTTTTTCCTCATTCCACGCCCCTTGCGCGATGCGGTCTACCGGGTTGCGGCAAGAAACCGCCATCGCTGGAACCGGAAAAAGCAAACTTGTCCGGTCCCCACCCCGGAACAACAAAAAAGACGCCTGAAGTATGTTTTGGAAAAAGAAGATTCTTTCTAATCCAAACCAACGATTTGTTGGTTTTTTCTTTTTTCTTACAAAAAAAGGATTCCACCGAGTTTTCTCGAACAACTATGCGTAAAGTCCTCCGATGATATGCATCCGATCCGGACTATGTATGTATTGAAAGAAAAGGAGGCAAAACACGTGAAATCACATAATCTTCTGGAAATGTTGTCGCGAACCGTCAAACGGTTTCCGGAACGAACGGCACTCTCTTGGGAAGAAAATGATGAGTTACATAAATTGAGTTATCAACGCCTTTGGAACATGATCCGGGATTTTGCGTTCGGTTTGGAAAAAATCGGAATCCGCTCTGGCGCAAAGATTGCTATCATCGCAGAAAATCACCCCCGCTGGGTGATCTGTGAATTTGCCGTTTTAAGCTTGGGAGCCACAAGCGTGCCGATTCATCCCAACCGGCATCCCGATCAGATCCGAAAAATTTTGAGACACGCCGATGCGACAGGGATCATTACGGATCGGTATGAATTGCTGGAAAAGGTAAAAGGTGCATCCAACCTGCTGCAACATTCCATTTTGCTAAACGGAAAAGCCGATGGATCTCTTGGAGCTTTGCAATTTGAAACCATTATCCAAATCGGCCAATCGATTGCAAACGAAGAGCAGGAATGGGCCTATCCCTCCATCCAGCCTTCGGATGTCGCGATTATTTATTACCCGAATGACAAAACGAAAACCGAAAAAGGGGTTCTGCTTTCACACGGGAATATTCTGAATAATCTCCAGAGTTTTCTGTACGTGATCCCATATACAAAACACGACCATCTGCTGTCGGTGTTATCCCTGTCCCATCCTTTCGAGCGGATTGCCGGGTACCTGGCCCCGCTGGCAACAGGAGCGGAGATCACTTACATCGCCAGGGATGCCAACTGGGTGAAAGCCAGCAAACGGATCAAACCGACGCTGTTCTCTTTGTCGCCGGTTTTGGTGCACACCATCTATGAGTATTTGAATAAACAGATCCAATCGTCTCCGGCAAAAAAATATTTATTTCAACACGCCCTGCGACAAGCAGAGAAAATATACGGATTGAAAAGAAAAGGATACAACTGGTCCGTCCCTTCATCTTTGCAACTGCATCATTCCATATCACAAACCCTCTTGTTTGCGCCTCTTCAAAAGCAATTGGGCGGACGGGTCCGGTTTATTCTATCCGGAGGGGCTCCTTTGAATGAAAAAGTTCATCGCTTTTTCTGGTGCATCAATCTGCCGGTGGTAGAATCGTATTACCTAACCGAATGCGCTTCAGTCATTTCCGCAACCAACCTGTCCTGCCCGCAACCGAAAACGGCGGGGAAACCCCTCCCGGGGATCGAACTCCGCATTCAAGCCGACGGGGAATTGATGATTAAAATCCCGCAAGTCATTTCGGGTTATTACAAGATCCCCTTATCAGACACCAACGTTTATACCAACGGATGGATCAGCACCGGGGATCACGCGGAAATGGATGCCGATGGCACGTTGCACAATCTTCGCCGCAAGGTGGAACTGGATCCCCAAAAAGCCGTTTTGCCGACCGCCGTCCACTAAGAGCCGATGGCTGGTTTCAGCCCCTAAAAAAACCCTGCTTCCAAACGGGGCAGGGTGTTTACTGTTTCGATTTCATTTGGCAATCCGGACAAATTCCGTATATTTCCAAGCGGTGGGTGTGAACCTGATAGTTGGTGATTTCCGCCGCTTTTCTTTCAATCTCAAGAAGAGGCATGTGGTCAAAATCCGTGATTTTGCCGCATTTCCGGCAAATCACATGATAATGATCCATCATATTGGCATCAAAACGGCTGGAAGAATCTCCGTACGTCAATTCACGAACCAAGCCGGCATCTTTAAACAACCGCAAATTATTATAAACCGTGGCAACACTCATATTGGGAAAAGTGCCTTCCAATGACTTGTAAATCTCATCAGCTGTTGGATGTCCCATGGTTGAATAAAGGTAATTGAGAATCGCATGGCGTTGCGGCGTCATACGCACACCATTCTCTTTCAGGGTTTCAACAGCCTTCTCTAGTCGGCTGTTACTCATCTATTTCCACCTCTCTAATATGTTCGCAGCAAAAAGGAACGATTCTAATTTAATAATATATATAATTAGTCTACTTCTTGTTTTGCCTTCTTGTCAATGCGGTTTCAGCGCCCGCACTTTCTCTTGAATCCCCCCCGCCGGTTCACATTCTTCCCTCAAATGAGCATGTTCCGGAAAAAAAGATCATATATTTCCACCAAAAAACAAAAAAAGAAAGTGAGTGAATTCCATGTTGAAATTATGGTCGCAAATTTACGGAGGAGTTCTCACACTGATTGGGATCGCCGGTTTCTTCCTGTCATCCAATGAGTCCCTCCAATTGACGCTCACGCACAATCTCATTCACTTGTTGAGCGGTCTGATCTATTTGGGGGCGAGTCTGAAAGAAAATTGGGACCGGCTTGCCATGAGAGTCTTTGGTATCCTTTATGGTTTGCTGGCCGTTTACGGTTTATTCAGCGACCAACTCTTCGGCCTTGTAAACATTACTCTTACCACCGAAATCTTTAATTTCATCGTCGCTTTGGGTGCACTTTACCTCGGATTTGTCCACGAGCGGATCAGCCAAAAACAAGAAAAAAAGGAACAAGCAAACACTTGAACCTTTCACCAAAGGCATGATGCCCGGCCGGCGGCAATTCATGCCTGTTTTTTTATACCGGGGGGTCATTTCTTTTCCGGAACATCTCCCCGGTTTTTTCCATACCAGCAATAAGGAAGTAAATCACAAATATCACATTTGGGATTCCGGGCCGTGCAACAACGACGGCCGTGCCAGATCAGGCGGTGATGGGTATCACTCCACTGGTTGCGGGGAATTTTTCGCGTTAATTGGCGTTCGGTTTCAAGCGGGGTCTTGCTGTCTGCCAATGCCAAACGATTGGCCACCCGGTGCACATGCGTGTCCACTGCCAAGGCCGGGACACCAAAAGCATTGGAAAGCACCACATTGGCCGTTTTGCGGCCGACCCCCGGCAATGCTTCCAGCTTCTCTCTCTGTTGCGGAACTTCCCCTTCATATTCTTCAACCAGAATCCTGCAAGTTTGCAGGATATTTTTGCTTTTATTCCGGAACAGCCCGATCCCGCGAATGTGTTCAGCCAACTCTTCCTCAGTCAATGTGATGAAATCATACGGGGTCGGAAACTTGGCAAACAGGGGTTTGGTGATTTTATTCACTTGTTTGTCCGTGGATTGCGCAGACAGAATCGTGGCAATCAAAAGTTCGAACGGATTTTTGAAATTGAGTTCACAATGAGCGTCCGGGTACATCTGCTCCAAAAGCTCCAGGATCTTCCCTGTTTGGACTCGTTTCGGTTTCGGTTTCAAAACACTCCCTCTTTCTTGTCTATTTGCGTTTGACTGCTTCGATGATCAATTCCTGGCTCCGGTTGTCAAAAGGCTGATAACGAAAGTTCCCATACCGCCGGACCACTTTAAATCCGCAGAAAGTGAGCAAATGATTCAGTTCCGACGGATAAATGTACCTTAAGCGAAAGGTGGTCCGGATCCGCTCCATGAGCCGGCCGGACGGGCTGTAGTGCTCAAAATAACGAATGACATGAGCCAGCTGGGAAAAATGATCAAATTCAGTAAAGTCATAAAGCTCAACCGTTTCTTCCGTCCCCGGCACAGGAAACGTTCCTCTGTAGGCATACTGATTATCCATTTCATATAAATGCTTGATGAACGGGACAAAAACATTAAAGGCCAAAATCCCATCATCCGTCAAATGATGACGAATGCATTTCAACGCATTGACCTGATCCCGCACCGTCAACAGATGCAAAAAAGACCGGTAAGGAATGATGATCAGGGGGAACTTCCGGTCCAGACGGAAGTCCGCCATATTGCCGTGTACCCACTCGGTTTCCCCGTCCAAATTCATCTCTTTAGCCTTTTTTTCGGCCCTTTTTAACATCGGTTCGCTCAAATCCAACCCGACGACGGGGATTCCTTCCCGCGCAATCGCAAGGGTGCACCGGCCGGTTCCGCAGCCCAATTCCAAAACGGGACCGCCCTGTTGTTTGGCCAGTTCGGTGTAGTAAGTGATGTCATGATCCAGCCCCGTTGAAGTCCAGTCATAATAGTCCGGCCAATCATATGTATGGAAATCCATGTTCCACCTCCGTCCGTCCAACGGCAAAAATCAATGAAACCACCAAAACAATTGATCAGAAGGGTTTCACCGGGAAACCCTTCTTACCGTCCTACTGTAAGTTTTCTTTGACAAACTGCAGAACTTCCTGCACATGATCTGCAACCTTCACTTTCCGGTAAGCTTTGGCAATCTTCCCCTCTTTATCAATCACAAATGTGGATCGTTCAATTCCCTTGTACTTTCTTCCAAACATGTTTTTATCTTTGATCACTCCGTATTTTTCACAAACCTCTCCCTCCGGGTCACTCAACAAAAGGAAAGGCAAATTCTGCTTTTCAACGAACTTTTGATGGGAAGCAATGGAATCTTTGCTGATTCCCAAAATCACGGTGTTGAGATCCGAAAATTCCTGATAGGCATCCCGAAAGTCGCAAGCTTCCCTGGTACAGCCCGGTGTCTGATCCTTGGGGTAAAAAAACAGAACCACATTTTTGCCTTTGAAATCAGATAAAGTCACGGTTTCCCCGTTTGTGGCTTCAAGCGTAAAGTCAATGGCATGATCTCCTTCTTTGACCATAGGAATCCACCTCCTGAATGCTTCCGAAAACGGTAAACATATTTTAACACTTCTCAGAAGGAGAAGAAACGTTCAGCCCTTACCGTAAGGTTACGGAAATGAATTAATCGTAATAAACACGATTGGATTTATAATAAAAATAATTCCTGATCACTTCACAACCATCACGATGGTGACCACGGATGACCAAGCGAAGAAAACAGCTTTTGCTAATGGGCCCTGCGAGAGAATCCCAACCTCCTTCCGCTTGAGGAAAAAGAATTCGTTCAAAAATCCGTTCCCTCTTGCTTGTCCGACCGGGATTTGCCCGATGGTTCAAGCATCCCGAAAGAATTCTTTTTCTCCTGACGGTCCGCAAACGAGAAAAATACAAACCACAGTTCAGGCAGACATGGTGGTCGGAGGTGTCGGCTCCGGTGTGGGCGTTTCTACCTGTTGCGGAGCTTCTTCCCCTCCTCCCTTTTTTGAAATGATATTTAAAGTTGTTCCCACGTTAAACGATCCAGCATCTCCCACCGTATAAATCCGAATGGATTGAATACACACTTTCAACAAGAAAACCACCTCAATCGTTTTGATCAAATTGATCGGGATCAAAATATACATTCCGCTCAAAATCCAAATTCTTTGGAAAATCGCCAATCGGTGAAGATCCTCCCAACGATTTGGTCAAGCTGTCATTCCCCACATTGATCGTGTTTCCAAAATTGACTGAACCTGAGTTACTTATATTGTTGATTTTGATGTTCAGAATGTTATTGATGGTCCCCACGCTTTCCCCTCCTCATGGTGTCATATTTGCAGGGATCGGGTCTGCCTTGGCTTCTTCGGAAAACGGATTTCCAAAACCCCCCGGCGGTATCTGGCATGCGTGTATCTTTTGGATACCGATGCCTGTAAAGGAATCACCTTTTGAAACATGCCTTTTTTTCTTTCTGAGAAGATGGTTTGATACCCCTCATACGGAGACGGATAATCCCCTTGAATGATCAAATTGTTTCCTTCCAATTTCAAATCCAAAGCATGAACGTTTTCCAGTCCGGGCAAATTGACCACCACAATCACTTCATTTTCCCCGTGATAAACATCGGCTGCAGGTTCATCTTGACGGGCCGCCGTTTGCATGTCTTCAAAAAAGTCCTCCCCCAAAAATTGACGGGCCAGCTCATGCCAGGGCATTTTGCGGAAAGTATTTTTCACCCATCATCTCTCCTTTTGCCGGTACATTGGTATGATGCCCATATTTTATTCGATGCGGGCCCGTCTTGTCACAAGGAGGGCATGAATTAAGAGACCCTCATCATATAATGGAACAAGGATAAAAAGAATCCGGGGGAATGGTTCGCATGTACCAGCATCCGCTTGATTGGATAGATCAACGGCTAAAAGATTTGGAACAAGAAATCCGGCGCCTGCAACAAGAAAACCATCAACTGAAAGAGGACCTAGAGCAACTGAAACCCGTGCACATCGAAAAAATGGAATATAAAATCCACGAATTGCATGTCCAAACGTTAAGCGGGACTTTAAATATCGGACTGACCGCCAACGGAGAAGATGCCGGTGTGGGAGAAATCATTGAAAAAATGGTAGACAACCACGCTTCCCAAATCGTGGTGGAAGACGAAGAAGAAAAACAGGAACCGGCGGAATCTTCTTCATAATGTTGCCGGCAGTTGCAATTTGATCTAATCTTAAACCAAAAAAAGCGAAGGAGCTGCCGGTATGAGAATGATCATTGCTGTCGGGATCGGCGGTGCCGTCGGAACCTTGCTCCGCTTTGGGGTGGCGCAGGCTTTTAATGACCCCGTTTTTCCGTTCGGAACCTTGATCGCCAATTGGACAGGCTGTCTCGGGTTGGCCTGGTTGAATGAACAAACGAAAACCGCTTTTTCTCCTGTTTGGCAAAAAGGATTGGGCACCGGACTTTTGGGAGCATACACCACTTTTTCAACACTGTGCGTGGAAACCCATCTCTTGCCTCCGCTTTTATCCCTTTTTTATATCGTCGTCACCGCCACGGGCGGCCTGCTTTTTGCCGCCTGGGGGTTTGGCTGGCCCAAAGGGGGAAAGCCGGTTGGAAATGATGTGGATTGCTTTGGGCGGGGGAATCGGAGCCATATGCCGTTGGCTGGTCACGGAGGCGTTTCCCGCCCGGGATGGGAAATTTCCGCTCGGAACATTTCTTGTCAATATGACTGGTTGTTTCATCATGGGGCTTTATTTGGGATGGGTTCATGACCGGTTGCCGGTCGCCTGGATGATGGCAAACCGTCCGTTTGTAGCGGGTTTTCTCGGCGGTTACACCACCTTTTCCACTTTTTCATATGAAGCGGAGAGGCTCCGGCAACAAAAGCGAAAGGGGAAATTTTGGGCTTATCTCCTCTCCAGCCTTTTCCTCGGTTTGTTTTTGGTTTGGTCCGGTTTTCACATCTCCTCCGGCATGGTTTCGTAAAAAAATTCTATGGTACAGGCGCAAGCCAGCCATGGAGTTTTTTTATGGGAAAGTTTTTATGCAGTGTGAAAATGTACAAAAAAAGTGATTCTGTTTCAAAATGAGCAAAAACAATTGTTGGAACGTGAATTATAAGATATTTTATTTGTAAGCGTTAACAATTTGTTCGCATCTCAATTAAAAGATAACAAAAATCTCAGAAAAACATGCTATGTAAATTAAAAAAAGGAGTGATTTCCATGCTGCAAAAGTTCCAGCGCTTCGGGGCAGCCATGTTTGTACCCGTTCTGTTATTCCCCTTTGCCGGGATCATGGTCGGGCTGACCACCCTGCTGAAAAATCAGGATATTATGAATGCCCTTGCACATCCCGATAGCTTTTGGTACAAATTTTGGACCGTGATCGAAGCAGGCGGCTGGGCGGTGTTCAAACAAATGCCTTTGCTGTTCGCGGTGGGCCTCCCGATCGGCCTGGCCAAAAAGGCCCAAGCCAGAGCCGTTTTGGCTTCTTTGATCTCTTATCTGACCTTTAACTATTTTATCAATGCCATTTTGACGATTTGGGGACCCCAATTTGGCGTTGATTTTGAACAAGAAGCGGGCGGAGTGAGCGGACTGACGGAAATCGCCGGCATTAAAACGTTAGACACCAATATCATTGGAGCCATCCTTATTTCTGCTATCGTCGTTTATCTTCATAACCGTTATTTCGATAAAAAGTTGCCTGATTTTTTGGGGATTTTTCAAGGGACCTCCTATGTCGTCATCCTCAGTTTTTTTATCATGCTGCCTTTGGCACTCCTCACATCCTGGGGTTGGCCGGTCATTCAAAAAGGCATCGCTTCCATGCAAGGGTTCCTTGCTTCGTCAGGGGCCTTGGGCGTCTGGTTATATACATTTCTTGAGCGGATTTTGATCCCGACCGGATTGCACCACTTTATTTACGGTCCTTTCGTCTTCGGTCCGGCCGTGGTGGACGGCGGAATCGTAAAATATTGGGTGGAACATTTGAGCGAATTTTCCACCAATTCGCAATCATTAAAGGAAATGTTCCCGGAAGGCGGTTTTGCTTTGCACGGACTTTCAAAAATATTCGGAATTACAGGCATTGCACTGGCCATGTATGTCACGGCCAAATCCTCTAAGAAAAAAATCATCTCCGGGATGTTGATCGCGGCAACACTCACTTCTGTGATCGCCGGAATCACGGAACCAATTGAATTCACCTTTTTGTTCGTTGCGCCGGTTCTCTTCCTGATTCATGCCCTCCTGGCGGCAACCATGTCCACCATCATATACTCCCTCGGGGTTTCCGGAAATATGGGGGGCGGATTGCTTGAAGTGGCCATCCAAAACTGGATTCCGCTGTTTAAATACCACAGCGCCACTTATTTGGCTCAAATCGTAGTCGGCTTGATCTTTACGGCAATCTATTTCTTCCTGTTCCGCTATTTGATTTTGAAACTGGATGTGAAAACGCCGGGCCGTGAAGATGACGAAGAACAGGAAACCAAACTGTACACCAAAAAAGATTTCCAAGAAAAACAAGCGGCCAAGCAAAAGAAAAATGATTATGCGGAAAAAGCCACCCGGTTTTTGGAAGCATTGGGCGGGCCGGACAATATTGCGGAAGTGACCAACTGCGCCACAAGATTGCGCGTCACTGTGCATGATGAAACCAAAACGGCACCGGACAAACAATTCCTCTCCGCCGGGGCCCACGGGGTCGTTAAAAACGGAAAAGCCATCCAGGTCATCGTCGGTTTGTCTTCCCCGCAGATCCGGGAACAGTTTGAGAACCTGTTGAATCATCCAAACCGGGAAAATGCATAAAATGGTGGCGGGAAAATTTCCATACTCACGTGAAAAATAACAAGATGTGTGATTATGAACAGCATCCGCCCGATCTGTTGTTCTCTCGTCACCAGGTTGTTATAACTGAGTTGTAAGCGGTCACGAAAATAAGGAGGAATCAGCAAAATGAAAAAATTCTCCATTGTCATTGCCGGAGGAGGCAGCACCTTTACACCGGGAATTGTCTTGATGCTTCTTGAAAATTTGAATCAATTTCCGATTCAGAAATTAAAACTTTACGATAATGATGCAGCCCGCCAGTCGACGATTGCCGAAGCCTGCAAAATCATCCTGAAAGAAAAAGCGCCGGGAATCGAGTTTTTGGCCACCACCGATCCGGAAGCAGCATTCACCGACGTCGACTTCGTCATGGCACACATTCGGGTTGGAAAATATGCGATGCGGGAACTGGACGAAAAAATCCCGTTGAAACATGGCGTATTTGGTCAAGAAACATGCGGCCCCGGAGGAATTGCCTACGGCATGCGCTCCATCGGGGGAGTCTTAGAATTGATCGACTACATGGAAAAATACTCTCCCGATGCATGGATGTTAAACTACTCCAATCCGGCGGCCATTGTCGCCGAGGCCACCCGGCGCCTGAGACCGGATTCCAAAGTGCTCAACATCTGCGACATGCCCATCGGCATTGAAAACCGCATGGCTCAAATTCTGGGACTTAAAAGCCGCAAGGAAATGAAGGTCCGTTATTACGGATTGAATCATTTCGGCTGGTGGACGGATATCCGTGATCAAAACGGGAACGATTTGATACCCAAACTGAAAGAACATGTCCGAAAACACGGTTACACCGTCCCCAAAGATGATGCCGACGCAAGCTGGAGCGACACCTTTTTAAAAGCCCGCGATGTCTACGCACTGGATCCGGACACCCTGCCGAATACGTATTTGAAATATTATTTTTACCCGGATTATGTGTTTGAACATTCCAACCCGGAATACACGCGGGCCAATGAAGTCATGGAGGGCCGGGAAAAATTTGTGTTCGGTGAGTGCCAAAAAATCATCGAAAACCAATCAACCCAAGGTTCCAAACTGCATGTTGACGAACACGCTTCCTATATCGTGGATCTGGCACGCGCCATCGCATTCAACACACAAGAGCGGATGTTGTTGATTGTTGAAAACCAAGGGGCCATCTCCAATTTCGATCCGACCGCCATGGTGGAAATTCCCTGTATCGTGGGAAGCAACGGGCCCGAACGCATCGCCATCGGAGAAATCCCGCAATTCCAAAAAGGATTGATGGAACAGCAAGTTTCCGTTGAAAAACTCGTGGTCGAAGCCTGGATCACCCGCTCTTATCAAAAATTGTGGCAAGCCCTCACCTTATCCAAAACCGTTCCCAGCGCCAAAGTGGCCAAAGCCATCCTGGATGACTTGATTGAGGCAAACAAAGATTATTGGCCAAAACTGCACAAAGAGGATGTCGTCGTGCGTGAAGATTTATAAACAGGGATCCGTACACCATACGGACGGAAAGTGCAAAGAGCTTGTACCTCTTTGCACTTTTTGTTTTAATTTTTATAAAGGAATTCTCTTGGTGCAGGGAGGAGAATCATTTGACATTAGAAGAACTTATCAATGAACATTACAACAAGCTCAATGAAACCGATTTACACATTTTGAGATACATTATGAATCACAAAGACACGTGCTATCAATTGGGGATTAATCATCTGGCCGACCGGTGCAATGTGTCCCGCTCTTCCATCTTGCGTCTGGCACAAAAGCTGGGCTTTACCGGTTACAGTGAATTTCGCATTTTTTTGAAATGGCAGAACCAGGATAAAACAGTGAAAAATAAAAGCAGTATTGAAATTCTGGAAGAAGACTTTCGCGAGACCATGAAATATATACAGACCAAGGACTTTTCGGACATTTGCAGATTAATCGATGAGGCGCAGAAATTATTTGTTTTTGGCACGGGAAATGCCCAGCGGAATTGTGCATTGGAACTGCACCGGATGTTTCTGCCTCTTCAAAAGTATATGAATGTGATTCCCTCTCACTCTGAATTTGAAATCGTCGTCAAGGATATGACAAAAAACGACCTGGTCTTTATTTTTTCTTTATCGGGAGACACCCCGTCCATCTTTCCCGCCGTACAAACCTTGGTGGCCAAAGGCGTTCCTTTTGTTTCCGTCACGAATCTGGTCAATAACCGGCTGGCCAAAATGACTCCGTATCATTTGTATGCCAGAAGCTCGACCATTTCCATCCATAACGGAATTCATCTGGATACCTTTGCTTCCTTTTTCATGATCGTGGAAGCGATATTCAGCCATTATGTGGATTTCATCAATCAGAAAAAAGAAGAAACCAACTGAAAAAGGCATTCCACTTCATGGTGGAACGCCTTATCCACAGGAATCCGGGGATTTGCCCGTTAAATATACTGCTCCACGATTTCGGTGAATCTTTCCTCAAACGGGTTCTCTTTATCTTCCAGCTCTTCTCTTGTCACCGTAAATCTCATCAGCCGCTCATCCAGATTCAGCGCTTCTTCCATCGAACTCATCAAATCAATGGCTTTGCGGTCCAAAGTCATGATGACATCCAACGAATCATGATCGGGATAAAAAACCATGCTGATGTCATCAAAATACTCTTCATACTTGCCCATTGGCGTCATGCGATATTCCTGCACAAAAGGATGGCGGGAATAAAATTTGTCAAACGCATAGTCGACACTGGTCAACCGAAATCCGACATTTTCCGCCGCATGCAGCACTTTGTCCACCAACGGATGGGGAAGAACTTCGATGCCGTCGGTATCTTTCGGGTCGATCGCCATTTTGATATCCAGTCCGGTTTTTAAATAGATGGGGCACCCTCCGGTTGAAATCGGGGCATCCAACGGCATTTCAATTTCAAACGGAATCACTTTGCTCTCCCTTTCTCCGATTTCAAATGTGTCCGTGATCCGAAACTGGCTGATGACATGCTTTTGATCTTTTCCTTCATGATGATACCGGACAATCAGGTACAAATAGATTTCATCAATTCGTTGTTCCGTTTGCCCGCCTTGAATAAATATTTCCCCTTTAATCATTTCTCCTTGGCGGTACGTTGATTTTTCAAGCCGGGTGTCCACCTTGGCGGCTCCGACACCCAAGCCGGCTAACACTTTGTTAAACATGCTTTCTCACTCCAATCCCAAATAAGCATCCGTCCTTTTTCTGTTAATGCATTTTGCGGTTCAGCATTTCATCAATTTTTTCAAGCGGATCCCGAATCACCCGCTCGTTATTGATCATGAGGGTTCCTTTGGGATCATGGTATTCCCAGGAAAATTGACTGTTTAAAACACGGTCGGAACGGATCAGCTCGATATCCATCCGGATTGACATATCCGTCACTTTGAAGAATACGTTCAATTCATCGACATATCCGTGATAACGGCCTGTCGGGCGGAACTGAAACATCTGGAAAAAAGGATAAGGCTTCTGTTGCGGATCATATTCGTTATGTATCCGATATAAAATAAAATCAGCATCCTCAATTTTTTTCAAGATTTTTTGCACCAAATTCGCGGGCACGACTTCAATTTTATCCAGATCGGTGGGATCCAGGCTCATTTTAATGTCCAATCCCGTCTTCAGGTACACAGGAAAGCTTCCCGTCGACATGGGCGTTTCCATGGGGAGTTTAATTTGAAACGGAACCTTTTTGATCTCGTCTTTTTGAATGATCATGGAATGGGACAAAGGATATTGTTGCATGAGATGGGAAGCTTTTCTTCCGTTTTTGGACACCGTCACCATCAGGTACATGTAAATGTCATCGATTTGCTGTTCGGCTTGTCCCCCCCGAATCTTGATTTCCCCCTTGATGACATCCCCCGGCCGGAATTGTTCTTCCTCGATCTGCGCATCCACGGTGGTTCCGCCGATGCCCAAACGGGCCAATGATCTGTAAAGAACCATGTTTTCAATCCTTTCCAGCTTAAAGATAAAAACCGTTTAAGAAGGAGAGAACAGGAAACCCGCTCTCTCTTGTCCACCTTATTTGGGGTACATTTGGTTCATATACTCCTCGAACTGTTTCACCAATTCGTCGTGATCCTTGTTTTCTTTAGCCAGTTTTTCCTTACGCAAGCGCTCGCGGTCGTCCTGCTGCGGTTGGGTGTTTTCTTTCGGTTGTTCGTTTTCTTTTTTCGCTTTGTTTTCTTTTTCCAAATCCAACAAGCTGGCACGCGGTTTGGTGTCCGGGGTGATCAAGTAATGCCTGGATGTTTGCTCCAACTCTTCGCGATGCCGTTCCAGGCGTTTTTTGGTCTGGCTTTCCAAAAGATCCCGTTGTTGCTGCAGCAACTCCTCTTGGCGTCTTTTAAATTCTTCCTCTTGTTTTTGCAGCAAAGACTTCGCCATCTCTTCAAATTCTTTTTGCAACTTCTCCCGTAATTCTTCTTCTTTTTTCTCCAAATCTTTTTGCTTCTGTTCCCACTTGATCCGTTCTTCTTCCACTTTGGCCAATTCTTTTTGCAGCCGCTCTTCTTGTTCCAATGCGATGCGTTCTTGCTCGAGCCGCTCCTGTTTCAAGCGCTCTTCTTCCTGACGGGCTTTTTCTTCTTCTTCTTTTCGTTTTTGTTCTTCAAGCATGCGTTCTCTTTCCGCAATCTCCCGTTCCCAATTCTCCCGCTGTTCCGGCTCTTCAATTTGTTGTTTAAACTCTTCTTTCTGCTTTTGCAACAACTCTTGTTCCCGTTTTTCAAATTCCAGCCGCTGACGCTCCAGCAACTCTTGCTGGCGCTTTTCCAATTCTTTGCGCTGTTTTTCCAAGGCTTCTTTTTGTCTCTTTTCAAATTCTTCTTTCAAACTTGCGATATAATCTTCTTCCTGTTTCTTCTGTATTGTTTCAGGTATATCGGATGTGACCTTCGCGGCCTCCGCCTTTTTTGTTTCTGCCGGTTCTTGGGGTTCAGAAGCGGAAGAAACCGGGGTATCGGTTGTGGATGGCTGATGTTTCACTGGAGATTTTCGGGGTTTGGGGTCCTTCTTTTTCTCCCCTCCGCTGCCAAACAAACGGTCCAACAGTCCCACTTTCTCATACTGCTTGATATGGGACAAGACCGAATCAGGCGAGTCGTTTTGCAAGCTCCGTTGAATTAACCGCACCATCTTTTTCGATGCCTTGAAATCGTTCGGCAATCTTTGAATCGGCTTATCCACGGGTTCGCCGGATAAAAGGGAATAAAAAAAGGTTCCCCAATCGAGTATGTTTTTTTGTGCCGTAATGGTTTCCGTACCGCAAAATAACACCTTCAGCTCCTCATTATGTTCCGTCACCCCGATATTTCCGGGATCCAAAAGCAAATACATCCGCATCGGTTGCGCCCTCAAATCCTTTTCCAACCCAAGCAGTTGCTTTCCCCATTCGACCAGTTTCGCCTCTTCCACCTCATGATTGGCAAAAACCTCCCGCAAAGGCAGGATGGGAACATAAGGGCGGACAAATACGATCGAACGGTCTTCGGCATACACATCTTCATAAGGAATCACCAACGGATGTTCAAAGGAGCGGTAGTGCGCAATCGCACGGGAGATCGGCGCTTGTTTTTCCAAACGGGATGACTGCAAGTAGTAGCGTTGCGAACCTTTTCGGGCAACCGCCAGTTCACCGTCAAAAAACCGGACGACATATTCGATTTGATATAAATCTCTATAACGCTCACCGACTTGAAATCTGAATGACAAGATACTTCGCCTCCATCTTCCGTTCCCAAAATATATATAAACTCCGAAAAATCGACATATATACCCAATTTCAGCATATCACAGGATGATTCACAGAGACAATCCTCCCTAGGCATTTTCTGTGCATCACGTTACAATTAAAAAAGGGACTTGTTTCGTCAGTAAAAAAAATATGATGCATGGTTCCTGCACATGACGTCGTTTTTTCAAATCGTCATCAAATGTCACAAAGGAGACGAAATGGGGGATATTCTTGAATATACAGCAATCGGAAAAACTTTATCAGGAAGCATTGGATGTCATTGTCGGCGGTGTCAACAGCCCGTCACGGTCTTTTCGTGCAGTGGGAAACGGCACGCCGATCTTTATGAAAAAAGCACAAGGCGCTTATTTCTGGGATGAAGATGGAAACCGGTATATCGATTATCTCGCGGCTTTCGGCCCGATTATTTTGGGGCATGCCCATCCGGTGGTGACGGCGGCGATTGTTGAACAGGCCGCCAACGGGGTGTTATACGGAACGCCGACGGAAAAAGAAGTGCGTTTTGCAAAAATGTTGCGGGAAGCCATCCCGTCCATGGAACAAATCCGCTTCGTCAACAGTGGAACGGAAGCGGTCATGACAACCATCCGTTTGGCCCGCGCTTATACCAACCGCACCAAAATCCTGAAATTTGCGGGCTGTTACCATGGTCACTCTGACTTGGTTCTGGTGGCCGCCGGCTCAGGCCCTTCCACCCTCGGCACTCCCGACAGCGCCGGTGTGCCCGTCAGCATCGCCAATGAAGTGATTACCATCCCTTACAACAACATCGAAATCTTGGAAGAGACCATGGAAAAATGGGGAGACGAAATCGCCGGCATCTTGGTCGAGCCGCTGGTCGGAAACTTCGGGATCGTCCCGCCCCAACCGAATTTCCTAGAAACCATCAACCAATTGGCCCATCAAGCAGGCGCCTTGGTCATTTATGATGAGGTGATCACCGCTTTCCGCTTTCATTACGGCGGAATCCAGGATTACTATCATGTGGAGCCGGATCTGACCGCCTTGGGCAAAATCATCGGCGGCGGACTTCCCATCGGGGCTTATGGCGGAAAAAGAGAAATCATGGAAAAAGTCTCCCCGATGGGGCCGATGTACCAAGCGGGAACGATGGCAGGAAATCCGTTGTCGATCTCCGCGGGCCTGGCATGCATTGAAACCTTAAAGCAACCCAACACCTACGAACGACTAGAAAAAATGGGCAAAACATTAAACAACGAGATTTCCCGTTTGGCCGACAAATATGGCTTGAACATCACAATCAATCAAGTGGGGGGAGCATTGACCGTCTACTTCACCGATCAGGAAGTGACCGACTACGAAGGAGCCAAAGCAGCGGACAGTAAACAATTCGGACAGTTTTTCCGGCTGATGCTGGAAGAAGGGGTTTACCTTGCTCCATCCAAATACGAAGCTTGGTTTTTGACAACCCAGCATTCGGAAGAAGACATCCAATTCACTTTACGTGCCGTCGAACGGGCTTTCAAAAAAATGAAACCGTAACATTGTGGAAAAGGTGATTCGATGGAACGAAACGAACCTGTCACGATCTATGAAAAAATCGGGGGAGCAAAGAAAGTCCGGCAATTGGTCGAAGCATTTTACCCGCGTGTCATCAAACATCCGCTTTTGAAGCCGATCTTTCCGGAAGACATCCTCCCTGTGATGGAAAAACAATACTTATTTCTTACGCAATTTTTCGGGGGCCCCCCGCTCTACAGCGAAAAATACGGACACCCCATGCTTCGGGCACGCCACATGCCTTTTCCCATCACCCCGGAAAGAGCCGAAGCCTGGCTGGAATGCATGAGCCAGGCATTGGATGAAGTGGAGATCGGCGGGAAAATCAGAGAAGCGATCTGGAGCCGTTTGGTCTTGACGGCCCACCACATGGTGAACCAACCTTCCAACCGGCAACCGTAAACAAAAAAGCTCCGGAAACTTGTCCGGGGCTTTTTTAATCCAACCACTGACGCCACCATTTTTTCAGCACCGACAAAATCTCCACCCAAACGCCTTTTTCCGCGGAATCATTGCCCTTGTTGGCATCCGGTCGCCGGTCATTGTTCGGATTGATGTGGCCGGGATCAAAGCCGATCAACTCTTCACAAGCCAATCCATCTTGGTCACTGTCCAAGCCATCGATATTCAGATGTTTGGATCCGCCTTTTTCTTCAAAATATTTCTGCGACTCGCTCCAGTTCTCAAATGAATGACAGCCCATCTCATTGGCCCAGGTTTCACCGCTTGACAACAAAAAAGAAACCAAAAGAATCCATCCGCATACCGTCCATCTTCGCAACCATCTTTCCCCCTTTCCAAAACCCTTGTCGCGTCATCCCAAATCAACAGCCGCCTCATTCCATTTATACTCTTTGAAATTAATTTTTTCCAATCACAAAGATTGCCATCTGTCCGCAAGAATTCATTTTGTTGCCAGTTACTCAAACACAATTTACCCCTTTTTAACGACTCCGTAAACATCCCGCAAAAACATGAAAAAAGAAGGAACTTGATTAAAATTATTCCGTTTCTGCCCCTTTATCGTTTGCAAAATCCGGCTGTTTTTTCGTGTGATCCGATCATTCCGTTCTGTAATTTAGATTAAAATCCCGTTTTTTTGAAGGAAACCCCGGAGAAATGCAGAATTATTTTATCCCGACATATTTATCCATTGATTATGATGAAAAGGCAGGGAAACAAATGTTTAAGAGTCAAACCCCCAACAAAACGCTGGAGAATGGAACGGCAACCATTGAAACGATTCAACTGGGAATCGCAAAGCAATCCATTATGATACGGGGCCAAGACACCAGCCATCCAATTCTCTTGTTTTTGCACGGGGGTCCTGGATTTGCGCCAATCGGGTTTATGAGGCATTATCAAGAAGAACTGGAAAAGCACTTTATCGTGGTTCATTGGGATCAACGGGGAGCCGGAAAATCTTTTTCCGCAAAAATGGATCCAAAAACCATCAATCTTGACCAGTTCGTCTCAGATACTCATGAATTGGTTCAAATCCTCTTGGAACGCTTTAAACAGAAAAAAATCTATTTGGCTGCACACTCCTGGGGCAGCATCATCGGAGCACGCTTTGCCAAAAAATATCCGTCTTTGCTCCACGCCTACATCGGCATCGGCCAAATGACCGATGTGCAAAAAAGCGCACTGCTCTCGTATCAGTTTGTATTGATTCATGCTCGACACAACCGGAAATTCTTGGCGATGCGTGCTTTGAAACGCATCGGCTATCCACCATATAAAGATTTGCGCCATGTGCTTGTACAACACAAGTGGCTGACTCGTTTCGGGGGATTGATTCGGAAGGGAAACCTTTTTCAATATTTGGCCAAAGGGTTCTTTTCTTCGGAGTATACACTTTTGGACTGGATTAAATGGATCCGGGGCTATCGGACTTCTTTCAAACGGCTCATGCCCCAACTGCTGCAAGTCAATCTTTTTGAAGAAATTCAAGAACTGAAGGTTCCGGCTTATTTCTGTGTGGGCCGTTATGATTTTTACTCTCCTTTTGAGCTGCAGGAACAATTTTACGAGCAGCTTGATGCCCCCGTAAAAGACATGATTTGGTTTGAAAATTCGGCGCATGCGCCTCATCTTGAAGAATCATCTTCGTTCCTCGTTTTGCTTTTGCGTGTCAAAGAAGAAAGCTTGTTATTCCAACAAAAAAAACTCCAAAATCAATCACATAAAGCGGCAAACGGCAAAGCCGGGGAACCGACCGTCAAACACGCGCCTTAAACCGGCTTGGCCCGGATCTTGAATTTCTCATTTTTTACAGTAAACCCGTCAAAATTTTGCGTTCTTTTCCATCGTGGCCGGTTATTGCTTTGTAATCATCTGAAATCTCTTGTGACTCTACAAAAAAAGGCTTTAGATCTCATGGGAAATATGAGAAAATAAGCTTAAGAGAAATTGATTGCTTCAATCAATTCCTCCTTAGCGGAAGTGGGACACCACAAAACCGAATAAGGAGAGGATGATTCTGTTGAATTATAAAGATGATTTGCATGGTGAAGACATTCTTTTGCCCGCTAACAAAACGGCTCCTTGTTCAATCTGTGGGAAAGAAGCATACTATGTTGAAATCAGCTTTGAATCCCCCATTTGTTCAAAAGAATGTGCAAAGCAAATGTGGAAAGAATATGTGGACACACAAGTATCCAGGAAATACAAAACGTTCAGTGATTTTTTATGAATATGCATAAACGATGAAAAACACCGCATAGTCCAAGCTATCGGTGTTTTTTAATTTTTGTCCTTTCACGGCCGGGTTCCCTGCACATGAAGAGGACCAATATTCATTTTTTTCAAAGGAATCGAATTCTCCATTTCCGCTTTTTGATCCACAAACCGGTATTCCGGCAGGAGTGTTTTTTTCTTTAAATCAACAGGCATCATAATCATGGCTTCCCCGTTGACATCCACCACTGCATAAGGCCTTGGTTCCTCCATGAACACCAGATATTCCTTTTGGTTTAAAGCAATCAAATAGCCACAAGCCCTGGAAATGGAAATCACCAAAACCATGAAAATCAGCCCGGCAATGAACCATTTTCGCTTGGAAACCATCCGGATCAACGCATATGTAAAAGCAACATACAACAAAAAGAAAAACAAAAGCACTTCCACCGAATAATGGAACTCAAAATCCAACCGCAACCCGAGCATAAATGCCACCGCCCCGGGCAAAAAAACGGGTAAAACCCATTTTCCATACCGGGCCACGATCGGGTATTGCAAATAGGCCAAAAGCACAAGCGACATGATCACAAACGCAAAAATGGAGAGAATGATGGCATTTAACCCCACACTCGCATAAAGGGCAGGCAATCCAAAATAAGCCTTGTAACTGACATCGGACAAATAAGCCGAAAAATAACCCAGTCCGGTGACCGCCCCGATGGCAATTCCCTCAGACACTTTCATAAAAGGAATGGAGCGCAAAAAGGTCTTTGGGTTGGTTAGGAGTTGATCTCTCAACAGATTATTCATGTTTCCTCCTGTTTTTTCGAAACGTGATCAATTTAACATAAAATAAATGATTTTTAATCTATAATTCTTTTATATATCCAGAGCCATTATATACAAAAACAAAAGCCTCTTGCTATCCAACAAGAGGCTTTTGCAATGACCTTTACATCAAAAAGATTCCCACAGCACTGATGACTGCGAAGAAAATGCCTGCCACAATAAATATCCTGTAGAAAGCCGTTCCTTTTTGATCCAGATGCATAAACGTAAACAACTGCAAAAACACCTGCACCGCACCCAAGATCAAAAGAACCGGCAAGACCAGGTGTTCCGGTGCCACATCGGTGGCGACCAGGTAAAAAGCAGCCGCTGTCAACACGATCATCACGGCAAACGAAATGAGATGCTTCGTCACGCGCTCTGATTTATGGGCAGACTGCTCGTTTGAAGACTGACTGACTTGTTGTGCCACCGTTTAGCCCACCTTTCCCAAAAGATAAACCAGGGTAAAGATAAACACCCAAACCACGTCAATAAAGTGCCAATACAAACTGGAAAGGAACAATTTTGGCGCCGTTTCCTTTGTGATCCCACGTTTGGCTGCCTGAATCATCAACCCCGAGATCCAGAAAAGCCCGAATGTGACGTGCGCACCATGGGTACCGACCAGGGCATAAAAAGCGGAACCAAAAGCACTGCTCATGAAAGTATGCCCCAAGCTCACATAATGAATGAACTCATAAATTTCCAGCACCAAAAAAGCCAGACCAAGCAGAACCGTGATTCCGAGCCATACCAGTGTTCCTTTCAAATGGCGCTGGTTCATTTTCACCATCGCAAGCACACTGGTCAAACTGCTTGTCAAAAGAATTGCCGTGGTGACCGCAACCAGTTCCAAGTCAAACAACTCGGTACTGTCCGGTCCGCCCATGTTTTGGCTGCGAAGAGCCAAATAAGAACCAAACAAACAAGCGAACAAGACGGTTTCGGCTCCTAAAAAGAGCCAAAAGCCCAAGACTTTGTTTTTCCCTTCCAGCGTGGCCGTTTCCAGATGTTGAGGCTTTTGGGCCGCTTCCGTTTGGGCTGCCATTATGCCTTAACCCCCTTTTCTTTGTCAATTTCCTCCGGATCGATATGATAGCCATGATCCTGCTCAAACGAGCGCATAAACATGGCAATGAAGACGACAATGATCCCGATAATCGCCGCGCTGAAATCGCCACGGGCAATGAATCCCAAACCGGCTACAAACAAGCCTAATGCCATCAAAAGAGGAATATAGGTCGGGGATGGCATATGAATGGGGCCCAACGGTTCAGCCGGTTGCATTTCTTTGTTTCCGGCCTGCTTTTCAAGCCACCATGCATCATAACCACGCACCAAAGGCGTTTGTTTAAAGTTATATTCCGGAGCCGGCGAAGGAATCGACCATTCCAAAGTCCGTCCATTCCACGGGTCTCCCGATGCTTTTTCGCCTTTTTTGAAAGTCAGAACAATATTCAGTGCAAACGCGATCGTACCAATTGCCATGAAGAGTGCGCCAATGGTACTGATGAAGTTCAAGGTTTCCAATCCGGCCCCTGCCTGGTAGGTAAACACCCGGCGCGGCATACCGAACAGTCCCAAGAAGTGTTGCGGGAAGAAGGTCAGATGGAAACCGATAAAGAAAGTCCAGAAGTGAACTTTACCCAATTTTTCGTTTAACAGTTTCCCGAACATTTTCGGCCACCAATAATAGGCACCGGCAAATAATGCAAAGACGGTTCCTCCGACTAATACATAGTGGAAGTGCGCCACGACGAAATAAGTGTCATGGTATTGGAAGTCTGCAGGCGGCGAAGCCACCATTACCCCGGTCATACCCCCCATCACAAAGGTGGGAATGAACCCGAGGGCAAACAACATGGCGGTTTTAAAGCGGATTTCCCCTCCCCACATGGTAAACAACCAGTTGAAGACCTTGATCCCCGTCGGAATCGCAATGGTCATGGTCGCAATCCCGAAAATGGAGTTAGCAACCGGTCCCAGTCCAACGGTAAACATATGGTGAACCCACACCATGAACCCGAGGAAAGAAATCAAAACCGTTGCAAAGACCATGGAGGTATATCCGAACAAGCGCTTTTTCGAGAACGTGCTGATAACTTCGGACATGATTCCAAACGCCGGCAAAATCACAATGTATACTTCCGGATGCCCGAAAATCCAGAACAAGTGTTGCCACAGCACGGCGCTGCCGCCCATCGTGTAATCGAAAAAGTTCGCACCAAACAAGCGGTCAAACATCAACAGCAACAAGCCGACAGTTAATGGCGGCATGGCAAAAATGATCAATGCGGACGTTGCAAACGTCGTCCATGTAAACAGCGGCAATCTCAAGAATGTCATTCCGGGAGCCCGCATGTTGATAATGGTCACCAGGAAGTTGATCCCGCTGAGCAACGTCCCGATCCCGGAAATCTGCAAACCGATCACATAGTAGTCCACACCCGGTCCGGGGCTGTATTCATTCAAGGCCAATCCCACATAGGAAGTCCAACCGGCATCGGGTGCACCCCCAAAAATCCAGCTGAGGTTTAAAATGACTCCACCCGCTGTAAAAAGCCAGAACCCGAGTGAGTTCAAAAACGGAAACGCAACATCACGCGCACCGATTTGAAGCGGAACCACCACGTTCATCAATCCGAAAATCAAAGGCATTGCTGCAAGGAAAATCATCGTGGTTCCGTGCATGGTTAACACTTGGTTAAAGGTGTCGCCAACAATAAAATCGTTATTGGGCACGATCAGCTGCAACCGCAGCAACAAGGCTTCAATTCCCCCGATGACAAAGAAAACGATCCCGGAAATAAAATACATGATCCCGATTTTCTTATGGTCCACCGTGGTAAGCCATTCCCAAACTTTGCTCTTCTTTACGAGACTGAGTAAATTTTTATTATAGCCTCCCGTAAAGATCGCCCATATGAAAAGAGCAAAGACGATCAATATTAAGAGCGTACCCATGGTGTTCCCTCCTTCTAACGTGATCCGTTACGATACGATGTGTGAAAAGTTATTTTCTGCTCATCAAATACTCCACAAGCGCTTCCATTTCTTGCGGTTCTAAATAGTCAATTTTCGGCATTTGCGCACCCGGTTTCACCGCAGTCGGGTCTTTCAGCCATTTTTTCAGATTCTCTTCGTCATGCGGCAAAATCCCTGCAATGGTGGAACGTGTTCCAAACTTGGTCAAATCCGGACCTTTGATGTTTTTGTTTGTTCCGGCATGACAACCCAGACAGTTTTGGTTGAACAATGCTTCCCCTTGTTTTTGCTGGGCGGTTTGAACGGTGGACGGTTGTTGCATTTGTGCCACCCATTTGTTAAAGTCGCTTTCTTCTTGAGCGATCACTTTAAAGTCCATTAAAGCATGGCCCGCTCCACACAATTCTGCACATTTCCCTTGATAAACACCCGGTTCTTTCGCATCCAACGGCAAGGTGTTTGTGCGTCCTGGAACGACGTCCACTTTTCCGCTGAGCGCGGGAACCCAGAAGGAGTGCAAAACATCTTTTCCTTCAATAATCAAATTCACTTTTTTCCCTACCGGGATATGTAGCTCTTGGGCTGTTTTGATTCCCAGGTCAGGGTACTGAAACTCCCACCAATACTGATACCCCGTCACCTTTACCGTGAGGGAGTCTTCCGAAGCTTTTATTTCCGACATGTTAAACGTGTATTTGACCGTCGGAATTGCCAATATCGTAAGCAAAATGATCGGAATAGCAGTCCAGACGATTTCCAGAACATTGTTTCCATGAACTTGTTCCGGCATCACATCTTTGCCTTTCCGTTTTCTGTACCGGATCAGCACGTAAATATAGATGGATATAACGACAGCAAAGACGCCCAACATGATGAATAAGGCTAATTTAATCATATCAAGCGACATCTCACCTGATGTCCCTTTCGGTTTCAAAACACTGAACCCGTCAACCCCGGAACATCCAGTGAGAGCCAGAGACATAATTGCGAATAAACTTAATACTCGCCATGCGCCTTTTCGACTCACCACATTTCCTACCTCGCTTTCTGTAAGGTTGATCCGACCCCGATCAACCGAAGCCGGACCAATCATTTTCACAGTGCATCAAATCTATTTATATCAAGCTCATGATAAGCACTGTATCGTATTTATAAAATGCGCATCAAATCACGAATCAAAACATCGATCACCATCGAAAGCAAAATCACCGTCAAGTAAATCAAAGAATAAAAAAACATCTGATTTGCCCACTTGATATCATCTTTTGCAGAAAAGCCGCGGATGGATAAAACGACATAAATCCCACCCAGCACAAGTGACACAATCAGATAAAACCAACCCAAAGTCCCTGTGTAAAACAACAAATAAGAAGAAGGGAGCAAAAGAATCGTAAAGAACAGTGTTTGTTTCTTGGTCTCATGAAACCCTTTGACGACCGGCAACATCGGAACTCCTGCCTGACGGTACTCTTCCACACGCCGCATCGCAAGGGCAAAAAAGTGAGGAGGTTGCCACATAAACAAAATGAGAAAGAGTGCCCAAGCATTCAAATCGATGGCCGGATTGGCCGCAACCCAACCGATCATCGGCGGAACAGCTCCTGAAATCCCGCCAACCACTGTGTTTAAAGTACTGGTTCTTTTTAACCATAAACTATAAATCAAAACATATACCATTACCCCGATAAATGCAACAAATGCAGCAAGAATGTTCACACCGACAGCCAATAACATGAGTCCCAAAAGGGTTAATGTCAGACCATACCATAAAGCGGTAGCCGGTTTGATTCTTCCGTCAGCCACCGGGCGGCTCTTGGTACGTTCCATCAACGGGTCAATGTCCCTGTCGATAAAATTGTTCAATGTGCAACTGCCTGCAATCGTAAGTGCGGTTCCGAGCAAAGTCAGGATCAAAGTGACCAGATTCAAATCCGTCAATCCCGCCGCTACAAAATACCCTGCAAACGTGGCAATCAAATTACTCTTATTAATCCCCGGTTTCGTAATTTCTATATAATCACGCCAGGAGGCTTTATTTTTCGATTCCACAGAATCTAACATCTGCTCAGATGCGGTTTGCTCGGACACAGTATGGTTCACCCGTACAAACCTCCTTTCTACCAAGAAACCATCTTCAACTGGAAATGACTGTTGAAGAAAGGGAACAATATAATTTAACATAATACAAACAAAGAAAAAAACACAAATTCCTTTACATGCTCTTTTGTTCTCTTTCTCGGGCATGTTGCAAAAAAAGAGATACTTTTTGCCTAATTACCATCATCATTTTAGATGATAGAACCCCTTCGTGCAAGAGCAGGTAAAAGCGCTGCCGTGCGATCAAACAGTTTCCTTCATTTTTTATTATTGCCCTCGCGGCCCTTTTTTCTGCAAAAAACCTTTTCACTCATTAGTCTAATCGATTGTTCCAAGCGGAAGATGACATATTTGTGAACATTTTTCCCGGCCTGCAACGGCAATGGAAACCAAATGGCCGGCTTATCCAAAATAAGGTTTTTTAATGGGTGGATTATGAAATAATGGGTTTGTTTTTCAACCATTTGACCGCTTCGAGGCAAGTGCCGGATTCAACCGGAATTTGCCTTAACTCATCCATCAGCATATATACATGCTGAAGGCCGGAAGTTTCCCCGACTTGCCGGGCTTTTCCTTTTGCCAATTCTTCCAGGTTGTTTAATCCCGGCCCTTCGTCACGGACTTGAATCTTCAACCCTTTGCGTCCCCCTTCTTCCTTTACCGGGGAAATGGTCAAAATCCCCTTGTCAGCATATTGCACCACATTTTGGGCCAATTCCGACATGGATTGGACAATCCGCGATTGTTCCAGTTCGTCAAAACCAATTTCCTTTGCCATTTCCCTCACTTCACTCCGTATGTGGAAAATATCCTCTTCTGCATGGATCTCAAATCTTTTCTGCATGTTTCCCCTCCATCACGTGGTAAGCTTCCGGTCCGCTTCCGCCGATGTCCCGTGGTCGAAGTTTTGCACCCGGTAAAGCTCGGCATATTTGCCGTTTCGGCGCATCAATTCATCATGTGTGCCATGTTCGATCAACCGGCCATGGTCAATGACAAAAATCTGGTCGGCATGGGTAATCGTCGACAAACGGTGGGCAACGATCAAAGTGGTGCGGTCTTTGGCCAAACGCTCCAAAGATTCCTGGATTAAGTGCTCCGTTTGCAAATCCAGTGCCGAGGTTGCTTCATCCAAAATCAGAATGGACGGGTCTTTCAAAAAGACACGGGCAAGCGCAATCCGCTGCCTTTGCCCTCCTGACAATTTAATGCCCCGTTCGCCAATTTCAGTATCGTACCCTTGGGGAAGCTCTTGGATAAAGTCATGGGCATTGGCCGCTTTGGCCGCCTCAACAATTTCATCAAAGGATGCATCCACTTTTCCCAGCCGGATATTTTCGCTGACCGTCCCGCTGAACAAGATGTTTTCTTGCAAAACCATCCCGATTTGTTTCCGCAAACTGTTTAAAGTAAAAGAGCGGACGTCACGGCCATCGATGCGGATTTGTCCTTGATCGACATCATAGAAACGCGGAATCAGGGAAATAAAAGATGATTTTCCTCCGCCGCTTGGACCCACCAATGCAACAGTTTGTCCCGGAGCGATTTTCAGATCAATGTCTTCCAACACATAATCCTGATTCTCGTGGTAACGGAAACTGACATTGTCAAAGATAATTTCCCCCTTAACCCGTTCAACGTTTTTAGCATCCGGCAAATCGGTGATGTCATAAGGCTCATCCACAAACTCAAACACCCGGTCCATCGATGCAAAAGCCTGGGTCAGTGTGGTTGAAGAGTTCACCAAGCGCCGGATCGGGTTGTAAATCAATCCCATGTATCCGTAAAAAGCCGTCATTTCACCAATGGTCAGCCGTCCTTGAACCACCAGGTAACCGGACACGCCAATCACCAGAATGGGGGCCAGATCGGTGATGGTATTGATGGCTGCAAACGTTTTGGCCACCCAGCGGGTTTGGTTGAGGGCTTTGTCCAAGAAATGCCGGTTTCGCTGTTCAAACTGTTTCTGTTCGTGATTTTCCAAATGGAACGCACGGATGACTGAAATGCCTTGGACCCGCTCATGCAAATGCCCTTGCAATTCAGCCAAAGCCTGTGAACGCTCTTTGGTGGTTCTTCGCATATTTTGGAAGAAGTACTTGACGGAGATGGCATACAACGGAAAGACTGACAAAGAAATCAGTGTCATCCACGGATCCAGCCAAAGCATGAAACCGACGGCAATAAGCAGGGTGGATAAATCCAGCCAGATATTCATCATGCCGGTAATCACAAATTCTTTGGTTTGTTCCACATCGTGAATGACCCGGGAAATGATTTGCCCCACTTTGTGATTTTGGTAATACCGCAAGGATAACTTTTGAATATGATCAAAAAGTTTGTTGCGTATGTCAAATAATACTTTGCTTGCAGTCCATTGGGCAAAGTATTGCCGGAAATATTCCACCGGAATTCTGATCACCGTGAACACAAAAAGGGCCGCCAACATCACCCACATCAATTTTTGTATCTTATCCTGAGCCGGCAACGATGACAAAAGCAAATCATCCACCACATATTTCAAAAGCAGTGGAAGAAGCAACGGAATCCCGAACTTCACGATCCCGATGATCATCGTCAGAGTGATTTCTTTCCAATATGGCTTGACAAATTGAAGATATCGCTTCATGCTACCCATTTCTTTCAACCCCTGTATGTTAAGAACTGACTTCTATTATAACAGGGTACAAGAATCGGATCACCAATAAGGGGAAGATCTCCCCTTTCGTCCGTACAGACAACCATTGCAAAACATACATGGCAAAAAACACCGGCCCCTTGAACAAGGGACCGGTGTTTTATCCATCAGTGACGGGCTTTTTCCAAAGCCGGCAACAATTTCGGATTCAGGATTTTGATGTAGGTTCCTTTCATTCCCAATGAACGGGATTCCACAACCCCGGCACTTTCCAGTTTGCGCAGAGCATTTACGATGACGGAACGTGTAATTCCCACACGGTCGGCAATTTTGCTTGCGACCAAGAGCCCTTCCATGCCATCCAATTCGTTGAAAATGTGTTCAGCCGCTTCCAACTCGCTGAAGGACAGGGAGTTGATGGCCAGCTGTACAACCGCACGGCTCCGTGCTTCCTCTTCAACTTGGCCGGCACGCTCACGCAAAATTTCCATTCCCACGACGGTTGCCCCATACTCTGCCAAGATCAAATCGTCTTCTTCAAATTTATTGTTCAGACGGGACAATACCAATGTTCCCAAGTGGTCACCGCCACCCATGATCGGAACAATCGTGGTGTACCCGTTTTTGAACATCTCTTTCATTTCAGTCGGATAAGCCGTGTACGGGCTGTCCACATCCACGTTTGTCATGGATTTGTCAACTTCCATGAGCAATTTTGCATATTCCGGCGGGAATTCACGGGTTTTCAAATACTGATTCATCCGTTCATTCTCGACGTCATGGTTGATCGCCATTCCCAACAGTTTTCCTTCAGGCCCGACGACATAGATGTTGGCGCCGATAATGTCACAAAGCGCTTCTGCAACCTCATCAAAATCCACCAGGTTGTGACCTGCGTTTCTTTGCAAAATTTTGGAAATGCGTCGTGTTTTGTTCAATAGATCCATATCCATAACCTCCAAGTTCATTTTCTTTGATTCTTGTATGTTTATGGGCCGTCCTTTTGACCGTCCAAAAGACGGGTTATTTTTAACGGGATTGAATTCCGGGGAAAATCAATAAAAGTAAACACTTACCTATTATGCGACATTTAAGCAATTACGCAATTTCAATTCTGTGAACAATTTTCGACTTTTATACCTATTCCAAATTGTTTCCTTTATGGCTTTAAAGGGAAGAACCGGACAAAGACCGCCATAAGATCCGTTCCACTTTTCCATTGATCAATTCGCAGGGAACAAATCCCACGCTTTCATAACGGCTGTCTTTGCTGGCATACCGGTGCCGGTTATCTCCCATGACGAATACTGTCCCCGGCTTTACCCGGACGGGTCCGAAATCCCCGTCTTCGATCTTGGTGTCAATATACTCTTCGACTGCTTTTTTCCCGTTCAGGTATAAATATCCATTTTTCACTTCAATGATGTCCCCTCCGACACCCACCACCCTTTTCACCAAATAACGCCCGGGATTGGATGGATCTTGAAACGTGACGATATCTCCCCGTTTTGGTTCATTCCACAAGAATGTAAATTTGTTCACAAGGAGATAGTCCCCGTCATGAAGTGTCGGCTTCATTGATGTCCCGTTCACAACGGATAGTGCAATCCCGTAATGGTTGACCGCCCAGGAAAACAAGATTGCATAGATGAGCACAAACACCCATTTATACAATCGTTTCACCAAGTCCATGTTCATTCACTCCATCATCTACCCCCAATTCTCGCAAGGTACCGGTGATACCGGAAGGAAGCAGACGCGGAGCAAAAGGTTTCTGACGACACGGTGAAGACAAAGAATGAATCTTTTTTTTAAAAAAGAAACCTATTGCCAAACCAAGGAATTTTCACTCACATCATCTTGTTCTACCACTTTTCCCCTGTCAATTGCAAGCATAAACCCAACATTTGTTAACAAAATGACGTATTTTTGGCAAATACACCCAAAAACACGTAGTTTTATCATCCGCTCCTCCGATGGCATCACCGTCTTTTTTGGCTCTTTTCCATTCCTCTCAATGAAGTTTCTAGTCTTTTTATTTCCAAAAATAACATAAAATAAAACACCCAAAACTCTGAATTTAATTTTTTTCTGTAATAAAGAAAAATCCCTTACTAAATCAACTTCAGGGAAAACCGGACTCCGGCATGAAAAAGAGTCCATGAACCCGCCTTGTCATGGACTCTCAACATTTCAATAAGAAGCATGTTGTTTGCCCAATTCACCCGCCCGCTTCGCCGCCTTCAGCACGGCCGCTTTCACCGCTTCGTCAAAGCGATAATCCCTTAATGCCTGCAAACCGGCCATGGTGGTGCCTCCGGGAGATGTGACTTCTTCACACAACTGCCTGGCATTTTTTCCGCTTTCCATGAGCATATGTGCCGCTCCCAGCAAAGTTTGAACCGTTAAGATCCGGGCTGTTTCCGGATCCAAACCGGCCGATACCCCGGCAGACTCCATGGCTTCCGTCATGGTATAGATATAAGCCGGACCACTTCCCGACAGGCCCGTCACGGCATCCATCAAAGCTTCTTCCACCATGACCACCAAGCCGATAGTGGAAAAAATCTCTCTTGTGATCTCAACCGCTTCCCGGGTCGCCCGGCTTCCCTTGCTCATCGCCGTGGCCGATCGCCCCACCCGGCAAGAGGTGTTTGGCATCACCCGCATCACCGAAACGCGATTTTGTAAATAATTATCAATGAATTCCGTGGTGATTCCCGCCACCGCAGAGATTAAAATTTGTCCGTCCTGTAAACGCTCTCCCCATTTTTTCAACACTTCGACCGTATCTTTGGGTTTTACCGCAAGAATCACAATCTCTGCCCCGGCCACATTTTCTTCGCTTTGCTTCGTCCAATCAAGCCCGTATTTTTGACATATTTCTTTGATGCGCGTGCGGTTTTGCCGGTTCACCATGCTCACTTGATGCGGCTTCACCTTCTTCTCCGTGATCAGCCCTTCCAAAATCGCTTCCGCCATGGATCCGGCGCCGATAAACCCGATGGTCTTGTGTGCAAGCATCAAAAATCCCTCCTCTTTGTTTCAAAATAAAAAACCTCTTTTCGCCTAAAGGACGAAAGAGGTTTGTCTTCCGCGGTACCACCTTTGTTGGCACATCCATTGTGCCCGGCTTTTTATCTGTAACGGGAAAACCCGGATAGATTCATCATCTTCCGCATACAAGGGTGGGTTCAAACAGACAACACCGGCAAAGCCTCTCAACCGGCGGGCTTTACTCTCTGTACGGCTTGTCATGTTTTACTGGCCCTCGTCATCGCGTTTCCAACATATATCGGTTGTACGAACGGTTTTTTCTCACTGATCATGAAATTCTGCTAACTATTATGAATCATTGCGATCGGGATGTCAACCGGAGATCACGGCCCGGCCCCCACCCCGGCAACCGTTTTGAGCTTGCAGAAAAGAGAAAGCAAAAAGCAAATGCATTCATCCAAACACATTTAATAATTTTTTGATGAATCATTAAAATTTACATAACAAAAAACAAAACAAGAAAGCCGGTTCATCTTTTCAAAAAAGCGGAACAGGCAAAAAAATAAACCGTTCAAATAATTTTAATTTGAAAGCGCATTCAAAGTGTAGTAATCTTAACTTAAAACAGATATCCTTAAATAGGCTTGGGGTCCAAAAAAGGATTTGGACACAAAAAAATCTCTGCCTTTCGGCAGAAACTCAAAGCATAAAAAATTATGAAACGGTTTGACGCCTTTGAAAGACAGAATACAACTCTTTTTCCAAGCGAGTGGAGCAACTATTGGTATAGCCGAGATGTTGATAAAATGGGAGCAGTTTTTTCGTTCCTTCATCGACTGTGATCCAAATCCTTTTGACTCCTTTTTTCCAAAAACGATGTTCCAACTCACGGACCAACATGGTGCCAATTTTTCTCTTTTGATGGTCAGGATGGACAGCCAGACAATAAAAAAAGCCCGTTTGTTGATCAATCGTACCAACAATCGCACCAACCACTGTTCCTTCTTCTTCAGCCACGATCACCAAATCCCGGTCCAAGCTGATTTGTTCCGCCAACACTTGCAACGTTTCTTTTTCCTGCTCGCGAGAAGCTGTCATTTGCCAAATGTTTGATACATCATGTACATCTGACAATCGAAAAGAACGTAAGCGTATCATTTTTTCCCCCCGCTTCAGATCCCATTCTCGGCTTATTTATTTTACCTCAAGAACTAATTTTATTTCAATCCATTTCATTTCCAATCGGATTCATATCTTCAGCCGCATACCAAAGCCACGGGACAAACAAAAGGATGGCAGCCCCCTGCCAGAAAACCGCCGCAGAACCGACCCACCGCACCAAGACCGCCCCGGTCAGAACCATGACCCAAACCAGCAACGACCACCAATGAAGCAAGCGGGAAAGACCCGATGACCGGAACATCACGGCGGTATAGATCAACCCGCCGACGGCCCAACAAGAGGGGACAAAGACGCTGATCGCGGGGACAAGTAAATGTTCCCAATCATCCAGATGATGAAACAAGAGCGGATTGGTTGTCTCCCAAGCCATTTTCATCAGCAATGGATAGACAAACATTTGTATAAAGACATGGATGAATAAGGAAAGGCTGCCCATCAATTGAATAAACCAACCCCACTGCAAAATCACGCGATATTGCCGGTCGAGGGTGAACAACAAGATGGTGAAAACGGCCAGAATGGACAAAACGGCAATCAGAATGCTAATCCAGGAGATCGTCACCAGGACCTCATTCGCCTGCATAAAACGGAACCGTCTGAGCCAGGACCCCTGAGACAGTTGGAAAAGAACGAACATGACAAAAAGAACGGTGACAAAATGAAGAAGAGCCGACCCGCGGAATACCCATAAAAACCAATGCTTGCGAACCCCCACAGACACATGTTTCATCACTTACCACCCCCGCCGGAACACTCAGAAAACAGCAAAATTTTCCTTTTTCTTTATTTTATCCTGCCCCCTCTTCTTTCAATCACTTTTTTCCAGATCTTTTTATTTTTGTTGTGATTTGCAAAACGCATTCCTTGCGGATTCACTTTGGTGCATAACCGGTATAAATCATGCATGCCGCGCAGTTGTTCCATAAGCAAAAAGGACTGACCACCCGGGTCAGCGTCAGCCTCTGAATTCGTCTTGCAGGGACGTCTTCCCGTGAATGTGAAATTCCTGATTGAAGGAGAAGAAGAAATCGGCAGTCCTCATCTCATCCCTTGTTTACAGAGATACAAAAAACGTTTTCAATGCGATCTGGTGCTTATTTCCGACACGGCCATGTTGGATGAAAACCAACCGGCTGAACAAAAAACACCCTTTGACCCGTTCATCTTGGCCGAAGGGTGTTTTTTGTTTAAGACTGCGGCACTTCCTTTCCGCTCTGATCAACGACCACTTCCGTAAAGGATTCGGGTGCCGGCGCCACATTGCGCTTTTTCACTTTGGCTCCGGGAACCGTATAAACATTTGCCGTCAGTTCCCCGCCGTTGATAAAGATCCTCAAAAGAATCGGAGCATCCAGATTGTTTTGGAAGCGGAAATCCGGACCGCCCCATGAAACCGTGGCATCCCGGCCTTTGGGCACATAATCGACATCTGCACTGTGATGGACCACTCTCAACATTTTCAATCCGGCACGGTCCGTACTGTTGTATAACGTGGAAGAGACTTGGCAAATGCCTCCGCCAATGCCTTCGGTATATTCTCCTTTGACAATCACGTGAGCGGTTTTATATCCTCTTGCTTCAGTGCGCTCTCCCACCACTTGGTTGAATGAAAATTTTTCGCCGGGCAACATGACCAAATTATGAATCTCATTGGAGGCCAGCTGCATATTCGTGGTCCGGTTGACGTTTCCTGGGTTGAATTTGGTGGTGTAGCTTCCGATCAAATTTTTATCCACTTGGCGCAAATCATTGCTGGTCACCTCCGGTTTCACCTCAACCATGGGGATCGTATACGGTTGATTCAAGGAAGCATGCCAATTATTCAGCCATTCCTTCATTTTTTCCACATCCATGTCTTCTCCGTATTCTCCCTTGATCAGGGTCTCCCCCCAACGGTTGTTCTCAAACCGGGCATTCTTCGGTTCGACACGCACTTCCTTGCGGACGCTGTCCAACCATTCGGTTAATTTTTTCATATCCACACTTTCCGGACTTTTTCCATCATAACCCAATTGCCACAAATCCAACTCGTATTTTTTGCCCTCATGTTGCAAAATCAGTTTGGCCGGATCTTTCTTTTCTTCCTCCGTTTGAACCGCAGCAACTTCTTCCGTCGTCCCTGCCGGGCCGTAAACACCAAAGCCCAGGATCGCCACCACCGTCATGGATGCGATGATGGTGCTCACCAAAATCTTTTTGGGACGGGGAGTGTTTTTGATTTCACTCTTGATCCTTTCCCGGATTCCTCTTTCCTGCGGCACGCCGGCCGGGGTCCCGTCCGCTTTCTCATTTGGTTTGTTTTGCTCATTGCTCATTGCTTCCGGTTTCGCATGGGCTTGTTCAGCCTTTGCATGCTCTTCAGCCCCGGTCGGGGAAAATGCCCCCGGATCGCCAAATGCCTGCTGCTCTCCGCTTCCTGTCCCTTCCGGCTTCTTTCCATCATCCACACGGATCTCCAACTCAGATTTTGTTTCAGAGGAATGTTCCTCATGCTTCTTCTCTTTTTCCTCCACAATCACACTCTCCCTTTTATCATCCATCCGTCAGACTTTTTTTCGTTCTGTTTTAAACGCTTTGTGGTAAACATTGGCCCAGGTTTTTTCTTCTCTTTTCTCTTTTTCCAGCCATGACCATGACGTTGGCAAATCAAAGCCGGTATTTTTAAGCTCCACTTCCACCACCGTCACCTTCCAATGGCGATGGCTGAAAACATGTTGAAATTCTCCTTTGATTATATAATTTAAAGCAGGTATTCGATTTTCTTTGCAAAATTTTTCTATGATTGTCAAATGATGATCTCCTTTGGGGATCTCAAAGGTCGGCAAACCCCAAAGCCCGGCAAGCAATCCTTGTTCAGGCCTTTTCTCCCCGATAAACAAGTTTTGATGTTGAAAAAAGACCATCACCATCTCTTGTTGCACCGGCGGTTTTGCCTTTTTTTTGACCGGAAGTTGTTCTTCCATCCCTTTTTCATAGGCTTCACACACCGAACGAACCGGACAGAGCAAGCAGCCGGGTGATACCGGAGTGCAAATGGTTGCCCCCAAATCCATCAACGCCTGGTTGAAATCCCCCGGGGCTTCTTCCGGCATGACACGCTCCACCAGAGACTCCATCTTTTTCCGGGTGGTGCCGGATGCAATATCCTCTTCGATGGCAAACAAACGGGAAAAAACGCGCATCACGTTCCCGTCCACAGCCGGAATTTTTTGGTCAAACGCAATGCTTAACACCGCTCCGGCGGTATAAGTGCCAATTCCTTTTAATTTTAAAATGGATTTTTTATCTGAAGGGATTTTCCCATCGCCTTCATGAACGATTTGCTTGGCGGCTTGGTGCAAATTTCGTACACGCGAATAATAGCCCAAACCTTCCCAAGCCTTCAGCACTTGTTCTTCGGGGGCATTGGCCAGATCTTCCACCGTGGGAAACAGCTTCATAAACCGTTCAAAATAAGGGATCACCGTATCGACGCGGGTTTGTTGCAGCATGATTTCGGAAACCCAGATTCGGTAAGGGTCTTTGTTTTTTCGCCACGGCAAATCTCTCTTGTTTTGTCCGTACCACGCCAGTAATTGTGTCTGAATAGTATGTCGTTTTTCTTCACTGATGGATAAATGTTTATCAATATCGCGACTTTTTGGCAATCAGTGTCCTCCTTTAGCATGAATTCGGTTCCAAAGGTTATAATCTGAATGAGATGATACAGAAAATCCTGTTATTAACATCATACACGACCTGACCCCAATTTGTATAAATGAATTTTAACGTTCCTTTAAACTATGGACAGTAGTTGCTTTATTAAAATAAATTTTATCGATTACGTCAATCTTTTCATTATAAAAATCTGATAAAATTTGTTCAGTCTGTCCCGGAGGAGGGTCTAAGAATGGATACAGGAACCCATTTTGTGATGGGGGTGGGACTTTTCGGATTGGCTCAATTGGATCCGGCGGTCACAACCGATCCTGAAACAATGAAATCGGTGCTGTTGGCAACCGTGATCGGATCTGAAATACCGGATATCGATACGCTTTACCGCCTGAAAGGAAATGCCAAATATATCCGGAATCACCGGGGATTCAGCCATTCATTGCCAATGCTTTTGGTTTGGCCCGGTCTCATCACCCTTGGGCTTTTTCTTCTGCTACCGGAAATAAATGTGTTACACACGTTTTTATGGAGCTTTCTTGCCGTCTTTATCCATATCTTTATTGATTTGTTTAATTCCTACGGAACCCAGGCGTTCCGTCCGTTATCCAGAAACTGGGTGACTTTTAACGTTTTGAACATCTTTGATCCTTTCATTTTCTCCCTTCATCTGGCCGGATTTGCCTTGTGGTGGATATGGCCGGCTCAAAGCGGAAAAATCTTCCTTCTGGTCTATTTGGCAATCGCCGGTTATATTGCGCTCCGGTTTTGGCAACAGCGAAATCTGCTCCGGATGGCACAAAAACAAGTCAATGTGCTCGGCAGATACACTCTGACCCCCACTTTTCGCTGGAATGTGTGGAATTTGATCGTTGAAACCCCGGAAATGGCAAAAGTGGGTGAAATTCGGAGTAAACGAATCCATTGGACCGGCCGTTTTCCGACCAAAGATATGCTTCATCCGGCCGTCAAGGAATCGAAAAAGGCCGAACCCATCCGTGCTTTCCTTTCTTTTACTTCTTACGGATATCCCAAAGTCTTTGAACGTCCCTACGGTTATGAAGTCCGCTGGCTGGACGTCCGGTACCATTATAAAAGGCATTATCCCTTTTTTGCCATTGCTTTACTTGACCATCAACACCAGATCTTTTACGCTTATGTTGGTTGGATGAGCAGAGAACAATTAGATAAAAAAACAAAACAATTCATTTCATAAATTCGCTTGATGAAACCGGAGGAGAAGTAAAAGAATGAATGGAATAACGGAACAAACATTGAATACACAAATTGCGGCCGCCGGGGAATTGGCAGTGCAAACCAAAACCCTGTTGACCCGGATGATTGAAGATCCGATGTCTTACATTGTCCTTCCAGCCGGTCAAATTGCGCTCATCGTTGTTTTGACGATCGTGGCACTTCGCTTTGTCGACCGGATTGTGGATAAAATTTTTGACATCAGCCGGATGGAATCCAAAAAAGCGCAAACCCTCCGCAAGTTGATCAAATCCATTGCCCGTTATGCCATTTACTTTATATCCGCACTCACCATCTTAATCAATCTCGGCTTTGATCCGCTGCCTGTGCTGGCCGGTGCCGGGGTTCTGGGCTTGGCGGTCGGTTTCGGGGCACAAAATCTGATCCGGGATGTCATCAGCGGATTTTTTATGATCTTCGAAGGACAGTTGGAAGTCGGCGATTATGTGGAAATCAACGGTCAAATCCGCGGAACGGTCGAAGAAGTCGGCCTCCGCATCACCAAAATTCGTGAATTTAACCAACGGCTGCATTATCTCGCGAACGGTAACATCAACCAAGTGACAAATTACAACCGGGATCAGATGCGGGCCATTGTCAACGTGACGGTTCCTTATGAATCCGACTTGTCAAAAGTGAATGAAGCATTGGAAGAGGTTTGTGCAAACATTCAAGAAAAGTTTGCCTCTTCTCTGATTCAAGAACCGGAAATCATGGGGATCACCACGATGGATGCAAGCGGGGTCACATTCACTCTGACCGCCCTCAGCGAACCGGATCAATTTTGGGCACTGGAAAGGGCGATCCGAAAAGAAACCATTCTTGTTTTGCACAGATACAAAATCGACTTCGCTTATCCGCGCAGTGTGGTATATCACTTAGAAGACGGACAAGAAGCGAAACTGGTCAAAGAAGGCTTTGAAGTGTAAGGAAATACAATCAGCCCCTCCTTTTTGAAGGAGGGGCTTTTCTGTTTTTCCGACCACTGTTTCGTCAACGGTTTTTTTTATAGAAACTGCCCGGCAAGCACAAAGACGGTAATGGCAAGAATTGCAATCCCTGTCCACACTGCCATCGCTTTGAGATCCCGCATCAAGATGCCATGGGCATCGACTTCCGCAACACGTTTCTTCTTTTGTTGAGCTCTCTTCCTTGCCACTTTCATCTTCTCCTTTACAAATGTCGATCGACATTGCCATTTCCATTATTCCCCGTTTTTCAGGTCGCTCAGGGCATCCCATAAATAAAAAGTAACATAACTGGCATAGGGGGACCAACTTCTGCCAAGTTGCCGGATGGTCGGTTCATCCGGTCTTTCTTGCATGGAATAAAACTGTTTGACCGCATTTCTCAGCCCGATATCCTGGGCCGGGAGCAGATCGGGCCTCCCCAGTCCAAATAGCATCACACATTCCGCCGTCCAACGTCCAATCCCCCGGATTGGAAGCAAGCGGGCAAAGACTTCCTCATCGGAACATCTGTCCAGTGCCTCCAGATCCAATTTGCCGCCGGCTATCCTTCTCGACAAATCGATAATGTATTCTGCTTTGCGACGATTGAACTGGATCTCTTGCAAATCCTCATACCTGAGCCGGGCAATCTGTTCCGGGGTCGGGAAAACAGCCCATCGTTCTCCTTGAAATTCGGCTTCATCCCCTGCCAGTTCAATCAAACGGCGAATGAGGACAGCTGCAAAAGATACATTCAATTGTTGCCCGATGACCGTTTTGATCAAACACTCATGCAAGTCGGGATCCAGCACAAAATGCAATCCCTTCCGTGCCAGGATCACCGGGGCCAACTCCGGGACTTGTTCCATTTGTTCATAGAACGGTTGCAAGTCCACTTCGGTGGAAAACATGCGGGCCACTTTTTTGCGGAACCCTTCTTCTTCCTGTTCCTCCACCTTCCCGGTGATCTCCACCTTCAGGGCAACATCCTCCTCGTCACAGCTTACCGAGAGCAATAACGGACCGTGCTTTCCGTGAATGGTACGCTGAAAACGGCCATGTCGGCAACGATAAATGCTTTTTTCAAATGAATGAAGGCGTTTGGTCGTAAGTTTAAATGAATACGGATAACGCAATGGAAGTGAAAATTCCATCGGATTTCTCCTTTCCCTTTCATTTTATGCTCATCCCCAATCAAAAAAAAAGACTTTTCCATCAGGAAAAGCCCATTGTTCGTAAAATTCACAATTATGGATCGGATTTTTGGCAGGGCGGCAATGATCCGGTGAACGAACCATCGCCCAAGACGGAAAAAACTCATTCCACCATTTCGACGCGGACATTTCTCTTGACTCCGAATTGAAGGGCTTCATCCAGATCTTCCATGTAAACGTCTATCCGCCGCCCGTTGATCGCCCCTCCGGTGTCTTGGGCAATCCGGTAACCAATTCCCTCAATGTAAACACGGGAGCCGATGGGAATCACATCCGGATCGACGGCAATGGTCAATCCTTCCATTACCGGACTTCCACTGGCTGTGATCCCGTACCCCGGGTCACCCGGCCGTTTGCCTGTCGACTCCGGTCCGGCCGTGTAGGCCGTGAGCGTAAATTCACCGAGGTCCTTCCCTCTTTTCATCGCCGGCATGGCATGGGCAGACAATTGGACGGATCCTTGTTTTTTCCGGATCCGCAATTTTTGTCCCGGATAGATCTTATCCGGATCCTTCAGGTGGTTCATCCGCACCAAATCGTTCACGGAAACCTCATATTTCCTCGCCAACCGGGTCAACGTATCCCCTTTTTGAACCACCACCGCGTCCTCCGCAAGGCTTTCGGCCCCGGCATCACCGGCCAACCAACAGGCTGCCAGAGAGAAAGACAAAACAAAGCAAAGCATATGTATCCATTTCACGGGTACCACCTCAAACCAAAAAGTTTTTTCATGGTACCATCCTGATCTAATTTTTCAGATTTTATACACTCTTGTTCCTCTTGGATGAATACAAAAAAGCCGGGGAAATGCATTTCCCCGGCTTCTACTCGATTTTCCGGTGTACAAAAACGCGATAAATCCAGTACATCACTTCATACGGGATAAAGAGCAAGATCCATGAAATCACTTTTCGCTCCGAAAAAGCGGGAAATTCCCGCTCGGGTTCCGAAGACTTGCTCCAGTCCGGCTTATTGACGCAACGACGAACATACTGAGTATGAATGATAATGACACTAAGCATAAACATCAGGCCGATCTGCGGAGCAATAATCGGATAGTCATACATTCCATGCCCCAAAAGAGCAATGGTCAAAGACAAGAGCATTCCGGCCAGCCTTTTTTCTTCTTTTTGGTTGGCCACCTTCCGCCAGCGCCTCGCCCGTTGGATGGTCAAAAGCAACATCCAAAGAAACAGCCCCAACCCCAACACACCGAACTCACTGGCAACCCCCAAAAAAATGTTATGGGCATGATAAACATAAAATCCGGCTTCTTTGACAAAAAGTTGGCCGAAATGAAGGGGCAGCACCCCGAGCAACCAATGTTCCCTGAAAATCTTGAACGCGGTTGTCCACACTTCCAAACGGACTTCAATGGTTGCCTGCAAGGTTTCCTTGCGCGGGATCAGCTCGGGAAAACAAGAAATCAGCAAAAAAATGGCAAGCGTAATCGTCACAGTTCGTTTTCGGTGTCCCGTCATCCACAGCTGGACAATCAAGCCGATGAGCAATCCGGCCCATGCACCGCGGGAACCCGTACACCAAATCGCCGTCACATAAACCCCGAAAATCAAAAATGCCATCAACTTATGCCATTTTTTCTTCAACACGGATGCGGCATAAATGCTCATCAAGGAAAAACAGATGAGCAAAGCGGCAGTCAAATTGGAATTTCCCGACGTTCCGATGCTGCGGACGGATCGTTCCGATTGAAAACGAAAATCATTGTAAAATTGTAAAATATTACCTACAAAGGAGTCATTGATGACATGCCAATCCATTTGCTGGATAAAAACAATGACCGCAATGTAAAGACCGCTCAGCCAAAAAGCAAGGTACGTCTTTTGCACTTCTTGCCAAGACCAGCTCAAATGGCGGATCCAAACCGCCAACATCCAATAAAGCCCAAACATGGCAATCGGAATCAACCCGACGGGAATCCCGTAAAACCAGGAAGGTTCCACCAGCCAGCTGACCGCGGAAATCAGCATGAACCCGATGAAAGCCTTCTCCGGCCAATCAAGGGATTTCAAAAACCGGTATTCTTTCCGATGCCACAAAACAGCTGCTGCAATGCACAAAAGGGCAACCGGCGGCAACAATGGCGTCAAGATAATGGATAAAAATAAAAACTGTGCCAACCGTTGATTTCCCCAGAAATTTATTACTTTCAAGAGTATAAACTCCTTTTGATCAAGTTTCGCTCATCTTCGACAGCACATGCAAAATTATTGTGGACAAAATCGCCTTTTTTATTCCTACTCTACATTGTACACGTAATTTATATATATTTCGATTCGCCCATCGGTTCATTCCTCTTTATTCCTTCAAGAAAAAAGCAACCCTTTCCCTACCATAAAGACTAATATATCCAAACCCTCTCTCCGGGTCAAATAGAAAATATCATTTATCTAAAAAGAATAAAATGGATTACAAATTTTAATCACGTTGACGATTGAAAATTATTCTCATAGAATGAAAGACAAATGCAAATGCTGTCCGATCAAGGGCTGACTGGAGGCGTTCCTATTGCAAAAAGGCATCATCGCTCACCAATTGACACTGGCATACGGCTCTTCCACCATCATCCGGGAATTAAATTTGGAAATCCCGCATGGAAAAATCACGGTTTTTGTCGGAAGCAACGGCTGCGGGAAATCGACTCTCCTGCGCTCGCTGGCGCGGCTTTTAAAACCGATCGCAGGGCAAATCACTTTAAATGGAAAAGAAATTCACAAACGTCCTTCCAAAGAAATCGCCAAACAGTTGGCGATCCTTCCCCAAGGGCCCGAAACCCCCGAAGGATTCACCGTGATGCAACTGGTCAAGCAAGGCCGTTATCCTTATCAAACCTGGGCCAGCCAATGGTCCAAGGAAGATGAAGAAAAAGTAATGTGGGCTTTAAAAATGACCCAAATGACGGAATATGCCGATCATCCCTTGGACTCCTTGTCAGGAGGGCAACGGCAACGTGCCTGGATCGCGATGACCCTGGCTCAAGACACGGATATCATTCTGTTGGATGAGCCGACCACCTATCTGGATGTTACTCACCAAATTGAAATTTTAGATCTTTTGTTTGACCTTAATCAAAAAGAAGGACGTACCATTGTGATGGTCCTGCATGATCTGAATTTGGCCTGCCGGTATGCCCATCATATTGTCGCCATTCAAAACCAAACCGTCTATGCCCAAGGCGCTCCGGAAAAGGTGGTCAACGAACGCATGGTGGAAGAAGTTTTCAAACTGAAGTCCAAGGTTACAACCGATCCGATTTTTGGCACCCCCTTGTGCATCCCTTACGGAAAAGGGCGCCGGATCTCTCAACAAACTTTCACAGCAACGGGGATTTCCTGAAATCCTCTGCGGCTGCCATTTTTATTATCCGAATTTTCCGCCATTTGGGAAGGGAAGAGGTGGGTCTCATCCAGAGAAGCCCACCTGCATTTTTCAGCGCTTCAAAACCACTATACCAACTCCAATAGCCGGCTGGAAGGATACTCCACTTTCTTCTTTTTCACTTGCATGATCCCCTCACTGGTGAGCCGGATATAAGGGAGATGCGTGGAAGATAAAAACGTCATGGTAAACAGCGGATCCAAATGGGAAAACCCATACTGTTTCAGTTCGTCAATAAAAAGCTCCAACCGTTCGATCAGTTCATCGATGGACAAATCCACCATGATGCCCAATAAAGGCAGAGGCAGATGAAACTTTTCCTTTCCATCCTGAATCCAAACCAATCCCCCTTGATCCCGGATCACTTGATTGGCAGCCATCGCCATCGCTTCCGGATCCCTTCCCAAAACCAATATATCGCGCGACCCCGTGTTGGTTGTCGCCATTCCGTCAATCCCGACGGCAAATCCGCGCAACAATCCGGGGGTGATCCATCGGCCGTTCCGGTCAATCAAAAAAGAAAACAGCCGTTCATCCCCCTCCGGCAAATAAACTTTTCCATCTTTTGCTTCCACTTTTTCTTTGGACCGTTTGGTGATCACGGAGTTGATCAATTGGATCACCGGAAATTTCTTTTTCCCCGGATCCGGAATGGTCAAGTCCTCCGGCTTCACTTCAAAGGATGACATATCCCACTTCATTCCCGCATAGACGGATTCACGCGACAATTTTTTCTCTTCCTTGTATCTTCCGTTTTCAGCAATCACTTCGCCGTTTGCCATCACCTTGACAGGAGTGGGATCATTTAATGAAGACAAAAAGTTAATGTCGGCGATCCGTCCCGGGGCAATCCCTCCCAAATGCTCATCCATACGGTAATAAACCGCCGGATTGATGGTTGCCATTTGGTAAGCATGAACCGGGGGACAACCGCTTTCGATGGCCAAACGAATCAAATAATCAACAAAGCCATCTTTAAAACATAACGGCGTCGCTCCGTCGCTTGTCATCATCAACCGGTGCCACGGCACATTCTCTTGCCGGACCAGTTCTTTCATGATCTCCGGAAGGTCCGGGCGGATGGAACTGTATCTCAAGGAGACCATATAACCCAAGCGGAGTCTATTTAATACTTCATCGCAGCTGATGCTTTCATGATCACCGGTCACGCCGGCCGCAGACAATCTGGCCAAAGTTTGATAAGAAGCCCCTGGAGCATGGCTCTCCACTTTTTTGCCTTGATTCTTGGCCAAAGTGATACAGGAAACCATTTTCTCATCGCCATCCAACAGGGACGCCCAGTCGGTCAGCTCGCCGGTTTGCACCACCTGGTCATAGCCGATCATTTCTGCCACCCGTTTTTGCTCAAACAATCCTTGCCGTTCATCCGGCAAAGTAGCTTGGGGATCCAGCCGTGCCCACCAGAAAAATTTAACGGGTGACTTCTTGAATTGATCCATCATATGTATGACTTGTGACAAATTTTTTTCGGCAAAAAAGACCACATTATCACAAATCAAAGTGGTGGTACCCAGTGATCCGGCTTTTTCAGCCAGTGTCAACGGATGGTAAATTTGTGACGGATGTGCGTGAGGTTCGATATATCCGGGGACCAACACCTGCCCGGTCGCATCCAGAGTGGGAATCTCTTCATCCAGCTTCAGCCCGCTTTGCTCCATCGGACCAACATAGGCCACTCTTTTTCCGGACAGGGCAATATCGGCTCTTTCCAGCTGTCCGGTGTATACATTCAGTACCGTTCCTCCCAAGATCAACTTGCTGGGGGCTATTCTTCCCATTGCCACATCAATCAACCTGTTTTGTTCCGCAGCTGAAATCTCGATGAACAATCTTTCTCTCCCCTTCAATTTTTGTACTTGCTAGTCGAACAACATTTTACCTGCCCACAGGTTGCATACTTCGGCGCACAACCTGCAAAAATAACAGTAACAAGCCGAAAGGAGGAATTCCTTTGCAAAAGAATGTGGGTACGTTGGATGCTTTGATTCGCATTACGTTCGGACTGGTTGGTTTGGCTTATTGTGCATCGACAAAACGACGTTTTCCTTGGTGTTTGGCGATTCATTCGGCTCTGAAAGTCGCAGAGGGGATCACCCGTTTTTGTCCAATTATCGCCATTTTCGGAAAAGAAAACAGAAACCTTTCATGAAAAAGTTATATTTAATTAAAACTATACAATATTAGAATGAATCATGGAATGGATGATTGCATTTTCATGACGGAATCTATGAAAATTTAATTTATTTCTCCCCTTTTTTCCTGATTTAGAAAAAGAAAGGGGAGACGCAATCATAAATAACATGAAAATATAAAAATATAAAAGAGAATCTCTTGATTAAATTCTGACTCTTTTGTATAATGATTTTCAAGAAAACCTGTCCCGCGGGTCACCTTCGAAATTTGACGGTTTCTGACATACGAGGTGTCTGCCAACACACAGGAAAACGCTTTCATTCGTGAAAAATTGATGAAAAATTCTTCATAAAAATCTCTCATCCACCTGATCGACAAGAATTTTAACGCTTTTTTCAGCCTTTTTCCTTCCTGTGCTGTAAGATGGCAGTTGATTAAATGCGTCAGATGGCGTAGAATCAAGCTAAGATCACCATAACACTTGTCCGACCTTTCCAACTCTTCATTCGACAAAAATCGAACTTTGGTAATATTGTATACAAATTTCGTCATTTTTTATCATGAATAAGCAGGATAATTTGTAACCTGACGTCGAAAAAAAGAATCAAGTTGATTTTGATTCAGAGGTGGCATTTCATAAAAAAAGTGGTACAATAAGGTTAATAGCAATGCGAACAAACGATCGGTTTTTTGAAAATTAAAACCGTTTAGGAGCGTGAGTTATATGTCTCTTAGCGAAATGGAAAAAGAAACTGTGATCCAATTTGATGAGTCGACCAATTTGGCCACCGTATACACCGCCAGCTGGACGGTTGCCCGTTCCCTGAAAAAAGCGGGTTACCAACCGGTCAAAAAAACACAAGGTGGTTGGTGGTTTAAGATCCCGGTCAATGGAATCAGCATTCAAGGTGAAAAAGAAACGACTCAAATTGGATAATCAATGAAAACGGCTTTTATTGCGCAACCGGTGCCGGTTGCCAAATTTAACGAGCCTGACCCAGTGGCTCGTTTTTATTATTTTCCTTACATATAAAAAAACTGCTGGTTTGGTTCCAGCAGTCCCGTTCAGCGATTTACAAAGCTTTCTTTGCAATATCTGTCCGGTAATGAACATTGTCAAACGAAATTTGTTTAACCCGCTCATAAGCCCGCGTTTGTGCTTCTTGAATCGACTCACCCCATGCCGTCACTCCCAAAACCCGTCCTCCTGCCGTTAACCACTCTTCACCGCTCAAAACCGTTCCGGAATGAAAAATCACCGTATCGGCAGCCGGTTTGTCAAGCCCCTGAATGGCCATTCCTTTTTGATACGATCCCGGATAACCGCCCGAGGCCAGAATCACGCAAACAGCAGCTTGATCACTCCACACGATGTCCTGTTCCGAGAGCTTGCCATCGATGACCGATTCCATGATTTCCACCAAATCCGTTTTCAGTCTGGGCAGCACCACTTGTGTTTCCGGGTCGCCAAAGCGGGCATTGAATTCGATCACTTTCGGCCCGGATGCGGTGATCATCAACCCCGCATACAAGACGCCTTTATACTCGATTCCTTCTTCCTGAAACGCCTTTTGTACAGGAAGCAAAATTGTTTCAACGGCTTCGCGGATCACTTCTTCCGGAATCTGGGGAACCGGTGAATAAGCGCCCATTCCCCCGGTGTTGGGGCCTTGATCATGATCGAACACCGGCTTATGGTCTTGAGCAACCACCATCGGTTTGACCGTTTTTCCGTCCATAAACGCCATCAACGACATTTCCTGACCGCTTAAAAACTCTTCAATGACAATCTCCCGGCCGGCATCGCCAAAAACCTTTTCTTCCATTGCGTCAATGACGGCTTTTTCCGCTTCTTCCACAGTGCTTGCCACCACAACCCCTTTTCCGGCAGCCAAACCATCCGCCTTAACGACAATGGGGGCTCCTTTCCCGCGGATATATTCAATCGCTTTCGAAGATTCCGTGAATGACTTGAAATCCGCCGTCGGAATTCCGTATTTTTTCATGAACTCTTTGGCAAAACGTTTGCTTCCTTCAATCCGTGCCGCTTCCCTGCGGGGCCCAAAGATGGCAAGCCTCTCTTCTTCAAAGCGGTCAACAATTCCCGACAACAAGGGAACTTCAGGACCGACCACCGTTAAATCCACCTTGGTTTCCTTTGCAAAGTGAACCAGCCCCTCAATGTCGGTGGCGGCAATATCCACACATTCGGCATCTTTCTGAATGCCTCCGTTGCCTGGTGCACAATACACTTTTTCCACCTTGGGGCTTTTGAGCAAACTCCAAACAATGGCATGTTCTCTTCCTCCGTTGCCGACAACCAGCACTTTCACTTATTGTCTCCTCCCCGCTCTTCTTATGAAATCATCAGGCTGATCGTAAACAATCCCAGTGTGACCATGATGCAGATAAAGGACCGCTCTTTATCCAAAGGGTTTTTATGGCGATAAGACCGTTTGGTTGTAAACACCCCGCCGATGATCATCGCCGCCATGTAAAAGACACCGCTTGCGGTCTGCAGTTGCCTTTGCCAAACAGCGGGATCCAGGTCATACGCCCAATAGGTCGTCACCCCGGTTAAAGCCAGAGCGATGCCGATCCACATGAGAGACCATGAAAGGAGACGCATCAACATTCCTCCTTTGTGCTATTTACATTTTCCACAAAAATTATTCTCAGTATACGCACAAGAAAAGGCTTCTGATACATCTCCCGTTCTCTTTCATGAATGATTAATGTTTAAAATGGCGAATGCCTGTGAACACCATGGCAATGCCGTGCCGGTTGGCTTCTTCGATGGACTCTTCATCCCGGATCGATCCGCCCGGTTGGATGATGGCAGTCACCCCAGCTTCGGCGGCGGCTTGTACCGTGTCCCTCATCGGGAAGAAAGCATCCGAAGCAAGCACGGATCCTTTGGAATCCTCTTTGGCCTGCTCAATGGCAATTTTCGCCGAACCAACCCGGTTCATCTGCCCGGCACCGACACCCACCGTCCGGAAATCTTTCGCCAACACAATGGCATTGGATTTGACATGTTTGACGACTTTCCAGGCAAACAACAATTGCTCCCATTCTTCTTCACTGGGTGCACGGTCTGTCACCACTTGGCATTCGTCTTTCGCCAAGCCCTTGAGGTCTTCTTCCTGTACAAGAAGTCCTCCGCCGATTGATTGCAATTTCAGCGGAATGTCCGCTTGTCCTTGCGCCGCTTCTGCCACGGTTAACAAACGCAAATTTTTCTTCGTTTTCAAAATCTCAAGGGCTTCCTCCGTAAAGGCCGGCGCCAGGATGATTTCCAAGAAGATTTTTTTCATTTCCACCGCCGTTTGGGCATCCACCGTCTGATTGGTTGCGACAATGCCTCCAAAAATGGATACCGGGTCGGCTTCATACGCTTTTTGATATGCCTCCAAAAGGTTGGAACCCAGTCCCACTCCGCAAGGATTCATATGCTTGATTGCAACGACGGCCGGCTGGTCAAATTCGCGCACCAGTTCCAAGGCGGCATTGGCATCATTGAGGTTGTTGTAAGACAGTTCTTTTCCGTTCAGTTGTTTGGCTCCGGCCAAAGTATGGCTGTGGTTGCCAAAGGTTTTTTTGTAGAAAGCCGCTTTTTGATGCGGGTTTTCCCCGTAGCGGAGCGATTGTGCTTTGGTGAATGTCATCGTCAGTTGTTCCGGGAACGGATTGTCCAGCAACTGATTAAAGTATCCGGCGATGAGCGCATCATAATAAGCCGTATGGTTAAAAGCTTTCGCGGCCAGATATCTTCTGGTTTCCAAGCTGGTGCTTCCCTGTTGCGACAATTCCCGGTAAACGCGGTCATAATCCTGAGGATCGGTCACGACTGTGACATCTTGATGATTTTTGGCCGCGGAACGAAGCATGGAAGGGCCGCCGATATCGATGTTTTCGATGGCATCTTCCAACGTTGCATCCGGATTTTCAATTGTTTTTTGAAAGGGATAAAGGTTGACGATGACCACGTCAATGGTCCCGATCCCGTTTTCTTTCAATTGCTCCAGGTGGGAAACGGCGTCCCGTTTGGCCAAAATCCCGCCGTGAATTTTGGGATGTAAGGTTTTGACCCGGCCATCCAATATTTCCGGAAACCCGGTGACTTCCGAGATATTTTTGACAGGAATCCCGGCTTCTTTTAATAACCGGCAGGTTCCTCCCGTTGAGATGATTTCCATATCCAAGGATGCCAGTTTCTGCGCGAAATCGACGATCCCGGTTTTGTCCGACACACTGATCAATGCGCGCTTTGCATTTGCCAATGTTCTGCCTCCCTTATCAGCTGTACTGTTCTTCTAATCCCCGATTTCACCGGCAATCCATTTTTGAACAACTTCGGGATACAACCGGTGCTCTGCCTGATGCATTTTTTCCTCAAATGTTTCCAGAGTGTCCCCTTTTTCAATAGAAACCGGGACTTGTGCCAAAATCCGTCCGGTATCCATTCCTTCATCCACCAGGTGAACCGTGACGCCGGACACACACACCGGATGGCGGTAGGCTTTTAATATGGCATCTTTTCCGGGAAATGCCGGCAACAAAGACGGATGGATATTGATTATCCGGTCGGGATATGCCTCAAGCAAAGTCGGGCCAATCAACCGCATATATCCTGCCAGCACAATCCGGTCAATCCCATGTTCCTTTAACACCCCGAGCAGCCATCTTTCATAAGACGCTTTATCGGCAAATTCCTTGGGGCTCCGTTGAATGGCCGGAATCTTCAACCGCTGGGCACGCCCGATCACACCGGCTCCCGGCCGGTCGCAAAACAACAGCCTGATTTCATCTGCCCAAGCGTGCTTGCGGGAATGGTGGACCAGTGCTTCAAAGTTGCTCCCGTTTCCGGATGCAAAAATGGCTACACCCACTTTGCATCCCCTCCTGCCCACCGGACAGGTTGTGTTCCGCTCCCGATGTTTCCGATCACCCAAGCCTTCTCACCAAGTTGCCCGGCAGCTTGAAGCACCGCTTTGGCCTCTTCTTCGGGAACGATCAGAACCATGCCGATTCCCATGTTGAATGTTTGGTACATTTCTTCAATACCAATGGCTCCTTCTTTTTGAATCAAGGAAAAAATCGGTGGGATCTCCCATGAAGACCGGTCAATCAAGGCACAAGCCCCCTCCGGCAAAACGCGGGGAATATTTTCCACAAACCCGCCTCCGGTGATGTGGGCCATGCCTTTGATGGTAAATTCCCGGAGAAGCGTCCATATGGTTTTTACATAAATGCGGGTCGGGGTGAGCAACTCTTCGCCCAAGGTTTGTCCCAGTGCCGGAATTTCTTCGTGAAGCGAATGTTTTCGGTCTTGAAGCAGCACTTTCCGCACCAGGCTGAACCCGTTGCTGTGGAGTCCGCTGGAAGCAAGCCCGATCAAGACATCGCCTTCTTGAATGTCCTTCCGCGGCAAAAGATCTTTCTTCTCGGCAACCCCCACTGCAAACCCGGCAATATCATATTCTCCCGATGAATACATCCCGGGCATTTCTGCTGTTTCTCCCCCGATCAACGCACAGCCTGCCTGTTCGCATCCATCGGCGATCCCCTTGATCACTTGTTCGGCCTGTTCGGGCAAAAGGCGGCCGGTTGCCAAATAATCCAGGAAAAACAAGGGCTCTGCCCCTTGAACAATGATATCATTCACACACATGGCCACACAATCCACGCCGACGGTGTCATGTTTGTCCATCATCATGGCAATCAAAAGTTTGGTCCCGACGCCGTCGGTTGCCGATACCAACACCGGCTCCTCATAAGGCTTTAAGGCAAACAATCCGCCAAATCCGCCGATGTTCCCCAACACTTCGGGACGCATGGTTCTTTGCACATGCTTTTTGATCCGTTTGACAGTCTCATTGCCGGCTTGGATATCGACTCCTGCGGCCTTGTACGCTTGACTCATGATTTCCCCTCCAATGCCAGTCCCTCTTCCACTTCGGTCGGATATTCACCGGTGAAACAAGCCAGACAGTGCCCGTGGTTTTGATCGGATGAAGTGTATCCAATGGCATTCAGCATTCCCTTGGCGCTGAGAAAAGCCAGCGAATCGGCGCCAATCTCTTTGCAAATTTCATCGATGCTTTTCACCGCCGCCACCAACTGTTTGCGGTCCGGCGTGTCAATTCCGTAAAAACACGGATTTTTCACAGGAGGGGAACTGATGCGGACATGAACTTCCGTGGCGCCCGCTTCCCGCAACATCCGTACAATCCGGCGGCTGGTGGTGCCCCGGACAATCGAATCGTCCACCATGACGACTCTTTTTCCGGAAACCACACCCTCCACGGCGCTTAACTTCATCCGCACGCCTTGTTCCCGCAATTCCTGGCTCGGTTGAATGAAAGTCCGTCCGATATAGCGGTTTTTAATCAATCCCAACTCGTACGGAATGCCTGTGGCTTCGGCAAACCCGATTGCCGCTGAGGTGCTGGAATCCGGCACCCCGGTCACCACATCCGCTTCCACCGGTGCTTCTTGCGACAAGATTCTTCCCATCCGCTTGCGGGCCGCATGCACATTCACCCCGCGGATCAAACTGTCCGGACGGGCAAAATACACATATTCAAATGCGCAAAGCGCGCGTTCTCTTTTTCCGGCAAACCGGGTGGTTTTCATCCCGCCGTTCCGGTCGAAAACAATCATCTCCCCCGGTTCGATTTCTCTTACCAATTCTGCGCCGATCACATTAAACGCACAGGTTTCGGATGAAAAGACATGAGCCTCTCCGATTTTCCCCATGGCAAAAGGACGAAGGCCGTGCGGATCCGAAGCGACGATCAATTGATCATTGGTCAGGATGAGCAAAGCATAGGCGCCGACCACTTGCTTCAGGGCTTCTTTGACGGCTTCTTCCAATGTCGGGGCTTTGGAACGGGCAATCAAATGGGCAATGACTTCCGTATCGGATGTGGTTTGAAAAATGGATCCTTCTTTTTCCAGTTGCAAGCGCAACCGTTTGGCATTCACCAAGTTGCCGTTGGTCGCAATCGCCAATTTGCCCGACGAAAAATTAAAGACCAAGGGTTGGGCATTTTCCAATCCTGATCCCCCGGAGGTGGAGTACCGGACATGGCCGATGGCGGTGGTTCCCTTTAACCCTTTCAAATTCGCGGAATCAAACACTTCGGTCACCAGCCCGGTCCCCCGTTTGGCAAACAATTCCCCGTCCTCAGCGGAAACAATACCGGCACTTTCCTGCCCCCGGTGTTGCAAAGCGTGCAAGCCGTAATATGTGAGCAGCGCGGCATCCGGATGTCCGATGATCGCAAATACACCGCATTCTTCGTTTAACTCATCGAAGTCGAAGATGGATTCATCGCGCATGAAATGGCAGCCTCCCATCGTTTGCTCAAAAGATCAACATCTTGGTGAATAACACCGCGCCCGTTTACCGAGACCTTCAACTTACGTTCACCGGTCACTTCCCCGATTTTGCGGCAAGGAACTCCGTATTGGCGGGCAATCTCCTGAATCTGACCCGCATTTTCCGGGGAAGCGGTGATCAAAATGCGCGACTGACTTTCACTGAACAAACAGACGGCCGGTGCCAAGTCAGTCTCCACGAAGACGGTTGCCCCTTTTCCGCCGGAAATACAAGATTCGGCCAGAGCCAAAGCCAAACCGCCTTCGGACACATCATGCGCCGATTGGACGTATCCGGAACGAATGGCTTGAAGAACCGCTTTTTGCACAGCCTGTTCTTTCTGAAGATCACATACCGGCGGCCGGCCGCTGACCAAGCCCGTGATCAGATGTTGCAACTCGCTTCCTCCCAATTCGGCATAAGTGTCCCCCAGGAGAATAATCACATCCCCGTCGTTTTTAAACGCTTGCGTCGTGATATGCTCCCGCTTTTGGATCAGCCCGACCATTCCCACCACCGGAGTCGGGTAAATCGGATTTCCTTTGGTTTCGTTGTATAAGCTGACATTTCCGCCAATAACTGGGGATTCAAGCACGCGACAAGCCTCGGACATGCCGTCAATCGCCTTGGACAGCTGCCAATACACTTCTGGTTTTTCCGGGTTTCCGAAATTCAGGCAATCCGTGATGCCCAAAGGCTCAGCCCCGGAACAAACCACATTTCGCGCCGCTTCACTGACGGCAATTTTTCCTCCCTGAACCGGATCAAGGTAAACATAACGCCCGTTTCCGTCGGTGGACATGGCCAAGGCTTTCTCCGTCCCGCGAAGAATGACCACCGCGGCATCCGATCCCGGCCGCACCGCCGTGCTGGCACGCACCATGTGGTCATATTGGCGGTAAACCCACTTTTTGCTTCCCATGTTGGGGGAAGAAACCATCTGCAAAAGCGCTTGCCCCGGATCAATATCTTTCAAGTCTTCTTCCGGTTGGACCGAGGCATTTTGCACATAATATTCTGGGACTTTTTCCTCCCGGGTATAAACCGGAGCATCATCCACCAACGTGTTGACAGGAATGTCGGCAACCAATTGATTTTGGGAATAAATCCGGTAACGATCCCCTTCAGTCACCTGCCCGATCACGGCGGATTGCAAGCCCCACTTCTTGCAGATGTTCATGATTTCTTGCTCCCGCCCTTTTTCCACCACCAGAAGCATCCGTTCCTGGGATTCGGAAAGCATGATCTCATAGGGGGTCATTCCCTTTTCGCGCTGGGGAACCAGATCCAGATTCAGTTCCAATCCGTGCCCGCCTTTGGCCGCCATTTCGGCACTGGAACAGGTGAGTCCGGCGGCGCCCATGTCCTGAATCCCGATCAACATTTCCTTTTTCACCATTTCCAAACAAGCCTCAAGCAGCAGCTTCTCCATAAACGGATCGCCGACTTGAACCGCCGGACGTTTTTCCCCGGCCGATTCATTCAACTCTTCACTGGCAAACGTGGCTCCGTGGATCCCGTCCCGTCCGGTGCTGGAACCGACATAAATCACGGGATTTCCCGGACCAATGGCAACCCCTTTTTGCAACTCGTCATGATTCAAGACACCCACGCACATGGCATTGACCAACGGATTGCCGTCATATGCATCGTCAAAAACGACTTCCCCGCCCACGGTCGGGATGCCGATGCAATTTCCGTAATGGGCAATCCCGGCCACAACTTGTTCAAACAGATAACGGACCCTCGGGGAACGCAAATCGCCAAACCGGAGCGAATTTAAAAGCGCAACGGGTCTGGCGCCCATGGAGAAGACATCCCGGATGATGCCGCCCACCCCGGTTGCGGCCCCCTGGAACGGTTCAATGGCTGAAGGGTGATTGTGACTTTCGATTTTAAAAACAACGGCTTGGCCATCATCAATGTCGATCACCCCGGCTCCCTCCCCGGGCCCTTGAATCACCCTTGGGCCCTGGGTCGGAAACCGCTTCAACAACGGTTTTGAATTTTTATAACTGCAGTGTTCTGACCACATGACACTGTAAATCCCTGTTTCCGTCCAGTTCGGCAAACGTCCCAGATGCCCGGCAATTTGTTCAAACTCCTGATCCGACAGCCCCATCTCCCGGTATAATTTTTTCTCCTTGATCACTTCCGGGGAGGGTTCATTGCCCAACTTCTCGATCACTTTGTTCTCAAGCTGCACCGCCATTCTCCTTCCCGTATTTCAACATCGATTGAAACAGGCGTCTTCCGTCTTCGGATCCCATCCACTCGTGAATTGCCCTTTCCGGGTGGGGCATCATGCCCAGCACGTTTCCTTCCCGGTTGCAAATGCCTGCGATGTTTTGCACGGAGCCGTTGGGATTTTCATCCGCATAACGAAACACAATCTGCCCGTTTTCTTCCAACCTGGCGAGGGTCTTTTCATCACAGTAATAATTGCCTTCCTGATGCGCGATCGGAATCCGGATCCGTTCGCCTTCCTGATACTGCATCGTAAACGGGGTTTTGGCGTTTTCCACGCGCAGGGTCTGAAAATCACAGAGAAAAGAAAGGTTTTTGTTTTTCAACATCGCTCCCGGCAACAATCCGCTTTCCAGCAAAATTTGAAATCCGTTGCAGATGCCGATCACCAGTTTTCCGTCTGCCGCTGCTTTTTTGACACCTTGCATCACCGGGGAAAACCGTGCAATGGCACCGGAGCGCAAATAATCGCCGTAAGAAAATCCTCCCGGCAAAATCACGGCATCATAGGAAGACAAATCCGATTCATGATGCCATACCGGTGTCACCGGTTCGCCCAATACGTCTTCAACCGCATGGATACAGTCCATGTCACAATTGGATCCGGGAAATACGGGAACCGCAAATTTCACGTCAGGACACCCTCTCCACTTCAAAGGTATAATTTTCGATCGTTGGATTGGCCAACATTTTTTCACACATCGCCTGAACCTGTTTTTCCGCCTCTTCCCGGCTGTCGCATTCCAGCATCATCTCCAGGCGCTTGCCGATGCGGACATCGCTCACTTTTTGAAACCCGAGGGAATGCAGTGAACTTTTGACGGCCACTCCCTGCGGATCCAGAACACTTTCTTTCAGCGACACGAAAATTTCAGCTTTAAACATGGCTATCCCCTTCCAAACGATTCCAAATTTTTTGATAAGATTCCACAACCTGGCCGAGATCACGGCGAAAACGATCCTTATCCAGACGCTCCCCGGTTTCTTTATCCCAAAAGCGGCAAGTATCCGGTGAAATTTCGTCCGCCAACAATATTTCGCCCTTTTCATCCGTTCCAAATTCCAATTTAAAATCCACCAGCACAATTCCCCGTTGATCCAACCATTCCGACAAAAAGCGGTTTACCTTTAAAGCCGTCTCTTTGAGCCGGGCTCTTTGCGCAGGGGTCGCCAGATTCAAAATGGCCACGTGGTCTTCCGTCAAAAGCGGGTCCCCCAGCTCATCGTTTTTGTAATAAAACTCCACCACCGGTTGCGGCAGGATTTTTCCTTCTTCCAGCCCCAGCCTTTTGGCCATGGAACCGGCCACCCGGTTTCTCACCACCACTTCCAGCGGGATGATGTTCACCTTTTTCACCAGTTGCTCGCATGCGGAAACTTCTCTTACAAAATGATGTGGAATGCCTTCTTTGGTTAACAATTGAAAGAAGAAGGAACTGATCCGGTTGTTCAATTCGCCTTTGCCTGAAAGCTCAGCCCGCTTCTCACCGTTAAAAGCCGTTGCCGCATCCTTGTAGCGCACCAGAACCAAGGAAGGGTCACCGGTTTTAAAAATTTGCTTGGCCTTTCCTTCATATAACATCTCCAAGGTATCCATTGGCCTGCTCCTTTCAAAGGAAGGTGGGAGGGAAGCCGGAAAACCGGCTTCACCGCGAAATCAATCATCCAATCCCAACCGGGTGAAAATCGTGTCCACTTGTTTTAAGTGGTAACGGTAATCAAAACAATCTTCCACCTCTTCGGGGGTTAATGTCCGGGAAATCAACTCGTCTTGTTCCACCAGAGGCTTAAACGGACGCTGTTCTTCCCAAGCCTGCATGGCCAAACGCTGCACACGGTCATAAGCCTCTTCCCGTTTCAATCCTTTATTGATGAGACTGAGCAGCACCCGTTGCGAATAAATGAGCCCGAAGGTCCGTTCCATATTCCGTTTCATATTTTCCGGGAATACGGTTAAATCACGAACGATGTTGGTGAAACGATTCAACATATAGTTGAGCAAAATCGTGGAATCCGGCAAAATCACCCGTTCCACCGATGAATGGGAAATATCCCGTTCATGCCAGAGAGAAACATTTTCATATGCAGAGACCATGTGTCCGCGAACCACTCGGGCCAATCCGCTGATGTTTTCACAACCGATCGGATTGCGTTTGTGCGGCATGGCCGATGATCCTTTTTGTCCTTTGCGGAAGGGCTCTTCCACTTCCCGGGTCTCGCTTTTTTGCAAACCGCGAATCTCGGTGGCAAACTTCTCCAGCGATGTGGCAATCAGGGCCAAGGTGGAGACGTATTGCGCATGACGGTCGCGTTGCAGGGTTTGCGTCGAAATCGGGGAATGTTTCAACCCCAGTTTTTCGCAAACATATTTCTCCACAAAGGGATCAATATTGGCATACGTTCCGACCGCCCCGGAAATTTTTCCGACCCGCACGGTCTCCATGGCTTGCACGAAGCGCTCTCTGTTTCGTTTCATCTCTTCCAGCCACAGGGCCATTTTCAATCCGAATGTGGTCGGTTCGGCATGAACCCCGTGGGTGCGCCCCATCATGACGGTGTATTTATGCTCTTTGGCTTTTTCTTTCAACACCTCAATCAAACGGTCCAGGTCTTTCAGCAAAATTTCATTGGCTTGCTTTAAGAGATAGGAAAGCGCCGTATCCACCACATCGGTGGAGGTCAATCCGTAGTGGACCCATTTGGATTCCGGGCCCAATGTTTCCGCCACTGCCCGGGTGAAGGCCACCACATCATGGCGCGTTTCCTGTTCAATTTCATAAATGCGGTTCACATGAATTTCCGCGTTTTTGCGGATCTGTTTGACGTCTTCTTCCGGAATGACGCCCAATTTGGCCCAAGCTTCGCAGGAAAGGATTTCTACTTCCAACCATGCTTGGTATTTGTTTTCTTCGGTCCAGATTTGTCCCATCTCGGGTCGCGTATAACGTTCAATCATTGCTTTTCCACCTTTTTTAAGAATCTCTATTATAAATAACCTTTTTTTCTTGTTCCGTCAAAGGAGGCCAAATTCCGCTCCCGTCCATCCACTGAACTGCTTCTTCCATGGACCGGCCGAGCAAGGTCAGATGCCCCATTTTCCGTCCGGGCTTTGCTTCTTTTTTTCCGTACCAATGCGGCTTGATATCCCCCGGGAGCCGGGGAAAATGACTCCGGAACATTTCCATGTGCTCGCCGAGGAGATTTACCATCACAGCCGGCTTTACTTGCTCTGCCGGTCCGAGCGGCAGCCCGGCAACAGCGCGGATCAACTGTTCAAATTGTGAAGTCAGGCAGGCATCATAGGTGTAATGGCCGGAATTGTGAGGCCGGGGAGCCAGTTCATTCACCAGCAGCCTTCCGTCTTCCATGCAAAACATCTCCACTGCAATGAGCCCGACAACCTCCAAAGACTCCGCGATTTGCTTTGCCCAATGGACGGCCTGTCGGATGACGGAATCGGAAACAGGAGCCGGAGAAACCGACAGATGCAAAATATGATTGCGGTGCAAATTAACAGCCGGCGGAAAAGCTGCCATTTCTCCGTGAATACTCCTGGCAACGACCACCGAAATTTCTTTTTCAAAAGGAACCCATTCCTCCAAAATGAAGGGTTTGCCTTCTTCAAACAGTCCGGCCGGCAACCGGTCCACATCGTCCAGGGAATGCAAAATCCACTGTCCTTTTCCGTCATACCCGCCGGTTGTCGTTTTGAGCACGGCCGGCCATCCCAACTCTTCCACTGCTTGCATGAGATCCTGAAACGTATTCACTTCTTGAAAACGGGCCACCGGGACGCCCGCTTCCCGGAGCGCTTTTTTCTCCCTCAACCGATGCCGGGTGGTTTTCAGCAACCGGCTTCCCTGGGGGAGCGGTTTGATCTTTTCCAGGTATTCGACCACTTCCGGAGGGATGTTTTCAAATTCATAAACAATCAAATCGCATTGTCCGGCCAGTTTGGCCACAGCATCCCAATCGTCATATTTAGCCGCAATATGCCGGTCTGATGCTTGCGCTCCCGGACAATCGGGATCGGGATCCAGGGTCACAAAGTGAAAGCCCATCTTTCTCCCTTCATTAATGACCATTCTTCCCAATTGCCCCCCGCCTAAAATACCGACGGTTTGACCCGGAGAGATCAATGCTTGCGGTTTTTCCTTCAGGTATGAATTCAAGCAAGATCACTCTCCTTCAATACCCGCTCACGGATCTGCTCCCTTCGCTGCTGCAGGCGTTTGCGAATTTCCGGATCTTTGATGCCGAGCATTTCCGCCGCCAGCAATCCGGCATTGACCGCGCCGGCTTTGCCGATGGCAACGGTTGCCACCGGAACGCCTCCCGGCATTTGCACGATGGACAACAAGGAATCCAATCCATTCAGGGAAGAAGTTTTGATGGGAACCCCGATCACCGGCAACACGGTTTTGCTTGCCACCATGCCCGGCAAATGGGCCGCTCCCCCTGCCCCCGCAATAATGACTTGAATGCCTCTGTTTTCGGCTTCACTGGCATATTGAAACATTTCATCCGGGGTACGATGGGCAGATACGACTTTGCTTTCATAACTGATTCCCAATTCGTCTAACACTTCACATGCATTTTTCATTGTCGGCCAATCTGAGGTGCTCCCCATAATCACTCCGACTTTTGCCTGATCCATGGTTCCTCTCCTTTTCAAAAAGATAAGCCTAAACAGCAGGTTTTCTGAAAAAGGGCATGAGAAAAACTACTGCTTAGGCTCATCTTCTCTCAAGAAGATCCCAAACAAACAGTTTTTTCTCATAGCCGGGAAATTTACGGTTTCCTGGTAGAGACGCTCAAGCCATATTCCTGAGCATATATGAGAAAACAACAGCTATTCAATTCACTCTCAGTGTAACAGGAAACCAAGGAACGCGTCAATATAATAAACGAACATTTACGGTTAAAAAATTTCATCTCGTTCGTGTTTTTTATCATAAATCTGGTGTTTCAAGAAAAAAAGAGGCCTCTGACAACACAAAATCCGTAAAAACCTTGTTGGGGATCCGCTTGATAAGAAACAGTCGTCTCGTTCCGTTTCCATTCGTTGCAAAAACATCCGGATTTTCTTTTCTATATTTGTACCGCCCGCCTGCGTCTCGTATGTAAAATCTTTCACTCCCTCTGAAAAAACAGATGCCGGTATGGACGTATCGGCCAAAGACGTTGCCAAATTCCTCTCATACCCGTTTTTAAACCGGCTTTCCGGATGATTGAAATTTTTTAATCCATATCCGTCCTGAACCAAGAGGCAATCATTCTGCATCCGCATCCTCTGGCGGAATAAATGATTCCGGATTTTTTGACCGGTTCTTTCATATTTTCTGCAGATCCGGGCAGAAAACACCAAGCCATTCGTGTTAAATATACATGCATTCAACCTGATAATTTGTTTGCTTTCTTTGATTCCTGCATTACGTATTGAAAATTCACGCATTCAATCCTTTAGCTGAACCAGATGCCTTCAACGTTTTGGTTTGCAAAGGAAAACCCGTTCATCTATCTTTTCCTGCCATCCTTTCCACAGCTTTCGTCAATCTTTGCCCATCATCACTTTATATGGGAAGACATATGTTTCAGGAAATACATATGACCATAAATGCCCCCATTCCCTCTCATCCATAGCAAAAGAAGAAAAAAAAATCAAAACAAGCATAAAAAAATCAAAACAAGCATAAAAAAATCAAAACAAGCATAAAAAAACCACCTTCAGCATGATTGCTGAAGGTGGTTCGGGTGACAATTCGCCTGGCAACGACCTACTCTCCCAGGGGTCATCCCCAAGTACCATCGGCGCTGGAGGGCTTAACTTCCGTGTTCGGGATGGGAACGGGTGAATCCCCTCCGCTATGGTCACCAGACAATTTGATTGGCGTGCCCTGGAAGATTCGAACTCCCGACCTTCTGATCCGTAGTCAGACGCTCTATCCAGCTGAGCTAAGGGCACATGAACACACCCTGAAAATGAGAATGGAAGAAGCAAAGCAACCGTGAGAAGTAGTAGGGAAAGCCCTCGACCGATTCGTATCCGTCAGCTGAACACATTGCTGTGCTTACACCCCGGACCGATCTACCTTGTCATCTACAAGGGGTCTTACTTCCACGAAGGGAATGGGAAATCTCATCTTGAGGGGGGCTTCGCGCTTAGATGCTTTCAGCGCTTATCCCTTCCGCACTTGGCTACCCAGCGGTGCTCCTGGCGGAACAACTGGTACACCAGAGGTGCGTCCATCCCGGTCCTCTCGTACTAAGGACAGCTCCTCTCAAATTTCCTGCGCCCGCGACAGATAGGGACCGAACTGTCTCACGACGTTCTGAACCCAGCTCGCGTACCGCTTTAATGGGCGAACAGCCCAACCCTTGGGACCTACTTCAGCCCCAGGATGCGATGAGCCGACATCGAGGTGCCAAACCTCCCCGTCGATGTGGACTCTTGGGGGAGATAAGCCTGTTATCCCCGGGGTAGCTTTTATCCGTTGAGCGATGGCCCATCCACACGGAACCACCGGATCACTAAGTCCGACTTTCGTCCCTGCTCGACTTGTAGGTCTCGCAGTCAAGCTCCCTTCTGCCTTTGCACTCTGAGGGCGCGATTTCCAACCGCGCTGAGGGAACCTTGGAGCGCCTCCGTTACCTTTTAGGAGGCGACCGCCCCAGTCAAACTGCCCACCTGACACGGTCCTCCCGCCGGATGACGGCGGCGAGTTAGAACCCCGATACGGCCAGAGTGGTATCCCACCGGCGTCTCCACCGAAGCTGGCGCTCCGGCTTCGCAGACTCCCACCTATCCTGTACAAGCCGTACCCGGATTCAATATCAGGCTGCAGTAAAGCTCCACGGGGTCTTTCCGTCTTGTCGCGGGTAACCAGCATCTTCACTGGTAGTACAATTTCACCGGGTCTCTCGTTGAGACAGCGCCCAGATCGTTACGCCTTTCGTGCGGGTCGGAACTTACCCGACAAGGAATTTCGCTACCTTAGGACCGTTATAGTTACGGCCGCCGTTTACTGGGGCTTCGGTTCAGAGCTTCGCGTGAGCTAACTCTTCCCCTTAACCTTCCAGCACCGGGCAGGCGTCAGCCCCTATACTTCGCCTTGCGGCTTTGCAGAGACCTGTGTTTTTGCTAAACAGTCGCCTGGGCCTCTTCACTGCGGCCCCCTCGGGCCCGAAGACCCTAACGGGGCACCCCTTCTCCCGAAGTTACGGGGTCATTTTGCCGAGTTCCTTAACGAGAGTTCTCCCGAGCACCTTAGGATTCTCTCCTCGCCTACCTGTGTCGGTTTGCGGTACGGGCACCTTGTTCCTCCTTAGAGGCTTTTCTTGGCAGTGTGAGATCAAGAACTTCGGTACTGAAACTTCCCTCGCCATCACAGCCTGGCCTTAAGAAGAGACGGATTTGCCTGTCTCTTCAGCCTCACTGCTTGGACGCGCACAACCAGTCGCGCGATTCTCTACCCTCCTGCGTCCCCCCGTCGTCAACGGAACAAGGTGGTACAGGAATCTCAACCTGTTGTCCATCGCCTACGCCTTTCGGCCTCGGCTTAGGTCCCGACTAACCCTGAGCGGACGAACCTTCCTCAGGAAACCTTAGGCTTTCGGTGGAAGGGATTCTCACCCTTCTTTTCGCTACTCATACCGGCATTCTCACTTCCAAACGCTCCACCGCTTCTCACGAAGCAGCTTCGCTGCTGTTTGGAACGCTCCCCTACCATGTCCGAAGGACATCCGCAGCTTCGGTGAACCGTTTAGCCCCGTTACATTTTCGGCGCAGAGTCACTTGACCAGTGAGCTATTACGCACTCTTTGAATGATGGCTGCTTCTAAGCCAACATCCTGGTTGTCTGGGCAACTCCACATCCTTTGCCACTTAACGGTTACTTTGGGACCTTAGCTGGCGGTCTGGGCTGTTTCCCTCTCGACCACGGATCTTAGCACTCGTAGTCTGACTCCCGGAGGACAAGTCTGTGGCATTCGGAGTTTAACTGAGTTCGGTAACCCTGTGGGGGCCCCTAGCCCAATCAGTGCTCTACCTCCACGACTCCTCTCCGAGGCTAGCCCTAAAGCTATTTCGGGGAGAACCAGCTATCTCCGGGTTCGATTGGCATTTCACCCCTACCCACACCTCATCCTATGGTTTTTCAACACCAACAGGTTCGGGCCTCCATTCCGTGTTACCGGAACTTCACCCTGGACATGGGTAGATCACCCGGTTTCGGGTCGACGGCCACGTACTCATTCGCCCTGTTCAGACTCGCTTTCGCTGCGGCTCCGGCTTCTCACCTTAACCTCGCACGTAACCGTCACTCGCCGGTTCATTCTACAAAAGGCACGCCGTCATCCCTTTAAAAGGACTCCGACTGATTGTAAGCACACGGTTTCAGGTTCTCTTTCACTCCCCTCCCGGGGTGCTTTTCACCTTTCCCTCACGGTACTGGTTCACTATCGGTCGCCAGGGAGTATTTAGCCTTGGGAGGTGGTCCTCCCTGCTTCCCACGGGGTTTCACGTGTCCCGCGGTACTCAGGATCCGTCTCGGAGGGTGACCGATTTCGATTACAGGGCTGTTACCTTCTTTGGCGGGTCTTTCCAGAACCACTTCATCTATCCGTCACCTTTGTAACTCCGTGTGAGACGTCCTACAACCCCGGTTGGCAAAGCCAACCGGTTTGGGCTGTTCCCGTTTCGCTCGCCGCTACTCAGGGAATCGCGTTTGCTTTCTCTTCCTCAGGGTACTAAGATGTTTCAGTTCCCCTGGTGTGCCCCCGTCCATCCTATGGATTCAGATGGCGGTGCCAGCTCTTCAAGCTGGCGGGTTCCCCCATTCGGACATCCCCGGATCAACGCTCACTTACAGCTCCCCGGGGCATATCGGTGTTCGTCCCGTCCTTCATCGGCTCCTGGCGCCAAGGCATCCACCGTGTGCCCTTAGTAGCTTACCCTACTGGCTCTCTTGGAGATTACTTCTCCCGGTGATTGCAACTTGACAAGCGACGTGTGAAGATTCTCGTCAAACGAGCTTCTCCAACCTCGTCTTGCTTCTTCCATATCTCATTTTCAAGGTGCGTTCTTTTTCCTTTTGTCCACCGCCTTTCGCGGCGACAAGGAGTAATATATCACGGTCGCAAGAAAAATGCAACCCTTTTTTATAAAAAATTTGAAGTGAGTGATTCAATATTCAAGGTTAGATACAAATGACCAACCGGAAGGTTGGCCATCAGTATTCCTTGAAAACCAAAGAGTGTGAGACATGACTCTTTGAAACGTTTTTGCTCGAAATGAGCTCCTTAGAAAGGAGGTGATCCATCCCCACCTTCCGGTAGGGATACCTTGTTACGACTTCACCCCAATCATCTGCCCCACCTTCGGCGGCTGGCTCCTAAAAGGTTGCCTCACCGACTTCGGGTGTTGCAAACTCTCGTGGTGTGACGGGCGGTGTGTACAAGGCCCGGGAACGTATTCACCGCGGCATGCTGATCCGCGATTACTAGCGATTCCGGCTTCACGCAGGCGAGTTGCAGCCTGCGATCCGAACTGAGACTGGCTTTTTGGGATTGGCTCCCCCTCGCGGGTTCGCTGCCCTTTGTACCAGCCATTGTAGCACGTGTGTAGCCCAGGACATAAGGGGCATGATGATTTGACGTCATCCCCACCTTCCTCCGGCTTTCACCGGCTGTCTCGTTAGAGTGCCCATCCGAAATGCTGGCAACTAACGACAAGGGTTGCGCTCGTTGCGGGACTGAACCCAACATCTCACGACACGAGCTGACGACAACCATGCACCACCTGTCACCGCTGTCCCGAAGGAAACCTCCATCTCTGGAGGGGTCAGCGGGATGTCAAGCCCTGGTAAGGTTCTTCGCGTTGCTTCGAATTAAACCACATGCTCCACCGCTTGTGCGGGCCCCCGTCAATTCCTTTGAGTTTCAGCCTTGCGGCCGTACTCCCCAGGCGGAGTGCTTAATGGGTTACCTTCGGCACTGAGGGGCGTAGCCCCCCAACACCTAGCACTCATCGTTTACGGCGTGGACTACCAGGGTATCTAATCCTGTTTGCTCCCCACGCTTTCGCGCCTCAGCGTCAGTTACAGGCCAGAGAGCCGCCTTCGCCACTGGTGTTCCTCCCGATCTCTACGCATTCCACCGCTACACCGGGAATTCCGCTCCCCTCTCCTGCACTCAAGCTGACCAGTTTCAGGTGCCGCTCTGCGGTTGAGCCGCAGCCTTTCACACCTGACTTAATCAGCCGCCTGCGCGCGCTTTACGCCCAATAATTCCGGATAACGCTCGCCCCCTACGTATTACCGCGGCTGCTGGCACGTAGTTAGCCGGGGCTTTCTCCTTGAGTACCGTCAACCTTCCAGGCTGTTCGCCTGGAAGGAATTCTTCCTCAAGAACAGAGTTTTACAACCCGAAGGCCGTCCTCACTCACGCGGCGTTGCTCCGTCAGGCTTTCGCCCATTGCGGAAAATTCCCTACTGCTGCCTCCCGTAGGAGTCTGGGCCGTGTCTCAGTCCCAGTGTGGCCGATCACCCTCTCAGGTCGGCTACGCATCGTCGCCTTGGTGAGCCGTTACCTCACCAACCAGCTAATGCGCCGCGGGCCCATCCGCAAGTGACAGCCGAAGCCGCCTTTCCCCTTTTCCCCATGCGGGGAAAAGGACTATCCGGTATTAGCCCCGGTTTCCCGGAGTTATCCCGGTCTTGCGGGCAGGTTGCCCACGTGTTACTCACCCGTTCGCCGCTGGATCCTCATCCCGAAGGATGATTCTCCCGCTCGACTTGCATGTATTAGGCACGCCGCCAGCGTTCATCCTGAGCCAGGATCAAACTCTCCAAAAAAGTTTGATGTGAACTCTCAAGAATTAACGAGTCATGTCTTCACTCTTCAGTTTTCAAGGAACACTTCATTTCGCTTTATGTTTGCCGCTCTCTCGCGGCGACAAATACGATGTTATCACCTTCCCCGACATAAGTCAACACTTTTTTTAAAATTTTTTTCTCCGTTACAAAAAACCTCCGATAATGCTTTGCGGGTTCTTTGATTGAGTTGCTTTCTTTTCGGTTCGCTCTCCTCATCGATGTAAGGGAACTTTTTCAATCTGGCAAAGAGTTTTTGGATTCCTTCCTCCCCGTATTGTCCGACCAACTGCCGGTACCGGACATAACTGTTCAAATAATATTGGTGTGCTTTTTCAGCGGGCAATTTTTCCAACGGTGTGTTTTCCAGATCTGCAAGCGACCATGTTCTCTCCAATAATTCCACCTGATGATTCACATGGAGCTCCGGCATCAAATGCGCTTCATAATACATCGCCGCCCCTTCCTGCAACCAATAAGCGGCGTTATCATTGGTCAAATCGCTCACTGCCTGGTGCGCCAGTTCATGGATCATTCCGGAAGCCAATTGATCCGGCGCCGTGTGTCCGGCAAGAAACTTGATGGACTGATTGGCCTCATGCCATCCTCCAGCCCACCGGGGCAATGAAGGTTTCACCGACTGACGAAACCATTCAGGATCATGATACAGCTTCACTTCCATTTTTTGCGGTTGCCATGCCAAGCGCTTTTGCAGTTTGGCAGCGGCTTTTTTCAAGGTATGATAAGCAATCTGCGCATTCATCTTTAATGCAGGATTCGTGTAATAAACCGTAATTTTTTGATCCCCCCATTGTTCAAAAGCCAAGTCCGACTCTTTCCATCCTTGGGGCGTCAGACGCAACCGGACCGGCCACCGGACACTCACCGGTTCCCCCTTGGCTGAATAAACCTGTTCCACCACGATGCGTACCGTCTTGTCCCGATCCGGCATGACAGACAGCACTTTCAAATGAAAAGAATCCGGATCCATCCCTTGTATCGCATCTTGAAACCAACGCTTTTGCTCTTGCCTGTAAAAAGTGTTTTCGGGATCGATGGTTTGGAGAAACAGGTCAAGTTTCCGTCTGTGAACGGCCTGCTCTTTTTGTTTCATCAGTTGTCCAACCGCACGGCAGACATCCGGTTCCAGCTCCCGGCAGGATTCCTGAGCCATCCCCTGCACCGGTAAAATCAACAGGAACAAGCTCCAGAATATCACTGCCACCACATATTTTCGAGACATAACTCTCCTCCTTTCCTCTTAGTCTTTGAAACAAAAGACAAAGTATGCAAAGAAAAAAGCTTTCCCCCGTGACAGGAGAAAGCTTCGGGCCATCACCTCAGACGGCTCCCAAAAAGATAAACCGCAAAGCAAAGATAATCCCCAAAATATAAACAATCACATTCACTTTTTTCCCTTCGCCGGCCACCAGTTTACACAAAGGATAAAAAACAAAGCCGGCCGCAATTCCCGTTGCAATGCTGAAGGTCAACGGCATAAAGATCACCGTGATGAAAGCCGGAATCGCTTCACTCAGGTCATCCCATTCAATCTTTTTCAGGTTTCCGGCCATCAACACGCCCACAATGACCAATGCCGGCGAAGTAATGGCGGAAACGGATGCCAGCGACTCAATCAACGGGAAGAAAAACAAAGCTCCCAAAAAACAGACCGCCGTGACAACCGATGTCAGCCCGGTGCGTCCTCCGGTCGCCACTCCCGCCGAAGACTCAATATAAGAAGTCACGGTGGAGGTGCCGAACACAGCCCCCAACATGGTGGCCACCGAATCGGTAAACAACGCTCTCCCCGCACGGGGCAGTTTGTTATCTTTCAGCAGTCCGGCCTGGCTGGCCACCCCCACCAACGTCCCTGCATTATCAAATAAATCAACAAACAAAAAAGCAAAAACAATCGTAAAAAGTCCGAGTTCCAAAGCAGCCGGAACATCCAGCTTCATAAAAGTCGGCGCCATGCTCGGCGGCAGGGCAAAAAAGTCAGCCGGCACTTGAACCTGACCGGTGATCATTCCCGCAACCGCGGTGATCAACATGCCGATAAAAATCGCGCCTTTCACTTTTCGCACCATCAATACCGTGGTGATAAACAAACCAAAGATGGTAAGCAAAATCTCCGGTTTTTCCGTCAGGTGCGGATTGATCATCACAAACGTGGATTCAGAATCCACAATGACATTGGCATTTTTCAAGCCGATGAATGCAATAAATATCCCGATCCCGGACGAGACAGCATATTTCAGCCCGGTGGGAATCGAGTTGATGATGAGCTCACGCACTTTCGTGACGGTCAAAAGAAAAAAGATGATTCCGGATAAAAAGACGGCTCCCAATGCGGTTTGCCAAGGCAACTTCATTCCCAAAACGACCGTGAAAGTAAAATACGCGATGAGTCCCAATCCGGGAGCCAGTGCAATGGGGTAATTGGCAATCACCCCCATCAAGAACGTGCCGACGGCGGCGGAAAGAGCCGTTGCCACAAAAACGGCTCCCATATCCATGCCCGCCTGCCCCATCATGGATGGGGAAACCAGCAAAATATACGCCATCGTGAAAAACGTGGTCACGCCCGCCAGCACTTCGGTCTTCACATCGGTCTTATGTTCGTCCAATTGGAAAAAACGTTGGATGACTGACATGATTTCTACCTATCCTTCCCGATCATTCCCATTCGATGGTTGACGGCGGCTTCGAAGTGATATCGTAGACCACCCGGTTTACATCTTCGACTTCATTGATGATGCGGTTTGAAATTCTTTCCAGCACATCATAAGGAATGCGTGCCCAATCTGCAGTCATCCCGTCCACCGAGGTGACGGCACGGATCCCCACCGTGTAAGCATAGGTCCGGACATCACCCATGACTCCCACACTTTTGAAGTCGGGCAAAGTGGCAAAATACTGCCAGATCTCCTTGTCCAAACCGGCTTTTTGAATTTCATCCCGCAAAATGGCATCCGCTTCACGGACAATTTCCAATTTCTCTTCGGTCACTTCGCCAATCACGCGAATTCCCAGTCCCGGTCCCGGGAAAGGTTGACGCCAGACAATTTCAGCCGGAAGTCCCAGTTCTTCCCCGACTTTCCGGACTTCATCTTTAAAGAGCGTATTGAGCGGCTCAATCAATTCCATCTTCATGTCTTCCGGCAAACCGCCGACATTGTGATGGGATTTAATCGTATGAACCGTGTCCGTCCCGGACTCCACCACATCGGTGTACAAAGTCCCTTGCCCGAGGAAACGGTGATCCCCGAACTTGGCGGATTCTTCTTCAAAGACGCGGATAAACTCATTGCCGATGATTTTCCGTTTTTGTTCCGGATCGGTAACGCCTTTCAACTTGCTCAAAAAACGGTCTTTGGCATCCACTTTCACCAGGTTCATCTGGAAGTTTTCCCCGAATGTTTTCACGACACTGTCCGCCTCGCCTTTGCGCAACAAACCGTGATCCACGAACATGCAGGTCAACTGGTCTCCGACCGCTTTGTGGATCAATGCCGCAACCACCGAGGAATCCACACCTCCGCTTAAAGCGCACAACACTTTTTGGTCTTGAACCCGTTCGCGGATTTCTTGGACGGCATGATCGATAAACGATTCCATGCTCCAGTTTCCTTCACAACCGCAAACTTCATACAAGAAATTGGAAATCAATTGATTTCCGTTTACCGTGTGGCGAACTTCCGGATGGAATTGCACGGCATAAATCCTTTGTTCCGGAAGACTCATTGCCGCCACCGGAGCCGATTCCGTTTTTCCGTCGACCCGGAATCCGGACGGGGCGCCGGTCACCACGTCGCTGTGGCTCATCCAAACAAGCTCTTTTTCATCCAAACCTTTAAAGAGCGGGGAATCGGAAACAACTTCCAATTCAGACTTCCCGTATTCCCGTTTTTTGGCCCTTTCCACTTTGGCCCCAAAGTGGCTGGCAATCAACTGCATCCCGTAGCAGATCCCCAAAACGGGAATGCCGAGTTCAAAAATCTTGGGATCGCATTTGAGCGAGTCTTCATCATACACGCTATAGGGCCCACCGGAAAAAACAATGCCTTTGGGTTTCATCTCTTGGATTTTTTCGGCGGAAATGGTTCCGGGTAACAGCTCACTAAACACACCAAGATCCCGGATCCTCCGGGCAATCAATTGATTGTACTGTCCGCCAAAATCCAGCACGACAACTCGTTCCAATGGTTTTTCCATACGTCGCAACCTCTCTTCCAGCGAAATAAACTTTTGCCAAACTTAATAAAAAAGCCGGGACACCCATACCGCACGGCGATACAGGACCCCGGTTCACCATATTTTTGCATTCTTCATGATGAATGGAAATGAAATGAAGAAAACATATAGGATTCCCGAAGACCTATTCGCCGTAGTCCGGCCATTTACGGTGGCCGGGTAGAAACGTTCGGGCCCTATTCCCAAACATATACGGCAAAAGTCTTAGCCAAAAATCATCATAATCATAACAAGCCGTTTTAATGCGGTCAACAGTTTTATGTTTCATCCCTTTGGTTTTATCTATTCTTGCACAAATCCATAATGGATATAGCGAATCAACTATTAAACATGTATAATAATTTTTAGTAAGTAACAATAAAAAAAGAAGGTAAGAAGGTGAACAGAGATGTCCTCGATCTTTCAAACATTCACGCAAAAAAATGTCACACTGCCCAACCGCATCGTGATGTCGCCCATGTGCATGTATTCCGCTGGCGAAGATGGAAAAGTCACTGATTTTCACCGTGTCCATTACGGCACCCGTTCACTGGGAAAAGTGGGTTTGATCATGATCGAAGCAACGGCCGTGGAAAGCCGCGGACGGATCAGCTCCCGTGACTTGGGACTGTGGAACGACGGGCAAAAGGAAGGGTTGAAAGAGATTGTGGACTTTGCCCACAGCCAGGGTGTCAAAACCGCCATCCAACTCGCCCACGCCGGCCGGAAAGCCGAGGTCGATGAGCCCATCATTGCCCCCAGTGCCATTGCCTTTGACGATAAAAGCAAAACACCGAATGAAATGACCACTGAAGACATAAAAACCGTGGTCCAGTCCTTTGCCGATGCTGCCCGCCGTGCAAAAGAAATCGGGTTTGACATCGTAGAAATCCATGCCGCTCACGGCTATCTGATCAACGAGTTTTTATCCCCGCTCAGCAATCAACGCACAGATGAATACGGCGGAGACCTGGACGGCCGTTCCCGCTTTCTCAAAGAAGTGATTCAAGCCGTTCAGGAAACATGGGGAACGGATCGTCCGCTTTATGTCCGCATCTCCGCAGTGGACCATCATCCGGACGGGATCCAAATCGAAGACAGCATTGCCTTGGCACGCAAACTGAAAGAATGGGGCGTCGATCTCATCGATGTTTCTTCCGGGGGAACCCTGCCCGTGGCACCCGACAAAATCCATCCGGGTTATCAGGTTCCTTATGCTGAAGCGATCAAAAAAGAAGCCGGCATTGCCACCGGTGCCGTCGGCCTTGTCACCACACCGGAACAAGCGGAAGATATTCTGGGAAATGAACGGGCCGATTTGGTCTTCTTGGGACGCGAATTGCTCCGCAATCCCTTCTGGGTGCTGGATGCCGCAGGAAACCGTGATGTTTCCTATTTCGGCCCCGAACAATACCGGATGGCTTATAAATAAAAAAAGGAGGGGACCAATCCCCTCCTTTTTCTTTGGAGAATGATTAACGTTGCATAAAACAGGTGAAAACGGTCGGCAAGCTCGCTGATCACCTCCGGATCATGCAAATACACACCTATTTCCCACACAACGAACGACAAGGCAAAACGCTCATGGATTCCTGTCAATTTCTGTCCAATTTGCAATATATCAAATTCGATCCGCTTTCATTGCAATATCAATCATCTATCTTTCTATCTGTAATAAATATTTATGTTTTGATATACAGATACGATATCATCAAGTTTGCAACGGCAAAAAGACAAGATAAAACCTCTTCTCTTCTTAAAAGGATGGTCAGTCCCCTCTCATACCGGGTAGTTCAATTTCATTTTTTTAACAAACGCTTCCGGAAGTTGTTGTTGGGAAAAGTTCAAACTCATCCATGAAAAAACCGTCGCATTGATTGGATGCCAATGGTTTAAGAAAGGCAGACGATGCCATCGGTCTTTCTCATCGCGAAATCCCAACACACATACCCCCATATCCCTTTCTCCCCAGATTCCCCACTTTCCGGACGGAGGCACCCACACGACAGTATAAGAGTGATACAGGATTGCATCCGCAGGACTTTTTGCAGGTCCATGCGCCAGTACAGAAAAATATTCATCCGCTGATAAATCCACCGGCAGTTTCGCCCAGGAAAAACGGCCAAACGCTTTATAATAATAGCGGACCGGATCCGGATTCAAAACGCCCATCAGAATTTTCGGCACAAATCCTGAAGGACAGGCCAAAACGATTCACCCATCGCCCAATCAAATTCTTCAAACTTGAACCCGTGGAACGATTCTTGAAAAACCTTCTCCGGCAATTCCTGCTCCGTGTTGAACACATGATCAACCCATTTCTTTGATTCCGCAAACTCTTTTTTGTCCGCGATAAACAAACGTTCCATTCGCCTCTGCCTCCTCATCTGATCCCGGTTATTTCCTTTACCGAACACCCCTATCTTACACGGTCCATTCCCCGGTTTTCGGGTTCCTGTAACACCAACTTTACCTGAACCCTAAAATGGTTCGAACCATATGTAAAGCCGCGCATTTTTATTATTTTCCAGAGATTCAAAAGGTAAACCATTACATAAAGCGTTGGATATGATTCTCCACTTCTTGAATATATAGGAAGAAAAAATTAATATAACCACTTGTCATCCACGCACTAGCGGGTATTTTTTGCTAAGGTTACAATATTAAAGGACAGTCCTGAAATGACTGCCCTTCTAATCCAATCAATATATTTTCCTGTTTTTAATTCTTGTAACATCAATCAATATATCTTTTTATTATGTTATCCCCCTGCAAAAGATAACAATAATATGCGGAAAAGTTACCCTTCAGTTTTTGTTACATTCTTTCAAATAATTCATCCTGCTAATTTGCTGGATCGATCATTTTGCTTAATACATCTTAATTCTTTAATTCTTAACACTAATATCTCAATTTCTATAGAAATAATGTAAATGTTATTCAAAGTCTTCAAACCAACAATTGCAAAATCGCAGTTTTGTATTACAAAAGACTGCTCCCATTTTATTTGCACTAGAAACGGCAGAAATCCTTCCTTTATCCCAAGACCACTTGTTTGAAATTTTATTAAGTATGACCTCTGCTTTTTGGTGATCCAGAACACTTGAAGTTTCAACATTGCATGTAATTTTAAACCAACCATCAACTTTCCAATAGGGTTCGTTTTCAACAATATGATATGAGTCAACATAATTTTCAATTTTTTTCATTATATCGTTTAATACAATCAGTGCTTCATCTTCACTCTGACAATCCATAAATAAACTTAACTGAAACATATTCCCCTCCGTTAATGTGAAATTTCACCGTCTGGTGTTACATTGATATACTTTTTATTATTTTTGGTATATTGCCCCCATTTTTTCAACCCTTTTTCTGAGAGTTGTACATCCCATTCAAAATCAAAGTCTTTATTGGGATCTCCATGATAGGGTCCTTTTTTCCACACATTGCCAAATCTATCTACATATCCTCCCAACTTTTTATCATACTTAACTTCCTTTCCTGGAATAAATCTGAATTTTCCTTTTTTGGGTAATTGCGCCTTGGTTATAGGGTTTGTAATATTCTTTTGATATTCCTCGGTTCTCTGTTGTTTCCTTTGATAATATCCACCATAAGGGTCAGCAGTCTTTGATTCGGTATTTGAAATCCCTTTATCTCCACAACTCTTACCACTTGGCAACAGCATCATGGCCACATAGCTGTCTGCCGGTTGTTCATAAACCAGGCAATCCAGCTTTTTGTATACCTTCATGGCCGCAGGGGCAATTTTGGGGATTCCAAAATATCCAATTACTGTGAGAGCCGTTCCGGTTACACCGGTAATTGCCGCGTTCTTCCAATTGATATTTAACTTTCGGGAAAGAGTGCTGGCTGCATTTTTCCAAAAGTCTTTGGTAAACACTTTTTGTACGGGGGCGGGCAGTTTTTCAAGCAAACCACTTCCTTTTCTCGCCAATTTGCTTGCCCTTGCCATTTTGCCGACTTTGTCCGCACCTTTGGTTCCCACCACAGCCAAGACAATTTCTCCAAGCGCATAGCCAAACCATTCTGCACGGCTTTTGGCATCCCCGTGGATCACATCACGTATAAACGATTCCGAAATGGATTGCCAAATTGCTTTGATGGTATCAATCGGATGGGCAATCGCATGAAACAAATTTTTTAATGTTTCAATGGGATGTGCTATGATATCGGCGATCCCTTTGAGGGCATCCCAAAGGGCTTTACCCAATCCTTTAAAGAAGCTGCCGACCACAATCACAACCGACGTTAACAAGGACAAGATTTTCTCAAATGCTTCCAAGAAATCCGCTACTTTTTCCTTGGTCCAATGGATGAACTCTGAACCTTTCTCGCTGACCCACTCCCAGCCGTCTTTGAAAAATTCGGTCGTCTTGTCCCAGAATCCTTTTTCTTCAGCCTGCACTTCTGTGTTATGGATCGGTTGTTGCTTTTGCGGCGCGGGAGTGTGTTCAAACTGATCGAAATCTTCATTCACCTTGGGAACATCAAATCCCCCGGGTTCGGCATAACCCGTGCCGCCAACCAAAGCCAATGACCCGGCCAACAAAATCAGAAGGGCAAAAAACGAGCGCAAAAACCTGTTCACGCTGTCAAAACCTCCCGTGAAACCTTTTCGTTGTTGATCTTTGGTTCCCTTCAATTTTTTTATAGCATTAAAAGGATACCGAATGTAAGTTCTTTTTTCAATATCATTTCAATATTCCAAAAAATATCTAAAAATTTTTTACTTCCGAACGTAAACATCTTAATCACTTGGAATAATCAATTTACACCAAAAAATAAAAGCACGGAAACTTTTAATCAGCCCCCGTGCCATCAACCATCTGTTTCAAACGGATTAACCTGGCCAAGTTCCCGGCCAATTGCTCAGTGTACTTCTCCCCGTTTAAAAGGGCCGTTTCCAACGATACGGTTCCCGGCACAATGGAAAAAAGGGCATCGATCCCGTGCCGGTACACCGCATCACAATTTTCCCCGAGCATTCCCGCAATACCGATCACGGGGATTCCGTATTTTTTGGCTCGTTTGGCAACGCCGACAGGGGTTTTTCCATGGATGGTTTGGCCATCGATTTTGCCTTCGCCGGTGATGACCAAGGAAGCTTGGGCCATGTGTTTATCCAGTTGCACCGCTTCAGCCACCACATCGACCCCGCGCTTTAACGAAGCGCCCAAAAAAGCAACCAGTCCGGCGCCCAGTCCCCCCGCGGCTCCCGCTCCGGGGATCGGGTCAACATCGATTCCCAGTGTTTCCTTCACCACTTGCGCATAACGGGCCAAGTTGGCATCCAGGATGGCCACCATTTCCGGGGTCGCTCCTTTTTGCGGCCCGAACACGGCGGAAGCTCCCCGCTCTCCGGTCAACGGATGATCCACATCGCATGCAACTTCAATGTGCACTTCTTTTAACCGGGGGTCCAGCTGGCTCAAATCAATTGAATCAAGCTTGCTTAGTTCCCCGCCGCCAAATCCCAGCGGATTTCCGTCCCTGTCCAACAATCTGGCGCCCAGTGCTTGGGCCATGCCGGCCCCTCCGTCATTGGTCGCACTGCCGCCGATGCCGATCACAATCCGTTTCACCCCTTGGTCCAATGCGGCCCGGATCAATTCCCCCGTTCCTTTTGTCGTGGTCACAAGCGGGTTTCGCTTCTCTTTCGGAACCAGATGAATACCGGAAGCCGCCGCCATTTCGATCACGGCCATTTTTCTGTCCCAGGTGATCCCGTAAAATGCCTCCACTTCGGTTCCCAACGGCCCGGTGACCGTTTCTTTTCGGATTTCCCCGACGGTTGCATCCACCATGGACCGGACGGTGCCTTCCCCTCCATCGGCCATGGGGACTTTGACATATTCGGCATCCGGCATCACCTTTTGGAAGCCTTTTTCAATGGCACAGGCCGCTTCCATGGCGGACATGCTTTCTTTGAATGAGTCGGGAGCGATGACAATTTTCATGATTCCACTTCCTTTTTAAAAATTACGGAAAGATCTTGAAAACGCCGAAGATCAAGGTGGAAACGATGGTTAACATAAGCCCGATGAGAGATTCGTATGGGATCAATTTCATCCGTTCCTTGATTCCCATCATCACACTGCCTCCGGTGGCATGGAAAAAGCTTCCGTGCGGCATATGGTCAAAAACGGTCGCACCGGCATGCACCATCGCCGCAGCTGCCAGTCCCGCCACGCCCATTTCCATCATCATCCCGCCAAACACACTGCCCGCTGCAACCGTACCGGCTGTGGTCGATGCAGTCGCCGCTGACATGAATGCCCCGGAAAACGGCGCCAATAAAAAGGCCGGGAGCCCGGCAGCCGTCAAAGCCTGAATAATCACATCCGACAAATGAGAGTTGGAAATAATCCCCGCCAAGGTTCCGGTACCAAGCAGCATGATGGCCACCCCGGACATTTTTTCAAGTCCGGCAATGGCATACTGATTGATCTGTTTGGCTTTCCCCATGATGAGAGGCCCGGTGATTCCTCCAACCGGCAAGGCAACCATGGGATCCATTTCAATCCCGGCCAGCGGGCGCAACGAGAGCAAGGTTATGGCCGTAAGCGGTGCCACGATTGCCGGAAGCAACTTCGAAAGCCCGGTTTGGGCCGGATCCGAAAGACCGTTGAAGGACACCGGACTTCCCTTGCGGGAAATCTTACATGCCGTGATGTACGTCACCAGGATGCCAAAGACAGCCGGAATCACCCCGGCGGCCATCACCGAGGTTAAAGAAACGTCAAATGCTTCGGCTGCTGCGATCGAGTTGGGATTGGGCGACATCAGATTGCCCGCCTTCCCGCCGCCGATCATGGCAATCAGGACGCCTGTTTTGGAAAAGCCGACCCGGCCGGCTATGGCAAGAGCAATCGGTGCCACAGTGATCACCGCCACATCAATGAACACCCCAGCCGCAGTGAGCAGCATGGTTGCAATGGCCAGAGCCAACAGCGCTCTTTTCTCCCCGATCCAATCCACCGTTTTTTCGGCAATGGTCGTTGCCGCTCCGGACTCCATCAACACTCCGGCCAGAACCCCCGCCGCCAAAATCCGGAGTGTTGCCGGAATCATTCCTTCAGCTCCTTCCATCATCAATGAAACCGTGTCAGGGAGAGATGCCCCGCCAATCCATCCGCCGGCCAACGCACCGGCCACCATCCCGTACGCGGGCGGCACTTTCCGAAGGATCAAAATCACTGACATGACAAGTGCAATCACGGCTCCAAGAGCACTGACTTCCATTCCTGTTCATCCCCTTGTCTGTCCTTGGTTTTATTCCCATTGTACACGGTTTCATTTATAAAAACATTTCAGATTATCATGTTATTTCGCTTTTTATAAATAAGCACCACTGAAAAAACAAAGCAAAACCCCATCTTTTACACATGGGGCCTGTTTCATTATTCACCTGCCTTGGAGTCACACGCCATGACTTGAACCTTTGGAGGAAATTCCGATAAAACCTCAATCACGTCGTTTGGAGTGATAAAAACATAATGCTCCACCTCTCGCGGATCATAAATTCCTATACTTTGTTCAATAAACCATGTTAAATAGGCGGAATTCTTCATTTTAAACATCGTCCATCGGCTGTAAAAAGGATCGCGATATTGTTCATCCAATTGATACCAGGTTTTCAAAAGCGATCCTTCGTCTGTGTTCCGATAAGACAGCACACCATTTTCAAACCAAACCCTCACCTTTCTTTCATGGTTTTCATCACTAAACTCCAACAGAACCCCTTCATGATGATCCAAAAACGAATCATTGTACAGCCTTGCCGGAATTCCGAGGATTGGCTCCCATCGCTCCCAACTTTCCATGAAATCTTTCTCCCCTATTTTTTTATTCAAAGGATGGATCAGATCCATGCATCGTTCAATCCCTTTTTACTTCTCCACTTTTTTCTTTGCTTTGCACTTGATATATTCTTCTCCCACCCTATGCAAACATCTGGTCCAAATCCGCCTTTATTGACCAACCGAATTCATTGAGTTCACAAACCTCTTTCGGAGACACTTGGTTATAAACAATACGGTGGATCACACCGTCCTTTTCCAATTCGCGCAGTTGTTGGGTCAACATTTTTTGCGAGATCTTCGGCATGGCTCTTTTCAATTGCTGGTCCGCATCGGTCCCCAGGTCAAATGGCAAAGGATGACGGTTTTCCATTTTCCGCTGACTACTTTCAAGGGCGCCTCAACCGGGATATTATAAGATTTCTCTTCCGTTTTCACAGTGATCCTCCTCCCTTCGGATCGCCAATGCTGCTTCTGTTTGATACGGTTACCCAAAAACGCCTGTGTTACCGAGAAGTATCGATATCACTAAAAAGTTCGCACTTCCAAAAAATAAGTATAAGTTACATAATAAGTGTCAAGGCGGCCGAGAACATTCGGCATCCGGACCAAGCCGTTATCATCAGCCAAGATCAAGGAGAGAATCAAAAAAGAAGCCTGGGAAACAGTAACTTAAAGGCTTCTGTGATTCGCTTCGGAGCTTGGGCAGCCGGAAAAACATCCTGTACAAAAGCCTGATAAAGTAGGGAAAATTCGCACTATTGCTCTGTACCACAAACCGACGGCACACGCCGTGAACCGGCTTTTGGCCAAACCGGCGGTAACCACCGTGATTACCCGCGCCAAGAACAAAGCACAAGTGTTGCAAAATGTTGCCTCGAGCCAACGGAAACTGACCCGCGAAGATATTGCACGGCTCGACAACTTGGCCGCCGTCTGAACAACACAAACAAGAAAGGGGAATGATCCATGGACCTCTTTTTAAAGGAAAAAAAAGTGCTCGTGACCGGTTCCACTTCCGGAATCGGAAAAGCAACCGCCCGACTGCTTGCTCAAGAAGGGGCCACCGTCCTACATTAACGGGCGCCGGGAAGAAAAAGTGCAACAAGTCATCAAAGAGATCCAATCTTCCCATCCCGAAGCATCACTGGAACCGGCCGTTGCCGATTTGAGTTCTGAAGCCGGATGCAACGAAATCATCCAAAAGCATCCGGAAGTCGATATTTTGATCAACAACCTCGGAATCTTCGAGCCGGCTGATTTTTTTGAAACCGGAGATGAAGAATGGCAAAAGCTGTTTGAAACCAATATTTTAAGCGGGCTTCGTTTATCCCGCCATTACCTCAAAGGAATTGCTTGAGCGAAATGAAGGAAAAATCCTCTTTATTTCCAGTGAAGCTGCCATCATGCCATCTCCGGAGATGGCCCATTACAGTGCAACCAAAACCATGCAACTGTCGATCTCCAGAAGCTTGGCGGAATTAACCCGGGGAACCAACGTGACCGTCAATACAGTCATGCCCGGATCCACGCTGACCGAAGGCGTGGAAAAACACATCCAAAAGCTATACCAAGGAGAAACCATGTCTTTGGAGGAAGCGGAACGTCGGTTTATGGGCGAACACCGGCCGAGCTCCCTGATTCAACGGCTGATCCGCCCGGAAGAAATTGCCTCTTTTGTGGCATTTTTGTGCAGTCCCCGTTCCTCGGCCATCAATGGCGCTTCGCTCCGGATCGACGGCGGGCTGGTTCATACCATTTTTTAAACTCATCAATACAGGGCAGTCTGTCCGAAAGCAGCACTGCCCTCATATGATCTTTCCTTGCCGGTTAATCAAAAACAAACCGGCAATAATAAAAACCATTCCCAAACCGGCCATAAACGACAGTTGATTTTTAAAAATGATGTAATCCAGCAGTGCGGTGACCGGCGGGACAGCATACAACAAGCTGGTGACATTTGTCAGATTTCCTTTTTGGATCATAAAATACATCATCATGGAAGCGCCAACCGAGATCACCAACGCCATCCAAAACAAACTGATCAAAAAGGTGGAGTTCCATTGAACATGCCATCCTCCAAAAAACGGGAGAAACATTGAAACAACCAAAATACCTCCGGAATATTGAATGGCCATGTTGACCGGCTGACTGATATGAATTTGCTTTTGCATAAATGTACCGGTTGTGATACAGACCAAGCACAAAATGGCGCTGATTAAGCCATATAAAGTGAAGTTTGGCTTTGTGATATTATCAAAAACAACCAAAATCAATCCGCTTAACCCTAAAAAAAGCCCAAACCACTTGGTTTTGTTTTCCCCCAAAAAAGCTGTAATGATTGGTTGTGCACCCAAAATAATTGCCAACATTCCCGGAGACATGTGTTGATCCAGTGCAAAAAAATAAAAAATTTGGTATCCGGCTTGCAACAGAAGCCCCGTAACTATAATGTACCCCCATTCTTTTTATCGTTTTCGGGTAAATGAATCGGCTCATCAAACAAATGCCCCAGATTAATGCCGTTGATAAAAGAAAACGAAGAAACACAAATGTGAAAGGATTGGCATACTCCAAACCGAGTTTGACGAAAATTGCTCCACTGCTCCATGTCAAGATAAAACTGACTGGCAAAACCCATTTCCAACTGTTTAACGCTTGTAAAGGGAGAGGTTGCAATGGAATATTCTTTTTCACCTTCACTCACCTCATTAAGGTCATAGAATCCAAAAACATTTCCTTACCGGCAACCTGTAAAAAGAAGCAGTGCTTTTTGCGCACTGCCCTTCACTGATTCAAAAACCCTCGCAAAGTATGAATTTGGTTCAATTCGTATTGATAATCACATTGCTCCTTAAAACATTCTGTCATCGTTTGAAAAAACATCTCTGCCCCATCCAACAATGCTTCCAAAAAAGCTTTTTTCGGCAAGACGGCTTCCACTTTGTCATTGGCTTGCAACCGGTAAAGGACCCAATCCTTTGAAATCGATTGAATGGACAGCTTGACGGGTTGATCCGGAAATAACGTTTCTCCTTCCCCGGTTTTTACCACCTGTTCCATCACATCGAGAAGATACCCCCACAATTGGTCAACCAAATCCCATGCATCCACATCCAACAAAATCTGATCCGAATCCAAATCAATCAATTCAATGGCGCCATGAATATAATGGAAATCGATCTCACTTTTCATCCCGATTAACTCATCCGCATTGCCGATTGCCACAAAGTAATCATTTCTCTTTTGCTTTAACTGTTTTAAATCAGTGATCTCTTTTCCAGGCTTTAGAATCAACGAATTTACATAGAACAATTAATCCACCTACTCTTCAGGATAAAATTGGCCCACTCTTCCCCTGCCAATATCAGCTCCGGATTAATGTGTTCCCATTCCTGAACATATTGTTGGCATTTGTTTATCGCTTCTTCTTTCAATTCTTCATAAGTGATTTTTTCATTTATAAATTCATATTTATAATATGGTAATGGTTTGGTGACGACCGTTTCACGAATATCAGATAGTTTTTCTGACGGAACGAAAATGGCCCCTGCATAGAGATGGTTCGTTTGCTTTTCTCTTTTAAATTCGATGAATACCTCCAATGCATCAATATCACTCACCGCCACGTAATCATGCCCTTCCAAGAGTTGCACAGCTTTCAACAAATGACAAAACCAAATCGTTATTAGATCCCATCCTTCTTCACCAGGACGAAGTTCATTTTCATGGTAAGTTTCGTCATTATAAGCTTTATCGTTAAACCGAATCATAAAAAAACCTTCGATTTCTCCCCAGTCATCAAATTGGTATCGGTCCAATGTTTTCAGTTCATCAAAGTCTTCGATAATTCGATATTTAATTTCAACCACTGCTTTTCACATCCTTGCTGTGTGAGAAACAAAAAACATTAAACCAGCGACAAAAGATAATTTAATAATTCAGGTTTCTTATGCAGATAAATATAGGATTGCGGAGCAGAAGTATTAAATTCATTCTTCAAAATTGTCAAATCAACCTCTTTCTTCAACGGGTGTATATTTTTAATTGGCAGAGCCATTCTCCCCGGTTTTTGTCCATGAATAAATTCTTGGACACCAACACCTTCATGACCGACCAAATCTTTTGGCTCCCAGATGGGTTCATCCAACTCAAGCAAGGCTTTTATTGCACCAATTGGCTTTGTAACATAAATAAAAGCATTTATTTTCTTGTTTGGGAACCGGTTTCTGAATTCATGCTTTTTCTTCCCTGCCATAATCAGTTCATAAAACTGTGGCTTTAAACTAATTAAAATGTATTCTTTTTCATCAAAACGTGTTGATTGTTTCACTCAATTCCCCTCCAATTAAAAAAACGGCCTAAATCCAGAGAAATACGATTATCTTGATTGCCGGGAGCTAAACCAGACATTGATCAGTTCCCATCCTTCTTCACCCAAACGTAGCCCGTTTTCATGGTAAGTTTCGTCATTATAAGCTTTATCGTTCAATCGAATCCCTCGATTTCTCCAATCATCAAAGCGGTATCGGTCGAACGCTTTCAGTTCATCCAAGTCTTCGATGATTCAATATTTGATTTCAACCACTCTTTCCTCTCCCTGCCGTCCAAAGTAACTTGGTGTAAGCTTATATGTTCCGTTAGAATGAAAGTGATAATTTCCTCTCCTTCTGTAGTTGTATATGTACATTTCATAGTTATTGGACGACTGCTCTTTCTACGTACCAAGAGTGATAAAATCCGCCAAAATCTTCATTCATGCACTGCTCCGCTCCTTGTGACAAAAATCCGAACTGCTTTTCGTTATGCAGTTCGGATTAATGAATTTACCTTTATTATTCATCTACAAATAGTCCAAAATCTGTTACCAAACAGCAAACCTCATTATTCTCATCATATCCCCAATAAGAAGGATAAAACCCATCACCCAATCCGCTTTTAAAAGCAATGATATTCAGCGATGAGTCTATTTCAAAATTACACCAATCTCTTGTAGGTGCATAATTTTTCTCCATTTCTGCCAAAAGGAGATCTTCATACTGCGGGTTGTCATCCAAAATGCTAATATATTTTCGAAAAGTTTCTTGGTCTGCAAAACTGCCCGTGCCACTATTCACCGGATACCCATAGATCTCATCTTCTTCCAATTTGCTTAAATCTTGTCCATCTAATAATGCCATTTCCCAACGAATGGCCCGGCTGTTTTTGAATTTGATTTTTGCAGCTCCTATTCGTTCGTCACCATCATCGACATAATGAACAATATTTAATATCACAGGGTAATTTCCTGAAGGAATTTCTTTAACAAATGGATCTGTGTCGGGTAAAAAAGGATCACATGCAACAATTTTACCTGAAGGCAGGTTTAATGTTCCTATGTTAATGTTTTTGGTTTTTCCTTTTCCTATACTTGTCTCAAATATCACATCATCTTGAAAAAAGTAGCAAAAATCCGGCACCTTGATTTTCATCAAACTCAATCCTTTCTACCAATCATTACCACTAAGCAAACTTGAAATTATACTTCCCACCCGCAGTCCCTCTTTACCATAAAAAATCTCCGAAACCCTTACTTATCCCGGCTTCTTTTTTTCTTTTACATTCCTTTTAAAAAATGTGATTTGGCTTTTTCTTTTTGATTTTTTATGAAGTAATTTGTATAGATCTTCGTCAATCTCACGATAAATGTAATTCTGCATTCGCATCAAAATCAAAAGAGCTTCCAAATAGTCCGGTTTCACTTCGACAGCCTTTCTTAAGCAATTGATGCTTTTCTCAAAATCACCAATAGGAGACTCGAAAACCAATACACTCAACCGGACCCATGCTTCCACGTCATCGGGATATTTTATTAAATGCTGATCCAAAATTCTTTCAATTTCTTCTTCAAGGGCACCTTCTTCATGCAATTTGATGATCTTCTCTGTTAATGATGAATTCATTTTAATATTCTCTCCTTAGAGAATTCCATGTTGTTTCACCACTTCTTCTGTCCGGCGAGCTTACCCTATTTTGACAAACTCTTTGTGGATGGAATCGTAATCGATATCAACTCCTTCCGTTTTTACAAATACAATGGATTCTTCCAGTGAAAGTGCAATAAACCGGGTTATATCCACATTGACCGTATCCACACCATCCGGAATGGTGTCCGGATCATTCTTAATTTCCAAACAATATCCTTTCTCTTCTTGAAGAATCTTTATCTGAAGTCCCAAAATGGTACGTTCCAGTTGTAAAACCGGACCTTGTTCATTTTTCAAGAGATTAAAAGGCAATCCACCACACAATGCTTTGGAGATGATTCTCCCCACTTCGTGGAGATCTTTATCGGAATTAAACGGGAGATGACAGATAAAGTAAGGAAACTTATTCTTTATCTTTTGCTTCGCTGACAGGTTATCAGGATGTGTTTCCTCTTCATCGATATCTAAATCAATATATCCATCCTCTTCTAAGATTTTATCCCTGATTTCTATTCCTTCCGTCCCTTTAAGCAGATTGGCAACATATCCCGTAATATAGAGGTTTTCCCCCCTTATTACCCCTTTCGTTCTATTTATTGCAGAATCAAGAATTGGATAATTAACAATATCCAAAAAATAATATCGCTCTTCATCACCTATTAATAATTCCCAATCTTCTTCATTAAAACCTGCAACGATGATTTCAAATCCTAAAATGGGACTGTCGATATATATGGCAGGAATTTCCTTATAAATGTAGTCTTCCAACCCTCCAAAAGGTAAACCGCCAAATAATTGGTTGGATATCATCTCCGCTATTTCATGTATATCTGTTTCATGTATATCTTTTTCTGTATAAATTGGAAGTTGGCATTCAAAATACGGGAATCCATTCATCGTTTTTCCTCCTGACTTTTCATGGTCATAATCTGTATGATTTTCCTCCTTGTCTTTTGCAGAAAAAGGAAATTTTTCGTTACACCTCCATAGCGCTGAACCCATGAAAAAGACAGTGCTTTCCAGCACTGTCACCTGCTTATCAAAACAACTCAGGACAAGATTTTATTTTTTGATTATATCAATTAACCCCTTCTTTTATCAATTTATAAGTTACAGATGATAAATGGATCCCCTTAATTTTTTCATTGATATATTCATGATAATCGAATACAAGAGGATCCTGGCCACCATTCACCCGGTAGATCTGCCGGACATTTTTCATTCCTTTTAAAAAAAGTGATTTAGCTTTTTCTTTCTGACCTTTTTCTTCATAGTAATTTCCTAATGCAATATAATTCAACACATATTTTGGATAAACTGTAATCGATTTTTCTAAATGACGGACGTATTCCTCATCCATCTTTTTGCATTCAAAGTACCACGCTTTGGCGAACTCAATCAACGATTGCTCCTCACGACTCCTTGGCTGATAGTGATGAAGCAATTGGTATACATCTTCGTCAATCTCAGCATACGCAGTATACTGCATTCTCATTAAAATCAAAAGAGCTTCCAGGCAATCCGGTTTTAGTTCGACGGCCTTTCTTAAACAATTCACGCTTTTCTCAAAATCACCAATAGGGGGCTTGAAAACCAATACACCCAACCGGATCCATGCTTCCACGTCATCCGAATGATGCGCCACATGCTGATCCAAAAATCTTTCAATCTCTTCTTCATGGGCACCTTTTTTACTCAATTTGATTATTTTCTCCGCTAAAGATGAATCCATTTCAGACTCTCTCCTTAAGGAATACCAGGATGTTCAATCACTTTTTTCCACCGGCCTGATTTGATCAGTGTATTCCCTGTTCCTTATCCAATTTAATTAATGCCATCACTTATTCGTTTTGCTTTTTTTTGAAATAAACCATATATATAATCTCCTTTTCGTCGATCTACACAGGCTGTTACCTCAGTCAATGGGCAAATTGGATCCAATCCTGAAATCAGAATAACCGGTAATTCGTAGTACACATTATCCGGATCATCTAAAAAAAGTTTCCACTTGCCATTTAAATTTTTTCGATATACTTGCCCTACGTATCGTGCTAAAGAATCTAACTTTCTTTTTTCAGTTTCCTTCAGAATATCTCCCACTGTGGGATATGTTTTTAAAATCCACTCTTCTAACCGAAGTAGTGATTCCGGACTATAATCAAGCATCAATTGTGCAGGCATTTCTTCAATAAATTCATCAAGCCTGTCTCCCATTTCCATCAACCAATATTGAAATAATCGGTTCATTGTTTCCCCCCTGATTTTTCATGAACCTCTTTCTTGTATAGCCAGACCTTGTTCATTTTCCAAGAACTATTTCTTTAAATAACGATCCATCTCTCTTCCCAACAGCAAATGATCTTAAATTCCTTGTCATCGCGATCATTTCTTATATTCTTTGTCCAGTATAAGTATTGGCTTTTCATGAATAAACAAGTATTCTTTTCTGCGGGTCTGGGGAATCATCTCAATCTTCCTGATTGGTCTTGCATAAGGAACATGTTCCTGTATTTTTTTCATGACCTCCGGAAGATTCTTCAGTTTATTCAGTCTGATCAAGACGAAATATCCCCTGAAATTTCTTTCCACCCTATCTTCATACACATAATTGTAATAAATTTTGATCCTCCCCAAGTTCCGCTTTATAGTACTCATCTCTCAATAACTGCTTTCACGATACTCGAATTGAATTTTTAAGGCTTTTTCCAAATCGTTTTTAACTGCCCGCAACGATTTGTCAGCTACACCATAAATCATATACTCATACATCATAATCACCTGACCCCCATTATACTTGGCCAACCGCTCATGACAAGGGATTGGACATGACATTCTTGCTAAATCAGCATATCCTATTTTTCAAATTAAATCATTTGATCAACCAAATAAATTTTATGGTCATAAAATAGGAGTCATTCTCTCAAAATGACTCCAAAATCCAATACTATTAATCATCACTTGGCGGAGGTATAATAATTGGCTGATATCTTAGTACCTTTTCAACGATTTCTTCTGGAGTAAGTTTATTATCACTCCAATAAATCAACCTCATTAATTCTTTAAAATCAGGTACTGATTTTTCCAATAATGACAAAATCTCAGTCTCTTCTTCTTCAGAGAATTCTACATTGATTAGCTTTCTAACTGTAACTATTAATTCTTCTTTTGATTTGATGAATTTGTCCATTGTAATCTCCCCCCTCTTCTTAGCGCCCAAAGCGGTAATTGCCGCGTTCTTCCAATTGATGTTTAACTTTCGGAAAAGAGTGCTGGCGGCATTTTTCCAAAAGTCTTTGGTAAACACTTTTTGTACTTTTTGTACGGGGGCGTGCAGTTTTTCAAGCAAACTGCTTCCTTTTCTCGCCAATTTGCTCGCCCTTGCCATTTTGCCGACTTTGTCCGCACCTTTGGTTCCCACCACAGCCAAGACAATTTCTCCAAGCGCATAGCCAAACCATTCTGCACGGCTTTTCGCATCCCCGTGGATCACATCACGTATAAACGATTCGGAAATGGATTGCCAGATTGCTTTGATGGTATCAATCGGATGGGCAATCGCATAAAACAAATTTTTTAACGTTTCAATGGGATGTACTATGATATCGATGATCCCTTTGACTGCATCCCAAAGGGACTTACCCAATCCTTTAAAGAAGTTGCCCACAAGAATCCGCCAAATAATTGGTTGCATATCATCTTTCATTATTACTGACAAAAAAGACAGTGCTGAAAAGCACTGCCCCTTTTCTATTCAACATATTCTCCTGTTTTTGGATCTTTGTAACACCAATGCGGATCATAGGATTCTTTTATTTTTTGCATATCCTCCAATGTATACACCAAGTCATAGTCCGGTACATAAAAATAATGTCCGGGATTGATTTTCAAATATTCATAAGCAAAGCGAAAAACAACATCTTCTTTATTTGCAATTTTTTCGATATATCCCACACGACACAAATCCAGTCCCGGATCCAGTCCGACATCTTCGTAGTCTTTAAAAGGTGTATTCCATCTGTTTTCTTTGGAATAAAGATAACAAAAAAAGGCTCTGTCATTTTTTGCTTCTCGAATCGTAAAAGTTGTGTAGCTAAAACGACCGTTTTTATATTCCTTCATATCACTGTAAATAAACCCCAAGTTGGCCCGAAACGAAGAAACAACCGCATCAGCCAAAAGTTTCTCAGGAGTATATTCCACCCTTGGCATTAAAATACATGCAGGAATTCCCATATTACTTTAATACCTCCTTATTATCTTATTTCCTTGATCTTACTCATAAAGCCTTTATCTGTATGAAAATGTTACATACAAAAAGCAGCCTGTTTATTTACAGGCTGCTTAGGAATGACTCACAGGAGAATTGTTTGCTTTCTTCACTTCTACACATTCTTTTTTAAATAATCCAAGATGACTGAGCGATCTTCTTCGGCTTGTTCATAACCTTTGTCATAAGCATAGCGAGTTACTGTTTCTTTAGATAAACCTAAAATCATCTGTTTATAAAATTCCGTACAACCTTGAACCAATGCGAGAAAAAATTCTTTTTTAGGTAAACACCAATTTTTATCCTCAATTGAAAATAAAACAAACCCTTTTTGCAATATTTTCAAATTCATTCTTACCGGCTGATCCGGAAAGTAATATGTACTTTCTTTATGTTCAATAGCCTCTAAGGTTAAATTGAGAAGATAATCCCAAAGTTGATCAATTAAATCCGAATAATATTCTGATAGAACAGGTTCATCATAATAGCTTAATTCAATGTAACCCTCTAAATAACGATGATCCAGATAAGGATCTAATTTCTTCAACAAATCCGTGTTTGTGACCTCAATGGCTTTTTCCTTTAATGAAGGAACTACTATAATTCCTTTTGATTCTAATATATCTGGATCCGGGATGTTTTCCGGTACAAAGATATAAGATCGGACTTTGAACATAAAACCCAACTCCTTAAAATCATACCAAGATATCAATATAATTTTTATTCTACTTTTGGATATAATTGACCAACTAAACGAATTATTCTTCCATTCGAATTATTAATTTCTCTTACAAAACCTACTACATATTTAACCCCATCGATACTTATTTCTTCATTTATACCTAATTGAAATTGTGATCTTTTTTTAGCATTTTGACTAATAATTTCTTTTTCTTGCTTGATAATCTTGTTTAGTATCTCTTCAACATCCTCGGCTGTCATTCTGCTTGGAAATAAGGTATTTTGGCTTTTGTTTTTCCGTACATTTGGATTAAAGTATTGTGGATGATGGCTTTCTAATATATGTTTCATTGCTTTTTTATCTATAGTAACAAATATATTACTATCAACCTGAATAGAAATACTTTTAAAATTTTTTAAGTAATTATTCAATTCATCTGGATTTGCGGATCTGATTCTTCCATCTTCTATCCATTTTTTCATTTGTTCTCCTGGTATATTCACAGGAGAATCCGGCAATGCCAAGTCTTTCCCGGTTACACTGTTACGTTTTTTGCCAAGAATTTTTTCAAAGTATTCTTGATAGGCTTGGTTCGTATTTTGATTAGGCAAAGGAGTATTTTTGATTAAATCATTTCTTTGGGCTATGTTTGTAGTTTGGTTACTCCTGCCTCGTTCACAATGCCCGCCATTAGGCAACAGCATCATGGCCACATAGCTGTCTGCTGGTTGTTCATAAACCAGGCAATCCAGCTTTTTGTATACCTTCATGGCCGCAGGGGCAATTTTGGGGATTCCAAAATATCCAATTACTGTGAGAGCCGTTCCGGTTACACCGGTAATTGCCGCGTTCTTCCAATTGATATTTAACTTTCGGGAAAGAGTACTGGCGGCATTTTTCCAAAAATCTTTGGTAAACACTTTTTGTACTTTTTGTACGGGGGCGGGCAGTTTTTCAAGCAAACCACTTCCTTTTCTCGCCAATTTGCTTGCCCTTGCCATTTTGCCGACTTTGTCCGCACCTTTGGTTCCCACCACAGCCAAGACAATTTCTCCAAGCGCATAGCCAAACCATTCTGCACGGCTTTTCGCATCCCCGTGGATCACATCACGTATAAACGATTCGGAAATGGATTGCCAAATTGCTTTGATGGTATCAATCGGATGGGCAATCGAATGAAACAAATTTTTTAATGTTTCAATGGGATGTGCTATGATATCGGCGATCCCTTTGAGGGCATCCCAAAGGGCTTTACCCAATCCTTTAAAGAAGCTGCCGGCAAGCCAAATAGACAAATAATTGGTTGGATATCATCTTTCATTATTACTGACAAAAACATGAAAAAGACAGTGCTAAAAAGCACTGCCCCTTTTCTATTCAACATATTGACCTGTTTTTGGATCTTTGTAACACCAATGCGGATCATAGGATTCTTTTATTTTTTTCATATCTTCCAATGTATACACCAAGTCAAAGTCCGGTACATAAAAATAATGTTTGGGATTTATTTTCAAATATTCGTAACCGAAGCGAAAAACAACATCTTCTTTATTTGCAATTTTTTCGATATATCCCACACAACATAAATCCAGTCCCGGATCCAGTCCGACATCTTCGTAGTCTGTAAAAGGTTCATCCCACATGTATTCTTTAGAATCAACATAACACAAAAAAGCTTTATCAGTTTTTTCTTCACGAATTGTAAAAGTTGTGTATTTAAAGCGACCGTTTTTATACCTCTTCGTATTACTGCAATAAAAGCCTAAATTGGCCCGAAACGAAGAAACAACCGCATCAGCCAAAAGTTTTTCAGGAGTATATTCTACACGTGGCATTAAAATACATGCAGGAATTCCCATAACTTTAATACCTCCTTATTATCTAATCTCTTATATTAAACCCCAACTCCTTGTACTTCCTTGATTTTACTCACAAAGCCTTTATCTGTATGAAAATGTTACATACAAAAAGCAGCCCGCTATTACAGGCTGCTTAGAGCAATTTTCATCATTGAGCTTCGGGATTTGGTATTTTGAGATTACCCAATTTTAACAAGTTCTTTGTTAATTGAATCGAAATCGATATGGATTTCTTCTGTTAAGAGACCGCTCTAATATCATTGTCTTGCTCAAATATTTCCGAAAAACTTTTCATATTAATCCAATTATCTTCATTCTTGTAAAAACATTATCAGATATAATTCGTTTATGCCCTTTTATCTACTTTGAGTTAAATACATTGTATTATATGTTAGTCTAACTCTCAATAAATAATCTACTGCATTTGAATCTATAGGCAGTCAGGTTATACTTTAATTAATGTTTAAATAATAAAAAATATTAATGTTATATATAAAAAGACAGAGGTGACTTTATGTCATCTCTGTCTAACCCTCCTTCTTAAACAACCCAGAAACCTCCAAAATCCAAATACTATTAATCATCACTTGGTGGAGGTGTAATAATTGGTTGATATCTTAGTGCCTTTTCAACAATTTCTTCTGGAGTAAGTTCATTATCACTCCAATAAATCAACCTCATTAATTCTTTAAAATCAGGTACTGATTTTTCCAATAATGACAAAATCTCAGTCTCTTCTTCTTCAGAGAATTCTACATTGATTAGCTTTCTAACTGTAACTATCAATTCTTCTTTTGATTTGATGAATTTGTCCATTGTAATCTTCCCCCTCTTCTTAGCGCCCAAAATGATATTTTTTATCTAGTATTTCTTGATGCATTTTAGGAGTCACTATAATTAAGTTATCTAAATCGTATACTCCCCCTCCATCATGAATCGGCTTTCGATGATGAAGAACGTAATTACGTTGACCACCATGCCATTGTTGGGGAAGTGTAAAAGGAGCTTTCCCTGATCTCATTCTGCTTATATTACTAGCACTAAATTCACTGGCGTATCTAGAATTTGCAACAGCTCTCCAGAATGCACTTCTAAACTCATTAAAATTACTAAAATCCCTGCCCCGTAATTGATCTGCAACCTCCTTTGGAATCACACCAATATTCCCTTGCGTACCACGCATCATTTTTTCAACACTGGGAGCATTAATTCCCCCTGATACTGTACCCGGCGAATTTCTTAATTGTGTAGCATTTACAGAGTTTTGGTTTCTAGCCGAAAACTTCTGCAACCACTGGCCGAATGGAGTATCTCCAATGCGTGTTCTTGTTGGGCTGGTCAGGGCCGCAGAGTCACCGCTCATGACGAGGGATTGGGAGAAGCTTGGAACCTCCCGGTTGTTGATCCATCGAATAATGTCATCCGAGTTCTTGCTTATATATTCACCGCCGAAAACAATCCCAAACCCGAATACGGCAGCGATAGCAGTATTCTTCCAATTGATTTTTCCCGTCTTAAAAATATCCCACAGGCTCTGGTCGACTCCTGCCCCCACAGCGCCGCCAAACATCTTGGGAAAGGCCTTTCCCAACCAAGGAATTCTGGTTCCCAACCAGCGTCCCACATTGCTGGCAATCGCTCCTGAACCGGCTGCCCAACCAAAGAGAGCGGAAAGTACTCCTATGACCCCTCCCAATAACATATCTGTCAACATCTCATCGCCAAACAGCTCGTTTCCAGAAATCCATGAAATAATCCCGCTTACCAATATACCAAATAAAATGCTTACCCCTGTGGTTACCGCAACCGCCGCTCCAACGACAAATCCAACAACAGCGGCGACGATGCCGACAATAGTTAAGACAATAAGCGCAATTCCCTTATGCTCCATGATCCAGTTCCCGAATGATGCCAAAGCATTTACGGCAACATCGGTGATCTTGGAGATAATGCTTTTGATCTCTTCCCAAAAAGCCGCTACTTTTTCCTTGGTCCAATGGATGAACTCAGAACCTTTCTCGCTGACCCACTCCCAGCCGTCTTTGAAAAATTCGGCTGTCTTGTCCCAGAATCCTTTTTCTTCGGCCTGCACATCTGTGTTATGGATTGGTTGTTGTTTTTGCGGACCGGGGTTGTGTTCGAACTGATCGAAATCTTCATTCACCTTGGGAACATCAAATCCCCCGGGTTCGGCATAACCCGTGCCGCTGGCCAATGCGAATGATCCGGCCAACAAAACCAGAAGGGCAAAAAACGAGCGCAAAAACCTGTTCACGCTGTCAAAACCTCCCGTGAAACTTTTTCGTTGTGAATCTTTGGTTCCCTTCAATTTTTATGTAACATTAAAAGGATACCGAATGTATATTCGGTTTTCAAGGTGTTGTCATTTTTTTAAAAATATTGTCAATTGATCAGAAGGGATGTCTTCACCTGACTGAGTCTGACAGGGGCGATAATGACGGGATCCCTTCATCTATAAAGGAAAGAAAGATCAGAAATACTACATACAACTGAATCCATTCGTAACTTTAAAAAGGAGTGTTCGTGAGTGACAAAGAGCGAAAAGAACCCAAAGGTGGATGCATTGATCGCCAACGCCCGCCAGTGGAAGGAAGAATTTGAGAAGCTAAGAGAGATTGTTCTTGACTGCGGGCTGACGGAAGATTTCAAGTGGAGGCACCCTTGTTACACATATGAGGGAAAAAATGTTGTCTTGATCCACGGGTTTAAATCGTATTGTGCGTTGTTGTTTCACAAAGGCGCTTTGTTAAAAGATCCCCATGGCCTCTTGGTCCGACAATCGGAGCATACGCAATCCACAAGGCAAATCCGATTTACCCAGGTTCAAGAAATCATGGACAAAAAGCCCATCTTAAAAGAATATATCAAAGAAGCCATCAGAGTGGAAAAAGCCGGGTTGAAAGTAGATTTTAAAAAAACCGATGAATACACCGTCCCAAAAGAGTTGCAAGAAAAATTTCATGAAATGCCGGCCTTGAAGACTGCTTTTGAAGCATTAACCCCGGGACGCCAACGGGCATATCTTCTTTATTTTTCAAGAGCCAAGCAATCCAAAACCCGGAAATCCAGGATCGAAAGGTATGTCCAGCATATTCTCGACGGGAAGGGAATAAATGACCAATGAGATTCCAAATAAGCAAAAAAGCCGCCTCAACATGAGAACGACTTTTTGCGATCCGGACGTCATCCGGATTGTTTGATGGCTTGATCAAATTCTTCCAATACTTTCGCGGAAGGTTTGGAGGTGATCAGACTGACCACGATGATGGCGATGGTACAAGCGATAAATCCGGGAATCATTTCGTAAACTTCTGCAAAAGCTTCAATTTGTTCCCAGATGATGACCGTAACCGCCCCGGTGATCATTCCGGCCAAGGCCCCCCACTTGTTCATCCGTTTCCAATACAAGCTCAACAACACCACGGGGCCGAATGCCGAACCGAATCCGGCCCAAGCATAACCAACCAAATTCAAAATGGTTTCGTTCGGATTCAAGGCCAGATACAAAGCGATCAAGGAGACAATCAACAGGGAAATCCGTCCCACCAGCACCAGTTCTTTATCCGATGCCGAACGGCGCATAAACGCTTTGTAAAAGTCCTCGGTCAACGCACTGGCGGTCACCAGCAATTGCGAAGAAATGGTGCTCATCACTGCCGCCAAAATGGCCGCCAGCATGAAACCGAAAATCAGGGGATGGAACAAGACGTCCGACAAAACGATAAACACGGTTTCCGGATTGGCCAGATTTTGTGCGTTTTGATGAAAGTAAGCGATGCCGAGCAATCCGGTAAACATCGCTCCGACGATGGAGAAAATCATCCAGCCCATTCCGATCCGGCGGGCACTTTTCATTTCCTTGACCGAAGTGATGGCCATAAAGCGGACGATGATGTGGGGTTGTCCAAAATAACCCAATCCCCAGGCCAGGAAAGACAAAATGCCAATGACGCTCGTTCCTCTGAACGCATCCAGCAATGCCGGATCAATGGACTTGATTTCCGAAACGGTGGTTCCCCATCCCCCGATTTCAAACAGGGTCACCACCGGTACCAGAACCAAGGCGATAAACATAATGGTTCCTTGCACAAAGTCCGTCCAGCTGACCGCCAGGAATCCCCCAAACAAGGTGTACAAAATGACGACGCTGGCGGTTAACCAGACTCCCCACGCATAATCCATGCCAAATGCGGTTTTGAACAATTCGCCGCCGGAAACCATGCCCGATGAGGTATAAAAGGTAAAAAAGACAAAAATTACCAGCGCAGAGACGATTCTGAGAATCCGCGATGAATCCTGAAAGCGGTTCTCGAAATAGTCCGGAATCGTGATGGAATTATTTGCAATTTCCGTATAAGTCCGAAGGCGGGGTGCCACATAAAGCCAGTTCAGATACGCCCCCAACGTCAGTCCGACCACAATCCAGCCGCTGCTCAGCCCGGTGGCGTACATGGCGCCCGGCAATCCCATCAGCAACCAACCGCTCATGTCCGATGCCCCGGCACTCAACGCGGTGACCGCCGGCCCCAGGTTTCTCCCGCCCAACATGTAGTCCGACAAATCTTGTGTCCGGCGGTAAGCAAAATAACCAATCACCAACATGCCAATCATATAAATGCTTAATGAGACAATGACACCTGCATTCATCCAAGCTCCCCCTGGAAATAGATTTGTGAGCGTTTTCAATCCCAAAGAAAAGTCCGAAGAAAATGATTCAGCGGTACCGCCAAAGTAATTTCGCATATAAATACTTTTCTTTAATGCAATAGTATGTCATATTTGTGACATTTCGTCAATATTTGTGCTTTTCGGACCCAATTTGTTCCATCCTATTTCCCGATTTTGGTATGTGGCACCGTTTTGGCTTCGCATACGATTTCCACCAAGGTGACACAAGGTTCGGAGAGAGCTTGTTCAATGACCGGTTCCAACTCAGCTTCGGACTCCACCCGGTAAGCCTTTGCCCCCAGTCCGCCGGCCACCGCGACAAAATCGATGTTGGCAAGTTCGGCCCCCAGGGTTTCCAGCCCTTCGGCGAGCATTTTGTTTTGCTCCATGGCATACGACTGATTCTTCAGCACAAAGACGGTCAGTGCCAACTGCTGATTCACCGCCGTGTTCAACTCGGCAATGGTTTGCAAAATTCCGCCATCCCCGACAATGGCGACCGATTGCCGGTCGGGGGCGCATAATTTGCCCGCAATGGCCGCCGGCAAAGCAAACCCCAAAGTTCTCCACTTGCCGGAGAGCAAAATCTCTTGCTCCGCAAAATGAAAAACCCGTTCAAACCACAGGGTGTGATCCCCCGTATCCACGGAAATCACGGCATCCCGATCCACCTGTTGATTGATGGCATAAAGGACACGCTGCGGGGCCAACGGCGATTGAATTTGTTGGATTTCGCCGGCCACTTTCAGGTCCCACGCCGCTTTTTTCTCCTGAATCATTTGCTCCCACTCCGGATTGGAATTCGGAGAGACATCGTTCACCAGTTCCGGAAGAAGCGAGCCGAGGTTTTCAACCAGTGCAGCTTTCGGGACATGGGTCCGCCCGATGTTTTCCGAAACACTGTCCACTTGGATCACGGGAAGATCCTGCGGCACGTAATCCTCCGGCCACCACGTCGCTCCCAGAATGAGGCACAAATCCGCCTCATGCAAAAGTTGGGTGGCCGCTTCCGACCCGCCTTGCCCCAGACCGCCGACAAACAAAGGATGATCATTGGGGACACAGGATTTGGCCGGCATGGTGGTGATGAAGGGAGCCGTCAATTTTTCGGCCAACCGGACCACTTCCTCCCGCACATTTCGGATTCCCCTGCCTGCAAGCAATACAGGCCGCCCGGCCTGCTCCAAGAGCTTCAGCACCGTTTGGTACTCCTCCTGGTAAGCAATCACTGACGGATCCGGAGGTGGCAATGGAAACAGGCGGGACCGGACGGTTTGTTTCCACAGATCTTTGGGAATGCTCAAATGCGCCACGGTGCCTCTGGCCAATGCAGTTTTTGCCGCCAGATTGAGTTGGGTGGGAAAAGCTTCGGGGTTCACCGTCGTTGCCGAATATTGTACAACGGGTTGGACCAAACGTTGTTGGTCGATTTCCTGATGGCTTCCCGTGCCCATGTTTTTCGTCGCCACCTGACCGGTCACCGCCAATACCGGTGCACGGTCAAAATAAGCATCGGCCAACCCGTTTAAGAGCAATACGATCCCCGGGCCGCTGGTGGCCATACACACCGCCAGCTTTCCGGTCAGTTTCGCTTCGGCGGAAGCCATCAGAGCAGCGGCCGTTTCATGGCGACACGCAATGTAACGGATCTGGTCTTGTTTGGCCAGTTCATCCAACAACTCCAAATTTGCATCGCCGATCACCCCGTAGATGCGCTCGCATCCCCATTCTTTCAACTGATCCAGCAAATGTTTGGCAACGGTTCTATTTTCCATCCCGATCATCCTTCAACACTTTTTAACCCCATTTATTTCCATTTCAAGAACCCTTTATCCCGAAAGCCGGGAACAAAAAAAGATGACCGGCTGGTCACCTTGCGTTGGATCATTGGGTTTTTAGAGCGATCGGATGCATTTTTTCAGCTCGCCGGCCGGTTCCACATGAACATGCACATGGCGGATGTTGTCAAAGCCGATTAACTGTTTTTCCACCTTTTCCGTGATCTCATGGCTTTCTTCCACTGACAAAAAAGGATTCACTGCGATCGTGATTTCCACGAAAACATACGGACCGTGATAGCGTGCCCGGAGTTCCCGGACCTGGTCAATTCCGCTGATCTTTAGCACCTGTTGTTCGATTTTCTCCAGCTTCTCTTGATCAAATCCGTCCATCAGTTCGTCAACGGCCGGGCGGCCGATCTCCCAACCGGTTTTAAAAATCATACCTCCGACCACCACCGCCAGAAGCGGGTCCATCCAATGCCAGCCCCAATAAGCTCCCGCCATGCCCACCGCTGTCCCGAGACTGACCAATCCATCGGACCGGTTGTCACAGGCGGCGGCTTCCAAGGCTTGGCTGCCGGTTTTTTTGCTCAACGAAAAATTGACATACGACACGCCGAACATGATCAGCGCCGAACCGATCGACACGGCAAAGGCCCACGGATGCGCCTCATTTTGTGGCGGACGCCACAGGGCCTGAAGCGCACGCACCCAAATTTCCACCGCCACCAACACCATGAACGAAGCCGCCACCAGGGTGGCAATGGTTTCCGCCTTGCGATGGCCAAACGGATGGTTATGGTCTGCCGGTTGCTGTGAAACTTTTAATCCGATCAGGATGGCAAAGGAAAGCAACAAATCGGAAACATTGTTCAATCCGTCCGCAAACATCGCTTCCGATTGGATATGTAACCCCGTCCAACATTTCAAAAGAGACAAAACCAAGTAGGCGGCCATGCTGAGCCATGCCCCTTTTTGGGCACTCCTTGGGTCCGGTCCGGATAAATTCAACAAATTTCTCCACTCCTTTTCCCTGCCAAAGCATTCTTATCATAAAAGGCAAACCGGCTTTTCGTCCAGAGCAACGTTTTTTGCCTTGGCAAGAAAAACTGACATCCCTCATCTTTTTTGGATGCGTCCAAATTGCCCGATTGTCACCAGGCTTTGATAGAACTTTCCCGTTGACAAATGGTATGATGGAGACAGTATTGACTGAATGGAGATAGGTGGGTTATTGGTATGTGGAAAAAAGAAATCGTACAAGAAGCATGTCGCAAATTTCAGGGAAATGCAGATTCACTCCGGTTCCTGGGTGGATTTCATGAAAATGTCTATGAGTATGAGCGGGACGGGGAACGGTTCATCTTAAAACTAATTCCAATTGCCCGAAAAGACGAAGGCCAATTGAATCTGGAACAGCAATGGATCTCTTATCTCCGGTCCAACGGCGTCCGGCTGCCGGAACCCGTCTTGTCGGAAAACGGCCGGCCCGTTGAAACGATCATTCGATTGCCCATCCCCTGCTGCATCATATCTTATAAAAAGGAAAAAGGAGAAAAAATCCATGCATCCAATCCGTATGTATGGAACCCCCGATTGCTGCGCCGGATCGGACAAACGATGGGAAAGATCCATTCGCTGTCATCCCGGTTTACGCAACGGGCCGCCATCCCGGCATATGAAGAATGGAACGAAGGAGAGATCTTTTACCGGGACTTCTCTTTTGTGGACGGCTGGATCGCCGACCGCTTCAGTTTATTTTTGCAAAAGGTCCGCTCCTTCCCCAAAAACAGCCAATCTTACGGTTTGATCCACAATGATTTTCAGCCCGGAGGTTTTTTGGTCGATCCGCATGATCAGGTGATTTTGTTTGACTTCAAGCACATAAAACACCATTTCTTTACATACGAGATTGCCACCCTTCTTTTCCACGCATTGGAAGGGTTTCCCGAAAAAAATCATGAAACACTGAAAGATTCGTTCCTCCACTCATTGATGGAAGGATATTTTTTGGAACACCATCTGGAAGACGGCTGGCAGGAACAAGTGAGCTTTTTCTTGGAATACCGGCTGTTTTTCTTGTATATTTCCCTTCTCACCTTGATTCCGACCGAAAAATTGAACCACTGGCAAAAGGAACAACTCCTTCGTTTGAAAAGCCGGTTGGAAAAACGGCAATTTTTGGTCCGAACGGAATAAAAAAAAGCCACCTCGCCGGGTGGCTTTTTTTTATTGAATGTAGTTCCTCGGATTGACAGGCGTCCCGTTTTTATGTACCTCAAAGTGCAAGTGCGGGCCGGTCGACCGCCCGTTGTTCCCGACGGCGGCAATTTGTTGCCCTCTGGAAACGCGCTGTCCGACACTGACATTTACTTGGTAACGGTACATATGGGCATAAAGGGTGCTCAATCCGTTGCCATGATTAATGATCACGTAAATTCCGTACCCACCGGGGTTCGATTTAATCGATTGAACCACGCCGGATTCTGCGGCGTAAATCGGTGTCCCCACCGGACGGGGAATGTCAATTCCCGCGTGTATGTGTGTCCCGCGGTTTTGGGAGAAGTTCCAATAAACCGTTCCGCGCGTGCTTGGAAAGGCAAGGATTCCGCCTCCCCCGCCAGAACCGGCGTATTTTTGCATCAGCTCTTTTTCCTTGGCTTCCAGCTTGTTCAATTCTTCCCGGTGTTTTTGAAGTTGCGCCTCGATTTCTTTTACTTTTGCTTCCGATTGTTCCAAAAGTTCAGATTGGGCTTTCTTTTTCTCTTCCAACTCTTTTTTGTTTTTTTCCAGATCCATTTTTGCCTTCACAAAAACATTGAGTTCGTTGGCCTGTTCTTTCATGAGAATGCGCATCACTTCAAACCGTTCCAAAAATTTGGAGAACGAATCCACAGTGAACAGGTGAGCCAAATGCGTCCCGTCCCCCTGTAGATACATGCGTCTCAAGTTTTCCCCGAACGACTTTTCATGCTTTTCCAAGTACGTTTGATTGGCTTCGATTTTCTTGTTGATCTCACCGATTTGTTGGTCCAATTGGGTGATTTCTTGTTCCACTTTCGCCAATTCTTTCTGGGTCTCTACCTTCATGTCCTGAATTTTTTCGATTTCGCTTTCCGACTTCTTCTGTTGGTCACGTACTTCTTCCAGTTCTTTTTTTCCGGACTCCGCATTCACCTGTTGGGCACCGGTGATGAAGGATGCGGACAGGATACAGGCCGTAAGTAAAATGGAAAGCAGCTTCCTGACCATCTGTCTCTCCTCTTTATTCTCAGTTTTTGAAGCTTTTACTATTCTACTATTTTAGCAAAAATAATCCAAACACCAATTACCAAAATTTATAACAGATTAGTGATACCAACCTGTCCTTTTTCAAGTATTTTTTACCAGATCCATCCATGACAGAATCTTATTCTCTTTCCAGAAACTCTAACTCTTTGACAGATCAAGGATATCTTTTAATCCAATCTTTGTCAAAGCCCCTTCCGGTTCATGACCTCCTTCAAAGCAAGCTCACTGGTGAATTTCCCGGCGATTGTGTCGATCCTTTGAACAAGAGAAAAGTTGCACTTAATCCAATATTTTAATTCGAATATAAACGTAGGATTGCTAAATGAAATATAATTTTATTTTTAAAAAACGGAAAACCTGCAAAACCATTCATTCTTTACCAACTTCATGAAAGACACCTGAAGAGGTATTGCAAAATGAGACGAAAAATTGCCAATATCATCTTTTCCTTGTTTTTTGTCGGTTCGTATCAGAAAAGAGCCGCCGGCGGAACACTCGGTGTATTGCTCGGGATCCTGCCGATCGGACACACGGCATGGATCATCGGACTCATCCTCAGCCTGGTCTTTCGTCTGAATCTGTTGGCGGTCTGTGTGGGAATTTGTGTTTCGCTTTTATATCCGCTTCTGCATGTGGCGGTGTACCGGATGGGGATGGACCGGTTTTTTCCCACCGCGGATGAAACCATTCTTTATCTCTTGACCGGCGCCCTGTTTTTGCTTGTATGCCACGGGATCTTTCTCTTTCTTTACAAAGACGTACATATCCGGACGCTGTCCAATGAAGAAAAAATGTTTGTCTTCCATGACCGGGGCAGAAGGTGGAGATTTTTAAAGCGGGCTTTCCTGATTTTAAGCCTTCTTTCCTTGGTCAGCCTGGCCGTATTCGGGATCAGCCTGTATGATCATCCGGTCGTTCCTCCGCTCTATTCAAACTCATGGGCGAAATCTTCCATTCAGCCGGCTGAACGGAATGACGTGTCTTCCGACGGCGAATCGCCTGTGTTCCCCGGGGAAACCGGAACACAAGAAGCAAAAGATTTCACAACTTATGCCTATTACGTCCCTTGGGATTCCAAAGGCTGGTTTGATTTGAACACACTGGGGCACATCAAAGACATCGACGTGCTGATTCCGGAGTGGTATTCGCTCACCCCCGATTTGACGCTGGACATCAAACGGGACGAGAATGTGGACAAGCTGGCTGAGAAACATCATGTCAAAATCATTCCAAGACTGAATAATTTTTCCGGTCAAGAGTGGGACGAACCGGCGGTCCGGCGCCTGCTGGCCTCGCCGCAAAAGCGCGCCGCATTGATAGAAAATCTGCGCCAGGACGTAAAAAAACACGGTTATGCCGGGATCAACATTTATTTTGAAAAGGTCCGGGCTGAAGACAAACTGCGGTTTACCCAATTCATCAAAGAACTGTCTTTTGCCTTTCATCAGGACGGGCTCAAGGTGATCCACAGCGTCCCGATTCGCGATCCTGCTTATGATCTCCTCGCGCTGTCCAAATATGCCGATTATCTGGATGTCATTTTGCATGAAGAACATCATAAAGAAGGGTCTCCGGGGCCGGTTGCCTCCTTTGACTGGGTGAAACAATCCCTGGAGAATTTGCCGGTTCCTCCTTCCAAACGGATCATCAGTCTGGGGACTTACGGATACGACTGGACGGTTGGAAAGCAAACGCCAGCTGAATCCTTGACTTTCGACCAAGTCATGTTGCTGGCCCGACAGCATAATTTAAATATTGAATGGGACCGGGCAAGCAACAATCCCACCCTGCGTTACAAAAAAGGAAATGAAGAACACATTGTCTGGTTTTTGGATGCGCCGGCCTTTTACAATCAATTGCGCCTGATCCGGCAATATGGCGCCGAGGGAATTGCCTTTTGGCGGCTGGGTTCGGAAGACCAAGCGATTTGGCCGTTGATCAACCGGGATCCCGATGCCTTGGCCGACATCAAGCAAATCTCCAGCCCCATTCCTGAATACATCGGCAACGGGGAAATATTGTCTGTCGCGGACACCGAAAAAAAGGGAACCCGTGATATCACCATGCAAAACGAAAAATGGATCCAATCCGTCGACTACCGTCACCCGTCTTCCCCGCTTCTGATTCAGCGGTTTGGCTCAGTGGACGGGAAGAAAATCGCACTCACGTTTGATGACGGTCCCGACGGCACCTATACCGGGAAAATCCTGGACATTTTAAAAGAGCACAACGTCAAAGCTTCTTTTTACATTACCGGCAGAAATGCCGTGTTACACCCGGATCTGGTGGAACGGTTGTATGAGGAAGGGCACGAGGTCGGCAACCATACGTACTTTCACCCTCATTTGGGACAAGTCCATCCGTTGCGCGTGCAGCTGGAGTTGCATGCAACCCAACGGTTGTTCCAAGCCTTTACCGACCACACCATGACCACGTTCCGCCCTCCCTATCAAGTGGAGTCGGAACCGCAAACCTTGGATGAAATCCGGGCCATGGTGCGGGGAAGCGGATACGGATATACGATGATCAGCAAAAACATCGAAACGTTCGACTGGCAAAACCCCCCAGCGAACAAATCCAAAAACGCGTTTTATCCCAGTTGAATCTGGGACATATCGCGCTCATGCACGATGCCGGCGGGGACCGCTCGGCAACGGTCCGTGCACTGCCCGGCTTGATTGAAACCCTGAAAAAAGAAGGGTATCAATTTGTCACCGTCAGCGAGTTGACCGGAAAAACGCGGGAGGAAGCCATGCCTTCCATCCAGCCGGAAGAAAAGATTTACATGCCGTTTGTCAAAGCCGTGTATACCGTATGGGGATTGTTTCAACACAGCTTCACCTTTCTCATCTATGCGGGCATCGGCATCGGGTTTGTCCGGGTCGCCTTTTTGATGTATTTCTCCTTCCGGCAACGGATCAAATTCAAAAGGCGGGTCAAATGGCTGAACCGGGGAGCGGAACTCGTCGATTTCCATCCGATGGTCAGCGTGGTGATCGCCGCTTACAACGAGGAAAAAGTGATTAACAAAACCATCCATTCAGTATTGAAAAGCCGTTACGACCAGTTGGAAGTGATCATCGTCAATGACGGATCCACCGACCGGACCGAAGCGGTGATCAAACAGGAGTTTTACCATGATCCCAGAGTCCGGGTGATCACCCAGCCCAACAGCGGAAAAACAACGGCCATCAACCGGGGATACCGTCTGGCCAAAGGGGAAATCATTGTGTCGATTGATGCCGACACCCTGATTACGGAAGACACCATCCCGCTTTTGGTCCGGCACTTCCAGGATGAAAAGGTGGCGGCAGTTTCCGGGAACGTCAAAGTGGGAAACGTCCGGAACCTGATCACGCTGTGGCAACATGTGGAATATATCACGGGCTTTAACTTGGAACGGAGGGCTTTTGACGATTTGAACTGCATCCCGGTCGTTCCGGGAGCCATCGGTGCTTGGCGCAAAAAAGCCGTCGAAGAAGTCGGTTATTTCCAGCATGACACCTTGGCGGAGGACACCGACATCACCATCACCCTGTTACGCCACGGCTACAAAGTGGAGTTCGAAGTGCGCGCGCTTGCTTACACCGAAGCGCCCGAAGACTTAAAAAGCCTCATCAAACAGCGGACCCGCTGGATTTACGGAACGTTGCAATGTTTGTGGAAACACCGGGGCGCTCTTTTCTCCAGAGAGCAAAAAGCACTGGGATTTGTTTCCCTCCCCAATATGTGGATCTTTCAATACGGGGTGCAAACTTTCTCGCTGTTTGTCGACTTGCTCTGCCTGTTGAGTTTGTTTACGGAACACGCCGTCACCACCATGATGTTTTATGCCGGATTCCTGCTGTTTGACCTTTTGGCGGCTTATTTCGCCTTCCAATTGGAAAAGGAAAGCCCCAAACCGTTGAAATGGCTGTTTATCCAGCGGTTTGTCTACCGGCAACTCATGTCTTACGTCGTCCTCCGTTCGTTCTACTATGCATTAAAAGGCGTCTCAGTCGGTTGGAACAAACTGAACCGGAACGGAAATGTGCAGCTGGAAATGAAAGAGCCCGTCAAACGGACCGGATAATGAGCATCAAAAACTCTCCTGGCCACTTGGATTCAGGAGAGTTTTTTGTTTCATTTCAACAAACACAAAAAAAACCTCCGAAAACGGAGGTTTTTAAACGGTGTCCGCTTTGCCTGCCGGACTTTGCTTTTCTTTTTTCCACAATGCTTCCATCTGCTCCAGTGTTTTTCCTTTGGTTTCCGGAACCATCTTCCAGATAAACAGCGCGGACAGTACGCTCATGGTTCCGTAAAAACCATAAGTGAACGCACCACTGAATTCCATCATGGCCGGATAAGTCGAAGAAATGAAGAAATTGGCCAGCCATTGTGCGGCAACGGCCACCGCCATGGCCTGCCCCCGGATTTTGTTTGGGAAAATTTCAGACAACATCACCCAGCAAACCGGTCCCCAAGACATCATAAACGACGCGGTGTAAAATACCATGAAAAACAATGCCCAGATGCCGAACCATTGGAGTGATGCAAACGCCGCCATTCCGAACATGCCTGCGGCCATTCCGATTGAACCGGTAATCAGCAAAGGTTTTCTTCCCCATTTGTCCACCGTTTGAATGGCCACGATGGTGAAAATGACATTGACAGTCCCCATGACCACGGTTTGGACCATGGAGGCATTTTGGCCGGCACCCATGCTTTCAAAAATGCGCGGGGCATAATAGAGCGCCACATTGATTCCGACGAATTGCTGGAAAACCGAAAGCAAAACCCCCACGGCAATCACAAGCTTCCCGTAGGAAAACAGCCGGCCGGCTTTCACTTTTTGGCGCAACGACGCTTCGATTTCCGCCAAAATTCCCTGCGCCCGGTCTTTGGAGCCATAGATTTTCTTTAAGATGCCAAACGCCTGATCCCTGCGGCTTTTGGAAGCCAGGAACCTCGGAGTTTCCGGAACAAAAAACAATAAAACCAAAAACAGGGTGGCCGGAACCAGTTCGGATGCCATCATGTACCTCCAGCCACGGTCGACAATCCACTCCATCGAATGGCCGCTGGCAATCATCCAGTTCACAATGTATACCACCAATTGCCCGAAAATAATGGCAAATTGGTAGTAAGAAACAAGCCTTCCCCGGACGGATGCAGGGGCGATTTCCCCGATATACGTCGGTGAAGCGGCAGATGCGATTCCAACCCCGACCCCGCCAAGAATCCGGTAGAAGTTAAACATCCACAGCAATCCCATCGTGGGCTCCCCCGCTTGGAAAAACAAGAACTCCGGATACGCGGACCCCAAAGCCGACAAGATAAATAAAACAGCCGATACCAACAATGCATTTTTGCGTCCGATGGAATTGGAAATCCATCCGGAAATCATGGCGCCAAGGATGCAACCAATCAATGCGGATGACACGGTTAACCCGTGGACGAATGAACCAAGCCCGAGACTTTGGATCAGGTACACTTCAATGGCTTGCTCCGCCCCGGAGATGACAGCCGTGTCATATCCGAACAAAAGTCCTCCCAATGCCGCGGTCAAAGTAAGCGATAAAATATAAAAGCGATGCGTGCCATCCTTCATCCGTTTTGAGGAACAAGCCCCCTTTTCGGGGGCCGGCCCTCCGCCTCCTCTCTTTGTCAAGGCATTCACCGGAAGAAACCTCCTGCTTTACCTTTGGGCAACAATATTTAACAAGTATTGGTTGATAGTGGCTTTGATCTGTTCCAGCCGCCCGGATTCATTCCGGATTTCGTTTAAGCCCAGCGCATATTCCTCCAATTTGTGGAAATCGACTTTCCCTTCGACAATCTCTTTTCCGATTCCATCCCGATAACTCGCGTACCGTTTTTCGATCCATCCATCCAGCACTTGATCATCAATCAATTTTTGTGCCACTTTGAGCCCCACGGCAAAGCTGTCCATTCCGACGATATGGGCCAGGAATAAATCATCCGGTTCGAACGAACCACGGCGCACTTTGGCGTCAAAGTTCAATCCGCCCGGCTTCAAGCCACCATTTTTCAGAATTTCATACATGGCCAGGGTTGTTGCATACAAATCCGACGGAAATTCATCGGTATCCCAACCCAACAGAGGATGCCCCTGGTTGGCATCCACAGACCCCAGCAAGCCGTGAATCCGTGCATAGCGCAGTTCATGTTCAAAGGTGTGGCCGGCAAGGGTGGCATGGTTGGCTTCGATATTTAATTTGAAATCATCTTGAAGGTCATAATGTTGCAAAAACGCATAGCAACTGGCCGCATCAAAATCATATTGGTGCGAGGTCGGCTCTTTGGGTTTCGGCTCCAGCAACAACTGCCCTTCAAAGCCGATTTCTTTGGCATAATCCACCGCCATGCGGAAGAAACGGGCCAAATTGTCCAACTCCAGCTTCATGTCGGTATTCAAAAGCGTTTCATATCCTTCGCGCCCGCCCCAAAACACATAATTTTCCGCTTCCAGCTCTTTGGCAATTTCCAACCCTTTTTTCACTTTGGCTGCTGCATAGGCAAACACATCCGCCTGGTTGGAAGAGGCCGCCCCGTGCACGAAACGCGGGTGCGTAAAGTTGTTCACGGTGTTCCACAGCAATTTAACCTTGCTGTCTTTCATGTAATCCTTAATCATCGACACAATGATATCCAGATTTCGATTGGTCTCTCTTAAATTGCTTCCTTCCGGCGCGATATCCACATCATGGAAGCAGAAATAAGGAACCCCCAGTTTTTCAAAAAATTCAAAGGCCGCTTCCACCCTCGCTTTGGCCAAATCCAGCCCCTGATACCGGTCCCATGGCCTGAGCGCCGTTCCGCTCCCGAACGGATCGGATAAATCTTCGGTAAAGGTATGCCAATAAGCCACACTGAACCGCAAGATCTCTTCCATGGTTTTGCCGCCGACTTTTTCCTCCGGATTGTAGTGCTTGAATGCAAAAGGATTGGATGACCCCGGACCCTCATACCGGATTTTTTCAATATTAGGGAAAAAGCTCATCTACCTCTTCTCCTTTCATGATCTGCGATGGAAAAAAACTTCAAACTTTGTTTATTCTTTAAATTAAGTTAATCGCAAAATGAAAACGTTGTCAATATAAAATACTCATATAAACAAAGATATTCCGTTATACACACCAGATATTTCTTGTCGACTTTATTCATCGGTTAAACTATTCATATCAAAAAACGGATAGAAAAAGAGGCCTTCCATTCAATGAATGGAGGCCTCTTTTTCAGATCAACGGGCTTCAGGGCTTGATTACATCATGCCGCCCATTCCGCCCATTCCTCCCATGTCCGGAGAACCGCTGTCTTTTTGTTCTTCCGGTTTGTCAGCCACAACGGCTTCCGTGGTGAGGAACATGGCAGCAACGGATGCTGCATTTTGCAGTGCGGAACGGGTTACTTTCGCCGGATCCACAACACCAGCTTGGATCATGTCGACCCATTCGCCGCTTGCAGCGTTGAATCCGACTCCGGCTTCTTCTTTTTTCAGACGTTCCACGATGACGGAACCTTCCAATCCGGCGTTGAAAGCGATTTGGCGTACCGGCTCTTCCAGTGCACGTTTGATGATGGAAACACCGGTTTTTTCGTCGCCAATCGGCAAAGAGCTTTCCAGATCTCCCACAACATTGATCACATTAACAAGCGCGGTTCCCCCACCGGCAACAATTCCTTCTTCCACAGCGGCACGGGTGGAGTTGAGCGCGTCTTCAATGCGCAATTTTTTCTCTTTGAGTTCGGTTTCGGTTGCAGCACCGACTTTGATGACGGCCACACCGCCAGCCAGTTTGGCCAGACGTTCTTGCAGTTTTTCTTTGTCAAACTCGGAAGTGGTTTCTTCGAGTTGTTGACGGATTTGGTTTACACGGGATTGGATGGCACTGGGTTCACCGTAACCGTCAACGATGATGGTGTCGTCTTTGTTGACGCGTACTTGGCGGGCACGGCCGAGCACTTCGAGTCCGACGGATTTCAGGTCGAGACCCAATTCTTCGGAAATGCGTTGCCCACCGGTCAAGATGGCAATGTCATCGAGCATTGCTTTGCGGCGGTCACCAAATCCGGGAGCTTTTACAGCCACAGCGGTGAACGTTCCACGCAATTTGTTCACAACGAGGGTGGCCAATGCTTCCCCTTCCATGTCTTCGGCAATGATTAACAATTGTTTGCCTTGTTGTACCACTTTTTCCAGGATCGGCAGGATTTCTTGGATGCTGCTGATTTTTTTGTCGGTGATGAGGATGTACGGCTCATCCAAAACAGCTTCCATTTTGTCGGTGTCGGTTACCATGTAAGGAGAAATGTAACCGCGGTCGAATTGCATCCCTTCCACCACTTCGAGTTCGGTGGCGAATCCTTTGGACTCTTCCACGGTGATGACGCCGTCTTTACCCACTTTTTCCATGGCTTCGGCAATCAATTTACCGATTTCTTCATCGTTAGCAGAAATGGCTGCAACTTGGGCAATGGAGTCTTTTCCTTCGATCGGTTTTGCAATTTCATGAATTTGTTCAACGGCTTTTTTAACCGCTTTTTCGATCCCTTTGCGGAGAATCATCGGGTTTGCACCGGCAGCTACGTTTTTCAATCCTTCACGGATGATGGCTTGTGCCAAAACGGTGGCTGTGGTGGTACCGTCTCCGGCAACGTCGTTGGTTTTGGTTGCTACTTCTTTCACCAACTGTGCACCCATGTTTTCAAAAGGATCTTCCAATTCGATTTCTTTTGCAATGGTTACACCGTCATTTGTAATCAAAGGAGAACCGAATTTTCTTTCCAACACCACGTTGCGGCCTTTCGGTCCGAGGGTTACTTTTACCGCATTCGCCAGTGCGTCCACTCCGCGCAGCATTGCACGACGGGCTTCTTCGCTGAATTGAATTTCTTTTGCCATGACTCACCGTCCCCTTTCCATATGTAAGTGAAATTTTTATATCTCAATGACTGAGATCAGTCAACGATTGCGAGGATATCACTTTCACGCAAGATGAGGTATTCTTTGTCGCCGTATTTTACTTCGGTTCCGGCATATTTGGAGAAGATCACATGGTCTCCTTCTTTGACTTCCAATGCGATCCGGTTTCCATTGTCATCCAAGCGGCCGCTTCCAACCGCAACAATGCGTCCTTCTTGCGGTTTTTCTTTGGCGGTGTCCGGCAAAACGATGCCGCTGGCTGTTTTTTCTTCTTTTTCTACTGCTTCCAAGACAACACGATCACCCAAAGGTTTGATCATTGCGAAACCCTCCTTTGTTCAGTGGATGAATTTGTCATATTGTTAGCACTCATCAAAGCCGAGTGCTAACATCCATTAAATATAATATTCCTCTCGCCTTCATTTTTCAAGTGGGGAGCCAAAAAAACTATCAAAAATCCCGTTCAGGCAAAAATGAAAGCGATTCCCACCCCGAATCGCTTTCCAAATCCCGGTCTGCTTTTTTGTTTGTGAAATGCTCCTTATAATAAATAAACATCTCATATTGACTGGTTTAAATCAAGACGGATTTTAAAATCATCTTCCGGGCCGCCCGATGACGAATGGCCGGAAGAACCGCCATCCTGGCGCTTTCCGCCTTTGAACAAAGAGAGCAACCGGTCTTCAAAAAATTGGGAGACACACTGCCTGACCGATGGTATGGCCAACAGCGTCATCAAGACAAAGGCGAAAAAATACACCTTTGGGAAACGGTCTTTTGAACATGAACTCATGGTACTCCTCCTTCCATCAGGAATTGTTCCCCAATCCATATCAACCTATGTAACGCAAAAACTCCCGTCAGAGGACGGGAGTTTTTCGCCAATCATTGATTTTCTTTTTCCCACTCAGCATCTTGGCGCTCCATGCGCCGTGACAAAATCGTTGAAATGGAAATACTTACTTCATATAACAAGATCAGCGGAATGGAGACGAGGATGTTGGCGATCGGCTCGGGTGGCGTGATCAAAGCCGCGACGATCACCAGCCCCAGGTATGCATAACGCCGCACTTTGCGCAACAAATCCGGCGTCACCAAGCGGATGCGCGTCAAAAACAAAGTGATCACCGGCAATTCAAAAAACAGCGCGAGCGGCAGGATCACTCCGAACAAAAAACTGAAAGCATATTGTACGCTGAAGTTTTCCTGCAACCCCATCTGTCCGCCAAGCAACACCAAAAAATCAAGGATATAAGGAAAAATGACAAAATACCCGAAAGCAACGCCCGTTAAAAACAATCCCAATGAGACCGGAATATAAATCAACGCGGCCCTTTGTTCATTCGGGTGAAGACCCGGGCGGACAAAGCGCCAAAGGTGATACATCCAGAAAGGCGAACTGATCACCAAGGCTATAATGACCGATATTTGCATATAAATACGAATCGGATCAACCGGATTCAAGATGACGATTTTGTAATCGGAAAACAAGTCCTGCTTAATGAACAAGAACACATCCTGCGAATAAAAAAAGCTTCCGATTAAGGCGACGAAAAAAAAGACCAGACTCCATATAATACGGCGTCGAAGCTCCCCTAAATGCTCTGTGATCGGCTGTTGTTCATCGCTCATGATCCAATGCTCCCTTACAATCATCTGTGGCAATCATTTTTCCGTCGTCAAAGACTCTTCTTCGCTGTCCCCCGGGTTCCCTTCCGGAAAGTTTTTGAGGAAGTAAATCAATGTCTGCAGTTCGATCGTCAAATCGATATTGTGAATACGCACATAAGGTGGCGCCGTCAAACGGGCCGGCGTGAAGTTTAAAATCCCCCGGATCCCGTTCTTGACCAAAAAATCAGCCGTGGATTGAGCCGCATTCAGCGGAACAGTCAAAATCGCCACTTCCACATTGTGCAACTGGGTCACTTCCGCCAGGCGATCCATGGAATAGACCGGAATGCCATCCACATCTTTTCCCACTTTGTTCGGATCCTGGTCAAAACCGGCAACGATCTTGGTATTGTGGCTGCGATAAAAATTATATCTCAATAATGCCGTTCCGAGATTTCCCACTCCAACCAACACCACATTGGTGACCTCGTCTTGTTTCAAGAAATCCCGTAAAAATTGAAGCAGATAAGTAACATTATAACCGTAACCTTTTTTCCCGAGCTCACCCAGGTAAGAAAAATCGCGGCGAATCGTCGCCGGATCTATATGCAATGCATCGCTCAAATCCGCTGAAGAAACGCGTTGTTTCCCGATCGCATGCAATTTCTCCAAATAACGGTAATATAAAGGCAACCGCTTTGCCGTCACCTGCGGTATTTTATTTTCAGGCATCGTGCCAACATACACCTCCATAAATGTGAATCAACGCACAAAAGTTTTGCAAAAAACATCATACCATAAAACTTGTAAATTCGGGTGGTTCACTTAATTTTTAACCGGGTGAATTCCAATATTTTCCGTGGGGAAACCAACCAGTCCATCCTGCAATCATGAGGTTCTGCCTTCACATCATTTACAATTTGTTCATCATAAGCGACGCCCATACGGACCGCTCCGGGGTGCCGGGATAAAAACCGGTCATAATATCCGCCGCCGTATCCCAGGCGAAACCCTGAAACATCGAAGCCGACGCCCGGTACGATCACCAATTCCACTTTCTGAACGACAATCTCCTGACAAAGGGATGCGTCCGGTTCCAAAATGCCGTAGGCTCCTTCGGTCAAATCCTTCAATCCCCGAATCCGGAAGCAACGGATGGACTTCTTTTCTTTTTCGGTTTTTGGCAAAATCACCCGTTTGCCGGATGAAAGCGCTTCTTTCAGGGCAGGCAAAACATCCGCTTCACCACGAACCGGCATATAAAACATCACCGTCTTTGCCTGCTTGTAAGCCGGATGGCCCGTCACCTTCCGGCAGATAATATCAGAACATTCTTTCTTATATGCAGAAGAAAGACGGCTGCGGACTTCAAGCAAATGCCGGCGCAGTTCCTTTTTATTTTTCATGTTATTCATTCCTTCAAGGCAATGAAAAAACAGTGATTGATTCTTACATTATAACCTTTCTTTTTTCAATAATCCACCGGAGATAAGGGCCGCCATGAATAATTTGCCCTGCGGCAAAGACTCGATTACACTGGACATGAGCGAGGTGGACCGAATGCTGTTACAAGCGAAAAACATAGAAAAAACATTTGGAGGAAACATCATTTTTCAAAATGTGGACCTGAAAATCAATGAAGGTGAACATATCGGACTCATCGGCCCGAACGGCGCCGGCAAATCCACGCTTTTAAGAATTTTGATCCGGGAACTGCTTCCCGATGAAGGCGAAATCCATCTTTCCAAAAAAGCCAGAGTCGGCTATTTGGCGCAAAACAGCGGACTTCAGTCTGAAAAAACGGTCTGGGATGAACTTTTGCTCCCGTTTCAAGAACTGATCGGGATGGAAAAGCAGCTCCGCCTGTTGGAAACGGAAATGGGCAAAGAAGAAGTATACACCCGGCCGGACATCTATGAAAAGACGTTGGAAAAATATTCCTCATTGCAATCCGCATTCGAAGAAAAAGGCGGATATGCTTATGAAGCCAAAATCCGGAGAGCTTTAACCGGATTGGGAATGGGCGGCATTGACTGGAAAGCGACACCGGTCCAATCCTTGAGCGGAGGGCAAAAAACCCGGGTGGCGCTGGCCAAATTGCTTTTGGAAGAACCGGATTTACTCATCCTGGATGAGCCGACCAACTATCTGGACATGGACGCGATGTCCTGGTTGGAGCAAATGCTCGCCAATTACCCGGGGGCTTTGCTTTTGGTTTCCCACGACCGGTATTTTCTCGACCGTCTGGTCACCATCATCTATGAACTGGAACACCATCAGATCACCCGGTATGTGGGGAATTATTCTTCCTATGTGAAACAGAAAGAAGCGAGATGGGAACAACAACAAAAACTATATGAAAAGCAACAAGCCGAAATCAAAAGGATGGAAGAATTCATCGAGCGAAACATCGCCCGGGCTTCCACCACCAAGCGGGCACAAAGCCGCCGCAAAGCGCTGGAAAAAATGGAACGCATCGAACCGCCATCCCCGCGCCCGCGCAAAGCGGCCATCCGGTTTGAACCGGCCGTCCGAAGCGGCAAAGAGATTTTGGAAGTCAAAAATTTAACCATCGGATACGAAAAGCCGCTCATCCAAAACCTCGACTTCCGCATCGAACGGGGAGAACACATTGCACTGATCGGTCCGAACGGGCTGGGAAAATCAACATTGTTAAAAACCATCGCCGGCAAGCTTCCTCCGCTCAGCGGGACGTGGAAGTGGGGAACGCAAGTGGAAATGGACTATTATGACCAGGAACAACAAGAGTTGAATCCGGATCTTTCAGTGATTGACGAATTGTGGAATGATCACCCACGCCTGGATCAGACCACCATCCGTTCAGCACTCGGGCAGTTTCTGTTTTACGGGGACCATGTTTTTAAAAAGGTGAGCAGTTTGAGCGGCGGGGAAAAAGCGCGCCTTTCCTTATGTAAACGCATGTTAAACCAGGCAAATTTTTTGCTGATGGATGAACCGACCAACCATTTGGATATGCCCAGCAAAGAACGGTTGGAGCAAGCCTTGGAAGAATTTCCGGGAACCCTGCTGTTCATTTCGCACGACCGGTATTTCATCCGGCGCCTGGCCACCCGCATCTGGGAATTGACCCCCGACGGCATACGGGATTATCAGGGGAATTATGATTGGTACTTGGAGAAAAAGGCATTGGAGCAATTTGAAGACAAAACCGCCCCTCCCGCGCAGGGCACTTCATCCGCCCCTTCGCGGACTGAAGCAGATGCCTACCGGAAGCGGGAAAAAGAAAAGCAACGCAAACAAAAACAACGCCGGCAGAAGTTGGAACGGCTGGAACAAGAAATCGAACAACTGGAATCAAAAATTGAAGAGATTCACGCCAAGTTGTGCGATCCAGAAATTTATAACGATCCGTCCGCCAGTGCGCCTTTGCAACAGGAACTGGCAAAGCTGGAAGAAAAATTGGAGGAAACCACCAATGAATGGGCGGACTTGGCGGATGAATCTTAGTCAAACAACGGTTGCGGCTGCCATCTGAAAAAGATGGCAGCCTCATTTTTGGTTATGGGCGCTTAATTGTTTTAAAAAGCGGACTTGTTCCACCAACGCTTCCCTCGCTTCCCCAAGGGACACGGGGCAAAAACGGATCCGGTCGCCCGGCATAAACTGGGCGATCTTCGTGAAATCCGCACGAATCACCGTCGCAATTTGTGTGTAACCGCCGGTCGTCTGGCGATCGGCCAACAGAATAAAGGGCTGTCCGTCCGCCGGAACTTGAATGGATCCAAACGTGACCCCGGCGGATATGATATCCGCTCCGTTTTTGTGTTCCACCGGCTCACCCAAACATTGAAGGCCCATGCGGTTCATCCGGTGAGAACATTGGAATGTGGCGGAAGTAAACCGTTCTTTTCCTTTTTGGGTGAAGGCATCATCATGCGGACCGAAAACCACCCGGACTTTTTCCGGTTCTTTCTTTTTTTTCTTTCGGAACCACACCGGCGAAAGCCTTCGCCCCTTTAAAACCGAAGGATCCATCCTCTTTTCCCCCACTTTCAGCTTGTCCCCTTTTTTAAGAGCCCGTCCGCCGGTTCCGCCGATTCCGGCGATGAGATCCGTGGACGCACTCTTTAACACTTCGGGCACATCAATTCCTCCGGACACGGTGAGATAACAGCGGGCACCATCCGGTTTTCCTTTCAGGGAGAGCAGACTTCCTTCCGGCCACAAAAAGACGGTTCCAAGCGGCATGTCCTTCCCGTCCAGCTTGGCCGAAAAATCCGCCCCGGTCAGGGTGGCCGCCAATGTTTCATGCGCACGGAAAACCGCTCCGATCAGGTTCATCTCAATGCCGGGGGCATCGGGATGATTTCCGACCAACAAATTTCCGGTGTTTAACGAAAAACGGTCCACGGCCCCACCGACCGTCACGCCCCATGCCTGGTAACCCGTTCTTCCCCCGTCTTGCACCGTGGTCAAGAGTCCCGGATCCACCACTTCAATCATCCAAACGTTCCCCTGCCGGACGAAGCACAATCCCCTCGTCCTCCAATTGTTTGCGCAAACGGGATACGAAAAAAACCGCCCCCGGATGGTCGCCGTGCACACAGATTGTATCCGCTCTTAACGGAACAGCGGTTCCTTCGACCGTGGTCACCATTCCGTCTTTCACCATGGAAATCACTTGCCGGGCGGCTGAACGGATGTCATGGATCACGGCTTTCGGATGGCGGCGGGGGGTTAACGATCCGTCCGGCTGGTAAGTGCGGTCGGCAAATCCTTCTTCGGCCACTGTCAATCCGGCCCGTCGTCCGGCTTTGACCAGTTCGCTTCCGGACAGTGCAAACAAGATCAACTGCTTGTCCAAATCGCGGACGGCTTCGGCAATCGCCCGGGCCAGTTCGGGTTGGACGGTGGCAAGATTGTACAACGCTCCGTGGGGTTTCACATGTCTCACCCGAACCCCTTCCACATCGGCAAATGCTTTTAATGCCCCCACCTGATAAATCACCATATGGTACACCTCGTCTGCCGACATCTTCAACTCACGCCGCCCGAATCCCATCAAATCGGGAAATCCCGGATGCGCCCCCAGGGACACGCCGTATTGTTTGGCCAGTTTGACGCTGTGATACATGGTTTCCGGATCTCCGGCGTGATAACCGCAGGCCACGTTGCAGGAAGTAATCCACTTCATGATTTCTTCATCGTTTCCCAGACGGTAATGCCCGAAACTTTCCCCCAGATCACAATTTAAGTCAACGGATGCTTGACGATTCACTTCCCTTCCCTCCTTTGACATAACGAATTTCAACGGGAATTTCCCCATGATTGCATTTCTCTTTGATGGCGTGGTACACTGGCTCGTCAATGGGGACAAATTGCACCAGGTCCCCGGCGCGCAATAACGATGGAGGAGATTGATCCGGGAGAAACAAAGGCAGCGGCGTCCTGCCGATGATCCTCCAACCGCCCGGCACCTCCAGTGGATAAACGCCGGTTTGTTCGCCGGCAATCCCGACGGAACCGGCCGGAATTTTCGGGCGGGGCGAATCCCGCCTCGGCATCGCGATCCGGGAAGACATCCCTCCCAAATAAGCGAACCCCGGAACAAATCCGATCATATAGACAAGGTAAGTTCCGCCGGCATGAATCCGGATCACCTCTTTGGCATCCATCCGACAGAAGCGGGCCAGTTCCTCCAAATCGGGGCCAAATTCCCCTCCATAACAAACCGGGATTCCGATCATCCGCACCCGATCTTGCCCGTCGCCCGCGGATTCGGCGGAAAAATCCGCCAACTTTGATTGAAGTTCAAAAGAGGATAATAAAAATGGATCAAAATGAATGGTCACCCCTGTATACGAAGGAACCCATTCCACCACCCCGTTGATCTTTTGTTGCTCAAGCCATTTGCAAAAAGCCAGCACCTTCCGGTGAACGGCCGGATCAATCCGATCCCCCAGTTCAACAATCAGGGCTTGTTCTCCCAAGCATCGAAACCGGATCATGTTCCCCCTCCCTGACCAGTCTTCATCTGACTTCGTAATTTATTTTAATTTTAACATAATTTTACCTAAAATCTGATTATTCTTATCCTTATCTTTAAAATAAAAAAACCAATGTCGTCGGACATTGGTCAGTCTTCTTTTTGTCTATATTTAGTTTTCCCCAATCAGCGGGAGGTTGGCATCGGCATTTAAGGTTAAACCGGCCGTTTTCCCGTCCATCAGCTGATAGGTTCCCGCCGCAGCAATCATGGCCGCATTATCCGTACAAAGTTCCAACGGAGGCATTTGAAACCGGATGCCTTCTTGTCCGGCCCGCTCCTGCAAACGTTTCCGCAAGCCTTTGTTGGCCGAAACCCCGCCGGCGAGCAACAAATGTTTCGCTCCGGTTTGATGAACCGCCCGCATCGCCTTTTCAATCAACACCTCGAGCACCGCTTCCTGGAAGCTGGCCGCCAAATTGGCTTCATTGATTTCTTCCCCTCGTTGCTTGGCGTTGTTCACCAAATTCATGACAGCCGATTTCAACCCGCTAAAGCTGAAATCCAAAGAATCCGGTTCCAGCCAGGCCCGCGGCAGATCATATTCAGGCGTTCCCATTGCCGCCAGACGGTCGATGTGCGGCCCTCCCGGATAAGGGAGATTCATCAACCGCGCCACTTTGTCAAACGCTTCCCCGGCGGCGTCATCCCTTGTTTTTCCCAAAAGCTGAAACCGATTGTGTTCTTCCATGTAGATCAATTCCGTATGTCCGCCGGAGACCACCAGTGCGACCAACGGGAAGGAGAGCGGTTGCACCAGGTGATTGGCATAAATGTGCCCTGCAATATGGTGCACCGGGATCAACGGTTTTCCGGTGGCAAACGATAACGCTTTGGCTGCAGCCACCCCGATCAACAGCGCCCCGACCAACCCCGGGCCCTGGGTCACGGCAATCCCGTCCACTTCCTCCATGCTGACCTTGGCATCATGCAAAGCTTTTTCAATAATCAACGTGATCCGTTCCACATGGCGTCTGGAAGCCACTTCCGGCACCACGCCGCCAAATTTGCGGTGGATGTCCATCTGTGATGAAATCACATTGGATAACACAATGGTTCCGTTTTCCACGACGGCGGCGGATGTTTCATCACAACTTGTCTCAATTCCCAGAATGATGGTCCTTCTGTTCTCGTTCATTTAATGTCACCCACATAATCATCGCATCTTCTTTATTGTCAGTATAATAGCCTTTTCGAATTCCCGAGCGGACAAATCCCAGTTTCTCATACATTTTTTTGGCCACTTCATTGGATACCCGCACTTCCAAGGTCATTTTTTCCGCACCCAATTTTTTCGCCAAATCCATCACATAACTCAACGTCGCTTCACCAATCCCTCTGCCCCGGTAATCCGGGTGAATGGCGATGTTGGTAATGTGCGCCTCATCCAAAATCAGCCAGAACCCGCAGTAGCCGATCACTTTCTCATCGTACGTGGCAACGGTGTAGTAAGCAAACTGGTTAAACATCAACTCATTATAAAACGCCTTGCGCGGCCAAGGGGTGGGAAATGAGCTTTTCTCCACCAATTCAATCTGCGGCAAATCCATGATTTCCATCGGACGAAAAGCCACCGGACCCAGCGATTGTTTAGCCATTCTCCCCTTCCTTCCGTTGTTTTTTTAACCAATTGGCCTCGGCTTCGGTCATCTGCAAATACTCCGGGGAGAAATCCGGTGGTTCCGGTTGTTCTTGCCGGCTCCATTTTTGATAAGCCAACCAGGCCAACGATGCCGGGCGGGGAATGTTCTCCTGCGGGGTGCCGAAACATGCCTGTTTGCCGAGCGTGGACCGGATTTCTTCTTCAAAGCGAACCACGTCATCCCCCAAAAACAAAACCGGTTCGCCGGATTCTTTCAATTGTTGTAACCAAGCATTCAAGGTAATCACTTGCTGGGGCAATTTTTCACGGATTTCATGGTTGTCCATCCGAAATGCCCCGGTATAAACCCTGCGCCGACGCGCATCAAACATGGGAACCACCCATCCGTCAAAACGGGCACCGTTTAACGCCAACACCGCCAAGCTGGACGCACTGTAAAGCGGAATTTGTCTTGCCCAGGACATGGCCTTGGCGGTGGTCACTCCGATGCGAATGCCGGTGTAAGAACCCGGTCCCCGTGTCACCGCCAAATGGGTGAGATCATCCACGGCGAGATCCAGGTCGTTTAACAGCTGCTCAATGGTGGGCATTAAGCGGACCGAATGGTTCTTGTGTAAATTGGTCACCGTCTCTCCCAAAATTTTTTGGTTTTCCAGATCCATCACGGCCACACCCATCACCAGCGTGGAGGTATCCATGGCGATTAATTTCATCGGGCTGCCAACTCCTTCATCAATGAATTCCAACGCGAATCTTTGGATCGAATCCGGATGCTCCTCCGGTCCGGCTTTACCGTCAAAAACATCCACAACGTGGAATCCGGCAGGAGCGGCTTTACATGGGATGCCCATTCCACCAGACAAACCCCGTCCCCGTAAAAATACTCTTCCAATCCCAACTCTTCTTCCGGGGAATCAATGCGGTACACATCCATGTGATAAAGGGGAAGCGTTCCTTCATATTCTTTGATAATGGTAAAGGTCGGGCTGTCCACCGGTCCCGAAATCCCCAGCGCTTTGGCAATCCCTTGGGCAAGTGTCGTTTTGCCGGCTCCCAAATCCCCCTCCAGCGCAATGACATCCCCGGGTTTCAAATACCGTGCAATGGTTCGGGCCAATGCCTTCGTCTCTTCTTCGCTGAACGTGTCAACCGTGCATTCTTTTTCCACAAATATCACCTGTTTGCAAAATGATTGTAACCGGATTTCTCCACTTTCAACCTTTGTTTATCCACTATTTTTTCAACACCGGGTTCCCCGGATTCCACCTGTCCGATGGCAGCGATTTTCCAATTTCTTCTCTTTGCCTCCCATTCAAAAGCCTCCCAGTGCTGGAACGGAACGGTTCCCAACAATTGAAAATCCTCTCCTCCGCTCCATACCCACTGATACGGATCTTGCCCGGAACTTTCCGCATAAGAGAGCAAAGCCGGGGACAAAGGGATTTTGTCTTCTTCAATCACAATCTTGACGCCGCTGGCTTCGGCAATTTCCCAAGCTTCCCGCGCCAGCCCGTCACTGATGTCATTCAGGGACACGCGGCTGTAAAAAGGAGAATCCGAGAGCCAAGGTCCGATTTGCAGCGGGGGATCAGGGCGACGGTGCGCCTCAATCAACAGCTTCTCCCCGTCAGAAGCTGCCCGGTTCTTCAACAACAAATCCAATCCTGCCGCAGAATCCCCCAAAGTGCCCGTGACAAACAAAATATCCCCCGGTTTTGCCGCCGAACGCCGGAGCGCACGCCCTTTCTCCACTTCCCCCGTCAAGGTCAACGTGAGGGTCAAAGGTCCGTCGGTACGGGTCGTGTCCCCGCCGATCAGGGCCACTTTGATTTCTTCTGCATACGCATACAATCCCTCGTAAATTTGGAGCAATTCGTCTTCCTGCCATCCATCCGGAACCGATGCACTGATCAGGGCATAAACCGGCACCCCGCCCATCGCATTGATGTCACTTGCATTGACGGCAAGCAGTTTGCGCCCGATTTCCTTAAATGAAAGGGTATCCCTGCGAAAATGAACGGTTTCCACCATCGTATCACAAGTCAAGACCATGGAATTTCCGGAAAGAGGTTGGACAACCGCCGCATCATCCCCGATATCCACTTCGATGTGCCTGTCGGGAGTCGGACGCCGGCTCAACCAAGACCGAATGAGCGCAAATTCGTCTTGCACCTTGAATCTCTCCTTTGACGGTAAAAAAATAAGGATCGCAGCAGTCACCGCGATCCGTGTTTCTCATCTCTATTTTGGAGCGGGTGAAGGGAATCGAACCCTCGCATTCGGCTTGGAAGGCCGATGTTCTACCACTGAACTACACCCGCAAATATAAAAATGGTCGGGGTGACAGGATTTGAACCTGCGACCTCCTCGTCCCGAACGAGGCGCTCTGCCAAGCTGAGCCACACCCCGATATAAGAATTCTTTGCTTGGTGCGGTCGGCGAGACTCGAACTCGCACGGCCAAAGGGCCACTACCCCCTCAAGATAGCGTGTCTGCCAATTCCACCACGACCGCCCGGTTGACGTTTGGTGCGGGTGGAGGGAGTTGAACCCCCACGCCCGAAGGCGCTAGAACCTAAATCTAGTGCGTCTGCCAATTCCGCCACACCCGCATGACTGCTATTACGCACTGTCAGCTCTCATATCGACAAAAAACAGAATAACATGCTTTCGGGATAAAGTCAATAGAAAATTTATTTTTTATCGCATGTCCATTCATCATGAAAGCCTCCTCAGTGAAAACCCCACCAAGGAGGCCAAACACTGTGGTGAGCCATGAAGGACTCGAACCTTCGACACCCTGATTAAAAGTCAGGTGCTCTACCAACTGAGCTAATGGCTCAAATTTGAAATGGCTGGGGAAGCAGGATTCGAACCTGCGCATCACGGAGTCAAAGTCCGTTGCCTTACCGCTTGGCTATTCCCCATCAATGGGGCGACCGGTGGGAATCGAACCCACGAATGCCGGAGCCACAATCCGGTGCGTTAACCACTTCGCCACGGCCGCCACGCATAAAATTGGCGGAGCTGACGGGATTCGAACCCGCGATCTCCTGCGTGACAGGCAGGCATGTTAGGCCTCTACACCACAGCTCCGCATCATCATATGGAAATGGTGGACGCTGACGGGATCGAACCGCCGACCCTCTGCTTGTAAGGCAGATGCTCTCCCAGCTGAGCTAAGCGTCCGTTTTGGTGACCCGTAGGGGATTCGAACCCCTGCATGCCAGCGTGAAAGGCTGGTGTGTTAAACCGCTTCACCAACGGGCCACGTGAATGGCGGAGAGAGAGGGATTCGAACCCTCGCGGGGCCAGTAAGACCCCCTAACGGTTTAGCAAACCGTCCTCTTCAGCCACTTGAGTATCTCTCCGCGTGGCTCCTCAGGCAGGACTCGAACCTGCAACCTACCGGTTAACAGCCGGGCGCTCTACCATTGAGCTACTGAGGATCATCAACAAGAGACGGATTGTATTATATCAAATCCCCAGCCAAATGGCAAGAGATTTTTTTATTTTTCTTTCGTCCTCATCAGTGACAATTAATAAATTACCACGCTCCACATCTTTCGTCAAGAGTTTTTTTAAAAAAATAATTTTTATTTTACAGCCCTCCCGCTTTCGCAAGAGGGCCTTTGTTGCCATCAGTCATCACTGCTTAAGATCGACAAAAGGTTTTTAAAGATGATGATAAAATCAAGGTACAACATCAGCGCGCCGAAAATGGCCAATTTGGTTGCCGTTTTTTCATCATATGCCCTTTCGCTCATTCTTTTGATGTTTTGAATGTCATAAGCCGTGACAATACAAAAGACCAAAACCAAGAGATAAGAAATCACCAGTTCCACAACGGAGCTTTTCAGGAAGAACAAATTGACCAGTGACGCCAAAACGAGGCCGATCGCCGCCATAATGGCAATAGAACCGATTTTGGTCAAATTGATTTTGGTCACATAACCGATGAACGCAAACAAACCAAACATCCCGGCCGCAATGAGAAATGCCGTCCCGACCAGGGCCAAACCAAACTGCGCCAGGATCAATGTGAAGGTAACCCCGTTTAAAGCGGCATAGAGAAAGAAAGCGAAGGTGGCCATAAACGGAGTCAGCTTGTGAAGAAGCGCAGACAATCCGAACACCACAATTAATTCGGCAATCAAAATCCCCCAGAAAACTCCGGGAGTGGAAGCCAAAAAGAACGGCACATCCGGATTGCTGTACAAAGCCATCGCGATAATCGCGGTCATGGACAAACCGGCAAACATCCAGGAAAACACACGTTGCATCAACCGTTGTTGAATTTGTACCGCAGTGGTTTCATTCATACCGGGAAAACGGGTTTGTTCCACGGAAATCCCCCTCATCTTGATCTTTATCAAAAAATTAGTATATTTCCAATCCCCCATAAAATCAAGCCGGCTCCCCCGGCAAAGAAAGCAAGGATCCCGTTCTTTCCCGTCAGGATTTACCGGATCACCCCGATTTCCCGCAATTGCTCCCGGGTCTTTTCGGTTCCCAATTGGTAAATCATTTGGTAGATCCTGTTGATTTCTCTGTCTTCTTCCGCATTTTCCGCCGCTTCATTATCCAAAAACGGAACATGGGCTTTGGCGAAAAACTGCAACTCCGTTTCCTGGGCCTCGGCAAATAACTTTTCCAACTGCTCAACCTCTTGCGGGGTGGCTTCAATCTCATATTGGAAAACAGGGCTGTTTTCATCTTTTTGTGCCTGTATTTCGCCCGTGTGCGTTCCGAACTCAAGCGATACATAGTATTTTCTTTTTTCCTGCTCCACCTGATCACCTCCTCTCTTTTTCACTGTTTCCTTTTCTCTAAACATTGATGCACCCAAACTCTCCATTCTCAGTTTCATCCTTCTGTGAGAAAATAAGGATATGCGAAAATCAAAGGAGGAACATCAGGAAAGTGGACCAGCAACGATACTCCAGACAAATTCTTTTTGCCCCGATCGGTGAAGAAGGACAAAAAAAATTGTCCCAAGCCCGTGTGGCCGTCGTGGGAATGGGGGCGCTCGGCACCGCCCTTTCCAACCACATGGCCCGGGCCGGCGTCAAATTCTTGCGCCTGATCGACAGGGATTTTGTCGAAGCGAGCAATTTACAACGGCAAATGCTTTATGACGAAACCGATGCCCGGCAACATTTGCCGAAGGTGATCGCTGCCAAAAACAAATTGCAAGCCATCCGTTCCGATCTCGAACTGGAAGCGCACATCGCCGATCTGACCTGGCGCAATGCGGAAGAATTGTTGTCCGATGTGGACCTGATTTTGGACGGAACGGATAACTTTCAAGTGCGTTATCTCATCAATGACTTGAGCATCAAACATCAAATCCCCTGGATCTACGGAGGCGTCGTCGGTTCCCGGGGAATGTCCTTTACGATCCGGCCGGGAAAAACGCCTTGCTTGCGTTGCATCTTTCCGGAAACGCCTGCTCCGGGAGCCGCGGAAACTTGTGACACCGCTGGCGTCATCGGTCCGGCCGTGCAAGTGATTACCGCTTTTCAAGGGGCGGAAGCGATCAAACTGTTGACCGGAAATGAAGAGGCTTGTGAAACGCACCTGCGCCATATCGACTTGTGGTCCAACCATTTTCAATCCTTGGATGTCAGCCATCAAAAAGACGAAGACTGCCCGGCATGCGGCCGCAAACAATGGGATTTCCTTCATCCGGCCCGCAAAGACCCGCAAGAAGTATCCATGTGCGGAAGACAGTCGGTGCAAATCACGCTTTCCCAACCTCTGGATCTGGACATTCTGGAAAGCCGGCTGCAAAAAGTGGGAAAGACCAACAGAAATCCCTTTTTGTTAAAAGCAGATCTGTCTGAAGACGGGCACGAATTGGCCATCTTTCCGGACGGGCGCATCTTGGTGCAAGGAACCACGGACATTCAGACGGCCAAAGCGGTGGTCGCCCGTTATGTGGGCATTTAAAAAAGGAGCGGATGGATGCCGCTCCTTATTTTTTATCCACTATCTCGACATTCCCCAGCTTTTCCATCACCCGGATCAATGATTGGGTCCCGTCCTCATTTCCTCCATAGGCTTGGACCGAACGGAGAAGTTGTTGAACCACGGCCGTCCCCGGAAGGGGCAATGCCATTTTTTCCGCTTCCTCCAAAACAATCCGCAAATCTTTTTGCTGGAACCGGACCGTGAATCCGGGCGAGAGATCCCCTTTGATCAACCGGGGACCGTAATTGGACAAAGCCCAGGATCCAGCGGCCCCCCGGGTCGTCACCTCCAACATTTTTTCCAAATCCACCCCGGACTTTTTGGCAAACGCAAACGCTTCAACCATGGCCAGCAAGTTCAATCCGCACAAAATCTGGTTGCAGGCTTTGACGGTTTGCCCGGCACCCACGGGCCCGCAATGGGTGATGGAAGACCCCATCGCTTGAAAAACCGGCATCACCCGCTTTACATCTTCTTTTTCTCCGCCAACCATGATCGATAACGTCCCGTTTTTCGCCCCGGTGTCCCCGCCGCTGACGGGGGCATCCATCATGATGATGCCTTTCTTTTTGGCCCGTTCGGCAAAGTCCCGGGTGGCATCGGGAGAGATGGTGCTCATATCGATCCAATAAGTCCCCGGCCGGGCCCCGTGAATCAATCCGTTTTCCCCTTCCGCCACTTGCCGCACGTCATCGGTGTCCCCGACCATGGTGATCACCAAATGGCAGGTTTTGGCCAGCTCTTTGGGAGAAGAAGCGGTTTTTGCCCCCCATTTTTCAGCTTCTTTCACTTTGGACTCCGTCCGGTTCCACACCGTAACGTCAAACCCTGCGCGGTAAAGGTTATAAGCCATTGACCGTCCCATGATCCCCAAACCGATAAAACCGATTTTCCACGATTGATCCATCATCCTCTTCCTTTCTTCGAACCAATATTCACACTTTTTATCTTACAAAATCCGTCCGGGAAGCGGAGCACATCGACCTCATTTTTACATATGTATAAATAAAAGTTTTTTTAGGGGGACCGGAAACAATGCCTAAGTGGCTGATCAAGCAACTCATGCAAGCTTTTTTCAACAAAGACCGCCGGCAAATTATTTTTTTAAACCAATGTTGGTTTGAATACCACAAGCAAGGAAAAATCCGGCTTGATTCGCCACAAGCCTGATTTTTAAAAAAAGCGCCCGCAACCGGGCACTTTTTTCAGCTTAAGGGAACCATGCTCAATCCGACTCTTTCCCGTTCAATATCCACTTCGGCCACCCACACGTCCACAATGTCACCGACCGTGACGACATCCATCGGGTTTTTCACATACTTTTCACTCATTCTCGAGATATGAACCAAACCGTCATTTTTCAGCCCGATATCCACAAAGGCGCCAAAGTCCACAACGTTCCGGACCGTTCCTTTCAAATGCATGCCGGGACTGAGGTCTTCCAGCTTCAACACATCCGAACGGAGAAGCGGTTTCGGCATTTCATCGCGGGGATCCCGACCCGGACGCAACAAAGCTTCAATGATATCCTTTAATGTGGGAACCCCGCAGCCTAACTCAGCGGCCGTTTTTTCGACATCCACTTTTTTTAACATTTCTTTGCATTCATCGGTACCGATTTGTTCCGGCTTTAATCCCGACAGGTTCAAAAGACCTTCTGCAATATGGTAAGACTCGGGGTGAATCGGGGTTTGATCCAGCGGGTTGCTCCCGTCATGAATGCGTAAAAACCCGATGCATTGCTCATATGTTTTGACCCCCAGGCGGGGAACGTCTTTCAACTCGGCGCGATCCATGAAACGGCCTTTTTCTTCTCTTTGTTTCACAATATTTTTGGCAACCGACGTACTGATCCCGGATACATATTGCAAAAGTGACGGGGAAGCGGTGTTGACATCCACCCCCACATAGTTCACGACCGATTCCACCACATTGGCCAAACTGCGGCTCAACTCTTTTTGCGAAACATCATGTTGGTATTGTCCCACGCCCACCGATTTCGGGTCGATTTTCACCAATTCCGCCAAGGGATCTTGAAAGCGGCGGGCAATGGAGACCGCGCTGCGCCGGGCGGCATCCAAATCCGGAAACTCTTCTTTGGCCAATTTGGATGCCGAGTAAACACTTGCTCCCGCTTCATTGACAATCACATAATAAACCGGGCGCGGTGCTTCTTGAATCACTTGGGCGACAAAAGCCTCCGTTTCGCGGGATGCCGTTCCGTTTCCAATGGTAATGACTTCAATCGGATACCGGTCAATCAGCGCCAACACCGTGGCTTTGGCTTCTTCCACCTTTTCCTGGGGCTTGGTCGGGTAGATCACGCCGACTTCGAGCATTTTTCCCGTTTCATCCACCACCGCCCATTTGCAACCGGTACGGTAAGCCGGATCGATCCCCAATACCGTTTTTCCGCGGACCGGCGGCTGCAACAATAAATGCCTCAGGTTTTCGGAAAAAATCTGAATGGCGTGTTCTTCCGCTTCCTCCGTCATCCGGGAACGCACTTCCCGCTCGATGGACGGGGCAATCAGCCGCTTGTAGCTGTCTTGAATCACCGATTCTAAAAAAGGATGGACCGGAATGGAAAACCACCGGGCCAACCGCTCATAAATTTTTTCTTCGTCCACGGTGATCTTGATTTTGAGGATTTCTTCGCGTTCTCCCCGGTTTACCGCCAAGATCCGGTGGGACGGCATCTTATGTACAGGCTCCGAATAATCATAATACATTTCATAAACAGACCGGGTTTCTTTATCTTTGGCGGCGGAAACCAGAATGCCCGTCTTCCAGGTGAATTCGCGCACCCATTTGCGGATCTCCGCATCCTCGGACAATTCCTCCGCCAAAATGTCCATCGCTCCCTGCAACGCTTTTTCTTTTGAATCAATTTCCTTTTCCTCATTGATAAATTGAAGCGCGGCTTCTTCAATCGCAGAAGGATCGGTCGTCTCCGCCATGATGCGCGCCAGAGGTTCCAGCCCTTTTTCACGGGCAATGGACGCTCTGGTTTTTCGCTTCGGCCGATAGGGAAGATACAAATCCTCCACTTCCTGCAACTTGGTCGCCTGCTCAATTTTTTGCCGCAACTCTTCGGTCAACTTTCCTTGTTCGTCAATGAGGCGGATCACTTCTTCTTTGCGGGTGGCAAGTTGCGTTAAATAATGATATCTTTCTTCAATCTGCCGTAATTGTTCTTCGTCCAGTTCCCGGGTCTTCTCTTTGCGGTAACGGGCAATGAAAGGAATGGTGTTTCCTTCTTCCATCAATTGGACAGCAGCTTGCACCTGTTCTGTCAAAATCCCCATCTCTTTGGCGATCAGGGAAAACATCCGTTGTTGATCCATAACTTCTATCACCTGCTTTCTTCCTCTCAAACAAAACCGAGCATTTACGGCCCAACTTTATTTATTGTAACGAAAATGCAACCGGACCGGTCCGCAGCCTGGAACAAAAGATGGAAGATTCGTTGACAAAACAATAAAACGATTTCTCCGGCCCCTGCGGAAATACCTGCCTCAACGGCGGACGACCCCTCCGGGTTTCTTGCCACCCCCGGATAAAATCCATAAAATCCGCCTTCTCCTTCCGGAAAGCCCGATAACGCAAAAACGGCTTCATATGGTTTGGCAAGTCCCATATAAAGCCGTGGCATTGTTTTTTGATCCGGGAATTATTCTTTTGAAGCGCTGTAATCGTTAAAATAAGCGACATTGTCCGAAGCCGTGTCTCCGGAAGATTTTCTCCGGTTGGCATGGAACCAGAGTTTATCCCCGTTGGCAATTCCGACCCCCTCAATCTCGAAAAGATCCGGATATTGACCGGACGTGATGCGGAAAGACAGATCATCATCGGCATGGATCGTGCCGGAAGCCGTGGAGATATTCCGGTAAACGAGGATGATGCTGACGTTCTTGTATTTTTCCACCGTATTGCCAGTCAAAGGGAAATATAATGTATTGTTGTAATAACCGATTCCCTGAGTGGCGAATTCCGTGATTTCTGTAGGGACGGGCTGATGATTGACCAACGCATCTTTAATATTTATTTGAAAAGCCTTGGTCACGTTGATCGTGCCGCTGGTTGCATTCAAAGGAAGTGAACCCCGGTAAAAAGTGGTTCCGGATTTAAAGAGAAAGTGGATGTTGTCGGCATCTTTTCCGGTGATCGCCACTCCCGACATCGCTTTATTTTCGCCATTGTATTTGATGGTGTAGTTTCCGGCTTTATAATACTTCGTCCCTTCATACTTCAGTTTCACCAGACTCATACTGCCGGCTTTCATGGTGACAACAAACATATAATAATTTCCGTTGTTGCTGTGAAGGGCAATGTCATTGGCGTGGCCAAGGTAGTTTGCATAAGTGGTTCCGTTATCCCCGTTCGTCATGAGTGTCGTGGTTCCGTCACTCATTCTCGTCCGGTAAATCACCGCCTTGGTTTCATCATTGTTGATTTTGATGGAATAGGTGTAAGTCGATCCCACGGCAAATCCTTGCGCGGCGTAACAACTGTTGGCATTGCCGAGAAGCGAAACGGTGGTATACGTGTTGTAATAAGCAGCCCCGGCCGTGTCCGGAAGCAGGATCGAAACGCACAAGGTAATCACCACAAACATCAGAAAACGCTTCATCTTTCCTGTTTTCATAAAGACCCCCCTTATGAATAATATTCTATGCATTTCTCTAATTCCTCTTTATATTCAAAATAAACAAACGATATTTACTCTGCAGGAAGACGAATATGAAACCGGATCATCCCCTCCCTTTGACAGGCTTGAATCGTTCCTTGATGCATTTCCACAATCCGCTTCACGATTGCCAACCCCAATCCCGATCCGCCTTTGGACCTGGAGGGATCCCCCGTGACAAACATCCCGAACAGTTGTTGAAACGTGTCCGGATCGACCGGTTCAGCCGGATTCCCGATTTCGATCACCGCTTTCTTTTCTTGTTGATGTGTCATGATTTCCAAAAACCCCGGCCTCTTTGCATAGCGAACGGCATTTTGAATGAGATTGTCAAACAACGGCACCATCAAAAGCGGATCTCCTTTGACCCGCAGTTCCCCGTTGCATAACATCTTTTTTATTTCCAAGTCATTCTGCTCCCTCAACATGAATGATTCTTCCAATAACTGTTCCAACAAAGTATTTAAGGATATGGTTTCTTTTTGGATTTGGATTTGATCATGCGTCAACCTGGCATAATCAAACAAGTCATCGATCATTTGTTTCATCTTTTCAGCTTTTGAAAGGGCGATCTTAACAGATGAAACCAAATCTTCTTTTTTCATGTCTGAATGGTCCTGCACGAATCTCAAATAGCCGATGACAGAAGTCAGAGGAGTCCGAAGGTCATGGGAAATGCCGGTGATGAGTCCGGTGCGTTCCCGCTCCGCTTTTTGTTCTTGCTCCCGGTTTTTTTCCAATTGTTCCGCCATCCGGTTCACATGAACCGCCATCGAGGCAACTTCATCCCGTCCCGTCTCTTGCAAACGACAGCTGAAGTTCCCTGCTGCAATCTCATTCATTCCTTGAACAACCATTTTTATCTGCTTTAATTTCTTATTTGTCAGAAGGAAATAAACCATGATAAAGATAAGAACAGCGGTAAGCGACGTCAGGACAGAATTAACTCTTTGATAAGCCCCGGTGACCGGACGATCCTTCTTGCCGGCAATAAAATAAACATCCTTATTCTTTAACGAAAAAGGGTACAATGCAACAATTTCTCTTGATCCCAAGTCATGACGGACGGCTTCTTCTTGTCGGGCCATCTTCATCTGTATTTGATAAAGATCCACTTTGGTTTCCGAAACATTTCCCGAATGATAAAGAACATCCCCTTCCTTGCTTACAATCATCAGCTTCATGCCTGTTTTTTTCATTTGCCGGTTTAAGGAATGATTGATTTCATCCGGTTGCATTTGTTGAATGACGGGAGCCAAACCTTTGATCCTTTGTTGTAATCCAAAGTTAGACGGATAAGTATAATAGGGTTCAGTCGTATAAAAAATATATTTTGTGAATCCAAATGAAAGCCATGCACAAACCGCGCTTATCAGGACCATCCCGATCATTTGGATCCTGAAACTGCCCGCAATCCTTTGGTACAAATATAGAAAAGCTTGAGGGATCCACTTTTTAACCACGGGAATCCCGGGCCGGTGATGACTGAACTTTATAACCAACCCCCCATACTGTTTGAATCACCATTGGCCGTTTGGGATCCAGTTCAACCTTTTCCCGAATCTTTCGAATATGAACCATAATGGTGTTATTGGATGTCAACATCGGTTCATTCCATACCCTTTCATAAATTTGTTCAGCGGTAAAAACCACTCCGGGATGGCGGGCCAGCAAAACCAAGATATCAAATTCTCTGGGGGTGAGCCGGACTTCTTTTTCATTGGCAAAAACTTGTCTTGAAAGCAGATGGATGGTCAGATGCTGAACCGTAATCACATCATCTTGACGGAAACTTTTCGTATCAAAATGAAGATACCTTCGCAAATGAGCTTTGATCCGGGCCACCAGCTCCAATGGATTGAAAGGTTTGGTCACATAATCGTCGGCCCCGATACTCAACCCCTGAATTTTATCCAAGTCATTCGTTTTCGCAGTCAGCATGATAATCGGCATCCAGTATTTTTCCCGTATGCGGATACAGGCTTCCAACCCGTCCATTTCCGGCATCATCAAGTCCAACACCATTAAGTCAATGGCATGGGAATCGGCCAACTGCAATGCTTCCTTTCCATTGGTCGCCTGTAAAATGCGATATCCTTCGTTGTGTAAATAAAGTTGCATGAACTGTCGGATTTCTTGATCATCATCGACGAGCAGAATCACCGGTTGATCATTTCTCATCGTGTTTTTCCAACCGCCTTTTTCTTTGAGTTTGAACCATCCAAGTGTCAAGTGCCAAAAAAACAGCACAGCGCTTGCAGGAAGAGATGAAACTTTCCATGAACACCCCCTCAAACAGGGCATCATCTGTCGAGGAAAACCGTTCCCCGCATTCTGTCAGATCCTTTTTCCAACGGCCCCCAAATTCTCCCCTGTGACCCGGTGACAATCCGAAAAAACACGCTCCCCGGCCATAACAGAAAAAAACAGAGCAGCATGATCTTATTCAACACCCAACCCCCAATAAATCACTTCTCTTGGATCCAATAAATCCTCCTCCTTATTTTGAACATACATAAACAAAACCAGGGGGCAAATTCGCGGGTACAAACCGCACTTCCACTTTTCCGAAACAACTTCTGAGCATTGGCAACATGTGCAAAGAATATTGATAAGCCACAAACACCCCGTTACAAGACAATACTTTCTGTATTTCATCCAATATCTTCAAGCAATCTTGTTTGGAAAAATTGGCAAAAGGCAACGAAGAAACCACACAATCCGCCTCATTCATTCCCTGCAGGCGTAATTCCTGTTTCAGATTTCTTGCATCACAACAGTGAACAAACCTTGGAAATTGATTTTTTAAATACCGGCGGAGTTCAGGATCCAGTTCAAAAGTGATCACCCGGCAGGAATGATTCACCCGGTTTGCAATTTCCCGGGTCACAACTCCGGTTCCCGCTCCCAATTCCAATACCGTTTTGGTTTGGTCCCAATTTACCGGTTTCAACAAGGAATTGACAAGATACTTGGAACTCGGGGTGATACTGCCGATGGTTCTTGGCGAAGACATGAATTTCGAGAAAAAAAGGATTCTTTGCATGAGCGATTGCATCATTTCGCATCCCCTTTTTGTGAATTTGAATACAAGATAAATCATGATTCTTAAAATAAATAAAGCTTTTTTCTTATCATTTCCTTAAGAAACATTTTCTTGCGCAAAGCCCCTTCTTCGTCAGCTTGTCCCAACCAATCATCTTAATATTCTTAAAAAACGAAGATGAAACGCCTTCGTTCCTTTATGCCGGACAATGTTAAAAAGGGAGAAGCCATTATGAACAGGCAAGTCCCCTTTTGAAACAGGAGATTGTTCAACTCAGCACATACCAATGATAGCGCATTCATAAATAAAATTTATCATTTTAAAACAAAACTCATAAAAATACAAATCAATTAAAAAATCATACGGACTGAAATTCATTTTTCATTCGAACCGGCTCTTTCATAAAACTGCTTTTTTTAAAGACCAAAACAAAGGAAATATGTGGTAAACGCTGTGATGCTTATAACTTCTGGTTTTGGAAAACATTAATAAACGGGTTCTCTCGTGCAATCCTTTGCTTGAAAAAGAAAAATTATACAATTAGAAATTAAGTGTGGAAGAAACCCATGGATGTTTGGTAAACTATTTTATATAAATATTTATTCATTTTGATTAATAGAATGTTATTAATTCTATTAATCAAAAAATTTATTATCTAAAAGTTTTTTGTGAACAATTTTACTAATGAAAGGATGATTCAACATTGCCAGTATCCACCGTTACGTCTGACAAACTTGAGTCTTTGAATCCGTATGAAATTGTTCAGATTCAGATTGATCAAGCTGGCAAGAAGCTGGGGGTTTCCGAGGATATTCTTAATATTCTTAAAAAGCCGAAACGCGTTTTGAGTGTCTCCTTCCCCGTCAAAATGGATGATGGTTCCATCCGTGTCTTTGAAGGATTCCGCTCCCAGCACACCGATGCCATGGGGCCGACCAAAGGGGGCATCCGCTTTCATCCCGATGTCACGATGGATGAAGTCAAAGCTTTGTCCATGTGGATGAGTTTCAAATGTGCGGTGACCGATGTTCCTTATGGCGGCGGAAAAGGAGGCGTCATCTGCAATCCGCGCAAGTTGAGCAAAGGTGAGATTGAGCGTGTCAGCCGCGGCTTCATTGAAGCCATTGCCGATATCGTCGGGCCGGAAAAAGACATTCCTGCTCCCGATGTCTATACCAATGCCCAAACCATGGGTTGGATGATGGATACTTACAGCCGGATGAAAGGAAAATTCAGCCCCGGAGTCATCACCGGAAAACCCCTCAGCCTGGGCGGATCCAAAGGACGCAATGAAGCAACGGCAAGAGGTTGTGCCTTTGCCATTGAGCAGGCAATGGAAAAGTTAAACAACCCCCTCCAAGGCGCCACTGTGGCGGTGCAAGGATTCGGAAATGCCGGCCGCATCGTTGCCGATTTGTTGGCCGAAAAAGGTTGCAAAATTGTTGCCGTCAGTGACACCTCGGGCGCCATTTACCAAAAAGACGGTTTAAACCTTCAAGAAGTCAAAAAATTGAAGGATGACAAAAACAGCAAAATCACCGATCTCCCCGATGCACAGATCCTCGAAAATCCGGAAGAAATCTTGGAATTGGATGTGGACATTCTCGTTCCGGCCGCACTGGAAAATGTGATTACCCGCAAAAACGCTGATCGCATCCAAGCCAAGGTTGTCGCCGAAGCAGCCAACGGACCGACAACCCCCAAAGCTGACGAAGTTTTATTCAAAAAAGGAGTGCATTTGATCCCCGACATTCTGGCCAATGCCGGAGGAGTCATTGTCTCTTATTTCGAATGGGTGCAAAACCTGATGCATTATTATTGGACCGAAGAAGAAGTCAACAGCAAACTGAAAGAAAAAATCGTGCGTTCTTACAATGAGGTCTACGATCTTGCCCAAAAAGAAAACACGGATCTGCGCACGGCAGCATATATGGTGGCCATCAAACGGATTACGGAAGCCATTGAAGCCAGAGGCTGGATCTGATCAAGCGTTCTCTCCTTCCCTCTTTTGAAAGCGGGAACCGGTCATTCCTCACGCTTCATCCCTCTGTCTGTTTCTGAAAAGCACGGCTCCTCCAGGCTCCTCTGATCGAACCCGGAACCTGGAGGAGCATTTTTTGCCCAAAATAAAAAAGCATACCTCAACAAGGTACACTTCATATCACTTCGGAAGGCTCCATCCGGATTGCCTGCCTCAATTTTTGCAAGGCCCGGCGCTGCAAACGGGATACATGCATCTGGGAAATTCCCAACCGGTCCCCTGCCTGTTTTTGGCTGAGGTTTTCAAAAAAGGTTAATTTTAATATCTCTTGTTCCCTTTCACTTAAAGCTGAAAAAATTTTCTCCAATAACAATTTCCGGTCAATTTGTTCGAATTCTTTATCCTCTGTTCCCACCAGATCCAGCAGGGTCACCTGACTTCCGTCATTGCTTGCCTCGATGGGGTTATCCACAGAAACCGCATGATAACTTCGTCCCATCTCCATCGTTTCCAAGACTTCCTCATCACTGACTCCCAAATACTCCGCGATCTCATTCACACGAGGCGAACGCTGCAATTGAGCCGTCAAGTCTTCCACCGCCTTTTTGATCCGGGGCCCCAGCTCCTTAATCCGCCTGGGAACGTGAACGCTCCAGGTTTTATCCCGCATATGCCGTTTGATTTCGCCTACAATGGTAGGGACGGCAAAACTTTCAAAGTTCCGCCCCATGGACAAATCAAATCGTTTCAGCGATGCAATCAATCCGATCATTCCCACTTGCACCAAATCTTCATACGGTTCATTGCCGTATGCAAATTTATGCGCAATGGTTTCGACCAGATCGCGATAATGATGGATCAAGGTTTCCTGTGCTTTTGAATCCTCATTTTTCTGAAAGCGGCTGATCAAATCCAGTATTTGGTCATCGGTTAGTGGGGAAGGATGTGGACGTTTCGACATGATTTTCCACCACGTCCTTTCGGATATACTTGGTCATTCTCACAATGACTCCGTTATCACCTTTGATATCGACGTGATCCATCAAGGATTTAATCAAGTACAACCCCAACCCGCGTTCACGGATCCCGTTCATGGAACCGCTCATTTTAATCGGGCCGGTTCTCTTTTGCACTTCATCCAGATCAAAGCTGTTTCCGCGGTCGATCACTTCAATCTGAATGCGGTTGGGGAAAATATTGCAAGTCACCTCAATTTCGCCTTCACCGCCGCAATAAGCATGATCGACAGCATTGGTGCAAGCTTCGGAAACTGCCAATTTCAGATCCTCGATGTCATCATAAGAAAACCCCATGCGATTGGCAATTCCAGATACAGTCAATCTTGCAATCCCAACATAATCCGGTTTGGCGGGAATCATCAAATTAACCAAATCCAAGGGTTTATCACTCATTTGCGGCCATCCTCCTGCGCTTGATCTTCAATTTCCATAATCTCATACAAACCTGTGATTTTAAAAAGACGGGACAACCGGGGATTCATACCGGATATGATCAGTTTTCCTGCCGTTTGCCTTTGTGCTTTGTATGCCCCGATTAAAACGCCGAGCCCGGTGCTGTCGATATAATCCACTTGTGACAAATTGACCGTGATCCGTTTTTTTCCGTCACAAAGAGGCAGTAACTTTTCCCTTAACTTGGGAGCAGTATATACGTCAACTTCCCCTTCCACCATGACTGTGATCTGATTCTCTTTCTCCTTTTTTTCGTGCACAACCAGATTCATTCACCCACGACCTCCTTCTGCTCTGGGTCCCCCGTATCCATTTCATCTGCGTCACGTTTTAAAATAACAATCGTTTGATCATCTCGAATTTTATAACCACACATATCATAAAGTGCTTGGTGAATGGTTTCAACAGATTCTTGCGCCGGGAGATGAATATGCGTGCGGATAATCTCTTTCAACATATCCCGCTCAATAAATCGGCCATCCACTTTACACTCCGTTACCCCGTCGGAAAATAATATAATCGCATCTTGAGGTGATAACCGGATTTTATATTCCGGATACCTGACTTCCCTGGATACGCCAAGCACAAGCCCCTTGGTCTCCAGATCAACAAACTCGCCGGTTTCATGGCAATAATAGAGCCCGGGTTCATGCCCGGCGGTAGCATACCGAAAATGATGGTTCAACGAATCATATACCCCGTAAACCATGGTGATAAACATACTCGGATCCACATTGCGCTCCACCACGGTGTTTAAATCGCGCAAAACCTGGGACGGCGATAAAGGAGCGGACGGTTGATCATCCAGCCGGTCCATCGCATATTTAATCATCGACATACAAAGAGCCGCGGGAATCCCTTTTCCGATAATATCGGCAATAGCGATGCCCAGCGATCCCGAACCATGATCAACGAAGTTATAGTAATCGCCGCTCATCTGTTTGGCGGCCACACTCACCACGCCAATATCGACGCCTCCCAACTTCGGAGGCCCGTCCGGCAACAAAGTTTGTTGCATTCCGACCGCCACTTCGATCTCATTTTCCAATTCCCGGTGCCGATTGACCAGTTTCTCTTTTTCACGATAAGAAATGCCGTAGCCGATCATGATCTCAATCAACAGATCAAACGAGGCTTTCAGATCATCCGACATATCGGGATATTGCTCTTTCATGGCATTGACATGCATGTTTACCACTTCGTCCGGAGGAATCCGCTTTTCCAAAAACCATTTACTCAGCTGCTGCACACTATACAAATGATCTTCTTTTTTTGAAGTAATATATGAAGCCAAAAGCTTCTGATATAACTTTTTTAAATGAATGTCCATATTGGTCTCCTTGATCCGCCTTCAATATTAAACAGAACAATCCATTTTGGAAATAAAATAACACAGATATAAAAGAAATAAAATATGCACACGACTTGCTGAACGATTCTATTATACCACCCTTTTCTTTTGTTGGCTGAATCCAAGGATTGCAAAACGGATGAGATCAACCATGCGAAAAAAACCCGGCAAACACCATCCCGCAAAGAAAAAAACCGGGGCCTTCCCCGATTTTCGCACAAAAAAAGAATGGACGGCTCCATCCATTCTTTGCTAGAAGTTAATCATACCCAAACTGATCATTAACGCTTCATTGACACGATTCATCATTTCATCATCCAGATGAGTGATTTTATCCGTCAGCCTTTGCTTATCGATCGTTCGGATTTGTTCCAACAATATGACCGAGTCACGATCAAACCCGTATGCTTTGGCATCGATTTCCACATGCGTAGGTAATTTGGCCTTTTGAATTTGAGCTGTAATCGCGGCGACGATCACGGTGGGGCTGAACCGATTGCCAATATCATTTTGAATCACCAAAACAGGCCGAACCCCACCTTGTTCGGATCCGACCACAGGGGATAGATCAGCAAAATAAACATCGCCACGTTTCACAATCAAATCAATTACACCCCACTAACCAATCGATCCAAAGTATCTTCAGCCTCTTCTTCTGCCTCAAATGCTTCCGAAGCGATGTTGAGATTGATGCGTGCCATCTCCATGTAGCCGCGTTGCATCATTTCACGAATCAGACGCTTTTTCCGCTCTTGGAGATACATTCTCATCGCTTGGCGGATAAACTCACTCCGATTGGAATTTTCCCTCGCCACAACGCCATCCACTTCTTGAAGCAATTTTGTTGGCAGGCTGATCATGATTCTTTTTGTACCGGACAAATGAAGCACCCCCAACCAATCATCACCGTTTAAATTCCCCTATCAATACTACCATTATGATGAAGATGTTGCAAAAATATACTTATCATTCATCAATAAACCAACATAAAAGCAAAAACCTAGTTTAATCTATTCGCTCAAGTATATAAAATTCCTTCACTCAACATGTTTATACATAAAATATTAACAGTTGTCCATGCTGTCAAGTAAGACACTGCATCCGCACCGGCTCCCGCAACCGGTTGACGATTCCCGTCACTTTCCCGTCACGCAAGTAAACCCTCGGAATACGGTGGCTCAACATACAGGTGACTTCATAATGAATGGTTCCAAGCATATCGGCCACTTCATCCACCGAAATGACATTTTGCTGTTGTCTTCCGTACAGCACCACTTCCTGTCCGACTTCAACAGGCATCACCCCGGTCACATTCAACATCAATTGGTCCATGCAGATGCGGCCCACAATCGGCACCTTTTGCCCGTGAATCAGTGCATGCCCGCGATTGGACAAGTGGCGGTTGATCCCGTCGGCATACCCAACCGGAATCGCGGCAATCCACTCTTCCCCGTTGACGACATACGTTTTTCCGTAACTGATTCCAGTGCCGGCGGGCGGTTTCTTGACGGAAGAAACTTTGGTTTTTAGAGTCAAAACCGGTTTTAGCGAAACCGATTTGCGGTTCACTTCCGCCGAAGGGTAAAAACCGTACACACTGACTCCCAACCGCACCATGTCGTATGCGTATTCATTGAGATCAATGGCCCCTGCGCTGTTGGCGATATGCACCAGCGGCGGCCGGAGATGATTTTCGGACAAGATTTCAATCACTTTCCGAAACTTTTGCTCCTGGCTCAGAGCGTAATCCTTGTCGGCCTCGTCAGCCGTCGCATAATGGGTAAAGATTCCTTCCCATTCAATGTGTGGCGACTGTTCCAGTTTCCGTGCAAAAGACAACACTTCTTCCGGAGCCAGTCCCAATCTTCCCATGCCGGTGTCCACTTTGACATGAACACGCAAGGGTTTGCCCGCTTTGATCGCGGCCTCTTCCATCTTCCGCAAATGCTCCGGCAAATAAACCGTGCAGGTCAAGTCGTAATCAACCGCCGTTTGATACGCATGCGGCGGCGTATAACCCAAAATCAAAATGGGGGCGGTGATCCCTGCATTCCTCAGTTCAACCGCTTCATCCACAAAGGCTACCGCCAAATAAGAAGCCCCTGCCGACAAAGCAGTTTTGGATACTTCCACCGCTCCATGCCCGTAAGCGTCCGCTTTCACGACAACCATCATTTTGACTTGTTTCTCCAAATGCCTGCGAAATTCATAAATGTTGTGTGTAAGCGCATCCAAATCCACTTCAACGACTGTATCCCTGCCCATATAATCTGCCCAATTCAATTCAGCCATATTTTATCACTTCCAATTGACCGTTTAACTTTTCTAAAAAATGATTGCTTACCAGTAAGTATTCCCTTTTGCCACGAATTACATATCCATACGGTAAATCAAAATCTTTTGTCATCTCCTGCAAAGGAATCGTTTCGGTGCGGGATCTCATCCGAATTTCCAAACGGTCAGGATAAAGCGTGTAGTGCGGGCGCAACCAACATCGGTAAAGACAGGGAAAACCAAAGAAAACGACCATGGCAAGTCCAATGACCGAAAATATGAAAGGCTGACTGCGAAAGGGAAAAAACATGAGGATGACGAGAAGCCCCAAAACAAAAGCAAACGACTCCATCATCCGCATCCAGCGCTTTTTCCGATAAAGAAGGGTCCAGTACGAAGTGTGCTCTTTTACAATCTGTCGGTTCATGATTTGCTTCATCCCTTTACCGCAAACGCTAGAAAGTATTATACCAGCTTTCTTTTCTTCTTGAAAGAAAAATGAATGCATGCGGGCTTCTCTCAGAAACCCGCCGTTTCAGCAGGAATCATTATTTGACCAGCTGATCAAAGGTGGAATTGGCGATTTTCACCATTTCCTCCTCCGCCAGCTTTCCAATCATTTCAAATTCCACCCCTTGATAAGTCCATGCCAGCCGTTTCATCTCCCCGGACTCCAACAAGACTCCGATGGCGCTTTTTAATTCAACAGGTTTTCCCATCAGCGGCAGGCTGGTGGCGACGGTTTGCGGCTTCCGTTGGGTCAAAGTAAAATTTTTTTCCCCTTGAAAACGCATGATTTGAACCGGTCCCTCCGGGGTTTGGATCGTTTGTTCACTCACCAGATGGCTCTTTTCCGGAATATAGCCGGGCAACACGGACGCCAATTCGTTATTATCCGGTTTCGCGGGAGCGACGACTTGTTTTTCCATTGACGGGAGATCCTTCATGTTCCGCTCCGTATCAAAAGCATCGTCGTCAAAGGTCGCATCCAATCGGAAACGGTCAAATTGCACTTGCATCAGCTTTTGGTTTTGTTCACTCAGAACTTCCAGACGGGTCGGCAACAGTTTGGAATCCAACCAGATTTTTTGTTTGGCGGCTTCCTGATTAAACGGATATTTTGCGGATACTTCCAATTGATATGCTTTTTTCTCTGCCTGAAACATACGTTCTTCATCGTCAATAATGCTTTGGATGATGGATTGGTATAAATAAATCTGCCCGTTCGTTTGCGGCCAGTCGCTTTGAAAACGAAAGCTTTTTTTCAGATGGGGAGTCAACACAAAGACCCCTTCATCATTCCGCAAAATAATTTGAGTGATGTTTTTCTTTACATTTTTAATGGAAACCCGATAAAAAGAAGGTTTCTTATACCAGACTTCAATGTCATAGACTTGTGGCTCGGAGCTGGTTAAAATCGTCATTTTCCCGTGGCTGATGTATGACTCCATTTTTTCCGTCCGCTGTGCCAGTTCACTGACCACATCTTGTTCATTTTTGACACCACATCCGGCCACTGCCAATAGCATGAGGCAGATCCAAAAACAGAAAAATGGTTTCTTCCGACACATAGAACCATCCCTTTCGTCAATTTCCCGGGAAATGTGTCGGCTAGCGAGGGACATCACTCGACAAATTCCTGGCGGACCGCGCGTTGAATCCCGTCCAGCAAATCAGTATACACCATACTGTGCGGATGGGTTCCGCTCAACCCGGCGGCTTTTCCATGCAGGTAAACGGCCATGGCCGCCGCTTCCAGCGGCGAAACCTTTTGTGCCAGAAGGGAACCGATCATCCCGGTCAACACGTCGCCGGAACCGGCTTTGGCCAGTGCAGGACTTCCTGTCGGATTCAGAAACACCGTGCCGTCAGGATGGGCAATCAATGTAAACCTTCCTTTTAAAACAACAATCATTCCGGTATGCTTGGCAAATGAACGGGCCACATCCACCCGGCCGGCCTCCACTTCCTTTACCGACAGGGAGGTCAGGCGGGCCATTTCTCCAGGATGAGGCGTGATAATCGCCGGCGCCTTTCTGTGCCGGAGATCTCCGAGCAAATCCGGATAAGCCGCCAAAATATTCAATGCATCCGCATCCAGCACCAGCGGTCCTTGCATGGAAGAAAGGACGTCCCGCAACCATTTGTCTTCCCCCTCAAACCTTCCAAGCCCCGGACCGATGGCCATTGCAGAAATTTGACCGGCTTTTTCTTGGAACCTGTCAGCACTGTTGGGATGAAAGGTGCCTTCTCCCGGCCACGGCCAAATCAACGGCTGCGTGACTTTGGCAGCCAGTGCGTGTCTTTCCGACTCCGGAACGGCGAGGGTCACATAACCCGCTCCCATCCGGTAAGCCGCTTCGCCTGCCATGCATATGGCGCCGAGCATCCCTTTGCTTCCGCCGATCAGGAGCAAGTGGCCGTGGCTTCCTTTGTGTGACCAAGGATCGCGGGGAGACCAGCTTTTTTTCCACCATACCGGATCATTCAACCTTCCCTTTGGTTTCAACTCCGGCTTTAATACCGGAGGCAATCCGATCTCTTTGATGACCAATTCGCCGCTCAATTCTTTTCCTTGCCGTGAAAAATGCCCCCATTTGGGATATTGGAACGTGACAGTCAAGTCTGCTTTTACTTTTTCTGAATCAATGCTTGCTCCATCTGTATGAAGTCCTGTCGGCAAATCGACGGAAACCACCCATTTCCCGGAAGCATTGATTTGTTCCACCACTTCTTTTACAGGCGGACGCAAACTTCCGTTCACTCCTGTCCCCAAAAGGGCATCCACAATCACATCGGCCTGGCTGAGCTCTGATTTCAATGCATCCCGTTTCCCGGAATGATACGTTTGAATGGGGTTAAACGATTGCAGCACGTGATAGAAAACCTTTGCATCCGGGGTGAGTTGATCCGGATCTCCGACAAGCCAGCAAGCCACATCCCAATTTCGGTACAAGAGATAACGGGCGATCACCCAACCGTCTCCCCCGTTATTCCCTTTTCCCGCCAGGATCACCGCTTTTTGCGGTTTGGGAAACCGTTTTGTAATTTCATCCGCGACCGATCTCCCGGCATTTTCCATCAACACCGTTCCGGGAAGGCCGGTTTCATCCATGAGCCGTTCCTCAATCCTCCGCATTTCTTCTGCCGTGACCAAATACAACGTTTGTCCCTCCTAACCGCGTTATATATGTATGTCCACCATTTATGAGTTATGATCGATTTCAATCACCGCCATCGCCATGGCGTAGTATTCGCTGTGAGAAATGGACAGATGGATGGAAACCGCACCGGTTCCGTACAATGCCTGAAGCACCCGGGGAGAAACGGTCACCACCGGTTTTCCCTGCTCATTGTTTAAAACTTCGATATCCTGAAACGAACACATTTTGCCAATGCCGGACCCCATCGCTTTGGATACGGCCTCCTTGGCCGCAAACCTTCCGGCGACAAATTCCAAGCGGCGCCCGGGAGCTTCGGGCAAAGCGGCCTGTTCGTTTGGCGTCAGAATCCGCTTTGTCAACCGGGAAATCACTTTTTCCACTCTGTTCAGTTCAATCAAGTCCGTTCCGATTCCGGCAATCATTCATTTCACATCCCATTGAAAAGTCCATGCCGCGATAGCAAACGATCCTGCCGCCCAGGCAATCAGGATGGAGACGGGAACCATCAACTGACCGAGTGCCAAGCCGTCATTCATCACACCGCGCAAAGCATCCGTCAAATGCACGATTGGAATCACCTGAACCACCGACTGGAGAATCCCCGGCAAATCCCGGACCGGAAAAAAGATGCCTCCCACAAAAATCATCGGAAACGAGATCAATCCGGCAATGGGGGCTGCACTTTCCGGGGTTTTGGACAAACCGGCCACAATAAAACCCATCGACATAAATGTCAGGGTCCCGAGAAAAATCAATAAAATCAAAGTGCCCCAGGATCCGTACACATGAACATCAAACAGAAAGAAGGCCACCAGCAAGACCACGATCACCTGGATGGCATTCAACAAAATCCGGGCCGTCATTTGCCCTGCAATAAAAGTGGAACTTTTCAGCGGCGTCCCCTGCATCCGGCGCAAAATCCCGCGCTCCCGCCAAGACGCGATCGTGGCGGCGACACCGTTTAAATTGTTGCTCATCATCATTAAAGACAAGATGCCCGGCACCAAAAAATCGATATACGACAGCGTCCTGCTTTGGATGGATACCACTTCCGTCAAAATTACAGGTTGAAAGCGGGTTTTTTCTTTATTCATGGCATCCACTGTCTGATCCACAAGCAGCCGGGCCATGTCCGCTTGGGTTTTGTTCACCGGATCCATGTAGATCAACACTTTTTTCGCGCTTTGTTTGGTTTGATAAGCTTTTTCAAATCCTTTTTCAATCTTCACCACAAAATCAACATCCCCGGATTTCAACTTCTTCATCAGTTCCGCCTCGGACCCGGATGCCGGTTTGACGGTTTCCTGCCGGAAAAAATTTTGCTTCCATTCTTCGGACAGTAACGATTGATCCAGATCCACCACTCCGGCTTTCAAAGAAATTTGGGAACTCCCGTCCCCTAAAAACAATCCCAGGCCAAGCATCATCAAAACCGGCAAAAAAAAGGACCAGATCACTGTGTTTTTGTTGCGGAAAAACAAAAGAAGCTGCGCCCTCACCAACTGCCAATATGCTTTCATTTCCCTCTCAACCTCTCTCCCGTTTTATGGAGAAACACATCCTCCAGCGTTGCGCTTCTTGTGCGAAGCCCGGTTAACGGAATCAAATGGCGGTTTGCCCATGGAACCAGCTCTTGCAGGGTTTGGGATAAATCATTAGTGTGGATGGACACGACTTCATTTTCTTCCCGGCTGACTTTCATCACCCCCGGCAGTTCAGACAATTCTTGATCCAAACCGGAGTCCGGCAGCACAAATTCGATCCGGCTTTGGGAAGCCAAGCCGCGAATCAAACCGGCAGGAGAATCCACCTCCAGCATCCGGCCTTGACTCATGATCGCCACTTGGTCACACAGGACTTCCGCTTCTTCCATGTAATGGGTTGATAAAACAATGGTTCTTCCTTCATCGCGAAGCTGAAAAATAAGATCCCACAAACGCCGTCTTGCCTGGGGATCCAGTCCCGTCGTGGGTTCATCCAAAAAAATCACTTTGGGATCATGCACCACCGCGATCGCAATCGCCAGTTTTTGCCGTTGCCCTCCGGACAGATGTTTCACCTGTGTTTTTTCCTTTTCTTGAAGATCAAATGATTGTAGAAGTTCCAGAACCGGACGGGCTTTCGGGTAAAAACCGGCATAAAGCTCCAGACTTTCCCGGACGGTCAAATGCTCAAACAATGCGGTGGACTGCAGTTGCACACCGATGATTTGCTTCAACCGATCCCGGTCTCTGACCGCATCCACCCCGGCAATTTCAATGCTTCCCTCATCGGGATCCCTTAACCCTTCCATCATTTCCATGGTGGTGGTCTTTCCGGCACCATTGGGGCCCAGCAATCCAAAAATGTGATGTTCTTTCACCGTAAAAGAAATGCCGTTGACAACCACCTGGTCTCCGTATTTTTTCGTAAAGTTTTTAACCTTGATCAATTCCCATCACTTCTGTTTCATTTTTTATTCAGTATACACTTTCCCGTCTCTCTTAAAAAAGGGTTCCGTTCCTCTTGCTTCTTTTTGATCACAGGGAGGATAATGGTATATAGTATAAATGAATGACTAATTTTGTCCCGGGAAGGAGGACCTGAATGTACCTGGTCAACAATCATATCAAGATCCAATCCGAAGAACATCTGAAACACTTGAAGGAAAGTTTCAGCCGGGCTCCAGAATCCATGAAACAAGTGCCGGGTTTTGTCTCTTTCCGTCTGCTTCTGTCTGAAGATGAATCGCATGTCGTTGCCGAAACCGTCTTTGCTTCCAAAGAGGATTTTATAAATTGGACCCAAAGCGAACATTTTCAAAGAGCACACGGCGGGCGCAAAGGGGATGTCCAACGCCCGGAACTGTCCGCTTATCATATCATCGTGAAATGAAAGGGGTTTATCCAGTGACTACCTACGGTATCATCAAGTTTTTACATATCGCCTTTGTTGCTGCTTGGTTTGGCGGAGCCTCACTGATGGCCATGTTTTTAAGGGATGCTATCCGCACCGGCGAGACGGGACGGATGGATCATGCGTTGAATCGTGCCCAACGCTGGAATTTGACCATGTTTATCCCCACCTCTGTCATTGTTCTCCTGACGGGAATCTACATGATGCTGCAATTCGACGGGGACAAGCCGCTTTGGCTGTTGGTGAAAGAACGTTTTGGAAGTTTGTTTATCCTTGCGTTCATTCTCGTTATTGTCTTGTACGGCCGCAAGGCATTGGCAAAAGTTAAATCCGACGGCATCGAAAAAGAACAAGTGATCGGAACTGTCAAACGCTATATCATGCTGCTGAATATTTCGGTTTTGTGCATGGTGGTTTTGATGTTCTTTGCATCGGTCAAAATCTGATGGCCCAAAAAAACCTGCTGACTGTGGTCAGCAGGTTTTTCTTACTCCTGATCCGGTTCCAGTTGACAAGACTCAAGCGGAACCACTTTTGTTTTATTTTTCCATTTGTAACCGAGCCACAGACAAATGAAAATCGGCAGCCCGATATAGGAAACCACCAGCCGGTACCAGTCGATGGCTTCTCCCGTGAAAGCCTGATAATCTTGTCCCAGGATCACCACCAAACACAGGAAGAAGGCAAACAACGGCCCAAACGGGAACAACCTCGCCCGGTAAGGAAGGACATCCAGGCTTTTTCCCTGGGCGATAAAAGCACGGCGGAACCGATAATGGCTGACCGCAATGCCGAGCCAAGCCAAAAATCCGGACAGCCCCGAAGCATTGAGCAACCAGATGTAAATGGTTCCGTCACCGACCAGCGACGCCAAAAATGCAAACGCCCCGACCAGTGCCGTCAACAGCAATGCATAAACAGGCACTCCACTCCGGTTCACCTTGCTGAACACTTTCGGCGCTTTTCCTTCTTTCGCCAACTGCCACAACATCCGGGTGGATGCATACATGCCGGAATTCCCCGCGGAAAGGACCGCCGTCAGAATCACCGCGTTCATCACCGAAGCGGCAAAGGCAAAACCGGCACGTTCAAAAACCATGGTAAACGGGCTTTTGGCAACCTGATCCACATCGCCGCCCGCCAGATTCGGGTGGGTGTAAGGCAAAATCAAACCGATCACAAGGATGGTCAGTGTATAAAAAAGCAAAATTCTCCAAAAAATCTGTCGGACCGCCTTCGGGATGTTTTCGCCGGGATTTTCACTTTCTCCCGCTGCAATCCCGACCAACTCCGTTCCCTGGAATGAAAAACCTGCAATCATAAACACGCCGACAGTGGCCACCCATCCGCCATGAAACGGAGCGTCACCGATGGTGAAATTCTTGAAGCCGATCGGTTCTCCTCCCATGATACCGAGAATCATTAAAAATCCGATAACCAAAAAGATGATGACGGTCGATACTTTGATAAAAGAGAACCAATATTCTGACTCCCCGTACCCTTTGACGGAAAGAAGATTCAATCCCAACATCAATGCCAGGAAAATGGCACTCCAAATCACACCCGGCACATCCGGGAACCAATATTTCATAATCAACGCGCCAGCAGACAATTCAACTGCAATGGTAATGGCCCAGTTATACCAATAATTCCATCCCATCGCAAATCCCAATGCCGGATCCACAAACCGGCTTGCATACGTGCTGAAAGAACCGGAAACCGGCATATAAGCAGCCATTTCTCCCAGGCTGGTCATCAAAAAGTAAACCATCATGCCGATCGCCATATAAGCAACCAGCGCGCCCCCCGGGCCGGCTTCCTGAATCGCCGCTCCGCTGGCGAGAAAGATCCCTGTCCCGATGGATCCGCCAATGGCGATCATCGACATATGCCTGGACTTTAATCCTTTTTTTAATTGTTGGTCATCACTTGAATTGGACATAAAAAAGTATCTCTCCCTTTCTTCAGCCGAGGTCCGGCAGGAAAAAACAAAAAAACCGTCACTTCTGGATGGGACGGTATGATGAAACCCACACCAAACCCCCGCAAGATAGCGCACCACGTTTGTCTGGGCAAAGAACAAACGTGACAGTGCTGACCCTGTTTGGAATCAGCCCCAGCTTGTCCGCCTGGAGCGGGCGAACAAACTTCGGCGACTTTTCCTTTCCCTTGCAGTCATCAAAGAAACTCCAAATTCTCGTGCAAAGTACTGATAAAAGCCGCAACCTCTACCTCACCGAGAGAAATCGATGAGGGTGAATATGCACTTGTTAGTTATTATTAGTATAAATAAAAACATATGAATTTACAATGGTAATTCCTTCAACCCCCTTTCCATCCCGTCCATGCTGATCGATTTTGTTGTTGTTTTTTCCCAGGACAAGCATAAATATAGTGATAAGTTGTCATAAAGGAGTCGTATGCATGGAAACGTGGATGGGCTATTTTATCTTGGGATTTGCTTTGTCCACCCCAATCGGACCGGTCAACATCGAGATGATCCGGCAAGGGATTTCAAGCGGTTTTTATCCTTCCTGGCTGGTCGGCTTGGGAGATGTGATCTCCAACCTGTTGATTGTCGGCATCATTTTTTCCGGCTTTTCCAGCGGCATTGTGGATTTGTCGTATCTGGCGTTCATAGCGGTCGCGGTCGGGGCTTACCTGATTTATTTGGGGACGTCGAATCTGAAAACCAAGTTGTCCATTTCGTCGTGGCCCCGGCCTGTCCATCTCCTTGCCAAGGGATTTGTCCTTGGGTTCATCAATCCCATGGATTTTCTCTCCTGGTCCGGTGTGTACAGCACCATTCATGAGCAACCCCTGTCGTTTCTGATCACGGCATTTGCTTATCTGATGATCGGTTGCGGAATGTGGAATCTCCTCTTATCTTTGTCGGTCAGTTGGTGCCGGCCTTACATCAAGCCGGCCTTTATCCAGGGATTTCAACTGATTTCCGGACTCATTCTTTGCGGCTACGGCATTTTTTTGGCTTGGTTCGGCTTCAAAATGCTTGTTCAATAATCCTTTCCGGAATCACCGGTTTTCACGTTTTGCTTTTCTTTTAATCTTCCCGAATGGTTTGTAATAGGTGACCAGGGTCATCATGACCATCGCCGCCACATTGAAGATGGCGCCCAAAGTCAAGGAAATGCTGGTCCGATGGAAAGAGGCATTTTCTAAAGCTGCCAAATGATATTTCTCCGCGGTCTCGATCAAAAAAGACAACCCGTCACTCAGAAACAGGATACCGAGCAAAATAATGAGGAAAGTCGTTACCAACTTGATTAACACCCAGTAATGCTTCGTCAATCCCCAATGGGTCCAGACCGACAGCATCAGGCCGGTGATCAGGACCACCATGGCCGGATATTTGATCAGCGTGCCATCAATCATGTGCATACTTGAAAGTGTGTAATAAAGCTGTTCCCCATTTTCCGCGTTTCCCATGTAAATCCCCAGGATCAACATTCCCAACGTTCCGCCAAACCATGCCATGGCCCCCAGCACATGTATGGAAACCAATAAATGCTTTTTTCTCATATTTAACCGGTAACCCATCAAAATATCCTCCTTTCTGCTCTATTCCTCCAACTTCACCTGTTTTCCACCGATCCATTCCCGGATGAATGGCGATGTTTCCATTGGCGCCAATCGATCACGGGAACGGCAACCGCGCCCGCCAACGCACACAGATAGGGAAGAAACGGAATTCCAAACGGTTTGAAAAATAATTGGAAACTGAGAATGCCAATGATGCTGGACAACAGAACGCCGATGATAAATCCGCCCAAAATCCCCGTGACAGCGGCAATCATGATTCTCATCCCCTTTTCCCTCCTTCCGGTCATGACATCAAAGCGGTGCAAGCAATGCATGAAAAACACCCGATCCCTTTAAAACCTATTGATTCTTTTGGCGGTGCCTTTCTTTCAACCGCTCCAAACGCAGTTTAACAGACCAAAATAAACACCACACAAACGCAATCTTAACAGCACCTTAATTTTTATACGGAAACCAAAGAGTGATCCGGGTGCCTTCATTCTGCTTGCTTTCCACTTGGATGAAGCCCTGCATCCTCTCGATGAATTGCTTGGCAATCACCATGCCGAGCCCGGAACCCAACGCGGACCGGTCGGTGGGGGTTCCCCGGTAATAGCGGTCGAACAAATGTTGAATGGTTTTCCGGTCCATTCCCTTGCCATGATCCTGAATCACGATCAAAAGCTTGTCTTCTTTCAATTCGGTTGTCACCTGAATGGTTGTTTCCGGGGGATTATGCCGAATGGCATTCATGACGAGGTTTTCCAGTGCCCTTTTGAGCAAATGTTCGTCAAACGTCCACCGGATCTCCCTGGCCGGGGATTTGAATCGGATATCATACCGGTCCGCCAGGGGATGTTTTTTAAGATCGGCCAAAACCCGTTCCAAAAAGGTAACCAGGTTTAAGGTGCGCTCATTCAAGGGAATTTGGCGTTCTTCCAATTGGTAAACGATGCTCAAATCTTGGATCAATTGCTCAATATGGATCGATTTTTCCTCAATGATCCGGCTGAACTCTTTCACTTCTGCTTCTTCCCAAGCATGATCCGAGCGGAGCATCGCTGCATACCCTTTGATGTAAGATAAAGGGGTTTTCAAATCGTGGGTGATGCCGGAGGCCCAGCTTCTCCTCAATTCTTCAAGTGCTTTGCGCTCTTGTTCGACGGAATGAAGCCGGGCGGTCAAATTGTCCAGTTTCGATTCCAATTCCAAAAACACCCCGAACTTCCGGGCGGCCAGGTCTGGAAAATCCGGCTTTTGATATTTCCCTTCCGAAAGGTTCTCAATCCATTGGATCAGAAAAAAGAGCGGCTTGCTGATTTTCCGCCCCAAAAAGATCCCGATCATCATAAATATCACGATAAAGGAACTTAAATACAAACCGATCAACAGAGGGACACGGGTTCCCACCGGGATCTGAAGAAGTTTGTGAATCCCCATGACAACAACCGGAACCACCGTCAGCCCCGAAAGCAAAAGAACGCCTCCGATGGCGAGCAAAACCGCCACAAACTGGAGGGATATTTTGTGTTTGAGATCCATCACCGTCTCTCCTTGTCCGAAACTGCGAGCATATATCCCAATCCCCTGATGTTTTTTAAATACTCAGGGTTTTTCGGGTCTTTTTCAATTTTTTGCCGCAACCGCCTGATATGCACCATGACGGTGTTTTCCTTTCCCACCGTCGGGTAATCCCCCCATACGTGCTGATAAAGGCTGTCCACACTGAATACTTGATTGGGATGCTCACACAAGAATTTCAGCAACTCAAATTCCTTTGCCGGGCATTTCACTTCTTTCCCGTCCACCACCAATTTCGCCTGTTCCAAGTACAATACAAAATGACCGGTACGAAATTCGCGAAGCCGGGAATTCAAGCGCCTTTGCCGGTGCAAAATCGCTTTGATCCGGGCAACCACCTCCAACGGATTAAACGGTTTCGTGATATAATCGTCCCCTCCCATGGAAAAACCGGTCAACTTATCCATATCCGCCGTGCGAGCCGTCAAAAAAAGGATGGGGACGTCGGTCATTTCCCTGATTTGCTGACACAGCCGGAAGCCGTCTGTATCCGGCAGCATCACATCCAGCAAAATCAAGTCCACCGGGTGTTTCCTGATTTTCTCCAACGCTTCTTCGCCGGAGGTGGCCTCAAGGATCCCTTCGAATCCTTCTTTTTCGAGCAGCCGTTTCATCATTTGGATGATGCCGATCTCATCATCCACCATCAACAGCGTTTCCCTCATCATTTTTCCCCCTTCTTCTTCATTCATGAGAGCAACCCCCTGAAGCCGCGTTCCCCTTCAAGGGGGTTGGATCCAAGATGAAATCAAGCTGGTTTTCCTGCTTTCAACAGCACTTTGTTCCTTCCCAAAAACATGGCAAGCATGCACATCAACAAACCCGTGCCGGCCAAAATCCATTCAATTTCGATCCAATCGGCAACCGGCCCGAATACAAGCATCCCCACCGGCATCATGGAAGTGGAGATCATGCTGAATACCCCAAATACCCTTCCTGTATAATTTTCTTCAATCTTTTCTTGCAACAAGACCGTCGTCGGTGTATTGAAAAAGGGCATGGCCACCCCGAATAAGGCCATGACCAACAAGTAAATCCAAAAGTCGGGAACCAATCCCAGCGCCAATGTGCAAACCCCCATGATAAAGCCGGAGAGAGCCATCGTATGGACTTTATTGCCAAAGCCTCCCCACAAGGCGATCAACCCTCCCCCTGCCATCATCCCGACGGAAAAGGTGATTTCAATGGCCGTCAACCGCCACACATCATCCCCAAAGCTCCGGGTCACCTGCAAAGGGGTTAAAAACGAAGCCGGTGCAATCAATACAAAAAAAACAGCGAAGAACAAAAAGAAGCTCTTTAAAAAAGCATGTTTTTTAATATACGCGATGCCTTCGGTGACATCACTGTAATAAGTGGTTTTCTGTTTTTCGGACGCCTTTTCGTGAACCGGAATGTGAACCCATGCCATCATGATGAAAACAGCAACGGCGGCCGTGAGAACATCCACAAAGAAAACCGCTTCAATGGAGGCCATGGTGATGAGTGCCGCACTCACCATGGGGGAAACCAACATAATCAATGATTGAAGGCTTCCGTTGATTCCATTCACTTTCGTCAGTTGATCCTTCGGAACCATTTGCGGCAAAACCGCGCCAATGGTGGGAGTTTGGAATCCGGTCCCGATTGCGCGGACAGCCGAGATGGCAAAAAGCAGCCATATCGCATCGTATCCCGCAAGAAAAAGAATGGCGAGGACCAACGTGGCCATGGCAATCATTGCATCCGACCCGATGATCAGCATTTTGCGGTTGAAACGGTCTGCCCACACCCCGGCAACCGGCGAGAGAAGAAAAGTGGGGACAAAACCGCAAAGAATATAGATGGTCATCATCACACCGGATCGGGTATCCAAGGTGATATACCACATAATGGCATATTGCACGAGCGACGAGCCCAACAGGGAAATCGTCTGGCTGGTTAAAAAAAGGAAAATCTCCCGTTTCCAATGTTCTTTCCTCTCTTCATGGATGAAATTCATTCGGTTTCACACCTTTTTCTTGTCGCTGAACGTTTTAATCTGTTACCAATTTCTTTTTTTCTGCCAACAGCCTTTGAAATTCCTTTTTCAGCTCCTCAGATGGCTCCACGCTCAACCGGCTGAGCACCTCGGATATTTTGGTCTCAATCAACAGCCGCCGGTCCTCCCCGGCATCCTTTTCTTTTTGCCGCCCGGGCTGCCGTTTCTCTTCATCAAGACGGTCTAAAAAACGAATTTCCCGGTTTTTGATCTCCAGGATCCGGGTTGCCAGCTTTTGCACAAAACGCCGGTCGTGAGTGACAAAGATGACCGTGCCTTCGTACTCTTGAAGAAGGGATTCCAAAGCTTCCTCCGCTTCAATATCCAGGAAGTTCGTCGGTTCGTCCAAAACGAGGGTGTTAATGTCACTGACAAATACTTTGGCCAATGCCACTTTGACCCGTTCCCCGCCACTTAACACCTCCACTTTTTTATAAACATCGTCCCTCCGGAAATGCAACCGGGCCAGGACAGTGCGTATCAACGTTTCATCCTGCTTGGAGGTGGAACGGACATTTTCCAAAATCGATTCTTTCAGATCAAGAATATTGAGATTCTGGCTGAAATAACCGATTTTCACAGACGGCGAAACTGTGATTCCCTCATCCTGGCGGATGATCTTTCGGATCAGCGTGGTTTTTCCGGCACCATTCGGTCCGGTGACGGCCAGTTTCTCCCCTCCGCGCACATCAAAACGAGCCGGCTTCCACAAAAGCTTGTTTCCCGCTGTTCCGGAAACATCTTGCACCCGGATCACCACTCTCCCCTTCATAGCTTCCTGGTGGGGCAAACTCAACTTGACCGGCTTGATTTCTCTCGGCTTTTCCACCTTCTCCAATTTTTCCAGACGGGTTTCCATGGCTTTTTTGGCTTTCTCCAGTTTCTTTTGTTTTTTGGCAAAGTAGGGTTTGGCCATCTTCGCTTCGGACCGGTTTGTTTTTTTCGGTGTTTTGGTCGCTCTCTGTGCTTTTTGTTCTTTCATTCGCAGCGCTTCTTCCAACTGCCTTTTCTTTTTTGCATATTTTTCGTATGCCTGGATCTGTTGTTCTCTTTCCAACTCCTTTTGGCGGACGTAATCCGAATAACTCCCTTTATAGGTTTTGATCTTGCCTTCATCGATCTCCCAAATTGTTGTACAAAGAGTATCCAGGAACACCCTGTCATGGGAAACGACCACAAAAGCTCCCGGCCAGTTTTTCAGCTTCTTTTCCAACCATTCGATATGCCCGGTGTCCAAATGTGTGGTCGGCTCATCCAAAAACAAAATCTCCGGCTCCTTCCCCAAGGCTTGCAAAAGATATTCCCGGGCCAACTCACCGCCGCTTTTGGTTGAATCCTGCCGTTTGATCTGCGGCAAAAATTCAACCGTGGCACGGGTAATCACTTGGCCTTGATCGGGAACCGCCCGACCGGTCAACGTTTTGATCAACGTGGTTTTTCCACAGCCATTTTTTCCGACCAAACCGATCCGGTCCCGGTGATCAATGAATAACCTTTTCACGTCAAACAACAAACGGTCTTTGACATACAGCTTCAAATCACGCGCTTCCAGCAACATCCGCATCATCTCCGTACCGTTATGTTTTTGGGAGACGAAAAAAGCCTCCCATCTTTTTAAGAATAGGAGGCATAAAAAAGGCACGGGTGCACAGACCGTCATCAGACAAAAGATCCATACCACCGGATTCACTTTTTATAAAAATGGGTGATGCCAATCCTATTCTTAAAAGACACATTGAAGGCAGCACAAAGAAGCAGACTCCTTCTCTGCCAAAAAAATCCTTCAATCCATCTGCTTTCAAAAATAGGATTAGCACTTCATCGTCCCGATGTTCACCCTTCCGTACATAATATTTATCAGTATCATAAACCAGAAAGAAAAGATTTGTCAAATGATAAGACGCAATTCGCATCCTGTTTTCCCAAAAACCGCCCGGTTTTCTCCTTCTGGCTCCGTCTGTGCCTTTTTAATCTTTCAATCCCTCCTTTGCTGATGTACTCCAGATTTTGATGAATCCTTTCCATATCCAGTTCCGCATGAATGGACACTCGTATCCACTGAAAAAACTGACAATCAATCATTTATAAGCGGAAAAGACAAGTTGCCTGAACCTTCTCTCCGAACATAAAAAAAATAACCTCTTGCGGTTGATGGCAACCGAAGAGGTGATGTTCGAACAGGTTCCGTTCCGTCAATTTTCCTTTCTTTATTCCACAGTCACGCTTTTTGCCAGATTCCGCGGTTTATCCACATCGAAGCCACGCTCCAGGCAAGCATAGTAGGCGAACAATTGCAGCGGGATGACCGTCAATACCGGAGCCAAAAGATCCAGTGTCGACGGGATGTGGATCACTTCATCCACGGATTTAATCATCTCCGTGTCTCCTTCCCCGGCAAACCCGAGAACATAAGCGCCACGTGCTTTGACTTCCTGGATATTGCTGATCATCTTTTCGTAGACACTGCTTTGGGTGGCCAGCGCAATGACCGGGATGTTTTCTTCAATCAAAGCCAAGGTGCCGTGTTTCAATTCACCGGCCGCATAAGCTTCGGAATGAATGTAGGAAATCTCTTTTAATTTAAGCGAACCTTCCAAGGCAACAGCATAATCCAAGCCGCGTCCCAGGAAGAAGAGATGTTCATGGCTGGCGATGTCCCGTGCAAATTGTTCAACCACCTTGGTTTGGCCGAGTATCTGCTCTGCTTTTTCCGGCAATTCTTCCAAGTGACGGATAATTTCCGCCAGTTCTTCGCGGCTTTTTCCACCGCGAACCTGAGCCAGATAAACTCCCAGCATATAAATGGCAATCAATTGCGAAGTATAGGCTTTGGTGGAAGCCACCGCGATTTCCGGTCCGGCCCAGGTGATGATCACATCATCGGCTTCCCGGGAAACGCTGGATCCAACCACGTTCGTAATGGCAAGAACCCGCGCGCCGTGCTTTTTCGCCTCCCTGAGGGCAGCCAGTGTATCTGCTGTTTCCCCGGATTGGCTGATCACGACAACCAGCGTTTTTTCGGTAATGAGCGGATTGCGATACCGGTATTCGGACGCCACATCCACTTCCACCGGAATCCGTGCGAGATCTTCCAACACATATTTCCCGACCAGTCCGGCGTGATAAGCCGTGCCGCAAGCCACGAAATGAATTTTTTCGATCTCTTGGATTTGTTCCTTGGTCAGCTTCACTTCGTTGGATAAATCCACTTCTCCGTCTTTCAGACGACCGGACAACGTGTCGCGGATCGCTTTGGGTTGTTCGTGGATTTCCTTCAGCATGAAGTGGTCATAACCGCCTTTTTCCGCTGTTTCAATATCCCATTTGACATTCATGACTTCCCGTTCCACAGGCGTCCCGTCCACTTTCATCAGGGTCACCTGGTTTTCTTTCAGAACAGCCATTTCCCCGTCTTCCAAAATGTACACATCGCGGGTGTGCTGCAAAATCGCCGGGATATCGGAAGCAATAAAGTTTTCCGATTCGCCGACCCCGACAATCAGAGGGCTTGCCTGGCGAACAGCCACCAATTTATCCGGTTCCAATTCGCTGATAATCCCCAAGGCATAGGCCCCTTCCAAGCGGGCCACCACGTCCCGCACAGTGGAAACCAAGTCGCCGTTCCACATGTCAGCCAGCAGTTTGGCCACCACTTCCGAGTCCGTTTCGGATTCAAAGGTAAATCCTTTGGCGATCAATTCTTCTTTCAATTCAATGTAGTTTTCGATAATCCCGTTATGAACCACCGCAAAACGACCCGTTTGGTCCGTATGGGGATGGGAGTTTTGGTCTGAAGGCTTCCCGTGTGTCGCCCACCGGGTATGTCCGATCCCCAAAGTACCCGGCAGGGATTTAGCACGGAGTTTTTCTTCGAGATTGGTCAGCCGTCCTTCGTTTTTTTGCACACCAATCGTTTCCCCGTTGTAAACCGCCAGACCGGCCGAATCATATCCGCGATATTCCAATTTGCTCAAACCTTCAAGCAACAGATTTTGAGCCTCTTTGGAGCCAATATATCCAACAATTCCGCACATATGTGAATACCCCCTGAAATTTGCAGAAACAATGACGAACCACGGGTATCCAAAGTCTGTCTGTCTTTGACCCGTTCATCATCATTTCCATGCTTTCTCTTTTTTCTATTTTTTGTATCCAACCGACCTCTCTTAGCATCATATCGCAACTTTTGTACAACGGGTCACCCCGCTGTTTTGTGTCGCGATTCCTCGGCTTTGATGCGAAGCCGGGAGGTATCCGCCGATCACTCGATACTCCTCCTCCTCGTCAACTGCAGATCCACGTCTCCTCTGCAGTCCAGGCGCTTTACGGCAAACTTTTGATGCATCCGTGAGATTCCCCCTGCTTCCATTCATCACCTCCTTAAAATGATGCTTTATCCAATGGAAAATCACTCATGTAACTATGGTATGCAAAGATGCTTTCTGTGTAAAGTGCCGGGTTAAAAATGATCCCGCCAAAATTTAAAAATAAGATTTATCCGCATCTTACTTCTATTATAAAGAATGATTTCAGCTATTTATGATGAAAAATAACATTTTTCCAAAATATAAAAGAAAAAAATATGAACGTAAAGATCCAAACCAAAAACCGGAAAAATGGATAAGCCCTGTTCCTCTGTCTTTCTACGGGAAACAGGGCTTCTTCTTACGGTTATTTTTTAATTCAATTGGTTGCGGACTTCTTCCGCAATTTGATTCACATATTTCTTCAATAACTCTTCGTCCGGGCCTTCCGCCATCACACGGATCAACGATTCGGTACCGGAAGGGCGCACCAATACCCGGCCTTCATTTCCCAAAGCTTTTTCCACGGATTCAACCGCAGAACGAATCGCACTGTTCTGGTCCCAGCCCTCTTTGTTTTTCACGGGGACATTGGTCAGCAATTGGGGGTATTTGGTCATAATCCGGGTCAAATCCGACAAAGTTTGCCCTTTTTCCTTCACCACCCGTAAGAGTTGAACCGCTGTCAACATGCCATCGCCGGTTGTGTTGTGATCCAGGAAAATAATGTGGCCGGATTGTTCACCGCCGAGATTATAGCCGCCTTCTCTCATTTTCTCCATCACATAACGGTCGCCCACTTTGGTTTGTTCCGTGGCAATTCCCAATTTCTCCGCCGCTTTAAAGAAACCGATGTTGCTCATCACGGTGGTGACAATGGTATCTCCTTTTAAGGTGCCGTTTTCCTTCATATAGGCTCCGCAGATGGCCATGATTTGGTCGCCGTCCACCACATTTCCCTTTTCATCGACGGCAATCAACCGGTCCGCATCACCGTCAAAAGCCAGCCCCAAGTGCGCTTGTTGTTTTAAAACTTCCTCCTGCAAACGCTCCGGATGCGTCGAGCCGCAATTCACATTGATGTTGATGCCGTCGGGATGGGCAAAAATGGTGGTCACATCCGCCCCCAGATCCCTCAGCAACATCGGTGCCAACTCATAAGCGGCTCCGTTGGCACAATCCACCACAATATGCATTCCGCACAAATCCGTGTCAATGGTTTGTTTCAAATGTTCCAAATAGATTTGCGCCGCATCGTGATGATCCGTGACACGGCCGATTCCTTCCCCGACGGGGCGAGGCAGGTTGTCATCTTCTCGATCCAATAACGCTTCAATCTCTGCTTCCGTTTCATCTGACAATTTATAGCCATCGGCTCCAAAAAATTTGATTCCATTATCTTCAAAGGGGTTATGGGATGCGGAAATCATCACCCCGGCATCTGCTTCAAAATGACGGGTCAAAAAGGCGACACCGGGGGTTGTGATGACACCCAACCGAAAAACATCACATCCGATGGAAAGCATTCCGCTGATGAGCGCGGATTCCAACATTTCCCCTGACAATCGTGTATCTCTTCCCACAACAATTTTCGGGCGCTTTTTTCCCTTGGTCAGCACATAGGCTCCGTAACGTCCGAGGCGGAAGGCTAATTCAGGTGTTAACCCTTGATTCGCTACTCCCCGTACTCCATCGGTTCCAAAATATTTACCCATGTTTTCTCCTCCTCAATCATCAAGAACCATTATTCGCTATCACGAATCCTGATCTTTGCCTTTAAATTGTTCTGTTCGGCAACTTGGATAAAGTCAGGCAAAATAAACCGGATTGGTACTTCATGAATTCCTTCCGACAAACCTGAAACATCAATGACCGCTTTGATGTCCGATTGATTGAGCCCCGTCAAGTTTTTCGGTGCCCCTGAAAGAGTGATATTCATGTTTCCTCCGTTGGGTGAGAGAATATCAATTTTTTGTTTCTCTTCCTGCCCCGTCACAGTAAGCGGAACATCTTCCAACGTCTTTTCCTTGGCAGAAACCATTTTAACATAAATCTCTATCTCCTTGGGCTCCACTTTGATTGCGCCTTCCCGGATCGGAACCGGCATGGTCCGTTTGAAATCTTTCCGGGCATTTCTCAAGTCCAGCTCCGGGCCGATGTAATATTGAAGGTTTTCAAGATATTCATTAAAACCGTAGACCGTCACTTGGTCTTGGCTGGCCCGTATGCTTTCCACCGCGTATCCCGCGGGCGGCGGCTCTTTCACATCAATCGAAAGCGGAACCTGCTTGTGGGGAATGCTGATGGGCACTTCCACCGTAACGACGCTTGGAGAAATCTCCACTTGTTGAACCAGTCCATTGTCACCATATGCCTGCAGCCGGACAACTTTCTTGAGTGTTTGGGTTTGTCCTGACAAATACACAACGGCCTTCACCGCTTTGACTTGGTCCAAGCGGCTTTCGGTTCCCCGGATCAACACCCGTTGAGGGGTGACAACCGGTTTATTGATATGTAAACCGTCCGGAACGTTGCCAATCACATCCGTTTGCACCGTCATTTCTTTCTGCACTTTCTGTTTTAAAGTCACAGAAACCCGTTCCGGCTTTACTTTTCCTTTGACGCCAAGGGGCAATCCTTCGATCTGCACGGGAAGACGGTGTTCCCCTTCCCCCACTTCGTTCGCATCCACAAACAAGCGGTAAGTTCCCGGGACATTCTCCAATGACCGCTTGTCTCCATATAACTGCAATTCCACTTTGGGAGGATGCCCTGTCAGTTCAAATTGTTCCTTGTCGTATTTTACCTGAACCGTCACATCCCGAATGGTCATGCTTTCCTTGACTGAAAAGGAAGAAAAGGAATGATCGGTCACGGTCAGCCACAACATGACGGCCAGCAATAAGGAAACGATGCGCAACACCAAATCATTTTCCAGCCATTTATTCATCTTTCTCCTTCCCCTCTTCCTTTTCCTTACGCATCCAGAAGACGGTTGAGAACTTTTCCGGGGGTTTCAGCAATTCGTATAAACGCGACACCAATTCGTCCTCGCTCAAATTCCGCTCCAATTCGCCCTGGTAAGCCAGAGAAATTTGTCCGGTTTCTTCGGATGCGATCACAACCACAGCATCGGTCACTTCACTTAATCCGATTCCCGCCCGGTGCCTGGTGCCCAGATCTTTGCTGATGTAGGGATTTTCGCTGAGCGGCAGGTAACACCCGGCCGCCATCACGGATTCTCCCCGGATAATCACCGCCCCGTCGTGAAGCGGTGCTTTCGGAATAAAAATATTTTTGAGCAACTCCGCACTCAACCGGGCTTCCAGAACAGTTCCGGTTTCAATGTAATCAGACAATCCGGTATCTTTTTCGATCACAATCAATGCGCCGATTTTCTGTTTTGCGAGTTGAACAACGGCTTTGGTCACTTCGCTGACAATTTTGGTTGCAATTTGGTCTTCCACCTGACTGCTTCTCCCCAAAAAATAACCTCGCCCCAGTTGTTCCAACGCCCTTCGCAACTCCGGCTGAAAAATCACAATGACAGCAATGAGTCCCACGGAAAAGAAATTTTCAATAAAAAACTCCAACGTTTTCAGTTCAAATTCATTACTGATCAGCCATATGACCAGTAATACGGTGATCCCTTTTAATAATTGAACAGCCCGGGTTCCCCGCATCAATTTAAGCAAATGATAAATCACATAACTGACAATCAAAATGTCTACAACATCACTCAGATAATTTTTTACCTCAGCCAATGACTGCATCAAGCCCCTCCATTTAAACCATCCATTCGGTAGTTCATCTCTTTTTATTTTTTCGTAAACGGACAAAAATATTGTTCCGAATCCCGTTTTTTTCAAATCCCGTCTTCTCCGCTGCCCGGGTCTTTGCGGCGGATTACACATTCCGTTTCACCATTAATATAACACTTCCTGTACGGCAACCCAAATCAAAGAGATTCTTCCAGCACTTTCCGTCCCTGCCGTTATAAACTCCCTTGACATTTTCCAAAAAATTGGCAGGCGATGCGATGCTCAGTATTCATAAATCCAAACGCCACGAAAAAAGCTGCAACCCGGCAGGTCACAGCTCCTTTCAATCTGAAGCAAAATCTATATCATAAAATTTTTTGCCCAAAAACAGACCCCATCAACGCAACAGCCACTTTGGCAGTCTGGTTCCCCTGATCAAGAATGGGATTGACCTCCACAAACTCGGCAGAAGTTAAAATATCCGCTTCGGCCAACATTTCCATGGCCAAATGGCTTTCACGATAGGTCAAACCGCCTTGCACAGGCGTTCCGACCCCTGGGGCATCTTTCGGGTCAAGTCCGTCCAAATCAAGACTCAAGTGAACCCCGTCGGTCCCATTCGATACAATGTGGATGGCTTCTTCCATCACTCCGGCCATTCCAATGCGGTCGATTTCATGCATTGTAAAAACTTTGATTCCCAATTCTTTGATCAATTCACGCTCCCCCGGATCCAACGAGCGTGCCCCGATAATCACCACGTTCTCAGGAGACACTTTTGGTGCAAAACCCCCGATATTGACAAGTTCAGGATGTCCGATTCCAAGGCTGACAGCAAGCGGCATTCCATGAATGTTCCCTGAAGGCGAAGTTTCCCCTGTATTCAAGTCTCCATGAGCGTCATACCAAATCACGCCCATCTTTTCAAAATGCCTTGCCGCACCGGCCACAGTTCCGATCGCAATACTGTGATCTCCTCCAAGAACCACAGGAAAACGCTTTCGTTTCATGACATCAAAAACAGCATCCGCCAAATTTTCACAAGCTTGGCAAACTTCATTTAAATACTTCAACTTCGGATCTCCCTGATGACGGGACTCGGGCGTCGGAATGGACAAATCGCCCAGATCTTCCACATCATATCCCAAAGATTCCAACAATGACTGTGCAGATGCATAACGAATCGCACTGGGGCCCATATCCACACCGCGACGTCCTTGGCCCAAATCCATCGGCATGCCGATCAATGTTATGGATTTTTGCTTCATTTAAACATAACCCCTTTGTGTTCTATATCATCGACAACGCTATTTTAACACACCCTTAAAAATGAAACAAAAAAATATTGCAACAAATATAAATGTATTGTATAATTATTCATTTTTATATTTTATATAATCATATTTCCCATATATTTTAGTGTGAACGAATGGACATAAATCTATGCTCAAACTCAAGCATAGCAAAAAAAAACAACCATGATCGGCGATCATGGTTCATCTTGGATGCCTCGTCCCGTTCACATAAAAAGACGTTTCATTCATTTTTATATTCTCTTTTTCATGATTCTTCGCGGCTCCAAACCGGCATACATCTTTGGAGGGACGTTCCAAATAGCAACAAAGCTGTTTCGTAATAAGTGGTGGACGTTTGGAAGTGAGAATGCCGGATGAGTAGCGAGCGGATCGTTCCCATAAAGAGAAACGCCCGGATTCCAAAAAACAAAAAAACCTTCATTGTAAAATTATACAATGAAGGTTTTTACTC
>NZ_JBBOVH010000004.1:0-59148 GCF_038006465.1 Thermoactinomyces sp. FSL K6-2592
ATTATCGTAAGTATAATTAGGATAGAGACACAAAAATAATATCCCTCCAGCGGAGGGATAAAAACAAAGGAGTTGATTAAAAGTGTTTAAAATTAGGTTTAAAACGTATTATTGTCCGGTATGCCATGACACCGCAAGTTATCGAAAAACTTGCGAAAAATGTGGTAATGAATATCGGGAAAGGAAATAGAGAGCTTATATAAGCTCTCTATTTTTTATTTTACCATGATTTTTGGGTAAATCCAAAACGATTTTCCGTTTGACTTAGTCACTTTAACGGGTTCCGGACGAGTAGGGATATGAGTCCAAAGCCAATTGGCGATGGCGTAGACATCCTCTTTGTGACTGCTAAATGTATATCCGTGATAGTATATCCCTACTGAATCCTCAAAATTTCCCTCTTTGAACGAGCGGACAAAGTGTTCCACGGCCAGCGGAGGATAACCAAGAGTTAACCCAATGAGACGATGATGTTCCGCTGATCGAAATTCGATTCCTTGATATTGTTCAACAAACTGTGATTTTTGTTGTTCGTTTTGGAAAAACAAAACCAAATGATAAATATCATAATGAGGATAATCCATTGAAAGGAGGCTAATTACATATTCTCGGTCATCTTTGTCCCGTTTGCTGTAAAGGCAAGCTGGTTTCTTTTGAGATAAAAAAGCTACATATTCATTCAAAGGCATCACCTGTAAACAACAATGTTTTATGGTTTCTAATTTTTTGTAAAGAAACGTAGAATTCCTGTTATTCATTTCATTATAATACATGTATTAATGTCAGCTAGGAGGAAAGAGATATCGCTTAGTATTATCCGAATCGCTTATTGTACGAAAATACACAAAAGTAATATATAAGGCGTTTTATTGCACTTTTGTATTTAGGGTGCTATTATATATTAAAAATGTAAAAAAAGGAGGAGAAATAATGAGGAAACAACATAAAGATCCATTTTTAATTTCTTTTAGGCCCTTTCGGCAATGGGCCGCGAAGGATCCAAATATTAAACTGCCGAAGGATTTAATCTCGGCAGGACTGAATCCGCGAACAGCTAACAAAGTTCTAAATGATGAACAGGTCCACACGAGCACCATAGGCCGTGTGTGTCAGTTCTTTGGTTTAAAGGTGGAAGAAGTGATTGAATATATTCCACCGAAAAAATGGGCGGTTAATATCAAAGAAAACAAGGCCTATTTAGCCGAGGAATTTTTTGAACAGGGTTACTCGGAGGAAGAAATTCTCCAAAAGTTCAGTGCGGATTTAATAATCGAAGCTGCACTAGAAAATCAAGCATTGGAATTTGCGAAGGAGGAATATCAGTAGGACCCAACAAGATTTGGGTTCTTTTTATTTGCTGTTATAATTGATTACAAATAAAGAAACGGAGGATGTGTGTATCATGAAATCTTCTACTATAGCGGGTATTGGCCAATTATATTCAGGAGAACTTCCGAAAACGCTCGATTTACAGCTGGCTTGGATGATGTTTTTTCTTATTTCCTTGGCTTCGACAAAGATGTCTGCGTTTAATCAACATCCTTTTGTAATTCCCCATACTCTCCTTTTTAATCCTCTCCTTTTTTGGAGATTTGAGCTCTTATGCGATTACCGGGCATAAGAGCTCATTTTTTGTTAGTTGTCAAAAATGGAAACCACCTCAAATTCTTATGTGTATCATTTTTGATACATACGAAATCGGCGAATTCAGCTGGTTGTCAAAAATAACAACAACCCAAATTGTTCCGCTTCTTCTCCATCGTAGATACCTTGCGCATCTACAAGAGCTTGGATCCCATAATCAATAGGATAGGCAATTCTTTTTTTTATATCAATAGCGTACTTCATAGCCGTATCCTCCTTATTTGATCCTCTTTAAAGACATGTGCTAACTGCTATTATACAACATATCTCTTGTTCTCTCTCCTTTTCTTAGTACAAAAAATGCGACATATATTTATTTAATACATTTTATTGTGTTTTTATTTATTATAGTATTTACTTTCGGTATTTTGAGTATTATAATATAAATAAAATCTGAAAGGAAAGGTGATGAAACATGAACGAATACAAAATGGTTGTTTCTCAAAATGAAGATGGGGAACTATTCCTCTTATATGAGATTATTTTCAAAAATGAGAAACAACTACTCATGGTAAAAGAAAGAATAAAAGAAATCCACGAACTTTACAAAGAAAAAATGCAACCCTCGGAAGATTGGGTTGTAGATTTTAAAAAGAATGACGAGCTGACCTGGGACCCGGTTGTTACCAGAAGGGAGTTCGGAAAGTTCCTCGCATTCGAGGTGGATAATATATTTAATGATCTAGATAAATTTGAACCGGAGAAAAAAGCGAAGAAAGGAGGAAGAAATTTATGAGTTTACCAGAAGGATTCGAACAGTTGGAACTATTCAAACTATCTTCTAAAAAAACACAAAGGAGTGATCAAGATGGAAAACTTTTTGAAACTAAAAAAGATGTTAGGGGAGCCGATCCCCATGTATCTGGTCCCTCGGAAATATGGGGATTGGGGGTTGAGAAAAAGACCTGAAAAAGATCGTCGTTGTATAAAAGGGCTTTTCTTTCCACGAGCACGGGCTTGCGAAGCCCACCCGAAAACTGGATATTTCTTTCCAGAACCAGAAATGGAAGGGGATCGTTGGATTTATTTATATGAAGGACGTTGTCGACTCGGAAATAACATGAGATATCAGAATACGGAGGGATACTGAGTATGAAAAACTACGAAATATCTTATTATTATGCTTTAGCCATGTTGGAGGCCAGCCTAGATCCAAAGGCAGTCCAACAGATTGTGGCAAAAGCTCACATCAAAATGGACGAATTGAGCACGAATGAAGCCCGTGAGGAAGTTATTAAAAAAATGAAATCAGAAAAAACGGAGGGATACTGTTTATGATGATGATCTTCCGTTTTAAGGAGGTGGCAAAATGGAAGACATAATGGAAGACATTTTAATGGGCTTTGTTGTAGTAAATGTCTTAGCATTTGCATATGTTTTTGATAAATTTCTAGAGATGAAAAGAAAGATGAAAAGTAGCAAGAAATATACAAAGCAGGTTGGAGATAAAGAGTAGCGGAAATTGATCCGCTGCTCTTTTTTTATGGAAAAGTTGCTGATGAAATGAATTCTTGGTATCATATGATCATCACGAAGAAGCGTTTTTTCGCTTCTTTTTGTTCGCGATAGAACTTGCGTAAAATTTACCTTTTGCGCAATTTATACATAAATGGATAACGTAAAAAGCCAGTAAACAGGAGGGAATAAGCGTGAAAAAAAGTTGCGTAAAAATCACGGATGCTTTTTTTCGTCATCTTGAACAAGAGGGAGCGAGTTCAAAAACGATTCGAACGTACCGAAACATCCTTTCCTGTTTTGGAAAATTTCTGAATGAAAGCGATGGCGACATAGAAAAAGTCACCCGCCGGGATCTCATTCTCTATCTCCATCATCTGGAAGAGGAAGGAAGGAAACCGACGACCATCCAGAATCACTTTTCCTGTCTGTCTTCCTTCTTGCGGTTCCAGGGCAAAGGAGCGTTGATGAAAGGGATACGGCGGCCAGAGGTTAGACGTGTTCGCCACATTGCACCAAAGTCGCTGGATCGCAACGAACGAAACCGGGTCTTGCGGGAAGTTGAGCGAGACGGGAAACTACGAAACATTGCCATCGTGTATCTGCTTCTGTATACCGGACTTCGGGTATCGGAGCTTGTCGCACTCAATCAAGAAGATGTGACGATGGGGGAGCGATCCGGCAGCGTCCTGGTCCAGGAAGGGAAAGGGAATGTCTCAAGAAAAGTTCCCTTGCCTGTTGAAGCCCGTTATCACTTGAAGCGATACCTGGAGGAGCGGAAAGAAAAGGGAACCCTCGATCTTGCCCCTCTCTTTCTCTCGAACTACAAAAAACGGATCAGCGAGCGAAGCGTTCAGTACCTGCTCAAGGAAAACTACAACATTCATCCGCACATGCTTCGCCACACTTACGGCCGGGAGTTGGTCGCAAATGGAGTCGACATTGCCACGGTTGCGGAGCTCATGGGGCATGCAGACATCAACGTGACCCGGCGATATGCAAAGCCAACGGAGAGGGAATTGGAAGAAGCAGTGTCGAGGGTGTTTGGATAATCAAAAAAACCCCTTATAGACCCAGGTTAATCATTAGTTGAGAAAAAAGATGGCCTTAGAGGCGAAAATCAAACGCTTTCATTTTTGTAATAATTAAACTCCACCTTGATGGCCTTGTAGGTGAACTCATGGGACATGTGGATATCAATGTGACAACAAGTTAAGAAAGGACTTCTAGGTCTGAATAAAGAACAGACCACAATAAGGAGGTAAAAGGTGGTGGCATACTTGATTTGGGAGATTTATGAATGGATTATGACAAAGATCACAGGCAAAACCAGCTTGCAACGTCTTGAAGAGTTCTACATGCAATTTCCTCCCGTTCGCAAGAATTCCGCCGGGGATCGAAAAAAGGTTAAACCTCGGTTAATAGTAATCAAAGGAGGACGAAAATAAAAAACAAACGGTATCGTCTTTTTTATTATTAAATAGGAATTAGCAACACTGTGTCGAAAGTAAAAACAAAGCAAGGTGTGGGTTTTGTTTTGATCCTCCTTGTCAAAGCCCATATCTTGCTTTTTGATTTGAGAATGGAGGGATGTTGTATGAAGCTAAAGCAAAAGATTGATGAAGTTATGCAATATGCTTTTTATGCGGATCATGATGATGAAAGGATCCCGAAATGGATTCGAGATGAATATCAACGGAAAGAAAAACGATTAATGGAAGAAAGTGGACATTATAAAATCGATAACATTTGGGTGGACATTCATGTCGGCAGGATTGAAGACTTAAAAGAAGGACGCTTGGCGACAGTTTTGATTACGGATCCGGTTGGTGGGGGCTTTGCAAATTTTGTAGAGGATATATGTACCCAAGTCCGTAACAGTTTCTTCCCGAGCATCTTTAAAGATGAATGGATGTTAGAAGAAAAACATATCCGATGGATAGATGTACAAGGGAATGTGTTGGATTGGAATGGCTGGACAGATGATAAGTTGGTTTGGCATGAGAAAAGTCGGGCCTATTCATGGCCAAACACAGACTGGGAACGAATTCCGGAGGATGATTGGTGCTTTGTGGAGTGCCGCCAACATTTTAGAAGTAAAGCAAAAATTGCCCGCCAAGTGATTGATCAGGAAAGGGGATATCTTAGAAAAGATGCACCTGCCTGGGTAGTTGATATGTATCATGATGTTTTATATCATGCCTCATCTTATGACAGAAATTCAAAGTCTGTTCTAAAGGATATTTCATATGTGCTCCAGGACCTTTCTGAAAATCGAATGATTTCGGTGTATGGGGACTTAGAAAGAATCGTCTATAAGCATATATATCAGCAAAAGCCGATATACAAAAAAGACGAATATGTAACGGAATATGATATAGAAAAAGCGTTTGAAAGTATTAAGCAAAAAACAAAATAATCAAAGCCCCCTAGGTTTCTTAGGGGGGCTTTGAAGTGAAGCCGAAGATATCCTTCATTAATATTGGTCTTCCAGGACCTCAAGCCACCCGACATCTTCGGCGCATTCTCTGCATAACTGTGTACTACCTGAAGTGTACTCGGGCGGATTTTTCTTGCAATTGTCGCAAAGTTTTTTATCTTTCGGCATTGTAATCCCTCCTATCAACGACTTAATCCAAATCCCGTACTTGACGTGAGATCAAATTTGATCTCATAATCATCTCGAATCCTAAGCTGATTTCGTATATCTTTTTCAAGTTGTTTTTCGGCTTCTTCCCTGTCATGTGCCTTGCACATGACAGGGAAGTCATACACAACCTCTCCCTGCACAAGAATTTTCGCCTGACCGTTGAAAACTTTCATTTTAGTTCTTCCTCCTTTTTGATTTTTCCGAACCCGTTACACTTGTCGCAACGGCGGGGTTTATACACCCAGCTGTTGCGATGTTCTACAATCTGTAAAATCTTTTTGGACCCGTGACACCAGTCGCATTGTATCATCATGATAGACCAACTCCTTTGCGCGGGGGTTTGGTCGTTGCCCTTCCTTGGTGGCCAGACCGAGGGGGGCATTTCACTTTTTTTCGATGATTTCAGAATCCAAGGTTTCCAAGTCGAAGCAAACGACTTGATCATCATCGAATTGAACATTTTTTTCGCTTCGTCATCTTCGATCATAATCATTTCAAATCACCTCCTACGAGCTAGCTCTTCAGTGAGGGGAGCTCATCCCCGCCAGACAGGGAGGAAATCCCCGTTTCGCTTAACTATAACTAAATGAATACAGATTTGTGTTTGATATTCCTTTGACCCAGATAGGTTCACCTCCCATCAACCACTCGTTATTTTTCGCGGCCATCAGCGAGCGAAGAATAGTTTCTCCAATCGCTTTTGCCGCTTGAGGGGGGACGGCATTTCCAATTCGTTCCCGCCACCTCTTCTCGCTGTTTCCAGCGAGTTCCAAGGGTTTCCCGTAGATTGTTGTAGGGAACCCTTGGAGGGCGGCAAGTTCCAAGGTTGTAAGCGGTCTGTGCCATCCTCCTTGGAATCGTGGATCAGCAACCGCAGCCGTCCCCGAGTGGACATCTGCTGATCCGGTCACGGTGTTTGCGGCCTGATCCCATCGAAGCACCCCATATGTTCCGGAACGGGGTTTACAGCCCAGTTCCAACTCTGTCCCCTCCAGATCCCGCCAGTCCTTGCCCGGACGAATATGGGCAAGCCGCTCCCACGTTTTCTTTTGTAATCGTGGGAGCCGATGCATCTTTCCTCCAGCCGGATCGTCCGGCATTGGCAGGGAACCGATCACTTCCCCGATTGATCTTACCCGACGCACTGGCGGGTGATAAACAAAGGACGGAACTTTCTTTTCGTGGCGAGCGATCAGGAGGTATCGCTTCCGATGTTGCGCCAACCCTCCAATCACGCCGCAATCATGATACCCGTCTGAAACTGCGTATCCATACTGACGCAGAAGGCTTTTGATAAATTCTAGCAGATGCTTGCCGCGAGTTGTGATCCGAGGAACGTTTTCAAACAAAATCAGTGACGGCAAATCTTCCTCGAACGCTTCAAGTACTAACTGAACCCCGCGAATTGTCAAAAGATTCAACGCTTGATATTTTGGTGACTTAGCCTTGTTCTGGCCAAGTAATCCGCTGAACCCCTTGCATGGGCTTGATGTGAACACAATATCGGGATACTCACCTACTTCCTTCCAGAGATCGAATGGCGTCACTTCCTTCCAGTCTTCTGGAGGCTCCTCCCCATGAAAATCGATGTACTGCTGCCGACTGAACAAGTCCATCTGGATGGCTGGGGATCCGGTGATCCACTCAAAATCCTCACAGGCTTCGGGATCGCAATCGATCCCGGCCAGGGTTTCGATCGTTCCGGACACTCCGCGCCACTCGTCCCGTGCCTGTGCCTGCTGAAAACCAAGGGCTCCACCTCCAATTCCCGCGAACAAATATAAAGCTTTGAACTTCATTTCTCTTCCTCCCTCTCCATTCTCCGACCGCATCCACAAATGACGACAACAGCCGGTATGTCTATTTCGATTGACTTATCACATTTCAAACATCTATAGACAATGCCTTTTCTCTTTTGCCTACGCTTCGGTTTCGGTTTCTTCTCTGGCTCAGCGAATAGTTCTAGTTGTTGCGCTAACATTATTTTCGTACCTCCAAAGCCGTTGTTTATTACTATTATACAATAAGCGAAACGAATTTCAATGTATTTTGTATTATAGTATAAGTAAAATAAAAAAGTTTACTAAAGTAAAGGTGTATAAGAATATGTCATAGGATGAGTAATTGTTAACTTGCACGCTCAGGACAAACAAAACCGTCAAATCCATTACAGGATTTGACGGTTTTGTTATAGGCTAATCTTCCAGCAACTCAGCAAAAAGCTTGTCTATCTCATCTTTTAAGCGCTCACTAATCCGATAGTAGGTTGAGAAAAAACCGGCTTCTTCTAGTAAACCCATTTTTTCAAACCGTTCCAACAGATATTTGGCTTCTGCTTCGGTGAAACCTTTCTTTTCTAAGTGATGAGGATACAGATCTTTCTTATGATCCTCGCTTTCAGATAAACAGTATAGAGATAATAATGCATATTGTTCACGTTCTTTTTTCATCCTATCCAACCACCTTATCAACAGTCACTTCTTCTCTGATTGTATCTTCAGAGTATTCTTCATATACACCACTCGGTCGAAGTGTGTTTAGATCTAATCGGAACCCCATCCAATCCGGGTTATCCTTATTCACAGAAAAGAATATCAACTCTTTGGGTTTCACGAGGTAAGTTAGTTCACCCGAATATAGCTCTACACATTCTTTTTCTACGGCTGAAAGTTTGGCCCCAGTCAAGTCCAGTCCACCGCCGGAAGGAAAAAATTTCATTGCGCCGTTGGCGTATACGTGGATTCAAACATGTCTCTCCTTTCTGAAGTTGAAAGTCAAACTAGTATCTAATACTTATTTGAGTCTTTCAAGAAGATTTCGTCAAGAACTTAACTAGGGCCTTTCCAGTTATAAAGTTTGTGTTGCAAACGAGTCTAAGTAAAAGATCATGGCTATATCAATAAAAAAAGCCCTCTATTGAGAGCTAAATGGCTTTATAATGTGTTGCGGCCATCTCATCTTGCACGCTCGGGATAATGGTCAGCCTTTCGATTCCAAGTGCGGCTAAGATGCGATTCGCTTTGGCAATGCTGATTCCTTGGTACTCATTCCGCTCATTTTTGCTAATTTGTGGCTGAGAAACCCCTAGCCGTTTGGCCAATTCGCTTTGAGTGATTCCTTTCCAAATGCGAAGTTTGACGAGATGAGAGCCAAGTTCATGCATGGGCACGGTCTCATGATCAAATTCACCTCGCTTAACTCTTTCATATTCCTCCACTTCAAACTTCATTTGCTCATACATCGCACCTATCATAAATAAAGCCACTTGTATCGTTTTTTCATCAGCTCCTTTTACCTCTAATTCTCTGCGGGTTTGCTCCCGTTTTTGCTCCATGGCCTCGACTGCGGCCTTTTGTTTTTGATACTGTTCCTCCGATTTGATCTTCACAACCATCATCCTTTCAATCGAATTTTAACGATCCCTTTTTCGATTCCATTTTCATCGAAACGAAACAATTGATCGAACTTAATCCGTTCTCCATGCTCATTTTGCAAGGCATAGATCCCGAAGGTATTTGGGAATATTTCACAACGAAAGTGATGCCACATTTCCGACTTAAGCTCGCCTTGCGCATTGGGCCGTCGTTCCCACCAGTTCCACACCGGGGCCGGGGAAAGCGAGTTTAACTCATTCGCCAATTTCATGATCTCCTCAAAGGCTTGGTGACGATGATCCACCTCCAAATTCCATTCAAAATATCCATCGATATCTCCTGGTTTTTCCTTGTCCGTGCAAAAAGATCCATCCAGATAGACTGAATCAAATCCTAACCTCCAAAGAGGAGAAATCAGCACTTCCAAGTTACTTACAAGATATCTACGCCATGGCTCATTCCAAAGATAAACGGACTCATCTCCTTTCACCAAGATAGAATCTCTCAGTTCCTCAATGGTAAGCTCATACACTCCTGGAGGAAGATAACCAAATTCATTAAACCGCACTTCTTTATCTCCTTTCTTTATAATATCCGATTTTCCAATCAGATATAACTTCCAGGTTATACCCTTTAGATCCTTTTTATCGGTTCTTTTCTGGGATAGAAAATACTATAATTTATATTGAAATGTACTTTCGTGAATTTTCTAAATAGAAAGGTGTAGCGTATGAATAAAATCAAACCGATGATTACTCGTATCCGAAAAAGAAGATATCAAAAGATCGATTATGAGTTCTCTAAAACAAGATCCTTTTTCAGGGCTTTATTCACGGTTCTGGAGTGTTGGATATTGAACGAAAAAATTCAATGGGATTATCAGTATGCCAAAGCTCAAAGTCCGATTGAGCGCAGGCTCTACAATGCGTTAAAAAACAAGTACAAAGTTAAAACACAAGTTCCTTGCGGAAGGTACCGAATCGATATCGCTCTTCCACGATACCGGATCGCAATTGAAGCCGATGGCCGTCCGTATCACTCTTCTAAAAAGCAAAAAGCTCATGACCGAAAAAAAACTCAATATCTTCAAAAAAATGGTTGGAAAGTGTTGCGGTTCACAGGTTCGCAAATCAACGGAAAAAGCCTAAGGTATGTTCTCAGCATCATAGACCAAACTGTCAGTGAATCCAAACAATCCAAAACCTTCTGGAGATATTTAGGATATTGATGTTTTATCTTCATATCAGGACAAAAATGAAGTAAAACAGTCCAATGTGGATTTAGGAATTTTACATCTAAGGTATACTGTAGTATCATAAAGATAACAATAAACTCTGATCAGAATTATTTCCGATCCAAAGCCGATACACTGATCTCAAAGTTGAGATCCAAAGATTAAAGCCACCCAAAGGGTGGCTTTTCAGGTATAACAATGACTTTTTTGACCTCTACACTTCCGTTCAATCGTTAGTTTCTTGTCTTTCTCTTTGAGATCTATGAGCTCAGGTAGCTCTTGTATAAGGTCCTTGTCATCACCGTAGCGAACGAAAAGTTCATCCGCCACAGTGCATTCAGTGGGATTCTGACTGTTAACCGGAAAAGGAGCGGCCGCCAGCCAAATTTCAACCTCTTTATCTTTATATTTAAGCAGATAAGTCGTTTCATGCCATTCGAAATAGTCGAGTGTCTTTCGAAAAAACAACTTTTCAACAATGTTCAAAACCATTCTCTCCTCTCAAAAAAGCAAAGGGGTTTCTGTCTTGATACAAAATGACAGGTGGCTTCTGATACATGCTTGCGAGTTGGGGATGATCTAGAAGAACATTCAAAGTAAAAAGCGCATTCAGAAACCCTTCCTTTCTTTTCATAATCTCAGCAATAGTCACTCCATTGACATTGACCTCTTCAGAGATGGTTCGATCCTTCACCCATTGTTCTAAAACTCTCTGCAACTTAGGATGGATGCGTTCCAGTCGACTAATTACCACATCTATTTCATGGTCAGCCATCTCCTGTTGTTTTAAGATACTTTTTAGTTTCTTTTTATCAATCATCTTCATTCTCCTTTCTATCTTTCTTGCTCATCGCGGCCATCACGGTTTAGTTGTTCTCTTACAACAGAAGTAAGATTTTCTCGCTCATTCTGTGCATCTATGATGTTTCCAAGGAAGTCTTCAATAGCATAGACGAGTTTGGTCAGTTCAGCTTCTATTCTACGGTAATTGAGTTGGTATATATAAAGTTGAAACTGCTCATCCTTTCCAAGTTCCCTTTCCAACGTTTTATAGATCTCCTTGATCTCTTTTTCAGCATAGGAAAAAGCATCTTGCTCAAGGGGCTGGAGGAAGTATTCGTCATAAACCTTAGAGTAATAAGTATCCAAATTTTTCTTCCATAATTCAACTTCCTGTAGGTCCGGATGAAGTTGTTCATTTTTCATAGCATGATACTGATATGCGTGTCTCCCCGTATGAAGCACACCATCCACAGAGATACAATGAGATGAATGTGCCAATCTATACTCTTGATCGCTAGCAAGCCACAACTCGTCCCAATTGAATGTTTGTAGTAGTTTCTCATTGATCACCATTGTTTTTTCGTCATGTAGGACGACGAATTCATCATCTAAACTTGCCGGGACAACTTTACAGGCAGGCCGACCTTGTTTCTCGGCCTGATCAAATTCTAAAATCTGTAGTGCACCTAACTTCTCTTGAAAGTCGGCATGTTTCCATCTTGAAAAATGAAATAATTCATAATCATAATTCATATATATTCTCCTATCCATTCAGCTGTTAGCTGGAGGAGGATTTTGCTTTCTGTACTCTTTTAACAGGATCTCGTTGTTTTTGATCCTGCTATAGTTTTTAACCATATAATCGGCCAATTGCTCAGCCCATTCGCGCCAAGCAGTAGAGGAGTCTTTGGAAGCGTCAATGTGGCGCTTTGCCTGCTCTAAAACCAAAGCCAATTTTTTTATCTGAGCATCTTTTTCTTTGAGTTGCTTTTCCAGCTCTACAATTTTTTGATCCTTTTCCTTCATTCCCTTGTCCTTTTCTTCCACTTGATTGGACAAGGAATCAATAATCAGAGACTGATCTTCAACCCCACTTTGCTTTAACCACTTTTCCACCAATTCAGAGGCTGAATCGCGGAATTTATTAAGATCCCCTTCCTTTCCTCCGCTTTTAAAGAATTGATATTCCGATATGATTCCATTCAAAACATCATTATAAATACCCTTGATCAACAGCGGCCGGAGCGCTTTTAGCTCTCCAAAAATCTCCTCCAACAGCTCTCGCTCTCTTTCCATAGATGATCTCCTTCCGATAAAATGTATTTATTTATACTATAATATAAATTCATCGCATGATAAGAAGAAAGGAAATATTCAAAGAAAAGATAAGAAAAAATAATAATGCCCTCATCCGCGTCACTAGATGAGGGCAAAGAAAGGAAGGTAAATCTATTATCAATATAAAAGGAGGAGAAAAACATGTCAATGTCTACACGAAGATTATGGACCTCTTATCAAGGAGTTCAACTGGGGAGAGTTCTGTATTAGCAAAAGATGAAAGAAGCCACCCAAAGCGGGGGCTTCTGAACTGATGAGAGATCACATAGGTAGCGATAATATCGAATGTTCATCAAATTTATTCATATTATAATTTTTGATTAAAAACAATTCAACAACTAACTATTACAAACAAGAGCAAAAGATCCATACGGCTCCGTCTTGGCTTCGATTTCTCAGCCAGGACGGAGCCTTGATCCGCTTGCAAGGTAGTTTTGTGAACTTTTCCTTCGCTATCGCTCCAGAAAACTTCACAAACTCCACCTTGCATTCATTCTTTTGGGGCTGTTGCTGTCAAAGCGCCGACAGCCGCGAAGCAGGAAATCCGAACAAATCTCCGCTGTCGAAGCAACAGGATAACAGCCCAAAAGAAAGAACCGCTCATCTCTCTAACAATCCTTGGGGCCAGCCCCAAACCCCGGCCTCCAGACCACAAAGCAGGATCCCTTTTATCATTCTCCCGTTTCTTCTTCGTCTTCTTCGCAAACCAAAATATCAGAGATATCAACATCTAACACTGTACAGATTTTTGAGTACGTGTCCAAGAGCGGACCTTTTGACTTGTGGTTTACCATTTCATAGATGGCAGTGTAACGGAACCCCTTGTTGTAGTCGGGTTTTTCTCTGGGTTCCCCAGTATTGGGATCGACCCAGACATCGGGGTATTCCTCTTTGTATTCGTCTGTGATCATCCTGGCAAGTTGTCTTTGCCCAATCCCTCTTTCTTCCAAGATTTTATCCAGAGCTAATTTAACCTTTTTCCTTCGCATGCTTATCTCTCCTTATATAAATGTTGACACGAAATAAGTAACAATATATAATAATAATATACGTTACGTATAACGTAACAAAAAATAAACAAATAAACAAGAAGGAAGTGGTTGAAATGAAAAATATGATTTTAAAAAAGCAATCTCAAAAATTCACGAAATGGCTTGAATTCAAATCATTTGAATTCAAATCCAAACATACAACATTATCTAATAGCGAATTCATTGAATTTTTCGTAGATGAACCTCAATTCCATCTCTCAATGCACTTTTATGACAATGATGATACAATTGAATATGAATTCATTTTCGAAATGGAAAATAACATGTTTTCGTATAATTATAAAAACGAACATGTTATACTAGGAGAATTTAACAAATCGGTTGCAGAATTTTTACATTTTATCACTCATGTTATAAACGATAAAATCGAAGAAAAAGATAAAGAAAAAAATCAAAATCAAGTGTATCAAGTTTTAAGGATTGAAAACGATGATCTATCCGATTACTCAAAACAAGGATTTAGACATATATTATATTTTTGTTCTGAATTTGTAATTGTATCAGATGATTATGCAGAACAACTGCATAAAGAAATAGACGGCATCTTGCATTGTTTCACTGAGATTAAAGATGGAGATGTAACCGAATATGATCTCCAAAACGGAGATATAGCTTATCTCCAGAACGGATGAAACGATAGGGCACTCATGATGAGTGCCTTTTTTTACTATGTATCCTCAAATAAATATTGACACGAAATTAGTAACAGATTATAATGATAATATACCGTTACGATAAGAGTAACAAAAGAAGAAAAGAAGGAGAAATGAAGATGAATTTACAACAGATTCATGAGAAAATTCTAAAAAAACAAATAGAACTCGCGAATAGTAACGAAAAAACCAAAAAAGAAAAAGTCCGCCATGAAATAACTAAACTACTAGAAGCCCAAAAACATTTATTAAAGCAATATCATCATGACGCTCGATAAGAGCGTCTTTTTTCATGCAATTTATTTGAAAAAATCTATTGACACGAATTTCGTAACAAGATATAATGATAATAGATCGTTACGAAAGACGTAACGGATAAACAATAACGAGGTGATAATATGTTAAAATACTTCCATTCAAAGGAACAAGTTTCATGTGTCGACGAGGAGTGGATCGTCAAAGTTTCCACCTCGTCCTCTCAAGATCAATTCAACGTATACGTAAAAAACCACATCACCCAAGAAGAGTTCCAATTTGATTTCTATAATCACCATGAATATGAATTCCTCCCCGAATTCATTAAAGCGCGAATTCGGGTCTGCAAAAAACGCCTTGTAAGACTTTTAGCTGCTTGACTTTTAGCTGCAAAAAAGCACTCATAAAATGAGTGCTTTTTCTTGTGTAATCTAAAAATAGCAGACGCTCCGATCCTTCAGCCTAGATTTGGAGCTAGTATCAAAGAAGGTCTAGCCATGACCACGGCCACAATAAAAAGGCACTTAAAATGAGTGCCTTTTTATTAAAGCTCTCTTCTCTCTTGAACAGCCTCCCTGTTTCCTTAGAATTTTTCATCTTATTAATCCTCATAAGCTAAATCCTCACTTTTTACTTCTTCAATAATTTTCCCAGATTTATCCGTGACAATAAAACTTGTAGCGTTGAAGCGTTGAAAATACATAAATTTCTCCACCTGTTCCCATCTTTCAAATACAGCGGGATCGGAAAAACCGATCCCTGCAATTTTTCCGTAAACTTTATACACTTTATTCATTTCCATCCCCCATTTTTTTTATTAGTTCCATCATACTTTGTTTCTTGGGTTGCGGTTTTTGGCCGGTCCTCATCTCGTGGATAAACGCATCAATCTCTGATTTTGTTTCAAATCCGGTGATTAATCCCCGGGAAATGGCTTCCGTTAAAAGTTCGGGGACAACCATATCGCCAAAAACATATAGGTTCTCCAACACTTCTAGGTCCGTCATCTTTTGATTTCCTTCATAAACTCCTTCTCTCATTGGAAATACACCCCATGGGGTGTATACCTCGTCCCGCTTTATTTTCATCTTATCGCCCCCATATATTTTTTTAAATCGCTCGGAATACCTCCTGTTCAATTATTACTTTAATACATAAAATCAACTTTGTAAATACTTTAATAAATATAATACAAATTTATATTACTAAAATATCGTGATGACGAAGATGACAAATAACAAAACAACCAAGGAAGCATTCAGAGCATCTCAAGTTTCTGACAGGGGCCTGTTTTATGACCCTGTAATCTCTCAAGCGTCCATAATAAAAAGGCACTCATTATGAGTACCTTTTTACTCTCTCTCCTCTTGATTGCTTTCTCTTGTTATCTCTTGTTGTACAAGCTCTCTTCTTTCTTGATCAGCTTCCGTTAAAATATCCGTGATTGTCTCTTTAAGTTCTTTCATTTCTTGATACTCTCGACTTATTTTATCTTGTACGAACTGAACAGTATGCTCAATATCCCTGTCAAAATACTTGTACGCCATTTTTTCTAAGTCAAGTTTCCTCACTGTTTTCCATATATAGTATTTTCCGTAGTTTTTATCCCAACCATACATGTCCTTTATTTCTTGAAAAAATCTAGATGTTTCCTTCATTGCGAACTGTTCGGCATCCCATTCGACGGGCTGAAAATGATATTCAGGCAAGGAAAAAAAGTAGATGTCCATGTTTTCCTTCCACCTTTGAACTTCCTCCTGATCATGGTGGACTTCCGGACAGTCAATCGCATAATATTGATAAGCATGCCTCCCTTCGTGCAATATGATATGGCTAGCAAACACGTTGCTTATTTCTATTAAATCGTTTCTTATCTGATCTTCACGTGTGAACTCTACAAACTTTCGATTGATGAAGATTGCGTGTTTCTCTTTGTCATAAAAGCCACGTTCGTTAATCGGAAGATCCGCTACCCTCACGGACGCTGGTGGGCGATCCATAAGGTCAGCATATTCAAACTCCAGCAATTGAAGCGCCCTTAATCTTTCCTCTACAGAAGCACTTAACCATCCAGAAGTATGAAAAGTATATCGATATGATGGACTAATCAGTATTCCTCCTTTGTGAACAAGAAATCCTTGTATTTCTTTATTAAATCGGGCGAGTCGAGACAAACATTCATATGGAATAAACCATCTAAAAAGTTGCAGCCATATAGATCCATCATCGTTCGAATACTGAGTCCTTCAACCAGTGGTTCATCGGAGATGATTTGATGATTCAACCACTCATCAAACGTTTTTTGGAGTTGGCTGGATACTTTCCCCAAGTGCCCAATCACTGCTCTGATTTCATGATTGGCCCAACCTTCTTTTTGAAGTGTCTGAATCAGCTTTTGCTCATCAAAAATCAGCATTTTTCTTCCTTCCTAACGCTCTATTCCATAATCCCGGTCTTTTGATATCACTTGTTCAAAAAGCTCTCTTCTCTCTTGGACAGCTTCGTTCAAACTTTTTCGATCCCGATCATCTGTACTTAAACCTTTAAGCACCTCGATCGGATCTTTCTCCTTCATTTCCTGTAACTCTTTTTTAAACTCCGCTTTTCTTTTCTCAGCCTCTCGGTACTCTTGGCTGATTTTCTCCTCAACAATTTGAATAGTACTTTCAAGATCTTTTTCGAAGTACTTCATAGACATGAGCTTCAGCTCACCTTGTTCAATCTCTCGTTTCATCTTATATAGTTCAAAGTTTTTATCTTTCCCAAACTCTTTCTCTAACTCTTGAAAGATCTTCTTTGTTTCATGATCTGCAAAATTTTCAGCATCGCGCTCCAGCGGCTGAAAAAAGTAGTAAATCTCGGGCGCTTGATAGTATACCCTCTCATTTTCTTTCCACTTTTGAACTTCTTTTTGATCAGCGTGAATCTCCGGATGGTGAATTGCATAATATTGGTAAGAATGCCTTCCCTCATGAAGAATGGCATGACAAGCAAACACATTGTTCATCATGAGGTCCGGTTGATGCTCCAAATCTTCTATCGTATATTCCAGTAACTTCCGCCCTATCACAATTGTATTATCGCTTTTCGAAAGCCCAGCAAGTTTTTCATAAACCTCCCCGTTGACTTCCACTTTTTCTGCTTCTTCTTTTAGTTCTATTTTCGCAGGCGAACGCCCTTGGCGTTGAGCATACTCATTCTCTAGTTCTTGAAGAGCTTGCAGTTTTTCTTCTATCGATGCATCAAACCAATTCTTTGAATGAAATATCGCTTTATTCATTCATCTCTATCCTTTGATAAAGATTTTTATATTGTTTCGCCAAGTCGGGGTGATCCAAGTAGACATCCATGATCGCCAAAGCATCCAAAAAATGACACTTCTGCAACTTCATGATGGATTGTATACTCCACCCTTCAACCAGTGGTTCATCAGAAACGACTTGATGATCCATCCATTCATCAAAAGGCTTTTGAAGCCGACTCGTCACCTTGCCTAAAAGAGATATCATCGCTTCAATCTCATGATCACGCCATCCTTCTCTTTGTAATACTTTAACTAATTTTTCCTTGTTGAATTCCAGCATTTGTTTACCTCCTAACGTTCCATTTCATTGATTCTTTCATTTGTTAAGTTTATCAGCTCCTTTCTTTCTTGAGTAGCAGTGTTCAGTGCTTCGAGTTCTTTATTTATTCTTTCACGTGCTTGGTATACTTGATGTATTCGACTTTCTACTGATTGAATAACACTTTCAACATCCTTGCCCAACTCGTCAGCCAGTTTTTCATAAAAACGATCCATGGCCTCAATATATTGTTTATATCTTTGAAAAGCGTAATCTTCTCCAAACTCCTTTTCTAACTCTCGGAAAATCTTCTTCATTTCATTTCTGGCAAACTTTTCTGCATCCAATTCCACAGGTTGAAAATGGTAATAATGCTTAGGTCTACAATAGTAAACCTCATTATTTTCTCTCCATTTTTGAACTTGCTCCTTATCCGGATGAATCTCCGGATGATCAATCGCATAATGCTGATAAGCATGTCTTCCCTCATGAAGAAGGGCGTGACAAGCAAAAACATTGGTTACACGAAAAGAAAACTTTTTATTTCCACCTATGCTGAAGTCGATTAGTTCTTTTTCAATCTCTATGATATCCCTTGTGAATCCTGGTGTACCTTTTATAAATTGAGCATTCTCAACCTCAGGGTCCTCCAGGATCCTTACTATCGCTGGCGAACGCCCTTGAAGTCGAGCGTATTCATTCTCTAAAGATTGTAACGCCTCTAATCTTTCCTCTGGCGTTGCATTAAACCAGTTTGAAGCATGAAATATCTTTTTGTAACTCATCGGCTACCCCCTCAATGCTCTGTTTTGAAACTAAGTCCAGTTTCCTCATTTATTTACCTCTTTAATTATACATATCGTTTGGATTATTTTCTTATTTTTTAATGTTTATCATCCTTTTTGACAGTTTTTTATAGTATTATGAAAAAGTGTTGGAGGTGACAAAAACATGAGAAAAATCGCTATTCTCGCCGAAAAACCGGATCAAGCGAGAAAGCTGGCCAGTCCCTTTCCTCACAAAAAAGAGAAAAACTTTATAGCAATTGACAAATGCGATTCATTTCCGTCTGGAGCGGTCATCGTATGGGCAATTGGCCACTTGATTCAATTGGCTGAACCCAAAGTATATCATCCAGACTGGGAAAAATGGGATCTTCAACACTTGCCGATGATCCCGGAACAGTTTAAATACCAAGTGATAAAGTCAAAATCCGGACACTTCAAAGAAGTAAAAAAACACCTTATCAATGCAGACGAAATCATTATCGCGACTGATCCGGCCCGAGAAGGGGAGTTGATTGCCCGATTGATCATCCAAATGGCTGGGGCTTCGAAAAAGCCTATCAAACGCCTATGGACTTCATCCTTAACGGAGTCAGCCATTCAAAATGCCTTCAAAAATTTACACCCCGGCGAATCCACGATTTCTTTTTATCATGAAGCACTTGCCCGGTCCTGGAGTGATTGGCTCGTCGGTATCAATAGCAGCCGTGTCTACACTCTTTTATTACAACGCAAGGGGATTCGAGGGGTCTTTTCCATTGGGAGAGTTCAAACCCCTTTATTAACATTAATTCGCCATCGAGAAGAAGAGATTGAACAATTCAAATCGGAGCCATTTTGGGAACTTGTCGGGACCTTTAAAACCTCTACCGGGCAACAATATCGCGGAAAACACTCCAAAAAGTTCAAGGATCAAAAAGAAGTCCAAGCACTTCTTGAAACAATCAATAATCATTCTGGAATCATCGCGAAAATAGAGACCAAGAAAAAAGCAACCAAACCACCAAAGCTTCATTCGCTGAGCACTTTACAAACAAAAATGAACAAACGATTCAAATATTCTCCTTCCCGCGTCTTAGAGATCGTTCAAGCGCTATATGAGAAAGGGTATGTTTCCTATCCCCGGACGGACTCTCAATATGTCACTCCGGCCGAAGCAACAACATTTCCAGGGATTTTAGAAAAGCTTTGTGCTTATTTCCCCGTTCCGGATCAACTCAAAGAAATCAAAAACAACATGCGTTATGTGGATCCTGCCAAAGTATCCGATCACTATGCGATCATTCCGACCGATCAAGTTCCGGATCCGGAACAACTTGGAAGGGATGAGAAAATCATCTACGATGAAATCGCGCGGTCCTTGATCGCTGCTCATTGTGCGGATTATGAGTACAATGAGACGAACATCTTAACCGAAGTAAACGGAATCCCCTTCGAAACAAAGGGAAAACAACCACTCAAGTCCGGATGGAAAAAAGTTTTTCAAGAGGAGGAAAATCAAGAATCTAAAGAGGAATCCGTTCTTCTTCCTGATGTTTCTGAAGCGGAATCCGTTCAAGCTAATATTCGGATCCACGAGGATATGACAAAACCACCCAAGCCCTACACTGAAGGACAGTTGATTCAGCTCATGAAGACTGCCGGAAAACATATTGAAGATGAGGAACTGCAAGAAGAGATGAAGGGAATCGGCTTAGGAACAGAAGCAACTCGGGCCGGAATCATCCAAACCTTAAAAGATCGTGAATACATCACTGTAGAAAAGAACGTGGTCCGAGTCACAGAAAAGGGGAAACTTCTTGTTAAAGCCGTAGAAGGGACTTCTTTGGCCAAACCAGATCTGACTGCTCAATGGGAAAAGTATCTGTATCAGATCGGGAAAGGGGAAAAGTCTCATATTCCTTTTGTCAAACGGTCAAAAGAACTCGCTTCAAAGTTGGTTGAAGACGCCAAACAACATGCAAAAACATGGAATATTGACGGATTAGCCACCACAACCCCATCAAACTCTGGTTTTGGCCCGTGTCCTCGATGCGGAAAACAAGTCATTGACAAAAAGAAGTTTTACGGTTGCTCCGGATACCAAGAGGGATGCAAGTTCACACTTCCTAAAGAGTTCTGTGGCAAAAAACTAACGGAAACCAATGTGAAAAAGTTGCTGGAAAAAGGGAAATCCAACCTGGTTAAAGGATTCACATCAAAAAAAGGGAACAACTTTGACGCATACTTGGTACTTGATGAAAAACAAAAGCTGTCTTTTCAGTTCAAATCATGATTAAGGAGGCTCCTTGTGTCCAACACTTTGGAACTTTTTCATGACTCGAAATGGCCCGAAGCAGATGTCTTGGAGAAAATGATCGCCTTGGAATCCTTGGTCACAAACATCTGTCAAGATCTGGGGTGCAAACGCGAAAATCCAATACAATTTCTTGATCTTGAACCCCCGACCTACAGCTTGTATCGGTTTGATTCCGAAGAAATCGTCCTGCCTCGTTCTGAGTTGGATCGACCTGATTCCAACTATGACTTAGCCTACTTCGCTATTCACGAAACAAGGCATCATATTCAAAAGTGGAAAACAATTTATCATCGCGAAGATGAGAAAAAAACAGTTGAACTATGGTATAAAAACATGAACACATACATTAACCAAGATGAACTTCGTGTGCATTACCGGTTCCAACCGGTTGAACGAGATGCTTATGATTTTGCGGACCAAAAGTTTGTGCAACTATTCAACTCCTTGGAAAAAGAACTTGGTCCTTGCAAAGGATTGCAGAACTATATCGAAAAGATACAACACCGCAACAAAACATACCACATCATGGCGGAACAACAACTCGGAAAAAATTATCTCCAAAAAATCGATCGTACGATCGAAGATCTATATCAAGCCAAAATTCATTTGCTTCATCAAAGTAAAAAAGCTGAACAAATCATAAAAAAATATGATAAAGTAGCTTTCGAACGGATCAAACAGGATTTTCAAGCCTTGAGGGAAGCCTTCCAAGATCGGGAAAGTTTGTCCAGCCATCAATTAAACGAAGACCTTGAACGTTAGCTAGGAGGGAAAAAACCTTTGCTAATTTTTGATGAAAATCAACTTAAAACTATTCTGATTGAAGAAGAAGGAATTGAGGAATCAAAAACATTCTTTATCATTGAAAACCTAAAAACCTTGGATGATCGGCTTCAGGAAGCCATGGATCAATGGATGAAGGATCGGAGCATTTCTAATTTTGACGTTGAAGGAGTTGATTTAAAGTTCATCATGGAAAAAGGAAAAGTAAATTTTCATAATGCGTTGACCATCATGAACGCTTTTTTGTATGATCCAAACTTAGCGGAAACTTACAAACAAAATCCATATGGCTTTTCAGGGCCTATGCGATGAAAAAAAGGAGAGAGTACCTATGAAAGTGAAATTATCAATGTTTGTCTTAGCTCTTTCTTTGCTTTTTCTTAGTGCATGCTCATCGGAAAACTTTGAAGGAAAATGGGTTTTAAAAAACGGGGATAGTGGTTGTCCTAAAAGTATTACATTTGAAACAGATAATATAGTAACTTTTCACAGCGCAAGAAACATGGTCATTACAGGTACACTTGAAGAAATTGAATCAAATAAATATTTGTTTGATTCAAAAGGAAGGGGAACACTCACATTTGAATTAACCATAAATGATAATATATTAAATATGAGAGACGGATCTGATAGTTGCAACTTTCAAAAACAACAATAACCACCCTTTTCAGGGTGGTTATCCTTTTCGGATCACTCTCCGAACAACTTCTCTTCCTACAACTCCGCCAGCTCTCATCGCCCCTCCGATGACTGCTTGTCCAGCGCCAGTCGAGTACATATACTCTTTGATATATGCAGGCCCTTTGATTGTGATGATCATCATCCCCAGTCCCCAGATGATATTTTCTAAAGTGGATATATTAGTAATCTTCACGTTCCAAAACAGTTTCACGGTTAGTACAAGCAACATGATCTGTACTACTTGTGTGATTAGTATTGATAAAAAGTTTCGCCACCACACTGGGAACAAATTAAACTCTTCATTAATATTCGTTGCGATGGCAAATGGACCGGTAATAAACAAAAAAGCCAATTCCGCCGCACGAATTGCCACCTGAAACGCCACGATTAAAACTAAAATCGCAAATAACAAAAACATCAAGATGAGAAATCCTGGAGTACTTGGCGTGATCACGAAAATCGTTGAAAATCGCTGTGGTTCTAATCCTATATCAGCAAAACCGGATGTTGTCTCATTGGCCACCTTCACTAACTCATTGAAGGACCACATATATCCTGAAATCATCGCAACCGTCACAATCAGCTTGGTAAGCGTCCGTTTTAACCGAACAGAATCTTCTTCAACCCAGTACATCGATAAGATCTTCACCAACTGAAAAGTGAAAAACACGGTAATAAACGACCAAACGGCATTTTGAAAATACCCTTGAAATTCTTTGACCTTTTCATTTTTCAGCAGCTTGTCGGGTTCTTGAACCAGTTTGGCAATAAATTTCAACCCGCTTTCTAATGCAGACTCTGCGATTTCTGATAACCATTTTTCTACATAACAAGTTGGATCCATAGCATCCAACAATTTGCACTCAATTCCACTACCGCCTTCATTAGCACTGGCCACGGAAAATGGAAGCATAGTAATAAACAAAGATAAAATTATCCCGGCTAGGATTCCCCGCTTCCAATAAGGCGTCATGCTCTCCCTCCTATTCCTCAATAGAAATCAGTTCAAAGTTATCTATTTTCCAGACACCCGTATCAACTCTTGCTAAGTAAACTTTCATCTCATATTCACTCATGGTAGATGTATTCTCCAGTTGGTACATGATCCGTCCCTTTATGATCACATGTACTTGCTCTAAGGAATCCCGATTAAAATACGTTTGATCGATGGTTAGGTTTTGGGAAATTCCCTCTTCTAAATCATCATGTGGTTCTTCAGTAGAAAAAATCTTTTTCTGGGCCTTTTCGGTGGTGATCTTCCGTATCTTTTTCTCTGATTCTTTGCTCGGATTCCCCAGCAACAGCTTGACAAATTCCTCGGCCCGAGCCGTGGCTTGATCTTGTTCAGTTAACTTCTGTATGTCGGACCGCAACTTTCTCACTTCCGAATATAGAAAACCGTTTCCGATCAAGGAAACTGTTAATGCCACTGATAACAGGGCGATGTAAACAATATATTTTTTCAATCGATTCACCTCACTTCAGTTTATATACCTACTTGGATTCACTTTCTTCCCTGCAATTCTTACTTCAAAATGTAAGTGCGGTCCGGTGCTCCGCCCCGTGGCTCCGCACACACCAATTTCCTGACCTTGGGCTATGTAATCGCCCACCTTTACATGGCGTTGCGCCAAATGACCATACAGTGTCTGAACGCCTCCACCATGATCAATGAGAATGACATTTCCATACCCGCCAAATCCTTTACCGCGCTGTCCAAACGTGGAGACAACGACTTTCCCACTTTTGGCCGCTCTAATGACTTTTTCCTCTTTAGTGCGACATGAGAAGTCAATTCCTTGGTGCATACGTCCCCACCGAGGCCCGAAGGAACTTGTCCTTTGACCCGTGGATGGTCGCAAAAATCCGCTGGCAGAAACTTTTCCAACATCTTGAACATCCTCAGCTTTGCAATCGTATGAAAGTCCGCCCAACTCGTTCACATACTTGGTGACCGTTGGGATCCAGAAACGATTCAGTCCGGTGGGATCATTTTTCGCCCCAATTGGAGCATATTTTGGCCCAATCTGCTCGGGTGTTTTCAGTCCTTTGCTCACATAGTTTTTAGCGAGATTTTGTGTCATTTTTTCGATCCCCGCTTCCAAGGTCGGGAATCGCATAAATTCCCCCCGAAAAAATAATCCCCCTGGGTTATTTTTGGTGCGGACCATCTTACTTTTCCCATGACCCGTCTCGTGCATGGCAATAGCCGCTACCAACACCGGATCTACTCCATGTCGCTGTCCGGAAGTGATGAAGGCATTCCCTTTGCCTTCAAAGACTCCTTTCCCCTTCAATTTTTCGTTCAATTCTGCCGCAGTGATGGAATCCCCAGTCGGACGGCAAAAAACTTTTGAGGAATCCAGAGGCGGATCTTGTGAAGGCCTTCCCATCATGGACACTATCACGATAAAGAGCAGTCCAATTCCAGCATAGATTCCATATTTGATTAAATCGCGGTAAAGCAAGATTTTAGACATGCATCTCACCATTTCCGTACTTTTGCTGATACCATTTCGGGTCCCAAATTTTTAACTCTTCCGGAGTCAGTTCCACATAGATATTTACTTTTTTGGATCCTACCGAATAGATGCCTTTTCCGGCCGCTTTGCTTTTTTCTTCTTCGCTGACTACCAACAAACGTTTTTCCTCTTCAGAGAAGCTTTCAGATGTTTTTTCCTCAATGGCGTTGATTTCTTCTCGAAGCATCGGGAGGTACAGTTTAGAGATAGAGTTCAAGATGACAGCTTCCCCATAGTTGCGACTGCCTTCCACGGCGCTGAGGAAGTCCCCAATCTGTTGGGTAGCGGAGGTGACACCCCCTTGGAACGAACGAATCAACTTATACATATTGGCCAAGAATTTCATGGCCAGTGGATTGTTTGGGTCCGATAAAACATGGGCTTCATCCACATATATCTGTGTTTTGGTGATCATGTCTTTTAGTGCATCATCTTGTAAAAAGGTAAGGATGTTAAACATGGCCACTTGCTGCAGATCGCTTTCATCTCGCAAGTCGGAGATATCAAAGACAATAAAATCACTGTTCAAGTCTACATTGGTATAACCGTTAAAGCATTTTGAATATGAGCCTTCAACATAGGGATACAAAACTTGATAGAACCCGTTGAGCAAACGAAACTCTTCGTCTTTTTCCATCTTCGCTTCCAGCTTGATATATAAATCTTGCATTGTCGGGAAGTCCTCTGGATTCAACTTGGAAAAGTCCGTTTCCCAGTGAATTCCTTTGTCTCTATAAAGTTCTACCAAGACCTTTTCCAGCAGGGCCAATTCCACTTGCTTGTTGCGCAAGTCTTTATGCATCAACGTGAACATGGTTTTCAGGCGGGAAATCTTTTGATGAAGCAAAGAAGAAGCGACTTTTTCCCCACTGTCATCCGAGGGAATGAGCGAATGCATGACTTCAAACGGATTCATGATGTTTCCGTTAAGCGGTGAAATTTTCACCCATTCGCCTCCTAATTGCTTCACTTTGCTTCCAAACTCGCCCTTTGGACAAATCACCCGAATCACTGTGTCTTGGATCCAGCGCCGGATCATATCTCCCCAAAGGTATGTCGATTTCCCTCCACCCGACGTTGCAATAACAATCTCATTTCGGTTCAACAACTTGTCGTGATCGACAACAACCACACTGTTTGTTTTCAAGTTTTTCCCCTTGATGATGCCCCGCTCTGAAAAAATCTCACACTCATCGAAGGGAAACAGTGAAGACAAAGCTTCTGTGTCAAAGTTCCGAAAAGTCATCTCTTTGAGTTCATTTCGCCGCAGGGGAAGCGCACAATATAACGCCGGGAGCATCTGATGATGTGGAACCAAGACTTTTAAGTTTTTGCTTACATGGGCTTTGACAACCCTCGTAATCTCATCAAGTTGTTGCTTGCTAGAGGCTTGGATGTGTATATACATGTGTTCATTGAACATTTCTGCCCGGCCACTCGTCAGATTTTCCAATAAAATTTCCGCATCTTTCAAGTCATTATTGATGCGGATTTCATCCATAGGCCGCAATCCTGGTTCATTCAAGCGGGAACGATATTCGATTACTGCCCGGTTTAAAGACTTGATCATGCCATCAGGGTTGGTCGGTTCAATATGATGAATGATAGAAATGTTGTGCGGCAAGTTATGAAGATTTTGGAGAAAATTCGCTTGAACATCATTTGCAAAATAGCTCACGCAAAGCGTCCGGCAATAGTTTCCTCCCAGTCGGATATAGTCTGCTTTTTCTTCAATACTGTCCGGCGACAGCAAATCCAACAAACTCGTATTGACTTGCGTTTCTAATGTCGGTTCTGAAACATCTTGCTTTTTCTTTTTCAAAAAGCCAAACATCCGGATTCCCCCTTAGTATTCTTCTTTGTTTTTGATCCGTTCTGCGGCCGCCAAAAGATTTCGACGCCCAATCATGTATTCATACTCCTTGATATCCTCCGACATATAAAGCTGAGAGTTTTCATAATCAAAAAACATATGAAGATACTTGCGGAGCTCTAAGTCATCCAGCTCATGCACTTCAAGCTTGTATCGATATAGCATATCTTCCAGATTCAAACGCAAATCATCCACCCGCCGCCGCAGTTCTTGCATGGCCTTTTCTTTACTGTCTGCGGAATGAGGGGAAAAAGGTTCATCAATGATGATATACCGGTTTCTTTTGATTAAACTTCTATCTTTTTGCAGATGCTGAGCATACCCGATATAACTTTTCAGCATCTTTTTCTTGTTTGGATTTTCTTCTTTTTTTAAGCGATCCGTCAGGTCATTGATATACTTTTTCAGATCGATAGGTTCCGAAACTCGTGCGATCTGAATTGGTTTTGTTAATGAACGAAGAAAGTTTTCATAACCCTCCAAGACTTCTTTTTCCTCTTGATAACTCATCAGATATGTGTTGACGGAGGAAACGGACAACACTTTAATAAAGCGATGATCCAAGGTTTCGATCATCCCGTTATATACATCCCGGACCGGGATTAAATCTTGAACGGTTTTTTCTGTTTTTTCTGGTTGTTTTTTAGCCAAGTTTCTCCCCCCTTGAGAGTGATTTCTTTTTAAAATAATAGATCTTTTGGCGTTTACTAAACTTCCAGCGGATCACCAAAAGATCAATCAATTTTAAATTCGGCCGTTCCCTCACCGGCCGGACAAAAATCAAACAAGCTACCAAAACCGAGGGAAGAGCGCTGATCAAGAAACGAATATTAAACGGCAAAAAAGGAATGATCCAACGAAATAACATGATGGAGAAAAGGATTGGAGGAATCATGATGAACAAATCTTTAACCCGAATAAATCTCCACAGATGGACACTGGAGTCAATCTGTCGAGGAATCTTAAAACGTTTCCGTTCTTGCAACTGCATGACACCTCCTTACATAAAGGAAGATTTTAACCAAGCGACAATAGTTTTGGCCATATAGGAGATGATGGTAGCCCCCATAGTAAACCAAAACGCCTTTTTAAACTTTTCTTTTTGATGCTCATCCGGGAGTATAAGAGCTAAAACTGCGGTTACAATCATCCCGATGGCAGAAACAGGAAAGACAATATAATTTAGAAGCCCTTCTACCACTTGGTTGGTGAGAAAGCTTCCTAATTTTTCAAATGGATTCATTTATACTTATCCTCCTTTTTCTATGTCTTTGATCTTTTATATTATAAGTAAACAATAAATCGTAGTCTATAAGACTTATTAAGTGTCATTTTTTTCACAAAAAACAAGGAAAAGAACTTATTGATAGTGTATTAGACAAGAGGTATAATGAAATTGTGAAGGAATTTTAATATATAATTCTCTGCTGTTCAGCTTTGCTGAGCTTTTTTTGTGTCTTGATAAAAAAACCTTTGGGATTTCTTTATTCCCAAAGGTTTTTTGGTTATCAGTTCTATCGCTCAATCGTAATTCTCTCTTCAATGATTTCGATCTCTTCCCGTTCTTTTTCTTTGTTGTCCAGTCCTTGGCTGATCATATCAAAGAGTGCTTGTTGTCCCCTTTCTTTTATGTCACTGAGGAACTCCCGGACATTCTTATATTCCCGAGTTGATGCGCACTCTGCGGTCAGAAGTGCATCTTCCAGCGTCATGTGATCAACCTTGAGTCCTGGAAACAAGGTTTGAATCTCACGCTTTAACTTGTCTGTCATTTGTTGTTCCTTGATTTCCAATTCTTCTTGTTTTTCATTGATTTTCTCTCGTTTTTCATTGATCTGTTCAATCTTCGCCTCATATTGTTCTTTGCTGAGGTTCCCTTTGTTTTTGTTCAGCTCATCCAACTCTTTCCGCAACTCTGCTCTTTGTTTCACTAAACCTTGATTAACTGTTTTGATCTTCTTGCTTAATTCTTTGGCCGTTGAAACGAGTTGATTACGATCCCGATTTACTTCCTTCATGATCCTGGTCCGGATCTTCTCAGAAAACACTTCTTGAGTAGAACGCCCTGTTTTCTTCGCCTCTTTTTGCGCTTCCTGGATTGCTTTTCGGATCTCTTCTTTGCTCATCTGTCGGAGTTGATGCAATCCCCTGATCAAACCTTGTGTCTCTAACGACAGGGGAAGCTTCCGGGGATCCACCCGGTATTGAGCATTTTGCTGATCTGAAAAAATCAAGTCTTCACCGCTTATTTCTTTAAAGGTTAATTCTTTCCCCTCAACCTCCACATGGGGAGATTCTTTTTCTACCCGTTCGGATACCTCTTGTTCTAACTGCTCTTTCACCTGCTGATGCTCTTTTGCAGGCAGTTTCCGAACTTCATCGATCTTTTCCAAAAGCTCTTCTTTGGATGCGTTTCGAATGACATCCTCTGATGTAAGTTCCCATCCATCTGCTGATCGTGTAAGCACTCCCAGTTCATATTTGTTTTTGTCATCCACCTCTGGGAGAATGGATGCCCCATACCCATTTTTAAAGTATATGTGGGTGTTTTTCCCGATTCCGGGCCGATCAAATTCTTCTATATCGACAACATCACTATGAATCTCTACTTGTTTATCAATCGGACCCTCCAAAACCTCTTCTACCTTTTCAAGAGTGTTGGCTTTCCAGTTTGCTTGTCTCAACTCTTTTTGAATCCGTGGCTCCAGTTCTTTCTTCTGAATTTGATCTAAAACTTCTTGGAAAATCTGATATGCCTCTTCATCTTCGCGTTCAAACTGAGCTCTTTTTGCATCCATCTGAGCGAAAAAATGACGGATCATCTTATCAAAAACCTGATTAACACTATCAATCGCTTGATTTTTTATTTTGTCCCAGTTATCCATCTAATCCCCTCCCTTTTTTATCTACTCATTTCATCGGATCGGTCGACTTCTGCTGAAATCTCTTGTGTCAGATCTTTTCTTTCATTTTTTGCCTCGAACAGATGAAGTGCACTATCTTCAACTCGTCGGATCTCAACCCCAGCTTGCTCTTCTAAAAATTCAACTGCTTTCTCCTTTTCATAAGTATACGTCATAAATTTCCCTTCAGCGTCATGTACTACATATTTTCTAAATACATCAAGATCATCCTAAATCACAATCTCTCTGATAGAGCCTACTAAGAAAGGGTCCCCGCCTTCCGGGAAGTGAAAATAACATTCCTTGCCATCCGGCAAGTCTTCGAAATACATCTCATCTTCTGTCAGCGAATAAATTTTTTCACCCTCTGCTTGGTTGTGTATATATTCAACGGCCTCTTCTTTATCCAAAAACGCCATCTCATACCGATTATTATTATCTAGGACATAAAACCTCAGATATTCCTTACGCTCACTTTGTTCCTTCGGTTCAATTCGAAGCACCTTAATCGAACCAACCGGGCAGAATCTGTCTATTTTATGTCTGTAATAATATATTCTATCAATAAATTCCATCTTCTTGGCAATGTGCATATCTTCCCGATCACCATAATACCTCCGGTTGACTTCCATTGCTTCTTCAAAAATATCCAAGTTTCTATACTTAAAGATTTTGATAGCGCCCCCATCATAATCAACCTCCGCCAGATGCTTTTTCGATATCCACACCCGGCAATCTTGAGCTGACCATTCCTTCTTCTCTTCAAATCCCTCGGGCAAATCTCTCTCTAATTCATCCAAAAAATCCGGGTCCCAAAAAGCACCGTCGAAATATTTTGCATACACTTTTCGATTTTCGTTTTCCTCCATCAAAAAACCATAGTTTAAAACAAATCTTTCAAAATCCATGTTATACCTCTCCTTTTTCTTTTATATTTTATTTTCCTAGACTTTCTCAAGAGAAACAAGACAATTTATCTGCTTAAATCTTCACTTCTAGAGCGACTTACTAACTCCTTTGTTAATAATTTTCTATCCTCGAATGCTTGGGATAAGTGCAAATCTTTGCAATACACTTCCACCTCATACCCAGCCTCTTTTATTTTTTCTTTTTGAGCCGGAGTTAATTTTTGATTTTCCTGGATCAAAGCTAGTTTTGCCTCTGGTACCATCATCACCAAGTTGAAAAGATGATGAATTTTACTCCAAAAATTCGGATCATACCGATCGAAATCTACCGCACACTCAATCATCCGGTGATCCACTCCTCTAGCCCCATAATCAAATTCACCGCTAATCATTCGCCCATCACTCAAAAGAAAAATTGCCTCTTGCACATTTTCCGTCAACTCGTGACCTGCCTCCAAAACTTTGTTCACCAAAATATCATTGTTCATCTTTTTATCCTCCTTTTAATTTAGAATCATTATATACTTTGATGGATAAAGCTTAAAGTAAAGGGGGGGATCACATGGGCCGCAGAAAAGAAAACAAAGGAATCCTGATCAGCTACAAACTGAATCAATCAGATCTTGAAAAATTGGACCACTATGCACGCCAACTCCATTCTTCTCGTTCCAAATTTGTTATTTACTTGATTTATTCAATGGTCATGAACAATAAATATACACCAAAGATTTTGGCTAACTACTGGAGAATCAAACACAATCAACATTCAACCAAAAACATCAATGTGTATATTCCTCTCGAAGTAAAGAGGGAAATTGATCGTGTTCGAAATCAACTATCTGAAGAAGGCCACATACACTATCACCGGAATTACTTCATTGGATCATTGATCCAACATCAACTTCATGAAATCGAACGCTTTTGCAAAGATCTAAATAACGAAACCAAACAAGTTGCTATCTACTTGGAGAATTCGCTTTATACTGAGGTCATGACTCACATCCAAAAATATCGCCTCAGCTTTCAAATGTTACTTTTCGACTGTTTAAAAGACTTTCCCAGAGAACCCAGAGAAGGATTCCCTCCTCTTCTCACAAAGAATCCTCAAAGACAAGAACGGATCATCACCCTTCTTCCAAAGCGATTGTATGAAAAAATCAAGAATTCCCCCGTTCAACTAACCACTCTTGCTTCTGTAGAACTTGCAAGGCATCTAGAACGATTGCGAACAGGGGAATCCCTATTGATAAAACCTTAATTCAAAATTTCCACTGCTTGGCATTGATCACTTTCTTTGTTTGTCGCCGTGGAGAAGGAGAGGAGGCCTCTTTTTTAGAAAGCTTCAAGATAATTCGATAAGGGTCCTCCTCACCTGCCAGATCCGCTAAAACTTCAAAGGCCCTAATCCGTTCTTTGAGTTTTTCCTCAACTCGGGAAATGTTTTTGAGTGGATCCTCATCCACCAGCTTCCCCAACTGGTAGAAGCTTTTGATCATCTGACGGAGTTGATTCCCTACGTATCCTTTTTTTTCTTCACCATCCTTCTCCAATTCCTCAATGATCGTAGCCAGCAATTCATCATGTTTGCTGACCCGAAACTGGATCAAATCACGCATGTAACCACCCGAAGCCATACTGATAAAAACCTTGAGCATTGGCCACCTGACCATTGGTCAAAATGATGCTATTTTGCGAATCAGTCAGGTGATGTTTCTCCAAGATCCGTTGATGATGAGCCAATGCCACTCCTCCGGTCCAAACCACGGATTCGAACTTTCTCAAGCTCCCGTAGCAGTCGATTACAAAGGAGTACAACTCCTCAAAATGTTGATTCAAGATCTCACCAACTTCCGGGAACTCTTCCAACGGGTGAATGATCCGGCCGTTAACAGGGATTCCGTTTTTTAAAAGATGGGGAATCTCATTGATGTGAAACTCCGTATCCCCTAGTTTTCTTTCTAATAAAGAGGCCACGGATTTGTAAGCTTGTTTCAAGCCAAGGTCTTTTTGTTGGTAATCCACAACATTCTGCTGCTTGACCTCAGAAAGATCCAAGGTCCCATACCCACCATCGACAACCAACACACGGCCCAAAAACTCTTTTCCTTCCGACTGGAGATAGATCAAGGATCCCACAGGCTGGGGAATCACTAAAGCATCTTGGATATTGATCACCATTTCCGCATCCCCAATTTTGACAATCTTGCGGCCCTTGACCATCTCAATCAAGTCCTTTTTAATCTCTGGATCCAAAAAGTGTTTGTTTGGAAGTCCAAGCACCAGCATGCGGACTTCCCCGCTTTCGCCCAAGTGTTTCCCGATGGTTCCAAAGAGCAAGTCTTTGTACTCTTTGGAATAGTATCTCCGGGAATCTGATTCCCCCAGAGCACTTTTATACGGGAAACCGGATTCCAGTGCTTCTTGGCCAATCAGAACGGATTCCCCGTCGTTGACGGAGATCGGGTTGATTTTTTTGGAGGAAAGTTGAAACAGATTTTTAAAGGGGGAATAAACTGCCGGTTCGATTTTGACGTTTTCCCCATCATCCGTGCTTTTGATAAAGCCGTTGCCCAAATCAACAGCAACGACATCGATCACTTTTTCTTGGTTTTCTTGCATCACACTCATTCCTTTCCAATATTTTCTTCTCTTTTTATAGTATATGTGTTTTGTATACAAAAGCAACACATAAAATCTCTCGATCTCATTATCGAGACTTTTTTGTATGTGTTTTGTATACAAAATACATCTTTGTCCAAAAAAATAAAGTCGAACCTTTTTCAAGATTCGACTTTAAATTGTTCTTTCAGTTCTTTTCTGATTTTTTCAACTCGATGTTTTTTTAATCCGAAAATTTCTGCAGTATCTCTTACTTTGTGAAAGGTACCAAACTTTTCACGGTATCTAATGAGAAATTGTTTTGCCATTTGAATTCTTGTCTCCATGTCTGCTTCTTTAAGATCTTGTGTATTAAATAACTCGTTCATTACTTCCATAACTTGTTCCGATCCACTTTTTTTCTGTCCAGATTTTTTTCGTTTACGTTGTCTAGTTTGTCCATTCTCACTCACTTGTCCGGAACTTTGTCCGTTCTGTCCACCCCCACTCACCTGTCCGGAACTTTGTCCGTTTCGTCCATCCCCACTCGCTTGTCCGGAACTTTGTCCGTTCCGTCCATCTCCACTCACTTGTCCGGAACTTTGTCCGTTCTGTCCATCCCCACTCACTTGTCCGGAACTTTGTCCGTTCTGTCCATTCCCACTCGCTTGTCCGGAACTTTGTCCGTTCTGTCCATTCTCACTCACTTGTCCGGAACTTTGTCCGTTTCGTCCATTCCCACTCGCTTGTCCGGAACTTCGTCCGTTCTGTCCATCCCCACTCACTTGTCCGGAACTTTGTCCGTTCTGTCCATCCCCACTCACTTGTCCGGAACTTCGTCCGTTCTGTCCATCCCCACTCACTTGTCCGGAACTTTGTCCGTTCTGTCCATCCCCACTCACTTGTCCGGAACTTTGTCCGTTCTGTCCATTCTCACTCGCTTGTCCGGAGATTTCATCTCGTTTTGTCCGTTTGGATTTTCTCCAATTCCATTTCCATTTCCATTTTCGTTTATCTTTTTTATCTTTATCTTTTGATGATGGTGAAATGAATTGCGACTGTAAAACTTTCTTCATAACCAGTAAGTAGATCGGGGTACAAATCCCGATGATTTGTCCGAGTTGATTATCGTTCCAAGCCCTGTAATTGGACACTAGAACGAATCCAAACCCCATGAAAAAACCAATCCATACTGGCAAGGGAGATTTTTTTCCCTTATAGGAGTTAATATCGATCAACACCGAGCAATAAATGAACGCGATCTCCCAAACTCCCACAAAAACTATTGCGGCCGTGCCTCTCATCCCCGTACTTAAAAGCATATCGTACGAGTGCCCAATGGATACATATATCAATCCGGCCAGCAACAGAATGTTTACTCCGATGAGCACTGTAACAATAAGAATCTTCCATGTTTCCTTTGCTGTTTTTCCTATTCCGGACCCTATAGCCCGAAACATAGGACCAAAATCTGAAAACCAATCAAAAACAGCATACAAAAAAAGCACAATTGCGTTTGGTTTTCTTGTATGACCTCTACGAACCCAACTGGGCTCTTCTTTGAATTCTTCTATACGTTTCTTTTGTTCTACTGGTTCCTCTTCTGCCAAGGATTTCTTTGATTTTATTTTCTCTACTGGTTCCTCTTCTACTAAGGATTTCTTTGGTTTTATTTTCTCTACTGGTTCCAGTTCCTTATGTAGTTGTTTTTTGTTTAAATCAACTAATTCATTATCATTATTAATTTTAATTCGGTTATTAATCCGCCGCCGTTTTCTTTTGATAGTTACTGTAGATGAGGGGTCTTGTGTTTGATATAATTGTTGCATCAGTATCAACTCCTTTTGAAAAATGGCCATGGTCGATCCCTCACATCGGCCAAGGCTATTTTTTATTTTTTAGGTAAGACCAAGCTCTCTAACTCTAAGATTATCATTTCCAGTTCCCTTATCTGACCCTCTAATTCCCACCTAAACACCTCCTCTGTTGTTTCCTCTTTTTGTCTCTTTTTGAGAGTCACTCTAGAATTCAACAAAGAAATAAATTCAATAATTTTCTTCGTTCTTATATGAGTAGGGTAGTTCATATAAATCCTCCTTCAAAACCCCTGTGTTAACTATTGTATACAAAAGTTAACACAACGTCAAGAAATAATAGAAAATTCCCATTGATTTTTATGTGTTTCACCATGTGTTTCGCGTTTTTGCGAAACACTTTTCATTACCTCCCTAAAAAATCTTGATATTCCAAGTGTTTCGGATGTTAAAACAAAGTTCATTTCGCCCTAGAGAACTTTCTTTTCCCCTTCTTTTTTCTTCTCTTTCCTTTTTCTTTTTTTATTTAGGCCTCCGGCGGTCAAAGGGCTACCGCCCTCTGAACACCCAACTTTTTTCAACCCCCTCCCCCCCACTCTTTGGGGGAACGCTCGCCGCGAGGCGTCCCCGGCCCAGGAATGGGACCGGGGGAAAGCAAAAGCGTTTGGATCCATCACTGTTGGTCAAGGGTTCGCTTTCGCCAGGATGAAAAAGTTTTTTATCAAAACTTTTTCCCCTGCCCTTGACCAACACACGATAACAACTTCTTGGCCCAAAAAATAAGCCGCGAAAACATTATTCGCGGCTAAGATACTTCTGCTGAATCGAGTGGGAGGTTAGAAATATCATCAAAACCTCCGGAAGACTGATTAAAACATCCTGTTGTAAAAGAAATAAATATCTATTATGATGAAAACATCCTCTAACCTTTTTTCATAAGAAAAGGGGACTCTTTACTGAGTCCCCTTTTCTTATGAAAAATTATTTCTTACTATTCAATCATTTACTTTAAAATGGATTTTTACTTCTTTTCCCTCCATATCTGCTAATAGGAGGGCAATTTTTTCAATGTATTTTGCCGCTTCATCAGCTTGATACAATCCGTCTAACTCAAAAGAAAAGGACGCTTTCAACGATTTCTCCTTTGGTTCTTGGCCCGTATTTTCCTCAACTTCTTTTGATGTTAAAACCGCCTCTTGTTTTACTTCTTTTGACTTTCTTCTTGCTCTCCCTTTCCTATTTGAAACATTCAGTTCACTTTTGTGTTTGTAATATTGAGCGCTTGAGATCCCCCATTTTTCGCATATCTCCTTCACCGGAAAAATCTGCTGATATTTTTCAAATACCTCCTTTTGTTGCTCTTTTGATAAATTCAAAAATTGGTCATACGACATGATCTCCTCATACATATTCCACATTTCCACCTTTCCGCTTTGTTTGTATTTCCTCCCTTCCTTGGTTCTGCCATCTTGTAGATCGCTGGGATAGATGACCTTTCCAACATAACCCCGCTTACTTGCTTGACCATGAACTCCCCGAGCGATCTGTTTTTTTTCTCTCACATCCTTTTCAAAGAGTTTTTCTATATCTTTATGATTGTCATGCCTAAAAAGACGACTGATATCCTCCATAGCATTTCACCGCCCTTTTTCATCGTAACAATTATTATATCGCTTTTTACAATAAACTAGTGAAGGAAAATAAACACCATCTAGAGAAACATATTGTTTTAGAATAGATTAGTTTGAAAGGAGAAGTCAACAATGAGTTGGTTGAATACAGAAGGACCCAAGGGATCCTGGATCAAAGCAAAAACTCATGAGCATCTTTTCACAAAGCTCGGCAGTAAATTTCTTGGTTTAAAGTAAAACCACCTCTTTTTAAAAAGAGGTGGTTCTTCTATTCTCTCCAAGTACTAATATAGGATGCACAAAATATCTAATCCGTTCCATGATCCGAAGTGCTTTCTTCTTTTCCTCTCCTCCTTTGGCTGTATATGTAAAATGTTGCTCTAATTCATCCAACGTAAGGTTGGATGTATAGATGGTGGGAAGTTTTTCCGCCATCCGATGCTGCAAAATGGATCCAAGAACTTCATCTCGGATCCAAGGATTTAAGTTTTCGGCCCCGATGTCATCGAGGATTAATACTTGTGTTTTTTTGACTTCCTCGATGATTTCATTGGTGGTCCCACCTCTAATTGAATTGTACATATTTTGTACAAACTCCGGGACGTATACCATAAAGGTGTCAATTCCAAATCTTGCAATCTGATTCATCATTGCGCCAGCGATATAACTTTTGCCAACACCAAAACCGCCGTACAAATAAATTCCCGATGAAGGAATATTTTTGTTTTGGAATAGATTACAATATCGAATCACCTTATCGATGGCATGAAGCCGGGCCGGATCGAGATCAATATCCTGAAAATTGGCCCTGAGTATATCTTTCGGAATACAATATGTTTGCATCAACTCCTTTCTTTTCTTTTCTCTTTGATACTGCTCTAACTTTGGGCACATTTGAGAAGTTGTGCCCAAAAACCCATTATTATTGACGAGTTTTGCCCGATATCCGGGCATCATATTTTTGCATGCATGCAATCCTGGACATTTTCTGCAGTTTTCATGCTCTTTTAAGCACAAGAAAATTTGTGAAACAGAACCAATATATTGTTCACGAGGAATGTTTGGATTTTTTTTGATGAATGATCGCATAAGTGGATGATTCAGCACTTCCTGAAACTTCTGCTTTCCCTTCAACAGGTTTGACTTATGATTTAATCTCTTATCGATTTTATTAAGACTCTTCATCTTTTGTTCTCCTTTCTTTCTCCTTTTTGAATAAAAAAATCACCCAGCCTCTTGGTGGGTGTTAAAAAAAACAAGCAATAGACGGGGGTTATGAAAGCGAATGGAATAAAAAATCGTGAACCAATCTTTCTTTTTCCTATCACCATTATAATTGCACAAAAATATTTTTTCAACCGTTTTTATATACAAAAATATTTTAATATGCATTTTCTGTACTTTAGTATATTTTTGTAGGAAAAGTTCCACTTGGATCATGCAAGCTATCAACGAGTATCCGAAACATATTCGAGGTAAATTCAGAGAGGCAAAGATAGAGCGAGGTGGATGGAACATGCCCTTTAAAAGGTTCCGGGGTTTTTGCCTTTTTAAAAATTATGAATCAATTGCCGATTTTTTCGTTTGGTGTTAGAATAATAGACGTAAAAAATAAATGCGGCACTCTGGGAGAGTACCGCACCTAACTATTAACCTATAACTCGCAAATTCAAATTCAATTTCATTGTACCATTTTGATTCTCAATTTCAAGAGATATTTTTTGGTAGTTATTGAGGTACAATGGAGAATTTTGCGGTTTTTGAATAGTTAGAGTGCAAATCCTCTCCCAGAATGTCAGAAACTAGGGAGGGGATTTTTTTGGCTAATCACGGCACTTTATATAAAAGAGAAAACCCTTTTATCCAATTAGATAAGACGATAATTAACGATACAAGACTTTCTTGGAAAGCAACTGGGTTGATTACGTATTTCGTAAGCAAACCCAACGGATGGAAGTTTAATCTGGATCATATTATCAAATCCAAAACAGACGGCGAAAAGTCCGTCCGGGCTGGTATTAATGAGTTAAAAGAACACGGATATATCGTCCGTGTAGCGTTTAGAAAAAATGGAAAAGTATGCGACTATGAATTCTTCGTCTATGAAGTGCCTGTAAAATATCCCACCAAAAAGGACCTTCATATAGACAAAGACCTTTGGGAAAAGTACAAGAAAAGTAAAGGCGAAAATGCATTTATTGACATCACTGTAGCCGCTCAAGAAATAAAGAAATTGAAAGAAGAAATGAAGAGTGAGCAGGTTTCCCAAAACGGCAAACCAGAGAAAAATCAAGGGATTGAGCAGGTTTCCCAAAACGGCAAACCAGAGAAAAATCAAGGGATTGAGCAGGTTTCCGATTTTCAGAATCCTGAAAAACAGGATCCTGAAAAAGAAGGACTATCAATAACTAATTTATATATATCTAAAATCAATAATAATTATGATGATGATCCCTATTACCTAACGCTCCGAATTCTGTTCACGCAGAACGGAGGTCAAGACATCAAAAGGCATGATATGCACTACCCAAAATTCAAAGAAGCACTAAACCATATTGGTTCGTTTGAAGAAATGTTAGATATAGCTAAATCCTACATAAATGCTTGTCATAATGGATATCATGCCAAGCCTCAAATTGTATGGTTTTTATCAGACGGTTGGAGAAATTTTCAAGGAACAAAGATTAACAAGTTTGTCAGAAGAGGATCTCAGCAACAAAAACAGATTGAGAAACAAAAAACCTCCCACTTGCCAAAAACAATTGAAGAACAAGCACAAATGAACGAAGAAAAGACAACATCTTCTGATAATGAGTATTTACAGAGTATCAAGGAAGGATTATTGAAAATGGGTTATGCTGATAAAGCAAAGGAGTTGATGTGATGACCAGATATCATCTTGTAAGAGAAAAAACACTATTATCTGTTTGGAAAGCAGAGGACGGACGTTGCGAGGTTTGTAAACGTCCAATGGATAAGCGCTTAGCACGTTGGCTCCCACGCAAAAAGATAAAAAATAATCCAAATCCAAGTGATATTCACTTGGCTTGCTTGGACTGTTCAAAAGGGAGGCCCGATTACCTTCTGACTTTTATTCGAGTTGATAAGAATGTTTCTTCAAAAGTTGAGAGAAAGCTTGGTTATTATGACGAAAGGGAATTTCTCGATTGGCTCCGAAACTACGGAGTTCTTGTCGGAGCTAATCCGGAATTCCGGAAATATTGGATCCCTGGGATAGGTGTTTTCTTTTTGAAGACCCTGGACCAAACCGAAAATGGGCTTCCGGTTCGTTTGGTTTATAAAGCCAAACGAATCTACCCGGATCCGAAATTAATAGTCAAAGAACAAAAAAGAACACGGGGGTTCCCTCGGCCTGCAATCAAGGTATAACCATACTCCCGTGCCCTTCAGCTTGTGGCGGCTCGTCTTGGCTTCAGATAACTTCAGCCAGGATTCGCCGCTTAGATGTATCGGTGGTATATTAAAACCCCTGTATACCCCCTTAAATTCGCTCTCATGATGTTATATTTTCTGGGAGGTAGACAGATGATAACTCGCTGGATAAATCATACCGGTTTAAATCCGGTGGAACGACTTATGATGGTCATGTTTGAGCTTGGCATGGCCACCTTGGAAGATTTATCAATTGTTATGGGATACAAGCAAGAAAGAGTGTATCGTTTGTATCAACAGATCCAAAATCTTGGAAAACCAGAAATTGACCGATTGAAGAGCCAATTCAAAGAGATTGAAGAAGCTCGGATCCCCCAAGAAGAGAAAAAAGAGAGGATCAAAATATTAAAGAAAAAAATTCAGGAAGAAAAAAGACAATGGGCAAAACCACACAGGCGAGTTTCTGAACAAAGAGGGTCCAAGGCTAGGATGTATTCGTTGGGCCCCAAAGGAGTTAAGTATTGTAGGTCCCTAATGAATGAACAAGGTTATTGGGATATAAAGTCGGGGCAAATCGACCATTACTACGGTTTAAACAAGATATTGATACGGACAATCCAAACGTTTGGAACAGAGCGCCTTGGATGGTATTCAAGTTATGAAGCAACTGATATATTAATAAGTGCCTGGGAACTGCTCCGAAAGAAAGAATGGGAACAGAATCAGCAACTGGCTCGGCTGGAAAAACGTCAGATGATTCGGCCCGATGCGTTGCTTATTTTAGATAATGTTTCGTATTGGGTGGAATTTGACAACAACACTGAGAGATCAAGACAACTCATACAAAAATATCAAGGATATCAAAGAGCCATAGCTCACTATGAAGAAACACAAGAAGTAAATCATCCTGTGCTTTGGGTTACGACAAACCAATATCGCCGGGATGAAATGGAACGTATTTGGGAGTTGGTTAAAAAGGATTATTCACGAGTTCCCAAGATGCATTTTTTTGTTCAAGGTCAAGAAACAGATTGGTTAAAAAGACGTCATCCTCTGAGGAGGATGGACAGTTGACGAAGGTGTAGTTAGAAGGTATATTGGGATATGTAAAACCTTTTACCTCTTTTGCATAGAAAAACAGTCGATATTTTATCGACTGTTTTTCTTTTATCAAATATTTTATTATCGCATGAATGTCTTAAATTGTCTCTGGTTCGGTTTTTACCTTACTCTCATATAATCTTTCCAATCTTTTTACCCTTGCTTTTGCAAGGCCAAATTGATAGCGCAAGTTGCGTTTCTTCTCATGAAGCTCGTAAGTGTGTTGAAGTATTTCCGCTTCTTTCTCCTTCAATGTTTTTCCCGTCAAATTTCCACTCAAAAAAAGATCTGCTTCAATTTTGGCGATTTGATCAATAACTTTTCCATATTCGAGTTCGATATCACAAACTTCCTTTTGTGCTTGATAGATTTCTTCAATCCATTTCTCATTAGACATAGCCTAAACCCTCCTCCTTTTTAGTAATAGAATTCGATCTATTTTGAATAGAACCTTCGTTCATTAACATTATTTATCATCTTTATTTTTTTGGTAGTGTTTATGTTCCCGAACATATGCAGCAAACTGACGAGCAACCGATTCAGCTTCTTCCAAACTGGAGATATCGAAGTATTTCATAAAGATAGCTCCGATCTGGATCTTCAACCTCGTTTCCTGTTTTCGTTTTTCTTTATTTAGCTGTGCACGAATCTCTTTTCTTCGCTGTTTGAGCTCTTGCTCTTCCTGCTTCAATTTTTTCAACTTTTCTTCAAGCTTCTCCAATTTTTTTGTACTCAATTTTTCCAAACACCCCTTTCAAGAAAATGCTATAAACCTCCTGAAAGAAAGTCAATTTTTTTAGACAGAGCGAAGCGCCTATGGTATCATATCCCTACGAGCAATATGTGAGTAGGGCGCACTTATACATTGCATAGCAATGTCCGTGCGAGCAATCACAGATTGCTGGTTTGAAAAATGGAACAACTGCATCCGCGCTTTTCCATTTTTCAAATTTGTATTTCCCGCAGGGGCTTAATTATGAAAAGGAGGTGCTTGAATATGGCGATCTATCACTTTTCAGTACAAGTCATCTCTCGTGCTGATGGCAGATCCGCGATTGCAGCTGCTTCATATCGTTCGGGTGAGAACTTGTACGATGAACGCAATCACAAAACACACCGCTTCCGGAAACGTTTTGTAAAACCGGAAACCTATATTCTTGCACCTTCCGATGCCCCGAATTGGGTTTTTGATCGTGAAAAACTTTGGAATCAAGTAGAACAAGTAGAAAAACGGGTGGATGCTCAACTCGCCCGTGAAATCAATGTAGCTTTACCTAAAGAACTCTCTAAAGAACAACAAACTGAATTGGTCCTTTCGTTTGTGCAGGATCAGTTTGTGGACTGTGGCATGGTGGCTGACGTGGCCATTCACCGGGATGATGTCAACAACCCTCACTTTCATGTGATGTTCACCATGCGCGAGATCCATTCAGATGGATTTGCTAAAAGAAAAAATCGCGCGTGGAATAACCGGGAATTGCTCGTGGAATGGCGTAAGCAGTGGGCTATCTATGCCAATCGGGCCCTGGAGAAAGCCGGGTTCAAAGAACGGATCGATCATAGAAGCTATGCGGAACAAGGAATCGACAAGATCCCGACACAACATCTTGGTACGGCTTCTCATGCTTTAGAAGAAAAAGCACGAAAAGCGGCCCGAGTTCGTGGTGTCGAGTATCGCCCGGTTACCCGGCTTGGACAGCTCAATCAGGAAATCCAAGCGATCAACGAGAAAACAAAGCGCTTGGAATCTAATGTTATTTCTTTGCAAGAGGAGATTCAAAAAAGAAAAGCTGAATTACGGGCCGGTGTATCACAAATTGGTTTGTGGAACAAACTGTCCCCTCAAGAAAAAGTAGCTATTCAATTCGTTCAGCGTCGCATGAAGGATCGTGCCACCTTGCCTCTTGCTATAGAATGCCGAAAGTCTTTGGAGCGTTTCTCGGTTTCGATCAAGAAAAAAGAGGAAAAACTCAAAAACAGCTATGAGACTTTACAAGAGGCTCAGCAACTCTTCAAAGCATATCAAAAGAGCGATTCTGCTAACCGGGATCAGATTCGTTTGGAACTGGCCAGAAAAGGATTTACTGTCGAGGAGTTTCGGAATGAAGTGATGCAAGAAGTCCAGCGGCTGAAAGCAGAACTTGAGCGCATTCCGAAACAAAAAACCTTCCTTGCGGAAGGAATGGAAAAAGTCGATCAAGCCATTGGGATCCTAGAGCGTTTTACTTGGGAAGAGTTAGAAGTGGTCTATGGATCTCAAGTGGACCAACTTCGTCATCTGACAGCGGAGGATGCCTATCTTCTGTTGGAAGAGGCCCGGTCCACCGGTGACACTGTGCCAGTCGATCAAGTCGATAACTTTTTGGCCAAAGCCAAGAAGACATCGACTGAATCCTACACGCTTGCCCAACAGTGGGAAAAGCTTCAGAAAGATCAACGATTCTTGATCAACTGGAAGCGGAAATTGGATCGGCTGGAAAACGAAGCAATCACTCGGTTGAAGATTGATCCTAAAGAAGCCGCTTCACAGTTGAAGAAAATCGATGACGAGCGCAAAGTGATTGCTGAACGAATGAAAAAGTTGAAAACGTCTATGCACGTTTTGGAAAAAGCGATGAGGCAAGAGATCCAAGAACAATATCCGCATGAAGACTTGTCGCAGTTGAGGCTGGACCTAGTGCAGAAAATTCTCAAGCTGAATGAAGTGGAGAATCGAGTTATCAGGTTGGATGAAATCATCGCTTTTGATCCGAAAAAAGGCAATGAAGAGAAGTACAGTTTGGATGGATTGGAACTTCTCAATCAGCTTCATCGCAGTGTGGAAGATCTGCTGTTTGATGATCAGAACAAAAAGAACAACATCCATCAGGCGATCGAACAAGAAAAATGGCGTCGTATTAGAAGGGAGCGGAGTCGATAAATGTTAAGTATTTGTTTTTCATACCTCGTGGTATGATTGAAAAAAAGTAGAGATTTACTGAGGTGATAGATAAGTGGGACATTCAAAACTGAATATGCGGCCTGTGATCGGGACGGTGCTTTTAACCTTGTTGGGAGTTTGCCTCATAGAGCTTCTTTTGGCCGGGGTGATCGTAACCTTTCCTGAGCTGTGGAAAGTGTTCAAGGTTATCTTCAATCATCCCTTTGAAGTCCTCCAAGAGGCGATGCAACATCCTATTTTTCGATCACTACAACTTGGGGTGCTTGCTTTAGCGGGTTGGATGGGTTACTACTTGTTCCGTCAATTGCGCGGCGAAACTTATCAAAAGGCGGCACGATATGGTGCGTATGGAACAAGTGATGAAGCCAAACCGGAAGAGATTTTAGACAACGTCCAGTTTTGCAAACGAACTTGGAACAAGTCGCCTAGTCAGAACTTAGAAAACCCGCACGGTCTCATCTTCGGTCTTTTAAAAAACGGTATCAAAGAGCAACCTTTGATCTTGCCGGAAGACACGAAGATTCCAAACCGAAACGTGTTTGTGGTGGGTCCTCCCGGATCTGCTAAGACACAAGGGTATGTTCTGACGAACATACTCCACGAACGGGAACGTTCGATTGTGGTCACGGACCCGAAAGGCGAACTATATGAGCTTTCGAGTCAAATCAAACGTCAACAAGGGTACGAGGTGCATCTCGTCAACTTCAAAGAGATGCGTTATTCCGATCGGTATAATCCGATCGAGTACCTGGAAAAAGAGATTGACGCAGAGCAAGTGGCCACAACTGTCGTCATGAACTCTCAGCAGGGAAACAAGTCCGAGATGGACTTCTGGACGCGGGCTGAAGTGGCTTTGCTCAAGACGCTACTTCTCTATGTCAAGTACGAGTGTCCAGATGATCCAACCATGGCAAAGGTGAAAGAAATTTTGACGCGCCATGGAGAAACCCCGGAGAAAATGGACGCGTTTTTTGATCGACTAGATCCGGATCATCCAGCGTACCGGGCATATGAGATTGTTCGGATGGCTCAAGATAAAACGCGGGCATCCATCTTTATTTCTCTGGGGATTACCTTGAGTAAGTTTGATAGTACGGATGTCCGTTGGTTCACCCAAACCAACGATTTTCACTTTGATGACATCGGTAAAAAGAAGATTTGCTTGTATGTTATCCTCCCGGTCGCGGATCCGACCTGGGAGCCGCTGATTAGTACGTTTTTTAATCAGTTGTTTCAGCGGTTGTATGATGTGGCGGATCACAACTTCAACCGTTTACCGGTTCCGGTAAACTTGTTCTTGGATGAGTTTCCAAACCTGGGACGCATTCCGGGGTATGAGGAGATTTTGGCCACTTGTCGGTCGTATGGGATCAGTTGTAGCACGATTGTTCAGTCTTTTGGTCAGTTGATTGACAAGTACAATAAAGAAAAGGCTGAAGCGATCCTTGCCAACTGTTCTCTACGTTATTTACTCGGAGTAAACGACAAGCTGACCGCGGAGTACTTTTCCGAGCTTATTGGAAAAACCACGATCCAGACATCTTCATCGTCTGTATCGAAGAACCACGGGAATTGGGGCTCAGGAAGTACATCAAACTCTGAACAATATGCGGCCCGCAACCTCTTTACTCCGGACGAACTGATGAGGATGGACCGGGAACAAGCGATTTTGCTGGTGACCGGGCTCAATCCGATCCGATTGCGAAAAATTTATCAGTTTAAGTTTTTCAAAGGGATCTTGAACGAGTCGAACAAAACCAGTCGCTTTGACTTTATCTCTTCTACTCCACAAAAAGAAGAACATGAAGAGGAAGCTTTTGATGATCAGCTCAGCGATTCAGACGATTTTCTTGATGAAGAGATTGACAAAGAGATTGAATCAATTGGAGAACTAGTCAGAGAATTGGAGAGTATGAAGTTCTTTGATGACATAAAGCCAATTGAGAAGCTAAGCGAAGGAGAAGGAGTGATCGCATGAAAAAGATCTCTATCGATCAATATCACTCGTTAATCTATGAAAAAGATGATGTCGCTGTGGAAGTCAAAAACGTAAACATCACAGAGGAAGAGATTGAAAAAAAGATCAAAAACCTCGCTGATATCGGGCTTTCTTTTCGGTATCAACTTGAAGGAAATCACTTGGTGATGAACTTTGATATCAAAGGTGAACATATTTTGTTTGACCAAGTTCGAGCCAAGCCGTTATCGGCTTGGGCGCGGCTTGGTATCGGGCGAAAGTTGGTTCAGATTGGAGAGTATTTTGAGCATCATAAAGAAGAATTAACGACGTTTTTTCGGCCCGCAAACTTCTTAGTTTCAATTTCTGAAAACAACGCAAATGTTTGGGTGTTATACCGGGGGATTCGAAATCACATGCCTGTTCCGGAGGGATATCATGAGGAACCGATCTTAGAGCAAGTAAAGCGGTTGATTTTGATGATCTTTTCAACTGCTCACTATGACGAGTTGCTCTTAAACGGAAATAAAGTTGCAAACAAAACAGCACTTAGCGAGTATAAAGAGTTTGTTAAACGACTGACTAAAGCTAAATCTTTTTCAGATATTGAGGAGGCCTTCTTTGTAGAAGAATTGGAGTTGTTTTCAAAAGAAGAAAGTGCTCATCGAGAACATCAAAAACAATCTTTATCCTTGTTGAACCGTGTCAAAGAAAGGAAATGGGTTCTTCTCGGAGGAGCCGTATTTGTGTTAGCCCTGCTTGTTGCGATTCCTTTGATGGGGATGGGCAATCATTCAGGTCCGGACATGTCGTTGAGTTATTTAAACGGACTGAAGGCTGCAACGGCTGGAAACACGGAAAAAGCAATACAGCTTTTTGATCAAGTTGAGTTTGAGAAGTTGTCTGTGGAAGATCAACAAGTGATTGTGCAGTTTTACATACAGCATGATCAGAAAAATAAAGCTTCAACAAAGATCCAATCCATCAAAGATGAGGAGCGAAAACAACAGTTAGTAAATCTTCTTCAAGGAGGTCGATAATTCATGTTAAAAATCAGGCTGATGGGTAAACCTGAAGAAGTGTATGATGCCAAGAAGTTATTGGATCAATCTTTCCGTGTACTTCAAACTTCTCCTCCCTATCAGAATCGGAATTCTGAATACATTCGAGTTTATTTAGATGTTTTACCACCCAAAAGTAAAAGTGAAAATTGATCTTTTTTCACAAAGAAAAGCCAGGACAACACTCCGTTGTCCTGGCTTAGGTTATGCGAAGTTGTTTTTATTATAACGCAAAACAAATGTGTATATTATAATTTTCTTTAAAGGAAGGTGGGAGACATTGTTTTCTTATCCGTTAGAATCAATGAAGATACCGGTTATCGAAAGACGATTACGTGAGTCAACATTAAAACATGAGTTTTATTCTAGTTTTTTGGTGGAGATTGGTTATTATATCGCTTGTCAACTTACTGATGCCGGACAAGGAACACGATATGAGATTCCGGGAGCTTTCACCATTGAAGTGGTTGGTATACAGAAAGAAAATGTTCCTCCTATTGAACCGCCATATATGACAAAAGAACGCTACGAAAAATCAAGAGTCGAAGAAGTACTAGCTGTGGTTGATAAAAAAGGGGAAATTCTAAGGGTTTTTTATTATTCTACTGGATTTCCTTTAAAGCTTGTTTATACTCATAAAAAGTATCAGCCAGCAACGGTGGAAGATTACATCATCCTTTTAGAAAATCTGGTTGATGTTATGAAAGCATTTCGAATCAATCGTCTGAAGTACTTTAATCGAAGATATAACACCGTTAACGAACTCTTGGAGCATGCTATGAATCTTGAAGAAGCGGGAGCATATTCAAAGGAGTGGGTATATCGTGAGTAAGCTGTTAGATATTTTGGAAAGTTGGATTGCATATAAAAGAGAAGAACAAAAGAGAGAATGGCAAATCAAGCAACAGAAAAATAGCAAAGATTTCTTTCTTCATTCACTTCAAGAAGCGCAAGGTGAACTTGAGAAAGCAAAGCAGGAAGTCATTAAGCAAGTTCAGGAGATTGCTGAACTCCTGGAGGAAAACATTTCTCCGTATGTCTCTATTGATATAAAAGGCCTTGGCATGATCAAAGTTCATCGACCAAGTCCGAGTTATCCTCATGTAAAACAATTGGTTGTAGAGGTTGATGGGGAACATTATCATTTTATTGGTGAGCCGGGAGGCACTATTACCCGGTTGGTTTCTGATGATACTGAAGGAAAAGTAAAAGTTGCCAGTTTCGAGCAGCATTTGTCACTGATTGAGAACTTAGAAGAGATTATTAAGCAAGCTGTTGAGCAACAAGATGAACAGTCCCGAAGGATCCGGCGAGTGTTTCATCAACTAAATGCATACAATACTCAGCCGGATCTTGATACTTTGTCGAGATGGAATGTTGAAAAGGCGGAAGGTTTTGTGATTCCTGAATATGCACCAGACTATAAATATGATCAATATGTGTTCGTTGATAATTATGATCAACAAGGTCAACGATATGGGATTATCATCATCCATAAAAAGTTTTATTACGATGATGAAAAGATTTTTGGTTATTTTACATATGATGGGCGTTTGCATTCAAGACGGGCATTAGAAACAAAAGAATTTAAAAAAGGAGATTCGGTGATTGAGTTAGACTACATGAACATTGGTCGATTTAAAGGAAAAGGAATAGGAACAGCTCTTCTTACCTGTTTTGAATATGTAGTACGACGACTTGGTATCTCTACAATCAAAGTGCCCATTCATCAATTGGACTATGAAGATAACTCTTCTGCTATTGAAAAATGTTTTGTAGAGAAGAAAGGATATACATGGACCATTCCAGTTCCAAAACGAGAAGAAAAAGGAGAGTATGGGGAATTACAAAAGGATATTGATTCGATGGATTTGGATGTTGAAACGATTATCATCCGAAAGAAATAAATTTCATACATTTCATACATTTGCTAGAGCATCTGGGATGGAGTATACTTCAGATAATCCTCTCCTTTTTTGGAGATTTGAGCTCTTATGCGATTACCGGGCATAAGAGCTCATTTTTTGTTAGTTGTCAAAAAAGGAAACCACCTCAAATTCTTATGTGTATCATTTTTGATACACACGAAATCGGCGAATTCAGCTGGTTGTCAAAAATAACAACAACCCTCATACCAACACAAAAAAAATAGCCCAAGTGGGCTTTAAGTGTTAAGTGTAAGAAGGATATGAAGAAATTGGTGATGAGAAGATGTCGTAAGACCACCCTTTGATTTGTTGAACATGCTCATCTTGCTCGTCTTTTGTGACTTCCACAAAGCGAAGAGGGATTTTGATCTCTCCATCTCTATCTCGGAGATGGAGAACTACTTGTACTACTGACATCGTCACGTCCTCCGATAATATTGCCAAATATTGATTTGTCGTTGGGACACTTATAACTTATAATAAGATCATAAATAGATCAAATAATAAATATTTTCAGTAAATTCAACGTGATAATATGAATATCGCTATTTATCAAAACAATATGCTAAATATATCTTAAGTAAGAACAAAAACCAGCAAAAATATTGGGAATAAATGAGTTAATATCCCGTTTTGGACTTAAAAAGTTCAAAAATTATTTTGGGAGGCGTCGATCTTGCAGAGAAAACTTTTGGATCGGAAAAGTCTAGGAACTTTTCTGAAACGAAGAAGAAAGCAGTTGAAAAAAAGACAGGAAGATTTTGTTGATAATCAGCTATCTCAGACAGTGATTTCCCATATTGAATCGGGAAATCAGAGAGTCAGTCAGAATAAGATTGTTTACTATGCAAAAAAATTGGGGATCGCTCCCGAGGAATTGGATCGTTTTAAACGGTTAGAGAAAGAAGGGATTCAAGAAAAATATCTGCAGATGATTGCAATCGAGAACTACATACAACTCGTTGATCCGGTGGCTGGACTCAAAGAGTTGCAACAGTTCCCGCTGGCTCAAAATGATCACTTTGAGGCAACAGTGCAGTATTTGAAAGGGAAGGCGTTGAGGTATCAGGGGAAACTCCAAAAAGCGTATGATTGTTTTTATAGGGCCATTCAGCTTTCCGATCAGTTTCGACTCAAAAAAACCAATCTGATCAGTGCATGCTTTCAAGAACTGTCTGTCATTGAGTACTATGAAAACCGTTTGCAGACGGCAATTGATTGTGCAAAAGAAGCAATTGCTTCTTTTGACCCCGATGGAGAGCGGCAGTATGTGTATGATCAGGCGATGATCAGCTTGATCATTTATCACGAAAAGAGAAAGGAAGTCGGGGAAGCACAAAAGGTTTTGCATCAGTGGGAACACCGAGAATGGATGCCGATGTTGATTGGATCCACTCACGAAGCAACGCTGAATGCTTATGAAATGAAAGCTCGGCTGACACCTTATCCAAAGTCGGTCGAAGTGGCATTGCGGGGGATTGAGCTGGCTCGTGTGAACGGTGCATATGATCGTTCTTTTGAACTCTGGACTACATTAGGTGGGATTTACGTTCATGAGAACGAGTTTCGACGTGCAGAGATTTGTTTTCATGCAGCTTTGTCTCTTAAAGATCTGATCTCCCAACAACATCTGTTATCGTATGCGCACAATCAGCTGGGGAATTTGTATTTCAAACAGCACCAACATCAACGTTCTTTGAAAGAATTCCAAGAAGCGGTCCGTTATGCCAAAAAGCATAACGATAAGTATCAAGAGTTAGATGGGCTGGAAGGATTAGGGAGGGTTTTCTTCGAAGAGGGAAACTTGGAGCAAGCTATTCTCGTTCTGCAAGATGCGGTAAACACCGCAAAAAAATATGAAATTAAGGAAAAAATGATTGATCTTTTGCTATCATTAGGGAAGGCGTTGGCTTTGGCAAAAGATCCGAAGTTTTTAAATGTTGCGCAAGACTACTTTCGAGCACATATAACCTTAGAAGGAGGTGAAAGTATGTTGAAAAACAAAAACAGAAACGTATATGTTGGCGATCCGCCAGGGACGTGATTTTTTTTACAGGCAGCGGAAAAGGAACCGCTGTCTTTTTCTTTTTAATACTTTCCCCTCCGTCTTTTATTTCATTGTTGTTTAATCTCATCTTTTTTTCTCTTCGGTATTGGTTTATTGTACTTTTTCAGTAAAAGCTCGGCCATTTCATCAAAAAGCCTGGAGACGGGCCGATCAAACTCTTGGCTTATTTCATAGATAGCATTATATAGATTTTGGTCCATCGTGGACGAGATTTTTTTTCGGTATTTTAATCCGTATTTTCTTTTTGTCATCTAAAAACCTCCCTTTTACTGATATCGGTTTTATCATAACACTTTCCGGAAGTTTCCGTAAGTATGAAAAAAACTTCTTGAACCTTCATGAAGTTTTTGTTACAATGTTCATGAAACTTCATGAAAGGAAGTGATTTGAGTGGCTTTTAACTTAATAAAGGCCGCAAGCCCATTAATCGGACTTGTGGCCACTATTGTCATAATGATCATAGTATTTAGATTCCTTTGGGGGATCAAAGATTACATGAGTAACCCCAAAGGACTTCTGATATCTGCGCGTGACACTTTTATCATTATTTTTACTATTGGCATTCTGTCTGAGGTGGCCATTTATGAAGCGGTCTTTAACATTGGACAGAAGGCCGGCCCGGCGGTCATCGGGTTGATGAACAAGATCGTCAATCCGATCATCAGCTCCTTGAGCTGAAGGAGGATGAGAAAAGAAAATGTCATTTTTGTATATAGTTTTAGTTTTAACTCTTTTTCTTTTTTCTGTTATTTGTTTGATCCACCTTCTCATTGAAGGGATGAGAGGTGGAATCAGAAGATTCTTCCTAAGGTTGGGATGTTATGGAATCACTATCCTGATCTTAGGGGTGCTTTCCGGGGGAGTTTTAACGTTCATGTCCCCAAAAGAAAGACAAGAAGTGAAACAATTTATTAGAGGTGATTTTCATGTTAATCACAGTCATTAAATGGATCTTAATTGCGGTACCTTTTGTCATATATTTCGTAATGAAAAATAAAAAATTCCAATGAAGGCTAACCAAAAAAACGGTTAGTCTTTCTTTTCAAAGGAGGGGTTTTTATGTTTCAAGTGATTCCGATTCTGTCAGACAGTGATGACCAACAAAAAGATGGATTGGAGAATGGATTGGAGTTTATCAAAACAGCTTTTTCTTCATCATCTGGATTGAGTTATCAGGTGATGAAAAGAGAGGGGAAGATAAAAATCTTTGTTGATGGTGAAGTTTCTAAAGAGCAACTCCAAAGAGTTTTTTTGAAAGATCTTGGAGCGTGCAGGATCAAAGAAATAGAGTCGAATGATGTAAGTTTTTTCGAGGGTGAGGTCCATGTATTCACCATCGAATCAGAAGACTACAATGCACTCAATCTCGAGCTTTTTCCCGATCATCTTCGAAATTTATTTCAGTTGATTGGGCCAGAGGAACAACTTTTATATCGTTTGTCTATAGAGAGAACCTTTGATCATCCCTTTTCTTCTTCACAAGAAGAAGAAAAGAAAGTAGAAGATGTACCTAAACAGAAGCAGAAGCGGTCCTTAAAAGAAGGGATGAAAAAAACGAGTCAGTGGTTATGGGAGAACTTAACCACAGATCAAGAAAAAGAATCTATTTTGAAAAAGATTCGCTCGATTCAAGAGGGATATAAAAGCATCAAGGAAAGTTTTTTTCAAAAAAAAGAAAAGGAGCAAATAATTGAGATTCAACCGGAAGAAATACCTCAGGATTCTGGACTTCCGGTTTTCACGCGAAGGAAGTCCAGAGCACAAACATTTGCTTCAGTAAAAGTGATGTTTTTTCTTCGGACTTCAAGATCAGAGAAAAAACATCAGTTCCGTCAAGCCCTGGAAGAATGGGCCGAAATGTTACAAGGAGATACAAAGCTTCTTGTAAAGGAACTTCAAACCGATTTAGCAAATAGTCCTTCTCTTTGTTTGTACCGGAAAGAGCTTCTTCCAATTCTGTGGATTCCTTCTCCTCTTGAAAAAGGGGTGTATCATGAGCGGAAATCCAAAACAGAAATTCCATCTCTGATGCTAACAAATGAGCTGGGATCCCTCCCGTTTGCGCGCCGGATAGATACCGAGGAACTGATTTCCATTCCCCGGCCGAAAACCCCTAATGATTGGGATGACTGGGTGAAGGTCACCTTACTGACCGGGGGAATGGGAGGCGGAAAGTCTACCTTTCTTGTCAATCAGATTTTGGAGACTTTCTGTGTACGGGCCAAAAACCGGGAGGAATGGAGAAAACATGCTAAATCCGTTGTTGCCTTCGATGTAGCAGACGGGAAAATCTTTGCTAAGATTCTCTCTCATATCCCGGATTGGCTCCAAGACCGGGTGATTATCTTGAACCACGCCGATTTTGATCATCCAATTCCAGTGAATTTTCACGATTTGCTGGAACTGAATAAACGCACGTTAAACATTTCGGGTTATGAGAGCGAGATTGCCGAGATTGAAACACAGATCCTGTTAGACTCAATCAAGGATACATCCAGCACAAACTCAATCGAAAGATACCTCATCAATGCGTTTCATGCCTCGCTCCTGGCCGGAGAGGGGAATATCTTGGATGCCGTTCGGATCCTGAGAGATCCGTCTTATCGAAAAAAGATCTTCAATATGATTGATGACGATCATATCGAAGTCAAAACGGAGTTGATTGAGTTTGAAAACGACTTACAAGAAAAAAGCGGAGCCACTCTGCGGACAATTGAAAATCGATTCGCAAAAATCAAATTGCAAACAGCTCTTTTAGATTGCATCGGACAAAAAAAGCATCCCGAGATAGACTTTTGGAAGTGGACCAATGGGGATAAAGAGGGTCCTTATCTGGTATTGGTTCACATTCCGAGTTCGATGCCGGAGCTCACATATAACTATCTGTTTGCGCATTACTTTGTAAAACTCTGGAAGCTTATGAAACTCCGGGATTCGATTGAGGAAGAGAAACGAAATCCGGTTCTGGTAGTAGTCGATGAGATCCACCAGATCATGAATCACCGGAGTGTGGTGAATATCCTAGTTCCCTTGTTCAAGGAACCGCGGAAGTATCGATACCGATACTTGATCACCATGCATGGTTTTTCATCAATTCAGAACCATGCGATCGAATCTTCACTGGAGGACAATGCACCGAATCTCGTCTTGTTTAAAGGTGGAGACGATATTTTTAAAAAGCTGGGCCGAATGTTTTCACCATACGATCTCAGTGATTATCACCAACTGGCCAAACTTCGGTATTGTGCTCTGTTCAAAGTTTCGGCAGGGCAAAAAGACCGGATCTTTATTGCCAAGTTGATGGAACCACCGGAATATCGGTTTCCGGTATATCAAGAAGTCACGCTGAATGACTTTCGAAAAGCAAAAAATAAGTTTGGTCGACCCCGTCGGTGGGTCCAACAAGAGAGGAAGAAAATGTTGTCTGAGATATATCGAATTCATCATCAGAAAGGAGAAATTGTATGTCAACCGCAACGAAAACGACTCGCCGAAACTACTATCGACGTAAGAGTGTAGCTAAAAGAGATTTGAGTTTAGACTGGCTGAGAAGCCAAATCAGTCTGACGGACAAGGACCGTCAAACATTAGCGATTTTGGCCAAACATCGGCTGATGTCTATTGATCAGCTGATGTATTGGCACCCTGACTTTGGCCGTCAGAAAAGGGCCAAAGCTTTGTTGCAACGGCATATCAACCGTTTGCATCAGTTTTATCTGATCGATAAAAAGGATCATCTCTATCATCAGCAACTTGATGGTACAACCAAGCGGACCATTTTTGTCTCTTTAGGTGAGCTGGGGGTTCAAGCTGTTGGATGGCGGCATTATCCCCGCAGGATACGTTATCATTCCAATGGGAGTGTATCCATCACACCAAGGTACTATCACATTGCCCGTGTATGTGACCTTTCGATCCTCACCAACGAGTTGTTTAAGAAGATGGGATTGGAGATAGAGTGGTGGGAAGTGGAGTGTAAAGCATTGATTGGTCATCCCAATCAGTTAAGCCCCGACGCACTGTGCGTGGCCTTTGATCATCAAACAGGAAAAAGATTTTCCTTTTTCATCGAGTTTGATACGGGAAGTGATGATGTGAACCGCAAGGTGAAATTCCCGAAACTCAACAAAAAGTTCAATCGTTACCGGGAAGTGAAGCTCTGGGATGACTTCTATACGTCCGATATCAGCCGAATTTCGGCCAATCCTTTTCCCTACTTGATGTTTGTGACCGAGGAAAAGAGAAGGTTTCCTTTGGTCCCGAGGTTATTGGAAGAAAAGAAAATTGATGCGTCCGTGTGCATGATCACGGACTATCCCGGCGAATTGAAAAAAGTAATCGAAAGGATGAGGAAGACTTATGCTTAACTGGATCCAATGGCGGTTGAATCGGGAAAACTATAAAGATATTTCCGATTGGCATATTAAGCTCATTGACACTTTTCTCGAGAATCCTAAGCTAACAAAGCTTTTGTACTATACGGATTTCGCTCCATTAGAACAACCTGATTTGACTCCAAAACAGCTAAAGGAAGTATACCGTCGTCACATCATTCCATCGAAACCATCTACTTTTCAATCGTCAGATCCTGTCACGTCTATCTACTTTTACTTGGATGACGTGACAGAAAGTTGGTTTTTCATCGAAGGGAAATTGGTAGTGAAAATCATCACTCCTCATCATTTAATAAACATCAAGGAAGGGACCAGGAATATGCTCCTGGCCCAAGAAATCGTCAATTCAACTCATTCCATCTCTTTTTTCTTTGTGCATGGGTTGAACTTCGAAAAGCAGGATCAAAAGGATACCTTTGAAGGGGATTATGACTTGATCGAACTTCATGATCACCACGTTCAAATCCCTAAAAAATTCCTCCTGTCTACGTGGAAGTTTCTAAAAAAATATTGGTGATAAAAAGAAAGAGTCTGGTTTTTCACGCCAGACTCTTTTTCTAGGTCGCCCGGCCAAAACGAAATAGCCAAGCGACAAAGCTTTTTAATCCATCCATGACAAATTTTAGATACTGCATTAACTTTCCCCCAAATATGGAGAAAAGCAATGCTAGAAAAATCAGGCTCATAGAGAATCCCAAGATGGCAATAAAGATTGCGATCACCATGAGGCGAGCATATATCCACCAGAATATTCGCTTGTATCTTAGCGATTTTAACTGATGGATATATTCTTTTACTCCATTTGCATGGGGCTTTTCAATTCCCATGCTTTTGATCCCTTCTTTCATTTCAACCAGTTCGTTTTTAATGTTTATTTCTTTGAAAGAAGGAATTTTTTTGCTTTCAAAACTTTTCATCAAAAGGTTTTGAAAGCAAAATAAAAAGTAAGTGATTAAAACACTTAACAAAATCATTATTACATTGACCGAGATGGACAGACAAAATTCCATCAAGGTCTGAAAAAAGCCCTCGTTCCGGGCCATTATCCACAGCCCTCCGATCAGGAGGGAAAGCCTGATCGTATACTTCATTTCTTTCCCTCCAGTTGGGCTAGTTGGGCTAAGATTTTATATAAATATTTTAGATCTTCTTCGTTCGAGGAAATTAAATCCTCATAGTATTGAACTGTGATGAGATAATCGTCTTCTCGAGGATGTTTGAGTGCTTCATCTATTTCTTTGTGATAAAGTTTGATGTTATCTTTCAAAGAATTGATTGTCCTTTTAACGTATTCTAGTTTATCTTTGGGATTGTTTTTGAAATATCTCAAGTTCCATTCAATCCCATAATTATTCATTTTTGATCACCTCCTGATAATATACTACCTGAAACTTCATGAAACTTCAAGAAGTTTGTTCGATAATCAGAAAATATATTTTGGTGAAACGAGCAAATAAAAAACCTCACACGCATGAAAACACGTGTGAGGCTTTGGTTTAATAGGATCCAAACGACGGGTCTACAAATGGCTCCTTATCGGAACCGGATGAATTGGACGAATCCGATCCAAAATTGGGATCAATTCCGCCTTCGATTCCTTTGAAAATTGATCCCGGTTTGTAAGTTCTGCTGTCACTTGAATTCAAATCCACCTCTGGAGCAGATTGAGCATCTGACGGAACGGTAATGCTTGTTACCTCTCCTCGGAAGTCAAAATTCATCTTTTGGTCGAAGTCAATGCTCGCATTCGGGTCTATATTTAATGGAACATGAACTTGTACATTTTGTTCGACTTTGTTGAGTTTATGATCAGCTTTACTGATATGTAAAGTCAGTTTGAACGAATTGAACTGAATTTGATCGTGTTTCACATCCGCATCTTTTTGCCAGTTTCGCAAAGCATACTCCATATATGGCTTGATTTTGTTTGGATCGTTCAAAGTCAGCTCTACAACGTAAGAGTCGTTTTGTTCGGTCATGTTTACGGCATTTGCGTCTGTGATTACTTGTTTTAAGATGAAGTCAGGGTTACTGTACTCTTGATCAAGCCCTATGAAGTGTTCGACCATCTCCGGGGTCATTTTTGCTTTTGCCCATTTATTATTAACTCCATCCCGGATATATACAGTGTTATCTTTGGCGATGATCTCCCAGCTAAGGTTTTCCCGGGATTGATCTTGAGAAAATTCAGTTGATATTTGCATGTCTGAACGAAAATTCATTTCGTCAAGATAGTCGATCCCGGCATTGATCGTCGTGGTAGCGCCTATTCCCGGTTCCGAAGCTTTGATGTTCTGATTCGCTGTAACTTGCCATTTATAGCCCTTCAGTTTTTGCATCTCTTCAAGCGACTTTTTCAATACGTCTTGAGCGCTTAGCTGCTCAGCAGGTGGCTGTTGTGCGTTTTGTTGATTTGCGCTGTCCGCGTTGAAGTTGATAGAACATGCGCTTGTAAAGATCAAAAGAAAAACGAAACTAAATAAACGGATAACATTTTTGAAGCTCTTCACATTTCTTCCTCCTATTAGATTTTTTATATGTGCCTATTATATTTGACCTACGTTGATTGTGCATCCGGTTAAGGCCCCTGCTAGAGCTAGAGATGAAACAGCAATCATTGCTTTTTCATTTTTATCCTCTCCCTGATTATGTAATGTAAATATCATACTCTTATTATAATTATCTGGTTTTTATAATCAAAAAGCATATAATTCTTATGATTTTTAAAATTTTTGTCGAGCTTGATGAGTTGCCGATGATGTTATATGATTGTCTTTGTAAAACTCTTTTCGTAGAAGCCAAAACAAGAACCCCCGGTTTTCCGGGGTTTCTTGTTTTTTATCATCTATTTGTCAAAAATGGTCCGCGCTGAAACATGTTATACTGATGTTAGACGGGGGATTTTCATCCCTTTTTCCATACTCCTCAACAGGCAGGAGACTTCTCGACTTCTCTTGCCTGTCTTATTGGCCCATTATCTGCTAAGTAAAAGACCCTCTAGTTCCCAGGGGTCTTTTTTTATGCAAATGAAGCCGGATCAACCTTATTTTATCATAAGTATCCTCTGGGTCCGGTTCATGTCAAGGGTCCGCTTTGCCAGCTTGCCTTGGCCTCATGACTTCGGCCAGGGCAAGCCGCCCTTGACATTCCCTTCCCCTTCGGATCCAGCGCAACCAAGGGGAGACGCCACAAGTGTGGACGTCTCCCCGTCCCCTTTTATTAATCATCCCCTAAAAACTTTAGAGAAATATAAAGGACCCTTGGGCGGGAGTTCCCAAGTGAATCCAATAATACGAGAGTGGTTAGCCTTTGGATGTCCTTCCTAGTCTCAGCTAGGAATCGGGCTGCCCGTGACAAAATAATGTTCAGAATATCGCAGGCGTTTGTCTGGACTAGTTAAAATCCCTCTCTATTCTTTACAATAAAGCAACACAACTCTCTTTTGGGTATGTTAGTAAAAAAAGTAGGTTATTAAATATTATATTGTAAAAAGTGTTGATTTTTTGT
>NZ_JBBOVH010000005.1:0-3079 GCF_038006465.1 Thermoactinomyces sp. FSL K6-2592
AGCAACCGTGAGAAGTAAGTAGGGAAAGCCCTCGACCGATTCGTATCCGTCAGCTGAACACATTGCTGTGCTTACACCCCGGACCGATCTACCTTGTCATCTACAAGGGGTCTTACTTCCACGAAGGGAATGGGAAATCTCATCTTGAGGGGGGCTTCGCGCTTAGATGCTTTCAGCGCTTATCCCTTCCGCACTTGGCTACCCAGCGGTGCTCCTGGCGGAACAACTGGTACACCAGAGGTGCGTCCATCCCGGTCCTCTCGTACTAAGGACAGCTCCTCTCAAATTTCCTGCGCCCGCGACAGATAGGGACCGAACTGTCTCACGACGTTCTGAACCCAGCTCGCGTACCGCTTTAATGGGCGAACAGCCCAACCCTTGGGACCTACTTCAGCCCCAGGATGCGATGAGCCGACATCGAGGTGCCAAACCTCCCCGTCGATGTGGACTCTTGGGGGAGATAAGCCTGTTATCCCCGGGGTAGCTTTTATCCGTTGAGCGATGGCCCATCCACACGGAACCACCGGATCACTAAGTCCGACTTTCGTCCCTGCTCGACTTGTAGGTCTCGCAGTCAAGCTCCCTTCTGCCTTTGCACTCTGAGGGCGCGATTTCCAACCGCGCTGAGGGAACCTTGGAGCGCCTCCGTTACCTTTTAGGAGGCGACCGCCCCAGTCAAACTGCCCACCTGACACGGTCCTCCCGCCGGATGACGGCGGCGAGTTAGAACCCCGATACGGCCAGAGTGGTATCCCACCGGCGTCTCCACCGAAGCTGGCGCTCCGGCTTCGCAGACTCCCACCTATCCTGTACAAGCCGTACCCGGATTCAATATCAGGCTGCAGTAAAGCTCCACGGGGTCTTTCCGTCTTGTCGCGGGTAACCAGCATCTTCACTGGTAGTACAATTTCACCGGGTCTCTCGTTGAGACAGCGCCCAGATCGTTACGCCTTTCGTGCGGGTCGGAACTTACCCGACAAGGAATTTCGCTACCTTAGGACCGTTATAGTTACGGCCGCCGTTTACTGGGGCTTCGGTTCAGAGCTTCGCGTGAGCTAACTCTTCCCCTTAACCTTCCAGCACCGGGCAGGCGTCAGCCCCTATACTTCGCCTTGCGGCTTTGCAGAGACCTGTGTTTTTGCTAAACAGTCGCCTGGGCCTCTTCACTGCGGCCCCCTCGGGCCCGAAGACCCTAACGGGGCACCCCTTCTCCCGAAGTTACGGGGTCATTTTGCCGAGTTCCTTAACGAGAGTTCTCCCGAGCACCTTAGGATTCTCTCCTCGCCTACCTGTGTCGGTTTGCGGTACGGGCACCTTGTTCCTCCTTAGAGGCTTTTCTTGGCAGTGTGAGATCAAGAACTTCGGTACTGAAACTTCCCTCGCCATCACAGCCTGGCCTTAAGAAGAGACGGATTTGCCTGTCTCTTCAGCCTCACTGCTTGGACGCGCACAACCAGTCGCGCGATTCTCTACCCTCCTGCGTCCCCCCGTCGTCAACGGAACAAGGTGGTACAGGAATCTCAACCTGTTGTCCATCGCCTACGCCTTTCGGCCTCGGCTTAGGTCCCGACTAACCCTGAGCGGACGAACCTTCCTCAGGAAACCTTAGGCTTTCGGTGGAAGGGATTCTCACCCTTCTTTTCGCTACTCATACCGGCATTCTCACTTCCAAACGCTCCACCGCTTCTCACGAAGCAGCTTCGCTGCTGTTTGGAACGCTCCCCTACCATGTCCGAAGGACATCCGCAGCTTCGGTGAACCGTTTAGCCCCGTTACATTTTCGGCGCAGAGTCACTTGACCAGTGAGCTATTACGCACTCTTTGAATGATGGCTGCTTCTAAGCCAACATCCTGGTTGTCTGGGCAACTCCACATCCTTTGCCACTTAACGGTTACTTTGGGACCTTAGCTGGCGGTCTGGGCTGTTTCCCTCTCGACCACGGATCTTAGCACTCGTAGTCTGACTCCCGGAGGACGAGTCTGTGGCATTCGGAGTTTAACTGAGTTCGGTAACCCTGTGGGGGCCCCTAGCCCAATCAGTGCTCTACCTCCACGACTCCTCTCCGAGGCTAGCCCTAAAGCTATTTCGGGGAGAACCAGCTATCTCCGGGTTCGATTGGCATTTCACCCCTACCCACACCTCATCCTATGGTTTTTCAACACCAACAGGTTCGGGCCTCCATTCCGTGTTACCGGAACTTCACCCTGGACATGGGTAGATCACCCGGTTTCGGGTCGACGGCCACGTACTCATTCGCCCTGTTCAGACTCGCTTTCGCTGCGGCTCCGGCTTCTCACCTTAACCTCGCACGTAACCGTCACTCGCCGGTTCATTCTACAAAAGGCACGCCGTCATCCCTTTAAAAGGACTCCGACTGATTGTAAGCACACGGTTTCAGGTTCTCTTTCACTCCCCTCCCGGGGTGCTTTTCACCTTTCCCTCACGGTACTGGTTCACTATCGGTCGCCAGGGAGTATTTAGCCTTGGGAGGTGGTCCTCCCTGCTTCCCACGGGGTTTCACGTGTCCCGCGGTACTCAGGATCCGTCTCGGAGGGTGACCGATTTCGATTACAGGGCTGTTACCTTCTTTGGCGGGTCTTTCCAGAACCACTTCATCTATCCGTCACCTTTGTAACTCCGTGTGAGACGTCCTACAACCCCGGTTGGCAAAGCCAACCGGTTTGGGCTGTTCCCGTTTCGCTCGCCGCTACTCAGGGAATCGCGTTTGCTTTCTCTTCCTCAGGGTACTAAGATGTTTCAGTTCCCCTGGTATGCCCCCGTCCATCCTATGGATTCAGATGGCGGTGCCAGCTCTTCAAGCTGGCGGGTTCCCCCATTCGGACATCCCCGGATCAACGCTCACTTACAGCTCCCCGGGGCATATCGGTGTTCGTCCCGTCCTTCATCGGCTCCTGGCGCCAAGGCATCCACCGTGTGCCCTTAGTAGCTTACCCTACTGGCTCTCTTGGAGATTACTTCTCCCGGTGATTGCAACTTGACAAGCGACGTGTGAAGATTCTCGTCAAACGAGCTTCTTCAACCTCGTCTTGCTTCTTCCATATCTCATTTTCAAGGTGC
>NZ_JBBOVH010000007.1:0-1596 GCF_038006465.1 Thermoactinomyces sp. FSL K6-2592
CAGAATGAAAACGATCCAGCTTCTTTGGATATTCACCTTTTCCACTCCTTTCTTCTCATCAAACAATTGTTATGATTAAAGATCATTATATAAATTCCTCTGCCCAAATTAAATTAGCCATAAATTTAGGGATGGGCCGATTTCTTTCTGCCCATCCCCATATTCATCTAAATCAGTATACAGTTTTATATTGATTCAAATTTATTGAATCAATTTCCGCTTTTTGAATATCATCAATTGAAATTACATATTCGTATAATAAGTATTTTCCTTCATCTTCTTTTGTTGTTGATGTTTTTAATCGATCATCATAAACATAAATCGTTACTCGTACCCTATTAAAATTCATTTCTTCGATTTCCTCTAAAAAGTTTTTTATTGATTGTTCATACTTCCCTCCGTTTTTATAAATTTCCCCAGTCCATTTAAACAAATAATCCTTATCTCCCCCGTTTTTCAGAACTTCATACACGGATGGAATCTCTCCGGTATATTTATTCGGTAATGTCCCATTGGTATAAGAGATGCTTTCAATTCTCTTTATATCAAAGTGCTTCTTTGAAATCTCCTTGATTTTTGGTTCTAACTCCTGATTCCAATAATTTAATACATAACTATCAGTGACTTGATCTGGTAACACCCAATACACGGTAGCTGGTGTATCCTTTCCATCCTCAACAGTCCCGCGAATGACATATCTGGATTCCAGTACTTGTGTGTGCTCCACCTTTGTTACCTTAAATTCTCTGTTATATGTATCCTTGATATGCTGAATTGCTACTTCTTTTGCTTTCTTTTCTGCTTCTTGATTTTCCTCAGAGGATGTATTGATTAAACTTGACTCACAACCCGTTAACGTTAAAGCAATCAAACAAATGACCAAGCCCCACTTTCCTCTCAACCATTTCCACTCCCTTTTTCTCATCAAACAATAACTAAGATCATTATATAAATTTCTCTGTCCTATTAACTCAACCATAAATCAGGGATGGGCCAATGTCTTTCTGCCCATCCCTTTTTGTTTAATGTTTGATTACTGTTTTGTATCGATCCAGATCAAGACTATCAATATCTACTTTTTGAATGTCATCAATCACAATATTGTACCGATATAATGTGTATTCACTTTCTTTAGTTTCCTCAGCTATTGATTTTAATTTATCATCAGACACATAGATCTCTATAATCACATTATTAAACCCTAATTTCTCAATCTCTTGTAAAAAACTTCTAACTCCTTGTTCATATTGACCATTTTGTTCATAAACCCTTAATGTTAAATCCAATGTATAATCAGGATCTCCTCCATTTTCTAATACATGAAAGACAGAGGGAATGTCACCGGTATACTTATCTCTTTTTCTTCCATTAGAAAAAACAATATGTTCCAACTCTCTTACATCAAAATGTTTTTGAGCCAAGGTAGTCATTTTTGGTTTTAATTCTTCCGTCCATAACGTACCTACATATGTATCTCTGATTTCGCCTTGTTCCATAATAACTGATACTTGTGTATTTTTCTCATCTTTTATATTCCCTCTAACTGTATAATTCTGTCCTGTAAAACGATCTTTACTTACTTCGGATACTTCGAAA